>LNEL01000057.1 GCA_001464935.1 Gammaproteobacteria bacterium Ga0077536
ATGAAGGCCCTGCCCTTCATCATCCATGCACACGCCGAATGCGCCTGATTCGTGGGGATCCCTCAGCGCTGCGCTTCATCCGGGCTACGAGAGGCCATACGCGCGCTGCGTTGTCGTCGCCCGGGGGCAAACCCGAGTTCGTTGCGGGTGATCGATATTGGCGCTCAGCGATTCAACACGCCACCCAGGCATTCTCGTTCTTCTGTCGTCCTCCTCGGTGTTCTCGGTGGCCAATCAGCCGAACATCACCCCGCACCACGCCCGTCGAAATCCACCACTCACACCGCGCCCCGCGCAGCCTCCGGCGCCGCTTCCTGGCGCTCCGGGATGCCGGTCGCGGCGTGGATTTCGCGTTCGTTCAGGGACTCGGCGTCGAGCAGCGCTTTCGCCAGCGCATCGAGCCGGGGCCGATTCGCCGCCAGCAGCTCGTCGGCCTGGCGATGACTGTCGTCGACGATACGGCGCACTTCAGAGTCAATCAGCTCCGCGGTGGCTTCGCTGTAGGGCTGCTGCTGGAACGCGGGCGGCAGGCCATCGTCCTGCGGGGCGACGAAGCTGATGGGGCCGAGCGCGCTGCTCATGCCCCAGCGCAGCACCATGCGACGCGCGATCTCGGTGACCTGCTGCAGGTCGTTTTCGGCGCCCGTCGTCAGCACGCCGTAGACCAGTTTCTCGGCGGCGCGGCCGCCGAGCGTGCCGGTGATGCGCGCGCGCAGCGCGTCCTCGGCATAGCTCGTACGATCGTCGACCGGCATCTGCCACGTCACGCCGAGCGCCATGCCACGCGGCACGATCGACACGCGATGCACCGGATCGCTGCCGGGCACGAGCAGCGCGACGAGGGCGTGGCCGGCCTCGTGATAGGCCGTGCGTTCGCGATCGGCCTGCTTCAGCAGGATGTTGCGCGTCGGCCCGAGCGTGATCTTCTCCATCGCTTCGGCAAAGTCTTCGGCGCGCACCGCCGTCGCATCCTTGCGCGCCGCGAGCAGCGCCGCCTCATTGACGAGATTGCGGAGTTCCGCGCCGACGAGGCCCGGCGTTTCCGCCGCGATCCGTTCGAGCGACACATCGTCGGCGAGCGGCACGTGGCGCGTATGCACTTTGAGGATCGCCGCGCGGCCGGCGCGATCGGGGCGCTGCACGACGACGCGCCGGTCGAAGCGGCCGGGCCGCAGCAGGGCCTGGTCGAGCACGTCGGCGCGATTCGTCGCCGCCAGCACGATCACGCCGACACGCGCATCGAAGCCGTCCATCTCGGTCAGGATCTGGTTCAGCGTCTGCTCGCGCTCGTCGTGCCCGCCGAGCTGTGCGCCGCTGCCGCGCATGCGACCGATCGCATCGAGTTCATCGATGAAGATGATCGACGGTGCGGCTTCGCGCGCCTCGCGGAACAGATCGCGCACGCGCGAGGCGCCGACGCCGACGATCATCTCGATGAACTCCGACGCACTGAGGCTGAAGAACGGCACGCCGGCCTGGCCGGCGACCGCGCGCGCGAGCAGCGTCTTGCCGGTGCCGGGCGGCCCGACCAGCAACACGCCTTTCGGCACCGTGCCGCCGAGACGCTCGTATTTGAGCGGATTCTTCAGGAAATCGACGACTTCGATCAGTTCGTTCTCCGCCTCGTCGATGCCGGCGACGTCATCGAAGGTGACCGCCGGCGCCGCCTCGCTGTAACGCTTGGCGCGGCTGCGGCCCAGGCTGAACAGGCCACCGCCGGCGGACGCCGCGCGGCGGCTGATCCACACGAAGGCCGCAATCAGCAGCAACGTGGGTCCGAAGCTCACCAGCACCTCGAACAGCGAGGAGCGTCGCTCGCTCGCCGCCTCGACGACCACGCCTTTTGCCTCGAGCAGGGCTTCGAGCCCGGGCTCGGCAAACGCGGGCCGGCGCGTCGCGAACCGGCTGAGCGTCTGCGGCGGCGCGGCCGCCTGGTCGCCGGTGCTCGCGCCCGATCCGGCCGACGCCGGCGGATAGCGCACGGGCTGGCGAAACTCGCCTTCGATCGCCTCCCCCATGCTGACGAGGCTCGCGACGTTGCCGGCGGTCACCTGCTGCTTGAAGAAGGTGTAGGAGACGGTGACTGCGGGTTCTTCCTGGAAGAACAGCTGGGTGACGACATAGTTCGCGATCATGAACAGCGCCACGCCGAGCCACCACAGGCGCGGCTGGCGGCGCGGTGGTTCCGGTGTCTGCTCGGGCGCCGGCGACGGACGCCCGGCCGGTCCGTCGGTGGCGCGCGATGGCGCGCGCGGCGGGGGCGGGCTATTCATCGCGCAGGGCCGCGGCGTCGCCGAGCACGACCCGCACGCGATGGTCCAGACCATCATCGCCGAGCGGAATGCGGCACTCGTGCCCGCGCGAGGACACGCCGTCGAGCACGGTCTCGACGACGCCGCGCGCGACGCCGTCCGGATTCTCGACGACGATGTCGTAACGCGTACCGCCGTGCCGGAAGGTCATTTCGTAACGTGGCCACGACGGCGGAATGCAGGGGTCGAGGACGAGCGTCGCACCCGCGCGCCGCAGCCCCAGGATCGCCTCGACGCCGGCGCGATACAGCCAGCCCGCCGCGCCCGTGTACCACGTCCAGCCGCCGCGCCCGACGTGCGGGGCCACCGAGTACACATCGGCCGCCACGACATACGGTTCGACGCGGTAACGGCGCATGCCGGCGTCCGACGCTGCGTGGTTCACCGGATTGAGCAGCGAGAACAGCGCCGCAGCGCCAGCGCCGTCGCCGAGCATCGCCAGCGCGATCACCGACCACGTCGCCGCGTGCGTGTACTGCCCGCCGTTCTCGCGCAGGCCGGGCGGGTAGGCCTTGATGTAACCGGGATCGTGCGCCGTGTGTTCGAACGGCGGCGTGAACAGCAGCGCAAGCTGGTCGTCGCGGCGAATCAGCCATTCGTCAACCGCGGCCATCGCCTGTGCCGCACGCGCCGGATCGGCCACGCCCGAGATCACGCTCCACGACTGCGCGAGCGAATCGATCCGGCATTCGTCGCTGAGCGCCGAGCCGAGCGGGGTGCCGTCGTCGAAGTAGCCGCGGCGATACCATTCGCCATCCCAACCGTCGCGCTCGAGGGCGATGCGCAGCGCCGCGGCGGCGGCTTCCCAGCGCGCGGCGCGCGCCGGATCGCGCGTGGCGGCCAGCGGCACACAACGCATCAGCGCGACATGCAGGAACCAGCCGAGCCAGACGCTCTCACCGCGCCCTTCGTGCCCGACGCGATTCATGCCGTCGTTCCAGTCACCGGTGCCGATCAGCGGCAGGTCATGCGCGCCGACGGCGAGACTGTCGTCGAGGGCGCGCGCGAGATGCTCGAACAGGCTCGCCGAGTAAGCGGTGACAGCAGGCTGCCCGAATGCATCGTGTGCGCCGGGCTCGAGCAGCGGGCCGTCGAGGAACGGCAGCGTTTCGTCGAGGACATGCGTGTCACCGGTGCTGTCGATGTAGTGCGCGGTCGCCAGCGCCAGCCAGATCCGATCGTCGCTGATGCGCGTGCGCACGCCCTGCCCGGTCGTCGGCACCCACCAGTGCTGCACATCGCCCTCCGGGTACTGGCGCGCCGCCGCGCGCAGCAACTGCGCGCGCAACAGGTCGGGCCGCGCGGTGACGAGCGCCATCGCATCCTGCAGCTGATCGCGAAAGCCGTAGGCACCGCTCGCCTGGTAGAACGCGGAACGCGCCCAGGTACGACAGGCGAGCGTCTGGTACAGCAGCCAGCCGTTGACCATCAGGTCGAATGCGCGATCGGGCGTCCTGACCTGCAGCACGCCGAGCGTGTCGCGCCACCCGGCCGTGACCGCCGCCAGCGCGACGTCGGGATCGAGTTCACGACAACGCAGCACCAACGCCTGCGCCTCGGCGACACTCGCGCCCTGCCCGAGCACGCACACGATCTCCGTGCTGCCGTGCGCGGGCACTTCGAGCGGCGCGCGCAGGGCCGCGCACGGATCGGGCCCCGCACCGACGCGCATCGACAGCGCCGTGCCGGCGACCAGCGCGGCCGGCGCACCGAGATGGCCGTGGCGTCCGATGAACTCGCGGCGATCGCCGGTCCATTCGCTCTGGCGCCCGGCCAGGTCGACGAACGCAACGCGCGTCCCGAACGACAGGTTCAGCGGATTCGTCGCGAACAGGGCGCCGGTCGCAGCATCGATGCTCGTGATCACGAAGGGCCCCGAGGCCGCGCGTGAGGTGCCGAGCACCCATTCGATGAAGGCCGTCACCGTCAGGTGCCGCGCGCGCCCGGACGTGTCACGCAGCGTCAGCCGGGCAATCCTGACCGGATCGTCCGGCGGCACGAAGACGAGCAGGCTCAGCACGAGATCGGCCGCCTCGTGTTCGAACACGCTGTAGCCGTGGCCGTGGCGCGTCGTGTAGCGCCCACCGCGGTCCGGCAGCGGCGATCGGGTCGGGCTCCAGCACTCGCCCGTCTGTTCGTCGCGAACATAGATCGCCTCGCCGGGCGGATCGCTGACCGGATCGTTCGACCACGCCGTGAGCTGGTTCTCGCGGCTGTTCAGCGACCACGTGTAACCGGCGCCATCGGCCGACAGCTGACAGCCGAAGTGGGGATTCGCCAGCACATTGATCCAGGGCGCCGGCGTCGTCAGCGTGCCGTGCTGATGGATGACGTATTCGCGGCCGTCGTCGCCGAAGCCGCCGAGTCCGTTGAAGTACTCGAGCGCGGGGGGCGCGGGCGTGACGCCCGCGCGCGCCGGCGCCCGCGGCCGTTCGACGGGCGGCGGCGCGGCTTTCGGCAATCGGCTGAGTCGATCGAGCTGCGCGGCGAGGCTGCCGCGCTGGGCCACGAGCACCACGCGCGCGACCGCCGACAGCACGCCACGCGTCGCGTCCGAGATCAGATCCGTGCGCAGCATGAACACCGCACCATGCGCGCCGTCGGCGCCGAGATGCAGCCGCGTCTGGCTCATGCGCACGGCGGTTTCAATCGCGTTCTGCAGGTCCTGCACGTACGAGGATGCGCGCTCGTTGAGGATCACCAGGTCGACGGCGAGCAGCTTCAGGCGCCAGTATTCGTGCGCCTGCAACAGCTGCCGCACGACCGAAATGTCCTCGCTGTGCTCCATGCGCAGCAGCACGATCGGCCGATCGCCGGAGATCCCTTCCGCCCACAGCGCGTCGCGCGGCCCGCTGCCGCGCACGATGAGATCCGAGGCAGGCCGCAACGCCGGATCGGCATAGAGCACGTGCCCGGCCAACCGCTGGAACAGGTCGGCTTCGTCGGCCGTGACGCCCAGGTGCAGCAGCTGCGCCTGGGCCTGGGTCCATGCCAGCGTCGCCGCGCGGCTGTAGCTGTTCACGTCGCGATGCTTGTCGAGCAGATCGCAGACACTGGCGCGCGACGATGCGACGACCGTCCAGTACGACAGGTGCACCGTCGCACCCGGCGGAATCCGGACGCGGCTGCGCAGTGCGAACACCGGGTCCAGCACCGTACCGACGGTGTTCGGCAGCGGTTCGTCCGAATGTATCGCCTGCGGCGCCCGCGTGCCGCGGCCGCGACCGATGAAGCTCGCGCGATCGGTGTCGTACTCGCGGGCCTGCAGCTCCTCGCCTTCGACGCTGAGCTGGTGTCCGACCCAGACCTCCGGATCCGCGGCGTCGCGGCGGCGGCGCGTTGCCAGCAGCGCGCCAAGGCCGGGCAGATATTCGGTCTGCACGAACATTTTGGAGAACGCCGGGTGCGCGAGATCCGCGGCGACCGGCGCGAGCACCAGTTCGGCGTACGAGGTCACGTCGATGTCGCGGGTACCGTTGCCGCTATTCGTGATCGACACGCGCCGCACTTCGACGTCATCTTCGGGCGACACCACGACGAGGAGCGTCGTCGTCAGCTTGCCGTCGCGCCGCGCATAGCTCGCGCGGTCTTCGGTGAACGTCACGTCGTAGCTGTCCGGCTCGAGTCCGCAGGGCTGCGCGGTCGCGGACCACACGGCGCCGCTGTGCACGTCGCGCAGATAGAGGTACTGGCCGTCGCTGTCGCGCGTGCCGTCTTCACGCCAGCGCGTGATCGCAAGGCCGCGCCAATGGCTGTAACCGCTGCCGGCGCTCGTGAGCATCACCGCATAGCTGCCGTTCGACAGCAGCTGCGTCTGCACCGTGGCGGTCCGCGTCGCGCGAATCTCGCGTGCGACGGGTGACAGCGCCGCCTGGTAGGGGCCTGACTTGTCGACCTCCTCGGCGCGCGGATGGGACACGGTCAGATCGCGCGGCGTGCGTTCCTGCAGCACCAGTTCGGTTGCCTGCACGCGCGGCTCGGCGTGGAAGCGCGCGCGCATGCGGCCGTCGAACAGCACATTGCCGAGCGCGACGATCGTCATCCCCTGGTGATGGGCCATGTAGGCGCGCACGAACGCGCACCGGGCGCCGGCCGGGAGACGCGCCGGCGTGTAGTCGATGGCCTCGATGTAGCCGTAACGCCCGCAGGCGCCGAGCGCCGACAGCCGGGCGAAGTTCAGCGTCGCCGCATGCGGGTCGACCATCGCCGCAAGCGCCGTCGCATAGGGGGCGATGACGACATTGCGACTGAGCCCGCGCTTGAGGCCGAGCCCGGGGACGCCGAAGTTCGAGTACTGATAGGTCAGCGCGAGATCGCGCGCACTGTACGCAGACTCCGACACCCCCCACGGCACCTGCATCTCGGCGCCATATTCGACCTGCCGACGCACGATCAGCCGGCTCGTCTGCTCGAGCAGGCTGCCGGCCGGTGCGCGCATCACCAGCGACGGCATCAGGTACTCGAACATCGAGCCCGACCATGACACGAGTGCCGCGCCGTGCCCGATCGGCGTGACCGGTCGGCCGAGCCGGAACCAGTGGCGCGTCGGCACGTCATTTTTGGCAATGGCCACGAAGCTCGCGAGCCGCGCCTCCGAGGCGAGCAGGTCATAACAGCTCGGATCGAGGGTGCCGTCATCGGCGCGATAGCCGATCGACAGCAGTCTGCGCTCGGCGTCGAGCAGGAAATCGAACCTCATCGCCATCGCCATCTCGCGCGCCGTGGTTTCGAGCTCACCGAGGCTGGTCTCGAGCTCGAGGCGGCCATTGGTGGTCTGCTGGAGATCGCGCCGCCAGCTCGCGACCGTGCGGGTTGCCGCCTCCACCCAGTAGCGCAGATCGTCGAGGCCTGCGCTGTCGAGGGCCTGCACCAGTCCGTGCAACGCGGCGGCGCGCGCGGCCATGTCCGACAGCCGCGCGACGACGCCGTTGGTGATCCCTGGCTGCGGGAGCAGCACCCCGAGCAGCGCGTCGATCGCCGAGGCGATCGGGGCGCGCGACGACCCGATCAGGCCGTCATGCGCGGCGTCGAGATGTCGTTGCGCGAGCCGCAGTGCGTCGGTGACGCCGGCGCAGGCGAGCGCAAACGCGGGTGCCGGTTCACGGCGCCACTCGGCGCAGGCATTCGCCAGCACGATCAGGTGGGCGGCGAGGTTGCCGCTGTCGACCGACGACACATAGCGTGGCTCGAGCGGCTGCAGATTCCCGGTGTCGTACCAGTTGTAGAAATGGCCGTGATGACGCTCGAGCCGACCCATCGACGCCAGCGTCGCGGCAAGACGCTCCGCCGCGTCGAGGGTCCCGAGCCAGCCGAAGTCGCGCGCACTGACGATGCTGATCAGATACAGCCCGAGGTTCGTCGGCGAGGTGCGACGCGCGACGACGGGCGACGGATCTTCCTGGAAGTTGTCCGGCGGCAACATGTGATCGTCCGCCGTCACGAAAGTCTCGAAGTAACGCCAGGTGCGGCGCGCGACCAGTCGCAGTTCGCGGCTGTCGGCGGCCGACAGCGGCAGACGGCCGGCGACCGGCGGCGTGACGCTGATCCGCAGCGCAATGGCGGGACTGGCGATCCACAGCAGCAGGAAGGGCGCCGCAATCCACGCTCCCGGCGCCGCGGCGGCGCCGAGCAGGCCCATCACGCCCAGCGCGAACAGCACGCTGCCGCCCATGCGCAGGTAGGTGCGCGCAAGGCCGGACTGCTCGCTGGCCTCGTACTGCGCGGCCGTGACCCATTCGAGCAGATTGCGGTGGCTGATGAACAGGCGATACAGCGTGCGCACGATCGCATCGACCATCAGCCACGCCTGGTGGGCGAGAAAGCTCACCGCGAAGACCACCTGCAGGATCGCGAGCCACCAGTCGTCGACGAGTCCGCGCAGATGGCTGCGCCAGGTGATCCCGGGACGCTGGGGCACGAGGGCCGCGAGCGCCGGCAACAGCGGCTGCAGCGCAATGGTCGCGATCACGAACAGGGTCCACGCTGCCGCCAGCGGCAGCGGCAGGAACCAGCCGGCGACGAGCGCGGCGAGGCAGGTCGGCGCGGACAGCGTGCGGCGCAGATTGTCGAGCATCTTCCAGGCGCCGAGCAGCGGCAGCGTGCGGTGGCCGATGGTGCCGAGATCGGTGCGACCGAAGATCCACGGCAGGAGCTGCCAGTCGCCACGCGCCCAGCGGTGATTGCGCGCCGCCGCGGTGCCGTAGCCCGACGGAAATTCCTCGACGACTTCAATGTCGGACACGAGTCCCGAGCGCGCGAACGTGCCCTCGAACAGATCGTGACTCAGCAGCGAGCCTTCGGGCACGCGATCGGCGAGCGCCGCTTCGAACGCCTCGATGTCGTAAATGCCCTTGCCGGCATACGACCCGGCACCGAACAGATCCTGGTAGAGATCGGCCGCCGCGGTGTCGTAGGCGTTGATGCCGTTCATGCCGGAGAACACGCGCTGGAACAGCGAACCCTCGCGCCCGATGGGCAGCGACGGCGTGACCCGCGGCTGCAGTACCGCATAGCCGTCGACGACACGCCGGCCCGTGGCGTCTTTGGTGGGTTCGTTCAGCGGATGCGCCATCTTGCCGACGAGCCGCGCGACCGCGCCGCGCGGCAGACGGGTGTCGGTGTCCAGCGTCACCACGAAGCGGACGGCGCCCGGCACCACCGGCGTCTGCCCCGCGATGGCGATGAAGGACGTGTCGGTTGCGCCGCGCAACAGACGGTTCAGCTCGTGCAGCTTGCCGCGCTTGCGCTCCCAGCCCATCCAGCAGCCCTGGCTTTCGCTCCAGCGCCGGCGCCGATGCAGCAGGTGAAAGCGCGCGCCGTCGGCGCCCGCGGCGTACTGCCGATTGAGCCGCGCGATACCGGCCGCCGCGAGATCGAGCAGCGCGTCGTCGTCGGGCGCATGCGCAGCGACCGCGTCGGTCCAGTCGGTGAGCAGCGCAAAGTACAGTTCGCCGGGCCCGGAGGCGAGATGATGGACTTCGAGCCGCGCGATCAATGCCGCGATCGCTGCCGGTGTCGTCAGCAGCGTCGGCACGACGACCATGGTGCGCAGTTCAGCGGGCACGCCGTCGGTCAGCGCGAGGCCGGGCAGCATCGTCGCGCCGATGCCGCGCGTGACGGCGCGATTGACCAGCGCGAGCGCCGCATCGAGCGCGGGCACGAGCCCCAGCAGACCGAACAGCCACAGGCTCCCGCTGTCGACACCCTCGCGCGCCAGCAGCATCAGGGGCAGCGCGAGCACCGTGGCGGTCACGACACCTATCGCGCAGAAGTAGGCCATCGGCCCGATCGAAGCATCCAGGCGGCGCGGCCAGTCGCGCAGGGGCGTGCGGTAACCGAGCCTGCGCTCGAACTCGCGACGCCCGCGCGCAATCAGATAGTAGCCCGGGTCGGCGGTGCGCCGGTTCGCGTCCCCGTCCGCGCGCGCCCGCTCGAGGGCCGCCGTCGCGACTTCGATTTCGGTGTGCTTCGAACCGCGCGCGAGATCCTCGATCGCGCTGCGGTAGAGATTGCGCGTCGCGAAATCCATCGCGTCGAACCCGCTGCCGGCGCGCAGCACACGGTCGACCGGGCTCACCGCTTCGAAGAAGTCGGCCCAGTTCACATCCGAGATCAACCGCATGCTGGTGATGATGTTGCGCACGGTCACGTTCGATGCGCCCTGTCGCTGATGCTCGTCATGCACCATCTGCTCGGCGCTCGTGCCCTGCGCAACGAGCAGATCCTCGAGCCAGCGCAGCGCCGGCGTCTCGCGCGGGTCCTGGTCGCGCAGCCGTTTGACCAGTTGCACGACGCATGCCGGCGAGAACGCCTCCCCGGCCTGGTGGCGCCTGATCAGCGCGTCGGGATCGCGCGCGGCGACGCCGGCCCCGAGCAGCAGATCGGCGATGCCGTCGGCAGCGTCGAGTGCCTCGCGGCTGGCCGTGATGCGGTCGACCGCGCGGCGCAGATTCTCGACCAGCACGATCCGGAGCGTGATCGCGATCGCCCACAGTTCACCGATCGTCAGCGCCTCGACCTGCTGGTAGGCCAGCACGAAGCGGCGCAGGGTCTCCGTGTCGAACCGGCTGTCACTGTGCGCGATGCACGCCCACGCGATGCCGAAGACGCGCGGATAGCCGGCGAACGGGCCGTCGGCGAGCTTCGGCAGCTGGCGGTAGTAGCGCGGCGGGAGGTCGTCGTGGATCTGGCGGATCTGCGCTTCGACATGATGGAAGTTGTCGATGAACCAGTCGGCTGCGGGCGTGATCAGACATTCCTGCCGGGCGGCGCCCGCGAGGCTGCGATAGGCGACCAGCAGCCGCGCCTCGTTGTCCTGCAGCCGGCCCTTCAGCGAGTGGCCGGGCTGCAGGCGTGCGGTGACGCGCTGGGCCGCCGCGAGGCTCGCCGCGTGCTGCTCCAGCCGCTCGATGCTGAACAGCTCTTCGCGAATGATGCCGTCGCTGCGCCACGGCGACTCGGCCAGCCTCGATTCGGGCAGGCTGCCGGGCGTGAGGCTGGCCAACCATGGCGCGCTCACGAGCGTTCGGGACGTGATGTCCTTATCAAGGGAATTCCTGCCGGCATGATGGGCAGTCGAGTGTACGGGGCGGTCCGCGCGCGCTATGTACGTTGCCGCACACCGCTGGTGTCGCTCGCGACCCTGCGTGCGCTGGCGCACGGAAGCGCGGCGCCGTCCCGGGTAGCCTCGCGGGGTCACGCCGCGTCGGCGTTCACCTGCCCGAGGAGACAGCCCCGATGTCGAAGAATCAGCACAGCAACAAAGAAGCGAAGAAGCAGCCGCAAACCACTTTCAAGGAAAAGCGCGCAGCGAAGAAGGCGAAGTACGACGTGAAGGCGATCATTCCGCCGTCGCCGCCGCGCGGACGCGCGTGACACCGGAGGCCGGCATGAAGGCGTCTGCGGCGGGGGACGTGCAGAGCCCGGTGGACATTCGGCGTGGCTGCCGCGCGCGCTACGCGCGGCGTCACCGCGACACCATGACCTCGATGCCCGGATAAAGACGCCTCAGCCGGCCTGGCTCGCGCGGACGGGATGGGCATCGAGCGCAAGCTGCCGCATCAGCGCGTCGGCCGACATCGGCCGGCCCGTGTAGTAGCCCTGCACTTCGTGGCAGCCCTGCGCGAGCAGGTAGTCGTACTGATCGGCCGTCTCGACGCCTTCGGCGACGACAGTCAGTTTCAGCGCATCGGCCATCGCCAGGATCGCGCGAACGATCGCGCTGGCTTCGGCGCTCTCGGGAATGTCGCGGATGAACAGCCGGTCGATCTTCAGGCGCGCGAACGGGTACTGCTTCAGCGTGCCGAGATTCGAATAGCCCGTGCCGAAATCGTCGATTGCGATCTGCACGCCGATGTCGCGCAGCACGTGCAGCATCTCCAGCGCATGGTCGGCCTGGCGCAGCATGCTGGACTCGGTGATTTCGAGTTCGATGCATGACGGCTCGATCGACATCGCGTGCAGCGCGCCGCGTATCTTGTCCGGCAGGGCCTGATCCTGGAACTGGCGCGCCGACAGGTTCAGCGCCATGCGCAGGCGCGGCCCGCCGGCCGCCCGCCAGGCCGCGATCTGCGCGGCGGCCGTGCCGAGCACCCACTCGCCGATCGGCAGAATGAGCTGCGATTCTTCGGCCAGCGGAATGAACTCGGCGGGCGACACCAGGCCGCGCGTCGGGTGCTGCCAGCGCAGCAGCGCTTCGACGCCGACGATCAGGCCCGTTTTCAAGTCGCGCTGCGGCTGGTAATGCAGCAGGAACTCGCCGCGCTCAAGCGCCAGCCGCAGGTCGCCTTCGAGCTGCCGGCGCTCCTGGACCAGTCGATCCATGTCGCCGTTGAAGAACCGGTAGGTGTTGCGCCCCGCGCTCTTCGCGGCATACAGCGCGATGTCGGCGTGCCGGATCAAGGTTTCACTGTCGAGTCCGTCGTTCGCGCTCGCACAGCTGAGCCCGATCGTCGCCGTCACGTGCAGCGTTTGGCCGTCGACCAGCACCGGCTCGCGCAGCGCCGCGCACAGGTGTTCGGCGACTTCGGCGGCGTGCGCGACCGTCGCGAGATGCGGCAGCAGCACGATGAACTCGTCCCCGCCATAGCGCGCCACCGTGTCGCCTTCACGCAGCGCCGCGGTGAGGCGGTTCGCGATCACCTGCAGCAGGCGGTCGCCGATCGCATGCCCCAGCGTGTCGTTGACGCTCTTGAAGTGATCGAGGTCGAGATACAGCACGGCGACGTGCGACTCGCCGCGCTGTGCGTGCGCGAGTGCCTGCTTCAGGCGATCGGCGAACAGCGCGCGGTTCGGCAGCCCCGTCAGCAGATCGTGGTAAGCCAGACGCTCGATGCGGCGTTCGGCCTCGACCTGCTCGGTGACATCCTGCACCACGCCCGTCAGCATCACGCTGTTGTCCCGTGCCACGTGCACGCGTTCGGCATGGCAGTGGATCCAGCGCAGCTGCCCGTCCGGACGCCGGAAGCGATAGCGCAGATCGGCCGTGGCCCCGGTGTCGATCAGGCGCGTGAACGCGGCGCGCATCAGCGCCCGGTCGCTGGGGTGGACGCCGGCCAGCCAGCTGCGCACGCGATGATCGAACACCACCGGGTCGACCCCGAACAGGCGATAGCATTCCTCCGAACAATGAATCACACCATCCAGTGACGGCTGGGCAGACCACGATCCGATGTGCGCGATCGACTGTGCGGTCTTCATCAGCGCTTCGCTCTCGCGCAGTGCCTCCTCCGCCTGCCGACGCACGCTGACATCGAGCATGAAGCCATAGCTCAGACGCTCGCCCTGCACGCGTACGGACTGGCCCGCGGCCGTGTCCTGCACCCAGTGCTGCCGGCCGTTCGGGCTCAGGAGGCGGTATTCGCAGAAGTAAGGCGTGCCGGTCGCGCAGCTGTGCAGCCACAGTTGCGTGGCGCGCTCGCGGTCTTCCGGATGCACGTGCGCGCGCCAGTATTCGTAACCGCCGGCAATCCATTGGTCAGGGTCGTGCCCGAACAGGGTCTTGAGCTGCGGCCCGACGTATTTCGTCCAGCCCGGCCTGTCGGTGTAGTCGACGAACACCGCGCCCGGCAGGTTCTCGATCAGGATGCGATGGCCCGCTTCGGCCTCCGCGAGCCGCGTCTGCGATTCGTCGACGCGCGTCATCATGCGATCGAGCGCCTGCCCCACCCGCTGCAGCTCGTCAGTGCCGCTCATCGCGCAGCGCGCATCGCGCTCGCCGCGACCGAAGCGGTCGACGATACTGACGATGCGCGCGGCGGGGCCGGTGACACGATGATGCAGATAGAGGCCGAGTATCGCGGCACTGGCGGCGATCAGCAGCCCGAACAACAGGGCAAGGCGCTGCGCGTGCCGGCGGGCCGCATCGAGTTGCCCGGTATAGTCGTAGCGCATCACGAGTTCGGCCGAGGCGGGCGCCAGCGGCAGACGCAGATCGATGAGGCCGTCGACCTGTTCGATCGACGTGAAGTCCGGCGCGCCACCCGGCGTCTCGCGCCGCGGCCGCATCCCGCCCGGCCATGGCGGCAGCGTCGCCGGCTCGCCCGGTATCGACCGGTTCGACGCCATGACGCGGCCCGCGGCGTCGACGATCGCGGCACTGTAGATATGGTGGTTGAGGCCAAGGCCGGTCAGCGCGCGCTGCAGGCCGTCGGCATCGACTTCCTGCAGTTCGTGGCGCAGCCCCTCGCGCAGGTGCAGGGCTGCCTCGCGGGCCTCGGCTACGGCGCTCGCCCGCACGTGCGACAGCGAATAGTGCAGGTTCAGGAACCACGACAACGCACCCGCGATCGACGCCACTGCGAGCAGCAGCAGCGGAATCTTCTCGCGCAGCCGCAGGCGCACGACCCTCATTCCCCGAGACGGTAGTCGCGCTGTTCGCGGGCGAAGTCGATGAAGTAGTCGAGGGCAGCCGGATTCATCATCGCATCGCGGCTGACCGATTTCGCGATGTCGAATCCCATCAGAATCTTGCGCACGGGCACCTCGAGCTTCTTGCCGGTCAGGGTGTAGGGTACGGCGTCGACCGCGTAGATCCGGTCAGGCACGTGGCGCGGCGAACACTGCTCGCGCAGCGCGCGGTTGATGCGCGAGACCAGCGCGTCGTCCAGCGTGTAACCGGGCGCCAGCCTGATGAACATCGGCATGAAGAAGCGGCCCCCCGCGAGATCGAGATTCACGATCAGGCTGTCGGCAACGCCCTCGACGGTCTCCACCGTGCGATAGATTTCCGCCGTGCCGATGCGCACGCCATAGCGGTTCAGGGTCGAATCCGAGCGTCCCTGGATGTAGCAGCCACCGCGCGCGTTGACCTTGAAGAAGTCGCCGTGGCGCCATGTGCCGGGGAACTCGCCGAAATAGGACTCGCGGTAGCGCTGCATGTCCGGGTCATGCCAGAAATACAGCGGCATCGACGGCATCGGCTGGCACACCACGAGCTCGCCCACTTCGTCGACTATCGATTCGCCCGCGTCGTTGAACGCCTGCACATCGATGCCGAGCCCGCGCACCTGGATTTCGCCCGCATGGACCGGCAGGATGGTCGCGCCCGTCACGAATCCCGCGCAGATGTCGGTGCCACCACTCTGCGAGGTGACCCACAGATCGGATTTCACGTGCGCGTAGAGCCACTGCATCGATTCGGGCGTGACCGGGGAACCGCTGAGCAGGATGCCCTCGAGCGCCGGATAGTCGTAGCGTTCACGCGGCACGACGCCGTTCTTCTGCATCATGGCGACATAGGTCGGGCTCGCGCCGAACAAGGTCGCGCCCGTCTCGCTCGCGAGCCGCCACAGCACGTCGATGTCGGGGCTGGCGGGGTTGCCGTCGTAGATCACGGCGCTCGCGCCGGTCAGCAGCGCGCCAAGCAGCAGGTTCCACATGATCCAGCCAGAGGTCGTGTAGAAGAACATCACCGAGCCGGGCCGCAGGTTGCAGTGCAGGCCAAGTCCCTTGTGCAGTTCTAGCGTGATGCCGCCATGGCCGTGCACCAGCGCTTTCGGCAGGCCGGTGGTGCCCGATGAATAGACGACCCACAGCGGATGATCGAACGGCACCTGCTCGAACTGCAGCGGCCCGGACGCGGGCGCGGCGAGCAGCGTGTCCCAGTCGAACGCGGTGGACACCGGCGGTGCTGCGTCGCGATCGACGAGACGCAGGTGTACCACGTGCGTCAGTGATGGCAGCGCCGCGATAATGTCCGCTGCTTCCCGGCGGCGGTCGAAATCCTTGCCGCCGTAGCGGTAGCCATCGACGCAGAAGAACACCTTCGGCGCGATCTGCTGGAAGCGATCGAGCACGCTGCGCACGCCGAAATCCGTCGAGCAGCTCGACCAGATCGCGCCGATGCTCGCGGCGGCCAGGAACGCGACCGCCGTCTGCGGAATGTTCGGCATGAAGGACACGACGCGATCGCCCGGCTGCACCCCGAACTCGCGCAGCCGCGCGCTGAGGCGTGTGACCTGCTCGATCAGGGTGTCCCAGGTGATTGCCTGCAGCGGCACGGCCTCGCCGGCGTAGTGCAGGGCCGGCGCGCCGGTGCGGGCGCGACGCAGCATGTGTTCGGCGAAGTTCAGGCGCGCGCCCGGAAACCAGCGCGCGCCGGGCATCTCGCGCTGTTCGAGCACTGAGGTATAGGGCGCGGAGAAGCGGATGTCGAAGAACTCGACGATTGCGATCCAGAATTCCTCGAGCGACGCGACGGACCATGCGCGCAGCGCTTCGTAGTCGGCGAAATGCAGGTTGCGCTCGGTCGCCAGCCAGCGCATGAAGCGCGTGAGCTCCGCCTGCTCCAGGCGCGCCGCATCAGGCGTCCACAGCAGATCGCCTTCCCTCAACATCACCGTTCTCCCCTTTGGCGGCCGGGCATGCGCTGACGCGCCGAGTGCGCCTGTTCTTGTTCTTGCTGCACGACAACCGGACCGGCAACGCCGGCCTGCGGTGTCGGATGCCCTTCGGGCCGTGAAGTCCGGCAGCACCCCACACCGGTGCCACGCGGAGTGCGCCTGCGCGCAAGCGCCAGCGACGCATCGACTATAGCAACTTTGCAAAACGATCCTGAAGCCCCGCATCGCGCGAACGTGATAACTTGCGAAGCCGCCGGCCGTCGGCAGTGACGGCGGGAAAACTCACAGGCTCAGCTGAGCCGCGTCCCCGACGGTCGCCGACTGTCGATTGCCCGGAGTCCTCGCGTGATTCATCGTTGCCTGATCGCCAATCGCGGCGAGATCGCCATCCGCATCAACCGTACCGCCGCCGATCTCGGCATCGAAACCGTCGCCATTCACGGCAGCGACGATGCGGACGGTCTGCACGTCCGGCGCGCCGACCGCGCGGTCGCGCTGCCCGGCCGCGGCGCACGCGCCTACCTCGATCACGAGGCGGTGCTCGCCGCGGCCGTCGACACCGCCTGCGACGCCGTGCATCCGGGCTATGGCTTCCTCGCCGAAAGCGCCGCGTTCGCCGCGCGCGTCGAAGCGGCAGGGCTCGCGTGGCTCGGGCCGCTGCCGTCACAACTCGAACTCTTCGGCGACAAGATCGCCGCCCGCGCGCTCGCGGCACGCTGCGGGGTGCCGGTGCTCGAAGGCTCGGCCGCGCTGCAATCGCGGGCCGATGTCGCTGCCTTCAGGGCCACGCTCGGCGCCCGGGCCGGCGTCGTGATCAAGGCCGCCGCCGGCGGCGGCGGCCGCGGCATGCAGGTGTTGTGGCCGGACATCGACGTGGACGCGGCACTCGCCCGCTGTGCCGACGAAGCGCGCGCGGCCTTCGGTGACGGCACGCTGTACGCCGAACGCTTCGTTGCCGCAGCGCGACATATCGAGGTGCAGGTGCTCGGCGACGCGCACGGCGGCGTCACCCACCTGTGGGAGCGCGACTGCAGCCTGCAGCGACGCCATCAGAAGCTGATCGAGGTGGCGCCCGCGCCCGCGCTGCCGTCGAGTCTGCGCCAGCGGCTGCTCGAAGCGGCGTGCCGCGCGGCCGGTGCGGTCAGCTATCGCGGCCTCGGCACCTTCGAATTCCTCGTCGACGTGGCCGCAGACGCGTTCTGGTTCATCGAAGCGAATCCGCGGCTGCAGGTCGAACACACGGTAACCGAGGAAGTGCTGGGGCTCGATCTCGTCGCGCTGCAGTTCGCGGTCGCGAACGGATCGACGCTCGCCGACCTCGGCCTCGCGACGCCGCCGCCGGCGCCGCGCGACAGCGCGATCCAGTTGCGCGTGAACACCGAAACGCTGGGCGCGGACGGGACGACGAAACCGTCGGGCGGCGTGATCGCGCGCTTCGAGGCCCCCGGCGGCCCCGGCGTACGCGTCGACAGCGCGGCGTACAGCGGCTACGCGCTGAACCCGAGTTTCGATCCGATGATCGCGAAAATCATCGTGCGCGCACCGGGGCTCGACTTCGCCGCGCTCGCGCGCCGCGCCGAGCGCGCGGCCGCCGAGTGCCACATCGACGGCATCGACACCAATCTGCCCCTGCTGCGTGCGCTGTTGCGCCACCCGCAGGTGCAGGCCGTCAACGTGACGACGCGTTTCGTCGAACAGGAAGCCGCGGCCCTGTTCGACGCGGCGGCCGCTCTCGCGCCCGCCCCTGTCGCCGCGGGCGCCGCGACGTCGACGACGCGCGCGGTGGCCGCCGCGCCGCCCGGGGCGCAGGCGGTGCCGAGCCCGATGCGCGGCAGCGTCGTCAGCATCGACGTCGACGCCGGCGCGTGCGTCGCGCGCGGCCAACCGCTCGCGGTACTCGAGGCGATGAAGATGCATCACGTGATCGAGGCGCCGTTCGCCGGCATCGTCGCGGCGGTCGCCGCCGCCCCGGGCGAGACGCTCGGTGACGGTGACGCGGTGCTGTTCCTGTTCGCAGACGACAGCGCGCGCGACGACGGCCCTGCCGCCGTGATGCTCGACCTCGACGCCACGCGCGCCGATCTCGACGAGGTGCGCGCACGCCACGCGCTCGGCCTCGACGTGCACCGGCCCGATGCGGTCGCCCGCCGCCGCCGGACCGGCAGCCGCACCGCGCGCGAGAACGTCGAAGATCTGTGCGATCCCGACAGCTTCATCGAGTACGGCGCGCTGATCGTCGCTGCACAGCGGCGCCGCCGCAGCCTCGAGGATCTCCAGCGCAATACGCCGGCCGACGGCATGGTCGGCGGCATCGGCACCGTCAACGCGCCGCTGTTTCCGGACGGCGACACCCGCTGCCTCGCGCTGGCCTACGACTACACCGTGCTGGCCGGTACGCAGGGTGTGTTCAATCACAAGAAGAAGGACCGCCTGTTCGCCATCGCGCAGGACTGGCAGCTGCCGGTCGTGTTCTACACCGAAGGCGGCGGCGGGCGCCCGGGCGATGTCGACGTCGAGGACATCATCAGTGCGTGGCTCGACCTGCCGACCTTCTCGACCTGGCCGCAGTTGTCCGGCGTCGCGCCGCGCATTGCGGTGAACTCCGGCCGCTGTTTCGCCGGCAACGCCGTGATCTTCGGCTGCGCCGACATCACGATCGCGACGGCGAATTCGAACATCGGGCTCGCCGGCCCGGCGATGATCGAAGGCGGCGGACTCGGCCGGTTCACGCCGGAAGACATCGGGCCGATCGAGGTGCAGACCGCGAACGGCGTGGTCGATCTCGCGGTGCGCGACGAAGCCGAAGGCACAGCAGCCACGCGCCAGCTTCTCGGTTATTTCCAGGGCCGGCTGCCGACGTGGACCTGCGCCGATCAGCGCGCGCTGCGGCATCTGATCCCGGAGAACCGGCTGCGCGTGTACGACGTGCGCGCGGTGATCGACGCGCTGGCCGACACCGGCTCCGTGCTCGAACTGCGGCGCGACTACGGCGTCGGCATCGTGACCGCGTTCATCCGCATCGAAGGCGCGGCGTTCGGCCTGTTCGCGAACGACCCCCGCCACCTCGGCGGTGCCATCGACGGCCCGGGCGCCGAGAAGGCCGCGCGCTTCCTGCAGCTCTGCGACGCCTACGGGCTGCCGGTGATTTCGCTGTGCGACACGCCGGGCTTCATGGTCGGCCCGGACAGCGAGAAGACCGCCGCCGTGCGCCGCGGCTCACGCCTGCTGATCGTGAGCGCGAACCTGCAGGTGCCGATGTTCACGATCGTGCTGCGCAAGGGTTACGGTCTCGGCGCGCAGGCGATGTGCGGCGGCAGTTTCCACCGGCCGTTCTTCACGATCTCCTGGCCGACCGGCGAATTCGGCCCGATGGGGCTCGAAGGCGCGGTCCAGCTCGGTTTCCGCAAGGAACTCGACGCGGAGAAGGACCCGGTCGCACAGAAGGCGCTCTACGAGCGTCTGCTGGCGAAGATGTACGCCGACGGCAAGGCCGTCAACGTCGCCTCGCAGATGGAAGTCGACGCCGTGATCGATCCCGCCGACACCCGCACCTGGCTCGCGCGTGGATTGAAAAGCGCGGGACCGATCACACGCGGCGCGCGGCGCTTCGTGGACGTGTGGTGAAACGAAGATAAAGAGATTTTTGCCACGGAGAACACCGGGAACACAGAGAAAGACGGGAATGGATCAATCCCGCCACAGCCCCCGTCGCCTGGGCTGACGCAGGAGGCCCGGCGACCATGAGGAATCTCTCTCACCCGACCTCCTGAAAGCTCGGTGTAGCCCGGGTGGAGCGCAGTGGAACCCGGGATCTGCGGCGTCTGACAGGCCGCTCCCGGGTTCCGCGCTGCGCGCTACACCCGGGCTACACGAGGACGCCGGACATTCACTTTCACGACCGCCCCGCCCCGCATCAAGCCCACGACCGTTCAGGATGCCGCCAGCCAGCTCTTTTCTCCTCTGTGTTCTCGGTGTTCTCGGTGGCTGAATTGATCAGCATTGCAAAAGGCACAAGCCCCCGGATGCGTTGCTCCGGGCTGCAAAGTGCCTCGCCGGATCAGGCCTCGAGCGCCCGTTCGATGCACGCGAGGAAATCGGCTTCGGTCTGCACCGGGGCGAGGACATCGGCGCGGATCGTGTAGCCATGATCGCGGGCGATCGCTTCGTAGCGCGGGATGCGGGCATTGAAGAGGCGTGGGAACATCCACAGCACGAAGTCGTCGGGGCGGATCTCGGCGATCTCGCGCAGACCGCGGGCCTGCATGTAGGTCGCGAGTTCGGCGTCGAGGAAGGCCGGGCGGTAGTACAACGGCTTCGGATCCGCCTCGGCGCGCCGCAGCAGTTCGCGGCCGTTCTCTTCGGTCGCCTCGATGTAGACGATCAGCGAGTGCTTGGCGAGCACGCGCAGGACTTCGCTGTCGTCGAGTTCGCACAGGCTGCCGGCCGAGTCGTTGACGAAATGCCGGTAGCCGTAGATTTCATGCGCCTTCGCGATGAACTCCGGCACGTCGAGCATCGCCGAGACCTCGGCATCGCGATAGAGCTTCTGGCGTCGTTTGAATTCGTCGAGATCGAGTCCGCCGAGCGCGGGATCGCCGAGCTTGCCGAGAAAGGTCAGCACGGCGGTCAGGTTGTCGACGGTGATGTTGTTCGAGATGTAGATCGAATCCGAGCGCAGCAGTTCGCGCAGGAACGGCACCTGCATCGCCTGCCGCTTGATGTTGTCGAGGATGGGTTCACTGAGATAACGCGTGCCGATGCGGTAATCAGCCGAATAGTGGAACCAGTGCGCCTCGCGCAGCCGGCTCGACAGGTGGGTCTTGCCGACGCCCGACATGCCCACCAGCGTGACGGACTTGCGGTCCCAGCGGCGAAATTCTTCAGCGGTCATTTTCATGCCGCCATGCTACCGGTGGGCCGCGCGCTTTTGAATCGTCGGCGCCGCCGGGGTGCCAGCCGGTGGCAAGACACTGATTTGCCACCGAGATCACCGAGAACGAGAGAATGGGTCGAATCAGATTTTCGGGACTTCAGACCCCTGCATGAAGCTCGACATCCCACGCTGCTGCACGCTCGGCACACCAGGCTCACCGTCCATCTCTTTCCGTCATCCCTCGGTGTTCTCGGTGGCCATCCAGGCGCCCGTCGCCACGCACCCCGCCATCGGCCGGGACACTGATCACCCGAGGTCGAACTTTTTCAGCTTGTACCACAGGGTCCGTTCGCTGATTTCGAGCGCGCGGGCGGCCTTGGCCTTGTTGCCTTCGGCCTGTTCGAGGGCGCGCAGGATCAGGCGGCGTTCGAGTTCGTCGACCTGTGGCTGCAGCCGCAGGTCGGCGCTGTCGGGCGTGGCGGGCGCGGCGGGCGCGGCGGGCGACAGGACACCGAGTTCGCGGGCGAGCACCGCTTCGATCGCGACGGCAGGCGCGAGCAGCGCGGCGCGGGCCATCAGGTTCTCGAGTTCGCGCACGTTGCCGGGCCACGCGTAGCCGAGCAGCAGGCGACGCGCAGCCTCGTTGGGGATCGGCGGGGATTTGCCGAGCTTGCGGGCGTGGCGGGCGAGGAAGTGCGTGGCGAGCAGCACGATGTCCTCACCGCGCTCGCGCAACGGCGGCACGTCGATGCGGAAGCCGTTCAGGCGGTAATAGACATCCTCGCGCAGCGCCCGGCCCGCGACGGCCGCTTTCGGATCGCGGTTGGTCGCCGCAATCACGCGCAGATCGAGCGCGATCGCGCGATTGCTGCCGATGCGCTCGATCGAGCGTTCCTGCAGCACGCGCAACAGGCGCGTCTGCAGTTCGATCGGCATTTCGGTGATCTCGTCGAGGAACAACGTGCCGCCGTCGGACATCTCGAACTTGCCGACGCGTTCGGCCTGCGCGCCGGTGAATGCGCCGCGCACGTGCCCGAACAGCTCGCTCTCGAGCAGCGTGTCCGGGATGCCGGCGCAGTTGATCGGCACGAACAGGCCCGACCGCCCGGACGCCTGGTGGATCGCCCGCGCGACCAGCTCCTTGCCGGTGCCCGTTTCGCCGGCGACGAGCACGCTGACGTCCGACGGTCCGACCTGCCCGATCAGCGAATAGAGCTCGCGCATCGGGGCGCTGCGGCCGACGAACTCGTGCCAGTCTTCGGCGAGCGTCTCGCGCAGGAAGCGGTTCTCGCGCCGGATCTGGCCGAGTGACAGCGCGCGCTTCACCGCCAGCTCGACCGTTTCGACTTCGAAGGGCCGCATGATGTAGTCGACCGCGCCGAACTTCATCGCCGTCACCGCGCTTTCGATCGTGCCGTGCGCGGTGATGACGATCACGGGCGTCGTCTGCCCGGCGTCGTGCAGTGCCTTCACGAGTTCGATGCCGTCCATCACCGGCATCCGCATGTCGGTGATGATCAGGTCCACCGCCTCGCGCGCCACGACATCGAGCGCGGCCTTGCCGTGGTCGGCGCGCACGACGTCGAGCTGCATGTCGCGCAGCATGATCTCGAGGATGCGCTGCATCTTCACTTCGTCGTCGACGACCAGCACGTTGTAACGGGCGCTCATGGCGTCATGTTACCGCTTGCGTCTCCGGCTGCCGATGGCGCGGCAGGCAGAGCGTGAACCGGGCGCCACCGCCCGGGCTGTCGTCGATGGCAAGGCGCCCGCGATGCATGACGATGATTTCGCGCACGATTGAAAGCCCGAGCCCGATGCCGCCGGCACGGTCGCTGACGAAGGGTTCGAGGATCTCCTCGCGCCGCGCAGGCGGGATGCCGGGGCCGTCGTCGGCGATGACGACGCAGAGCTCATCCAGGTCAAGCCGCGTCGTGATCTCGATGTGGCCACCGTTCGCCAGCGCCTGGATGGCATTGACCACGATGTTCAGCAGCACCTGCAGCAGCTGGTCGCGGTCACCGTCGATCACCGACGGCGCGGCGTGCAGCGCCGCGGTGACGGCAATGCCGCGCCCGGCGGCGCGCTCGCGCAGCATCTCGATGACCTGGTGCACGAGGTCGTGCACATCGCAGGGCGCGAACTCGGGCACGCGCGGGCGCGCGCTCTCGAGCAGGCCGGTGACGAGCTGGTTCATGCGATCGCACTCGTTGATCATGAAGCTCATCATTTCATGGCCTGACTCATCGAGCCCCGGCTGGCGATCGACGAGCTGCGCCGAGGAACGGATGATGCCGAGCGGCGTGCGCACCTCGTGCGCGAGCTTCGCCGCCATCTCACCGACCGCGGCGAGCTTGCTCGCACGCACGAGGTGGACGCGCGAGCGCTTCAGGTCGTCGATCAGCCGGTTGAACGCGGCGCAGAGTTCGACGATCTCGCTGCTGCCGGCAATGCGTCGCGTCGGGCCATCCAGATCGCGGCCCAGTTCGCGCGTATACCGCGTCAGCGCCTGGATCGGCCCCGCGGTGCGCGCCGACAGCACCATCGCGAGCGCGGCCGCGACGGCCACGATTGCCGTCAATGCCCCGAGCAGCGACCACAGGAGGCTGCGCACGGGCGCGAACGCGAGGCGCTCGGGGGTCAGCACCGCGACCGACCAGCCGAGCGCGGGCAGTCCGCGCCAGGCACCCACCGGCGCATGACCGACGAGCAGGGTCGCCATGCCGAGCGCGGCACCGTCGGTGACGGTCACGCCCGCCTCGCCGTCGGCGGGCCGCAGGCGGGCAAAGGCCCGGGCCTCGACGCGCGCGCGCAGATCCGTCGACGCCGCGAGCACGACGCCATCGGCGTCGAGCAACAGGGCCTCGCGACCGCCCGTGGCCGCGCCATCGAGCGCGGCCTCGATCTCGGACCAGTCGTAACGGGCATGAATGTCGCCGAGCGACTGCGCGCCGAACGCATCGGGAATGCTGAGCCGGAAGTTCAGCGTGGCGCGGCCGTTGTGCGTCACGGGCCGGGCGAGCGTCACCACCTCGCCGCGCGACTCGACCTCGAGCCAGGCCGCCGGTGCCACGAATGGCTGCCCGATCAGCGCGGCGTCGCTGGCCGCCACCACCCGGCCATCGGCGACGCAGACGATATCGGTGTACACGCCGGCGTAGGCGACGGCGACATCGTGCAGGTAGCGCGCGAGGCGCTTGTCGACGTCACCGACCTTCAGTTCCTGCATCACCTCGAGCCGCTGCCAGCCCTGGATGTCCTGCAGGCGCTCGAACAGCGCCGCGGCAATCTGCTGCGTCAGGGTCTGCGCCTGTGTTGCGAGGTGCACGCGAATCTCGGTGCTCAGCGCGGCGCGCGCGCGGGTATACGCCAGCAGGGTCATCAGGGTGGCGAACAGCACGCTGAACGCGAGCAGTGCCAGCAACAGGGTGCGCCTGATCGTCATCGCTGCGCGTGCCGCGGGGGATTCATCGCAGGTGGGTGCTCATGCGTCGACGATTGGCCTGTATATTGCGCGCTGCATGGCGACGGGCCGCGCATCGACCGACGATCGATGCAAGACCGGGACCAGTTCGACGCATTGTCGCACTCCCCGGCCGGGTCCAGCACCAGACACGACGGACGCGTTCGGCACACAGGTGGATTTATGCAGAGCAGCGCGCGGTGGCGCCGCGGATGGACGGGCCTCGCGCTGGCCCTGGCGGGCGCCCTGGCGACGGTCACGGCGACGGCGAACCCGCTGGCCAATGCCCGCTACGAGCTGGGCCGCGGCCTGCAGCTGCCCGCGCTCGCGCTGACCTTCGCCGGCTATGCGGCGGTCCGCGCCCAGCATCTCGAACACGCCGATGCCCGGCTCGATCTGCGCGACTTCAGCGTGTTCACGATCTGGCAGCCGTCGCCGCGCTGGCAGGCCTTCAGCGAAATCGAATTCGAACACCTGGTGGTCGTCGACGATCGCGGGCCCACCGCCAGCGACATCGAGGTCATCGTCGAGCGGCTGTATGTCGACTATGCCGCCACCGACACGCTGACGGTGCGCGCGGGCCGTTACCTCACGCCCTTCGGGCGCTGGAACCAGGTCCACGCCGAACCGCTGGTGTGGACGGTCAGCCGTCCGCTCGTGACCCAGCTGACGATTCCCGATCACGGCACCGGTGCCGCACTGCTCGGCAGCGTCGCACTGGGCCTGAATACGCTCGACTACACGCTCTACGTCGACGACAGCGCCGATCTCGATCCCGTCAACGGCGTGGCCGACTTCGAGGACTTCGATCTGCCGGGCCTGTCGAACGATTTCCGCCACGCCGGCGGCGCCCAGCTGCGCTATCACTTCTTCGGCGATCGGGCCGAACTCGCGGCCTCATGGGCGAGCTATGCGTTCACCGACACCCCCGGCCACATGCATGCGTTCGGCGTCGACGGACTGCTGCGCTGGCAGCGTCTCGAACTGTCCGGCGAGTTCGCGTGGCGCGACAACAGCGAGTTCCGCAACGACCGGGGCGGCTTCGTCCAGGCGGTCGTGCGCCTGGTCGGACAGCTTCACGGCATCGGGCGCGTCGAACACTATCGCAGCGGCATTCTCGACCGCGAGACCTCGCGGGCGACGCTCGGCCTCGGCTGGCGGCCGTTGCCCCCGTTGAACTTCAAGCTCGAATACAGCGCGGGCGACGCGCGCGATCTCGCGCCGGACGGGGTGCAGATGTCGTTCAGCCTGTTGTTCTGAGCACGGCCCCCGGTGCGCACCACGCTCCACGCCGTCTTCGCCGCGTTGCTGCTCGCGCTGCTGGCGGCGGGCGCGCGCGCCGGCGACACGGCGCTCGCGGTGATCGTGCCGCCCGGGCACGCGCTCGCAACGCTGGATACGCCCACGCTCGCGGCGATCTTCCGCCGCAAACTGCGCGTCGACGTCGACGGGCGTGCGCTGATCCCCGTCAACCTGCCGCCCACCGCAGCGCTGCGCACGGCGTTCTCGCGCGCGGTGTTCGATCTCGACCCACCGGCGATGGATGCCTACTGGAACGAACGCTACTTCCATGGCGTGCAGCCACCGCACGTCGTGACATCGGTTGAAGCGATGCTGCGCTTCGTCGCAGCCACCGCTGGCGCCATCGGCTATGTGCCTGCCTGCCGGGTCGACGCCCGCGTCCGCGTCGTGCTGACGCTGCCCCTGCCCCCCGGCTTCGAGTCCGACTGCACCGCCCCCAGCCAGCACTGAGCCGGCCCTCGCCGGCGTCTTTCATACCTTCTTTGCAGACCTTCTTTGCGTGACCGGCGGCGCGCCCGGGGCGTCACCCCCTGCCGGCGGCGACTTCGGCCGCCTTGCCGACGGATGGCCCCCGTCTTGCTTTGTCCCGGGCACACTCCCCGAGGTCATCCCGATGAAGCGATTGTTCCTGGCCCTGCTGTTGCTGCTGCCACTCGCAGGCGTCGAGGCCGCGCCGCTCGCCGTCGGCGACACGCTGCAGCCATTCACCATCACCGACCAGCACGGCAAGCCCGCGCAGGTCGACGAGACCACCCGGCTGCTGATGTTCAGCCGCGACATGACGGCCAACAAGCTCGCGAAAGCGGCGTTCGCAACGAAGCCGGCGCAATACCTGCCGGACGCCCACGCGCTGTACGCGATCGACGTCAGTGGCATGCCGACGTTCGTCACCAGGACCTTCGCGATTCCGAAGATGCAGAAGTATGTCTACCGCATCTTCCTCGACCGCGACGCGTCGGTGACGACGGGCCTGCCGGCGAAGAAGGCGCTCGTGACGCTGGTGCATCTCGATCACCTGAAGGTGACCGCGCTCGACTACGCGAGCACCGCCGACGCGCTGACCCGGGCGGTGCAGGGCACGCATCCGTGACAGCCGGCCTGCTGACGCGTGCCGGCCTTGCGCTGGCCCTCTGTGCCAGCCTGCTCGCCGGCTGCGCGAGCACGGCGCGCCTGCCCGAACTGCCGCCGCAACCGGGCGCGGCCGACGTGCAGGCGCTGATTCGCGCGGAGGATGCGCTCGACGCGCGCTATCAGGTCGTCACCGATCGCCCGTTCCTGCAGGTCGACCTGAAGCTCCGCCACGCGATGGCCGACTACGCCACCCTCGGTGACGGCCCGGCGAAACGCGAATTCATCCGCCGCTTCCTGCGCGAAGCCGGCGCCCTCAACCTGACCGCCGTCTCCGCTGCGCTCACGCGTGTGTCGGACGACGCCATCACCCGCTTCGCCGCGACGCATGCGCTGGCGCTCGACGGTGAACCGCGCGCCGCGCTCGGCGCACTCGTCGCACACGACGACGGCGCGCTGCTCGCCGCCGAGATCGCGCGGGTCGAGGCGCTTGCGGGCACCTTCGAACTCGATCGCTACTGGCGCGAGCTGACCGGGCACGTCGAAGCGTCGATCATGCAGCGCGGGCGCCTCGCACGTCGCCTGCTGACGGCACCGGCCGTGCCGCTGATCGAGGGCTGGATTGCCTACCACAACTGGCACGACTTCCGCGGCGCGCTGGCGCCGGACTTCCGCAAGGCCGTGCTGCTGACGCCGGGCAGCGCGCTGAGCGCTCCCGCCGATCTCAGTCGCCCCGACCGCGCGCTGCTCGCGCGTCACGCGCCCCTGATCGTGCAGGAACTCGCCGACGGCACGACGTATCCGGCCGACTTCGATCGCATCGGCACCGTCGCCCTGACCGGCCCCGACATCCGCCACGCGACTCCCGCGGTCGACAGCAACGCCCCCGCGCTGTACGCCTTCGTCGATCACAAGCCGCTGCAGGGTCGTACGGTCCGCCAGCTCGTCTACGTGCTGTGGTATCCGCGGCATCCGAAGATGAAGGGCTTCGATCCGGAGGCCGGGCCGCTGGACGGCTGGACGATACGCGTGAGCCTCGATGCGAACGACACGCCGGTGCTCGTGGAGTCGGTGTCGAACTGCGGCTGCTACTACAAGATCTTTCCCAGCGACACGCTCGAGCGCAAGGCTGCCGCCGCGTGGGCCACGCCGCTGAAGGGCAAGACCTGGCACCTCGAACAGGACGTGCCCGGCAAGTTCGATGCGGTCGTGCCGGAAACCGTCAGCGGTCTCGATGCGGCCGCGCAGAACATCGTGCTGTACTTCTCCGCCGGTCATCATCAGCTCGTGACGTTGCGCAGCCGCGCGCAGGCCGGGGTGCTGCCGACGACGTCGGTCGCCTACACGCTGCGCGACTATGACGAGCTCGAACAACTGCCGCTGAACGGGCATGCCGCCAGCCTCTTCGGCATGGACGGGCTCGTGCGCGGCGCGCACCGCGACGAATGCAGCCTGCTGACGCCCTCCGGGCTCTATCACGCCGGGCACCCCCGGCAGCGCGAAACGCAGATGATCTATTTCGACGAGGCGGACTTCGACGACCCGCAGCTGCTCGAACGCTACCTGCGCCTGCCGCCGCGGGCGTTCGGAGACGACGCGTGATCGAGGAAGCGCTGCGTTTCGACGCTGACGGCCTCACGCTCGAAGGGCGCCTCACCTACGCGGACTGGCTGGAGACGCCGACGCAAGCCGTGCTGATCTGTCCGCCGCACCCGTTCCTCGGCGGCGACATGGAAAACAACGTGCTGCAGGCCCTGAGTGCGACGCTCGCCGAACACGGCGTGCCGGTGCTGCGCTTCAACTACCGCGGCATCGGCGGCAGCGAGACGGCGCGCGATCTCGCCAAGGACCAGCGCGAGTTCTGGCAGCATTCGAGCTGTCCGCGCTATGAAACGGAGATCGAAGGCGACTGTGCGCACGCGTTCGCGCAGTTGCGGCAGCTGCTGCCGGGCGTCGACGCGCTGTCGGTGATCGGGTACTCGTTCGGCTGCCTGCCGGCGCTGTCGCTCGCGGCCAGTCCCAGTGTGCGCAGGCTCTGCCTGATTTCTCCGCCGCTCGCGAAGTGGCCGATTGAACCGCTGCGCCTCCAACTGTCGATTCCGCGCGCGCTGTTCTATGCCCCGGGCGATTTCGCGTGCCCGGCCGATCGCATCGAAGCGCTGTTCGCGGCCTGCGACGGCCCGCGCGAACTGCAGGCCTTTCCGGACGCCGATCACTTCTTCATCGGGCACGAAGCGCGGCTGGCCGGCGCGGTCACCCGCTTCCTGGTGGATGCATGAGCGCGCGTCGCCGTCTGAGCTTCGGCCTCACGCCGTGCCCCAACGACACCTACTTCGCCGGCGCGGTCGCGCTCGGCCGGATCGGGCTCACGGATGCCGATCTGGCCATCACGCTCGAGGACATCGAAGCGCTCAACGAAGCGGCCCTCGCGCGCCGCTACGACATCGTGAAGGTGTCCTGCGCGCTGTTCGCCGAGCTGAGCGACGACTATGCGCTGCTCGACGTCGGCGCGGCCGTCGCCGACGACTATGGCCCGCTGATCCTGACGCGCACGGCGATGTCGCCGGCGGATCTCGCCACCGCGCGCGTCGTCGCGCCCGGTGCGCGCACGACGGGCGCCGCGCTGTGCCGGCTGTACGCACCGGGCACGCGGCTCGAACATCGCCGCTACGACGCCATCATGCCGGCTCTCCTGCGCGGCGACTTCGATGCCGGCGTGGTAATCCACGAGGCTCGACTGACCTATCGGGACCACGGCCTGCACTGTCTCGTCGATCTCGGCGCGTGGTGGCGCGCGACGACGAAGCTGCCGGTCGCGCTCGGCTGTTACCTGATGCGCCGCGAACTCCACGCGCGCTACGGCGCCGCATTCGAAGCGCTGATGCGCGAATCGCTCGCGCTCGCGGCCGCTGGCGACGATCCGGCGATCGCGGCCTATATCCGTCGTCACGCCCAGGAAATGGACGAGCGCGTGCTGCGCGACTACATCGCGCTCTACGTCACCGCGCGCACGCACACCCTCGGCGCGAACGGCCGCGCGGCGGTGCATGCGCTCGGCGATCGACTGCGCGCGGCGGCGACATGAACCTCGCCGCCGGCACGAGCTTCGTGTTCGCGACGCTGGCCGAAGCCGAGCCGCTGCTGCGCCTGCTCGAAGCGACGGTGCAGACGGATACTCCGTTTCCGAGCTTCAGCGCCCCGGCCCGGCGGGCCACGGTGATGCTGACCGGCATGGGCCTCGCCGCCGCGGACGCTGCGATCGAGGCGATGCTCGCGCGCCTGCGTCCGGCCCTCGTCGTCAACGCCGGCATTGCCGGCGCGCTGCACGACGGGTTGGCGATCGGCGAACTGCGCCGCGTGAGCGCGGTGGCCGAAGCGGCGGACAGCGCCGTGGCCGTCACGCGCTTTCTCGAGCTGGCCCCGCCCGGCTGGGCGCGCGATCTCGATACCGCGCGTCTCGTATCGCGGCAGGCGCCGCTGTTCGACCCCGCGATCCGGGCGCGGCTCGCGACCACCGCCGACCTCGTCGACATGGAGGGCGAGCGCATCGCGCGGCGCTGCGCCGCCCGCGGCGTGCCGTGCGCGCTGCTGAAAGCAGTCAGCGATCACGCCGACGACCGCGCGACCCTGCTGCGCAATCTCGAACACAGTTCCCACCGGCTGGCCGAGTGCCTTGTCTCGCGCCTGCGCCAATTCCCCGTCATGGAGTAACCGACATGCATCCATCGTTGCTGACCGCTGACGCCCGCGTGGCCTCGTCGCGCCTGGACCCTGAGACCGCGCTCGAACTGTTCAGCGACGACAGTCCCGCGCGTCTGTTCGAGCTGCGCCGACTCGCCAACGCCGCGCGCGTCGCGCGCCACGGTCTTCGCGCGAGCTTCGTCGACAATCTGCAAATCAATCCGTCGAACGTCTGCGTGCGCGACTGCCAGTTCTGCGGGTTCGCGGCAAAGCCTGGTGAAGCGCATGCCTACGTGCAGACGGAAGAGGAGATTTTCAGCGCGGTCGACGCCCATGCGCCGCGCGAGGTGCACATCGTCGGTGGCCTCAACCACGAATGGGGCTATCGCCGTTCGCTGGCGCTGGTCGCGGCCCTGCGCGAGCGCTACCCGGCGCTGTACATCAAGGCGTTCACGGCGGTCGAGATGCACTGGTTCGCGCGCACCGCGAAGCTGACGCTCGAAGCGGTGCTGACGGCGATGCGCGCGGCCGGCATGAACGGCATGCCCGGCGGCGGCGCGGAGATGTTCTCCGAGCGCATCCGGCAGGCGCATTTCCGCTACAAGCTCGGCGCCGACGACTGGCTCGATGTGCACGAGCGCGCGCACCGGCTCGGCGTGCCGTCGAACGCGACGATGCTGTTCGGTTTCGGCGAAAGCCTCGAGGAACGCCTGCATCACCTGTTCCGGCTGCGCGATCTGCAGGACCGCACGGGCGGCTTCGTGTCCTTCATTCCGCTCGCGATGCAGTACGGCAAGGACAGCACGCGGGCGATTTCTCCGTACGAGAACCTGCAGGTCATTGCGATGTCGCGCCTGGTGCTCGACAACATTCCGCACATCAAGGCGTACTGGCCGATGATCGGCCTGCAGACCGCGGCAGCGGGCCTGTCGTGGGGCGCCGACGACCTGGACGGCACGATCGGCATGGAAAAGGTCGCGCACGGATCGGGCGCGCCGACGCCGAAACTGATGGCGCGCGAGGAGATGCGGCGGCTGATCGAACTGGCCGGCTTCGAGGCCGTCGAGCGCGGCGGTGACTACCAACCGCTGGCCGGGCAGACGCGGTGAGCGCAGCGATCCGGCTCGTCATCACGCCCTACCTGAACACCCGGGCGTTCGTGCATCACGGCGCACCGGCCGGCTGTGCGTTGCTGGCGCTGCCGCCGCGGGAAGCCGGGCCGGCGTTGCTCGCAGGTCGTGCGCAGGCCGGCATCGTGCCGGTCGGTGCGCTGGTCGAACTCGGGCGGCAGGTCGAACTCCTCGGCGACTACGGCATCGCCTGCGCGGGGCCGTCGCTGAGCGTGCTGTTCTTCTCGCGCGTCCCGTTCGACGCGCTGGACGGCCATTCACGGATCGCGCTCAGTCCCGACTCGCGCAGTTCCGTGCGCCTGTTGTACCTGCTGCTGGCCGCGCGCGGCATCGAGGTCCCGGGCGTCGCAGCCGACGGCGGGCCGGTCGACGGCGAACTCGTGATCGGCGACGCGGCGCTGCGCCGCGCGCCACGGCTGGCCGTCTATCCACACGTCACCGATCTCGCCGAGCGCTGGCATCGCCTGCAGGGCCTGCCGATGGTGTTCGCGCGCTGGGTGATCCGGCGCGACGCGACGCCCGCGCTGCGCGAGCGTCTGCTCGCCTGGCTCGCGGCGTATGCGCGCGCCGAGGCGACGCATCTCGAGCGCGCGGCCGCGACCGACGCCGCGCGGGCCGGGCTCACACCGGACGCCGCACGCGTGTACCTGCGCGGCATCCGCACCGTGCTCGATGCCAGTGACCTGCGTGGGCAGCAACGCTACCTCGATGAACTCGCGCGCCACGACTGGCCGGACTTCGTGCACGCCACGCGCCACCGTCCCCTTCCCGTCCCGCGCAGTGGCGCGGGCACCAACGCCCATCCCGCCTGATCGACCCGAACGCGAACCCGGAGCCAGGACCATGCATACAGATCTGATCGCCAGACTCGACCGCGGCGCGCGACTCGACGCGCAGGACGGCCTGACGCTGCTGACCGGCCACTTTCCGGTCGGCGAGCTGATGGCCTATGCGCACGAGGCGCGGATGCGCCGCCACCCGGACCCCGCCGTCAGCTTCGTCTACGACACGAACCCGAACTACACCAACGTGTGCGTCACGCACTGCGAATTCTGTGCGTTCTGGCGCAGCGACCGCGCGAAGGACGCTTACACGCTGACGCCCGAAGCGCTCGCCGCGCGCGTCAAAAAGGCGGCCGATGCCGGCGCGACCACCGTGCTGCTGCAGGGCGGTCACAACCCGGACGTGACGCTCGGGCACTGGCTCGCTTATGTCGCGGCGATCCGCCAGGCCTGTCCGTCGATTCACATCCATCCGTTCTCGCCGCCGGAGATTGCCTACCTGTCGGATCAGTACGGGCTCAGCACGCGGCACATCGTCGAGCAGCTCTATGCGGCCGGTGTGCGCACGATGCCCGGCGGCGGCGCGGAAATCCTGGTGCAGCGCGTGCGTGACGCGATCGCGCCCGAGAAATGCAGCGCCGCACGCTGGCTCGACATCATGCGCGAGGCGCACGAGACCGGCATGAAGACCACGGCGACGATGATGTATGGCCATGTCGAGACGCCGGCTGAGATCATCGAGCATCTGCTCGCGGTGCGCGATCTGCAGGATCGCACCGGCGGCTTCAGCTCGTTCATTCCATGGTCGTTCAAGCCGGGCAACTCGACGCTCGGCAAGAAGGTCCGGGTCGCCGCCCATCCGATGCGCTACCTGCGTCTGATCGCCACCGCGCGCTTGATGCTCGACAACGTGCCACACGTGCAGTCGTCGTGGTTCAGCGAGGATCTGCGCACCGGCCAGCTCGGCCTGCTCGCGGGCGCCGACGACTTCGGCGGCCTGCTGTTCGAGGAGAGCGTGCTCGGCAAGGCGGGCCACGCGCCGAAGACAAGTCTCGAGCGCACACTCGAGGTGATCCGCGCGATGGGCTTCGAGCCGACGCAGCGCAACTCCTTCTACGAAGTCATCGAACGCTACGGCATGGGCGAGGCTCAGCGCACCGGGTAGTGCCGGGTCTGAGGACTGTGTCAGCGGTGGGTTCTTGATTGGCCACCGAGAACACCGAGAACACAGAGATGGAAAATGTTCAGTCGGAAGCCGCCGGGGCGCCGCGGCGATCGTGGTGAACGCGTCGGGAACACCCCGTTCAAGTCCCTCCTTCCGGGCAGAGGGGCTTACGCGCAACGCACGGCGGCGGCCATCGGCGAATCCATCCTCCTCTTTCCTCGGTGTTCTCGGTGTTCTCGGTGGCCTTCTTCCCCGGCTTCTACCGAAGCTGCCACCACTGACATCACGCCGGGTGACTGTGAGGCGAAGAAGTGGCTGGTACCCGGGCCCGATTCGCGTAGGCTGAAGCGTCCGGCCCCGCTGCGCGCGGCCAGATCTCCGCCGGTCTCAATCCCGCTGTCGCGCAGCCGCTACCCCGCGCTGGGGACCAGAGGTGGAGTGCGCATGAAACTCGCAGATATCGGCGTCATCGGCATGGCGGTCATGGGCCGCAACCTGGCCTTGAACCTGGCCGATCACGGCTACACGGTCGCGGTCCACAACCGCTCGCCGGGCAGGACCGACGAACTGATCGCGGAGTATCCGGACAAGTCACTGATCGCCTGTCATGACGTGCGGACCTTCGTGCAGGCGCTCGAGCGACCGCGCGTGTGCCTGTTGATGATCCAGGCCGGCGCGGCGGTCGATGCGCAGATTGCGCAACTGCTGCCCCACCTCGACGCCGGCGACATCGTGATCGATGGCGGCAATTCGCTGTGGGAAGACTCGAACCGTCGTCTCGCGGCCCTCGAAGCCCGGGGCCTGCTGTTCGTCGGCATGGGCATTTCGGGCGGCGAGGAAGGGGCGCGTCACGGCCCGGCGCTGATGCCGGCCGGTTCCGCCGCGGCGTGGCCGCGTGTGCGCGAGATGTGCCAGGCGATCGCGGCGAAGGTCGACGGCGCGCCGTGCTGCGAATGGCTGGGGGACGGCGGTGCCGGGCACTACGTGAAGATGGTGCACAACGGCATCGAGTACGGCGACATGCAGCTGATCGGCGAGGCCTATCAACTGCTGCGCGACGGCGCGGGTTTGGACGCCGATGCCCTCGCGCGGACCTTCCGCGCGTGGAACGAGGGTCCGCTCGCGTCCTACCTGATCGAAATCACCGCCGACATCCTCGACGTGCGCAAGCCCGACGGTGCGCTGTTCATCGATGACATCCTCGACAGCAGCGGCCAGAAGGGCACGGGCAAATGGACGGCCAGCAATGCGATCGATCTCGGCGTGCCGCTGACACTGATTGCCGAAGCCGTCAGCAGCCGCTTCCTGTCGTCGCTGAAGGCGGAGCGGATGCTCGCGGCCGGAAAGCTCGGCGCCGCGGGCGTGGCGGCCGGCACGGCGGCGCCGGCCGGCATCGCCGCCGACATCGAGTCTGCGCTGTACTGCTCGAAGCTCGTGTCCTACGCCCAGGGCTTCATGCTGCTGCGCGCGGCCGCCGAGCGCTACGGCTGGCAGCTCGCGTTCGGCGACATTGCGCTCGTGTGGCGCGGCGGCTGCATCATCCGCAGCCGCTTCCTCGATCAGATCAAGGCGGCGTACGCGCGGGCGCCCGCGCTGCAGAACCTGCTGCTCGACGGGTTCTTCGTCGGCGAGTTCGCGCGCCACGCGGCCGGCTGGCGGCGCGCGCTGGCGTTCGGCATCGCGCGCGGCATCCCGCTGCCCGCATGCAGCGCGGCGCTGTCGTTCTTCGACGGTTACCGCAGCGCGCGGCTGCCGGCGAACCTGCTGCAGGCCCAGCGCGATTATTTCGGCGCGCACACCTATCGGCGCATCGACCGGCCTGTCACCGAGGCGTTTCATTTCGACTGGAACGGCACCCGTGAGGAGCAGCGCAGCGATGACTGATCCGTGCACCTATGTGATCTTCGGTGCGACCGGCAACCTGTCGTCGATCAAGCTGCTGCCCGCGCTCTACCACCTCGATCGCGCCGGCCAGCTTGACGCCGGCGTGCGCGTGCTGTGCTGCGGCCGCAGCGAGTTCACCCAACCGCAGTGGCGGGAGACCGTGCACGGCTGGATCAGCGCGAAGGCCCGCGGCGGGCTCGATGACGAAGTCTTCGCGCGCTTCGCGGACCGCCTGCGCTACCTGCGCGGCGACCTGCACGACGCCGGCATGTATCCGCTCATCGAAGCGCATCTCGCGCAGGGCCCGACGCCCAACGCCGCGTTCTACATGTCGGTCGGACCGGCGGAGTTCGGCCTCATCACCGAACAGCTCAGTGCGCACGGCATGCTGGACGAAGCGCAGGGTTGGCGGCGCATCGTCGTGGAGAAGCCGTTCGGCTCGGATCTGCCCAGCGCGCAGGAGTTGCAGCGTCGCATCGGTCGGCATGTCGACGAGTCGCAGGTCTACCGGATCGATCACTACCTGGGCAAGGCAACCGTGCAGAACGTGCTGGTGTTCCGCTTCGCGAACCTGATGATGGAACCGCTGTGGAATCGCGATCACATCGATCACGTGCAGATCACGCATGCCGAAACGCTGGGCGTCGGCAACCGCGGCGGCTTCTACGAGCGCGCGGGCGCGCTGCGCGACATGATCCAGAGTCACCTGCTGCAGATGCTGACGCTGGTCGCGATGGAACCGCCGTCGGTGATGGATGCAGAGTCGCTGCGCGACGAGAAGGTCAAGGTGCTGAAGGCCGTGCGCCCGATCGAACCCGGCGCGGTGGCCGCCCAGACCTATCGCGCGCAGTACACCGCCGGTGACATCGACGGCGCCCGCGTGCCCGCCTACCGCGACGAGGCGCGGGTCGACCCGCGCAGTGTCACCGAGACCTATGCGGCGATGAAGGTCTACATCGACAACTGGCGCTGGCGCGGCGTGCCGTTCTACCTGCGCACCGGCAAACGCATGGCCGAGGCGCGCTCGATGGTGTCGATCTGCTTCAAGCATCCGCCGCTGCAGTTCTTTCGTGGCACCCATGTCGACAGGTTGCATTCGAACTGGGTGATCCTCGGCATCCAGCCGGAAGAATCGCTGCGCGTGGAGATCACCGCGAAGGAGCCCGGGCTCGAGTTGCGCACGCGGCAGCTGTCGCTCGACGCGCACTTTCGCGACGGCGACCATGAAAAGACCGACGCCTACGAAGATCTGCTGCTCGATGTGATCCGCGGCGACCGATCGCTGTTCCTGCGCTTCGATGAAGTGGAGTACGCGTGGCGGGTCGTCGACCCTGTCCTCGCCGCGTGGGCCGGCGAATCCGCCGACATTCCGACCTATGCTGCCGGGTCGTGGGGGCCGCGCGAATCGCGGCGGATCTTCGATCGCGCGGAACACCGCTGGCGACACACGCTCGAGCCGCAGAGTCCGGAAGAGTAGGACTTCACCGCGCACGGCGTGGCGGCGAGCGCCCGCGAACCCGATGTCTCGATCAGGGAAGCCCGACTTGCGCGGGAGACGGTGCTCGCGCATCGTCGAGGCCCTGCTTCCGAACCGGATGGGACTGCCATGCCTGAGCTTTCAACGATCACGCAGCTGCGGCCGATCGCCCTGGCCGGGCTTGCCGCATTGTCAGCGCTGCTGGCGATGCCGGCGGGCGCTGACGGGCGTGTCGCCGACGGCACCGTCGAAGCCGACGTGATAGGCGTCGTGCCACTGCGCGCGGCAGGGCGCGGCGCGCCGTGGCGCGCGCGGGTGACGGTGCGTCTCGACGACGGGATCCGGGCGCGTCTGACCTACGGCCGCCCGTTTCCGCGCGTCGGCGAACGCGTGCGCCTGCAGATCGCCGACGGTGACCTGAAGCCGGTCAGGCCGCGGCGTTGAGCGTCCGCCCGCGGCTGTCGGCACTGCGCGTTGCAGACATCGGGGACGCAGGCAGGCATGACTGCCTGAGGGGCGTCACGGCGCGGGTGCCATGGGAGCCGGGCCATCGCTGCCAGCGAGGCGGCGAATCGCGGCCAGCACCGCCGGCTCCTGCGCCGCGTTGAAATGCAGCGCATCGGGACACAGGGTCACCATGGCGCCGAGACCGTCCCGCCAGCGCGCCGCGTTCGCCCGCCAGTCCGACGTGAAAGGGTCATTGTCGGACAGCAGCACCTCGATCCGCCGCGTCGCCGCGCGCACCTGTGACAGGGCCAGCGGTGCCTCGATCCACGGCATGATCGAAGGCCACGGGCGATCGACCGTCCACCAGCCTGCGACTGCCAGGAGACCGCCAAGCTGCACGCCTGCCGGCAGCCGTTCGAGCGCGTGCATGGCCGCCCGCACGCCGACGCTGTGCCCGACCAGCAGCGTTTCCGGCAACGCCTCCCGGTGTTCGGCCAGCGCCGCCTGCACCCCCGACGTCCACGCCGGGATTGTCGGTGATCCCGGCTCAGGCAGATCGAGCGTCTCGATCGCGAGCTCGGCGGCGAGGGTGTCCCGGAGCCACGGGTACCAGTCTGAAGACGGCAGCCCCGACCAGCGGGGAACGACGATGATTTTCTTGAACATGCACCGCTCCGGTTCGGGAACCCCGCGCCCACTGTAGCAGCGGCGGCCGTCGCCTGGCCGGATGGGGGCGCAGTGCGGGGCAGGCAGCCCCGCGCGCACCGGCCGCGCCGCTTCCTTCATTTCAACGATCCTTGTATCGTTGAATCATGGATCGCGACACCGCCAGCACCGTCTTCGAATGCCTCGCCTCGGGCCACCGGCTCGACATCTACCGCCTGCTGGTGCGCCACGCGCCGGACGGGCTCGTCGCCGGCGAGATCGGGGCGCAGCTCGGCCTGCCGCCCACCAACCTGTCCTTTCACCTGAAGACCATGGCCCACGCCGGCCTCGTGCGGGCGACCCCGGAGGGCCGCTTCCAGCGCTACTGCGCCGAGCTGTCCCTGATGAACGCGCTGATCGCCTACCTGACGGAAGAATGCTGTCAGGGCGAACCCGCGCGCTGCGCCGGGCTCGTGGCCGCGGACTGCTGTCCCGAACCGCTGTCCGGTCAGGCCCGCCGGCGTCGGGCCCAACGTGAGTGAAACCATGACCGACCGACACTACAACGTGCTGTTTCTCTGCACCGGCAACTCGGCGCGCTCGATCATCGCCGAGGCGCTGATGAATCACTTGGGCCAGGGCCGGTTCCGGGCGTTTTCGGCCGGCAGCCACCCGACCGGGCGCGTGAATCCGTTCGCGCTCGAGGTCGTGCAGGCACTGGGCTTCGAAGCCGGCGCATTCCGCAGCAAAAGCTGGGACGAGTTCGCGGGCACGGCGGCGCCGTCGCTCGATTTCGTGTTCACCGTCTGCGACAACGCCGCCGGCGAAGTCTGCCCGCACTGGCCGGGCCAGCCGATGACCGCGCACTGGGGCATCGAAGACCCGGCGGCGGTCGAGGGCAGCGACATCGAGAAGCGTCGCGCCTTCGTGCAGGCGGCGCAGTACCTGCGGCGCCGGATCGATCTGTTCCTGAACCTCCCGCTCGAGGCCATCGACACGCTGGCGCTGCAACGCCGCCTCGACGACATCGGCCGCAGCTGATCTCCCCGTCATCGCACCCCGGAGCATTCCCATGAGCACCATTCAGATCTACGACCCCGCCCTGTGCTGCAGCAGTGGCGTCTGCGGCGTCGACGTCGACGAGGCGCTGGTCTATTTCGCCGCCGATCTCGACTGGGCGAAACAGCAGGGCGCGCAGATCGAACGCTACAACCTCGCGCAGCAGCCGCTCGCCTTCGCCGAGAACGCGGTGGTGCGCGCCTACCTCCAGCGCTCGGGCCAGGACGCGCTGCCGCTCGTGCTCGTCGATGGCGAGATGGCACTCGCCGGCCGTTACCCGACGCGCACCGAACTCGCCCGCTGGACCAGCGGATCCGGCAACGCCAGCGCGCCGCCGACGGCCTGCGCGCCCGGCACAGGCTGCTGCTGAGCAAGTCCGTGCCGCGCTTTCTCGAACAACCGCCGATCTTCCTGTTCTTCACCGGCAAGGGCGGCGTCGGCAAGACCTCGCTCGCCTGCGCAAGTGCGGTCTCCCTCGCCGATGCCGGACAGCGCGTGCTGCTGGTGAGCACCGATCCGGCGTCGAACGTCGGCCAGGTGTTCGGCCTCGACATCGGCAACCGCATCACCGCGATGCCGGCCGTGCCGCGTCTCGCCGCGCTGGAGATCGATCCGCAGGCGGCCGCGCAGGCCTATCGCGATCGCATCGTCGGGCCCGTGCGCGGCCTGCTGCCGGACGACGTCGTGCGCGGCATCGAGGAGCAGCTGTCCGGCGCCTGCACGACCGAAATCGCGGCCTTCGACGAGTTCACCGCGCTGCTGACCAGTGACACGCTGACCGCCGACTACGACCACATCATTTTCGACACCGCGCCGACCGGCCACACCATCCGTCTGCTGCAGCTGCCGGGCGCGTGGAGCGGCTTTCTCGAGACCGGCAAAGGCGACGCGTCCTGTCTCGGTCCGCTGGCCGGACTCGACAAGCAGCGCGCGCAGTACCAGGCCGCCGTCGCCGCGCTGGCCGATCCGGCGCGCACGCGCCTCGTGCTGGTGGCGCGCGCGCAAGGTGCGACGCTGCGCGAAGCGGCGCGCACGCACGAAGAACTGGCCGCGATCGGCCTCACCCGGCAGTGTCTCGTGATCAACGGCGTGCTGCCCGCGGACGAGGCCCGCGTCGATCCGCTGGCGGCTGCGATCTGCGCGCGGGAAGAGGCCGCGCTGCAGGCGATGCCGGACGCGCTGCGCGCGCTGCCACGCGATCTCATTGCGCTGAAGGCTTTCAACCTCGTCGGCCTCGACGCCCTGCGTCACCTGCTCGACGCGGCCGCAGCGCCCGCCGCGACCATCGGCGACCTCGCGCTGCCGGACTTCGATGCCCCGGTGCTGTCGCAACTCGTCGACGACCTCGCGAGGGCGGGCCACGGGCTCATCATGCTGATGGGCAAGGGCGGGGTCGGCAAGACGACGCTGGCGGCGGCAGTCGCCGTCGAACTCGCGACGCGCGGACACGAGGTGCATCTGACGACGTCCGATCCGGCGGCCCACCTCGCCGAGACCCTGAACGGTGCCCTGCCGCACCTGACGGTCGACCGCATCGATCCGCACGCGGAAACCGCGCGCTACCGCCAGCACGTGCTCGACACCAAGGGCGCGAAACTCGACGCGCCTGGCCGCGCGATGCTCGAGGAGGATCTCCGCTCGCCGTGCACCGAGGAGATCGCGGTGTTCCAGGCGTTCTCGCGCGTCATCCGTGAAGCCGCGCACAAGTTCGTGGTGATGGACACCGCGCCAACCGGCCACACCCTGCTGCTGCTCGATGCGACCGGCGCCTACCATCGCGAGATTGCGCGTCAGCTCGCGACCAGCGAGGTGCACTTCACGACGCCGATGATGCAGCTGCAGGATCCCGCGCGCACGAAAGTGCTGCTCGTCACGCTCGCCGAAACCACGCCGGTGCTGGAAGCCGCGAACCTGCAGGCCGATCTGCGGCGCGCGGGCATCGAGCCGTGGGCCTGGATCATCAACAACTGCGTTGCGGCGAGCCGGCCGGTGTCGACGCTGCTGCGACAGCGGGCGCTGAACGAAGCGCGCGAAATCGACGCGGTCGCGCACCGGCACGCGCAGCGCTACGCGGTGGTGCCGCTGCTCGCGACCGAGCCTGTCGGCGTGACACGCCTGCTCGCGCTGAGCCATCCCGTCACACCGGCACGCTGACGCGCGCCGCGACAGAATTCGAACCAGGAAACGCCTTCATGCACGCACCCGGTATCGCCCAGCGCCTGTCCTTCCTCGATCGCTACCTGACACTGTGGATTTTCTCGGCCATGGCCGCGGGCGTGGCGCTCGGCTGGTTCGTGCCCGGCGTCAACGCACTGCTCGACAGCCTGCGGGTCGGCACGACCTCGATACCCATTGCCGTCGGTCTCGTGCTGATGATGTATCCGCCGCTCGCAAAAGTGCGCTACGAGGAGCTCGGCAAGATCTTTCGCCACAAGCGGCTGCTCGGCCTCGCGATGCTGCAGAACTGGGTGATCGCGCCGGCGCTGATGTTCGTGCTCGCGATCGTGTTCCTCGGCGACCGGCCGGATTACTCGGTGGGGCTCATTCTGGTCGGCATTGCCCCGTGCATCGCGATGGTCATCGTGTGGAACGAACTCGCGCGCGGCGACACGGAGTTCTGTGCCGGGCTCGTGGCGCTGAACTCGGTGTTCCAGATCCTGTTCTTCCCGGTGTACGCCTGGTTCTACGTGACCCTGCTGCCGACCTGGCTGGGTCTCGACAGCGTGGTGGTGAACGTCACGATGGGTGAGATCGCACAGAGTGTCGCCATCTACATGGGCATTCCGTTCGCAGCGGGATTCCTCACGCGCCTGGTGCTCGTGAAGACGCGCGGTGTCGACTGGTATCACCGCGAGTTCGTGCCGCGCATCAGCCCGCTGACCCTGGTGGCGCTGCTGTTCACGATCGTCGTGATGTTCTCGCTGAAGGGCGAGAGCATCGTGGCGCTGCCGTTCGACGTGCTGCGCATCGCGGTGCCGCTCGTGATCTACTTCGCGCTGATGTTCGCGCTGTCCTTCTACCTGAGCCGGCGCATCGACGCCGACTATGCGAGCGCCGCGACGCTGTCGTTCACCGCCGCCTCGAACAATTTCGAACTGTCGATTGCGGTTGCCATCGCGACGTTCGGGATCCACAGCAATGCCGCGTTTGCCGCCGTGATCGGGCCGCTGGTCGAAGTGCCGGTGCTGATCGCGCTCGTCAACGTGGCGCTGTGGATCGGGCGACGCTATTTTCCCGAGACGGCGCTCCAGGTCGTGGCACCCGCGTGCCAGGTCACGCCGACATCGCGCTGATGCGCCGGCTGTGACGTTCGGTCAGTCCGGCGTCTTTCTGCAGCACCGATGACCGCGGCAAGCATGCCCGAGGGAGGCAAAGCCGCGACGATCATCGTGCTCGGCCTCGGCCAGGTGCTCGGCTGGGGATCGTCGTTCTACCTGCCGGCCATCCTGGCCGCCCCGATGGCGCGCGATCTCGACGTCGCGACCTCGGTCGTGTTCGGCGTGTTCTCGCTGGCGCTGGTGCTGTCGGCTGCGCTCGGGCCCGGCGCCGGCCGCCTGCTCGATCGCCACGGCGGACGCATCGTGCTGGCGCTCACCAATGTGATTTTCGCGCTGGGGCTCGTTGCCCTGAGCCGGGCTGAAGGCCTGACCGGGTTGCTCGTCGCCTGGGGGGTGCTGGGCCTCGCGATGGGCGCCGGGCTGTACGAGGCCGCGTTTGCGACGGCCGTGCAGCACTACCGTGCAGGCGCGCGCCCGGCGATCACCGGCATCACGCTGATCGCCGGGTTCGCCAGCACCGTCGCCTGGCCGCTGAGCCTGCTGCTCGAAGCCCGCTACGGCTGGCGCGGATGCTGCCTGGTGTGGGCGGCGCTGCACCTGGTGTTGGGCCTGCCGCTGCACCTGACGCTGCGGCGGCCGCGCACACCAGGCGCAATCATGACCGGCACGCAGGCAAGCGGCGCACCGGCGGCGGCCGACGCTGCGTTCTCCAGGCCGAGTCGTGCGCCCAGCGCCCGTACCACCGCGCTGCTGCTGGCCTATGTCTTCGCCGTGACCTGGTTCATCGCCACGGCCATGGCGACTCACTTGCCGCTGATGCTGCAGGCCGCCGGTGCCAGCATCGCGGTCGCGGTGGGCGTCGGTGCGCTGGTCGGGCCGGCCCAGGTCGCGGCGCGCTTGCTGGACTTCGGCTTGCTGAAGCACGTGTCGCCGGTGACCTCGGCACGGGTCGCGTCCTTCGCCCATCCGCTGGGCGCGATGCTGCTGCTGACGCTGGGCCCGGGCGCCGCTGCCGCCTTTGCGCTGCTGCACGGTGCCGGCAACGGCGTGATGACGATCGCCAAGGGCACACTCCCGCTGGTCTATTTCGGCGCCGACGGCTACGGCGCGCGCCAGGGCTGGCTGATGATGCCCGCGAGGGTCGCGATGGCGGCGGCGCCGGTGCTGTTCGGCCTGTTGCTCGAGCGCCTCGGCACCGGCGCCATCTGGGTGTCGGGCGGACTTGGACTGAGCGCCTTCCTGGTGCTCGGACTGCTGCGCCGGCCGTGACACTGCAGACGCCACGTCGACGTTGTCCGCCAACGAAGTGTCAGCGGGCGAACAGACCCTCAGGGCGCCGTGCCCGGCACCAGGTACTCCGGTTCCAGATTCGCCGGCATCGCGGCCAGTTCTGGGAGCGTCAAGCGGGCGTAGATTTCGATTAGCGTGCCGTCGGGATCGGCGAGCCAGAGTTCGTGCAGCGGGGTGCCGCGCCAGGTCGTGCGCGGCGGCTTGCCGACGGTCACGCCGGCCACGAGCGCGCGATGGTAAGCCTCGATCACGGCAGCCCGATCGGCGACGCCAATACCGAGGTGATAGAGCGTGTCATGGTGGAGCGTCTTGTCGTCGGCGACCAGCAGCACGAAGGTGAGCGCAAAATCGGGATGGACGAACGTGGCATAGCGATGCGTCCACTCCCTGGGCCAGATGTCCAGCAACCACGCGTAGAAGCGCACACTGCGCGCCAGATCGTACACGCGGATGCTGCCATGGAATTCCGCTCCTGATGGGCCGACCGGAAGGTCGAGCAGTGCCAGCAAGATGTCGATGCGGGCACGCAGTGGACCTTCCACAGCCATGAAGCGTGGCCGCAGTTCAGCCTCCGACGCTGCCTGCGCAAATGGCGCGGACAGCAACGTCCAGTCGATGACGCGGCCGCCGTCTGGCGTTGGCGCAGGCGCCTCAGCCGCATCGAGCACGATCAAGTAGTCCGCTGCGCTGTCACGCAACGTGATATCCATGCACTCGACTCCCAGTTCACGCAGGACCTCGAATTCCGGCGCAGCCACGCCGGTATCGTGACCTTGCAGCGTGACGTCGAGACGCCCGTCGAGCCCAGCCTCGAGTCGCCGGCAGACGAGATGGCCCAGCGCAAGGTGACGGCCGGCGAAAACGGTAAGCTGTTTCATGGTGAATTGCCTGTGCTGAATCGTCTGGCGTCTGCGACCGCGGCGGCGGGAACCTCAGCTGTCCGGTGCGGATGCCACGTAGGGCTCGATCGGCAGGCCGCTGCGGCTCCAGGCCGCCCATGAGCCTTCATAGTTGCGAATACGCTCGAAGCCCGCCAGTTGTAGCGCCAGCATGCTGTGCGCGGCGCGGATACCACCCTGGCAATACGTGATCACTTCGCGATCCGAAGTCGCGCCGGCCGCCTCGAACCGTCGTCGCAAGTCAGCGCCGGGCAGATAGCGCTTCGTCGCCGCGTCCAGCACGCTGCTCCACACCAGGTGTGCAGCACCGGGAATATGCCCTGCGACGACGTTCTCTCCGTCCGTCGTTCGGGTCCACTCATCGATGCCGCGCACATCGAGCAGCACGCGCGCCGTATCGCCGAGCGCAGCCTGGACCTGATCCGTGCTTGCGATCCAGTCTGCCTGTGGGCGGGCGATGAAGCGTGTCGCTGCGACCTCTGTGACCGCAGCGCTGACCGGGCGGCCCTCGGCGAGCCATAGGTCCCAGCCCCCGTCGAGCACCTTGACCTGTGCATGTCCGTAATACTTCGCCACCCACCACAGTCTCGCGGCGAACAGGCCGTTGCCATCGTCGTACGCAACGACGAGGGTGCGTTCGTCGACACCGAGTCGTGACATCATGGCCGCGAAGGACCCGGCGACGATGACGTCGCTGTTCTCGCGCAGGAACGGGCTGCCGCCATGGGTCACGGCGCCCGGGATGTGCGAAACCTGATAGCCGTCGCCCTTCCGCATGTCGACGATGCGCAGGCCCGGCCGGTCGAGATTGCGCGCCAGCCAGTCGGCCGTCACCAACACCTCTTCACGCCGGGTGTCGAGTTGCTCTGCCATTCGCGGATTCTCCGTGTGTCCGGTCGGACCGTCTGCTGCATGGGCCAGCCACCGCTTCATTCGGCGGCGGGACTCTCGTCCTCGCGTCGGCTGCAGCGAAACACGCTGTCACTGTCGCGATAAAAACCACAGGTCTGTTCAAGCGCCGCCTTCAGCCGCGCGCGGGCGCGGTGTATCCGGACCTTCGCGGCGCCGATCGTGACGCCCATGACCTTCGCGGTCTGCTCGCAATCCATCTCTTCGAGGTCATGCAGAATCAGCGCCGTGCGGTAATCGGGCGGCAGGCTGTCGATCACCTCGCGCACGCAGCTGTTCATTTCGTCGAACGCGAGACGCTCGTCGAGCGCGACCGCCCCATCGTCGATCTGCGCCGCATCATCGATCGCGACAATCTGCTGGCGCCGGGCCGGCTGGCGCAGATGATCCATTGCCACGTGGCTCGCGATCGTGAACATCCAGGTCTTCGGCGACGAGCGGCCCGCGAAGCTTTCGAGTCCGCGCGCAACGCGGAGCAGCGTTTCCTGCAGCAGGTCTTCGGCGGTCGCCGCATCGCCGACCTGGCGCTGCAGGAAGCGCCGCAAAGACGGCGAGAACTCGCGCGCGAGCCGGTCGAAATCCGGGAGCTCTACGGTCTCTGTGTTCATCGTGCTCTTTCTCCTGCAGGGCCCGGCCAGCCCGCGCCGGCCGGGCCTGTTCCTCAGCAGCAGGACGACTTGGCGCCGGCTGCGGGCGGTGGGCAGCAGGCGCTCGTCGCGGTGGCCGGTGCGCCGGCACTCGCCAACTGGGCCGTGGCGGCATCGAGCACCTTGGCGGCCGGCACCTGCCGAATCTTGTCGGCGAGCGCGATCGCCTCGCCGATCTCGGCGTCGCTGAGGCCGGCCTTGCGCGCGGCCGATACATGGAACTCGATGCACGGCACACAGTTGCTGGCGAGCGCCGCGCCCAGCGCGACGAGTTCACGTTCACGGAGAGTCAGGGTGGTCATGTGAGCTTCCTCGGTAGTGGATGGTCAGACCCGGTGTCAGATGGCCCGTGGTCCTGCGTATAGACGGGCGGCCGTGGCCAAAAGTTACGGCGTCGCCGGTACCGACCGACGGCCGCGGCCACTATGATCCGCCGACGACCGGCCGCGAACACCAGGAGCACGCATGAACGATCTCTCGACCCTCGACGCCGTCAAAGCCTATTACGGCCAGGTGCTGCAGAAGACGCAGGATCTGAAAACCTCCGCCTGCTGCAGCGCCGACTCGCCGCCTGCCCTGGTGCGTGAGATCCTGCGCGACATCCACGACGAGGTGAAGAGCCGCTTCTACGGCTGCGGCAGCCCGTTTCCGCCGGCGCTCGAAGGCCGCACGGTGCTGGACCTCGGCTGCGGCTCGGGGCGGGACGTCTACCTGCTGTCGAAACTCGTGGGCCCGACGGGCCGCGTGATCGGCCTCGACATGACCGACGAGCAGCTCGCCGTCGCGCGGCGGCACGTTGACTACCATACGCAGAAGTTCGGCTTTGCGGTGCCGAACGTCGAGTTCGTGCAGGGCTACATCGAAGACCTCGCCGCGGCCGGCATTGCCGGCGATTCGGTAGACCTCGTGGTGTCGAACTGCGTGCTGAACCTCTCGCCCGACAAGCGCCGCGCGTTCGCCGAGATCTTCCGCGTGCTGAAACCGGGCGGCGAACTCTACTTCAGCGACGTCTATGCCGACCGCCGCATCCCGCGCGAGCTGCAGCAGGACCCGGTGCTGTTCGGCGAATGCCTGGCCGGCGCGCTGTACAAGGAAGACTTCCGCCGCCTGATGGGCGAGTTGGGCTGCGCCGATTTCCGGATCGTTGCGCAGAGCCCGATCGCGATCGGCAACGCCGAGATCGAACGCAAGATCGGCATGGTGAATTTCGCGTCGCTCACCGTGCGCGCGTTCAAGCTCGCGCTCGAGGATCGCTGCGAAGACTACGGCCAGGTCGCCTGGTACAACGGCGACATCCCCGGCCATCCGCACAGTTTCATGCTCGACGATCACCACCTGTTCCACACCGGCAAGCCGATGCTCGTCTGCGGCAACAGCGCCGACATGGTGGCGAAGAGCTGGTATGGCCGTTACTTCACCGTCGTCGGTGACAAGCACACGCACCTCGGCCTGTTCGACTGCGGCCCGACGCCCGTCGCCACGGCCTGCGCGCCGGGCGGTGCCTGCTGTTGAGCGCCGCGAATGGTGACAAGCGTGAACAGGAATATGGCCACCGAGAACACAGAGAACACCGAGGGATCAGCGAAGGAGTATGACCGCGACGGGGCATGACGCAGGAAGCTGTGAAAATGCCTGTCCGGCGCCGTCGGTGTAGCCCGGGTGTAGCGCGCAGCGCGGAACCCGGGAGCGGCCTGTCAGACGCCGCAGATCCCGGGTTCCACTGCGTTGCACCCGGGCTACACCGAGATTTCATGATGCCCGGTGTCGCTCGTCGTCACCTGGATGCAGCATCGCGGAATCCGGGTTCGGGGGCTCGCACGGCGTTGGACCGCGGCAGCCGGACTGCGGGGGTCATGGGGGAAAGACGGCGGCACACCGATCATGATCGGTGCCATACCACGCGCGCCCCTGGGCTGATGTCTGGGCTTCCTGCGTCAGCCCAACCGAGGTGAGAGGCACGGGCCAACGGTGGCATGTCTGCGTGTGGTCAACGGCCGTTGACCGACCAGTCGTAGGGCAGGTCGGCATCGATGCCGGTGGCCGCGGGCAGCGGATGGTAGTGGCCGATGAACGCCGCGACGCCGCCGCGCACATCGAAGTCGTCCTCGAACCAGCCGAAGATCTTCGACACGTGCGCGGTGTCGCCCTCCTGGCGCAGCCCCTTGCCCGGGTTGGCGAGAAACTGCGTGGCCTGATCGTCGAGCTGGGCGTCGAGCGTGGCCGCGGTGTACGGTTCCGGCCGCAGGTCCGGGCAACTGATCGACGCACAGACGATCGCCATGTGGATGCGGGGATCACCCATCCTGCGCAGGCGTCGATGCTCGATGTCGTCGAGCGTGACGGGCTTGCGATCGAGCGTGCCTGCGGGGCGTTTCCACACCGGCTTCAGCAGGCTGCCGATGTCCTTGATGCTGGCCAGCGGCCAGTGATCGACGACCATCTTCAGCGCGAACAGATTGTAGGCGTTGACGAGAAACGCGACGCGTTCGGCGTCGCTTTCGAGCTGCTCGAACGGCCAGGCTTCGACGGTCGCGACCGCCGCGGCGAATCGCGCGTCCGCCTTCAGCGCCGCGTAGTCGACCGCATTGAGCTTCACGCCCTGCCGGTGCGCCGGCGCGACGTGCGCGGCCAGCACCGCAGCGTACGGCGTCCAGTCGGGCTCGACCGCCGACGCCGGGCCCGTGCCCAGTGCGCACAGCAGACCGAGGAGCAACAGACCGCGCGGCATCTTCATGCGGATACCGTAGCGCGTAGCGGCAGCCCGGCAAACACCTCGTCGAGCGTGCGCAGCACCTGATCGATCTCGGCGTCGGTGATCACGAGTGGCGGCATCAAGGTCAGCACGTTGCGGCCCGGGCCGGTCTTGCCGGTCAGCACGCCGAGATCCTTCAGGGTCTCCATCAGATCGTCGAGCAGCGGGCCGGCAGGTTCACCGGCGGGTGTCACCAGCTCCATGCCGAGCATCAGCCCCAGACCCCGCACTTCCTTCACGCAGGCGTGGCGCGCCGCGATCCCGAGCAGCCCTGCGCGCAGCCGCTCGCCCGCGCGCGCAGCGGCCTCCTCGAGCCGATGGTCGCGCATGAAGTCCAGCGTCGCCAGCGCCGCGCTCGCACACACGAGATTGCCGCCGAAGGTCGAAGCACCCGGCTTGGTGTAGGCGGCCGCGACCGCCGGGGTGGCGACGAGGGCGGCGATCGGCAGGCCGTTCCCGAGTGCCTTGCACACCGTGATCATGTCCGGCTGGATGTCCCAGTGCTGATGCCCGAAACGCCGGCCGGTACGGCAGAAGCCCGTCTGCGCCTCGTCCATGATCAGCAGCGCGCCGTGCTCGTGCAGCAGGGTCTGGACACGCTCGAAGTATCCCGGCGGCGGCACGTTGATGCCGCCGTTGCCCTGCACGGGCTCGGCGATGAGCGCAGCGATCTCACCGGGATTCTCGCGCAGCAGATCGCCGACGGCCTCGGCGCAGCGCAGCTCGCAGTCCGGCCGGCTCAGCTTGAGCGGGCAGTCGCTGCAGGTCGGGCTCGGCGCGAAGTGCACGTTCGACGGCGGCTCGGGATCGGCGCGCCAGAACGCCATGCCGGTGACGCCGCTCGTCAGGTAGGTTCGCCCGTGCAGCGAACGCGACAGCGAAATGAAGCTGTTGCGGCCGGTCGCGAGCTTCGCGAGCAGCAGCGCGGTTTCATTCGCCTCCGAGCCACTGGTGCAGAAGAAGCTCTTGCGCAGACCGCCGCCGATGAAGCCGGCGAGCGCCTCGGCAAGGCGCAGCATCGGCTGCGTGAGGTAGATCGTCGTGGTGTGCGCGAGCCTGCCGAGCTGGGCGGCGGCGCGCGCGACGATGGACGGCTCCGCGTGGCCGCAGTTGCTGACGCCGACACCGGCGTAGCAGTCGATGTAGGCCTTGCCCGCGCTGTCGAACACGCGGCTGCCTGCGCCGCGTTCGAGCACCATGGGCCGACGGAAGAAGTGAAAGACGCAGGGCATCAGGTAGTCGCGCTTGAGGGCGAGCATCTGTTCGACGGTGTCGGGCGTGTGATCGGACATGTCAGTAGATTCCGTTGTCGATTTTGAAATCGGGGTGATCGATAGGGCGCGGATCCTCAATCCCGTCCTGATCGCTCGTGAGCGGCACGCGCACTGCGGCATCGCGCTCCATCACGCACGGCAGGAACGCGCTGGGATCGAGCCGGTGCATCACGACCTGCCCGCGCGCACCGGGTTCGGCGCGTGCGCTGAGGCGCGCGACGGCGGAGGCGCCGTCGAGCGGGACCACGCGCACGATCAGCCTGTCGCTGTCGGGGAGGTAGCGCGGCGGCGCGGCGCTGGCGGGGCCGGCGAGCGCTTCGTGCGTGACGCCGAACAGCGTGTTGCCATAACCGGCGAGGCAGCGTGCGGCGGGAAACGCGGTGCCGATCGCGCGCATCGACTCCGCGGCGAGCGGCATGCCGCCGAGATAGATGAAGCGCACGCGCATACGCACGGTCGCCGTCAGCCGCGTGGCCAGCGCCGTCAGCACGACAGGGGTGGCGAACAGGTAGCGCACGTCCTGCAGCATGAGCACGCGCAGTGCCTGCGCGAGCACGTGTTCGAGATAGCGCGCGCGCGCGAGCGAGGCCGGCGCGAGCTGGCGGAACCAGCGCGGATCGAAATCGACGCTGAAGGCGTCGCCGCCGGTCGTCAGCTGCGCGATGCGCTGGGCGGCTTTGCCGATCACGTGCGGACCGCCGGGTCCGAGCCACAGCCAGTGACCGCCGTCGAACGCGAAGTCCGCGACCCGGCGCAGGAACGGCGCGATGAACGCCGCCTCGAAATCGTCGGCGGACCACGCGATCGGCCGTGGTTCGCCGCTGGTGCCGCCGGTCTCCGCGAGCACCAGCCAGGGCTGCGCGAGCACGTGACGCGGCATGAAGTGTTCGATCGGATGGCGGCTCAATGCCGTGAGATCGAAGGGGCCGAACAGCGCGAGATCGTCGACTTCGCGCACGCAATCAAGCGCGTCGATGCCGAGTTCGCGGGCGCGCGCGAGCCAGTACGGACTGCCGTCGCGCGGGTCGAAGTGGGCGGCAATCACCGCGCGCAGGCGGGCGCTCATGCCGGCCGCCGGCGCCATTCGACGAGGGTCGGCACGAGGCAGACGTCGACGCCCCATGCGCAGGCCACCGCGATCGCCGACAGCAGCCCGAACTGGCGGATTGGCACCAGCTGCGAGAACGCGAGCGATGCGAACGCAAGACCCACCGAGACCGACGTGATGCCGAGCGCGCTGCCGACCTCGGCGAGCGCAGCGTCGATGTCGCCGGTCTCGCGATACGCATGCAGCAGGTAGATCGCATCGTCGACGACGAGGCCGAGGATCACGCTGCCGACGAACAGGTTGATCGCGTTCAGCGGGATCGACAGCCACACCATCGCTCCGGCCGTGATCAGCAGCGGCACGAAGGTCGCGACGCCAGCCAGCGCGATCAGCCACGGCGAGCGGAAGAACGGCAGCAGCAGGACGCAGGCGACACCGAGTCCCGCGAGCAGCGTCAGCCCCTGCATGCGAAGCAGGCGATCCTGGGCGTCGAGAATCAACGGAATCACGCCGGTCAGGGTCAGCGTGAGGCCGGCGGGCGCGAGCCGTGCCCAGCGCGCGCGGATCTCCGCCGCCAGCGCTGCATACGGCTGACCGCCGGTGTTGCGCAGACGCAGCGACACGCGCGTCGCGCTCCGCTCGGCGTTGAAAAAGGCGGTACCGAGCGCGGGTGGCGCGGCGGCGCCGAGGCGCAGCAGTGCATACCCGGACACCACGGTCGTCACTGCCGGCATCGTGCGCAGATCGGCCAGAAAGTGTTCGATCTGCTCGCGTCGGGGTGACCCATCGACCGCGCCCTGCGTGCTCCGGATCACGAGGTCGACGACCAGCAGACCGCTGATCCGGGCCTCGATGCTGCGATAGGCCTGCACCAGCGGCGCGTCGTCGGCAAAGAAATGGAATGCGTCGGGTTCGCGCGTCAGGGACGGCAGGCTGCACGCGGCGGCGACTGACAGGACCGCCAGCAACGCGCTGCCCGCGCGGCGCAGCGTGCGCGGCGGAATGCCGGACCGCAGCACCACGACCGGCGCGCGCGCGAGACGGCCGAGCACGGCGAGCATCGCCGGCACGAACAGCATCGACGTCAGGAACGTGAAGCAGACGGCCGCCGGCATCGCCAGGCCCATGCGCGCGATGATCGACTGCGGCGCGTTGGCCAGCGCGAGGCAGCCGAGCGCGGTGGTGACGGTCGCGATCGCGAGCGGACGCACGACCTGCGGGTAGGCTGTGCGCAGGCGCCACACACCGTCCTCGCGCCGCGCGAACAGGTGGATCGCCGTTGTCAGGCTCACGCAGAACACGAGCGGCACGAGCAGCAAGGTCAGCAGGTTGACCGACAGTCCAATCAGCGCGCACAGCGCCAGCGAATAGACGACCGACAGCGCGATCCCGGCGAACACCACGAGGCAGGCGATCGGATCGCGAAAGAAATACAGCAGCAGGAGCGCCGAACTCAGCACCAGCAGACAGACCACACGGACGAGATCGGCAGCGATGGCCTCCTTCAGCGTCTCGGCGAACACGACGGTGCCGGCGAGCAGCGGCGCCAGATCGAGAGCCGCGAGGCCGCGTGAGAGCTCAGCCAGCACGCCCGCATGCGTCCCGCGCTGTGCCGGATCGAGCAGCAGCAGCGGGCTCAGCAGCGACAGGTCCCGCGCGACGAGCACGTTGCGCCAGTCCGGCGTATCCGTCGCGAGCATCGCCCGCAGATCCTCGACGTTCGCCGCCTGCGGTGGCGTGAACGCGTCGGCGCCGAGAAACAGCTCCGCCGGGTCGAACAGCTCGATCACGCCCGGTCGCGCGCGCAGGTCGTCGAGCAGCGCGTAATAGCCGGCTACGTTCGCGGCGTTCAGTCGTGCGCGCGGAAACGCCGCGATCACCGTGTCGGCGGCGCCGAACTCGTCGGCCATGGCGCGATAGTCGCGCCACGCGGGATCGTCACGGTCGATCCAGTCCTCGTAACTGTGCCCGACCTGAAAGCCGCCACCGGCCAGCGCCAGCGCGGCCAGCGCGAGAAACGCCAGCACCAGCGCGCGCGGATGACGCTCGATGAGCAGCAGCGCCAGCACCGTCGGCGTCACGCGGTCAATTCCTCGAGGACGTGATCGTCGAGATGGCGGTAGTACATGCCCAGCAGTGAACCGAACTTCAGCGCGAGCTCGGTGTTGCCGGTGATGCGCACCTTGCCGGCGAGGAACGACGCGCGCAGATCCGCTTCACCGCGCACGATGCGCATCAGCAGCGCGGCATCGAGGTCGTAGCGGCAGTCCGCGCCGGCGAAAGCGTCGGCCGGCAGCGCGGTGGCCGTGCCCTGCGCGAAGCGCAGCGTGATGACGTCGGGTGTGCTGCCGCTGAGCGCAAAGCCGATCGTGGCGTTGACATAGGCGTGGCGCGCCAGAAAGTGGCGGCCGACCGCACCGTCGGCCAGTGCCGAGAAATAGTCGCGCGGCAAGTGGATGCCGAGAGTGCCGAGCGCAAGCTGCCCGACCGGTGCGCGCCGCCGGCGCCCGCCGCCGAGCTGGGCGAGGAAGTCACGCGTCAGCGCGACGGGGTCGACCGGACTCGCGTGCGGCCGCGGCGCAAAGCTGGGGCTGGCGAACAGGTAGGGCGCATAGACCTGGGTGACGCGATGGAAGTGCGCCTCGATGGCGTTGCGCGGCGCCGCGTCGAACGCCTGCGCGTCGACGAGGCTCACACCGGACAGGCGCATCACACCGGTGATCGCACGCTCGATGTCGGCGATTGGAATATCGCTGCCGGTCAGCGCGCAGGTGCGGATGCCGGCGACGGGTTGCGCCAGCGCTGCGAGCACCGTGCTCACGACATCGTCGATGGCCACGAGATTGACCGTGGAAGCCGGGTCGGCGGCGACGCGCACGGGCACGTGATAGTCCTCGCCCGTGCGCCGGAAGCCGAGTCGTGCGAACGCGTGGCGGCCGCGTTCCTCGTCGCGCCGGCAGCATTCGCGGATGAACTGCACGGCCTTCATGAAGGTGTAGAGCGTGCTGACCGCATTGTGCTCGCCGAGCGGATGGCCGCCGACGACGATGCTCGGGCGATGGATCACGAGCGCCGCGCCGGTCGCTGCGGCGGCGGCCCGCAGTTCGCATTCGGCAGCGAACTTCGAGGCCTCGTACGGATTGTTGAACGCCTGGCCGCAGTCGAGATCGGCCGCGCCGAACGGCTGGCGGGTGCGTCCCGCGACATAGGCCGTGCTCACGTGATGGAAGACGGGAATGCCGAGGCGCTGCGCGAGTTGCCACGCGATACGCGAGCCGTCGACATTGTGCCGCTGCAGTTCGTCGGCGAGGTGCGCCTCGAAGCGGGTGAGCCCGGCGCAGTGCAGAAATGCCGCTGGCGAAGCGCGGGTCAACTGCGCGAGCGTTGTCTCATCGAGCCCGCAGTCCGCGCGCGTGACATCACCGTCCAGCACCGTCAGCGTCGCCGCGCCGGTCAGCCCGGACGGCAGTTCGAACGCCTGCAGCACCGTCGCCAGACGTGCCGGATCGCCGCCGCGCACGAGCGCCGTCACGCGATGGCCCGCGCGCAGCAGGCCGGCCAGCAGATGCTTGCCGAGGTAACCCGTCGCGCCGGTCAGCAGCAGGTGCATGCGGGACGCGCGCTCAGGCCGGCACGGCGAGCGCGTCCGGGTCGACGATGTCGAGCGCGGGCAGGTGATCGATGAAGCCGCGCCGCAGCGCCTTCGCGTACAGCGTGCCGAGGCCGAGGCGCACGTCGGCCGGCATCAACAGCGTGTCCTCGTTGGCGAACCTGGCCACGAAGTCCTCGCGCACCCGGCTCTCGGGGCCGCGACCAAAACCGCTGGCGAAGGCCATCGCGTCGTCCGGATGCGCGAGGGCGTGGTCCATGCTCGCGTGGATGAGGTTCTCGAGCAGCCGGATCGTCGGCAGGCCGAGACTGCGGCGCGCGACGTTGAGGCCAACCGGCAGCGGCAGGCCCGTGTGTTCGTGCCAGCGCTGGCCGAGGCAGCAGATTTTGCGCAGCGGCCGTTCATCGAAGTTCAGCAGTTCTTCGTGGATCAGCACGCCGGCGTCGACGCGGCCGTCGAGGATCGCGTCCTCGACCTCGTCGAAAGCCATCGGCACGGGGATGAAGGCGTCGTAGAAGTAACCGAGCAGGAACGCACCCGTCGTCGAGACGCCGGGCACCGCGACCCGCCGGCCGACGAGCGAGTCGGCGCGCGCGATGGCGTCGCCGGCGCGACATGCCAGCACCGGGCCGTAGCCGCGGCCGACGCTCGCGCCGGAGCCGAGGATCACGTAGCTGTCGTCGATGGCCGGAAAGAACACCGAGGAGATGGCGCACACGTCATAGCGCGCGCGTCGGCAGCTTTCGTTCAAGTCCCTGATGTGGCCGTGCTCGAAGCCCAGCGTGTAGCCCGCCGGCGGCCGGATGCGGCCGGTCTCGAGCGCGTAGTAGTGAAACGCGTCATCGGGATCGGGGGTGTAGGCAATGGTGAGGTGCTGGGTCATCGACGGACTCCGGATGCGGGCGGGCAGTGACACGGGGCAGGGCGCGAAGTCCTGCGGCCTTTCACCCGACGGAGCAACGGTTGTGCCAGCGGTCCGCGTGCGCGGAATCAGTCGCTTGCGGCGGGCCCGGTGGGGCGCCTGCAAGATTTGGCAACGGAAATTGCGCGACGGCCCGGCCCCGCTCGCCGTTCGCCTTCGCGCGGTGGATGGGGTACTTTGCGGCGCCGTCTGCCACCAAAGGGGTCCGGACCGACATGTATTCCCTCCGTTACCGCCTGGCCCGCTGGGTGCTCGCGCATCGCAGGCTGGCCTGGACGGCCTTTGCGCTGATCACGGCGTTCTTCGCCGCCGGCCTGCCGAAGGTCGAACTGCAGACCGTCTTCTCGGACCTGCTGCCGCAGGACGACCCGTTCGTGCAGGTCTACAAGGATCATCCCGGCTTCGGCAATCCGCTGACGGTCGCGGTGATGATCAAGCGCCGGGACGGCGACATCTACAACGCCGACACGCTGCAGAAGGTCTGGCAGTTCACGCGCGACATCGACCTCACGCCGGGCGTCGATCACGACATGATTCTCTCCATCGCGAGCACCAAGGCCCGCTACAGCGAGTCGACCGCCACCGGCATCGACATGCGGCCGCTGATGGAGGACAGGGCGCCGACCAGTGCGCAGGACCTGGCGCGCTTCCGCACCCTCGTCGAGAAATCACCGAATACGCGCGTATTCCTGATTTCAGAGGATGACAGCGCCACGCTGATCACCGCGACCTTCATCGAGCGCCTGCTCGACTACGGCGAAGCGTTCACCTACGTCCAGGGCCTCGTCGAAGCGGCACGCGACGAGCATCACGAGGTGCACGTGGCCGGCCAGCCGATGCTGATTGGCTGGGTGTACCAGTACGAGCGGCAGATGATCGGCATCTTCGCCGTCACCGTCGGCGCGCTGATCGTCGCCCTCGCGCTGTACATGCGCAATGTCGTCGGCATCCTGACCCCGATCGTCACGAGCCTGACGGCCGGGATCTGGGCCTTCGGCCTCGTCGGCTGGCTGGGGATTTCAATCGAACCGCTGCTGATGGTCGTGCCGCTGCTGCTGACCGCGCGCTCGTTCTCGCACGCGGTGCAGTTCACCGAACGCTTCTACGAGGTGTATGCCGAGGTCGGCGACCGCACGAAGGCCGCCGAGATCACGATGAGCGTGATGATGGCGCCGAGCGTGATCGGCATCATCACCGACATCCTCGGCATCGCGATCGTCGGCTTCGCGCCGATTCCGGCGATGGTGAGGCACGCGATTTTCTGCGGCATGTGGGCGGTGTGGCTGATCCCGACCGGCGTGGTACTCATTTCGCTGCTGCTGGCCTCGCTGCCCGCGCCGGCGAACGCCGGGCAACTGATCGGCCACGGACGGCCCGCCGGCGCGCATCGGCGCTTCCAGCGCCTCCTGCAGGGTGTCGCCAGCCTGTCGACCGGCACGCGGGCGCGGATCAGCGCCGCGTGCGTGGTGCTGGGCGGGGTCGTCGCCGTCTACATCGCGGCGCAGATCAAGGTCGGCAACCCGGTCGAGGGCTCGAACCTGTTCTGGCCCGACTCCGAGTTCAACACCGCGGTCAGGCTCATCAACTCGCACTTCCCCGGCGTGAACACCCTCGAGATCGTGCTCGAAGGAAAGAACCCGGACAGCCTCGACTTCGAGGTACAGAAGGTCGAGATGGTCGAAACCGCGCAGCGCCTGCAGCGCATCATGGAGGAAGGCGAGGGCCCGCCACGGGCGACGCTGAGCTTTGCCGACTACATGGCCGAGGGCAATCGCCTGTTCAACGGCGGCCACACGAAGTGGATGCCGCTCGACCCCGTGCAGGCCTCGATGAGCGCCGCGGCTTTCGGCGTGACGATGGGCAGCAGCGCGAAGAATTTCAGCCACCTGGTCGACGAGAAGTGGCACAACGCGACGGTATCGCTGTGGTACCGCGACAATAAGCAGGAGACCGTCGATCATGCGCTCGCCGCAGCGGGTGCGGCGGTCGATCAGGTCGGCATCGATCACGAGTTCTTCACGGTGCGCCTCGGCACCGGCACGATCCCGCTGCAGCAGGCGGTCAACCTCGTGATCGACCGCTATCACTGGGTGGTCGTCGGCCTGATGAACTGCTTCATCCTCCTCACCTGCAGCCTCGCCTATCGCTCGCTGGTCGCGGGTCTGCTGCTGCTGATCCCGGTCAATCTCGCCAACCAGGTGCTGTACGCGGCGATGCACCTGCTCGGCGTCGGTCTCGACGTCAATTCGCTGATCGTCGCCGCGATTGGCCTCGGCGTCGGCATCGATTACGGCATCTACCTGCTGTCGCGGATCTGCGAGGAGTACCAGCGCAGCAACGGCGACTGGGCCGCCGCGATCACCGCCGCGCTCGGCACCACCGGCAAGGCGATCATGTTCACGGCGACGATCATGGTGGTCGGCATCGCGCCGTGGTATTTCCTGTCAGGGCTCAGGTTCGTCGCCGACATGGGCCTGCTGATCATCGTCATCATGGCGATCAACATGGTGCTCGCGCTGCTGGTGCTGCCGCTGCTGGTCTGGTTCGTGCGGCCGCGCTTCGCGGCGCGGCGCGACCTGCTGGTCGGTGAGGGCTACCGGGTCGAGGACTTCACGGCGCACACACGCACGGCAAAGGAAACGCCATGAAAACAGAACTCACCCCCCTCGAGGCCCGCCTCATCGGCTGCCTGATCGAGAAGGAAATCACCACGCCCGATCAGTACCCGCTGTCGCTGAACGCGCTGACGAACGCCTGCAACCAGAAAACCAACCGCGATCCGGTGCTGGACCTCGGCGAGCGCGAAGTGCAGGACGCGCTCGACGGACTGGTGAAGCGCTTTCTCGTCAGCGACAAGGGCGGCGGCTTCGGCGGCCGCACCGCGAAGTACCGCCACCGCTTCTGCAACACCGAGTTCGGGGCGCTGAAGTTCTCGCCGTTCGAACTCGGCGTGATCTGCGTGCTGCTGCTGCGCGGCCCGCAGACGCCGGGCGAACTCCGCCAGCGCACGAACCGCCTGTGCGATTTCGCCGACACCGAAGCGGTCGAGGAAGCGCTGCTGGGACTGATGAGCCGCGACGACGGCCCCTTCGTCGCCCGCCTCGCGCGCGCCCCGGGCGAACGCGAGTCGCGCTACGCGCACCTGTTCAGCGGCCACATCGAGTCGGTCGAGGACACCGCCGCACCGGGCGGCAGCCGCGAAGGCTCGCTCGCGGCGCGCGTGGAGCGGCTGGAGGCCATCGTCGAGGAATTGCGCGCGGAAGTGGCGCGCCTCGGTGGGTCTGCGTGAGGCTGCTGTGCCGGGGTTTGGCGTGGCTGCCTGCTGATGTTCACTGAATTTAGCCACGGAGAACACAGAGAACACGGAGGGGGAATTGGATCCTTGCTCCGACGCCGGCAGTTCGTAGGTTGGGCTGACGCAGGAAGCCCAACATCGGGTGTCTCCGGTGCCGCCCCTCACGCGTCGTGACCGTGGCGCGCTCGTGTAGCCCGGGTGGAGCGCGCAGCGCGGAACCCGGGAGCGGCCTGTCAGACCCTGCAGATCCCGGGTTCCACTGCGTTCCACCCGGGCTACACCGAGCTTTCATCAGTTCGTAGGTTGGGCTGACGCAGGAAGCCCAACATCGGGTGTCTCCGGTGCCGCCCCTCACGCGTCGTGACCGTAGCGCTGACGCCGGAATCCCGACACCCAACGGACGAGTCCACGCACTCACGCCATCGTCATGCCCGGACATTCGCAGCATGTGTCGAGCTTCCTCGCGCGAACGCCACGGTCGTCGAACTCATGCATCGCCCGCCATGAGAAAGGAGGTGCCGGCCCATCGGTTTCGTGCCGCAGGCGTCATCGCCAATCGGGTGCGGTGCCACTGCTGCATCGACCAGCTCGAGGGGCCAGCAGCACGACGCCGTTGGCCTGGCACTCGAGGAGGAATGAAACCCTTCATCAACGACGCGACCCGGACAATGTTGGGCTTCCTGCGTCAGCCCAACCTACGAACTGCCGGCGTCGGAGCAAAGATTCGATTCCCCCTCCGTGTTCTTCGTGTTCTCCGTGGCCGGGCGCAGCCCGTCTCAGGCGGCATCGATGAACCCCGATTTCGCCGCCTTGCCGGCGTGCAGCCCCACGATCTTGCGCAACTGCTCGAAGGTGTAGGGTTTGGACAGGAAGTCGTCCATGCCGGCGTCGAGGCACGCGGCGCGGTCTTCGGCGAACGCGCTCGCGGTCAGGGCCACCAGCGGGGTGCGGGCTTTGCCGCTGGCGTCTTCCTCGCGCCGGATGGCGCGGGCGGCGGTCAGGCCGTCCATCACCGGCATGTGGCAATCCATCAGCACGAGATCGTAGGCGCCGTCGCGCCAGCATTCGACGCCGATCTGGCCGTTGTCGGCGGTTTCAACCATACAGCCGAGCTGCTCGAGCATCGCGCTGCCCAGCGCCTGGTTCACCGGGTTGTCCTCGACCAGCAGCACGCGCGAGCCCTCGAGCGACGGCGCGTCGCCAGCGTCGGCAGCGCTGGCCGGCGCTGCGTCCGCGGCGTGTTCGACCCGACCGACATCGACGGTGCAGGTGAACGTGGATCCTTCGCCCGGCACGCTGGAGACGGCGATCTCACCGTGCATGCGCCGCGCGAGTTCCTGGCTGATCGCGAGTCCGAGGCCCGAGCCGCCGAACAGGCGGGTGGTCGAACCGTCGGCCTGCGAGAACGCCTTGAACAGCCGCGGCAGTTTGTCCGGCGCGATGCCCACGCCCGTGTCGCGCACCGTCAGCCGCAAGCGCAGCCGGCCGGGTGCCGCGCCTTCGATCACCGCGCCCTCGATGTCCACCCGTCCCGCGGCGGTGAACTTGATGGCGTTCCCGATCAGATTGTGCGCAATCTGCCGCAGCCGGGCCGCGTCGCCCCGCACGCGCGCCGGCATGTCCGCCGCAACCCGGCATTCGCAGGCAAGCCCCTTGCCGCGCGCGATGATCTCGAGTGACTCGACCGTCCGGCGGATCAGTGCCCCGGGATCGAGTTCGGTGTCCTCGAGTTCGAGCATGCCGGCCTCGATGCGCGAGAAGTCGAGAATGTCGTCGATGAGGCTGCGCAGATGCTCGCCGCTGTGCGACAGCGTGTCGATCAGCGCCGTCTGTGCCGGGCTCGCCGACTGCTGACGCAGCAGTTCGGCGGCGCCGATCACGCCGTTCAGCGGCGTGCGGATTTCGTGGCTCATCGTCGCCAGGAATCGGCTCTTGGCCACGGACGCCGCGACGGCCTGCTCGTAGGCCGCCTCCGCGCGCCGCGTGCTTTCGAGGCGCGCGGCGGACAGCACGAGGGTGAAGAACACCAGCACGGCGAACAGCCCGGACTGGACGAAGAACACGAACACCCGCGGGTAGTCGCCGAGATGCAGTGCCGGGCCGACGCCGAGGCGGTCCAGGATCAGGAACGCGAGGATCGCGAACGCGCTGAGCGCAAGCCAGGTCACCGCCGAACGATGCAGGCCCGTCGTGGCCATCAGGTAGGGCATCGTGATGAGCCACCACGAAGTCGGCGTGTGGATGCCGCCCTGCAGCGCCATCATCGCGAGGATGCCGAGAAACGTCACCGCCGAGGCCGCATTGAGTGCGAGCGATGTCCGCCGGCTCACGCGGTAGAGGACGATCACGAGCGCGTAGAGCACCGCCGTCAGGGCCAGGAAGGTCGCCTGCGTCGGCTCGCCGGCAAGCAGGGTCAGAGCACCGAAGAATCCGCAGGTGATGAAGCCCGCCACCAGCGCGAAGGTCAGGCAGCGCAACTGAAAATCTTCGGTGCCGCTCGCACGATGGCCGAGCAGGAGCCCGCTCAGATCGCTCAACAGGCCGGCGGCGCGCCCGAGGCGCCGCAGCACCATCGATTGGGGGAGGTCGGCCGGATTCAGCATGAGCGGCATAGCGGCCGCGCGGCAGCCGGGCTTGACGTCCGGCCGCCGCGACGGACAACACGGCGCGCGGGACTTGTGCGAAGCTTGGCCACCACCACCACGAACCGACGGAGCTGCCGATGGCCATCGAACTGACCGACATCAAACTGAATTACGTGACGATCGCCGAAGCGCGCAAGATGTCCGGCCTGCGCGTCGTGCTCGGCGCCTATCCGATCCCGGGCCCGTGGCGGGAATCGTGCAAGGGCATCCTGTATGTCAAGGGTCTGACCTATACGCCGGTGAAGAGCGCGAACGCGGATGCGTCCGACCTCGCGATCGGGATGAACGATTCGCAGAGCGAGCTGATTGAATGGAGCGGGCAGGGCAGCGCGCCCGTGATCGCGTGGAACGACGAGCGGCCGCGCTCCTCGTGGATCGACCAGTTGAATCTCGCCGAGCGACTGCAGCCGAATCCGCCGCTGATCCCGGCCGACACCGAAGACCGCATCCGCATGTTCGGTCTCGCGAACGAACTGCTCGGCGAAAACGGCCTGGTCTGGGACAAGCGTCTGTTGATGGTCGACGGCCCGCTGAAGACCATGGCCGCGAATGACCCACAGCGCGGTTTCTTCGAGTTCCTCGGCCAGAAATACGGCTACACGCCGGCCGGCGCCGAGAAGGCCGCGCTGCACATCATCGACATCGTGAACGCCTTCGCCGACCAGATCACGCGCCAGCGCGCCGCCGGCAAGAAGTACCTGATCGGCGATCGGCTCAGCGCCCTCGACATCTACTGGGCCGCCTGCTGCGCAATCCTCGATCCGATGCCGCCGGAACGCTGCCCGATGGCCGACGCCTTCCGCGGCGGTGCCTATGGCAACAGCGATCCGCGCATCGAGAAAGCCCTGATCCCGGCCCTGCGCGAACATCGCGACTTCATCTACGACACGCATCTGGAGATGCCTGTGGTGTTCTGATGGGCCGATTGATGGCCACCGAGAACACAGAGAACACCGAGGAAGATGGAGATTGGTGGGGGGGCGTCCGCGATGCAGGCGCCATGCCTGGCGCACGCAGCGAGAAGGCGCCCACTCGAATATTCCTTCTCGGTGTTCTCGGTGGCTTAAACCCCCATCATTCAGGCACAGCCAACACCCACAGCACATCGCACTGTAGAACCCGCGCACGCGGCCTGGCGTAGCGGACATCGCGATTTCATCTGCGACATGCATCTGGAAATGCCGGCGGTGTTGAAGGGCTTATCGATGGCCGCCGCGAACGCAGAGAACACCGAGAAAAATCCGGGTGGGGCGCCCTCCGCGGCGCTCGCGCCGAGCGAGCTGCCTGCGTCGCGGCTACTCCCATTCAATTGACGCTGTTCTCGGTGTTCTCGGTGTTCTCGGTGGCCATATCCCCCGGTCATTCCGGCACGGCAAACACCCACAGCACGCCGCCCTGTGGGACCTGCGTGCGCGTCTTGAAGGCCTTGTCGAGGAAGTCCTGCTTGCGTTGGGCGTCGACGCCCCAGCCGGACTGCACGGCGATGTACTGGCGGCCGTCTACTTCATAGCTCGCCGGCATGCCGACGACGCCCGAGTTCGTGCGCTGCTGCCACAGCAGCTTGCCGGTCTTCGCATCAAAGGCACGGAAGTAGCGGTCGTTGGTGCCGCCGGCGAAGACGAGGCCGCCGCCGGTCGCGAGGACGGGGCCCCAGTTGTGGGACTTGAAGTCGACCTTCCACACGCGCTCGCGGGTCTTCAGATCCCAGGCCTGCAGTTCTCCGATGTGATCTTTGGCGGCCGGCGTCGGGTTCACTTCGAGCTTCGTCAGCGGCACGCCCATGTAGAGTTCGCCGGGGCGATACTTCGCGGGCTCACCGGTGATCGCGCCGCACAGATTCTCGTTCGCCGGAATGTACAGCAGGCCCGTCTGCGGGCTGTAGGCCGCGGGAGGCCAGTCCTTGCCGCCCCAGATGCTCGGGCAGAACTCGGTGCGCGCGCCGGCGCGCGGGATGCGCGCTTCGTCGTAGCTCGGGCGGCCCGTCTGCGGATCGATGCCCGTGTAGACGTTCTGCTGCACATAGGGTTTGGCGTCGACGAAACCGATGCTGCCCTGCTTGCGCTCGAGCCACCACAGGTAGCCGTCGCGGCCCGCGTGCACGAGCGCCTTGGTCGGCTTGCCGTCGCGTTCGAGATCGAGCAGCAGCGGCGCTGCGACCTCGTCCCAGTCCCACACGTCGTGCCAGTGATACTGATGATGCGCGCGTATCGCGCCGCTCGCGACGTCGAGTGCGATCACGGACGTCGCGTAGAGATTGTCGCCTTTGCGCTCGTCGCCGATCCACGGGCCCGCGTTGCCGGTGCCCCAGTAGGCGAGTTTCGCGTCGGCGTCGTAACTGCCCGTCACCCACACCGGTACGCCGCCGCGCTGCCAGGTGTTGCCGGGCCAGCTGTCGTGCCCCGGTTCGCCGGGACCGGGCACGGTAAAGGTTTTCCACGCCGGCTCGCCGGTCGTCGCGTCGAAGGCCTGCACGAATCCGCGCACGCCGAATTCGCCGCCCGACACGCCCACCATCACCCGGCCTTCGGCGACCAGTGGCGCGAGCGTCATGTAATAGCCGGACAGGTAGTCTTCGACCTGCTGCTCCCATTTGACCTCGCCGGTGCGCGCATCGAGCGCGACGAGATACGCATCGAGCGTGGCGAGCAGCACGAGATCGCCGTACAGCGCGACGCCACGGTTCGTCGGGTGCAGCTGGAACAGGTCGGCCGGCAGTTCGCGCGCATAGCGCCACAGCTGGTTGCCGGTGCTCGCGTCGATTGCGATCACCTGGTTGCGCGGCGTGGTGATGAACATCACGCCGTCGTTGACGATCGGCGGCGCCTGGTGCGCTTCGCTGACGCCGGTGGAAAACGTCCATTCGGGCTTCAGCGTGGCGACGTTCGCGACCGTGATCTGATCGAGCGGGCTGTAGCCGAGGCTGCCGTAGTCGCCGCGCGTCATCAGCCAGTTGTGCGGCTCCGGGGCCGCGAGACGCGCATCGGTGACGGCGCGGTACGCCGGATCCGCCGCCGATGCCGCACCGAGCCAGGAGACCAGCGCCGTCGCCATCATCACGCGCAGCCGCATCATGCGATGTTCCTTGTGTTGGAGGGGAGAAGCGGACGCGGCACTCAGGCCGGCGCGCCGACCGCGCCGCTGAACGGGCCGGTGATGACGTAGCGATCGTCGCGCCGCGCCACGGGCAGGCTCGGCAACGCACGCGGTGCGGGCCCGCTGACGACCTTGGCCTTGTGCGCGGGATCGTATTCCGAGGCGTGACAGGGACACACCACGTGTCGCAGCTCGGCGTTCCATTCCGATACCGCGCACGCGGCATGCGTGCAGATGCCGGAAAAGGCGATCACGCCTTCGCCCGCCGCGTCGAGGCCGGCAGCGGCGGCATCGTCCGGCATCAGACGCAGCAGCAGGATCTGGTTGATGCGCGAACGTTCGCGAATGACGCCACTCGCCGGATCGCGCGGATAGACGAGCAAGGGCGCCGCGCCGGGCTCCAGATCTGCCGGCTGCACGAGCCTGCCGTCGTGCTCGAAGGAGGCGAAACAGAGCTCGTCTCCCGGTTGCGGCGCGAGCTTCGCGGCCTCGGGCCCGGCCGCGCGCGCGGTGTCCGCGAGGACTGCGGACATCGTGGCGCACATCGAGGCGCACAGCGCGCCGCGCAGCAGCCTGCGCCGTCCTTCATGAGTGTGATCGCTGTTCGGCATCCGCGTGGTCCGTCATGCATCTGGAAGAACAGCGCGGGAGCGTACAGGGGGCCTGCGCACTCGTAAACGCATGCGCGTTCTTACTGCGCTGCGGCATCCGTGCTGTGCTGGACGACGGCGCAATCCGTGTGAATACTCGGGCGTATCGCCGATGTGAATCCGCACACTGCAACCGTCGCCAGGGGGCCGCTCATGCGCTTCGATCTCGAACGAATCGATCTCCACTCGCCGCAACGTTATGCCGAAGAGGGCTTTCCCTGGGCCGAGTGGGATCAGTTGCGACGCGAGGCGCCGGTGTTTCGCTACGAGCGCGATGCGATCGAACCGTTCTGGGCCGTGACGCGCTATGCCGACGTGATGGCGGTCTCCGAGAACGCAAAGCTGTTCATCAACGGCGGGCCGCGCCTGCGCATGGCGTTGAAGGGCGAACCGGAACTGCTGCGCGGCGGGCTCGATTCATTCGGCCAGTCGCGCGGCTGGGATCCGGCCGAACCGCCGGACATCACCTTCATGGACGATCCGCGCCATCGCCAGACGCGCAAGCTGTCGAGTTGGGCGTTCACGCAGGGCTGCATGCGCAGCGCCGCCGCGCACTTCGACACGCTCGCCGAAGGTTTCACGCAGGAAATGATGGAGACGCTGGCGCGCGACGGCGAATGTGATTTCGTCGCCGAACTCGCGGCCAAGCTGCCGCTCGCGGCGACGGGCGAGATCATCGGTCTCGCGCCGGGTGACTGGAAGCAGATGCTGGTATGGTCGAATGCGATCATCGGCCACGTCGAACCGGAACACGTGTTGCCGGGCGAAACGGTGGCGCAGGCCGCCGAACGCAACATGAGCGAGATGCGCGGCTATCTCGAGGCGCTGATCCACGAACATCGTCAGCCCGGCGGTGGCCCCTCGGCTTTCATCAACCGGCTCGTCAACGGCACCGTCGACGGCAAGCCGCTGAACGACCAGCAGTTGAACAGCTACCTGTTCCTGTTGATCGGCGCCGGCAACGACACCACGCGCAATGCCACGACCGGCGGCGCGGTCGCGCTGCTCGAGAATCCCGCGATGCGCGATCTGCTGTGCGCGAAACCCGAACTGCTGGAGAGCGCGGTCGACGAAATCCTGCGCTGGACCTCGCCCGTGATCAGCTTCATGCGCACCGTGACCGCCGACACCGTGCTCGGCGGCACGCCGCTGCGCGAGGGCGACACGGTGTGCGTGTTCTACCCGTCAGCGAACCGTGACGACACGGTGTTCGAGGATCCCTACCGCTTCGACATCCGTCGCAATCCGAATCCGCATATCACCTTCGGTTTCGGCGCGCACTTCTGCCTCGGCACCAACCTCGCGAAGGCCGAACTGCGCTCGGTGATGAAGGCACTGCTGCCGGTGCTGCCGAAACTCGAACTGACCGGCGACCATCACCGCATTGCGAACACGCACGTGTCGGGCTATTCGAAGCTCGGCGTGCGGTTGGCGCAGTAGGGGGAGTGCCCGGGAGCTTCAACGCGAGCGCGGAAGATCCCGGGTTCCACTGCGTTACACCCGGGCTACACGGAGGCACGAGGTAGCCCGGGTGGAGCGCGCCGCGCGCCACCCGGGATCTTGCCCGGCCCGCGTCAGGCCGACAGCTGCAACCGTGCCTTCACCTGGCCGACGCGTTCGCAGTGGCGGATTTCCTCGCGGCCGTTCAGGCGATAGAGCTGCGCGACTTCGGGCAGCGGTTCGGCGTCGGCCCAATGCTGGTAGGCGAGATCGCCGTCGACTTCGCCCTGCTCGAGCAGGCCGATCAGTTCGGCATTCATCGGGATTTCGGCCGGCGCCATCGCCATGAACGGATTCTCCTCGCGCGACGGCAGTTCATAAGCACCACCGCCCAGCAGTGAAATCGCCTTCAGACAGCGATGCGCATGACCGCGCTCTTCGGCGGCATTGCGCTTGAGCAGCGCCTGCGCCTCCTCGTCCTCAACACCCTGCGCGAGGATTTCGTAGAACACTTCGCCGTAGCACTCGATCATCGCGAGCACTTTCAAATCCTCGACCGACAGGCGCTGGCGGGTCTTCAGAAAATCGAAGGCGGCGAACGCTTCGGTCGGATATCCGTCGGGCAGACTGGCCATGCACAGATCCTCGGTAAGGGGTTGGCGGGAGACTCGGAGGCTAAACGATAGGCAGGGGCGGCACAATTCTCGGGACCGGGAACAAGCGCCCGGCGTGCCGCAAGTCCGCCGGCACTCCGCTCGGCCGACGCGACCGCGGCTGCGTCAGTCGGCGCGCGCGGCGACGGGATGTCCCTTGAGCAGCGCAAGGAAATGCGCGCGATCGGCTGCGCTGAACGCGCGGAAGGTCTCGAACGTCACATGTCGGGCGGGCGCCTGGGGCTGCAGTTGCACACCCCACAGAGGGCGGTGCGCATCGGGCAGCATCGCGTAGCGGATGTCGCCGACGACGTCGGCGTGATCGGGATGGCGCACCAGCCAGCCGTCGGACACGGCGGCGAAGCGCGCGAGATCGCGGCGCTGCAGCGGGCTGGCATCGACGCTTGCGAGATCGAGGCGCGGCTGGGGCCGGCCCGGGTAGACGACGGGGTCGCCGAACAGAGGCACTCTGACCGCCTCGATCCTGAACACCCCGTCAGCCTCGTAGACCGCGCGCCACAGCAGGAGGTTGCCAAGCGTCGGCTTCACGGCGAGACGTGCTGGCGTGTCGCCGCGCGTCGCGGCGAGCGCAGTCACGGTGGCGACCGCGCGCGCGTGCTGCACAGCGCCGAGGCCGAGGTAGGCGAGCGCGCAGGCGAGCGCGGCCCACGCGGGGACGGCCGACCGGCGCCGCCACGCCACGACGACCCCGGCCAGCAACAACACCGTCATCCAGGGATCGACGACCGCGATGACGGAGGCCGCGTGGCGGGTCGCGCTGAATGGCCAGCCGAGCTGCGTGCCATAGCTCGTGCACGCATCGAGCAGGATCGCGGACACGAAGCCCGCGAGCGCGGCCGCGTACAGGGCGGGCCAGCCGGGCTGTCGCCGCCGCAGCAGCCAGACGACGGTCGCGGCGAGCGCGGCACCGGCGGGGGCTGCGACGAACGAGTGGCTGAACGTGCGGTGCAGTTCGAGCGTCAGCAGCGGATCGACATGCGAGCGCAGCAGCACGTCGGCGTCGGGCAGCAGCGCACCCGCGGCGCCGGCGAGCAGCGCGCCGCGCGCACCGCGACGCGCGGCGGCGAGGCCGCAGACGGCACCGAGCAGGCCATGGGACAAGGGATCCATCGAAGCGTGGCGCGGCCTGTCGGGGTCTCGAGCGAAACGAGCGTTGTAGTGTTCGTCGGGCACGGAGCCGGTTGATCCACCTCAAGCCGGCAGCAACCGGGCGGCGAACATGAGGCATGGCCGCGCGTCGCGGCCAGGTCCTTCGTCTACAGTCGCGACTCTAACGACAACAGGATGGCAGAACAATGAAGTTCAGGATGAGAAAGGCGCTGCTCGCCGGCGTCATGGGGATGTCGATGAGCGCCGCCGAAGCGGCCTATATCGTCGACACGGGGCCGGGCAATTCGTTTTCCGCCCTGTCGCTGACCGCCTCCCAGCAGCTCGGCGCGACGTTCAACGTCGCGCAGGCCTCGCAGATCACGAGCGTTGAAGGCTGGATCGGGCAAGGCACGGGCAAGATCGCGTTCAGCCTGCATCAGGGCGCCAGGCCCGAGGGCACGGTGCTCTTCAGCACCGTCGTCGACATCACCGATCCGGCGCCGGCTTTCCGGGGCGCGGCAGGACTCGACTGGGATGTTGCGGCCGGCGATTACACCCTGACCGTCGTCGGACAGGGCAACTTCAGCGGCGGGATGGAAACGTCACCGGCGCGGCCCCTGGTCAGCGACTGGCTGCTGAACCCGCTGAACGCGGGCTGGGTCTCGCCGGGTGTGCATTTCGGCTGGCGCGTCGGTGCGGACGTCAATCCGGTGCCGCTGCCGGGTGCGCTCGGTTTCGCGCTGCTCGGCATCGGCGCACTCGGCGCGCGGACGCGGCGCCGGGGCTGACGCCGGTGCCGGAAAGAGGCCCGGGGCGGTCGAATCCCACCAAGCCGTGGCGCGCTGCGCGCCACTCGGGCTGCCTCTTGCGTCGTGCGCAGCCCGGGGGCTAGAGCCTCCGCGCCTGCCGGTCACCACGCCGCGATCGGATTGCCGGGCGAGCCGGTGGCGCCAACCAGCTTCAACGGCGCCCAGGTGAACAGGAATTCTCCTGGCCCGCGCTCGCCGAGATCCTTCAGATCGAGGTTCTCGAACAGGTAGATGCCACGGCGCAGCGACAGGTTCATGTGGCAGTACGCCCATTCCGGAATCGTCGCAGCCGGGGTCGGCCATTGGCCCTTGCCGGCCAGATCGTAGGGCTCGATGCCCCAGTTGTCCGCGCCGACCATCGCCACCTTGCGCGTCGCGAGATAGTCGCAGACCTCGGGTGAAATCCCGGGCCCGCCTGAATTGAACAGCGCGTTGTCGGCGTTCACCTGATCCTGGGACTTCTGCAGGTTGTCGCGCCACAGGTCGTTCCAGCCGGTGCGGAACAGCACGACGTCGCCTTCGCGTGCGTCTTCGATGCCGGCTTGGGCGAGCGCGGCCTTGTAGTCGGCGAGCGTGATCGGATAGCCAATCGGCAGATTGCCGCCCTTCAGTTTCACGAGATCGATCAGAATGCCGCGCGTGAAGAACGAGCCGACCTGTTCGGTGCCGTTCTGCTTCATGCCGTAGGGTCCGCCGATGTCTTCGAGGCGCCGCCCGTTGTAGAGATAGTTGCCGTCCTTCCAGCCGGGCTTGCCTTCGATTTTGATCATCGGATGCGCCAGCGAATCGAACTGCGTGCCGACCTGCCCGATCTGCGCCGTGACGAGTTCATCCATGAAGGTCTGGCGGTAGTGATCGCCGGACCATGGCAAATCGTGCGTCGGCGTGCCACCGCCGGGTATCGACAGCGAGAACACGCGGCCCGGAAACAGCGGCATCCGCGAGTGATAGGGCATGCCGAGCGTCGCCACTTCGCCCTCGCGCACGAGGCTCGCGGCGGCGATCCGTTTCTCCGGCGTGATGAAGTTGGTCGCGCCGGCCTGGTCGTCCGCGCCGAACTCGCTCGGCCACCATTGTTCATCGACCGGATTGTTGTCGGCGGCGCTGCCGACAGCGCACAGTGCGAGTGTCAGGCCCACGATCATGCTGCAGTGACGTGACTTCATCGAAGCTCCCCCTCTTGAGTCCATCGTTTGGTTTTTCTGTCGGCCGCCGGATCGATCGTGCACGGGTCACGACGCTCCGACGCGCTTCAGTTCAAGGCCCGCGCGAGCGCCGTGCGGAACTCGCGCAGGCGCGGATCATCGGCATCCATCAGCGTGAGCACGTCGAGCACCGTGCGGCGCGCGGCGTCGTCGCCGTACTTGCGATCGCTGCGGACGATCGCGATCAGATCGTCGATGCCGCCGGCGACGTCGCCGTTGACGAGTTTGCGCACCGCCGCGTAGTAGCGCGTGTCGGTGTCGGCGCTGCCGCTGGCGAGCGCCGCATCGAGCGCGGCGTGCGACGGGCCGGCCTGGGCGAGGGTCGCGAAGCGCAGCCGCGCTTCCTGACGCTTCGACTGATCGTCCGCGCCGCGCGCCGGCAGGGCCTCGAGCACCTGCGCCGCGCGTTCGAGCCGGCCGCTGTCGATGCATAGCGCGGCGAGTTCGGCATGGATCCGGAAATTGTCGGGGTCTTCGGCCAGCGCCTGTTCGAGCAGCGTGATCGCCGCCTCGGGTTCGGTGGCGGCGATGTCCTGCGCGTGGCGACGCAGGCGATCGCTCGGGCGATCGAGATGGGGCGCAATGAAGGCGTTCAGCGCCGACAGCGGCTGCGCGCCGACGATCTGCGCGACCGACGCGCCGTGCTTGAACAGCAGCAGCGTCGGCAGGCTGCGCACACCGTAGCGGCCGGACAGCTGGGGCTCGGCGTCGCTGTCGATCTTCGCGACGGCGAGACGCCCCTGGTGTTCGGTGGCGAGCTGTTCGAGCAACGGGGCCAGCGAGCGGCACGGGCCGCACCAGGCCGCCCAGAAATCGACGAGCACGAGCCGCCGGTCGGATTCGGCGAGCACGCGCTGCTCGAAATCGGCGCTCGTCACCGCATAGACATGTTCGCCTGCCATCAGCGGCCCGCCTGCGCGGCGTCTTCGCGCGCCTTGCGCACCTTGTCGTTGGTCTGGTTGAACAGCAGTTCGCGCCGGGCCCGCTCTTCGTCGTCACTCAGCTTGCGCTCGCCCCATTCGCGATGCACCTGGCGGCCTTTCTGCACCGCGGGCCGCGCGCCGACTTCGTCGACCCAGCGCTTCAGATGCGGAAACTTCGTCCACACCTGGTCATCGATCAGCTTCTCCAGGAGCATCGCCCACGGCCAGCTCAGCATGTCGGCAATGCTGTAGTCGGGGCCCGCGAGCCAGGCGTTCGCGGACAGCTGCGCATCCATCACGCCGCACAGACGATCGACTTCGCCGACGAAGCGCTTCGTGCCATATTCCAGCTGCGCGACATCGGTGACCAGGCTCTTCGCGTAGTTCTTGAAATGGTTCGCGTTGCCCATCATCGGGCCGAGATTCGCCATCTGCCAGTACGCCCATTGCAGCACGCGGTAACGGCCGGCGGCGTCCTTCGGCAGGAAGCGGCCGGTCTTGTCGGCGAGGTATTCGACGATCGCGCCGGATTCGAAGATCGCGAGCGGCTTGCCGCCACCGGGCGGGTCGTCATCGACGATCGCCGGCATGCGGTTGTTCGGGCTGATGCGCAGGAACTCGGCCTTGAACTGGTCGCCGAAGCCGATATCCACCGGGTGGACGCGGTACTCGAGGCCACATTCCTCGAGCATGATGGTGACCTTCCAGCCGTTCGGCGTGGGCCAGTAATAGACGTCGATCATCGGACAGCCTCCCCGCGGCGAAGGCCGCGCTGGAGGGATGGTAGCACCGCGTCGCCGCGGCGCTGATCGCTCGCCGGCTCAGCCGGCCTGGCGCGCCGGCGGCGGGCAGACGGCGAGCGCGGGCGTTGCGCGCGCCGGGCGCGTGGGCACGAGCATTTCCTCGATCGCGAGCCGGATCCGCGCCCAGTCGGGCGTGCCGCCGCGGGTGTGGCCAGTGACGATGTCGAGCGCGCGGGCCAGGCAGTCGACCGCAGCGGCTTCCTTCAGCAGGATCATCACCTGCGCCTTTTCGTTCAGCATGGGCTGCTCCGTATGGGTCGGAGTTGGAGGTCGAATGGACCCGCCGGGCGGCGGCTGGGCGTAGCGATAGCGCGCTTCACTTGCGGTGGTGTCCTGTGGCGTTCGACCTTAGGGCACTCCCGCGTGCGGGCGGCTCCCCTATTTGGAGTCGTATGGATAGGGCGCCAGCGCGGTGCGCCGCGAGCGGCAAGCGGGGTCACTCGCGAGGCACCCGGGCTGCACGCGCGTCGATGACGCCTCGGGATTCGACCTTTATCCGGCGAATGAGGTCAGGCGGCGCGCGTGCGTCGTTGCCCGACGATGCGCGCGGCGGCGCGTTTCTGGCGCCAGCGCAGCAGGCCCGTGACCCAGAGTACGGCAGGCACGACGCCGGCGAGACACGCGAGCACGCGCCCGGCCAGGCCGAAGGCCTCGCCGTTGTGCAGCGGGTGGAGCCAGTTGAGGAACACGTCGGGCGCGCTGTCGTGCCGCGGGTCGCGGACCGCGAGCACCTCGCCGCTGTACTGGTCGAGCCAGACATTGGTGCGCGGAAAGCGCTGGCTCGGTTCGAACGGCTGCCGCAGGTTGATGCGATAGCTGCCCGTTGGGCCTTGCGGCGTCTCGATCCACGCGAGCCGCGCCGACGGGAACCGGCGCTGCGCGATGGCGACGGCGGCGTCGAGGGACAGGCGCGGGGCACCGCCCGGCAGCGAGGTCGGCACTGACGGCCGATGCAGCGGCGCCATCGCCTGCAGCAGCGGCCGCAGCTGCTCCGGCAGCGCGAGACACAGCCCGGTGAACACCAGCAGCACCGACAGCAGCAGGCCGTAGAGGCCCGCGGTGCGATGCAGATCGAACAGCCGGCGCGCCGCGCCCGGTCGTGGCCGTACCCGCAGCGCGGCGCGCCAGCGGCCGCGCCGGGGCCACACGAGCGCGACACCGCTGCCGAGGCCCAGCAGCATCAGCACGCCGAGCACGCCGAGCACCGTGCGGCCGGCGCGCTCGAACAGCAGCGTGTAGTGCAGGTCGTAGAGCCAGGTCATCGCGTAATCGCCCCACAGACGGGTGTCGATCACGGTCGCGGTCGCCGGATCGAGACTCACCATCAGCGGCGCGAACAGTCGCTGCGCGCTTTCGGCCGGCGTGTAGTAGCGGGCCGTGATCGGACGCCCCGGCACGGCCGGGATTTCGAGGCGCCACGCGTCCGGGCGATCTGGGTGGGCGCGACGCAGCGCCTGGTAGAGCTCCTCGAAGGGGCGCGGCGGCGCGGCCGGCCTCGCGTCGGCCAGCGCGGGGTTCAGCAGTGCGTCGATCTCGAGATAGAACACGAGCACGCTGCCGGTGAGGCCGGCCAGCACGAAGATCGTGCCGGCCGTCAGCCCCAGCGCCAGGTGCAGCCTGCGCCACGTCGCGCGCAAGCCCGCCCGCTCAGTAGTCGAAGCGCAGGTTCACCGCGCCGAAGAAAGTGCGGTCGTCGCCCGGCGAGTGCAGGGTCTGCGTGCCGTCATGCCACACGTACTCGTAGTATTCGTCGGTCAGATTGCGCACCTGGAACTCGAGCCCGATCTGCTTCGTCACGTCGTAGGCCAGCAGCAGGTTCAGCACGAAGTAGTCGCCGAACTCGTCGGTGGCGTTGGTCCGCTCCGGATAGTAATCGCCCTGCGCATAGGTCCACACCGAGGTTCTGAACGCGTCGGTAACGGCGTAGTCGATGCCGCCGGACAGGATGAAATCCGGCGTGTGGTCGATTTCCTTGCCCCGCAACGCAGGCTCGGTCGGGCCCGGCGTCAGCACTTCGGCGTCCTGCACCGACCAGGCGAACCACGCGTCGAGCCGCGAGGTCGGCGCGACGTTGAGCTGCAGATCGACGCCTGTGCGCTCCGTTTCGCCGACGTTGTCGAAGTCGCCGGTCGGATCGTTGAGCTTGCGGCGGACTTCGTCGGAGGCCACCTGCTCCCAGTATGCGAGCCGGCCGTCGAGCCAGGGCGCGGGCTGGAACTTCAGACCGACCTCCCAGCCGTCGTTGATCGACGGTTCGAGGTCGGTGAGGCGCGGCGCAATCTTGTAGGTGCCGGCGGCGAGCCCGATCTGCGCACTGCGGCCCCAGTTGCCATACACATCGTAGCCGGCGAGCGGCGTGACGACGGCAGCGACCTTCGGCTGCCAGATCGTGCCGTAGTCGTTGATGTCGGCGGTGCTGCGGTTCAGCAGGTCCTCGAAGTCACCCTCGTAGCGGTCGACACGCACGCCGGGCACGAATTTCAGCCACGACACGGGTTTGACCACCATCTGCGCGTAGCCGCCGTAGTTGGTCAGGTCGAAGGCCTGATCGCGGGTCTGGCGCTGTCGCACGCGGGCCGTGTCGAGGTAACGCTCGCTCTCGTTGTCCTGTTGCTGGACGTCGATGCCGCCCTCGATCGCAAAGTCGTCGAGGCGCGGCACCGCCGGCCGCCAGGTCAGCGTGCTGATCGCGCCATAGTGCGTCTCGTTGGTGATGCGCTCCTGCTGCGACACCGCGGCGCTGAACTTCACCCAGCGCGTGTCATCGAGCAGGTTCACGTAGCTTTTGAGGGTCCACACGAGATCCTGCGCGACGTCGACGTCGAGGTGGCCGCTGACCGTCCCGACCTGGCGCTCACCGCCGTCGGTCGCAGAGAACGGGTAGGAGAAATCGGGTCGCCGCCGCGCATCGGCCTCGGTCAGATAGCCCGGCTCCTCGGCGTCGTTCTCGAACCAGCGAATGATGAGACCGGCGCGGAAGGGCTGGCTGTCCGGCGCATAGAACCACTTGCCGGCAAAGGTGAACTTGTCGAAATCGGAGTGCTCGCGAAAGCCTTCCGAGCCGCGGTAGGCGACGAAATAGTTCTGCGCGAAACCACCCCGCTCGAGGCCCGCCGACCACTGCGTGTCGACCGTGTCATAGCTGCCGTAGCTGACGCGACCCTGGGTGTAGTTGCCGCCGGTACGGGTGGTGATGCCGGCGTTGCCGGCGATGTTGTGCAGCCCGTAGCGCGCGTCGTTGGTGCCGCGCACGACCTCGATGCTCTCGATGTCGAGCGGGAAGATCAGGTCGATGTACGGCATGTTGCCGTCGTTGCTGTTGCTCGGAATGCCGTCGATCAGCAGCTTCACGGCGTTGATCTCGCCTTCGCCGTTGAAGGCCCGGAACGAGAACTTCCCGGACGTCGTCCCCTGGTTGAACTCGGTCGTCATGACCCCGGGCGCGCGCGTGAACAGTTCCCAGGCATTGTCGACCTGCTGGTCGTGCACGCGTTCGGCGCCGAGGATGTCGACCGAACTCAGCACGTCCCGCGCGCTCAGGGCGCCGGTGCGCGAGGCAGAGACCGTCACTTCGCCGAGCGTGAGGTAGGACGCCCCGCCGGCTTTGGCCACTGGCGCCTCTTCGGCGGTGGCGACGGACGGCAGGGTGGCGCCCAGCAGCGGCAGGGCGGCGAGGACGAGCGCGGTCGGACGGACCGGGCGTGTGTCGCGGGCGACACGGCGGAAACCAGGCATGCGCGGACTCCAGGTGACAGAAAGGCGCGCCTTTCTACCACTGAAGCCCGGCCAGGACGGTGCGGCAAATTGCCGCACCCCGACAGTGCGTGGCGAGTTCTGCCGGTCAGACCCGGCGCAGGCGCGCCTTCGGCTTCGCCGGTAAATCCAGGTGCGACGGCCAGGCGCGGTAACAGTCGGCGCGGCGACGGCGATCGCGGAAAGTCGGTGCGACGCCGTTGGCACGGTTCTGCTGGAGCAGGTCGAGGTCGACCGTGCCCCGCAGCACCATCTCGACGTTCGTCTCTGCCTCGGCGACGACCCCGTTCGGCGCCGGCCACGGCGTATCGCACGGCGAGAGGATCGAACTGCGCGTCCAGCCGTTCGGCAGCGGACCCTTCGGCACCTTGCCACCGGTTGCGCAGTGCACGAAGTACAGCTGGTTCTCGATACAGCGCGCCTGCGCGCTGTGACGCACGCGCCAGAAACCGTACTCGCTGAACGTGAACGACGGACACAGGATGATCTCGGCACCCTGCTCGGCGAGCGTCGCCGCGCACTCCGGGATTTCGGCTTCGTAGCAGACGTTCAGGCCGACACGTGCGAACGGCAGGTCGAAGGCTTCCATGCGATCGCCCTCACCGGTCTTCCATTGCGCCTCGGCGGGGAAGATGTGCGTCTTGTCGTGCATGTGCACGAGGCCGTTCGGGCCGTAGACATAGGCGACATTCAGAAAGCCGCCGTTCTTCTTCTCGAGATGTGAGCCAGCGACGATGTGCTGCTGTCGGCGCTTCGCCTCGTCGGCGAAGAATGCGCGGTATTCCTTCGTGTAGCGATCGACCTTCACCAGATCCTTCAGCGGCTTGTTGCGCCAGTCGTCGAAGGTGGTGAACAGCGCCAGCGTGAAGAGTTCGGGGAACAGCACGAGGTCGGCGCCTTTGGCCTCGTCGAGCAGACGACAGACCTGGCGCGCGAACGCATCGAAGCTCCTGACCGGCTTGATGACGAACTGACAGACCGCGATGGAAACTGGACGGGTCATGATGGCATCCTCTGTGCTGTCGGTTTGGTGGGCTATTGTTGTCCCTGTACAGTGACGCGTGCAATCGCCGCGCCATTTCGCGGCTTTCACCTGAATTGGGTAATCATCTAGGAGCGACGAGCATGGCGCAGAAAGACATCCAGGTCTGTTTCAACGTCCACTTCGATTCCGTGTCCCTGTGGCTCGGCTCGTTCGGCGGCGAAGATTCTCCGTGTGACATTTCACGGGGCGTTCACGCCGCAAAAGTGGGCACGCCGCGCCTGCTCGACCTGTTCGACAAGTACGGCATCACGACGACCTGGAACATCACGGGTCACTCGATGGAGAGCTTTCCGAAGGAATCGAAGCTCGTCGCGCAGGCTGGCCACGAACTCGGGCTCCACGGTTATGCGCACGAGAACCCGCTCGCGATGTCGAAGGAGCAGGAATCAGACGTACTGAACAAGACCTTCGATCTCGTCGTCGAACTGTGCGGCAAGGCGCCGAAGGGTTACTCGGCACCGTGGTGGGAGCTCAGCCGCAACACCATCGACCTGCTGCTCGCGAAGGGCATCGAGTACGACCACAGCCTGATGGAGAACGACCACTCGCCGTATTACCTGCGGCGCGACGACAAGTGGACGAAGATCGACTACACCAAGCCGGCGGCGAGCTGGATGAAACCGTGGGAAGCGGGCCCGCTGACCAGTCTCATCGAGATCCCGTGCAGCTGGTATCTCGACGACGCGCCGCCGGTGATGTTCGTCAAGAAGTTCCCGAACAGCCACGGCTGGGTGCCGCCGCGCGACCTGGGTCAGATGTGGCAGGACCAGTTCGACTGGGTCTATCGCAATCTCGACTACGGCATCTTCAACGCGTGCCTGCATCCCGATGCCTGCGGCCATCCGCAGATGCTGATGATGCTGGAGCGTCTCATCGATCACATGCGGCATCATGACGGCGTGCGCTTCGTGACGCTGAACACCATCTGTCAGGAGTTCAAGCAGCGGCACCCGCAGCCGTTCTGAGGCGTGCGCCGAGGCCGTTGAAGACGGCGAGCGACTCCCTGAGGGCCCCGGCGTCCAGGCCCTCGGTGATGAACACGAGCCGGGACCGCCGGTCGGCGTCCGGCCAGCGCGCGAGATGAAACGGCGGATGCACGAGGTGCTGCACGCCGTTGACGACCACGGGCGTCGTGCTGTCCTGCACGTGCAGCAGGCCTTTGACGCGCAGGATGCGGTTGCCGTGCACGTGCAGCAGCATCGTCAGCCACAGGCCGAAGGCAGTCCAGTCGATGGCGTCTTCGAGCACCACGTTGACCGCCTGGTACGGGGCACCGTGGTGGTGGGCGTGGGCGGCTGGCGCGTCGCCGCCGAGCCAGGCGGCAAAGTCGGCGGGATGCGCCTGCGGATCGTAGACATCGGCCGCCTGCAGCAGGCCGGCGTCGGCGTCGGCCGCACGGCCGAGCACCGCGCGCGGATTGATCGCCGCCAGCCGCTCGCGAAGCGCCGCGATCGCTGCCGGCGGCGCGAGATCCTCTTTTGAAATCAGCAGGCGGTCGGCCACCGCCACCTGCTTCCACGCCTCTTCGCGCCGCGCGAGATCGCCGGGGCCGTTGATCGCATCGACCGTCGTCAGCACCGCGCCTAGCCGATAGTGGTGGCGCAGTTCCGGATCGTTCAGCAGCGTCGAGAGGATCGGCACCGGATCGGCGAGCCCCGTGGTTTCGATGATGAGCCTGCGGTACGCCGGCACCTCGCCGATGCGCCGCCGCTCGTCGAGGCGCAGCAACGCGGATTTCAGATCGTCGCGGATGCTGCAGCATACGCAGCCGTTCGCGAGCAGCACCGGCGCGCCGTCGATTGGCTCGACGAGCTGGTGATCGAGGCCGATCTCACCGAACTCATTGATCAGCACCGCGGCGTCGGACAGGCGCGGATCGCGCAGCCAGCGGTTCAGCAGCGTGGTCTTGCCGCTGCCGAGGAAGCCCGTCAGCACCGTCAGCGGGATCAGCTCGCGGTAACTGCTCATGCGTCGGCAGCCTGGCGCAGCCGCGCGAGCAAGGCGGGGTCCAGCGGGTCGACCGGGCGCCCCGCGATACGCTCGACCATCTGCCACACCTGCGGCAGCGCCGGCACCATTTCGCTGCGGCCGGTCAGGCTGCGCACGATGTATTCGCCGAGTGCCCAGTCTTCGATGCCACAGCCGTAGTGCGCGATCACCGCGTTGACGAGCTGCACGCGATAAAGCCGGGCCAGCCGCCGTTCGCGATCCTCGCGCTGGTCGCCGGACGCGGCGTCGGAGCCCGCCTCTGTCCAGTGCGGCTGGCCCGCCACCATCGCGCAGAATCCACACATCGCGCTGAACCGCCTTCGTTGATCCTGTGCCCAGCATGCCATGAACAGCTGCCCATGGGGTGCGCTGACGGCCCGCGCCGGCGCGTCTATAGTGGGAAGACCCGGAGCAGGCAGGAGACGCGTGATGGAGACCGCAGTCGACCGCGCAGCAGACACCTCGCCATGGGCCGCGCCCCCCGACGAGCGCACCGTGCCCTACGCGGTATTCACCGATCCCGCCATCTTCGATCGCGAGCAGGCGCGCATCTTCCGCGGCCCGACCTGGCACTTCCTTGCGCTGGAAGACGAGATCGCCCGGCCCGGCGACTTCAAGTCGACGTTCATCGGCACCACGCCCGTGGTCGTCACGCGCACGAGGGACGATCAACTCAAGGCCTGGATCAATCGTTGCGCGCATCGCGGCGCGCTGGTGTGCCGGCAGGCCCGCGGCAACGCGCGGGTGCACACCTGTGTCTATCACCAGTGGGCCTATGACCAGGAAGGCCGGCTGCGCGGCGTGCCGTTTCGCGGCGGCCTCAATGCGCAGACCGGCATGGCGGCGGATTTCGCGCTCGACGCGTATTCGCTGACGCCCGTGCGCGTCAGCGAATACCGGGGCCTGGTGTTCGGCACGCTCGACCCCGCCAGCGCCAGCCTCGAGGACTACCTGGGGCCACTGATGCTGCCGTGGATCGACCGCCTCTTCGACCGGCCGGTCGAATATCTCGGCTGCACGCGGCAATACGCGAAGTCGAACTGGAAGCTGTACTACGAGAACGTCAAGGATCCCTACCACGCGAGCCTGCTGCACCTGTTCCACACCACGTTCAACATCTATCGCTCGAACATGCAGGGCCGCACGATCGTCGACCCGCGCGGCCTGCATTCGATCATCACCACCACGCCGCGCGAGGACGACAACACCGCTGCGGCCTACAAGGCCGCCGGCATCCAGACCTACCAGGAGCAGGCGAAGCTCCACGACGCGAGCATGCTGCGCGTGCGGCCCGAATTCGCGGAGCAGACCAGCAACAACATCCACACGCTGTTTCCGGCCACCGTGATCCAGCAGATCCACAACACGCTGGCCGTGCGGCAGGTGCTGCCGAAAGCCGTCGACGAGTTCGAGCTCGTGTTCCACTTCTTCGGTTACCGCGATGACGATGCGGATCTGCGCGCGCTACGCCTGAAACAGGCGAACCTGGCCGGCCCGGCCGGCTATATCTCGATGGAGGACACCGAGGCCACCGAGCTCGTGCAGCGCGGCGTGACATCGAGTCCGCCCGGCGATGCGTCCTACCTCGGCATGGGCGACGAAACGCGCGACCAGCAGTCGAGCCTGATCACCGAACACATGATTCGCAGCTTCTGGCGCGGCTATCGCGGCCTGATGGGGTGGGCATGAGCGCGGAGCCGGACGACCTGCTGCTGTATTTCCGGATCGATCGGCTGTTCGCCGAATACTGCGCCTGTCTCGACGAGGATCGTCTCGAGGACTGGCCGGGCCTGTTCATCGAGGACGGGGTCTATCGCATGGTGTCGCGCGAGAACCACGCACACGGCTTTCCGATCCCGCTGCTGCTGCTCGACAGCCGCGGCATGATGCTCGACCGCGTGCACTCGCTGCGTCATGCGAACATCTACCAGGCCCACCGCTACCGCCACGCGATCTCGGGCGTGCGCATCACTGCGCGGCACGAGGACGCCATCGAGGCCGCGTCGTCGTACATCGTGGTGCAGACGCTGGGCGAAGGCTTCACCGAGGTCTACCAGGCTGGCAGCTACTACGACACCCTGGTCGACACGCCGGCGGGCCTGCGCTTCCGGCAGCGGCTGGTCGTCTACGACACGGCGCGCGTCAAGACGCTCCTCGCCACGCCGATCTGAGCGCCCCTTCCGCGTGACGGGCCGGCGCAGCGCGGCCGCGCCGGCGTCACGCGCCTGCAATCCGCGCGACACCGCGCCGTCACGCCGCCGCCCTAGGCTTCCGCTGATTCTTCACAGGCGATCAGGGAGGCCCGATGAACTCAGACGACCAAGATTCAACGACGAGCGACGCGATGGCCGGCGCACTGCCGACGCGGCGGCGCGCGATCAAGACATTCGGCGGACTCGCCGTCGCCGCCTTCGTGCCCGGCGCGATGCGCGCGGCCTGGGGCGAGCAGCAGGGCGGCAGCAATCCGGTGTTCACGCTGGGTGTCGCGTCGGGCGATCCGGGCAGCGACAGGGTCGTGTTGTGGACGCGGCTCGCGCCGGATCCGCTGAACGGCGGCGGCCTCAACGATCGCGCCGCGCGCATCGACTGGGAGGTCGCCATCGATCCCGCCATGACGCGGACCGTCCGCCGCGGCACCACCACGAGCACCGCGCGCAACGGTCACGCGGTATCGGTGCACGTCACGGGTTTGCGCCCGGACAGCTGGTACTACTACCGGTTCAGTCATCGCGGCGTGCAGAGCCGGATCGGCCGCACCCGCACGTTCCCGGCTGCGGGCGTGCTGCCTGCGCGCATGCGTTTCGCGTTCTGCTCCTGCCAGCACTACGAGCAGGGCTACTACGCCGCCTATCGCGACATGGCGACCCAGGACCTCGATTTCGTCGTGCACGTCGGCGACTACATCTACGAATATGCGGCGAGTGCGAACGTGCCCGCGGCCCGCCGCCATCAGGGCGGCGAGATCGCGACCCTCGCGGATTACCGCAACCGCTACGCGCTCTACCGCCTCGACCGGCATCTGCAGGATACGCACGCGGCGTTCCCGTTCATCGTGACCTTCGACGACCACGAGGTCGACAACAACTACGCCGGCCTCATCCCCGAGGACGAACAGACCGCCGAAGCGTTCCGGCAGCGTCGCCGCAATGCCTACCAGGTCTATCGTGAATCGATGCCGCTGCGGGCGAACGTGCAGGCCAGCGGTGACGGACTGAACCTCTATCGCCGCCTGCCGTACGGCCGCCTCGCCGACATCCTCGTGCTCGACACGCGTCAATACCGCAGCGATCAGCCCTGCGACGACGGCCTGCAGTTCCTGCAGACCTGCCCGGCGATTCTGAGTCCGGACGCGACGATGCTCGGCGCGACGCAGGAAGCGTGGCTGTTCGATCAGCTGCGGCAGTCGCGCGCGACGTGGAACGTCCTGGCCCAGCAGGTGATGATGATGCGCTGGGACCTCGGTGCGCTGACCGGTCAGCCGCTGAACTACTACAACGTCGACGCGTGGGATGGCTACCAGGCGCAGCGCGATCGCATCCTGCGCTTCCTCGCCGAGCAGCGCGTGGCCAATCCCGTGGTGCTGACCGGCGACATCCATTCGGCGTGGGCGGCAGATCTGAAGGCCGATTTCAATGGGGCGAGCTCACCGGTGATAGGCGCGGAGTTCGTCTGCACCAGCATCAGCTCCGGTTTCGGCGACAGCAACGACCCGCTGGTCAAGGCGACGCTGCCATCGAACCCGCACATCCGCTACTTCGACGGGCTGCTGCGCGGCTACTCGATCTGCACGGTGACGCCGGGCGCTTGGCGAACGGATTTCCGCGCCGTGCAACGGGTCGCCGATCCGGTCTTCACGGTGCCGTCGGCGGATCTGCCGGTCAGTGACGTCGCGGCGTTCAATTTGATCGCCGGGCAGGCGGGGCTCACGCGCGTGCTGTGAGGCGACACGCCGCGGTCCACCGGGACCGCGGCGTTTTCGTCAACGCGCCCTGTCAGGCGCGCGGAATCGGTGCGAGCGCGCCGCGAAAGATCTCCGCCGTCGCCCGCCAGGAGAAGCCGCTGGCGTAGGCGATGCAATCTTCGGGGGACAGGGTCAGCGCGCCATGCACGGCGCTGGCGAGATCCTCGTGCAGCACGCCCGAGCGGCCGGGCGCGACCACGTCCAGCGGCCCGGGCACCGGGTAGGCGGCGACCGGCACGCCGCAGGCCATCGCCTCCAGCATGACGAGACCAAAGGTGTCCGTGCGACTCGGGAACACGAACACGTCCGCGGCGGACACGTGAGTCGCCAGTGTCTCGCCGCGCAGTTGGCCGCAGAAGGTGACAGCGGGATAGCGGGCACGGAGCTTGGCCAGATCCGGGCCGTCACCGATGACGACCTTGCTGCCGGGAAGGTTCAGATCGAGAAACGCTTCGATGTTCTTCTCCACCGCGACGCGGCCCACGAACAGGCTGACGGGCCGCGGCAGATGATCGAAGGCCTGCTTGCCGAGCGGCCGGAACAGGTTCGTGTCGACCCCGCGCATCCAGCGCGTGAGATTGGTGAAGCCGCGCGCTGCCAGGCGCTCGGACACTGTCTTCGTCGCCACCAGCGTGCGCGCCGCCGCACCGTGGAAGCGGCGCAGGTAGGCATAACTCCAATGCAGCGGCACGGGCACCCGCGCCCGGACGTACTCGGGGAACTGCGTGTGGAACGACGTCGTGAACGGCCACGCGTGTTCGAGGCAGAACGCGCGCGCCGCATGCCCCAGCGGGCCTTCGGTCGCGATGTGCACTGCATCCGGTCGCAGGGCGCGCAGACGACGCGCAAGCGCCGCGCCCGGCAGCACGGCGAGCCGAATCGACGGATACGTCGGACATGGCACGGTGCGAAAGTACTGGGGACTGATCACCGTGACCTGATGACTCATCGCGCCGAGTTCGGTCACGACGTGTTCGAGGGTCGTGACGACCCCGTTGACCTGCGGTGCCCACGCATCCGTCACGAGCACGATGTGCTGGAGTTCGCGCCGCGCCGAGCGCTGCTCTGCCGCGTTCATGCCGCCACCGGCAGCGGCACTTGGGCGGGTTGCCGCTCCTCGAGCCAATGCACGAGTGACAGCGCGCCGTCGTGAGTCTCTGTCAGCGCGGTGCAGCTTTCGACCCAGTCGCCGCAGTTCATGTACAGCAGTTCATCGACCTGCGTCAGTTCCGCGCGATGAATATGGCCGCAGACCACACCGCCGACCTCGCGCTGCCGGGCCGCGTGCGCGACGGCGGCTTCGTAGTTGCCGATGTACTGCACGGCGTTCTTCACCTTGTGCTTCAGGAACGCCGCCAGCGACCAGTACGGAAATCCGAAGCGGCGCCTGGCCCAGTTCACGACATGGTTCAGTTCGATCAGCCACGCATAGAGCAGCGCACCGAATTTGGCGACGTACGGCGAGCACTGCACGACCGTGTCGAACTCGTCACCGTGCAGCACGAGCAGGCGCTGGCCGGTCGCGCAGGTGTGGATCACTTCGCGCTGAATCTCGACGTTGCCGAACACGAGGCCGTCGTAGTCGCGCAGCGGTTCGTCGTGATTGCCCGGCACGTAAATCACACGCGTGCCGTGCTTCGCCTTGCCGAGGATGGTGCGCACCACGTTGTTGTGCGCCTGCGGCCAGTACGGCCGCTTCTTGATTTGCCAGAGATCGATGATGTCGCCGACCAGATAGAGCGTGTCACACTCGAATGAGTGGAGGAACTCCAGCAGGTAGTCGGCGCTGCAGCCCCTGAATCCGAGATGGACGTCCGAGATCCAGACCGTCCGGTAGTGCCGTCGAGGACCTGGCGGGATGCGATTCATCCACGTCTCCTTCCATTGACCGCCCGCAGGTTAGGCTCGCCGCATTGCAGCAACATGATCGCCACATGGCAGCTTCGTGACGGCGCACCTGGCTGTCATGCATCGGACATGCGTCGATCATTCACGCGTCATGTCGACTGCCCAGGATGCGCGTCATGCGCATTGCCACCGCGCGCCGCGACACCGGCGCTCCCCTGCCACGACGCCTGTCGCTGTCGGATCGTTTCGACCAGACGGTGTTCAATGCGGTGTATTCGCGAGCACTGGTCTACAACACGTGCTGGGAAGATCCTGCGGTCGACCGGCAGACGCTGATGCTCGGGCCTGACGACGAACTGCTGGTCATCACGAGCGCCGGTTGCAATGTGCTCGATTACGCGCTGCTGGCTCCGCGTGCGATTCATGCCGTCGACGCGAATCCGCGTCAGACCGCGCTGCTCGAACTGAAGATGGCCGGCCTGCGGCAGCTCGAACATGGCGACTTCTTCGAGCTTTTCGGGCGCGGTCGTCACGCCGACTTTCCTGCGCTCTATCAGGACTGTCTGCGGGATCTGCTCTCGCCCTTCGCGCGCCAGTTCTGGGATGCGCGTGCGGTCTGGTTCTCGCCGACGGGGCGCGGCCTGTATTTCCGCGGACTTGCGGGCTGGGTGGCGCGCGCGTTTCACGAGTATCTGAGGCTGCGGCCCGGCTTGCAGTCGGCACTCGAGCAACTGTTCACCGCGTCCACACTCGACGAACAGCGTGCGCTTTACCGCGCGCGCATCGCGCCGCTGCTGTGGAGCCGCCCGATGAACTGGGCGCTCTCCCGCCAGCTGACGCTGAGTCTCCTCGGCGTCCCGCACCCTCAGCGCCGCGAAGTCGTCGCCCAGCATCAAGGCGGCGTGGCCGCCTTCGTGCGCGACGCGCTCGGCTACATCGCGTGCGAACTGCCGACGCGCTCGAACTATTTCTACTCGCTGTACGTGCACGGCGAGTACGCACCCGATTGCTGCCCCGAGTACCTGACCCATGCGGGATTCAACGCGCTGCGCGCGGGACTGGTCGAGCGAATTCATCCGCACACCACGACGGTCACGGAGTTTCTGCGCCGGCATCAGGCGCCCGTCTCGCGGTTCGTGCTGCTGGACCACATGGACTGGATGAGCAGCTATCACCCGGCCGCGCTGCAGGAGGAATGGGATCTGATCCTGCAGCGCGCGACGCCGGGCGCACGGGTGCTGTTTCGCAGTGCGCACGCCGATCCGGCTTACCTCTGGCGCCTGACGGCGGGCAGCGCGCCGCTGCGGGCAACGCTGCACTTCCATGACGAATGGGCGCGCACGCTGTCACGCGAGGACCGAGTCCACACCTATGCGGGCTTCCACATTGCGGATCTGCCAGTGTGATCGCGCGCCGCCTGCGTGACGACGCGAGAATCCTCTGGCAGTTCGCGCGCGGCCAGTCGGCGACCGGCGATCACGCAGCGCGCCTGCAGGCGTTCTATGCCCCGCAGGCGGCGCGCTATGACGAGTTTCGCGAGCGCCTGCTGCATGGTCGCGCCGAACTGCTGGACCGCCTTGCGCCGGCTGCCGGCGCTCACCTGGTCGAACTCGGGGCGGGGACCGGGCGTAATGTCGCGTATCTGGCCACGCGTCCTGATATCCGCATCGATCTCGTCGACCTGTGCCCCGCACTCGCCGCCGTCGCCCGCGCACGCGTCGCCCGCATGCCGAACGTCTGCGTGCACGAAGCCGACGCCACAACATGGCAACCGGTCGCGCCCGTCGATCACGTGCTGATGTCCTACGCACTGACGATGATGCCGGACTGGCGCGCGGTCGTGGACAATGCCGTGCGGATGCTGCGCCCGGGCGGGACGCTCGCGGTGGTCGACTTCTACGTGTCGGCGTCCCGCCCCGCGGCACATCGACAGCGTCATCACTGGCTGGCGCGACAGGGATGGCGAGGCTGGTTCGGTCACGACGGCGTGTGTCTCGATCCGGCCCATCTCGACTGGCTGGAGCAGCGGACGGTGCCGCTGTACCTCAGCGAACGGATGGGGCCCGTGCCATACCTCCCGGGCCTGCGCGCGCCATACTATCTGTTCATCGGGCGCACACCGCGCCAGGACTGACGCAGCTCAGGTCCTGACACGACCGGTTCGGGCATGCTATTGGGCAGGTTCTACAACCTGGCAGCGATTGAGCATGCGTCCTTCAACCCTCTCCGTGCGTTTTCTCGGCGCCGCGCGCCAGGTCACCGGATCGTGTTTCCTGTTCGAAGCACCGGGCACCCGCTTCATCGTCGACTGCGGCATGTTCCAGGGCGGGCCCGATGCGCGCGCGCTGAACCGGCGCGACTGGGGCTTCGATCCGAAGACGCTCGATTTCGTGCTGCTGACGCATGCCCACATCGACCACAGCGGGTTGCTGCCGCGCCTGTGGGCGTTCGGCTTTCGCGGTCCGATCTATGCGACCGCCGCCACCGTCGATCTCGCGAAGGTGATGCTCGCCGACAGCGCCCACATCCAGGAGAGCGACTGGATGCGCGCCGAACGGCGGCATGGCCGGCGGCGCCTGACGCGCGACGACTATCCGCTGTACACCATTGCGCAGGCGCAGGGCTGCAGCGAGCTGTTCGAGACCATCGCGTACGACCGTGAATTCAGTCCGAAGCCCGGCATCCGCTGCCGCTATCGCGACGCCGGCCATATCCTCGGCTCGGCGATCGTCGAACTGTGGGTCGAGGGTCCGGCGGGCACGCGCAAGATCGTCTGTTCCGGGGATCTCGGCCAGCCCGGGCGGCCCATCGTGCGCGATCCGACGCCGATCGAGGACGCCGACGTGCTGATCGTCGAATCAACCTACGGCAATCGCGATCACAAGGGTCTCGACAGCTCGATCGAGGAACTGCACGACGTGCTCGAAGAGACGCTGCGCCGGCGTCGCGGCAATGTCGTCGTACCGGCGTTCGCGCTCGGCCGCACGCAGGAACTGCTATACGTGCTGAGCAGCCTGCAGCGGGCGCAGCGTCTGCCGCCGGTGCACATCTTCGTCGACTCCCCGCTCGCGCTGCGCGCGACGCAGATCACGGTGCAGCACCCCGAGTTCCTCGACGATGCGACGCGCGAGATGCTGGCGCACGGCCGCGCGAACCCGCAGGCGCTGCCGCTGAGATTCTCGGAATCCGTCGAGGATTCGATGGCGATCAACCGCATCACCCACGGCGCGCTGATCATCGCCGCCAGCGGCATGTGCGACGCCGGCCGCATCCGCCACCATCTGAAGTACAACCTGCCGCGCGCCGAATGCGCCATCGTCATCATCGGCTTCCAGGCCGCCGGCTCGCTCGGCCGCCGCCTCGTCGACCGCGCGAGCCACGTACGGATTTTCGGCGAGGACATCCGGGTGCGCGCCAGCATCCACACCATTGGCGGCCTGTCCGCTCACGCCGATCGCAGCGCGCTGCTCGGCTGGCTGTCGGCCTTCAGGACACCGCCGGCACGCACCTTCGTGGTCCACGGCGAAGCGCAGGTCGCCGCCGACTTTGCCGCCCTGATTGGCGAGCGCCTGCACTGGCGCCAGGTCGAGGCGCCGCTGCAGGACACCCGGTACGAGCTTTGACGGGCGGCAGGCGCCGGGTCGTGCAGGGTGCCGCCAGCCGCGCGGGACTGTCGGACGATGTCGCAGATTGCGACAGGGGCCGCGTCCCAACGCGGGACAGCTTGTGTCGCACGACAACTCGGCGCCAAGATCGCGCCCCATGGACATCTACGCTCTGGGCCGCACGCCGCGCGAAGCCGATCGCCTCTACCGCAAGCAGGTCGAGCGCGCATGGCAGGCGATGGTCGAGCGTGGTGCGACCGTGGATGCCCAGGTGCGGGACGTCATTCGCGACTCGTGGGCGCGCTGTCTCCAGATCGGCGTCGAACCCGTCACCCAGCGGCCGCGCGATCGCGCCCACACCCTCGACGCCCTGCGCAGCGCGAACGCCGAGCTGCTGCAGGCCTACGAGAACACCTGGCGGGTGCTCGGCGACATCCTCAGCCAGTCGCAGAGCTGCCTTTTGGTCGCGGACGCGAGCGGCACGCTGCTGAATGTCTGCGGCAGCCCGGCGGTCGTCGATCGCGGCGCGCGCGACTGCATTGCGCCCGGCTACGCGTGGAGCGAGCTGTCGGGCGGCACCAACGCCATCGGCACCGCGATCGCGCTGAACGCGCCCGCCGAAGTCCACAGCGCGGAACACTTCCTGTCGGTCGCCAAGATCTGGAGCTGCTCGGCGGCCCCGGTGCGCGACTCGATCGACGGCTCGATGATCGGCGTCGTCGATGTCACGAGCTTTGGCGAGAATCACCAGTCGCACTGCCTGGCGCTGGCGGTGACCGCGGCCCATCAGATAGAGCAGACGCTGCAGTCACGCGAACTCGCGCGCGCCGTGCAATTGATGCACTGGTACCAGACGAACGCGAACCGCTGGACGCAACAGGCGGTCGTCGTGATCGATCGCAAGGGGCGCGTGGTCACCGCGAACGATCTCGCACGCGCCTGGTTCGCCGACTGCCGCGACTGCACGCCGCTGGAACGCGGCGGCACCTTCGTCAACGTGACCGGCGAACCGACCATCGACGACTGCGCAGCCGCGCTGCCGCCACGCACACGCGTGATCGGCATCGAGGCCTATGCAGGCCGCGGCCGGGCCTGGGAGGGTGGGCTGCTGATCCTCGAGCCGGTGCGCGAGCAGCGCCTGCCCGGCACGGCGGCGCGCACGGCGCCGGAAATCGCCGATGCGTTCGCGCACATCACGGGCACGAATGCGGCGCTCGTCGAACTGAAACGCCGCGCGGCGCGCATCGCGCGGGCCGGCGCGCCGGTGCTGCTGATCGGCGAATCCGGCGTCGGCAAGGAACTCTTCGCGCGGGCGATTCATCAAGCCTCCCCCATGGCGAGCGGGCCGCTCGTCGCGGTGAACTGCAGCGTGCTCGGGCGCGAGCACGCCGCCGTCGAACTGTTCGGCCACGACAATGCCGCGACCGCCACGCACGAGGCCGGCAGGTTCGAGCAGGCGGACGGTGGCACGCTGTTCCTCGACGAGATCGGCGAGTTGCCGCTCGACGTGCAGGTGGCGCTGCTGCGCGTGCTGCAGGAGAACGTGGTGGCGCGGGTCGGCAGCCAGCATGCGCGCCCGGTGCGCGTGCGGGTGATCGCCGCCACGCATCGCGATCTCGACGGCGACGTCGCGAGCGGGCGCATGCGGCGCGACCTGTACCATCGCCTGAAGGTGTTGAGCCTCCATCTGCCGGCGCTGCGCGAGCGTCTGGACGACCTGCCGGCGCTGCTCGAACGCTTCATCACGCGCCTCGACGAAGCCTACGGGCTGGGCCGCAAGCGCGTGACGCCCGACCTGATGAAAGCCCTCGAAACCCATCCCTGGCCCGGCAACGTGCGTGAACTGCACGGGGTCGTCGAACGCATGTACGTGCTGTGCGAAGGCGACGATTTGACGCCGGCCGATCTCCCGGATGGCTTCCTGCAGGCCTGCGCTTCGACGCGTGAGGCCACTGAAGCCCAGGCCGCAGGCAGCATCAGCCTCATGACCCGCGCCGCGATCGAGGCCGAACTCGCCGCCCACGGCGACAACCTCTCCGAAGTCGCCCGCCGCCTCGGCATCTCCCGCAGCACCCTCTACCGCAAGATCAAACGCTACGGCCTCGACGCCTGACGCGGAGTCCGGAGTCCGGACAACGGGCTGAATCTGGCCACCGAGAACACAGAGAACACCGAGAAAGAGGGAGATTGTTCGAAGGTTCCGTCATGCAGCCGCCACGCCCGACGCAGGCGCTGCGGAGGTGCTCGACTCGAATCTTCTTTCTCTGTGATCCCGGTGTTCTCGGTGGCCCATAAACCGAACGGCAGCACGCACAACCTGACGTCGATCGCAAAGCGCGCCGTCAGCCTCCGTCGGTCCGCGTGTTGACCATCCAGCCGGCGAAGCCCGCGAGGAATTCGCGGAAGCCCGGCAGGTGTTCGGGTGGGAAGCCGTAGCGTTCGGGTGCGTGGTCGAGCACGCGGTTGAAACAGGCGAGCCATTCGTCGCGGCGCGTGTCGTCGATCGTGAAGGGCAGGTGGCGGGCGCGCATCATCGGGTTGCCGTGACGCTGTTGATACAGCGGCGGTCCACCGAGCAGACCGACGAAGAAGGCGGCCGATTTCTTCGACGCCTCGATCATGTCGGCCGGGAACAGCGCGCGCAGCGCCGGCGACGCGCGATCGAGTTCGAGATAGAAGTCTTCCAGCATGCGAAAGATGTTGTCTTCGCCCATCGCGGCGAAGATGTCACGGCTGGGGCCCCGGATTTGCGCGGGGTTGACGGACGGCACGTGGATGTCGCGGGTCATGGGCAGGCAGCCGATCGGGAGACCCCCCGGATTCTGCCACGTGGGTGGCGCGACCGGTGGGAAAAGCGCGCCGCCCCGCGGACCGTTTCGCGGGCACGGCGTCCTCGGCCTTTTCCACCGCCGCGTCCATCGCCGCCTTGCCGGCTTCCATCGCCGCGTCGACCTTGGCTTCGGTGTCGGCCACGACGTTCTTCGCCACCTCGCTCGCGGTGGCCGTCGCGTCGGCGGCGGTGTCGGCCGCGGCAGCAGCAGCGGCGTCGGTGGCCTCGATCGCCTCGTCCGTCGCTTCGACGGCGGCATCCGCCGCCGCTGCAGTGGCGTCCGCCGCGGCGGCCGTCGCCTCAGCGGCCGCTTCACCCGTCGCGTCCGCTGCCGCAGCGGCAGCCTCGGCGGTGGCTTCAGCCGCCTGCTTCACTTCGCCAACGGCCGCGGCCGCCTTGTCCTGGGCGGTCGCTGCTGCATCGGCAGCGGTGGAGGCGGGCTCTTCGCTGCACGCGGTCAACAGGCCCAACGCGAGACAGGCCATCAACAGGCGGATATTCATGCTTCGATCCTTTCAGTTCGGCGAGTGGGGCGCCGTGCGCCGTCCCGTCCGAGGGGTGCTAAACGGCCAGACGCGATGGAACAACCATGCGCCAGGCAAACGCGGCCATCGTAGGGGGCCTTCGCTTAACTGAAAGTTAACCTGCGCGGCGACGGGTCGCCGTCAGTTCATCGTCCCTGTCGCGCGGGACTGCGGCCGACCCGCGCACTGCGCGAAACGCCGCAGCGTGTCGGGCGCGCGCCTACCAGCCGCCGCCGAGCGCCTTGATCAGTGCTACCGATGTCGCGAGACGCGCGCCCCTGATCTGTTCCTGCAGGCGATCGACGTTCAGCGCTTCGCGCTGCGCATCGATCACATCGAGATAGCCCGTGGCGCCGGCGTCATAGCGCCGCTGCGCGATGGCCACGGCGCGTGCCGCGGTCTGCTGCGACAAGCGCACCGTCTCGGTCTGGGCGGCCAGCGTGCGCAGGCCGATCAGTGCATCCTCGACTTCCGTGAACGCGCCGAGCACGGTCTGGCGATAGGCGGCGGCTTCTTCACCGAGCGCCGCTTCCGCGCGCTCGAGATTCGCGCGATTGCGGCCCCCGTCGAAGATCGGCAGCGTCAGCAGCGTGCCGGCGAGCGGACCGAGCGTCCAGGTGCGCGCGGACCACGAGAACAGATCGCTGATGTCACCCGCTGCGACGCCGGCGTCGGCCGTCAGGTTCAGCAGCGGATAGAACGCCGCCTTTGCGACCCCGATGCGCGCATTCGCCGCCGCGAGGCGACGTTCGGCGGCGGCGATGTCGGGACGACGCTCGAGCAGCGCCGACGGCAGTCCGGCCGGCACGGCCGGCGGCTGCGCCGCGAGCGGCGCCGGACGCAGCGTGAACGCCGCCGGCGCACGACCCAGCAGCGTCGCCAGCGCATGTTCATACTGGCCACGCGTGCGTTCGAGCGTCAGCGCATCGGTGCGCGCGCTCGCGAGTTCGCCCCTGGCCCGCACGATGTCGAGTTCGCTGATGTCGCCGGCGTCGAGCCGCCGTTCGAGGATGCGCACGGTCTCGCGACGGAAGCGAATCGCCTCCTGCACGACGTCGATTTCCGCATCGGACTGGCGGATCAGGAAATACAGACGCGCGACATCGGCCTGCAGGCTGAGCTTCAGCGATTCGAACAGGGCCTGCTGTGCGCCGAGATCGGCCGTCGACGCCGTCACGCCATCGCGCACGCGGCCGAACAGGTCGACTTCGTAACTCGCGCTGACGCGCGCCTGGTACAGATCGTAGGGCGGCACGTCGAGGTTGCCGGGCAGGCCCGGGATCACGTTCGTCGGCTGCGAGCGCGCCGCGCCGGCGCCGAGCCCGACCTGCGGCAGGCGCGCCGACTGCGCGGTCTTCACCAGCGCGCGGCTCTGTTCGATGCGCGCCGCGGCCGCAGCCTTCCTCGATCAGCGCCGCGAGCAGCGCGTCGTCGAACACCCGCCACCAGTCGCCACGCGCCGCCGCGTCCGCCGGCGCGGCTTCCTTCCACGTGCCGTCGATCGGCGGCAGCGCTTCCTTGTAGGCCACCGGCATGTCGATCGCCGGCCGCTCGAGCGGCGGCGCCAGCGAACAGGCGGACAGCGCGAGACCCGCGCAGAGAGCCGACAGTGCACGCATCTTCATACGCCGCGCTCCTGCTCGGGTGCCGTGGCGACCGGCGGCGGCGCCGGGCGCTTGCCGAGCAAAACGTAGAACACCGGCGTCAGGAACAGGCCGAACAGCGTCACGCCGATCATGCCCGAGAACACCGCGACGCCCATCGCATGCCGCATCTCCGACCCCGCGCCACTCGACAGCACCAGCGGCAACACGCCCATGATGAAGGCGATCGAAGTCATCAGGATCGGCCGCAGACGCAGCCGGCAGGCCTCGAGCGCGGCCTTGACCGGGCCTATCGTCGGATCGTGAATTTCGAGCTCGCGCGCGAACTCGACGATCAGGATCGCGTTCTTGCACGCGAGCCCCATCAGCACGAACAGCGCGATCTGCGTGAAGATGTTCTTGTCGCCGCCGGTGTACCAGACGCCGAGGATCGCGAACAGCATGCACAGCGGCACGATCAGGATGATCGCGAGCGGCAGGCGGAAGCTTTCGTAGAGCGCGGCGAGCACCAGCATCACGAGCAGCGCGCACAGCGGATAGACCAGCACGGCGGTGTTGCCGGCGAGGATCTCCTGGTAGGTCAGCTCGGTCCATTCGAACGAGATCCCGCGCGGCAGGTTTTCGCGCAGCAGGTTCTCCATGATGTCGCGTGCCTGGCCCGAGCTCACGCCGGGCGCGCCAGCGCCGTTGATGTCGGCGGATGGAAACGCGTTGTAGCGGATCGCGCGGTCCGGGCCGAAGGCCTGCTCGACGTCGAGCACGGCGCCGAGCGGCACCATTTCGCCGGCCGCGTTGCGCGTTTTCAGCTGCGCGATGTCTTCGGCGCGCGAGCGGTACTGCGCATCGGCCTGCACGACGACGCGATAGGTCTTGCCGAAGCGGTTGAAGTCATTGACGTACAGCGAGCCCAGGTAGATCTGAAGCGTCGCGAACAGGTCATTCAGATCGATGCCCATCTGCTTGGCCTTTTCGCGATCGATGGCGGCATTCAGCTGCGGCACGTTGATCTGGTAGCTCGAGAACACGCCGGCGAGCTCGGGTGTCTGCCACGCCTTCATCAGCACGCCCTGCAGCGCCTGGTACATGGCTTCATCCCCGAGACCGGCCTGGTCTTCGAGCTGCAGCTTGAAGCCGCCGATGGCGCCGAGTCCGTCGACCGGCGGCGGCGTAAA
>LNEL01000058.1 GCA_001464935.1 Gammaproteobacteria bacterium Ga0077536
ACTTGCGCGCATCGAACTCGTCGAGCCCGATGAACATCAGCGCCGCGTTCGGCGCGTTCATGAAGCCGTTGATCGAAAGGCCGGGAAAGCCGACGGCATTGTCGACACCCGGTGTCTTCAGTGCGATGTCGGACATCTGGCGCACGACCTGTTCGGTGCGATCGAGCGACGCGCCGTCCGGGAGCTGAGCGAAGCCGATCAGGTACTGCTTGTCCTGGCTCGGGATGAAGCCGCTCGGCACCATCTGGAACGCCTGCCAGGTGACCCACAGCAGTCCCGCGTAGACGAGCACCACGAGGGACTTCACGCGCAACAGGCGCCCGACCGCGCAGGTGTAGGCCTTGCCGCTGCGATGGAACACCGCGTCGAAGGCGCGAAAGAACCAGCCGAACAGCGCATCCATCGTGCGCGTCAGCCAGTCCTTCGGCGCGTCGTGGCCGCGCAGCAGCAGCGCGGCAAGGGCGGGCGAGAGGGTCAGCGAGTTGATCGCGGAAATCACGGTGGAAATCGCGATCGTCAGCGAGAACTGGCGATAGAACTGGCCGGTCAGACCGCTGATGAAGGCAATCGGCACGAACACCGCGCAGAGCGTCAGCGCGATCGCGATGATAGGCCCGCTGACTTCCTGCATCGCGCGATAGCTCGCGGCCTTCGGTGACAGGCCCATCTCGATGTTGCGCTCGACGTTCTCGACGACGACGATCGCGTCGTCGACGACGATGCCGATCGCGAGCACCATGCCGAACAGCGTCAGCGTGTTGATCGAGAAACCCGCCACCAGCATCACGGCAAAAGTGCCGATGATCGACACCGGCACGGCGAGCAGCGGAATGACCGACGCCCGCCAGGTCTTCAGGAACACGATCACGACCACGACCACCAGCAGCACCGCCTCGACGAGGGTCTTGATGACCGCGTTGATCGACTTCTGCACGAAGCGCGTGGGGTCATAGACGATCTGGTAGTCCATGCCGCCCGGAAAATCCTTCTTCAGCTTCGCCATCGTCTCGCGCACTTCGTTCGACAGCGCGATCGCATTCGACAGCGGGGCCTGGAACACCACCAGCGCGACCGCCGGCTTGTTGTCGAGCAGGCTGCGCAGCGAGTATTCGCTCGCCGCGAGTTCGATGCGGGCGACGTCGCGCAGGCGCAGGATGCCGCCGTCCGCTGAAGTGCGCACGATGATGTCGCCGAACTCCGCCTCGGTGGACAGGCGTCCCTGGGTGTTCACCGACAGCTGGAACTCGGTGCCGGGCGCGGCGGGGGAAGCGCCGACGACGCCGGCCGCCACCTGCTGGTTCTGTTCCTGGATCGCGCGCACGACGTCGTTCGCGGTCAGGCTGCGCGCGGCGAGCTTGTTCGGGTCGAGCCACACGCGCATCGCGTAATCGCCGGCACCGAACACGAAGGCCTCGCCCATGCCGGGGATGCGGCGCAGTTTGTCGCGGATGTTCAGTACCGCATAGTTGCGCAGGTACAGTTCGTCGTAGCGCGCGTCCGGCGACAGCAGATGCACGACCATCGTCAGGTTCGGCGACTGCTTCTGGGTGATCACGCCAATCTGGCGCACTTCGATCGGCAGGCGCGGCAGCGCGCGCTGCACCCGGTTCTGCACCTGCGTTTCTGCGAGATCGGGATCGGTGCCTATCTTGAACGTCACGGTGACGTTCAGCACGCCGTCGCTCATCGCCTGCGACGACATGTACAGCATGTTCTCGACGCCGTTGATCTGCTCTTCGAGCGGCGCGGCGACGGTTTCGGCGATCACTTTCGGGTTCGCGCCGGGATAGGTCGCGGTGACGACGATCGACGGCGGCACGACGTCCGGATACTCGGACACCGGCAGGAACGGGATCGCGATGAGGCCGGCGACGAAAATCGCGATCGAGAGGACCGCCGCGAAGACCGGGCGGTCGATGAAGGCGCGGGAGACGTTCACGGGTGCGCGGCCTCAGCCAGCCGCCGGTGGCGGTGCGGCGCTGGTCGCGGCCGCCATGTCCGCCTTCGTCGGCGTGACCGGCGAACCGGGCCGCACGCGCTGCAGTCCGTTGACGACGATGACCTCACCCTCTTCGAGGCCCCGCTCGATCACGCGCAGGCCGTCGTAGACACGGCCGAGCGTGACTTCGCGGTACTGCGCGTTGTTGTCCTTGTCGAGCACGAGCACGAAGCGCTTGCTCTGATCGGTGCCGATCGCGCGATCGGCGACCAGCACCGCGCGGCGCGGCTTCGTGCTGTCGGACAGGCGCACACGCGCATAGAGGCCGGGGGTGAAACGGCGATCGGGATTCGGCAGCGTGGCGCGCATGCGCACGGTGCCGCTCGCCGGGTTCAGCTGGTTGTCGATGAAAGCCAGCGTTGCGGCGTGCGGCGTGCCGTCCTCGTTCGCGAGGCCGACCTCGACCTTCAGCGATTTCTCGCGCGCGGCGCCGATGTATTTCAGGAACGCGCCCTCGTCGGCTTCGAACGTCGCATAGATCGGGTCGAGCGCGACGACGGTGGTCAGCAGCGGCGAATCGGGCGCGTCGCCCTGCACGAGATTGCCGATCGTGCGCTCGTCCTTGCCGACGCGGCCGTCGATGGGCGACGTGATGCGGGTGTAGCCGAGGTCGACCTTCACGGCGTCGATGGCGGCCTGGTTCGCGCGCAGGGCGGCCTTGAGCGTCGCCACCCCGGACGCGGCCGCATCGTACTCGCGACGCGAGGTCGCGCGGTCGGGCAGCATCTGCTGCTGGCGGGCGAGTTCGAGTTCGGCGAGGTCGAGCTGGGCACGGGTGTTGGCGGCGGTGGCTTCCGCCTGGGCGAGGCGGGCCTGCAGCGGCTGCGGATCGATCACGAACAGCAGGTCGCCGGCTTTCACTTCGGCGCCGGGCGTGAAATGGATCGATTCGAGGTAGCCGTTGACCCGTGCCCGGATCTCGACCTGCTGGGTGGCTTCGATGCGGCCGGCGAATTCGTCGACTTCCTGCACCTCGCGGACGATCGCAGCGGCGACGGTGACCGGCGGTGGCCCGCCGGCGCCCGGCGGCGCGCCGGTGTCCGGGGCCTGTTTGCCACAGGCGGCGAGCAGCCCCAGGAGGCCCAAAAGGCTGCTCGCGAGCAGCAGACGGGGGAGCTTGAACGGGGGCAGCACGGTCATGGCCGGTTCCGCAATGAGGGATTGCACCGCATCATAAGCGTTCGCAATTTGCTTACAAACCGTTTATTTTCAAATGCAATGTTCAGGATTTTGAACAATATCGCGACATGAACCGCTTGCAGGCGATGGAGGTTTTCGTGCGCGTGGTCGACACGGCGAGCTTCACGCGCACCGCCGAACAGATGGCGCTGCCCAAAGCGACCGTCAGCACCCTCGTGCAGCAACTCGAGGCGCGGCTCGGCGTGCGGCTGCTGAACCGCACGACCCGGCGCGTCAACGTGACCGTCGACGGCGCCGCCTATTACGAGCGCTGCGTGCGCATCCTCGCCGACGTCGAGGACAGCGAGCACGCCATCGCCGGCATCGGCGCGACGCTGCACGGCCGCCTGCGCGTCGACGTCGGCGCGACCTTCGGCCGCCGCTTCCTGGTGCCGTCCCTGCCGGAGTTCTTCCGCCTCTACCCGGAAATCCGCCTGGAGCTCGGCTGCGGCGACCGGCCGGTGGACCTGCTCGAAGAAGGCGTCGACTGCGTGGTGCGCGGGGGCGCGCTGCTCGACTCCGGACTCATCGCCCAGCCGGTCGGGGAACTCGACCTGCTGTACTGCGCAGCGCCGCAGTACCTGGCGACCCGCGGCACCCCGCAGCACCCGAAGGACCTGCTCGAACACGACATCGTGCGCTACTTCTCGACCCGCTTCGGCGCGACCGACACCTGGAACTTCAACCGCGGCAGCGAGCGTCTCGAACTGCGACTCGACGGCCGCTTCGCGGTCAACGACAGCGAAGCCTACCTCGAAGCCGGGCTGGCGGGCCTCGGCATCATCGAGATGACCCACTTCATGGCCGATCAGCCGCTGCGTGACGGCCAGCTGGTGCGGATCCTGCCGGACTGGCAGCCGGACCGGGTGCCGCTGCACGTGATGTACCCGCCGAGCCGGCGCCTGTCGGCGAAGGTCAATGTGTTCGTGACCTGGGTGTCGTCGCTGATCGCCCGGCACGTGCGCCCCGCGGGTTGAGCGCCCCCCCCATCCGGGGTGAATCCCACCCCTTCGCGGCGCCGGCGCCTCCCCTATACTGCCGGCTTCACTAAAAAAACTAGACCGGGGGGGGGAAGTCTGATGACTGGCTTGGCGTTGTTCGGCATTCCGGCCGAATTCATCCTGTTCGCGATGACGCTGCTCGGCGTCGCCCTGTTCCACCACCACACGCTGGCCGTCGCCCTGACGGGTCTCGCTTCGATCATCGGCTACAAGCTCGTGTTCACGGGCTTCAAGACCGGCGACGGCCTGATGGGGCTCCTGGCCCACTTCCAGCACGAATGGGTGACGCTCGCGAACCTGTTCTGCCTGCTGATGGGTTTCGCGCTGCTCGCGCGCCATTTCGAGAAGAGCCACGTGCCGGTGATCCTGCCGAAGTATCTGCCCGACGACTGGAAGGGTGGCTTCGTGATGCTCGTGATGGTGTTCGTGCTGTCGAGCTTTCTCGACAATATCGCCGCGGCGATGATCGGCGGCGCAATGGCGCACCAGCTGTTCCGCGCGAAAGTGCACATCGGCTATCTCGCGGCGATCGTCGCGGCGTCGAACGCCGGCGGCTCCGGCAGCGTCGTCGGCGACACCACGACGACGATGATGTGGATCGACGGCGTCGCGCCGCTCGACGTCACGCACGCCTATGTCGCGGCGGTCATTGCGCTCGTGATCTTCGGCGTGCCGGCCGCGATTCAGCAGCATCGCCACTCGCCGATCCTGAAGAACTCGCATGAACACACGCACGTCGACTGGGGCCGCATCGCGATCGTCGGCATCATCCTGGTCGCGGCGATGACGACGAACATCGTCGTCAACACCTACTACCCGGAGAAGACCCACGGTTTTCCGTTCATCGGCGTTGCCGTGTGGGTCGCGATCGTGGCGACGATCAAGATCCGCCGCCACGATTGGGAGCTGCTGCCGGAAACGGCGATGGGCTCGGTGTTCCTGCTGTCGCTCGTGACCTGCGCATCGCTGATGCCCGTCGAAACGCTGCCCGCTGCGTCATGGCAGACGGCCTACGGCCTCGGCTTCGTGTCCGCGGTGTTCGACAACATCCCGCTGACCGCGCTCGCGCTGAAGCAGGGCGGCTACGACTGGGGCGTGCTCGCGTTCGCGGTCGGCTTCGGCGGCTCGATGGTCTGGTTCGGATCCAGTGCCGGTGTCGCGCTGTCGAACCTGTACCCGGAAGCGCGCTCGGTGGGCCTGTGGCTGCGCCACGGCTGGCACGTGGTGCTCGCCTACGCCGTCAGCTTCCTCGTGATGCTCTACATCGTCGGCTGGCATCCGCACACGCCGCACAAGACCGGCGCCGAGGCTCCGGCGCACGTCGGGCAGACGCACTGAGGTCAGCCGGGCGCGGGCTCCCGCGGATGGAAGTGCTCGGCGAGTAGATCGACGAATTCGCGCACCGTGGCCGACAGGTCGCGGTGCGCGACGACCGCGAACAGCGGCACCGGCGCGGGCGCGTACGGCGTCAGCACCGCGCTGAGCCGGCCCGCCGCGATGTCCTCCCCGACCATGTAGCTCGGCAGCTGGACGAGGCCGAGACTGCCGAGCGCCGCCATCCTGACCGCGTCGCCCGTCGTCGCCTCGAAGTCCCCGTGCACGCGCAGCGTCACGGCCTCACCCCCGTCGCGGAACAGCCACAGCCCCTTGCGCTGGCCCTGGCTGTAGCGCAGGCAGTTGTGCTGCGCGAGATCCGCCAGCGCCGTCGGCGTGCCATGGCGCGCGAGATACTCCGGCGTCGCGCAGACGATCAGGCGCACGTCGGCGATGCGCCGCGCGACGAGGCTCGAATCCGCGAGCGCGCCGATCTGCACGGCGACGTCGACCCCTTCCTCCATCAGGCCGACCGGGCGGTCGCTGAGCGTCAGCTGCACCTGCACGCTCGGATAGCGTTGCGCGTACTCGGCGATCACGGGCGCGAGCTGGAAGCTGCCGAACGAAGTCGGCGCGAGCACCTTCAACATGCCGTGCGGCTGATCGCTGAACTGGGCGATTTCGTGTTCGAGCTCGGCGAGGTCGCCGAGGATGCGGCGGCAGCCGGCGAGATAGGCCGTGCCGGCGTCGGTCAGGCGCAGATGGCGGGTGGTGCGATGGAGCAGCCGGGTGCCGAGCAGGTGCTCGAGGTGCTGGATCTGCTTGCTGACCATCGCCTTCGACAGGCGCAGCTGCTCGGCGGCAGCCGAGAAGCTCTGACAGTCCGCCACCGTGATGAAGGTCTCTATGCCCGCCAGTTTGTCCACAGCGCTCCGCCCGATTGTTCACTCGCAGGAAACAGTATTTCCTTCAACGGTTTATTGCTCAAGAGGCAAACGGGGACTATCTTTTGATGCAAAGCAGCAAGACATGCCTCGGCGCACGGAGATGACCAGCCAGGCCCTTGCGGCAGCCAGCTTCAAACCTAGGAGATGACCAATGAACCGCAATGCAATCCTGATGGTGGGGTCCCTGGTGGCGGCGCTGTCGATGGGCATGAACGCCACGGCAGCCGACGGCTACTGCACGATCCCCTACCTCAACGCGACGAACATCCGCCCGGCCTGCGAACAGCTCGGCGCGAGCGGCATGTCGGGCCTGTATGCCGGCAGCAAGATGTTCGACCAGATGCTGAACCGCCCGCACATCGCCGATGTGTTTCCGGCGCCGGTGAAGTCGCGGGCCCGCTGAGGCCCACCCGGGGACAGTCGCCAAAGCCCTGCGCGGCGGGGACTGTCCCCTTCCCCCTTCCCTGACGGGCATCAGTCCCGTCGCTCGCCTTCCAGCGCAGTCCCTGGCGGTCCGACCGCCGGCAGCGCGGCGATATCGCTCTCGTCCTTGAGCCCCACCCCCGTCAACTGCAGACGCAGCGCCTCGCGCAGGTGCCAGGCAAGCTTGCGCGCGCCGTCGGCGAGCGGCAGTCCGGCGGGCCGCACATTGGAAATGCAGTTGCGCTCGGCGTCGCTGCGCCCGACGCGCGGCGCGTAGGTCACGTACACCCCGAGGCTGTCCGGCGACGACAGGCCCGGCCGTTCACCGATCAGCACCGCCACGACGCGGGCGCGGAGCGCCGCGCCGATGTCGTCGCCGATCGCCACCCGTCCCTGGCGCACCACGCACACCGGCGCGATCCGCCACGCCGGGTCGAGCAGACCGCGCAGTGCGTCGAGCAGCGGCACCGCATGCGCCTGCACCGCGAGGGCCGACAGCCCGTCGGCGAGCACCAGCGCGACGTCGCAGGGTCCGCGCGCCGCCCCGGTCAGCAACGGCAGGTCGGCCGGATCGAGCTGGCGCCCGAGATCCGGCCGCAGCAGGTAGGTCGGCCGGTCCGGCGCGCGGCTCGCGAGCGCGAGCGCCGGCCAGTGCGACGCGGCGAGCGCCGCGAGCAGCCGCGGCACGTCGAGCGGCGTCTGCACGGCGTCACGCGCCTGCGCATGGGCCAGCCCGAAACCGAGGACTTCTGCCGTCGGCAGGCTCGCACCGGCACGGCCGAGCGCAATGCGCGCCGGCGTGTGCCGTCGGAGCTCGGCCCACGGATCGGCATGCACCACGGCGCCGGGCGGACGCTCCGGCGGCGTGCTCATGCCGGCTGCACCGCGAGCAGCCCGCGCACCAGCGCGTGATCGGCATCCAGCTCGCGCAGCCGCCCGTCGCGCGTGACCTGCATGCGCTCGAGCCAGGCCTCGAACTCCGGCGCGTGGCGCAGACCCAGCACCTCGCGCAGGTACAGCGCATCGTGAAACGAAGTGCTCTGGTAGTTCAGCATCACGTCGTCGGCGCCGGGCACCCCCATGATGTAGGTGACACCGGCCGCGCCGAGCATCGTCAGCAGCGTGTCCATGTCGTCCTGATCGGCTTCGGCGTGGTTGGTGTAGCAGACGTCGCAGCCCAGCGGCACGCCCATCAGCTTGCCGCAGAAATGATCCTCGAGCCCGGCACGGATGATCTGCTTGCCGTCGTAGAGGTACTCCGGCCCGATGAAACCGACCACCGTGTTCACGAGCAGCGGCGAGTACGCGCGGGCCACCGCATAGGCCCGCGCCTCGCAGGTCTGCTGATCGACGCCGTGATGCGCGTTCGCCGACAGCGCACTGCCCTGGCCCGTTTCGAAATACATCACGTTGTCGCCGAGCGTGCCGCGCTTCAGCGACAGCGCCGCCGCGCGCGCCTCGGCGAGCAGCGCGAGCGAGATGCCGAAACTGCGGTTGGTGTCCTCGGTCCCGCCGATCGACTGGAACACGAGATCGATCGGTGCGCCGCGCTCGATGGCCGCGATCTGGCTGGTCACGTGCGTCAGCACGCAGGACTGCGTCGGCACCTCGAAGCGCGCGATCAGTTCGTCGAGCATCAGCCACAGGTCGAGCAGGGTCTGCGGGCTGTCGCTGACGGGATTGATGCCGATCACCGCGTCGCCGGCCCCGTACAGCAGGCCGTCGAGGATCGACGCCGCGACCCCTTTCGGATCGTCGGTCGGATGATTCGGCTGCAGCCGCACCGACAGCCTGCCGGGCAGGCCAATCGTGTTGCGGAAGCGCGTGACGACACGGCATTTGCGCGCGACCAGCACGAGATCCTGGTTGCGCATCAGTTTCGACACGGCGGCGGCCATCTCGGGCGTCACGCCCGGGGCGATCGCGGCGAGCATCGCCGGCGTGGTGGTGTCGAGCAGCAGCCAGTTGCGGAAATCCCCGACCGTCAGGTGCGCGATCGCGGCGAAGGCACTCGCGTCGTGACCATCGACGATCAGCCGCGTGACTTCATCGCTTTCATAGGGCACCAGCGCCTCGCGCAGAAAGGTCGCGAGCGGCAGTTCGGCGAGACACAGGCGCGCCGCGCTGCGTTCGACCGCGGACCGAGCGGCAAGCCCCGCAAGCATGTCGCCGGAGCGCGCCGGGGACGCTTTCGCCAGCAGGTCCTTCAGATCCGCAAAGGCGTGGACCGTGGCGCCGACCGTGTGTCTGTAACGCATCCCGACTGGTCCCCCCGCTCTGGACGATCAAACCCGTGGAATCCAAGGTATTGTGTCCGGCACGGTCGCGGATGCCCGCGCATCACGCGACCGCCAACATCCGGCACAGACCGGACAATGTCAGTATAGGTAGGACCGCTGCGCTGCACCATGACCTCCTTGCGTGACGACAGACTCGGACTCGAACGCGAGATTCTGGAAATCCTCGCGGGCGCGAGCGGCATCGACGACGGCGTCTTCGGCGCACTCGCGCACGCGTTCTCGCGCTTGTGCGCGAACGGCAATGCGGGCATCGCGAGCCTGACCGGTCACGGCGAAGGCGTCGCCGTGCTGGCCGCCCACCCGGTGCCGCCCGCCTTCGACGACGAGGCGTGGCCGGCCGATGCCGCGCTGGCGACGCTCATCGCCAGCGACACCGGTGCGAGCGCGCCGCTCGGCACTTACGATTTCTGGCTCGCGGCCGTCGGCGTCGCCCCGGGCCGTCATCACCTGAGCGGCATCGCGATCCGCGCCGACGACGGCACCGCACTCGGCGTGCTGTTCACCGTCGGTGCCATCGACACCGCGTTTGCGAAGAGCCCGCTGCTGCCCCTGCTGTGCCAGCGCGCCGCGCGCGAGCTGCAGGCCCGGGCGCACAGGGCCACGCTGCGCGCGAACCAGCTGCTGTACCGGACCGCCGCGCAGATCGCCGGCAACCGGGTGCTGGTGCACGATCGCGCCGGCATCCTGCGTGACGTGAGTCCGGACGACGGCGCGAACTGGCCGTACGTGCGCGAACTCATCATCGGCCGTCATTTTTCCGAATCGATTCCGCCCGGCCCGGCCGCGTTGTTCGCGAACGCACAGCGCACCGTGCTCGACACCGGCGAGACCTGGATCGGCGAGTACGAAATCGAACTGCCCCAGGGCCGGCGCTGGCGGGAAATCCGCGTCGCCGCGTTCGATCGCGATCACACGCTGTCGGTGATCCGCGACATCACCGAGGCGCGCCTCGCGCTGCAGGCCCTGCGCGACAGCGAAATGCACAAGCGCGCCATCGTCGAGGCGCTGCCGGACACCCTGCTCGTCAACGATGCCGACGGGGTCTATGTCGAGGCACCGGTCGTCAGCGAAGGCGCGTGGCGCTATGACACGATTGACGCGCTCGGCAAACGCTTTGCAGACGTGCTGCCGGCGCCCGTTGCGACCCTGTTCGCGAACGGCCAGGCCGCCGTGCTCGCCACCGGCGAACCGTGCCAGGGCGAATACGCGATCGACGTGGGTGGCAGCACACGCTGGCGCGAATTCCACATGGTGCGGCTCGATGCCCGGCGGACGTTGACGATCGTGCGCGACGTCACCGCGCTGAAGCTTGCGCTGGCTTCGCTGCGCGACAGCGAGTCGCGACTGCGCAATGTCGTGCGGCTTGCACCGGTCGGCATTTTCTGGACCGACCCCGACGGCGCGGTGCAGTACGGCAACCCGGCGCTGCGGCGCTCGATCCAGCTGAGCGCCGAGGAAGGTCTCGGCCATGCGTGGATCAACCACGTGCACGCGGCCGATCGGCCACTCGTGCTCGACGCGTGGCGCGGCCTGCTCGACGGCCGCCGGCAGGAGTTCAACGAGGAATACCGCTACGTGCCACCCGGACGGCCCGCGTGCGTCGTGCGCACGCACGCCGTGCCGATCGTCAGCGACGGTCGGGTCATCGGCCTGATGGGCATCATGCTCGACATCACCGCGCAGCGTCAGGCCGAAGAGCAGGGCCGACAGCTGCAGTTGAGGCTGCAGCACACGCAGAAGCTCGAAGCCCTGGGCCAGCTCACCGGCGGCATCGCGCACGAGTTCAACAATATTCTCGCGACCACGCTCGGGTACGCCGCGCTCGCGCAGCGCAAGCCCGAAGGGGACGGCAAGCTCGTCCATTACATGCAGCAGATCGTCGCCGCCGGCGAGCGCGGCCGCGATCTCGTCAGCCAGATGCTGACGTTCGTGCAGCGGCCCGGCGACACGAACGCGGTGCTCGATCCGGCGCCGGTGCTCGTCGAGACCTGTCAGATGCTGCGCACGGCGCTGCCGCCGGGCATCGAGCTCACGGTGGCGCTGCAGGCGCAGCGGCCGATGGTCGCCGGCAACGCCGACGACCTGCGCCAGGTGCTGCTGAATCTGGTGTTGAACGCACGCGACGCGCTCGGTGCCGACGGACGAATCGCGGTGACGCTCGACGGCCCGTGCCATGTGCGCGGCGCCTGTCGCGCCTGCCAGGAGCCACTCGATGACGATTACGTGATCCTGCGCGTCAGCGACAACGGGTGTGGCATCGCGCCGTCGGATCTCGGCCGGATCTTCGATCCGTTCTATACGACCAAGGAAGTCGGCAGCGGGGCCGGTCTCGGCCTGTCGGTCGTGCACGGCATCGTGCATCGCGACGGCGGTCACGTGCTGGCGGAGTCCTCGCCCGCGCCCGACACCACGATCGAGATCCTGCTGAAACCGATGGCAACGGCGCCGGCGAGCACGGCGAGCACGGCACCGCGCGTGCGGCGCGCGCCGGCATGTATCGCCGTGGTCGACGACGAACCCGCGGTCGGCGGCCTGATCCGCGAACTGCTGGAGGCCGATGGCTACAGCGTGGATCTGTTCGCGTCGGGTGAGGCTGCGCTCGCGGCGATCGCCGACGCCCCGCAGCGCCATGCGCTGCTCGTCACCGATCTCACGATGCCGCGCATGGGTGGCCTCGAACTCGCGGCCGCGGTGCGCGCGCTGCGCCCAACTCTCCCCATCGTCGTGTGCACGGGGTATAACGAAGCCGTGGAGCGCGGGCCGGCGAACGTGCCGGGCATCGCCCACTGGTTTCGCAAACCGCTGCCGATCGGCGATTTCCTGCATATCATCTCGCAGCTGACGGGCACGCCGATCGCCTGATCCGCCGCGCTTCGCGCACACGGAGGTGCCTGTCGATGCTGGATCTGCTCAACGCGGTGCGCTGGCAGGATTGGGCCGGCAATGCGTGTTACGCCCTGCTCGCGGCTTCCTACCTGTTCACGAACATGCTGTGGCTGCGCGTGATCGCCGTCGTGTCGCTGGCCTTCGAAGGCGTGTACTTCGTGTTCGGTGCCGACAGTCCGCTGTGGGTCGGCATCGGCTGGAACGTGGTGTTCGTCGCGATCAATCTCGTGATGCTGGTACTGTTGCTGCGCGAGCGGCGCCAGCTGCGGCTCGACGCGGATGCGGCGATCCTCAAGCGCGGCCTGTTCGCCGAACTCGACTCCCTGAACTTCGGGCGTCTGCTGAAGGCGGGCGAATGGCTCGAACTGCCGCGCGGCACCCGGCTCACGACCGAAGGGCAGCCGGTCGGATACTTTTACGTGATCGCCGACGGCCTCGCCGAAGTCGATGTGCGTGGCCACGTGGTATCGGTCCTCCAGAACGGCGCTTTCGTCGGCGAGATGAGTCTATTGACGAATGCACCGGCTTCGGCGACGGTGACCACGCTTGCCGTCTGTCGCGTGTTTCGTCTCGACAGGTCGCGCCTCGACGAACTGTTGCTCCGGCATCCCGAGGTGCGCGCGGGGCTCGATCGCACGATCGGACGCGATCTCGCCCGCAAACTGAGAACGACGCGCGGCCGCCCCGCCAGCGCCATCTGATCTTCAACCGGGCGCCTCATGACTGACACGACCGCTGCTGCGCGACCGCCGCTCGCCCTTCACACGCGCATCCTGCTCGGCCTGGCGCTCGGCGCCATCGCCGGCGCCGCGGCGCATGACATCGTCGCACTGCAGCCTGCGGCACAGTGGTTCGCCACCCAGATCAGCGCGCCGGTCGGGCAGCTGTTCCTGAGCCTGCTGCTGATGCTCGTGGTGCCGCTGGTGTTCGCCTCGCTCGTCGTCGGCGTGGCCGGCATCGGCGATCTGCGTCGACTGGGGCGGGTCGGCATCAAGTCTTTCGTTTTCTCGATCGTGATGTCGGCGATCTCGGTCGCGATCGGGATCACGCTCGCCAATGCGCTGGCACCGGGCCTGCAGCTCGACGCACAGATTGCGCAGACCCTGCGTGCGGCCTACGGCGACGCCGCCGCCGCACAGGTCGCCGCCGCGCCGCCCCCGACGGCAAGCGCGCCGCTGGCGCAAATCGTCGAGTCACTGGTGCCGCGCAACCCCGTGGCCTCGCTCGCGAGCCCCACGCCGAACATGCTGCACCTGATGTGTTTCGCGCTGGCGATCGGCCTCGGCGCCACCCTGCTGCCACGCGAGCGCGTGCAGCCGCTGATCGCCGCGCTCGAGGGCTTGAGCGAAATCGTCGCGCAGCTGATCGGCCTGGTGATGAAACTCGCGCCGGTCGCGGTGTTCTGCCTGGTGTTCAACAACGTGCAGCAGTTCGGCATCGGCCTGCTGATCTCGCTCGGCTGGTTCGTCGGCACCGTCCTGCTCGGCCTGGGCCTGCATCTGTTCGGCGTGTATTCCGCCGTCGTCTGGTGGTTCGCGAAGATTTCGCCGCTGCGGTTCTTCCGCGCGATCCGCACCGCGATGCTGACCGCTTTCTCGACGTCCTCGTCGAGCGCGACCCTGCCGACGGCACTGCGCGTCGGCGAGGAGGAACTCGGCGTGCCGAAGGAGATCAACAGCTTCGTGCTGACTGTCGGCGCGACCGCGAACCAGAACGGCACTGCGCTGTACGAAGGCATCACGGTGCTGTTCCTCGCCCAGCTCGCCGGCGTCGAGCTGTCGCTCGCACAGCAGCTGATGGTGGTCTACCTCGCGATCCTCGGCGGCATCGGCACCGCCGGCGTGCCGGCCGGCTCGATTCCGTTCGTGATCGGCATCCTTGCCTCGATTGGCGTAGACCCCGCCCTGATCGCCGTCGTGCTCGGCGTCGATCGGATTCTCGACATGTGCCGCACCACCCTCAACGTCAGCGGCGATCTCGCCGCCGCCGCCTATGTCGCACGCAGCGAGGGTTACACGCTGAAGCCATAGCGGGATCCTTGGACATCGTGCGTCGGACCGGACGGCGGTGATGCGTGACGATCACATGGGCCACCGAGAACACCGAAAACACCGAGAAAAGAACACGAGAATTGGTGAATGCGGGGGTTGCAGCTATCTCGCGCATTCTCCCTGTCTTGCCTCGGTGTTCTCGGTGTTCCCGGTGGCAAAAACGACCTTGCCGGTCGCTGGATTCAGTGCTTGCCGGCGTGTCAGGCGGGTGGCAACGAATGCCCCTGCGCCGCGCGTTGCAGGCGATCGGCGATGCCGCGCCAGGCGGCGCCGGGGGGCGGCGCCTCGACCACGATGAGGGCACAGCCCGCGGCGTCGAGTTCGCGCAGGTTCGCGTAGAGCGCGCGGGCATAACCGTCGGCGTCGGGTGCGGCGCTGAGGGTCCGCAGGCCGGCGTGGGCGCCGAGGGACTGCACGAGGCCGGTGCCGGCGAGCACGGCCACGCGTTCGCCGGCGGCCAGGCGCTGGTGCACATGGTTCGCGCAGTCGCCGCCCGCCAGCAGCACGAGCGGCGTGCGCGGCGCGTAGTGCGCGGGCAGCGCGCCGGACACGCGCGGGGCTGCCGCATCGGCATGACCCAACGCCGAGCCCAGACAGTCGGCAATGTCCTGCGCGGTCAGCATCCCCGGCCGCAGCACGCGGGGCTCCGCAGCGCTGACGTCGACGATCGTCGATTCGATGCCGACCGCGCAGGGGCCCCCGTCGAGCACCACGGCGACCGCGTCACCCAGTTCCTCGCGCACATGCGCCGCGGTGGTCGGACTGATGCGGCCGAAGCGGTTCGCCGACGGCGCGACGATGCCGTCGATGCCGGCCGCGCGCGCGGCCGCGAGCAGACGCAGCGCGACCGGGTGCGCGGGACAGCGCACCGCCACCGTGTCCTGACCACCGGTGATGGCATCGCGCACACCGGTCGCGCGTTTGAGCACGAGCGTCAGCGGCCCGGGCCAGAAGCGCGCCGCGAGGGCGCGCGCGGCCGGCGGGATGTCGCGCGCCCACAGCGGGAGATCCTCGACCGACCCGATGTGGACGATCACGGGATGGTCGGCCGGGCGACCCTTCGCCGCGTACAGCCGCGCCACGGCGACAGGGTCGCGCGCGTTCGCGCCGAGGCCGTACACGGTTTCAGTCGGGAAGGCGACGAGCTGGCCGGCGCGCAGGGCGTCGACGGCAGCGGCAAGATCGGTGTCGGATACGGTGGCTGACATGCGCGCAGGATAGCGCAGCGCCGGTGCGCAAGCTCAGGCAGGCGAAGGCCGCGCCCGCTGATGCGCCGGCAGCGCCCGTCCGATCGCGGCGCTGAGACTCGCAGCCGCGAACGGCTTGGTCAGAAAGTCGTCCATGCCGGCGGCGAGCGCATGGCGCCGATCGTCCTCGCTCGCGTTCGCGGTCAGGGCGATCACCGGCAGCGGCGCGCGACCCTGCTCACGTTCGCGCGCGCGCCAGCGGCGGGTGGTTTCGAGGCCGTCGAGTTCCGGCATCTCGCAGTCCATCAGCACGAGATCGAAGCCGCCCTGCGCGAGACAGTCGAGCGCGCGCAGGCCATTGTCGGCGATCGTCGACGCACAGCCGAGCAGCGCGAGGTGCTCCTCCACCACGAGCTGAGTGACGAGGTTGTCCTCGACCACCAGCACTCGCAGACCGTCGAAGCGCGCTGCGGCGGCGGCCGCGACGGGATCATCGGCGGGCGCCGGTGGCGCCTGCACGCGCGTGGCGCTGACCTCGAAGCTGAACGTGCTGCCCGCGGCCTGCGTGCTGTGAACGGCGAGTTCACCGCCCATCAGCTCGACGAGCTGGCTGCAGATTGCAAGTCCGAGGCCGGTGCCGCCGTGGCGCCGCGTCGTCGAGGTGTCCGCCTGTTCGAAGGCGCGGAACACGCGCGCGGCGACTTCGGGTGTCATGCCGATGCCGGTGTCGCTGACGCTGAAGCGCAGCCTCACGGTGTCGGCACCGGCAGTGGCGTCCGGCACGCGTTCGACGCGGGCGCGGATTTCACCACGCTCGGTGAACTTCACCGCATTGGCAACCAGGTTCGACAGCACCTGGCGCACGCGCGTCGGATCGCCGAGCACGACCTCGCCGTCCACGCCCGCCGCGTCCATCACCAGGTGCAATCCCTTCGCCGTGGCCGCTTCGAGAAAGAGTTCGCGCACGTCGGCGACGACGACCGCCGGGGCGAATTCAGTCTGTTCGAGGGTCAGCATGCCGGCCTCGATCTTCGAGAAGTCGAGGATGTCGTTGATGACGGCGAGCAGCGAACGTGCCGAACTTTCCATCAGGCCGAGGTAGCGCGCCTGGTCGGCCGGACCGCCCCCCCGACGCAGCAGTTCGATCATGCCGAACACCCCGTTCAGCGGCGTGCGGATTTCGTGGCTCATCGTGGCGACGAAGCGGCTCTTCGCGCGATCGGCCGCCTCGGCGCGCGCGCGCGCGAGTTCGAGCTGGGCGGCGCGCTGTTCGAGCAGGTCGGCATTGCGCAGTGACGACCAGTACTCGATGGAAGCCTGCCGGTTGATCACCAGCATGAAGGCGATGTCGAGCAGGAACAGCACGCCGAACACGATGCCGCGGGTGTCGGACAGCAGCAGGCAGACCAGCGCGCTCGGCAGCAGCATCGCGACGACGTACACGCGTGCCATGTTTTCGTGCGTGGTCAGACTGACCGTGCCGCCGGCGACGATGCCGGCGGTGGCGAAACTCGACAGCACCGACATCCACTCGAACGGGGCCCGCCACAGCAGGGCCGCGTTCAGCACGCCCCACGCGACGCCAAGCCCGATCGCACTGAATGCGTAGGCCTTCAGCCAGCGCGCGGGCGACAGCGGATACAGACGCGCAAAGCCGATGCTCAGCGCCAGGCGCAGCAGACCCGTCAGCGTCAGGCTCGCGATACCGAGCCAGGCGATCACCGGCTCGGACTCGAGCATGTCGGTCGCGCCGATGATCAGCACCCAGATCGTCACGTACAGCGGGCTGCCGGTGCGGCCCTTCGCGGCGAGATCGAGCGCGGCCTTTTGGTCGATGGGTAGCGGCGCAACGGTCATGTGCGGGGCGGCAGAGGAGACACTGGGGACACGCGGATCATGGGCGGCGATGTCAGGTTATCGACCCTCGACGCCCGACCGTTCAAGGCGGCACCACCGTGCCGTCCCACGCGAACACCTGGCCGCTGTCCGCAGCCGCGACGCCGTCGACGACCGCCAGCAGGCGTTGCGCGGCGTACGTCGGCGTGAACAGGCGGGCGGCTGGCACACGCTGCTGGAACGGCTGCGAGAGGCCCGTGTCGACGGTGCCCGGATGCAGGCCGATGCAGCACGCGCGCGGATTACGCCGCGCGAGTTCGAGCGCGAAGGTTTTCAGCAGCATGTTCAGCGCCGCCTTCGAGGCGCGATAGCCATACCAGCCTCCGGCGCGGTTGTCGCCGATGCTGCCGACCCGCGCCGACAGCGCCGCGAAGACCGCCTTGGCGTCGGTGCGCAGCAGCGGCAGGAAATGACGTGCACACAGCGCCGGGCCGATCGCATTGACCGCGAAGCTGTGGGCGAGGCTCGCGGCGTCGAGCGCTTCCCAGCGTTTCTCGGGCTGCACTGCCGTGTCGTGCAGCACGCCGGTGGCGACGATCACGAGGTCGAGCGGTCCATGCGCGCGCAGCACCTCTGCCGCGCGTGTCAGGCTGTCCTCGTCGAGCAGGTCGAGCGTCGTCGGCACGAGGCGCGGCGCGGCCGCGAGGTCGCGACGACTGAGCGCATGCACTTCGGACACTGCGGGATGTTCGAGCAGGGCGGCCACCAGGGCGGCGCCGATGCCGCCACTGGCGCCGACGACGGCGCAGCGCAGCGGCGCGCGGAAGGAAGCAAGGTCGACCATGCGCCGATTTTACGCGATGCACACTCAGCGCGGACCGGTCAGGGCGCCCAGCACTCCTGTTCGAGAAACTGCCGCCGCGCCGCAATTTCCTCGGGCGTCGCGCGCGATTCGGGTTGCTCGAGCTGTTCGAGCTGGGCCTGCGCGAACTCGCAGGCCTCGGCGTGTCGCAGATCCTCTTCGGCGAGCTGCTTGTCCTGCAGTTCGGGAAATTCGCTGCAGTACTCGCCCATGTCGCGCTGGTAGCGCTCGATCTCGGCCTGGCGCTCGGCGGCTTCGAGATATTGCCGCGGGCCGGTGTAGATGTCCGGCTCATTGGGGCTGCGCTTCACGCGGTACGCACCATTCGCGTCGCGATAGACGGGCCGCCTGGTTTCCAGCGCCGCCAGCGCCCAGCGCGCGCGATCGCAGCGGCTGCGACGCTGCGCGAGTTCACCGGCATCGGCGTCTGCCTGGCGGCGGGCACGCGTGGCCGCCTCATCACGGCTGGCCTTGCGCGCCGCTTCGTCGCTGCGCAGCTGTTCGAGCCGGCGCTCGCCGTCGCCGTCGGCCGGCGAGGGCGTTGATTTGATCTGCATGCGTTCGGCCTGCACGTCGGCCGGGGGCCGGTCGCCGAAATGGACATTGCCCTCGGCATCGCGCCAGCGCCAGGTCTCCGCCATGGCCTGGCCGGCCAGCAGCAGACCGGCGCAGCACAGCACGACGCAGCTTTTCGGGATTGACATCGGATCTCCTCCGCGCAGAATTCTCGCCGCGACGAACTGAACCGGAGCGTAACGCAGGGATGCCTGTGCCCGGAACTGCCACGCGTGGTCGCGCGCGTCCCGACCAGCCTCATCGACGGAGAATCACATGCGACTCGCCCCTTCCCTGACCCCGCTGGCGCTGCTGCTCGCAGCCGCGCTGCAGGCCCCCGCAGCCCACGCATTCGACGAAGATGACGACGATGACGACGGCGATCGCGTGATCTACGCCACTTCTCCACAGGACGTTTACGAAGCGAAGCTGTCCATCCTGAAAGCGCAGATCGATGCCCAGCGGACCAGCTGCCAGCGCGGCGATTCGCGCGGCCAGGGCTATTGCCAGCGCGAACTCGACCAGGCGTTCCGGGACGGCCAGCGCGAGCTCGCGCGTCAACGCGACGAAGCGCTGAAGGCCGAAGCGGCAAAGTAAGCGCGGCGCACGGGGCTCACGCCAGCACGCCGGCGAACACCTCCGCGTCGACATTGCCGCCGCTCAGCACGAGCCCCACCCGTCGTCCTGCCTGGCGCTCCCGCTCCTGCAGCAGCGCGGCGAGCGCGACCGCGCCGGCGCCCTCGGCCAGGTTGTGGGTGTCGGTGTAGTAGGCCCGCATCGCGTGTGCGATCGCCGTCTCGCCGACGCTGACGATGCGCGCGGCACCACGCCCGATCAGCACCAGCGCCTCGGCCGACGGCACGCGACACGCAACGCCGTCGGCGATGGTCTGCGCGTGCGCGGTGCTGACGACCTTGCCGGCGGCGAACGACAGCGCATACGCCGGCGCGCCATCGGCGACGACGCCGACGATCTCGGTCGTGAGCCCCAGCCCGTCGCGCGCCGCGATCAGGCCGCAGATCCCCGATCCCATGCCGATCGCGACATACACGGTGTCGAGCGGCGGCGCCGCGCGCAGGAACTCGAGCGCATAGGTCGCCACGCCACAGACGAGATCGCGCTGAAACGACGGCACCATTTCGAGCCCGCGGGCTTCGGCGAGACTGGCGGCGGCGAGGCGCGCGGCTTCGAAGTCCTCGCCCGTTTCGATCAGCTCCGCGCCGAACGCCCGCATCGCCGCGTTCTTCTCGCGACTGTTGCCGCGAGGCACGACGATCGTCACCGGCACGCCGTGGACGCGGCAGGCGAACGCGAGACTTTGACCGTGATTGCCGCGCGTGGCACTGATGAGGCCGGCGGGCGATCGGCCCTGCGCCTTCATCTGCGCCAGGTAATGCAGGCCGCCACGCAGCTTGAAAGCGCCGATCGGCGTGTGGTTCTCATGCTTGACCCAGACTTCGCAGCCCGCCCGCGCGCCGAGCAGCGGCCACGCGTACTGCGGCGTCGGCGGGCAATGCGGCGCGATCTGGCGCGCGGCGGCTTCGATCTCGGCAACGCTCGGCAACTGCATCGATCGCTCCTTCGTCCGGGGGTGTTCAGCCTGCGCCCAGGCTGCGGTAAAGCGCCAGGTATTCGCCGGCGCTGTGCGTCCACGAAAAGTCCGTCGCCATCCCGTTGCGCTGCAGGCGGCGCCAGGTTCTCCGCTCGGCGAACGCCGCCGCCGCGCGCGCCAGCGCAGCGCTGAATGCCGCGGCCGTCGGCGCGTCGAACACGATGCCCGTCGGCTTCGTCAGCGCCAGATCGCGCACGCTGTCGGCGAGCCCGCCGGTCCGCCGCACGACTGGCACCGCACCGTAGCGCTGACTATAGAGCTGGGACAGGCCGCAGGGCTCGAAGCGGGACGGCATCAGGAAAGCATCGACGCCCGCGAACACCTGGTGCGACAGCCCCGTGTCATAGCCGATGCGGCAGGCCACGCGGTCCGGCTGCGTGCGCGCCAGCGCGAGTGCCGCCTGTTCGAACGCCGGGTCGCCGCTGCCGAGGATCACGCACTGCGTGGCGGGCGGGGCCGCGGCGAGCGCGTCGAGGATCAGATCGATGCCTTTCTGCGCCGTGAGGCGGCTGACGACGCCGAGCAGGAATACATCCGCCCGCGCCGGCAGGCCGAACGTCTGCTGCAGGGCCAGCTTGTTCAGGCCGCGCCGGTCGAGCGTCCGCGCGTCGTAGGGGGCCGCGAGATGCGCATCGCGCGCCGGATCCCAGACTTCGACGTCGATCCCGTTCAGGATGCCGCTCAAATCGCCGGCCCGGCTGCGCAGCAGGCCATCGAGGCCGTGGCCGTGCTCGGGCGTCAGGATTTCGCGCGCGTAGGTCGGGCTGACGGTCGTGAGGCGATCGGCGAACACCAGGCCGCCTTTCAGCAGCGCGCAGTCGCCGTGGAACTCCAGCCGCTCGAAGTGCCACCAGTCGGGCGGCAGGCGCAGGTGGCCGAAGCTCGCGCGATCGCACAGGCCGCGGAACGCGAGATTGTGAATCGTGAACACGGTGCGCGGCCGCTGCGGCTGCAGGGTCAGCAGCGCCGGCAGCAGCGCTGATGGCCAGTCGTGGGCGTGCACGACGTCGGGCCGCCACGGGTCGTCGGCAACCAGTGCCGCGACCGCGTGGCAGAAGAACGCGAAACGGTAGGCATTGTCGGGCCAGTCGATGCCGGCCGCATCGGCATACGGCCCACCGGGGCGGTCGAACAGCGCCGGACAGTCGACGAGCCACAGCTCGAGGCCGGGTTCGAGCGGCAGGCTCGACACCGTGCAGGCTTCGGCGAAGCCCGGCACCACGAGGGGGCGGCGCGGCACGAGACCCGGCAGCAGTGCCTTGACCGCCGCATAGGCCGGCAACACCAGCCTGACCTCGCAGCCGAGGCGGGCAAGGCTTTTCGGCAGGCTGCCGCTAACCTCGGCGAGACCCCCGGTCTGGATGAAGGGCGATGCCTCGGAGGTCGCGAAGAGCACGTTCAACATGCGTGAATCATAAAAGAAATCCGGGGTGGGCTGCTGCGAGGCCAGAATCGCTTCAGTACACTGCCCGCAACCCATCGCAACGCAGGCCCCCATGACCGAAACCCGCATCGAGTTCGAAGTCCAGCCTGTGATCCCTGCCGCGCTCGCGCGTCTGCCGGCGCTCGCGGACGATCTCTCCTACACCTGGGACAGGCGCATCCAGGAGCTCTTCGCCAATCTCGATCGCGAGCTGTGGAACGCCTGTGGGCACAACCCGAAGATGTTCCTGCGCCGCGTGTCGCAGGGGGCGCTCGAAGCGGCGGCCGCCAATGCGGTGTTCCTGCAGGAATACGAAGCGGTGCTCTCCGCCTACGGCAGCTACCTGCAGAAACCCGGTGACACGCGCGTGCAGCGCGCGCTCGATCCGGGCCAGGATCTCGTCGCCTATTTCTGCGCCGAGTACGGTCTGCACGAAAGCCTGCCACTGTATGCCGGCGGTCTCGGCGTGCTCGCCGGCGATCACTGCAAGGCCGCCAGCGATCTGCGACTGCCGTTCGTCGCGGTCGGCCTGCTCTACCGCGCCGGCTACCTGCGGCAGGAAATCGACGGCGACGGCCGGCAGCAGCTGCGCTATCTGCCGGTGCAGGGCGCCGATCTCGCATTCGTCGAAGCGCAGGATCCGCAGGGCGCGCCCCTGCGGCTGCACGTCGATCTGCTGGGGCGCGATGTGGCAATCCGCGCGTGGCTCGGGCGCCTCGGCGACATTCGACTCATCCTGCTCGACACCGATCTCGAGACGAATTCGGCGGAAGATCGCCGCATCACGTTCGAACTCTACGGCGGCGACAGTGAAACGCGCATTGCGCAGGAAATCGTGCTCGGCATCGGCGGCGTGCGCGCGCTGCGCGCGCTGGGACATGCGCCGACGGTCTGGCACATCAACGAAGGCCATGCCGCGTTTCTCGTGCTCGAGCGGCTGCGCGAGCACATGCGCGCCGGTATCGACTTCCGCACCGCCCTCGAAGTCGTCGCGGCGGCGACAGTCTTCACGACGCATACGCCCGTGCCGGCGGGACACGACGTGTTCCCGCACGAAATGATGCGGCGATACTTCCCGGCGATGATCCAGGATCTCGGCCAGGGCGATCACGGCCTGTGCGCACTCGGTGAAAGCCCGCAGAACGCTCTCGGTTTCAACCAGACTTCGCTCGCGCTGCGCGGTTCGCGCTTCCACAACGGCGTCAGCGCCGTGCACGAGAGGGTCGCGTCGGAGAATGAGCGTTTCATCTGGCCCGAGGTCCCGCCGCAGGAGAACCCGCTGTCGCACGTGACCAACGGCGTGCACATCCATACCTATCTCGCGACGCCCTGGGTCAACCTGTTCGATCTGCGCTTCGGCCGCCAGTGGCGCAATGAGCTGTGCAACGCCGAGTTCTGGCGCTGCATCGATGACTTGCCCGATCACACCTACTGGAGCATCCGGCAACTGCTGAAGCTCGATTTGATCGGCGATCTGCGCGAGCGCCTCACGCGCCAGTACGCGCGCAACGGCGTGGCGCAGGCGGAAATCGAGCGGCGCCTGAAGCGCCTGTCGGCCGAGCACGATCCGCTGCTCGTCGGCTTCGCGCGCCGCTTTGCCACGTACAAGCGCGCGACGCTGCTGCTGACCGATCCGGCGCGACTGGCGCGCCTGCTCGACGACGACGATCGGCCCGTGATCCTGCTGTTCGCCGGCAAGGCGCACGCGCGCGACGGTGGCGGCCAGGATCTGATCCAGGCGCTGCACCACTATTCGCTGCAGCCGGAATTCGTCGGCCGCCTGTTCATCATCGAGAACTACGACATCTCGCTGGCGCGCAAGCTCGTGACCGGCGTCGACATCTGGCTCAACAATCCCGAGTACCCGCTCGAGGCGAGCGGCACGTCCGGCATGAAAGCTGCGATCAACGGCGCCGTGCACCTGTCGATCCTCGATGGCTGGTGGGCCGAAGGCTTTCTCGGCGACAACGGCTACGGCGTGCCGCCGATCGGCCACGGCCTGCCCGATCGCGATCGCATCGAGGCGGAGGAAATCTGCCGCGTGCTGTTCGAGGTCGCGAAGCCCTGCTATTTCAACCGCAACGGACGCGGCTATTCGACGGAATGGATCAGACTCGCCAAGGCCTCGCAGCGCACGGTGCTGCCGCGCTTCAACGCCGAACGCCAGGTCCTCGAGTACACCGAAAATTTCTACGGGCCCGCGGCACACCATGCGCGTCGCCTGGCGGCCGATGGCTGCGCCGCCGCGCGTCAGCTCGCGGAATGGAAGCAGCTCGTCGCGACGAACTGGCCGAAGGTCGGCGCGCGGCTCGTGCAGGGGCCGCCGCCGGCCCTGCAGGCCGGCGACAGTTTCCGGCTCGCAATCGCGGTCGATCTGCAACAGCTGGCCGCCGGCGATGTGTGTGTCGAATGCCAGATAGGGGTCAACGAGGCCGGCGGCGGATTCGTCGCCCGCGAGCACGTCGAACTGCTGCCCGAAGGCCAGCGCGACGGTGCCGAGGTCACGTTCGCCGGCCAAATCGCCACCGGCATGTCTGGCCTGGCGAGCCTGCGCGTGCGCGTGTACCCACGCCACGAACTGCTCGCACACCGCTTCGAGATGGGACGCATGCGCTGGCTGTAGCGGGCGGAGCAATGGGGCGCGCTTGACGGCGGTCAAGGGCCGGGGGGCGGACGGGCCACATACTGGTTTCCGCTGGAAGCGATGTTGCGCACGGATGCATCTGGCCAAACACCAGGTCCGGGCGTCCTCCCGGCCCCGCAGCGAGGTGTCCGCGTGCGCCCGAGTTTCATCCCGACGCTGTTGATTGGCTGTTTCTGCCTCGCTGTCACCGCGTCATCGGACGCGAGCCTGAAGCCGCAGGGGCCGACTTCCATCATCACGCAGGTGTATCGCAACCCGCTCGATCTGCCCGTGCTCGGCACCCGCGCTTATCTGCCTGTCGCGTGGGTGGCCCATGTCCGCTCGAACCCGCGCGGCATCGCCGCGGGCCGCGAGACGGCGGCATCCGACACTTTCGACGTCGTGACCGACGTGGATTCGGTGCGGGCGACACTCAGCCAGGGCGCGCTGGCGCCAGGCGCCTACGACGCATTCAGGATGGAAACCCGCGGTTACTTCTTCACCGATGAACTCTGGCTCGAGCTGGACACCGCGGCAGGGCGGGTGCCGCTCACGATCGATGACCCGAACGTGCTGACGAATCTGCTGGCGCAGAGCTTTGTCGACGGTGCCGACAGGTCGCCACCGACCTATCGGGCCTCCCTGTCCCCCCTGCGCATCCTCGGTGGCGCCAGCGAGCCTGGTCCCTATGAACTGACGCTGGAGGACGTGCAGGTGTATTTCGGGTTGCCGCTCGCCCGCTTCACGCTCGACGACTTTCTGAACGACCTGCCGGCACCGGACTTTGCGCAGGCGCTGGTGACGCTCCCCGCCAACGCGCGTTCGACCTTCGAAGTGCCGTCGAACGCGCGGTACAGTCGTACCCAGTATTCGCTGACGACGATCGGCCGTGTGCGTGCGCGCAATGTCGAATCAGGCGATGAGTGGGAGTTCGGCAGCGTGGCGTTCGCGCAGACGCCACGCGGACTGCCCGAGCCGACGACACTGGCCCTGCTGTTCGGCGGCTGCGCGGCGCTCGCCGCCCAGCGCCGACATCAGCGCACGAAGTGGCGCGCCTGTCCGATCGATTCCGGCGTGACGAGCACCACGCCTTCCGGACTCACGTAGAAGCGTTTGCGATCGCGCTCGGGATCGATGCCGATCTCGGTGCCAGCTTCGATCACGCAGCCGCGATCGATGACGGCGCGATGGATGCGGCAGCCGGTACCTATCTGCACGTCAGGCAGCACCACGCAGTCGCTGAGCACGCTGGCCGCCTCGACGCGCACGTTGGAGAACAGCAGCGACTTCGTGACCTGTGCGCCGGAGATGATGCAGCCGCCCGACACCATCGAATCGACCGCGTGACCGCGGCGTCCGTCCTCGTTGAACACGAACTTCGCCGGCGGCACCTGTTCCTGGTAGGTCCAGATCGGCCAGTCGCGATCGTAGAGGTTGAGCTGCGGCGTGACGTCCAGCAACTCCATGTTCGCCCGGTAGTAGGCGTCGACCGTGCCGACATCGCGCCAATATGCCGAGCCATCGTCGGCCGGATTGTGGAAGGGATAGGCGCACACGCGATAGCGACCGATCACCGACGGGATGATGTCCTTGCCGAAATCATGGCTGGAGCGCGGCATGTCGCGATCCTTGATCAGCTGCTCGTAGAGGAACTGCGTGTTGAACACGTAAATCCCCATCGACGCGAGTGCGATACCGGGACGGCCGGGCATCGACTTCGGCGCGGCGGGCTTCTCGGCGAATTCGTGCACGCGCAGCTTCTCGTCGACCGCCATCACGCCGAAACCCGTGGCCTCGGCGACGGGCACTTCGACGCAGCCGATGGTCATGTCCGCCTCCTGCTCGTAGTGAAAGGCGAGCATCTGGCCATAATCCATCTTGTAGATGTGATCGCCGGCCAGCAGCAGCACATAGGTCGGCGCGTGCGCGCGCAGGATGTCGATGTTCTGGTAGACCGCATCCGCGGTGCCCGCATACCACTCGTTGTCGATGCGCTGCGAGGCCGGCAGGATTTCGACGAACTCGCCCAGTTCGCTGCGCAGGAAACCCCAGCCGCGGTACAGATGGCGCAACAGCGAATGGGCCTTGTACTGCGTCAGCACGCCGACGCGGCGCACGCCGGAGTTCACGCAGTTGGAGAGCGGGAAGTCGATGATGCGGAATTTGCCGCCGAAGGGCACCGCAGGCTTGGCCCGCCAGCGGGTCAGCCCCTGCAACCGATCGCCGCGACCGCCGGCGAGGATCAGCGCCAGCGTCTCGCGGGTGAGACGGCTGATATAGCGTTTGTCGGCGGGAGATTCGGGTATCTGGTCCATTGCGGTTGCCTGACGGGTTCAACCGTCGCGGCAACAGGCCGCGACTGGAACACCGGAACCGCCATTATGACCCGCTGCGCGTCCGCCCTCCTATGGCGAAAACGCGCAAATTTGATCGGCGACAGGCGCGGCGCTCAGGCCGCGCGCTGGAAGGGATTCGGGACCGACGGCGTGGCCTCGGACGGCGGCAGCGCTTCGATGGCGGCCGCGCGGCTCAGGCGTTCGCGGCGGGGGTTCGAACTCGTGCGGATGAGATCGCCGATCTGTATCAGTCGGGCGGCACCGAACGAGCCAATGGCCACCATGAAGGACAGGCCGAAGAAAGTCAGTGCCTGGGCCTCCGGCACGGCCTGTACGAGACCGGTGACGTTCAGCAAGGCCGCGCCCGCGGCAGCCAGACCGCCAACACCCAGGACATCCAGAACAGCAGTGATAGACTTGATGCGTTGCATATTATTCTCTTAATTCTATTAGTTATTTTGCTTCCGCCGACGGGCCGGAAGTTCAGTCTGCCTGTTGCGAGCGATCTTACGGACGGCGAGTGTCTTTTCTGTGACCAAACCCGCAAGAACAACGAAGAGGGTGAGGTTTAACAGTGTTTTATGATCGACTTCGCAGTCAGCGATGAAGTCCCGGCGCGATGTACGGCAAGCCGTCGCCCATCACGCCGAGGAAATATTCGAGTGCCCTGTATTCAGGGCTTTGCGGGGCCAGCGGTGCGGCGCCGACCTGCTCAAAGCAGCCGGCAAATCTCGCGTGCAGGCTGCCCATCGCGCCCCAGCGCAAGCCGTAGACCGGGTAATGCGTCACGGCCCCCAGCAGTGGCATCAGCGGTTGCTCACGCAGACGCTGTCCCACCGCGGTGACATGACAGTCGAAGCACGAAAAATTGCGCTGGCCGCGCTTGCTGTGGAAGAGACGTCGCCCGGTCGCGTAGACCGCGAGCGCCGCCGGCGTTTCCGGCAGCGGCACCTCGAGGTGCTCACCACGTGAAGTATCGGCGATAAAGGCCAGCACTGCCATCATCGGGCCGCGATCGGGGTCCCAGCGCTCGGCACCGGCCCGCACCCTGCACTCGTTGATCAGAAGCGGCAGGGTGAGCGCCTCGCCGCGCGCCGGGTCGACCTGCGGGTAGCGATGGGCCGTGCCGAGACCACCGTCCGGCAGACAGTCGGCGAGGGTGGTCCCGTCGGGGAGGGCTTGCGCGAACAGGACCTTGCCCTCGTCGACGGCGAACTCGTACGGCGGAAACTCGTTCAGTTCCTCCCATTGCGCGCGCAGCCCGGCGTCGATCGCGTAGACGCCGAGCACGTAGTCGTCGGGGGCGAGATGCGGGAAGCGCTGTTGATAGGCCGCGCGCAACGCCGCGCGGTCGGCGGCGGGATCGGGCAGGCGGGCCGCCGGCGCGGCCACGGCTGCGGACGCGAGCAGCACGGCCAGCAGCGTGGCCAGCAGCGTGGCCAGGCCCGGACGGACCGTCGCGGCCCGCGGCCGCTCAGATCGCGACGCTGAGTTCGTCGCGGCCATCCTGGTTGTCGACCCAGCTGATCCCCAGGCGGTCACCCGCCTGCGCGGCGTCGACGACGAACGACAGGTACGGATCTTTCGCGATGCCGCCACCCCAGTCGGCGTCGAGCACCACTTCTTCGTTCAGCGTGCACACGACGCGGGTGATGAAGCGGGGCGCAATCCGCTCCCCGCTTTCGAGGCGACGCCCGACTTCCATCGGATGGCGAATCAGCGCACGCACGGTCAACTGGCCCTGGCGCAGTTGCGTGCGAACCTTGATCGACGACGTCGCCATGTCAGCCACAGCCGCCGACGGTCACTTCGACGGCCGCACGCGCCATCAGCAGTTCATCACCGCGGCGGGCGATCGCCAGCACTTCCGAGGTCTCGGCGAGCTTGATCCGGGCCGCCACGAACGGCCGTGTGCGCGGCCCGAATGTGAAGCGGCCGACCAAGGGCACCGGATTGCGCGTGGCGAGCAGCGTGATTTCGTCGACATGCGGCAGGTCGACGTCGACCTTCACCGGCACCACCGCGCCGTTTTCAGCCAGCCGGGCGACGCCGATCCGGACCTTAGGACTGAGCGGGATGTCGTCCCGACCGAACAGTTCACGCAGCGCGGTCGCGACTTCTTCGGCTGCGAACGCGCGGGTCGGGCGCTGATGGGCGGCGCCCGCCGCGCGCACGGCCAGCCACGGCAGGCTGCCCAGCGCCAGCAGTCGCGCGAGCAGGCCACGACGGCCGAAAGCCCTCGCGCGTGCACCGTCAGAGTCGTGCGGAATGCTCACCGGGTGTAGAGGAAATCGATGATGAGGTTGATTTCGTTCGCGGTCAGGATGCCGTGCCGGCCAAACGGCGGCATCAGAGTGGCGGGATTGTACGCCGTTTCATCCCAAATCCGACCGAACAGCTCGGCGCGCGCCGGAAAGCGGGCTGCGATGTCGGCCAGCGGCGGGCCGATGTTGCCCATCTGGCTGCCGCCTTCGATGGCGTGGCAGGCGAGGCAGTTGCCCTTGTCGGTGGCAAAGGCCAGTGCACGGCCGGGAGGGGCATCGTCTGGGGTGGCCGGCCGGGCCGGGCCGGCGAGCGCGGCGAGCAGCGCCGCGACGGAGACGGAAAACTTCACGTGGCGCTCAGCCCTGCTGGCGCCGTTCCTCGCGCTCGCGCCGTCGCGCGCGATCCCGGTCGAGGCGGTTCAGGTCCTTCTCGATCTCGTCGATGCGGGCGTCGATGCGCAGGCGCTGGTAATGCGTGAGTTCCGGCGCGATCTGCGCGAGCCGCAGCTGCTCGAACGCGAGCTCGAGTTCACCGACGCTGCGATAGTACTCGGCCAGGTTGTAGTGCGAATTGGCCTGGTCGCCAAGCCCCTCCTCGGCCTCGGCCAGCAGCTTGTAGAAGCGCGGATCGCGTTCGTCGGCGACGCCGAAGTCGCGCAACACGCGCTTGGCGAGCGCCGACTGCCGGGTCTGGTTCAGCAGGCTGACATAGGTGTAGGCAGCGGCGCGGCTTTCGGGCTCGTCGGCATGCAGATCCTTCAGCAGCGCGAGCGCCTGACGCGTGTTGCCGGCTTCCTGTTCGAGTCTGGCCTGCGCGAGCCTGAACGCCGGGATGCGCGGGGATTCGAGCAGCAGCTTGCCCAGCTCGATGCGCGCGCGCTCGAAATCGCGTGCCTCGATCAGCGCCAGCGTATAGCCGTAACGCGCAGCGGATTCGTTCTTGAAACTGCCTTCGCGCAGCGTCGTTTCGTAATAGTTCTTCGCCTGCACGGGATCCTGCGCGGTCATCACGTTCAGCTTGTGCCAGATCAGCTGGTATTCGTAGCTGTCTTCCCGGATCACCTTGTCGTTCATGCGCTCGGCGCGTTCGCGTGCCTCGGCGATGCGGTTCACGGTGACCGGGTGGGTGCGCAGGTACTCGGGAATCATCTTCGGATCGGAGTAGCGGTTCGCGAGCTGCAGGCGATTGAAGAAATCGGCCATCGACAGCGTGCGGAAGCCCGACTTGTGCAGCAGCTCGATGCCGATGCGGTCGGCTTCCTTCTCGTTCGCGCGCGTGAAGTTGATCTGGTACTGCTGCTGGGCGGCGGCGACGCCGGCGAGCACGCCCATGCCGGCCTGCGGCGCAACCGCCGCAACGAGGATGGCGCCGAGAAAGGCCGCCATCGACGGAATGCTGAGGTTGCTCGCGGCTTCGATCATGCGCGCGCCGTGACGCTGCGTCAGATGCACGATTTCGTGCGCGAGCACCGAGGCCACTTCGGACTCGCTCTTCGAGCCGAGGATCAGGCCCGTATGCATGCCAATGTAGCCGCCCGGCACCGCGAAGGCGTTGATCACCGGGCTGTCGATCACGAAGAAATGGAAATCGCCGTAGTAGTTCGCGTTCTTGCCGAGTTCCATGCCGAGCTTCTGGATGTAGTCCTCGACCTCCTCGTCGGTGACCAGTGGCGCCATGCGCCGGACCTGGCGCATCGTGGCCATGCCGAGCTGGCGTTCCTGTTCAGGCGAGATGACCGACCCGGCGGAGTCACCGATTTCCGGCAACTCGCCGTCGTAGACGGTTTCCGTGAGCTCCCGCTCGTAGGGGGCGTCCGGCGCAGGCTGCTGCGCGGCCACGCCGGCCGCGACGCCCAGCAGCAGGCCGAGCAGCAATGCGCGCCGCGGCGGACGGCGAACCTGGCGGAACACGGGCTGGGGCGCGGCTTGTTGCATGTGCTTTCGATTCTAGCAGCGGGATACCGCGGCTCGCGAGTGACGTGACCAACTGTTACGGCGCAGACCGCGGGGCGCGGACGAAGTTCGGACCGCGCCTGCTTTATGGGCCATGATCGCGGCCTTAAGATGCCACATTACTCCCCAACCGGCGCCGAATCATGAGCACACGCAACGTTTTCTATGCCCAGTCCGGCGGTGTCACCGCCGTCATCAACGCATCCGCCTGCGGCGTCATCGAGACGGCGCGCGCGCACGCGGCGCGGATCGGGACGGTGTTCGCCGGCCGCAACGGCATCATCGGCGCGCTGACCGAAGACCTCATCGACACCTCGCAGGAGTCGGCGGCCGACATCGCGGCGCTGCGCCACACGCCGTCCGGGGCCTTCGGCTCCTGTCGCTACAAGCTGAAGAGCCTCGAACAGAACCGCGCCGAATACGAACGCCTGATCGAGGTGTTCCGCGCCCACGACATCGGCTATTTCTTCTACAACGGTGGCGGTGATTCTGCTGACACCTGCCTCAAAGTATCGCAATTGTCGGCGACACTCGGCTATCCGCTGCAAGCCATCCACGTGCCGAAGACGGTCGACAACGACCTGCCGATCACCGACGTGTGCCCCGGCTTCGGCTCGGTGGCGAAGTACGTGGCGGTGTCGGTGCGCGAGGCGAGCTTCGATGTCGCGTCGATGGCCAAGACCTCGACCAAGGTGTTCGTGATGGAGGTGATGGGGCGCCATGCGGGCTGGATCGCGGCCGCCGGCGGCCTCGCTGCCGATGCCGACTGCCCGTTGCCGATCATCATCCTGTTTCCCGAGCTGCCGTTCGACCAGGCCCGCTTCCTCGCCCGCGTCGACGAACTGGTGAAGACGCACGGGTACTGCTCGGTGGTGGTATCCGAAGGCGTCAGGAGTCCCGATGGCCAGTTCCTGTCCGATCAGGGGATCCGCGATGCGTTCGGCCATGCCCAGCTCGGCGGCGTCGCGCCGGTCATCGCCAACCTCGTGCGCGAGGGCCTGAAGTACAAGTATCACTGGGCGGTCGCCGACTATCTGCAGCGCGCCGCCCGCCACATCGCCTCGAAGACCGACGTCGAACAGGCCTATGCGCTCGGCCGGGCGGCGGTTGAACTGGCACTGGCCGGCCGCAATTCCGTGATGCCGACCATCGTGCGGGAGTCCGACGAGCCCTACCGCTGGCATATCGGGGAAGCGAAGCTCGAGGACGTCGCCAACCAGGAGCGCAAAATGCCGCGCGACTTCATCAGCGAGGACGGCTTCGGCATCTCCGAGGCCGGACGACGCTACCTGCTGCCCCTGATTCAGGGCGAAGACTATCCGCCCTATCGCCACGGGCTGCCCGACTACGTGCGTTTGCGCAATATCGCCGTGCCGAAAAAGACCGCAACCCACTTCGCACTCAAGTAAGTAGCCAGTAGAATCAGGTGGTTTTCTAGCCACCGGGTCGGCGGGCGCCACCAACGCCCGTTGCCATCAACACCGGGGTGTGGAGGAGGAGGAGAGTCACTCGGGGCGCCGTCCGGCGTCCTGAGGCGCTGCCGGCCAGTCCGGCGTCAACATAATTAAAGAGGGGACATCAATAATGTCGGTCGAACTCATTGTCGCGCTCGGCTGCGCGCTATTCGCCATTGCCTTCGGGCTGTGGTCCAGGGCCTGGATTCTGAGCCAGCCGGAAGGCAACGAGCGGATGCGGGAAATCGCCACCGCCGTGCAGATGGGTGCTTCAGCCTATCTGAACCGCCAGTACCGCACGATCGCCATCGTCGGTGTCATCCTCACCATCGTCATCGCCGTCGGCCTCGACATCAGCACGGCAGTCGGCTTCGTCATCGGCGCAGTGCTCTCGGGCGCGGCCGGTTTCATCGGCATGAACATCTCGGTGCGCGCGAACCTGCGTACCGCGGAAGCTGCCCGCAAGGGCCTGAACGCCGCCCTGCAGGTTGCGTTCCGCGGCGGTGCGATCACCGGCATGCTCGTCGTGGGCCTCGGCCTCCTCGGCGTCGCGGGCTACTACGCGTTCCTCAAGTCCGGCACCGCGGCCGGTGAAATGGTCGACCTGCATCCGCTGGTCGGCCTCGCCTTCGGCAGTTCGCTGATTTCCATCTTCGCGCGCCTCGGCGGCGGTATCTTCACGAAGGGCGCCGACGTCGGTGCCGACCTCGTCGGCAAGGTCGAAGCCGGCATTCCGGAAGACGACCCGCGCAACCCGGCCGTGATCGCGGACAACGTTGGCGACAACGTCGGCGACTGTGCCGGCATGGCGGCCGACCTGTTCGAGACCTACGCGGTGACCATCATCGCGACCATGCTGCTCGGCGGCCTCATGATGAAGAGTTCCGGCGAAAACGCCGTGCTCTACCCGCTGGTGCTCGGCGGCGTGTCGATCATCGCGTCGGTCGTCGGCTCGATGTTCGTCAAGGCCAGCGACGGCGGCAAGATCATGAATGCGCTGTACCGCGGCCTCATCGTCGCCGGCGTCATCGCCGCCATCGCGTTCTACCCGGTGACGAGCTGGATGTTCAGCGGCATCGAAGGCGTGTCGGTGAACGCGATCTACGGCTGCGCGCTGGTCGGCCTCGCCCTGACCGCGGCGCTGGTGTGGATCACGGAGTACTACACCGGTACCGAGTTCAAGCCCGTGCAGTACGTCGCCGCGGCGTCCGAAACGGGCCACGCGACGAACATCATCGCCGGCATCGCCGTGTCGATGAAGTCGACCGCCTGGCCGGTGCTGTTCGTGTGCGTCGCCATCTGGGCGTCTTACATGCTGAACGGCCTGTTCGGCATCGCGGTCGCTGCGACCTCGATGCTGTCGATGGCCGGCATCATCGTCGCCCTCGACGCCTATGGCCCGATCACGGACAACGCCGGTGGTATTGCCGAAATGGCCGAACTCGGGCCTGAAATCCGCAACATCACGGACCCGCTCGACGCCGTCGGCAACACGACGAAGGCCGTCACCAAGGGCTACGCGATCGGTTCTGCCGGTCTCGCCGCGCTGGTGCTCTTCGCCGACTTCACCCACAGCCTTGACGCGGCCGGCAAGCTCGTGACCTTCGGTCTCGACGAACCCGCCGTCATCATCGGCCTGTTCGTCGGCGGCCTCATCCCCTACCTCTTCGCCGCGATGGCGATGGAAGCGGTGGGTCGCGCGGCAGGTGCGGTGGTCGTCGAAGTGCGCCGTCAGTTCCGCGAGATCAAGGGCATCATGGAAGGCACCGCGAAGCCGGATTACAGCCGCGCGGTCGACCTGCTGACGCTCGCTGCGATTCGCGAAATGATCGTGCCGTCGCTGCTGCCGGTGCTGACCCCGATCGCGCTGGCCGTCGTCATGCGGCTCGCGATGGGCGCCGAAGCGGCGCGCATGGCCGTCGGCGGCATGCTGATGGGCACGATCGTCACCGGCATCTTCGTCGCGATCTCGATGTGCACGGGCGGTGGCGCCTGGGACAACGCGAAGAAGTACATCGAGGAAGGCCACCATGGCGGCAAGGGCTCTGACGCCCACAAGGCCGCGGTCACCGGCGACACCGTCGGCGATCCGTACAAGGACACGGCCGGCCCGGCGGTGAACCCGCTGATCAAGATCATCAACATCGTCGCGCTGCTGATGGTCCCGCTGCTGTAAGACTCCCGCGAGTCTGTGAAAAAGCCCCGCTCTGCGGGGCTTTTTTTTGCCCGAATGCCAGACGTTTTCCCGCCGCGCCGAAGACTTCCGCCGTAGCGGCGCGCGCGACGCGCCGCCCAGAATGGTGCCATGAACGACCCCCATGTCTGGCTGCTGCGCGACATCGCCCTGTACCTCGTCACGGTCTGGGCCGGTGCGGTCGGCGGCGCGCTGTTGCTCACGGCGCTCGATCCGTGGTGGCAGCGCCTGAAGCGCCGCGCGCGACTGGACTGTGGACGCCTCGGCCGGCCGCAGGAGCGGCCCGGCGCGACGGTGTCCGGCGACTACTGAGCCGAACGGCGCTGGCGCGCGGCCGCGTGCGGCACCAGGCGCACCGGCAGATGCTTCAGCCCGCCGACGAAACTCGACTGCACGCGCTCGACCGGCCCCGTGATTTCGATGCCGTCATAACGGCGCAGCAGTTCTTCCATCGCCAGCCGGATTTCAATCTTCGCGAGCGGGCCGCCGAGACAGAAATGCGGCCCGGCGCCGAAACCGAGATGCAGGTTCGGATGGCGCGTGACGTCGAACTCGTACGGGCGCTCGAACACCGTTTCGTCGCGATTCGCCGACGGAAACCACAGCAGCAGCCGGTCGCCCGCGCGAATCTGCCGGCCCCCGAGTGTCGTGTCCGCGGTCGCCGCGCGCATCAGCGAGATCACCGGATCTGACCAGCGCACGAACTCCTCGACCGCGAGCCTGATCCGTTTCGGATCCTCGCGCAGCAATGCCATCTGCGCCGGGTTCTCGAGCAGCGCGAGCACGCCGCCCGAGAACGCATTGCGCGTGGTCTCGAAACCCGCGAGCATCAGCTGCACACCGTTGTGCGCAACCTGCGAGGGCGTCAACGACTGCGCGCCGACACAGGCATTCGCCAGCAGCGTCAGCGGATCGGCATGCGGACAGCCGCGGCGCGCGGACGACAGGCGCAGGCTGTAGTCGTACATCAGGCGGAAGCCGCGGCTGACGGTTTCCGCCGCCGAGCCCTGCTGATACTCCGGGTCTGAGCCGCCGATGGCCATTTTTCCCCATCGCAGCAAATCGTCCCAGTCGCTCATCGGCAGCTGGAGGATGTCGCAGATCACCGCCATCGGAATGCGGACGGCCAGGTCTGCCACCAGATCGATTTCGCCATGCGCCGGCAGGTCGTCGAAGATTGCGCCGATGAGTTCAGCCGTGCGCGCTTCGCCGTCGGCCAGCGCCTTCGGCAGGAACGGCGCCGCCATCACCTTGCGGAACTCGGTGTGTCGCGGCGGATCGATCGTCAGCACGTTCTCGCCGACGCCCATCGCCTCACGCGAAACCTCTGCCATCTCGACGTCGAGCGCCGGCATCACGCCTTCGCGTTCGGAGCTGAACAGCTCAGGCGCGTTGAGCACCGCCTTCAGATCCGCATGCCGGAACACGGACCAGTAGCCTCGGCCGTCGGGGCTCGTGGTCCAGTGCACCGGATCCTCGCGCCGCATGCGATCGAACAGGCGATAGAACTCGCCGGTCGCAAAGAAGGTCGGGTCGTTCAGTTGTTCATCGACGGTCACGGGGGATCTCCTGTCAGCGGGGGCTGCGCCGACTGTAGATCGCCACGCGCGGCGGCGTCTTTCGCAAAGCGCCGCTGCCGTTTGCACGAAAGCTGGTTGTGCACTGCGCCAGCAAAGGCTCGACACCGCGCACCGATTGCTCAGGCGCGCTGACGGCTCCGGTATTGCGCCGGCGTCACGCCCATCCACTTGCGAAACGCGGTGTTCAGGTGGCTCTGGCTGGCGAAGCCGAAATTCTGCGCGATGTCACCGAGCGCGAGATCGGTCGCGCGCAGCGCGTCGCGCACCCGCTCGATGCGCACCTGCAGCAGGTACTGGTGCGGCGAGCGCCCGGTTTCGCGCTTGAAGAGCTCGCCGAAGTACGCGGCGCTCAGGCCCGAGCCGGCGGCGATGCCGGCGACCGTCAGCGGTTCCGCGTAACGCGCCTCGATGAGCGTGATCGCATGCGCCACCGCCTCGTGACCCGCGCCTGCGCGCGCGTCTCGATACGGCGTGCGATGCTGGCGCGCGAAATGGCGCAGCAGGGTTTCGCACAGGCTCAGCAGGAAGGCGGGATCGGGTGGGGCGGCCTCGGTGGCGTCGTCGAGCAGGCTGACGAGCGTTTGTGCGAGCCCGACGTTCAGCGCGTCGGGCATGCCGACTTCGATCGCGTCCGTGGCCGCCGTCACGACGGTGCGCAGGCGCGACCCCGCGCCAATCGTCAACGACAGGTGCTCGACTTCGCCGCCTTCGACGAGCCAGCGCGTCGCCAGGCCCGGCGGCAGAAATGTGACCGTGCCGAGCGTCGAACTGCGACGGCTCCAGCCGTCGCCGTCGCCGAAGCGCACGCGGCCGCGGCCGCCGACGTGAATGGAAATCACGGGATCGGTCAGCGCCGGAATCTCGTAATAACGGTCGCGCTGTCGCCAGACTGCGAGCGTGAGATCGAGGTCGGCCAGACGCAGCGCGAGATTCGGCGTCATGCCGAGCGCGCGCGCGAGCGGGGAGCCGGCATGCGCGTCGTCGCCGTGTCCCGCACCCTGCGTAGTCGGTCGCATCCGCGGTCCTCCGCTGCTCGTGCCCGCTGACGAAGATACGACAAATCGGGGGCGCTGCGCCGCCCGGAGCCGCGGTATGCTGCAACGATGGATCTCCGTCATCTGGTGACGCGCTTTGCCGGCGACGGCGTGCTGCAGGCCATCGTGCTGCGGCCCGGGCGTGAGCTGCCGGCGCATGCCGTCGAACGTGCACGTGCCATTCCCGGCCGCGGACTCGACGGTGACCGCAGCGCGCTGCGAGCCCGCCGGCCCGGCGGATCGAAACGTGAGGTCACGCTGCTGCAGGCAGAACATCTGCCGCTGATCGCGGCGTGGCTGCGGCGCGATGCGATTGACCCGCTGCTCCTCCGGCGCAATCTGATCGTCGCCGGCCTGAACCTGCTGTCAGCGCGTTCGCCGTGGCGTGATACGCCCGTCGTGCTGCACATCGGCGAGGCCGTGGTGCTCGAGATCACGGGACCCTGCGATCCCTGCTCGAAGATGGAGCGCGATCTCGGACCCGGCGCCTATAACGTGCTGCGAGGACACGGCGGCGTGACCGCGCGCGTGCTCGTCGAGGGCATGATCACTGTCGGCGATCGCGTGTGGCTGGCGACGGGCAACGGCCAGGTGGAGCCATCACCATCCGGTTGAGCCGGCGGGTCAGAAGTGGGCAGGGCGGACGGCAAGACGGCAGGGTCCGCGAAAGGACCCTGCCGTTGGCGCGGGGGGCGACGCGTCACCGCGTCCCGCCCGTACTGGCTACGGGTTCGCCGGGAGCAGCGGCTTGTTGCGCTCGAGCTGCTTCACGAAGTTGAAGTCGCTCGCGACGGTGCACGCCCGCACCCACTGCCGGCTCTGATCGTCGAAGGTCATCCACTGGCTGCGCGGACCTTCACAGGTCGGCGGCACGACCTTCGACACGTCGTACTCCCACACGGCATCACCGAAGCCGGCGGGAACAGCAGCCAGATCCGTGCTGTCCGGATGCATCACGGCGAGCACGAAGCGCGACGGATCGGTCGGATGGAAGATCATGCCGGTCGTTTCCGAACCGTCGACCTGGTTGCTCATGAAATGATCCAGCGATTCGGCAACGCCGTCGTTGTTCATGTCTCGCGCGAACCAGATATCGCCACCGATGTTGCCGCCGTTCGGCTCGTCTTCGATCAGGTAGACATTGCCGAGCGTGTCGATGGCGATATTGCCCGGCGAATCGAGGCGACCCGTCGTCGGTTCGAAGCCGACGTTCTTCGGCGTGCTGCGGCTCGCGAACTGACGCACATTCGCCTTGCCGGCGGGCAGGATTTCGATCGAGATCGCCGCATGCTCGGACGTGGTCGTGATGTAGATTATCTCATTGCCGTTCGGCAACACGCCGATCGCCATGTCTTCCGGACGACCGTACGGCGTGCCGCCGGCTTCGTCAGCCGCGCCGCGGCCGCCACGCGCTGTCGGATCGGTACGCGGATCGCTGGTCGGACCATCGGCGAACGGATTCCACGTGCGGCCCGCCAGCTTCTTGCCGTCGGCGTCGGTGATCGGCACCCAGGTCGCCATGCCGAAGCGCGCGGCAGTCGCGTTCGAGCCCTGATTGTAGTTGGCCGCCGGATCGCCGCCGGTCGCGGCAAACGCGTCGACGGACAGCACGAAGGTCTGGCCGCCCGCGGCGAGATTGCCGGGCTGCTTCAGCTTCAGCATGTAAATCGAACCCGAGTTCCATTCGTCGATGTAGTAAATCGTGCCGGTCGGATCCTTGACGCTGAAGTTGATGCCCTCGTGCGCGACGTTCGCGATTTCCTCGACGATGCGCCAGTTGACGCCCTCGTTCGCCGCGGACGCGACGGGGTTTGCCGGCTTCGGGCCGAGCGGATTCATGATTTCGACGATGCGACCGAGCGCGGTCCACTCTTCACCGAGCCACAGCGTGCCCCACGGGGTCCAGCGCGCCGGGTCGAAGGCGCCGAAGTCGAAGTCCCAGGCGGGACACAGGCCGTTGGTCGGATCACGTTCGGCAGCCAGCGGGTCGGAGGTGCACAGCGGATTGCTCAGGGCTTCCTGGTCGCCCGCGAACAACAGTTCGGTCCTGTCGGCCACGCTGTCGTAGCGCGACACCCCGGCGCCCCACGGCGTCTCGTGCGGGATGAAGACGTAACGACCGCTCGGGTCATAGGCCAGCATGTCGAACATCGACGCACTGGTCGCCGCGCCGCCCGCACGCTGGATTGACTGATTCACGTCGGCCTCGACTTCCTTGAGGCTCATCAGGTTCTTCTGGCTGAAGCCGGCCGGCGTCTGCAGCGGCGTGTTCAGTTCGTTGATATGCATCGGCGACGCCACCGCAGCGGACTGCTGCAGCGGATAGAAGTACGGGGCTGTGCCGGCGACGACCGCCTGCGAAACGGCGAACGCGACGGTGCCGAGGCCGAGATGGGCCGGCTTGATGCGCAAATTCATAAATATTCTCCCTCCAACACGTGGTGAACCTGTGTCATGAAACGTCTGCTGCGCGATCCGACCCTGTCGACCGGTCGCGCGAGCGCACTGTAGGGAGTGGTTGTGTCACCCGTTTAACACCGGGATGACGGTCTCGACGCATACGATGCGAATACTTGTAGAAAAGCGCGGACGCTCGATCAACGCGCGCGCAGATAGTCCGTCGGAATCTTGATCGGGGTGCGTATCTGCTGAATTGAACCGCACACCAGGCGACGGCCGGCACGCGGTGTCGCGAACGATGTCGACAGTGCGGGCGGCGCGCGCGCGCCGCTGCGTGCGGGCACGTGCCTCGAGCCGGTCCTATTTGCTGGCCGCGGCGGAGCGCCAGTCCAGACGGATATCCCACGCCTTGAAGTATTCGAGCGGCAGGGTTTCGGCCGTGTCGTTGTCGATGTGCTGATGCACGTTGCGCGGTGGCGCGATGACGGCGTCGCGGCCATGCAGATAGTCCTGCGCGGCAACGATCGTGCGATAGGCCTTGTTGAGTGCGAGCGCACGATCGCGCGAAGGCGTGATCAGTTCATAGACGTCCTGCGCCCGCGCCACCGCCGCGCGGTCGACTTTGCCGTCCGCCGTGAACCAGCGCGCGGCCATTTCTTCGTTGTGGCGGAACTCGCTGCCGCCGCCGACGCGCTCGAGATAGGTCGCGATCTCGCCCTTTGTCTCGCCGACGTTCGGGGCGTCCGGCATGCCGCGCAGGTTGATATAGCCCCAACCGGCGGCTCCGTCGACCTTGCGCGGAAACGCGAAGGTCTTGTCGATGGTCGCGCCAATCGACGAGTGACAGCCCATGCAGAACAGGTTCTCTTCGTAGGTCGCGGTGCGCAACTGGCCATCGATGCCCTCGATGTAGCCCGACACCGACCAGCCGTAACCGTTGTCGAGTCCATGATCGCCGATCAGGGGCGGACGTGGCAGCGCGCCGGCCTCCTTCTCGAATCCGCCGAGTTCATAGTGCCTGGCGTAAGTGCGCTTGGTGTAGGCGTTCCATTTGCGCATGTAGCGCACTTCCTTCATGCGCCGCGACGGCACGATCTCACCGTCGGCGCGCACGCCCAAGTAGCGCACGGTGTGCAGGAACTCCGTACCGCGCGGGTAGAGAAAGGGGTCGATGAATTCCTTCGCCGCGGCCCCGACGTAGGCGTCTGTCTTCACGACGCGCGTGGCCCGCGCGAGGCGCCCGTCGCCGTCGAGATCGACCCCGACTTCGCGTTCATCGAACGGCAGCGCCGAGATCTCCGCGAGGCCCTTGACGCTCGCCTCGACGATCGCAAGGTTCGCCCGGTAGACATCCGGCGAGTACTGGCCGTGTGCACCGGTGCGAAACGCTTCGGGCAGGCGAATCATGACGTCGTCGGTCGCGCCGTTCGTCGGCCAGAAGGTGCTCGGAAACGGTTTGTAGTTGAACGCGACCCAGTGGCTGCCGTCCTTCGCGAAGCCCTCGGCGTCGAAGGCCGCCGCGCCGAGTTCGAGCTGTTTCAGATCGGGTATCCAGCCTTCGAACCCGGCTTTCTCGAGGGCCGGCGCGAGGGCGCTGTAGTTGTCGTCGTCGATCCAGTCGAGGATCGTTTCGTCGCTGATCGCGGCGATGGCCTGCGCGCGATCCTCGAACAGGTTCTTCCGATGATTCGTCATGCCGACGTCGCTGAACGCGTACTCGACCTGCAGGTCGCCATCTGCCATCACGTTCTCACGCCCGGCGATCGGATTCTGGTGACAGACGTAGCACGGATTGTGGCGGCCATCGTGCTTCGTGTAGCACTGCGGCGGAATCGGCGCCTCGGCGTTGAACGTGGTGTGCCGCGGATGCAGTTCGGGCAGGGGATTGGAGATGACCCCGCGGTGTTCGCGGAGATAAGCCAGGACCTGCGTGTGGAGCGGCGGCGTGACGGATTCGGCCAGCGTCACGATCGGCATGGCGCACAACAGGGCGGCCAGCGCCGCAGAGAATCTGGAAGGCATGTCGGGAACTCGCAGTGGTTGGCGCGCCGGGCACCGTGTCCGGCACGGCAACACCCTGCCGCGCGTGTGTGACTGCCGGATGACGAGCGCGCGAAACTTGCGGCGCGAAACCGGCGGCGCGCAGGCGCGCCGCCGGGGAGCGCGACTCAGACGGGTGTGACGACGCGACGACGCAGGCCGGCGAAGCCCGCGACCGCCGAACCGAACAACCACACGGCAGCCGGCACCGGCACTGGCGCGGCCTGGGCCGACGCGTAGGTGTCGATGTAGAGCACGTCGCTCAGCGGGCCGTCGAGCGGATTCTGGTTCACGAAGAAGCTCAGCGTGAGGATGCCGTCGAGCGTGTCGCCGTCTGCCACGCCGGGCTGGCCCTGCGAGAAGAGGCCGACCGAGCCCGAGGCGAACGCGCCAAACGCGCTCAGACCGGCCTTGGCGAAGCCTTCGGCGAGATTGTCGAGCGTGTCGACCGCGAGCGAGTAGCTGATGTCGATGAACACGTTGCCGATGCCGGACAGTTCGATGCCGGCGTCGACGAAGGTGAAGGCGTCGGAGCGTGCGAAGTCATTCGCCGTGGCGAACGAAGAGGCGCCGAAACGGCCCGAGTTCGTCGCCGTCCCTTCGCCGAACGCGGACACCTGGCTGTCGAACGTGGCCCCGTCGTTGAACGGGTCGGCCGCGCCGCCGTCGGTCAGGCCGAGCGCTTCGAGGAAATCGGTGTCGGTGAACACCAGGGACGCGGTGCCGTCGGTGCGCACCGAGAGGCCCTCGAAACTCGCCAGCGCGGTGGCACTGGCGGCGAGGGCATCGGTCGCACCGATGACGCTGGAAAGCACGAGGCTCAGGGCGAGACTCGGGACGGGTCGAAGTTTCATGCGGGATCTCCCTTGTTCTGGCTGCATTGGTCGGCGGCACCGCGCAAGTGGGCCGGGGCGACGTCGGGCTTTCACACCACGGCCGCCACGGCGTCCGGGCACGCGGCGTGCCCGGGAACGCAACGTAACGGGGGCAGATGACAGACAGATAACGCGGGATCCGGTGTGCGCGACGGTCGGCCTGATCCGTTGCGGCGGACGGCACGTAGCAAAAAGGGGCAGGGGTCGCTAAGGTAAGGAGCCACCAGCCCACCGCCGTATGTCCGTCCCGCCGCCCCGCGCGGCCTCAAGCCAGAGCCCAGCCCATGTACCAGCCCGAAGATCTCGATATCGTGCGCAAGCTGCTTGCGCTGATCGGCGAAGACCCCCAGCGCGAGGGTCTGCTCGAAACGCCGATGCGCTTTCTGAAAGCCTGGTCCGAATACACCAGCGGCTACCAGCAGAATCCCGAGGACATCCTCAAGGCCTTCGAAGACGGCGCGGAAAGCGTCGACGAGATGGTGATCGTGCGCGACATCCCGCTGTACTCCCTGTGCGAACACCACCTCGCGCCGTTCTTCGGCAAGGCCCACATCGGCTACGTGCCGGATCGGCGGATCCTGGGCCTGTCGAAGATGTCGCGCCTGGTCGAGGTGTTCGCGCGTCGGCTGCAGGTGCAGGAAAGACTGACGAACCAGATCGCCGACGCCCTGGACACCCACCTGCAGCCGCTCGGGGTCGCGGTCGTGATCGAATGCCGCCACATGTGCATGGAATCACGCGGCGTGCGCCATACCGGCACCGCGACCGTGACTTCCGCGCTGCGGGGATCGGTCAAGAACAATCCTGACACGCGCCGCGAATTCCTGGCCCTGATCGGGCGCTGATCTCCCTCGATCGGAGGACCGGCCGGGCGGCGGCGACCGCCCGCCTAGGCGGCCGCGGCCCAAGATGCTAGTTTCCCGTTCGCACCGGCCGGCCGCCGGCCTGACTCCCCAGCCCCACGATTATTCAGGTGACATCCGCATGACCGCCCTTTATCCCGACATCGATCCCGATGGCCTGCTCGAGTATTCCGTCGTCTACACCGATCGCGCGCTGAACCACATGTCGCGCACCTTCCAGGGCGTGATGAAGGAAATCTCGCGGGTGCTGAAGACCGTCTACCACGCGCAGAGTGCCATCGTCGTGCCCGGCAGCGGCACCTTCGGCATGGAGGCCGTCGCACGCCAGTTCGCAACCGGCAAAAAGTGCCTGGTCATTCGCAACGGCTGGTTCAGCTATCGCTGGACCCAGATCTTCGAGATGGGGAACATTCCGTCCGAAGCCAGCGTGCTGAAAGCGCGACAGGTCGGCGACGGCGGCACGCGCGCCGCGTTCGCGCCACCGCCGATTGCGGAAGTGGTCGCGGCCATCAAGGCGCAGAAGCCGGACGTCGTGTTCGCGCCGCATGTCGAAACCTCGGCCGGCATGATCCTGCCGGCGGACTACCTGACGGCCGTCGGCGCCGCGGTCCGCGAGACCGGCGGGCTGTTCGTGCTCGACTGCATCGCGTCCGGCACCATGTGGGTCGACATGGCCGCGTGCAACGTCGACGTGCTCGTCTCGGCGCCGCAGAAGGGCTGGAGCAGTTCGCCGTGCGCCGGCCTCGTGATGCTCGGCGCGCGCGCGCGCGAACGCATCGATGGCACCACGTCGAGCAGCTACGCCTGCGATCTCAAGAAGTGGCTGCAGATCATGGAGACTTACGAAGGCGGCGCGCACGCCTATCATGCGACGATGCCGACCGACGGCCTGCGCCGCCTGTGCGAGATGATGGGCGAAGCGGAAGCGATCGGCTTCGACCGGCTGCGCGACGCGCAGATCGCGATCGGCGCCGGTGTGCGCGCGGCGCTCGAGGGCAAGGGCTTCCGCAGTGTCGCGGCACCGGGCTTCCAGGCACCGTGCGTCGTCGTCAGCTACACCGACGACGCGGAGATCCAGAACGGCAAGAAGTTCATGGCGCAGGGCCTGCAGATCGCCGCCGGCGTGCCGCTGCAGGTCGACGAACCCGCCGACTTCAAGACCTTCCGCATCGGCCTGTTCGGCCTCGACAAGCTGCGCAACGTCGAACGTACGATCGCGAGCTTCGCGCAGGCGCTCGACAAGGTCGGCTGACGCCTGCATGGTCGGGCTTCCGGCGCCCGCCCAGGCTGCGTTGAGCTGGTGCTCCCACGATGATCCGGCTCAGGTTGCTGTGAAGATGCCTTTCCGGCGCTCTGGTGTAGCCCGGGTGTAGCGCGCAGCGCGGAACCCGGGAGCAGCCTTCCAGATGCCGCAGATCCCGGGTTCCACTGCGTTGCACCCGGGCTTCACCGAGCTTTCATGAGGCCGGGTGAGGCAGGCAGTCCAGCACGCCAACTCTCTACCTCCGCTTCTTCGCGCTCATCACGCGCGAGCGGAGCACACCGAACACCCGCAGCGCGACATAGCCCGTCGACAACCAGAACGCGACGTTGCCGAGCACCGTCACGGCATAGCCCGGCTGATCCGACGGAAAGCCTTGGAACACCCCGCCGAGCGTGCACCACCAGACCGTCAGGCCCGGTTCGAGATACCACTCGAGCACGCGGTAGAGCACGCGCGGAAACGGCGCCGGATAGCCGAGCGAGCGCGCGACGACGGCCGCGATGCTCAGGACGGCGAGGAACAGTGCAAACCGGATTGCGCGGCTCGCACGCACCCACGTCGGGCGTGCCCGATCAGTCACGTCCAAGGAAACTGCGCACCAGTCGCTGCACGAGCGTCGGCGTGATTCTCGGCCGGTAGTGACGCTCGCCGCGCACGTAGACCACGCAACCGGCAGGCGATCTCAGATCCGGGTGCATCACACCGGCCGGCACGAAGTGATAGTCGCCAGCGGTCAGATAGCGTTCGTCGCCTATCCATGCATCGCCTTCGAGCATCAGGCTTTCTTCGTTCATCTGGTGTTTGTGCGCCGGCAGCACCCCGCCGGGTTTGAGCCGGATCAGAATCGCACGACTGTGCTCGTCTTCGTGCAGCGTGCACATCTCGACGCCCAGACCGCGTGTTTCCCACACGCGCTCGGCGGCGGCGACGAATTTGAAGCCGAAGGTCGCGGCGACGCGTGCCGGCTCCGCGGCACGCGTCTCGCGCGCGGCCGCGAGGATGCGCGACTTCAGCGCCTCGGCGCGCGCAGGCGTCGGCTGCTCGGGCGTCAGCGCGGCGGCCAGTTGCGCCGCATCAGCCGCATCGAGGCGCTCACCGGGCGGTGGCGAGGGCTGGTTGCTCATCGCGCGCCGACCGCCGCGCGCACACAGGCTTGACCGTGATTCATCATGACTTCTCCAGCACGAGGCGCAGCGCATCCTGCGCCTTGCGGATATGCGATTTCACCGTACCCAGCGGCAGGCCGCTGTGCTCGGCGATCTCCTGGTGCGACAGGCCGCGAAAGAACGCCAGGGCGAGCAGTTGACGCTGCACCGGTGGCAACTGCGCCACGGCTTCCCGCACGCGATGCCCTTCCTGCAGCGCAGACACCAGGTCGTCGGTCCCGATGGACCGGGAAACATCGGCGCCCGGCAGGCTGTCCGGTTCGGCATGGAATTCGACCGGCTCGAGCCTGCGCAGATAGTCGAGCGCGCGGCTGCGGCAGATCGTCAGCAGCCAGGCGAGCGCATTGCCGCGTGTGCTGTCGTACCGCTGCGCTTCGCGCCACACCTGCAGGTAGGTTTCAGCCACCACGTCCTCCGCGGCTTCGCGATCGCGCACGATGCGCAGCGCCAGCGCATAACTGCGGCTGAGCGTGGCGTCGTAAAACGAACCTAGCGCCTGTTCCTCCCCGCGCGCCATCGCGCGCAGCCATTGGTCATACGTTGCCAGCGTGGTGTCTTCAGCCGTCACGTCGCCATCCATGCCTGTGCGCCCCGGGGCCGGATTATAGGCACGGCCGTCGGCGGCTGGCGAACCGCCGGATGCGACACGGGGCATCTCCCGCCTGTGCGTGCTACGCAGCAGCGCGCGTGACGGATGCGCGCATCCAGTTGGAGAAACTTTGCGTAGGACCCGACAAGCGGCCACAGCGCCGCGAACACCTGCCCCGCCGCCGGTTCGCCGCGCGGCTTACGTCGAGGAGAGGGAATCATCATGCAAACACCTGTTCGAGGTCTGTGGCTCGTGGCCGCACTGGCGGCTGCACTGCCGGCGCACAGCGCAAATCATCGCGAAGCGCCGATCACGGCGCTGGATCACAAGGCCGACATCACCGATGTCTATGCGTTTCGCAGCTACGGCACGGCCGAGACTACGCCGAAGGTCACGCTGATCATGGGCGTGGATCCGCTGCTCGATCCCGCAAACGGCCCGAACTGGTTTCCGTTCGATGAGGAAATCGTCTACGAGATCAAGATCGACAACAACCACGATGCGGTCGAGGATCTCGGTTTCGAGTTCCGCTTCACGACCGAACAGCGGCTTGCCGGTCTCTTCCAGGTCTACGCGGGCGCGGGCGGCGGCATCAGCACGCCGGCGAACTCGCCGGCCCCGGTGCCGCCCGGTACGGCACTCGTGCCGCCGCGCATCGACAGCTTCGACGATGCCGGTCTCGGCCAGCGCCAGCGCTATGCGCTGACACTGATCGAATACCGCAACGGGAAATCGATCAAGCGCACCGCGCTGGGCAGCGGGCTCGATGCCGTGCCTGCCAATGTCGGCCCGCGCACGATGGATTATCGCGCACTGTTCAATGCCGCGATTCACAGCCTGCCGAACAACGTCAAAGCCTTTGCCGGCACCACCGACGACGCGTTCTGGATTGATCTGGGCGGTGCCTTCGATACCTTGAACACGCACGCGTTTCCGGTGCTGAACGCGGCACAGGACGCCGCAGCGGCGAACATCGCGGCGGACACGGTGTCGGGCTACGCCGTCAATTCGCTCGCCGTCGAAGTGCCGGTGGCGCTGCTGACGCGCTCGAAAGCGGTGGAGCCGGCAAGCGCACCGGCGGCGACGATCGGCGTCTGGGCCACGACGTCGCGCCCGCGCGTCACGGTGCGTCGCTCGCCGCTCGAAGCGGTCGGTTCCGGCGGCTATCGCCAGGTGCAGCGCATGGGCAATCCGCTGATCAACGAGCTGCTGGTCGGCACCGGCTTCAAGGATCGCTTCAGCATGGACGTGCCGAAGAACGATGCGCAGTTCGCCAACTTCTTCCTCGACCCGACGCTCGCGCGCATCGTCAATGCGGCGTTCGCCGGCGCTGTCGCGATCCCGACGCCCCCGCGCACCGATCTGCTGCCGGTCGTCACCTACGCGCCACCCATTGCGGCCGTCGGCACGCCAGCGGGCCCGGTGGCCGATCTGTTGCGGCTGAACACCGGCGTCGCGCCGACGCCCGCCGCCACGGCCAGCCGCCTCGGCCTGCTCGGCGGTGACGCAGCCGGCTTTCCGAACGGGCGTCGCGTATTCGACGACGTGACGGACGTGGCGCTGCGGCTCGTGGTGGGCGGCGTACTCGCGGCACCGTTCGAGGGCTTCAGTGCGGACGTCGGCGGGCGGCTCGGCGACGGGGTGAACGTCAACGACACGGCGTACCGCGAATCCTTTCCGTATCTCGGCGATTCGCCGTCAGGACGCGATCGTCGCCACATCGATCCGGGTGAGGCCGGTTGCACGGCGGGCGTCGGCCCGGCCTGCGCGCCCTGATTCGTCACGTCGACGGCCACGGGCCCGGCTGCACAGGCCGGGCCCCCTTGCTGCTACCAGAGGAGATCGCGATGACACGTTGGCTGCCCCTGTGCCTGTTGCTCCTGGCCTGGCCTGCCCTTGCAGCGCCAACGCCGGCCGAGCGTCTGATCGCGGACGCGACGCGTCGGGTCGAAGCCACTCCGGACCAGGCCGCCGCGCACACCGCGCTGGCGATGGCGCTGGCGCGGCGCGCGCGCGAGACGGCCGATGCCGCGCTCTATGACCGCGCACTGGTGAGTCTGGAGCGCGCAGACGAACTCGCGCCGGATGACTTCGACGCGGCGCGCACACGCGTCTGGGTGCTGCTCGGCAAGCACGAGTTCGCCGCGGCACTGACAGCGGCGACAGCGCTCAACGTCCGCTATCCGGACGACCTGATGACCTATGCACTGCTGGTCGACGCGAATATCGAACTCGGCCGCTACGCCGACGCCGAAACCGCCGCGCAGTGGCTGCTCGATCTGCGGCCCGGCAATATTCCCGGGCTCACGCGCGCCGCCTACCTGCGCGAACTGTACGGCGACCTCGACGGCAGCATCGAACTGATGCTGCAGGCACTGCAGCGCACGGCGCCGGCCGAAACCGAGGATCGCGCATGGCTGCTGACGCAGGTCTCGCACCTGCAGTTGCAGGCAGGGCGCGTGGATCTCGCCGGGCGCGCGGTGACGGACGCACTGACACTGTTTCCTGGCTATCACTACGCACTGCATCAGCTGGCCCAGGTGCGCGGCGCGCAGGGCCGGTTCGATGACGCGCTCGCGGTGCGCCGCCAGCACTTCGCCGCTGCACCGCATCCGGAAAACCGGCTGTGGCTCGCGCGCGCGCTGGCGCGGGCCGGGCATGCCGATGAGGCCGCACGTGAATTCGTCGCCTTTGCGCAGGGCGCGCGCGCCGAATCGACGAATGGAGACAACGCGAACCGCGAGCTCGTGGATTATCTCGCTGACGAAGGCCAGGACCCGAAGGCCGCGCTCGCGCTGGCGGAACGCGAGTTCGAACACCGCCAGGACATTCAGACGCGGACCGCGCTGGCGCAGGCACTCGCTGGCAACGGTCGTCATGCCGACGCCTGGCGGCAGATGCAGGCCGTGCTCGCGGTGGGCACGCGCGATCCGGCGCTGCTCTATCGCGCCGGGTTCATCGCCGCCACCGCCGGCGAGGACGTGCGCGCGCGAGACCTCCTGCGCGAGGCGCTGGCGCTCGCACCCTGGCATCCGTCGGCGGCCAGCGCAGCAGCGCGGCTCGCGGACACCCTCGTCAGCACGCGCTGACGGACACCCCGATATCGCCCCAGTCACTCCACGGAGATCTCCCATGCGACCATTGATTCTGCTGCTGCTGTGCCTCGTGGCGACGACCGCCAGTGCGCTGCCGATCCTCTTCGACAGCGTTCAGTATTCGACAACCGCCTTCGCCGAACTCGGCGACGCGTTCGACGCGGCGGCGGACGGGGCGTCGCCACCCGATGCGCTGCCGGTGCAGTCGAATGCCGGACTCGATGGGCTCGATCAATATGCCTTGGCCGACGGCATTGCCGATGAAGGGTTGCTGGCGACAGTCGTCGATGTGCTGGGCGCCGGCACGCACGCCGGCGCGGTGGCGACCGCGGATTTCATCGGGACGTTCAACAGCCGCGGCCGGCATCGCCTGAGCCTCGACTTCGAGTCGTTCGGTGATCGTGTCGGGGGTGTCACCGATGCACAGCTGGCGGTCACGCTGACGGTGGGTCTCGACACGCTGATTGATCAGATCCTCGATCGCACGCTGCGCCTCGATTATGAATTCGATCTCGCGTCCGCACTCGACGGGGTCTTGAGCCTGAGCCTCGTCAGTACCGCCGACGCCAGCGACGGCACGGCGTTCGCGCTGTCATCGGTCGCGTTCGAGCTGAACGCCATTCCAGAGCCCTCGTCGCTGGCGCTGACCGTGCTGGCGCTGGGCGCAGTACTGGCCGCGGGTCGAGCGACCGGGCTGCCGTCAGCACGCGACGCCCGATGAGACCCTGCGGTCGCACTGTTCGATCGACAAGGCGCGCTGACAGCGGGACCCGGTCTGGAGAAAGAGGCACGGTCGCGCGCCAACGGTCTGCGCGAGGCCGCCGGTGCAGACGTCGACTTCAGGCTCGCCCGGGAGCGCGACATCTGGGCCCTGTGCCGCAGCATCCGACAGCTGCAGCCGAAAGTGGCTATCCGCCGGCTCGCTGGCGCGCGTCAGCGCACGGCGTGTCGGCCTGTCAGGCCCCAAGGCCACCCGGGGTGACGAACTCGGCCGCGCGCTCGATGCCGGGCCAGTTCGCCGGATCGAGATACGTTCGATCCTGCACGATCCGGCCGTCCCTGATGACGAGGATGGCGCAGAACGGCGAGAAGTAGTCGGGTCGGGCGCTGTCGAGCACCACCGCTTCGACGACGGCCGTGTCGTCGCCGCTGAACAGCACCCGGTCCACGCGCATCCGTCGGCCGGGGCACCCGGCGACGACCGCATTTTCGACCTTCAGAAACTGCTCATGACCACGTGCCTCGCCGCCGGTGAACTGCACGTGTGCATCCGGCGCATAGCAGTCGCCGACCATGCGCGCGACCTGGTCGTTGTAGGTGGCCTGCCAGTGCAGGACGAGTGCAAGGTTGGCGCGTTGTGCCGCTGTTTGCGGCGCTGCTTGAATATCCGGCATCGGTGACCTCAGCCTGGCTGGTGTGGACGGAACGGGACGAGGACAGCTTTACACAACGGGGCATCGGGCGTCAGTCATCTCGCCACGACTTCGCGTGACGGCGGTCCGCCGTCTGCCCTCATGCGTCCGCGTCCCAATGAAACTTGTGCAGCACGCGATGCACGATCGGCGTGAAGATCAGGGCGGCCGACACGATGAACACGAGACCGGCATAGAGCGCATAGCAGCCGGCGAACAGTTTGCCCATCGCGGTGACGGGCGGATTGACCGGGCCCATGCCACCGAGCAGCATCGACGCATTGAGAAAGGCGTCGATCGCCGGCAGTTGTTCGAAGCGCATGTAGCCCGTCATGCCGAGCAGCAGCGAGGCGAGCAGCAGCCCCAGCGTCAGCGCGAGGTGCGCCACCAGGCGGGACGCGAAGGCGCGTGGATGCAGGGGTCGATCCTGACGGGACTCGTACATCGGCGTTCACCCGCTCGCGATGAACCGGGGCGAATGCCCCGGTCGCTGGCCCGGATTCTGACACGGGCGCATGCCTGCGTTAACCTGCCTGTCGGCAACGAGGCAGGCCGGGACAAACATCACCGCATGAACACCGTGTTGTGGACACACCTGTTGATGGGTGCCGAGGTGATCACCGATGACACCGACAAGCCCGCGCTGTACCGGCATGCCGACCGGCTGGACCGCCTCAGTCGCGAACTCGGCCTCGGCTCGTTCATCGCCGCCTGCGACACCACGGACCTGCGCTTCGAGGCGCACGGGTTCGAGCTGCCGTCGGGCGTGCACTCGACGCTCGACATGATGGCCCGGCACGGCGCCTGGCTGCCGGTGGCGTCAGCCATCACCCTGCTCACAGGGCTGACCGCGCATCTACAGCGCAACAAACTCACGTTCGGACTGCTGCACGAGGAGTATCACGAAGTGCTGGCCGAGCTGACGGCCGCCCTTGCGTTCGCGACGGCTGCGCCGCCGGACGCCCGATTCAATTTCTCGATCGTCACCTGAACGGACAGGCCTGCACCCGCGGCGTCGGGAGCTCGGCGCCGGCAGCGATGGCGGGCGAGGCTCGCGGCACGGTCCGCGATGGTCGTCAGAACCGGGGGCGTGGCGCCGGCCTGACTGCCACGACGGAGTGCCCCCCCTCCCGGGGGGGCCGAGTGTCCGGGTCGGACTCAGTTCGCCGCCGGCTTGTTGTCGCAGTCGCGATGGCGGCCGTGCCGCTCCTTCCACTCGCCACGCCGCTGTTCGCGCATCGCGTCGTGTTTCGCCAGCTGCTCGGGCGTCAGCACCTCGGCCATCCTGGCGCGCATCTGCTCCCGCATCGCCTGGCGTTGCACCTGGTGTTCATCGAACAGGGCTTTCACGCGCGTCTTCTGCTCGTCGGTCAGTTGCAGCGCAGCCGCCATGCGATCGAGCTTCGCGCCGTCCGGGCCCATGCCCTGGCCCCCGGCGAACGCAACCGGCAATGCACAGGCGAAAGCGAGTGCGATCAAAGTTCTTTTCATGTCTGTCTCCTGTCATGAATGGTCTGATTGGGAAGGATGGCAACCATCCCTGAACGTCAGCTTGTGCCGCATTCGTGCAAGAACGACGGAGCAATTGTGCATCGATTGAGGAAGTTGTCCGGCGCCGGCTGCCCGCGTCAATCCCGGGGCGGTGCTGCCTGCGGCTCATAGCGATAGCCGGCGCCGTAGACGGCGTGCACCAGCTCCCGCTGCGGCAGGATCGCCGCCAGCTTCCGGCGCAGCTTCTTGATGTGGCTGTCGATGGTGCGATCGGACACCACGCGACGATCGGGATAGATCCGGTCCATCAACTGGGACCGCGAGAAGATCCGGCCGGGTTCACGGTACAGCACGTCGAACAGATGGAACTCGACCGACGTCAGTGTTTCCTCGCGGCCCGCGGCGCGGATGCGGAACGCCAGCGGATCGAGTTCGAGGACGTTGCGGTCCACGCTGGCGGCCGCCGCCGCCCCGGGCCCGGTCCTGCGCAGCACCGCCTTCAGCCGCGCGATCACCTCGCGCGGGCTGAACGGCTTGCAGATGTAGTCGTCGGCGCCGAGTTCGAGGCCAATCAGGCGATCGATTTCTTCGACCCGCGCCGTGATCATCAGGATCGGCACCGCGCTGAACTGGCGGATTTCGCGACAGAGCGTCAGGCCATCCGTGCCGGGCAGCATCAGGTCGAGCAGAATCGCGGCCGGCATCGCACTGCGCAGCGACGGCAGCACCGCGGTGCCGTCGCCGATGATCTGCGCGGCATAGCCGGCGCGCACGACATAGTCGGCGAGCAGACGGGCGAGCTTGTCCTCGTCTTCGACGATCAGTATCAGCGGGGCGGTGGCAGTCACGGCAGCAACGGGAGATCGATCAGGATGGACAGTCCGCCGAGTGCGGACGCCGTGGCGGTGATGCTGCCGTCGTGCGCTTCGACGATGCTGCGGCAAATCGCGAGCCCGAGGCCGGCACCGCCGCTGGCCCGATTGCGCGAGGCGTCGACGCGATGGAAGCGTTCGAACAACTGCGGCAGGTCATCCGCGGGGACGCCGGGCGCGGTATCGCTGAACACCAGCTGCAGACGATCGCCGCTGCGGCCGGCGCGGATGACCAGGCGCCCGCCCACGTCGGTGTAGCGCAGGGTGTTGGTCAACAGGTTGCGGAACAGTTGCGACAGGCGTCCGCTGTCGCCATTGATGCGAAGGCTCGGCCCTGGCGCCGGCTCCAACGTCACGTCGATCTGTCGGTCGGCGAACTCGCCGGCCAGTGCCGCCAGGTCCTCGCGCAGGATCGCGAGCGGTTCAACGGCGGTCTTGCGATAACTCAGCGCGCCGAGATCGGACATTGCCAGATCGTTGAGGTCGTCGACCAGCCGATGCAGTCGCAGCGTGTCGGCATGCAGGGAGTCGATGGCCGCCATGGTCAGCGGCCGCACCCCGTCCTGCAAGGCTTCGAGTTCGCCGCGCAGCACGGCCAGCGGGGTCCTCAGTTCATGGGAAATGTCTGCCACCCACTGCCGTCGTCCCTGCTCGGTGCGGGCCAGCGCTTTCGCCAGTTCATTCACGTCACGCGCCAGTTGGCCGAGTTCATCGCCCGAGGTCACGGCGACGCGCGTATCGAACTGGCCGCTCGCGAGGGCGCGCGCAGCGCCGGTGATCTCGCGCACGCGGCGCGTCATGGCGCCGGCCAGCGGCAGCGCCAGCGCCGCGGCCAGCAGGACCATCGCCGCGGCGATCACGACAAAGGTCTGCCGCTGCCGCGCGACGAAGCGGATGTCGGCGAGTTCGTCGATCGCGGGGCCCGGCAATACGGCCAGCCAGCCCACGGTCGCGCCCGCGGCCATGATCGGCTTCAGTTCGGCGTCGGCGAGGCGCGCCGCCTCGCCGAACAGCAGGCGCCGGTCCGCGTCGAGCAACATCAGGCGAAACTCGAGCGGGGCGCCTCGCGCAGGTCCCGCGTGGCGGCTGTCGCCGGGCGGCCCTCCGCGCGCCCCTGCCCGGCCGCGGTGCGGCGGCCATTGATGCGGTGGACCGGAGAGCGCCCGGCCAAGCCAGCGAGGCGCCCGATCGTGGCTGCCGGGCCGGCTGGTGAACAACAGATGCGCCCAGCGGGCACGGTCATCCCTGAGCCGCTGCCAGCCGCCCGCGGCGACGTATTCGTCGGCGAGGCGCGTGATGACGGCCTTCACCTGCGCCTGCTGGCGTGCTTCGACCAGCGAGACGAAGCCGCGCTCGAATGACCACTGCATGACGGCGAGCATCCCGGCGACGACGGCGCCGGTGATAATCAGCAACACCACGAACAGTTTGGCGCGCAGGGTCAGACGCATGGGCCGTGCCGTGAACGAAGTGGGTGATTATCGCGCCCGATTGCGCAGCAATTGTGGACGGGAAGCGGCCGGGCGTCGCGGCGTCGCCGGCTGGCGGGTGGCGCCGTCAGGATGCGCAGCCGCCGCGCGGCGCGCCGATCACAGGCCCGGCCAGCGCGCCCACTCCGCGTAGCTGCGATCGATCGCGATATATCCGTCGCGCATCGTCAGCACGGCCGCGAACGGCAGCATCCAGTCCGCCCCCGCATCGGGATTGAGCAGGGTCACTTCGACGATCACCGTATCCGCCAGCACGTGCACGTGCTCGAGGCGCATCCGGCGCCGGGGCGCCACGCGCAGCACGGTGCGTTCGACGTCGAGCAGCGTCTGCGCGCCTTCGATCACCGCGCGGCCCATCACGTGGACCTGGCAATCGGGCGTGTAGCACTCGGGAACGAAACGTTCGATGTCGTGGTTGTAGAGCTCGACGTAACGGTGGGCGGTCGCGAGATTGCGCTGCTGGTGTTCGGTCATCGCGTGCTCCTGCGGTGAGGGCAAATGAAAGCCGTTGCTCACGAGCCTACGCCTGTTGTCCCGTTTCGCAAATGCCGCCGGCCCCCGGGCCGGGCACGTGTGCTGCCAGCCCCAACAGGCCGGTGACAAGGCTCGGCCGTGAAACCCGACTGGCGCTGACAGGGGTGTCACGGAACGGGTGGACCAGCACCGAGAACTCAAGGAACACCGAGTGGGGAGGGCGAAATGGACGGCGACCGCCGGCAAGGCGCTCGTGTGGCCTGATGAGAGGCCGAGCTTCGTGCACGGGCCCAAGGGTCGAACGATTTGGCGATCCGTTCCCGAAATCCCCGGTGTTCTCGCTGGCCATCACAGCCCGACCGGCTGCTGAAAAACGACTGCGGCCCGCGCTCAGCCCGACGACGGCGCGCGCCGCGCTTCGAACACCAGTCCGCCGAGTTTGCGCACGATCAGACGTTGAACGGCCCGCGGCACCAGGGCCAGCGGCAGTGGCCTGCCCTCCAGGCGTCGCGCGAGCCAGTCCTCCTCGCGGTGACGCAGGCTGCCGAGATGGCGCGCATAGCTCGCGCGGATCTCGTCGAGACTGCGGTAGTGCGTCCACTGATCGAGCCACACGCAGAAATCCTCGCTCCACTGGCGCCTCGTTTTCGTGCCGGTGAAGTAGCCGAAGCCGAGCAGACGCATCAGCACGGCGTAATGCACGCGCAGCCGGCTGCCTTTCGCAAAGCGGTGCAGCAGCGGAATGCCGCAATGGCCCTCGCGCCACACGCCACGGTCCGGAAACAGGCTCAGCACCACGCCGCCGGGTTTGAGCACGCGCGCGATTTCGCGCAGCACCGCGTCGAGATCCTCGACGTGCTCCATCACCTGGTTGTTGATCACGAAGTCGAAGCTGGCATCGTCGAACGGGATGCGCCCGTCCTCGATGCGCCGGATCACGCCGCTGGCGAAGCGCGCGGCATCGACCTGGCCGGAGTAGTCGCCACCGTCATAGAACACATCGCAGCCGAAGGCCGTGACGTCGCGGCGCCGCAGTTCGTCGACGATCTGGCCGGCGCCGCAGCCGTAGTCGAGCACGCGGGCGTCGCCGGGCGGGTGCTGGTCCTGCACCCAGCGGGCACAGAATTCATAGTTGTTCATGGCTGCTGGCGGCCGGCGGCCCGTGGCCGCCGGCCTTCATCCGGTCAACGGAACGCGGGCATCACGTACTCGGCGAAGTCGCGCAGCACCTTGCGCTCGCAGTCCATCGGCGGCCACAGGTCGATTTCCTTGATGCCGCCGGCTTCGAGCCGCTTCACGTGTTCGATCAGTTCGTCCGGCTCCCCGATCAGGCAGCTCGACTTGATCGCCTCCGGTCGCATGAAGCGACGCTCGTCGGGCTGCAGGTAGATCAGGTGGCCGTCGTGAATCTGGCGGAAGCGCGAGGCCTCGGGCAGGCTCATCTTCTCCACGTGGGCGAGGTATTCCGGCCAGATGGCCTGGAAATGCGGCGGGATGATCGCGTCGTTGCGGCCGTTGTCCTTCCAGACTTCATAGAAGAAGTGCAGTTCGCAGGCCACCCAGCTGCCCGTCTCGTCGATGATGCGATCGTCGGTCAGTCTGTCGCCCGGCCGCAGCACACAGGACGAGGTGATGAACGCCGTGTGAAAGTCCGCCGGCAGGGTGCGGCCCGCCTTCGCGGCGCCGGCATGGATGTGATCGAGCTTCGGCTTCACGACTTCGGGCTCGCCGCCGACGGTGATCCAGCCGTCGCCGTAGCGCCCGGTCGCCTCGAGCGCCTTCGGCCCGTTGGCCGCGACGTAGATCGGAATGCGGTTGTCGATGTCGATGAACTTGCGATCGCGATGCAGGAACTGGATCTCGCGCACATTGCCGCGGTAGTCGTAGTCCACGGCCTCGCCGTCGAGCAGCGCGCGCACCACGCGCAGGTATTCGCGGAATTCCCCGACGCGCATCGGATCCTGGCCCATCACTCGCATAGCGGTGTGGCCGGTGCCGAGGCCGAGGAAGACGCGGCCGGGGGCCAGTGCGTTGATCGTCGCGATTGAATGCGCGGTCACGGGTGCGATGCGGGTGCCGGTGATCGACACCCCGGTGCCGATCTGGATGCGCTTCGTGTGCGTGGCGGCGAGCGCCATCGTCGCGTAGGCGTCCGACCAGATCATCTGCGAGTCGCCGACCCACGCGCGGTCGTAACCGAGCTCTTCGGCGTAGCGGATGATGTCCCAGTTGTTGATGTGCGTGCTGACGCCGATGCCGAACTGCATGGTCCTCTCCCTCTGCTGCGTTTTCGTGCGGGGCGCCATTACACGTGGGATGCTGTGCCAGTTCAACCTTGGCTGAAGATGGCCACCGAGAACACAGAGGAAGCAAAAGCACGGGAGACCTCACTGGCCCGCGCGCTGAGACATCGAACGCGCCGCACAAATGCGTCGTGGGCCAGCTGCACGGCAGCATCGGAGCAGCGCCCTCTATGCCTTCAATTCTCGGTGTTCTCGGTGTTCTCGGTGGCAAATTCAAGCCCCCCGTCCGGCATAATCTCCGCTCAGCACGCAGGAGCAGCAACGTGACGACCGAAGACGAATTCCGCGCCGACACGCGGGCGTGGCTCGAAGCCCAGTGCCCGCTGTCGATGCGCACGCCGATGCCCGAGGACGAGCGGGTGTGGGGCGGGCGCCATGCCAGCTTCAGACACCCGGACAGCCGCGTGTGGTTCGAGCGCATGGTCGGGCGCGGCTGGACCGTGCCGACCTGGCCCCGGGAGTACGGGGGCGGCGGCCTCAGCGCGGCTGAAGCGATCGTGCTGAAAGAGGAGATGCAGCGCCTCGGCTGCCGCACGCCGCTGTTCGGCTTCGGCATCAGCATGCTCGGGCCGGTGTTGCTGAAATACGGCAGCCCCGCGCAGAAAGCCGAGCACCTGCCGAAAATCGCCCGCGGCGAGATTCGCTGGTGCCAGGGTTACAGCGAGCCGGGCGCCGGCTCGGACCTCGCGAGCCTGCAGACGAAATGCGAGGATCGGGGCGACCACTGGCTCGTCAATGGCCAGAAAGTGTGGACGTCCTACGCCCACCTCGCCGACTGGATCTTCTGCCTCGTGCGCACCGACACCGGCGCCAAACACGGCGGCATCAGTTTCCTGCTGTTCGACATGGCGAGCGCCGGCGTCGAGGCGCGGCCAATCAAACTGATCAGCGGCGCGTCCGCGTTCTGCGAAACCTTCTTCACGAATGTGCGCGTGCCGAAAGACCAGCTCGTCGGGCGGCTCAACGACGGCTGGACGATCGCCAAGGAACTGCTGCAGCACGAGCGCGGGATGATCTCGGAGATCGGCCGCGCGATCGGCGCGACGGTGCCGTCGGTGGACGTCGTCGCGCAGCGCTATCTCGGTGACGTCGACGGGCGGATTGTCGATCCGGTGCTGCGCGACGCCGTCGCCCGCCACGTGATGGACGACCACGCGTTCCAGCTGACGCTGCGGCGCGCGGCGGAGGAATCCGAGGCCGGCGCGGCCAGCGGCGGCTTGTCGTCGATGTTCAAGTACTACGGCACGGAGCAGAACAAGCGCAAGTTCGAGCTGATCCTGAAATGCGCCGGCCACGCCGCGCTCGGTTGGGAAGGGGCGGGATTCGACGAGTCGGAACTGCTGGCCTGCCGCACCTGGCTGCGCTCGAAGGGCAATTCGATCGAAGGCGGGACGTCCGAGATCCAGTTGAACGTGATCGCCAAGCGCGTGCTTGGCCTGCCGGACTGAGGGGACTGCGATGAGCATGGTGCTGAACGACGAACAACGGATGCTGCAGGCGGCTGCGCGCGATTTCTTCACGACGCGCCTGCCGGTCGGCGCCCTGCGCCGCCTGCGCGACACGCAGGACGCCGACGGTTTCGACCGCGCCGCGTGGCGCGAGATGGCCGACCTCGGCTGGGCCGGCGTGCTGGTGCCGGAAGCGCATGGCGGCTCGGATTTCGGTTATGCGGGCCTGGGCCAGATCCTCGAGGAAGGCGGCCGCACACTCGCCGCCTCACCGCTGGTCGCCACCGCGCTGATCGCAGCGCCCCTGCTCGCGCGCGCCGGTACAGCAGCGCAGCAGGACCGCCTGCTCGGGCCACTCGCCGCCGGCGAGCGTCTGTTCGCGCTCGCGCTCGACGAAGGCCCGCGGCACGCACCGGCGCAGACGGCGCTGCGCGCGACCGGCGTCGACGGCGCGTGGGTGCTGAACGGCGTGAAGCGTTTCGTGCTGGACGGCCACGTCGCGGACGAGATCATCGTCGTCGCGCGCACGGCCGGCAGCCCCGGCAGCACCGACGGCCTGAGCCTGCTCCTCGTACCGGCGAATGCGCCCGGCCTCGTCCGCACGCGCGTGTCGCTGGTCGACAGCCGCAACGTCGCCGACCTCGAGTTCCGTGACGTCCGGGTCGAGCCACCGGCGCTGATCGGCGCGCCGCACACGGGCTACGCGCTGCTCGAACCGGTGCTCGACGGGGCCTGCGCGGGGCTCGCCGCCGAAATGCTCGGCAGCGCGCAGGAGGCCTTCGATCGCACACTCGACTATCTGAAACTGCGGCAGCAGTTCGGGGTCGCGATCGGCAGCTTCCAGGCCCTGAAGCATCGCGCGGCGCAGATGCTGTGCGAACTCGAACTGACGCGCTCGGCGGTGCTCGCGGCACTGGTGGCGCTCGACGCACGCCGGGACGATGCAGCGCTGCTGGCGAGCCTCGCGAAGGCCAAGGCCTGCGACACCGCTGAACTGGTCTCGAACGAGGCTGTGCAGATGCACGGCGGCATCGGCATGACCGACGCGGCGGACATCGGCCTGTTCCTGAAGCGCGCGCGGGTCGCCCAGCAGAGCTTCGGCGACGCCGGCTTCCACCGCGCGCGCTATGCCCGCCTCAAGGGCTTCTGAGCCGGTGCTGCGAAGTGTTACCGGTCACGGCCGTTGACGACGTCAGCAGGCTGGGCATGCTGCGCAGTATCGGACGCAACGCACTGAGACGGGGAATACACGATGAATAAAACGACCACCTGGGGATTGGCCGGACTGCTCTTCGCGGCTGTCAGCGCGCCTGCCGCCGCCGCTGCCGTCAGCAGCGACTTCAGCCTCGGCACCGACGACTGGACCGTCACGACCTTCGGCGACAACGGCCTGCCGGACTTCGCCACCGTCATCAGCAGCGGCGCCATCCCCGAGGCCCTGGCGGCCGGCGGCGATCCGGGCGGTTTCATCCGCACCGGCGATCCGGACGAAGGGTGGACCTACTTCGTCGCGCCCGAAAAGTACCGCGGCGACCAGCGCGACAAGTTCGGCGGCACCTTGAGCTTCTCGCTGCAGCATGCGATGAACGGCGGCAGCCTGTTCGGCAACCCGCCCCATGTGGTGCTGAAGAGCGGCGGCCTCATCCTCGTTGCCGATGCCGGCGATCCGCCGGCCCTCACGCCGGCCTGGTCGCGCTACAGCGTGAGCCTGACCAGCGGCAGCTGGCGCATCGGCACCCTGAACGGTGCGCTGGCCGGTGATGACGATATCCAGCAGATACTCGGCAATCTCGACGGCCTGTTCCTCGCCGGTGAATTCGTCACGCCCGTCGTCGAGACCAATGGCCTCGACAGCGTCAACCTCGCCCCCGTGCCGCTGCCGGCCGCGGTGTGGGGCATGCTCGGCGCGCTCGGCGTGCTCGGGCTGCGCGGCAGACGCCACGCCGACCAGGCTTGAGACAACCTGCGGGCGGGCGGCGCCGCAGCGCCCCCGCCCCGCTCGCAACGACGAGTCCCGCGCGCCGGGGCCGCGGCGTGCTGATCCGCAGCAACGGCCGGTCCCCTCGCGGGTGACGCCCGAGCGCACAGCGGCCTGCGTCCTTTTGCGCCGCGACGGGAACATACTCCCAGTCACCGTCAGCGAGAGAGCCCCATGCCCATCCTGCCTCGTGTCCAATCCCTGCTGGCCGCCTGCATGCTGTGGCCGGCACTGACGCTCGCCGATGGCCCCGAACAACCGGCGTCGCATCTCACGCCCCGCGAAGTCGTTGCCGCCCAGCTCGCCGCGCTCAGAGAGAACACTCCGGCGGGCCTCGCGCGCGTGTTCCGTTTTGCCTCACCCGCCAACCAGGCCGTGACGGGCCCGTCGGCGCGCTTTGCGCTGATGCTGCGCGAAGGCTATCCCGATCTGCTCGGCCATCGCAGTGCGCATTTCGGCGAACTGCTGATCGACGGCAGCGAAGCCGCGCAGGCGGTGGAGATCATCGACACCGCCGGCCGCGGCCACCGTTACGTATTCATGCTCTCGCGTCAGGTCGACGGGCCCTGCGCCGGCTGCTGGCTGACCGATGGCGTCGTCAATGCGCCGGGCGATGACGGCGTTGCCATTTGAAGCGAGCGGCGCCGGATCTGCGTGCGCGGCGCGCCGTGAAGTGGAGTGGCGCGGACTGGGGGGATCGATGAGCACCGCAGGCGGCAACCGCAGTCCTTTTGCACCAGCCTGCTAAGATTCGCATTCGACCGGACAACCATTAGAACGACTGCCGCGATCCCGCGATCAGCGGCCTGGAGGAATGCGCATGAGCAAACCGATGAGCGGCCAGATGCCAATCGTCAAGCCGGATGCCGTCACGCCACAGTGGGTGATGGCCGCCCTTGGACAGCGCGGGATCGATGCGCAGATCTCGCACCTCAGGATGGAGGCGGTGGGCACCGGCCAGCTCGGCGAAACGCGTCGCTACCATCTCACCTACCAGGGCACCCCTCCGCCCGGCGCGCCGGCCACCGTCGTCGGCAAGTTCAGTTCGCTGAACGACACCGCCCGCGAAACGGGCCAGAGCATGGGGTTCTATCGCGCGGAAGTGATGTTCTATCGCGAACTCGCGCATCGCGCCGGCATTCGCACGCCGCTCGTCTACGTCGCCGAGATCGATCCGCAGACCAACGATTTCGTGCTCTTGTTCGAAGACATGGCGCCGGCGCAACAGGGCGATCAGATGCGCGGCTGCACGCTCGACGAAGCGCGTGCGGCGCTGTCCGAAGCAGCGCGGCTGCACGCGGCATTCTGGAACGACAGGAGTCTGCTGACGGCCGACTGGTGCTACGTGCCCGAAGGCGCGCAGGGCTTCTACACCACGGAGTTGATCGAGCGCAGCTGGGATCACGTGTGCCGCCATTACGATGGCTGGCTGTCGCCGGAAGTGAAGATGGTCTGCGACAGGTATGTCCGGCACCACGCGTACTGGAACCGGCCGCGGGAGTTTCCGAAGTGTTTTTCGCACAATGACTTCAGACCGGACAACATGCTGTTCGGCCAGCCGGGGGAACGCGTGGCCGTCGTCGACTGGCAGACGAGCAACTTCCTCGGCAGCGGCATGGACGTCGCGTACTTCCTCGGCGGCGCGTTTCCGCGCGAGATGCGGCGCGCGCACGAGCAGACCCTGCTGAGCGAGTACCACGACCAGCTGCTGGGTCTCGGCGTGTCGGACTACTCGTTCGAACACCTGATGAACGATTACCGCCACTACAGCTTTGCCGCCATTGCGGTGGCCATCGCGGCGACGCTGATCGTCAAGCGCACCGAGCGCGGCGACGAGATGCTGATGCGCATGACGATCGGGGCGGCCGAACAGGCCTGGGACAACCACGCACTCGATCTGCTGCCGGCCTGAGGAGACCCCGATGCTGCTCGCCAAACCCCATCTGGATATCGGACTGTTCACCGGCGACATCGCGGCCCAGCGCGCGTTCTGGGGCGAGACCGTCGGCCTGCGCCTCGATCACGAACTGACGCTGCGCGAAGGCTGGGTGCAACACCGCTACGATGCGCATGGGTCGGTGATCAAGGTCAATCATTACGCCGACGCGCTGCCCGTCTGGCCACCGTCCGGTTACCGCGGGCTCACCATCGCGCGCGAAGGCCCGGCGTGGGAAGGCCGGCATCCGGGCGGTGAGACCGTGCGGCTGGTGCCGCCGGGCACGGACGGGGTCGTCGGGATCGGCATCACCGTCTGCACTCCCGAACCTGCGCGGATGATGGAGTTCTATCTGCGCGCGATGGAGTTCGAGGAGGCCGGTCCGAACGTCGCGCGCTGCGGCGACACGCTGCTGTTCGTCGAGCAGGGCCAGGGCGGCACGGCCACCGAAGACTTCATCGCCCCGAACTTCCGCTATCTGACGATCCAGATCTTCGACGCCGACGCCGCCTGTGCCGGCATCGTCGCGCGCGGCGGCCGCCTCGCGCGGGCCCCGATCAATTTCGGCACCGTGGCCCGCTACGGTTTCGTCGCCGATCCCGACGGCAACTGGATCGAGATCTCCGCGCGCACCTCGCTGACCGGCGTCGCGCCGCCGCCCGAAGGCTAGCCACTCCCGATGCAGGAGCGCCGGGCCGTCACGCATGAAACCGTCTCGCAGCTCAGGCTGCTCGAGACCTGCCTGTCGCGCATCAATGACCTCGTGATCGTCACCGAGGCCGAGCCGATCGACGAGCCCGGGCCGCGCATCCTCTATGTCAACGACGCCTTCGTGCGGCGCACCGGTTATGCGCGTGAGGAAGTGCTGGGTCGCTCGCCCCGCCTGCTGCAGGGGCCGGACACCGATCGTGTGGTCCTCGACCGGATCCATGCTGCGATGAAGGCCTGGCAGCCCTGTCGCGTGGAACTGCTGAACTACACCCGGGCGGGCGAGCCGTTCTGGATCGAACTCGACATCGTGCCGATCGCCAACGACCAGGGCTGGTACACGCACTGGGTCGCCGTCGAGCGCGACATCACGGCACGCCAGCAGGCTGCGAGCGCCGTCGAGGAATCGGAAAGAATGGCGCAGGCGACCCTCGACGCGCTGCCCTCGCCGGTCTGCGTGCTCGATGAAACGGGCACGGTCCAGGCGACCAACCTCGCATGGCGCGCGTTCTCCGGCGCCAATGGCGGCGATCCGCTGCTGACCTGTGAGGGGGCGAACTACCTGCGGGTGTGCCAGGACTTCGCCCGCCAGCATCCTGAAGACGGCGCCCAGCACACACTGGTGTTGCAGCTCGAGCGCGTGCTGGCTGGCGCCAGCGAGGCCTTCGAGATGCAATACCCGTGTCATTCGCCAACCGAGGCGCGCTGGTTCGAGGCCCGCATCTCGCGCTTCCCGGGGAGCGGGCCGCAACGCGTGGCGGTGGTACATCTGGACGTCACGGGTTTCAAGCAGGCGGAACAGCGCGAGGCGATGCAGGCGCGCGTGATGACACTGCTCGCCAATGACGCCCCGCTGGGCGAGCTGCTCGAGGCCATCGTGCTCGGCGTCGAAGCGGAGAATCCGACGCTGATCTGCTCGGTGCTGCTGTTCGACGCCGCGCGCGGACGGCTCATGCACGGCTCGGCGCCGTCGTTGCCGGCCTTCTACGTCGACGCCATCAACGGCCTCACGCCCGGCCCGGCGGCGGGCTCCTGCGGCACGGCGGCATGGCGCCTGGAGCGCGTGATCGTCGAAGACATCGCGAGCGATCCCCTGTGGCACGACTACACCGAGGTCGCGCTGCGTGCCGGCCTGCGCGCGTGCTGGTCCGAGCCGGTCCGCGACAGTGCCGGCAAGCTGCTCGGCACCTTCGCGATCTACCATCGCACGCGGCGGGCGCCCGCCGACAGCGAAATCCGCTTGATCACCCTCGCCGCACGCTTCGCCGCGGTGGCCATCGAGCGCAAGCGAGACGAGGCGGCGCTGCAGGAAAGCGAGGCGCGGTTCGCAAACGCGTTCGAATTCGCCGCCGTCGGCGTCGGACTCGTCAGTCCGGACGGCCGGTGGATCAAGGTCAACCGGGCCCTCTGCGACATGCTCGGCTACAGCGAAGCCGACATGCTGGCGAAACACTTCAACGACATCACGCATCCCGACGATCGGGAGCGCAGCCGTTTGCTGGTTCAGCAGCTGCAAAGCGGCGAGCGGGACAGCTTCCAGATCGAGAAGCGCTACCTGCACCGGCTCGGCCGCGTCGTGTGGGTGCATGTGAGCGTCTCGCAGGTCCGCGCAGCAGACGGCCGGCCGCTGTACGAAGTCTGCCAGGTGCAGGACATCACCGCGCAGAAGTCGGCCGAGAACGAACGCGACATGCTGTTCGAACTCTCGCCCGACATGCTGTGTGTCGCCTACATCGACGGCCGCTTCAAGCAGGTCAACCCGGCCTGGACGCACACCCTCGGCTGGTCGACGGCCGAGCTGCTCGAGATGTCGTATCTCGACCTCGTGCACCCGGCGGATCTGCAACCGACACTCGACGCCGGCGGCCAGCTGCGCGAAGGCCGCGCGGTGTTCGATTTCGAGAACCGCTATCGCTGCCGCGACGGGGGCTACCGGCTGCTGTCCTGGAACTCGTTTCCGCTGCCGGATGTCGGCGTGACTTTCGCCGTGGTCCGCGACATCACCGAGCACGCGGCGGCGGAAGAGGCCCGGCGCATCGCCGATCAGCGCGCCGGCGAACGCCAGCGCATGGAGGCGCTGGGCAGTCTGGCCGGTGGCATCGCACACGATTTCAACAACAATCTCGCCGTGATGCTCGGCAACGTCACGCTCGCGCGCCATGCGCTCGGTCAAGACAGTCCGGTCAGGGAAAAGCTCGCGCAGATCGAGATCGCCGGCCAACGCGCGGCCGCGCTGGTGCAGCAGATTCTCGCCTTCAGCCGGCGCCAGCCCCAGCAGCTGCGCGTGCAGGCGCTCGGCTGCATCGTCACCGAAACGCTGCGCCTGCTGCGCGCGACGATTCCCGCCGGCATCGTGCTCGACTTGCGCATCGACGACGACGCACCGCCGATCCTCGCGGACGAAACCCAGCTGCATCAGATCCTGATGAATCTGTGCACGAACGCGTGGCACGCGATCGAAGCCCGTCGCGGCCAGGGCGGCGTGATCGAAGTGCGCGTCGAAGGCTGCGAGTACGAAGCGCAGACGACCGAACCCGGCGACGATGCCGCTTGCGAGCGCGGCGTGTGCCTGATGGTCAGGGACAATGGCGTCGGCATGGATGCGCCGACGCGGGCCCGACTGTTCGAACCCTTCTTCACCACGCGCGACATCGGTGAAGGCACCGGACTCGGCATGTCGGTCGTGCACGGCATCGTCGCCGCCCACCACGGCACCATCAGCGTCGACAGTACACCGGGCGTGGGCACGACGGTGCGGGTGAGCTTTCCGGCGGCCACGGCGGACGCGGCGGCCCCGGAAATCGCCCACGCCGGTGCTGCATCCGTGGCGACAACGCACGACGGCGGGCACGTGCTTTACATCGATGACGAGCAGCAGCTCGTGGTGCTCGCGCGCGAAATGCTCGAGGAAGAGGGCTACACGGTGACCGGCCTCGCCGACGCCGCCGAGGCGCTCGCCGTCGTGCGCGCGAACCCCCATGCATTCGATCTCGTGATCACCGACTTCAACATGCCGGTCCACTCCGGTTTCGACATCGTGCGCGAAATCACGACGCTCCGCGCCGACCTGCCGGTCGTCGTCGCCTCGGGCAACATCACGCCGGCGATGCAGGAAGAAGCCGGCCGCCTCGGCGTGCGAAGACTGCTGCACAAGCCCGATATCGCCACCCGGCTGCGCCCGATCGTGCGCGAGGTGCTGGGGGGCGGCGGCCGCTGAGCGTGGCCGGCGGGCTCAGGCCCGCAATGCGTGCGGCACGCCCGCCGCCGTCAGCAGGGCGAGCGTTTCGGCGAGCGGCAGGCCGACGACGTTCGAATAGCTGCCCTCGATGCCGGCGACGAGTGCGCCGCCGAGCCCCTGGATGCCATAGCCACCGGCCTTGTCCGCGGGCTCGCCGCCCGCGACATAGGCCGCAATCTCGTGCGCGGCCAGCGCGCGGAAGCTGACCTTCGTGCTGACCACCGTGTCATGCCGGTCACCGCTCGCATCGATCACCGCCACGCCCGTCAGCACTTCGTGGGCGCGACCGGCGAGGCGCGCGAGCATGTCGCGCGCATGGGCGTCGTCGCTCGGTTTGCCGAGGATCGCGCCGTCGAGCACGACCGTGGTGTCGGCCGCGAGGACCGGCAGCCCGCGGCCGCGCGCGGCCTCGAAGCCCGCATGCGCCTTGCCCCGCGCGAGGCGCCGGACATAGACCGCGGGGTGCTCGTCCGGCAGCGGACGCTCATCGATGTCGACGTCGATCACGGCGAAGGCGACGCCCAGCGTGCGCAGCAGATCGGCGCGGCGCGGCGAGCGCGAGGCGAGCAGCAGATGCACCGCAGTGGACGGATCAGGCACGGTGGTAGGGGTGGTTGTTCAACAGCGACCACGCCCGGTAGATCTGTTCGATCACGACGACGCGAGCGAGCGCATGCGGCAAGGTCAGTCGCGACAGCGACCACACCGCACTGGCGGTGGCACGCAGCGCCGGCCCGTGGCCCTCGGCGCCGCCTATCGCGAACACGACTTCATCGGCCTCGTCGCGCCAGCGCGCAAGGCGGGTCGCGAGATCGGCGGTCGACCAGGCTTCTCCGCGCTCGTCGAGCGCGATCAGTCGGGCCCCGGCCGGCACCGCCTGCAGCAGGGCCTCGGCTTCGCGTTCACGTTGCTGATCGATGGAACTGGCGACCTTCGGCGCGAACTCGCGCGTGCGGAAGTCGAGTGCTTTGCCGAATCGCTTGAGGTAGTCGGCGCCGGCGGCTTCGGCCCACGCGGGCGGTCGACGGGCGACGCTGAACAGGTGCACGCGCACCGCGGGCGCTCAGCCCGGGGGCGCGGCGGCGGCCCGGCTGCGTTTCGGCGGCGCTTCCCACAGCTTTTCGAGCTGGTAGAAGAGCCGGGGCTCGGGCTGCATCACGTGCACGATGACGTCGCCGAGGTCGATCAGGATCCATTCGGAGGTCTGTTCGCCTTCGACGCCGATCGGCTTCAGATTCTTCTCGCGGGCGGCCTCGAGCACGCGGTCGGCGAGGCCCTTGACCTGACGCGACGAGCGCCCGGTCGCGATCACCATGAAGTCGGCGATCGAGGTCAGTTTGCGCACGTCGACGGATTTGATGTCCTCCGCTTTGCCATCGTCCAGGGCGCGGACGACGAGATCGCAGAGTTTGCGTGGGGTGAGGGCTGGCATTCGGGCCGTATTGTGGCGGTGCCGGCCGCCGCGCACAACCGCGGCGAAGGCTCAGGCCGCGCGATAGAGCCCATCGCGCGCGATCAGGGCCGCGACCGCCGGCGGCACGAGGCCATCGATACTGCGCCGCCCGGCGATGCGGGCGCGGATGTCGGTCGAGGAAATCGGCAGCAGCGGAATCGGACACACGTGGACGAGGCCCGCGGGCCGGGCGAGCAGCGCCGCAGGCGCCGGCGCCCAGGCGTGTTCGAAGGCCGGGTGGCGCAGCAGTTCGGCGCCCGGGCGGCTCGCGACGACGAGATGCGTGTAATCGAGCAGTTCCTGCCAGCGATGCCAGCGCGGCAGCGCATTCCAGGCATCCATGCCGACGATGAAGCACAGCGGGCGGGCCGGCGCTTCCGCGCGCAGTTCGAGCAGGGTGTCGATGGTGTAGGACACGCCCCCGCGCGCGATTTCGCGGCCATCGACGGCGAGTCCGGCGTAGCCTGCGCCGAGCGCCGCCTGCAGCATGGCGAGCCGCTGCGCGGCGCTGGCGTGCGCGCCGGCGCGCAGGTTCGTCTGTGCGGACGGCAGCAGCCGCACCTCGGACAGGGCCAGCGCTTCGCGTACTTCGAGCGCGAGTCGCAGGTGACCGTGGTGCACGGGATCGAAGGTCCCGCCGAGGATGCCGATCGGCGCGGGAGCGTCGCTCAACGGCGCACGTGACCGTCGCCGATCACGATCCACTTCTGCGACGTCAGGCCCTCGAGACCCACCGGGCCGCGAGCGTGGAATTTGTCCGTGCTGATCCCGATCTCGGCGCCGAGACCGTACTCGAAGCCGTCGGCGAAGCGGGTCGACGCGTTGACCATCACCGAACTCGAGTCGACTTCGACCAGAAAGCGCCGCGCGCGGCCGAGGTGCTCGGTGACGATCGCATCGGTGTGCTGCGACCCGTACTGGCGGATGTGGTCGATGGCTTCGTCGAGATCGCCGACGATGCGCACGGCGAGAATCGGGGCAAGATATTCCGCATACCAGTCCTCGTCGCTCGCAGCGCTCATGTCCGGATCGATCGCGCGCGTCGCCGCGCAGCCGCGCAGTTCGACACCGGCTTCACGATACTTCGCGATCAGTGGCGGCAGCACCCGGGCGGCGGCATCCGCGTGTACGAGCAGCGTCTCCATCGTGTTGCAGGTGCCATAGCGCTGGCACTTCGCGTTGAACGCGATCTCGAGCGCCTTGTGCAGATCGGCATCGGCGTCGATGTAGACATGGCACACCCCGTCCAGGTGCTTGATCACCGGCATCCGTGCCTCGCGGCTCACGCGCTCGATCAGGCTCTTGCCACCGCGCGGGACGATGACGTCGATGTATTCGGGGTGACTCAGCATCGCGCCGACCGCGGCGCGATCGGTGGTCGCGATCACCTGCACCCCGGTGCCGGGCAGGCCCGCGCGCCCGAGGCCAGCGTGCACGCAGGTGGCGATGGCCTGGTTCGAATGCAGCGCTTCCGAGCCGCCGCGCAGGATCGTCGCATTGCCGGCTTTGAGGCATAGCGCCGCGGCGTCGGCCGTCACGTTCGGCCGCGCTTCGTAAATGATGCCGACGACACCGAGTGGCACGCGCATGCGCCCGACCTGGATGCCGGAGGGGCGGTAGGCGAGATCGGTGACGATGCCGATGGGATCGGCGAGCGCGGCGACTTCGCGCACGCCGGCCGACATCGACGCGATGCGCGCGGGATTCAGCGCGAGCCGGTCGCGCATCGCGGCGTCGAGGGCTGCGGCAGCCGCCAGGTCACGCGCATTGGCGGCGAGGATGTCGGCGCTGCGCCGATCGATCTCGTCGGCAATGGCGTGCAGGGCCGTGTTTTTCTCATGCGTGGTCGCGCGCGCGAGCGCCACCGACGCCGTGCGGGCCGCACGGCCGAGTTCGGCCATGTAGGCATCGAGCGCTGGTTCAATCATGGCAGTCCGTCCGCGTCATTGGGGTACACCCGTTCGAGTTCCGGTTCAGCGTTCGTGGGCGCGCCGCGCCGCGAGTTCCCCGAACCAGGGGCCGCCGGCCAGCGCGATGTAAAGCGATTCGAGTTCGTCCCAGGGCTGCCCCTGGGACGCGCCCTTGACCATCAGGTCGACGCGCACGCTGTCGCGCAGCAGGGCTGCGAGCTGGGCCGCCGGCAGGCGCTGCAGGGCGCGGCGCAACAGCGGCTGTCGCGATTGCCAGACCCGCTCGGCGGCGAAGGTCGCATCGATCCCGCGGCCGGCCTGTGCCAGCTTCGACAGCAGGCGCAGTTCGCGGTTGACGAGCCAGCTCATCATCACCGGTTCGACGCCCTCGGCGCGCAGGCCGCGGATCATGCGCACGGTGCGCACCGGATCGCCAGCCAGCGCCGCGTCGACGAGCTTGAAGACATCGTAACGCGAGCTGTCGGCGACGGCGGCGAGCACCTGCGCGGCGTCGATCTGTCGCGCCTCGACGAGCAGCACGAGCTTGTCGATCTCCTGCGCGGCGGCGAGCAGATTGCCCTCGGCGCGCAGGGCCAGCACCTCGACCGCTTCTGCGCTCAGGTCGCGCTCGCGGGTCGCCGCGCGCGCCTTCAGCCAGTCGCGAAAGGCGGCGGCTTCGAGCGGTCGGCAGGCGACGACGGCGCCCCGGCTGTCGAAGGCGCGATACCAGTCGCTGTTCTGCTCGTCACGGCCGAGCGCTTCGGCGGTCACGAGATAGAGATCATCGCCTTGCTGCGCGGCCAGCGCTTTCAGGGTGGCGACGCCGAGCTTGTCCGGCTTCTTGCCACCGAGATGGATTTCGATCAGTCGTTTGGACGCGAACAGCGACAGACTGCCGGCCTCGGCCTGCACCCGCGCCCAGTCGATGCCGACCGCGCTGTCGAATACCAGCCGTTCATCGACGCCGCTGGCGCGTGCGGCAGCGCGCACCGCGTCCACGCTCTCGATGCGCTGCAGCGGTTCGTCGCCGTGGATCAGGTACAGCGACGGTGGCGAGGGCCGCGTCAGCAGCCCGCCCAGCCGGTCCGGCTTAACGAGCACTGGCACCCTTGCGCGGGAACTTGATGGTCTCGAGCTTCAGCACCAGCGCGCGCGCCGCGACCTTCGCCATTTCCTGGCGCAGCACCGCTTCCGTCTCGACGGTGCCGAGCAGCGAGCCCTCGTCGAACACGAAGTCTTCCGTCCAGCGGAAGTTCTCGGGCGCCGAGACCAGGCTGCCGTCGGCACCGCGCACGGTCATGCCCATCATCAGCGTGACTTCGATTTCGCGCACCTTGCCGGTATCCGGGTCGACCGACAGCACGCGACGGTCGTACCGTTCGTCCGTCAGCTCGACCACCGTATCGGCGGTGCTGCGATCCTGGGTGATGCCGACATTGATGTAGCTGAGTTCGTTCGCAAAGTACGAGTACAGCGGACCGTAGGTTCTGGCCTGCACGAAGATGCGCGTGACATCACCCAGGACATTGCGACGCGTGCCGCGCAGACGCCAGCCGCCGCAGCCCGCGAGCGGGGCCAGCGCGGCAACGGCAGCGATACGGGCCAGCAGGCGACGGCGCTGCATCATGGCGTCATCCGGCGACGATGTTCACGAGACGGCCGCGCACGACGACGATTTTGCGCACTGTCTGGCCTTCGATGAAGCGCGCGACGTTCGGATCCGCGAGCGCGGCGGCCTCGGCGGTCTTGTCGTCGGCGTCGGCGGCGACACGGATTTCGCCGCGCTTCTTGCCGTTGACCTGCACCACCAGTTCGACCTCGTCGCGCACCAGCGCGGCGGCATCGACCTGCGGCCACGGCGCGGTGACCAGCGCGGAATCGTGGCCGAGCGCCTTCCACATCGCTTCCGTGCAGTGCGGAACGATCGGCGCGAGCAGCAGCGTGCAGGTCTCGAGCCCTTCCTGCATCACCGATCGATCGGCCGGCGTCGTCTGCGCGGCCTTGCCGAGCGCGTTGACGAGTTCCATCACCGACGCAATCGCCGTGTTGAATTTGTAGCGTCGGCTGATGTCGTCGGTGACTTTCGAGATGGTCTCGTGGATCTTCCGGCGCAGCGTGGTCTGCTCCGCGTCGAGCGTGCCGGCAGCGACGCGCGCGGCGTGTCCGCGCGCGACGTGTTCGTAGGTCATGCGCCACAGACCGCGCAGGAAACGGAAGGCGCCCTCGACCGCGGAATCCGACCATTCCAGCGACTGTTCCGGCGGCGCCGCGAACATCGTGTACAGGCGCACGGTGTCCGCGCCATAGCGATCGATCAGCGTCTGCGGATCGATGCCGTTGTTCTTCGACTTCGACATCTTCTCGACGGCGCCGATCTCGACCGGCAGTCCGTCGCTTTTCGCCTTTGCGGCCGTGACGCGGCCCTTGTCATCGGTGACGACGTCGACGGCTTCCGGATTGAACCAGGTCTTCTTGCCGTTGTGCGCTTCGCGGAAGTAGGTTTCCTTGCACACCATGCCCTGCGTCAGCAGGCGGGTGAACGGTTCGTCCGAATTCGCGAGCCCGGCATCGCGCATCAGCTTGTGGAAGAAGCGTGCATACAGCAGGTGCAGCACCGCATGTTCGATGCCGCCGATGTAGATGTCGACCGGCATCCAGTACAGCGCGCGCGCGTCGACCATCGAGGTCGTCGAATCCGGGCTGCAGAAGCGCGCGAAATACCACGACGACTCGAAGAAGGTATCGAAGGTGTCGGTTTCGCGGCGGCCCTGCGTGCCGTCCGGCAGCGTGGCGTGCATGAAATCGGGATGCTTCAGCAGCGGCGAAGACACGCCGGACCACTCGATGTTCTCCGGCAGGGTCACCGGGAGGTGGTCGGCGGATTCGGGCACCAGTTCGCCGTTGGCGTCGTACAGCACCGGTATCGGGCAGCCCCAGTAGCGCTGGCGCGAGACCAGCCAGTCGCGCAGCCGGAACTGCACCTGGCGCTCGGCACGGCCCTCGCGTTCGAGGCGCGCGGCCACCGCGTCGAACGCGGCCTTGAACGGCAGATCGCTGAACTCGCCGCTGTTGCAGGTGACCGCCTTCTCGACGTACGCGACCTGCTGCACGTCGACGGCGCTGCCATCGGCCGGCCGCACCACCTGCGTGATCGGCAGGCCGTACTGGCGCGCGAATTCGTGATCGCGTTCATCGTGGCCGGGCACGGACATCACGGCGCCCGTGCCGTAACTCATCAGCACGAAGTTCGCGACCCACACCGGCACGAGCTCGCCGGTCAGCGGATGACGCACCGACACGTCGAGCGGCATGCCGCGTTTCTCGAGCTTCTCGATGACCGCTTCGGAGGTCGAATGCTGCGCGCAGCTCGCGAGGAATTCGGCGATCTGCGGGTGGGTCTCGGCCGCGCGCCGCGCCACCGGATGCTCGGGCGCGACTGCCATGTAGGTCACGCCGAACAGCGTGTCGGGGCGTGTCGTGTAGACCTCGAGGTTGCCGCTGCCGTCGGCGAGTTCGAAACGCACCAGCAGGCCTTCGGAGCGCCCGATCCAGTTGCGCTGCATGGTCTTGACGGCGTCCGGCCAGCCCTCGAGCTTGTCGAGATCGGCGAGCAGTTCGTCGGCATAGGCGGTGATGCGCACGAACCACTGCGGAATCTCGCGCCTTTCGACCAGCGCGCCGGAGCGCCAGCCACGGCCGTCGATCACCTGCTCGTTGGCGAGCACGGTCTGGTCGATCGGGTCCCAGTTGACGACGGCGGTCTTGCGATAGACGAGGTTGCGCTCGTACAGACGCGTGAAGAACCACTGTTCCCAGCGGTAGTAGTCCGGATCGCAGGTCGCGAGCTCGCGCGACCAGTCGTACGAGAAGCCGAGCCGCTGCAGCTGGCCGCGCATGTAGTCGATGTTCGAACGCGTCCAGCGCGCGGGGGGCACGTTGTTCTCGATCGCGGCGTTCTCGGCCGGCAGGCCGAACGCGTCCCAGCCCATCGGCTGCAGCACATTCTTGCCGAGCATGCGCTGGTAGCGCGCGATCACATCGCCGATGGTGTAGTTCCGCACATGACCCATGTGCAGGCGCCCGCTCGGATAGGGAAACATGCACAGGCAATAGAATTTTTCGCGCGTCGCGTCTTCGACCGCCCGGAAGGCACCGGCGCTGGCCCACTGCGCCTGGATGACGGGTTCGATTTCGACCGGGTTGTAGCGTTCTTGCATGGTGACCGAATGACTGGTGCCCCGCCGGCGCGAGCTCCGCCCGGAGCGCCCGCGGGGAAACGATAGGTGACTGATTTTTTTGCCAAATGGAGAGCCCCGGCAGCATACCGCAGGGGCCGCGCAGGCGCAAAAAAAAGCCGGCCGCGGAAGGCCCGCGCCGGCGTGAGCGCCATTACGCGCCAGGAGGGTTCAGGTCATTCTCCGGGAGCGGAGACGCTGATCTTGTCGCGGTTCTTTTCGATCGTGGCTGTACCGATGCCCTTGACAAGGCCGAGGTCGTCGACCGACTTGAACGGCCCGTTCTCTTTCCGGTACTCGACGATCGCTGCGGCCTTGCTGTGGCCGATGCCGACCATCGCCGTCGCCAGCTCGCTGGCATCGGCGGCGTTGATGTCGACCGGCTCGGCGGCGCTCGCCGTCAGCGCGCAGCCCAGCCACAGCGCTCCCAGGAAATGTGAAATCTTTCGCATACTTGCCTCCATGTTGTCGTTCAGGTCTTCCATGACGCCCTGCCGGCTTCCTGCCGAAGGGCGGATCGAGAATACACAGCGTCGCTTTGGGCTGCCAAATCAAAACCGGGCGTCAGGCGCAGGCAAAATTGGGAAATATTCCTGAGCGCGGGGGCGCGCCGGACTGCATGAAAACGGCCGCGAAAACCGTCGGGGCGTGGCCAGACTTCACACACGTGTAATATTCAGCGGGTCTAATCAGGCGGGTCAGTCAACAGCAGATGGAAACCGGTAGCCCGCCGATGTCAGCGCAGATATTGATCGTCGACGACGAAGCCGGCATCCGGCAGATGCTCAGCTTCACCCTCGGCGGCGACGGATACAGCTGTACCGAAGCCGGGGACACGGACGAGGCGCAGTCCGCGCTGACCGGCCGACGCCCGGACCTGATCCTGCTCGACTGGATGCTGCCGGGTATCAGCGGGGTCGATTTCGCGCGGCGTCTGAAGCGCGATCCGCGCACCAGCGACATCCCGATCATCCTGCTGACCGCCAAGGGCGAGGAGGCCGACAAGGTCAAGGGTCTCGACAGCGGCGCGGACGACTACGTCACGAAGCCCTTTTCGACCCGCGAACTGCTGGCCCGTGTGCGCGCCCTCCTGCGCCGCACACGGCCCGAAGGGGACGACGAGACGCTGCAGGTCGCCGACCTGAGAATCGACACGCGGACGCATCGAGTCAGCCTGCGCGACCTGCCGCTGGAACTGAGCCCGACGGAGTTCCGCCTGCTGCACTTCTTCGTTTCCCACCCCGAACGCGTCTACAGCCGCAGCCAGCTGCTCGACGAAGTGTGGGGGAATCAGAGCTATATCGAAGAACGCACCGTCGATGTGCACATCAGGCGCCTGCGCCGGATTCTCGAGCCGCACGGCTACGGCGCCCTGATCCAGACGGTCCGCAGCGTCGGCTACCGCTTCTCGACCCAACCGGGCTGACCGCACGCGCGACGCGCCGGAACTACAGATCGGGGCCGCGCGGGGCGATAATGCCCGGAACAAGACATAGAGCCCACTGCCGATGTACCCGAAAGACATCTGGCGCCTCGCCCTGCTGCTGCTGTTCGCGCTCGCGCTCGGCGCGCTGTTCCAGCACGCCGCCGAAGCGGTGGCGGTTGGCGCGCTGCTGTACGTCGGCTGGCTGCAGCGCAATCTCCACGGCCTGCTCGCGTGGCTGCGCGACAGCAAGCACCACGAACCGCCGGAGCCACCGGGCGTGTTCGAGGAAATCGCCGTCGAGCTCGACTATCTGCGCGAGCGGCACAAGAAGCGCAAGAAGAAACTCGCGAACTATCTGAAGCAGTTCCAGCAGGCGACGCGCGCGCTGCCGGATGCGACCGTCGTGCTCGACGAACATGGCGCCGTGCAATGGGCGAACGCGGCGGCGGCGAAATATCTCGGTATCCGCTGGCCGGAAGATGTCGACCAGCGCATCACGAATCTGGTCCGCCTGCCGAAGGTGCGTGATTTCGTGCAGGAACATGCCGACGCACAGACGATCGAAATTCCGTCACCCACCAATCCGAACCGCTTCCTGAGCATACTGCTCGCGCCTTATGGCAAGGATCAGTGGCTGTTCGTCGCCCGCGACATCACTCAACTGCATCGCGCAAACCAGATCCGCAGTGACTTCGTGGCCAACGTGTCGCACGAACTGCGCACGCCGACCACCGTCTTCAAAGGCTATCTGGAGAGTCTGATCGATCAGAAACACCTGTGTCCGCCGTCATGGCTGCCGGCGCTCGAACAGATGAGCGCCCATGCCGACCGCATGCAGTCCCTGATCGAAGAATTGCTGCTGCTGTCCCGCCTGGAACGCGAGGACAAGGTGCCCGATCCGCAACCCGTGCTGGTCAGCGAACTGCTGTCGGACATTCTCAAGCAGGGGCGCGTGCTGAGCGGCAAACGCGACCACATCTTCTCGCTCGAAGCCGATCCGACGTTGCGCATTCGCGGCAGCCGCGGCGAAATCTACAGCGCCATCTCCAACCTCGTGTTCAACGCGATTTACTACACGCCGGCGCGCGGCATCATCCAGGTGCGCTGGTTCCGCGACGACGCTGGCGCACATCTCGAAGTGCAGGACAATGGCATCGGCATCAGCGACGAGCACATCGAGCGCATCACCGAGCGCTTCTATCGCGTCGATCCGTCGCGTTCGCGCAGTGACGGCGGTACGGGTCTGGGGCTGGCAATCGTCAAACACGTGCTGATGCGCCACGACGCAACGCTCAACATCAGGAGCGCGCTCGGCGAGGGCAGCACCTTCCGGTGCGACTTCCCGCCGGAAGTGGTGGTGCCGGAAGAAGGGGTGCCGGCCCTCGCGCAGCGCCGCGACGGGGCGGCCTGAGAAAGTCCTAGATCACCGGGCGGCGGGGCCCGGTGGGTGGCGGCCAGAAGCGACGCCCCTTACTCGGCGTTGCGGCCCGACCTGAGTTCCTGCGCGATCTTGTCGAGCGCCACGTGGCGCACGTCTTTGCCTTCGACGAGGTAGATGGCGTTCTCGCAGATGTTGTCGGCGTGATCGCCAATACGCTCGAAGGCGCGCACTGCGAGCACGGCGTCGAGCACGCCGCGAATGCTGCGCGGATCCTCCATCATGTAGGTGATGAGCTGGCGCATCACCGCCTCCATCTCCTTGTCGACTTCCGGATCTTCCTGCGCCACGGCCAGCGCGGCATGCGAATCCATGCGCGCGAAGGCGTCGAGCGCCGCGCGCAGCATCCGCCGCACGTGATAGCCCATCGCCAGCACGCCGACGTAGTAGGAGCGCGGGCTCCCGTTGTTCACCATGTTGGCGACGATGCGCGCCACCTTCTTCGATTCATCGCCGATGCGCTCGAGATCTGTGATCACCTTGCTGATCGCGAGCACCAGCCGGAGATCGCTGGCCGCCGGCTGGCGCCGCAGCAGGATCGCGGTGCATTCGGCGTCGATTTCGACCTCCATGTCGTTGACCTTGTAGTCGTTGCCCGCGACCTGTTCGGCGAGCTCGACGTTGGTGCGCGACAGGGCTTCGAGCACCTGGCTCAGGTGTTCCTCGACGAGGCCGCCCATCGCGAGCACGCGCGAGCGGATGTCTTCGAGCTCCTTGTCGAACTGCTGCGAGATGTGGTGCGTGCGACTCATGACCATGCAGGCATGCTCCGTTCAGGACCGGCGGGACTGTGTGTCAACCGTAACGGCCAGTGATGTAGTCCTCGGTCTGCTTGTGTTTCGGCGTCGTGAACAACTGCTTGGTCTCGCCGAATTCGATCAGGTTCCCCATGTACATGAACGCGGTGTAATCGGACACGCGTGCGGCCTGTTGCATGTTGTGGGTCACGATGACGATCGTGTAATTCTGCTTGAGCTCGTAGATAAGCTCCTCGATCTTCAGGGTCGACAGCGGATCGAGCGCCGAGGCCGGTTCGTCGAGCAGCAGCACTTCGGGCTCGATCGCTATCGCGCGGGCGATGACGAGGCGCTGTTGCTGGCCGCCGGACAGGCCGAGCGCGCTGTCATGCACGCGGTCGCGCACTTCATCCCACAGCGCGGCACCACGCAGCGCCTTTTCCACGGCGCGGTCGAGCACGCGCCGGTTCTTGATGCCCTGAATGCGCAGCCCGTACGCGACATTCTCGTAGATCGACTTCGGAAACGGGTTCGGTTTCTGGAACACCATGCCGACGCGCCGGCGCAGATTCGCGATATTGACCGAGGGATCGAAAATGTTTTCGCCCATCAGCTTCACCGTGCCGGTGATGCGGACGTGTTCGATCAGTTCGTTGAGCCGGTTGAAGCAGCGCAGCAGCGTCGACTTGCCACAGCCGCTGGGGCCGATGAAGGCGGTGACGCGCTTTTCCGGAATCGACATGTTGACGTTGTGGAGTGCCTGCTTCTCGCCGTAGAAAAGGCACAGGTCCTCGATGCGCAGGCATTCGCGCGGCGTGCGCGGATCGACCGCCTGCGCAGGCTGACCTTCGCGCATGGCGTTGAAGTCCAGGCCATGACTCATGGCGCCTGCCTCCTGAGCAGTGGGGCCGGCATGGCCGGTTTCCAGTTTAAGTCTCTGCTCCATTGTACTTCTCCCGCAGGCGGTTACGGATGCGGATTGCTGCCAGGTTCAGGGACATGATGATGATGACGAGCAGCAGTGCCGTCGAATAGACCAGTGGCCGGGCTGCCTCGACGTTCGGACTCTGGAAGCCGACGTCGTAGATGTGAAAGCCGAGGTGCATGAACTTGCGGTCGAGATGCAGGTACGGGAAGTTGCCGTCGAGCGGCAGCGCCGGCGCGAGCTTGACCACCCCGACCATCATCAGCGGTGCGACTTCGCCGGCGGCACGTGCGACGGCGAGAATCAGACCTGTCATCATCGCAGGCGTCGCCATCGGCAGCACCGTGCGCCACAGGGTTTCGGCTTTCGTCGCGCCGAGCGCAAGGCTGCCCTCGCGAATCGCGCGCGGGATGCGCGTCAGGCCTTCCTCGGTCGCCACGATCACCACCGGCACGGTCAGCAGCGCAAGCGTCAGCGACGACCACAGCAGGCCCGGCGTGCCGAAGGTCGGCGTGGGCAGCTTGTCAGCGAAGAACGCCTGGTCGATCGAGCCGCCGACGAAGTACACGAAGAACCCGAAACCGAACACGCCGTAGACCACCGACGGCACGCCGGCGAGGTTGTTGACGGCAATGCGGATGGCGCTGGTGACAGGACCGGGCCGCGCGTACTCGCGCAGGTAGACAGCGGCGATGACGCCGAAGGGCGTCACCACGATCGACATGATGATCACCATCAGCACCGTGCCGAAGATCGCCGGGAACACGCCGCCTTCGGTGTTCGCCTCGCGCGGCTCGTCGGCGACGAACTCCCACAGCTTGGTGCCGTAGTGCGCGATCTTGCGCGTCACGGGCATCGCGTTCGGCGCATAGACCCGGACCACCTTCGCGAGCGGCACCTCGCGTTCGTCGCCGGCCGCCGTGACGAACAGCAGGCTGTCGCGTTCGATCTCGGCCACGCGCGCGGCGAGCGTGGTCGTCAGCTCCTCGTACGCGGCTTCGAGGCGGGCCTTTTCTGCGGCGACATCCTCCTCGCCCGTGGACTTCGCCCGTTCGCGCAGGCGCAGGCGCTCGAGCGCGTAATTGACGGCACCAATCTCGTCCTTCTGGATGCGTTCGATGGTCTCGTGCAACGCATGACGACGCTCGAGCCGCGTCACGAGTTCAGTCTGCCAGTCGCCGGCAACGGGTTCGCCCGCTTCGCGCAGGCCTTTCACATACCCGTACAGGTTTCCCCATTCGTCGCGTTCGATCACGACCGCGTCCGGGGGATAGGTCGTGGTGGCTATTTCGGGCGCAGCGAACCAGCGGAAATCGCTGCCGCCGATGTCGCGATTGCCGACCTTGATCAAGAGGCGCTCGACGACGGTTGCATCGGCAGGGACCTGGCCACCGGCGTCGCGCACGCGCGCCGCCGCCACCGTCTCGCGGTCGACGATCTCACCAAGCACGCGTTCGGGCGCGGCATCCGGCAACTGATGCTCGATCAGCGCGACGCGGGCGGGCCAGAAGTGAGCGAGCCCGTTGGCCGCGATCAGGATCAGCAGGCCGAACACCATCACCAGGCTCAGGGACACCGCACCAGCGGTGATCCACACCCATGGACTGCCGCTGCCGACCCAACGATTGAAGGATGCGCGCATTACACGGGCCTACAGGTTGCCATACCGTGTCCGCAGCCGCTGGCGGACGATCTCGGCGACGGTGTTGAACAGAAAAGTCACCAGGAACAGGACTAGGGCGGCCAGGAACAGCACGCGGTAATGCGTGCTGTTGACCTCGGATTCGGGCATCTCGACGGCGATGTTCGCCGACAGCGCGCGAAAGCCCTGGAAGATGCTGAGATCCATCACCGGCGTGTTGCCGGTCGACATCAGCACTATCATCGTCTCACCGACGGCGCGACCGAGGCCGATCATCACCGCCGAGAAAATGCCGGGGCTCGCGGTCAGCAGGACCACGCGCGCCATCGTCTGCCACGGTGTCGCGCCGAGCGCGAGCGAGCCGGTGGTCAGTTGACGGGGGACCGCGAAAATCGCGTCCTCGCTGATCGAATAGATGTTCGGAATCACCGCAAAGCCCATCGCGATGCCGACCACCAGTGAATTGCGCTGGTCATAGGTCATGCCGAACTCGGTGCCCAGCCAGCGCGGCAGGTTGCCGCCGAAGAACAGTTGCTCGATGGGCTGGCTCACGGCCATGGTGATCCACAGCATGACGATCAGCAGCGGGACGATCAGCAGCAGTTCGCGGCCCGGCGGGATCAGGCGCTGCACGCCGTCCGGCAGCTGCGCCCAGACCCAGGACATCACGACCACCGACAACGGCATCACGAGCATTGCGCTGAACACGCCGATCAGGTGGGTCTCGATCAGGGGCGCGAGCCACAGGCCGGCGAGGAAGCCGAGAATCACGGTCGGCAGCGCCGCCATGATTTCGATCGACGGCTTGACCACGGCGCGCATTTTCGGGTGCATGAAGTAAGCGGTGTAGATTGCGCCGAGGATGGCGAGGGGCACGGCGAAGAACAGCGCGTAGAACGCCGCCTTGATCGTGCCGAAAGTCAGCGGCGTCAGGCTGAATTTCGGTTCGAAGTCGTTGCTGGCCGACGAGGACTGCCAGATGAATTCCGGCTGCGCGCGCCCCTCGTACCATACCTTGCCCCACAGGGAGGACAGCGACACTTCGGGATGTTCGTTATGCAGCGCGAACTGCCGCGCCGCGCCGTCGGCGGTGACGGCGACCAGCGTTTCGGCGCGCGGCGAGATCGCGAGCGTGCTGACCCCGGCGATGCCGGTGGCCGTGCTCAGCAGCGTGCGCTCCGACGTGGTGTGATAAAGCGCCAGGTGGCCGTCGACGTCGATCGCGGCGAAGCCCTTGCGGAAGTATTCCGGCTCGATCCGCCGGACGGGCTTGTCGAGCGCCTTGAACTCGCGAACCAGCGTCAGGCGAAAGTTGTTGGCCTCGTCTCGCACCGGAAACCACTGCGCCACGTGGCCGCGACTGTCGCCGACGAGCAGCGAGGTGCCGCCGGCCAGAAACTGCACATCGGTGACGTCGACGCCGGGCGGCACGACCTGCACGGTTTCGACGAGCTTCGGCTTTTCCTTGTCGCGAATGTTGTAGAAGCCGATCTCGCGCCCGGTGACGACGTACAGTTCCTGCTGGTCGACATCAATCAGCAGGTGATCGGCCGGTGCCGGCAGCGCCGCGACGTCGACCACGCTGGTCTCGAAACTCAGGTCTTCCTCGTCGAGCATCAGGCCTTCGGCCGGCGCGACGTGGGCCATCGTCAGGCGTCCATTCACGTCGCTGGCGGCGATGGTCGTGTTGTCGTCACCGCTGGCGATTGCGACGCGGGCGATCTCGCCGCCGGCCGACAGCACCTCGAGCGGCTCGGTACCGACCGGATGGGAAATGTCAGGTTCGATGGTGCGCACGTCGTTCGGAAAACTGACGCGATAGACGGGAGTCACGATGCTGACCCGGCCACCGTCGAGGGCCAGCGCGAGCGGGCCGTGGCTCCGGAAGGCGCTGGCTCCGGCCTGCAAGGTTGCACCCTCCGGCACTAGGCTGCCGGTTTTCAGTTCGGCGCCATCGGCCGCGGACACGAAGCGGTAGGTGCCATCGGCTTCGACGACGAACATCACATCGCCGTGTTCGTTCAACGACAGGTGCGCCAGCGTGGCCGGCAGCCGGATGTCGTGGGTCGGGGCCAGCGTCGCCGACTTGAACAGCGGGAACACCACCCACAGCAGGTAGAAGAAGATCGTGACGAGGGCGATGATCACCGTCACCCCGCCGACGCCCATCACCACGCCGAAAATCCGGTCCTTGACCATGCGCCAGCCGCGATGCGCGAGCTCGGCCTTGGTGACTTCGGAGAACAGCGCGTCGGACACGGGGGAACCTGTCGTTGTCGGGTGGCGGGTATGGTGGCCGCCCATTATGAAAGGAAGCGGGGCGTCCGCTCCACCCCGCCGCCGCCGGACCGCGCCCCGGCCTGGGCGCAGCCGGGCGACTCGTCGTGTGCGGCTACTTGGCCTTCGTCAGCTTCGGCAGGACCTTGTCGACGACCTTGGCCGGCAACGGGATGTAACCGTCCTTGACGACGACCATCTGGCCTGTTTTCGACAGCACCATTTTCAGGAACTCCGCCTCGAGCGGCGGCAGCGACTCGTTCGGGTGCTTGTTCACGTAGATGAAGAGATAGCGCGACAGCGGGTATTTGCCGGACAGCGCCGTATCGGCCGACACTTCGATGAACTCGCCGCCGTCTTTCTTGGCCAGCGGCACCAGCCGCACGCCGGACGTTCGATAGCCTTCGCCGGAATAACCTATGCCATTGATTGACTTGGTGATTCCCTGCACCACAGACGCCGAGCCGGGCTGTTCATTGACGCTGTTCTTGAAGTCGCCCTTGCACAGCGCCGTCTCCTTGAAATAGCCGTAGGTGCCGGACACGGAGTTGCGGCCGAAGAGCTGGATTTTCTGGTTCTTCAACTCGCCGGTCAGCCCGAGGTCGCCCCAGGTCTGAAGGTCCCGGTCATAGCCACAGGCGCGGGTCGCGGAGAAGATCGCGTCGACCTGAGGGACAGACAAGCCTTTGATCGGATTGTCTTTGTGCACGTAGACCGCGAGCGCGTCGACGGCCACCGGGATCGCTGTCGGCTTGTAGCCGTGCCGGGCTTCGAACGCCTCCAGTTCCTCGCTCTTCATCTGTCGGCTCATCGGCCCCAGCGTCGCCGTGCCTTCGGTCAGCGCCGGCGGCGCGGTGCTGGACCCTGCGGCCTGGATCTGGATGGTGACGTTCGGGTAGAGACGCTTGAACTCTTCGGCCCACAGCGTCATCAGGTTGGCCAGCGTGTCGGAGCCGACGCTCGACAGGCTGCCCGACACGCCGCTGCCCTTCACGTAATCGGGAATGCCGGCGTCGATGGCGGCGGGGGCTTCGGCGCGGGCACCGCAGGCGACGGCCAATCCTATCGCCAGGGCGGCCAGGTATTTGCGTTTGGTCACGATGTCACCTTTTTCTGGATTGGCGCGCATTACAGGCGCCAATTATGACAGGTAGATGACAATGACTAACGCTCGGCCACGATGTAGCTGATCCAGCCGGCGTCGGCGTCGCAGGTTTCAGCCGCTGTGAACTCGCCGTTGGCCTCGCCGGTCTTCTCGTTCCAGCCCTGGGTGTAGACGATACTGCGCTTGAAGCCCGCCTCGGCCAGCAACTCCCTGATTTCAGGCATGGTCCACAGGCGCCAGTCGTAGCTGAACGCCTTGTTCAACTTCGAGCCGTCCTTGAAGTTGAAATGGATATGGCAGCTCATCTCGCCACTCAGCGGGTTGTAGCTGGCCTGCTCCCAGGTATAGGTGAAGGTGCCAACCTTGCGGCGCTCCTTCAGCACCTTGAAGGAATCGTAGCCGCCGTAGCAGTCGAGGATAAAAAGCCCGTCACGCACAAGGTTGCCGCGCACGGCCCGGAAGTATTCACGCATCGCCTCGCGGGTCTTGAAGATCCAGTAGCTGAAATTCATTGCCAGCAGCACGTCGACATGGCGGGTCTTCGCGGTCAGCACGTTGTCCTGGACCAGGCGCACACGGTCGCGGGCGGCCGGCTTCAGCTTGGCGAGATGGTTTTCCCGGCCCCAGGCCAGGACTTCGGGGTCGAGGTCGACGCCTATCGCGACATTGTCGCGGCGCCGGCGCACCCACTCGCTGCAGACATTGGCCGTACCGCAGAAGTCTTCGCGCAGCCAGCTCGCGCGGCGGCCGCGCAGCTCGCGGAAGGTCTCGTCGACGAAGTCGATTTCCGCCTCGGCGTTCTGGACCGATTTCTCGTAGAGTTTGTGACGGTCGGCTCGCGCCGCCAGCGTGAGGCCCTTGCGACGGGCTGGCGCCGGGGAACCGGCCTGGGATTTCGCTTTCATACTGTAACGATCGACCCGCTATACTGGTTTGCACGGCCGCGAATATTAACAGAGCCCATCAGCGCAAGGCTGCCTGCGGCGCCAACCGAAAAAATCTCCCATGGACGCCAAGACACTCGACGTCAACGATCCCCAGTACTTCATCAACCGGGAACTGTCGCTGCTCGAATTCAATCGCCGCGTCGTCGAGCAGGCGAAGGACACCAGCAATCCGCTGCTCGAGCGCCTGCGGTTTCTGTGCATCGCGAGCAGCAACCTCGACGAGTTCTTCGAGATCCGCGTCGCCGGCCTGAAACAGCAGGTCGCCTACAAGGCGGCCCAGCTCGGCCCCGACCAGATGAGTCCGGCCGAACAGTTGAAGCGCATCGGCGAAATGGCGCAGTTGCTCGTCGCCGAGCAGTATCGCGTGCTCAACGAAGTGCTCACGCCGGCGCTGGCCGACGAAGGCATCCGCTTCCTGCGGCGCACCGAGTGGAATACTCGGCAGATCGCCTGGGTCAAACGGCATTTCTATCGCGAACTGCTGCCGGTGCTCTCGCCCATCGGGCTCGACCCGTCCCATCCGTTTCCCCGGATCCTGAACAAGAGCCTCAATTTCATGGTGTCGCTGGAAGGCACCGATGCCTTCGGCCGCGACAGCGCGATCGCGATCGTGCAGGCGCCGCGCGCGCTACCCCGCATCATCAATATTCCGGCCGAATTCGCCGCCGGTCCTTACGAATTCGTGTTCCTGTCCTCGATCATTCATGCGCACGTCAGCGACCTGTTTCCGGGCATGCGCGTCACCGGCTGCTACCAGTTCCGCGTGACCCGCAACAGTGAGCTGTTCGTCGAGGACGAGGAAGTCGAAGACCTGCTGCGCGCCCTCGAAGGTGAACTGCATCAGCGGCGCTTCGGCGATGCGGTGCGGCTCGAGGTCGCATCGGACTGTCCGAACCAGATGACGAGCCTGCTGCAGCATGAATTCGGGCTGGGCGAGGCGGACATCTATCGCTGCAACGGCCCGGTGAACCTGCAGCGCATGATGGCCGTGCCGGACATGATTGACCGGCCGGACCTTAAATTCCCGGCGTTCACGCCGAGCCGGCCGCGCCGCTTGCCGCCGAATTCCGACTTCTTCGAAGTCCTCAAGCGCGGCGACCTGCTGCTGCACCACCCGTTCCAGTCGTTCTCGCCGGTTGTCGAGTTCCTGCGCCAGGCCGCGCAGGACCCGGACGTGCTGGTGATCAAGCAGACGCTCTATCGCACCGGGCCGGACTCGCCGATCGTCAAGACGCTCGTCGACGCCGCACGCGCGGGCAAGGAAGTCACGGTTGTCGTCGAGCTGAAAGCGCGCTTCGATGAAGAAGCGAACATCGAACTCGCGACGCGGCTGCAGGAGGCGGGCGCCCACGTGGTGTACGGGGTCGTCGGCTACAAGACCCACGCGAAGATGATGTTGGTGGTCCGGCGCGAGGGCAAACAGCTCCGCCGTTACGTGCACCTGGCGACCGGCAACTACCATCCGCGCACCGCGCGTCAGTACACCGACTTCGGGATGTTCAGCTGCGACAATGCGATCGCGGTCGACGTCCAGCGCATCTTTCATCAGCTCACGGCGCCCGGCCGCGCCGGCAAGCTCAAAAAATTGCTGCAGTCACCGTTCACGCTCCACGCCAAAGTGCTCGAACTGATACAGCGCGAGGCCGATCACGCGCGGGCCGGCCGGCCAGCGCGAATCGTTGCCAAGATGAATGCGCTGGTCGAAGTGCAGACAATTGCGGCGCTCTACGAGGCCTCGCGTGCGGGTGTGAAGATCGAACTGATCGTGCGCGGCATCTGCGCGCTGCGCCCGGGCATCCCGGGCGTCTCGGACAATATCCGCGTGCGCTCGGTGATCGGGCGCCTGCTCGAACACTCGAGAATCTTCCTGTTCGACAACGATGGCGCACCCGAGGTGTACCTGTCGAGCGCGGACTGGATGGGACGCAATTTCTTCAACCGCATCGAAGTGTGCTTCCCGGTCGAGGACAAGCGCCTGCGCGATCGGGTGATCAAGGAAGGGCTCGAGATCTATCTGCATGACAACGCGCGGGCCTGGGAGCTGCACAGCGACGGCAGCTATCACCGTGTGCGTACCGGCGCTCGCGTGCGCGACGCGCAGCTGATGTTGCTCGATCAGATGGGTGAAGTGGCGCCCACGACGTGAGCGCGCGTGGCGCTCACTTGAACTTCAGTTTGTAGCCGGCGACCTTCACGTAGTCCGCTTCCTGCGCCAGATCGGCGCTGGTCAACGGATGGCCGTCGAGCCAGCCCTTCGGAAAACTGAGTTTCAACGCCCGATTTTCGACCTTCAGGCTCACTTCCGCCGGCGTCGCCGCGCCACGCGCCCGATGCAGCACCACCGCGAGGCGCAACAGCAGCGCCAGCCTCAGCAGGCCATCGGCCTGCTGGCCAACGCCGAATTCGGGCACTGGAATCTTGCGCCGATGTGCGCGCACCAGCGTCGCGAGTCGATCCTGATCGCCGCGCGCGAAGCCCGGCATGTCGAGATTGTGCAGCAGGTACGCGCCGTGCTTGTGATATTGCGAATGCGACACGGTGTTGCCGATCTCATGCAGCGCCGCCGCCCACTGCAGCAGGTGCATGTCCTCTTCGGCCGTCAGGCCCCAATCAGCCGCGACCTGCTCGAGAAAGCCGGCGGCCATTGCGCGCACGCGGGCAACCTGCGAGCGATCGACACCGAAACGCTGCATCAGGTGCTCGACGGTGCGCTCGCGGACGTCTTCGTGTTCGATACGGCCCATGAGGTCGTACAGCAGGCCTTCACGCAGCGCGCTGTCGGACACGCGCATGCGCTCGATGTGGAGTTCCTCGAACACGCCGATCGCGATCGCGACGCCACCGGGGAACACCGGCCGCCGTTCGGCGGGCACGCCAAGTTCGCCGAGCTTGTCGATATGGCCGAGCGCGATCATCGCCGCGCGCAGACGCTGCAGGCCTTCACGGGTGATGCCGTCCTTCGACCAGCCGTTGTGCGCGAGAACGGCAGCGACCGACTCCATCGTGCCCGATGCGCCGATCGCCGACTGCCAGCCGGCGTCGCTGACCGCCTCTTCGATCGGCTCGAGTTCCTGGCGCGCGAGGATTTCGGCCGCGCGCAGGCGGCGCGCATCGATGCCGCCATCCCGAAAGATCCCGACACTCATGCTCACGCAGCCGATGTGCAGGCTTTCCATGATCTGCGGCTCGAAGCGTCGTCCGATGATCACTTCCGTGCTGCCGCCCCCGATGTCGACCACCAGGCGCAGGTCAGCGTCGTCCTGCAGGCCGTGCGACACGCCGAGATAGATGAGGCGTGCTTCCTCGTAGCCCGACACGATGTCGATGGTGTGGCCCAGCGCCGCTTCGGCGCGGGGCAGGAAGTTGTCGGCATTGCGCGCCTTGCGCAGTGCATTGGTACCGACCGCGCGCACGGCGCCTGCCGGCAGGTGGCGGATGCGCTGCCCGAAGCGATCGAGACAGCGCAGCGCAGATTCGCAGGCGTCGTCGGTCAGGCGGTTCTGTGCGTCGAACCCGGCGGCAAGGCGGATGACCTCGCGCAGCCGGTCGACGACCTTGATATGGCCGTCCTGCGGATGGGCGACGACCAGGTGAAAGCTGTTCGAGCCGAGATCGACGGCCGCAATCGTGGCTGGGTTGGATTTCGGCATGCGCGGCGTGACGGGCTCCGGTTCGACAAGGGCGGCGGTGCCCGGATGGGCGCGGCGATTATAGCGACAGAAAGCAAAAATACTGTGTCGGGCGCGTCAGGCGCGCGCCGCAGCGGGATCCGTGCGTATAATAGCGCCCCTTTCGACTGACGCCCCCCCGGCCGCTGCCCCAATCATGATCGCCAATCTGCGTAATATCGCCATCATCGCCCACGTCGATCATGGCAAGACGACCCTCGTCGACCAACTCCTGCGCCAGTCCGGCACGCTTTCGACCCGCAAGGATGTCGGCGAGCGCGTCATGGACAGCAACGATCTGGAGCGCGAGCGGGGCATCACCATTCTCGCGAAAAACACCGCCATCACCTGGCAGGACTACCGCATCAACATCGTCGACACCCCCGGCCACGCCGATTTCGGTGGCGAGGTCGAGCGCATCCTGTCGATGGTCGATTCGGTGCTGCTGCTGGTGGATGCAGTCGACGGCCCGATGCCGCAGACGCGCTTCGTTACGCAGAAAGCCTTCGCCCAGGGCCTGAAGCCCATCGTGGTGATCAACAAGATCGACCGGCCCGGTTCGCGCCCCGCGTGGGTGCTCGACCAGACCTTCGACCTCTTCGACCGCCTCGGCGCGACCGAAGAACAGCTCGACTTCCCGGTGATTTACACCTCCGCGACGCTCGGCTACGCGCGCCTGGATCCGGAAGGCCCCGAGCAGAACATGGATGTGCTGTTCCAGGCCATCGTGAACCATGTCAGTGCGCCCGACGTCGATCCGGATGGCCCGTTCCAGATGCAGGTCATCTCGCTCGACTACTCGAGCTACGTGGGCGCGATCTGCATCGGCCGCATCAAGCGCGGCAGCGTGACGCCGGCGATGAACCTGACCGTGATCGACGCCGAGGGCCACACGCGCCCGGCGCGCGTGCTCGAAGTGCTGGGCTTCCACGGCCTGACGCGGGAAGCGCGGCAGAGTGCCTCGGCCGGCGACATCATCGCGCTGACCGGCATTGAAGCCCCGCGCATATCGGACACGCTCTGCGTGCCGAGCGCGGTCGAGGCCTTGCCGCCCCTGAAGGTCGACGAGCCGACGGTGAGCATGAGCTTCGAAGTGTCGGATTCGCCGTTCGTCGGCCGCGAAGGCCAGTTCGTGACGAGCCGCCAGCTCGCCGAACGTCTCGAACGCGAGCTGATCCACAACGTGGCGCTGCGCGTGGAGCCGACCGACGACCCGAAACGCTACACGGTGTCCGGCCGCGGCGAGCTGCACCTGTCGATCCTGATCGAGAACATGCGCCGCGAAGGCTACGAACTGTCGGTTGGCCGCCCGCAGGTGATCATGAAAGAAGAGAACGGCCAGATGCTCGAACCCTACGAGCAATTGACGGTCGACGTGCCCACGGATTACCAGGGCGCGGTGATGGAGCGCCTCGGCACCCGCCGCGGCACGCTGCAGGAAATGGTGCCCGACGGCCGGGGTCGCGTGCGGCTCGATTACTCGATACCGGCGCGCGGGCTGATCGGCTTCCGCACCGAATTCCTGACTGCCACCGCCGGTACGGGCCTGCTGTACCACTCCTTCGAGAAGTACGGCCCGGTCAAGGCCGGCCAGATCGGTGGCCGCATCAACGGCGTGCTGATTTCGAACGGCGCCGGCAAGGCGCTGGCCTACGCGCTGTTCAACCTGCAGGAACGCGGACGCCTGTTCGTCGGCCATGCCGATGAAGTGTACGAAGGCATGATCGTCGGCCTGCATTCACGCGACAACGACCTCGTCGTCAACCCGCTGAAGGCCAAGCAGCTGACGAACATCCGCGCCGCCGGCACCGACGAAAACCTGCTGCTGACGCCGCCGATACGCTTCGATCTGGAGCAGGCGCTCGAATTCATCGCCGACGACGAACTCGTCGAAGTGACGCCGGCGGCGATCCGGATCCGCAAGCGCATGCTCAAGGAAAACGATCGCAAGCGCGAATCGCGCAGCCAGACCGCCTGATCGAAGCCCCGTGATCGGCCTGCTCCAGCGCGTCAGCCAGGCTGCCGTGACGGTGGCGGGCCGCGAGGTTGCGGCAATCGGACCCGGCCTGCTGGTGCTGGTCGGCGTCCAGCCGGCCGACACCGAGGCGGCAGCCGACCGCCTGCTGTCCCGTCTCCTCGACTACCGTGTCTTCCCCGATGCCGACGGCCGCATGAACCATTCGCTGCGCACGACCGGCGGCGGCCTGTTGCTCGTGCCCCAATTCACACTCGCCGCCGATACCACGCGCGGCCTGCGGCCGAGCTTCACCAGCGCCGCGCCGCCCGAACTCGGGCGCGCGTTGTTCGAGTATCTGGCGACCCACGCCCGCAGCGATCACCCGACCGTCGGCACTGGGGTGTTCGGCGCCGATATGCAGGTCTCACTGATCAACGAGGGCCCGGTGACCTTCTGGCTGGAGACACACCCGAAGTCCTGACGCACAGCGCAATGCCGGTAGCCCCCTGCGGGCCGGGCAAGCCTGTCACACCCCCGCCGGGACACCCACCGATTTCCTCGCGCCCCAGCCGCACCCCCGCCGGGACACCCACCGACGAGTTACGGAGTTACGGGACGAGTTACGGGACACCCACCGTTTCAGACGGAAATCGTCGCGCAGCATGCGCAGGGTCCGAGACTGGCGACGGCTCTCATCGCCGGCGCGGTCCCGGATGTGGCGTGACCGGCGCTCCGGCCCTCAGCGCGGCGAGTGACGCGCGATGAAACGCGTCGCGAGGCGATCCGCCCAGGCCGCAATGGTCATCGAAGGCGGGCCGCCGGGTGCGCGCGGCAAGGCCGACGCGTCCGCGACGTAAAGCCCGGGGTGATCGAAGACTTCGCCGTTGGCGTCTACAACGCCTGTCTCGATGCTCGCGCCGAGACAGGCACCGCCGGTGGGATGCACGGTGATCGGCGTCTTCGGCGCGTAGACGCGATGACCCGTACGGCGGCCAATCTCGGCGAAGGTCGCCTTCAACTTTGCGAAGATCGGACTCTGGTCCGGATCGTATTCGACCTTCAGCTTCCCGTGCGCGAGCGACACCGTGCCGGTCATGCTGTCCTCGCCAAGACCGGCAATCATGTAGGCGCGCTTCATCCGTTGGCGCAGGAAGCCCGGCAGCGGATAGCTGTCGACCGCCGGCAACCCACCACCGCCGATCACGGGACAGTCCGGATCATCCAGCACGCGCACGCCGCCGGTGGTCGGCAAGCCCACGCTCTGCTCGACGTCCTGCTCGTTGTAGTCCCAGTAGCCGAAGTAGTCGCCGTTGGTGCCGAAGCGGCGGCCGAGCATCGGCATGCCGCTGAGACCGCCCTGCGCGCGCGAGCGCAGGAGGATATTCAGTGTGTTCAGCGTTCCCGCCGCGACGATCACGTGCTCACCGGTCAGCGACCGGATCTGACCGGAATGGTGATCGCGATAGTCCACGCGATAGCGCGGCCCTTGGTGCTGGCGTGTGATCGTGATGACCTCGGCCATGTCGAGCACTTCGAGCCCCTGCTTCATCGCCGGCGCGAGATAGACGACGTCGAGCGTCGTCTTGCTGCCTGTCGGCGAACCGAGGAAGCCGTCCTCGTTCGATTTGTAATCGACCTCGTAGCGCTCGACGCCGTGCGCGTCGACGATTTTCTTCGGGGCTTCATCCGGAGAATCCGGCAGCAGAAATCCTATACGAGGATCGGGCGGCGGAAGCGCCGGTCCGATGTCCTTGGCGTGCTTGCGAAACCGGACAGGCGTCGTATTGGGAATGCGGTGATCGGCCATCGGGGTCGTGGAGTCCATGCGCTCGAGCACCGCGTCATAGTGCGCGGACATGATCGCGTCTGACACGCCGGGCGCATGACCGTCCCAGTAGTTGGGCGCGAGCGGCCGGATGTTGATGGCGGAGTAGACGTGGCTGCCACCGCCGACGCCCGACGAGCAGGCGATCGTGCAGCCGCTGCCGAAGAACAATTCGAAGAGACCGTGGCTGTTGAGCCGCAGGCGACTGCCCGGCATGCGATTGCCTCCGATTGCGCGTAGCAGCCGTGTGAACAGCAGCCGCCCACGCGGCAGCGGTGAGCGCCTGACAATACCCATCGAGCGCACGGGCACGGTGTCGCGCCAGGGCCCACGTTCGAGCACGACCACCTTGAAGCCCGCTTCGGCAATGCGCGCGGCGGCGACCGATCCGCCGAAGCCGCTGCCGATAACGATCACGTCCGGTTCGCTCATCAGTCTCTCCTGTGCAGATGTGCAGTGCAGTAGCGACGCTTGCAGAGCGCCGGCCCGACGCAAGCGGCGAGTATAGGCCGCGGATCCGGGCAATCCTTGATCCAGGTGAACCCCGATGTATACGCAGCGGTTCCGAATCGATCGCTACTTCGTGAAGGTCGAGGAAGGTCGAGGACATCCATCCTCTGAATCTCCGTGAAGGGGAAGATCGAGGACATCCATCCTCTGGATCTCCGCGCCATGAAGTTTCTGATGCCAGACATCCGGCGCCGCCGCTGAACTTGAAGCGAAATCTGATGCGTGCTCGGGTGCAGCTGAAGGGTGCCGGCAGGATCTGTAGGGCATCACCGACACCAGCGCCCGTGATCGCCCGCACCGCGCCCGCGATGGAGCCGCCACGAACTGCAACACGGTCAGGCGCGCGCCAAGTCCTACTCGTTGGCGCGGCGGTACAGCCGTCGCGCCGCCGCCTGTCCTCTTATCCACCGCCAACCGCGCTTTTCAGCAAGACCCGACAGCCGATGCGGTGCGCCGATGAAGAGCCGGAAGCGCGCGTGCAACTCGGCAACGCTCGCCAACCATTCCCCTGGCGCCAGCCCGAGCGTCGCGAGCAGGCGCGGCGTCGAGCCCGGCAGGGCGCCGCGCTTCGCCGGATGTACTGCCCGGCCGCTCGTGTCCAGGAGGTCAAGGTAATCCTGGAGGTTGAACGGCAGGGCCACGTCTTCGCCTTGTCGGATAGCTTCGGCGAAGGGATGCAAAGCGGGTCGCATCGCCGCCTGAAGGGCCGATGCCGGCTCGATGATTTCGCGCAGCCGCTGTTGGCCCGACGTGAACGCCGAGGCCGCCACGGACTCCGCAAGACCCGCCCGCACCGGGTTCAGGTCGACATAGGCCATCACCGTCAGCAGCGCTTCTTCATCGAGCAGCGCCTGCGACTTGAAGCGACCTTCCCAAAAGCGCCCCGTGCAGCCGTCCTGCGCGTTGGCGACACGGGCGATGTACTCGTTGAGACACCGCATGAACCAGCTCAAATCGCACAGGCGGCTGCGCCAACGGCCAATGCAGTCGGCGAGCTGGGCGGATTCACTCGCGTCGAGCGCGAGCCCGTCGAGGAAGCGCGCGACGCAGGCAGGGCCGGTGTAGAGCCGGCGCCAGCGCTCGACGACCTCGCGCTCCGACCACTGCGCTGCGCGCTCCGGCGCGAGGTGCAGCACGAGATGATAGTGATTGCTCATCAGCGCATAGGCACAGAGGTCGATGGCGAAGACCTCGGTGAGCAAGGCGAGGCGCTCGAGGATGCTGACCTTGCGGTGCTCGAACGATTTGCCGGACACGGGATCCCGGCCGCAGAGGAAGGCCTGGCGTACGCAGCGGCCGATGCAATGGTAGTAAGGCGTGTCGCTGACCGAGACGAGCGACGCACGGGCACGGGTCATCCTTGCTTCTCCTGACAGACGGCCGGCGTCCTTGCCGGCGATTCACACGCTAATGGGGCGAAGAGGTGCTTGCAAGACGGTGGGTGTCCCGGGGAGAAGGGGCGAAGACGCGGCGGTGCTTTGCGCGGACCGGGCTTGACGGTCGTCAAGTGGTCGGCGGTCCGGCATGCGACGCTGCGGGTCCGTTGTTGCACCCGGGGGGCCCATGAGCATTTCTTTCACCGACACCATTGCGGACATCAATCGCGGCATCCTCGAACTGCGCAAAGCGCAGCCCGACGCGATGGCCGGCTTCAGCGCGCTGGCGAAGGGCGCGATGCAAGGAGGCGAGTTGTCCGAAGCCACCAAGGAGATCATCGCGCTGGCGATCGGCGTCGCCGGGCGCTGTGACGGCTGCATCGGATTTCACACCAAGTCGCTCGTGCGCCTCGGAGTGTCGCGCGCGGCGCTGATGGAAGCGCTGGCTGTGGCGGTCTATATGGGCGGGGGGCCGTCGTTGATGTATGCCGCGGACGCGGTCCATGCCTACGATGAGTTCAGCGCAGCGCGCGGTGCCTGAACCAGGCGCCACCCCCACACCAATCCCGGGTGCAAAGGAGTGCCTGATGGTCATGACAGCAGTGAACGATGGGGACGGCGCTGACTCGCCATCGGCTGTATCAACCGGACGATCGGGCGTCCCCGACGCACCACCATTGCACGGAGTCCGAATCATGGCCTGCCCCCCTCAAGGCTATAGCACGGCGCCGGTCACTCGGCACGCGCGCCCGGCGCCGAGAGCACGCCTGCGTCAATCGGGAGCGGCGGCCGCCCTCGGCGTCGTCCTCGCGTCGTTGACCCTGCCCGCCTGGTCGGACGGCACGACCACAGCGGCATCCGACATCGCGGCGCTCCTGCCAACGGCCAGACGCACCGCCGGCGAGCTCGGCAACAGACTCAAGACGCAGTTGCAGGCGGCACTCGCGGCGGGCGGCCCGATGTCGGCGCTCGAGGTCTGCCAGACGGTCGCGCCCGCGATCGGGCACGACCTCGCCGCCACCTTCGAAGGTGACGTCGGCCGCACCGCGCTCAAGGTGCGCAATCCCGCCAACGCACCGGATGCATTCGAACGCGGGGTTCTGGCCGCGTTCGCCGCCGACGCGGCCAAAGGCGTCGATGTGTCTGCATTGGAACACGCTGAAATCATCGTCGAGGACGGCCGCCGGGTCTTTCGCTACATGAAGGCGATCCCGATGCTGCAGACGCCATGCGGCAGCTGTCACGGCGTGTCGATTGCGCCCGACTTGCTGCGGGGAATCCAGGCGCGTTATCCGCAGGACGCCGCGGTCGGCTTCGTTCCCGGTGAGCTGCGCGGAGCGTTCACGCTCAGCAAGACGCTGCGCTGAGCGCCACGCCCCTGTACACCGCTTTCGCCCTTGCCCCACCGGGGGCAACGCGCGGGCGCATCAGCCGAAGTTGATCCGCGCTTCGAGATTGGTGCGCGAGTCGGCGTTGTTCAACGCTTCCTCGAGATCGATGCGCTCTTCCTTGTAGAGATTGAACAGCGCCATGTCGAAAGTCTGCATGCCCTTCGCGCCACTGCCTTCCATCGCTTCCTTCACGCTGCCGATATTGCCCTTGAGGATGAGGTCGGCAATGTGTGGTGTGTTGATCATGATTTCGATCGCGGCCACGCGGTAGCCGTCGATGCCCTGCACGAGGCGCTGCGAAATCACCGCGCGGATATTCAGCGACAAGTCGAGGAACAGCTGCTTGTGCAAATCCTGCGGGAACAGGTTGATCACGCGCTCCATCGCCTGGTTCGCGTTGTTCGCATGCAGCGTCGACAGGCACAGGTGACCCGTATTGCAGAGTTCGAGCGCCGCTTCCATCGTCTCGCGATCGCGGATTTCGCCGATCAGGATCACATCCGGCGCTTCGCGCAGCGAAGACCTGAGCGCGGCGCGATAGGTCAACGTATCGACGCCGATTTCGCGCTGGTTGATGATCGACTTCAGATTCGGGTGCGAAAACTCGATCGGATCTTCGATGGTCAGGATATGGCCCGCCATCTTCTGGTTGCGCTCGTTGACCATTGCCGCAAGCGTCGTCGACTTGCCCGAGCCCGTCGCGCCCACCATCAGGATCAGCCCGCGCTTGTGCATCACCAGCGACTTCAACACTTCCGGCAGTGCGAGTTCGTCGATCGTCGGAATCTTCGACGGGATCCGGCGCAACACCATGCCGACTTCGCCGCGCTGCCGGAACACGTTCACGCGATACCGCGCGGTCTTGTCGTCGAGCGAAATGGCGAAGTCGCATTCCATCGACTGCTCGAAGCGGTCGGCCTGCTGCGGCGTCATGATGCCGTAGGCTGCGGCCTTGGTCAGTTCGCCGGTCAGGACCGTCTTGCCGACAGAGCTCACCTGGCCTTCGATCTTGATTTTCACCGGCGCGCCGACGGTGAAGAACAGGTCGGAACCTTCCTTGTCGCGCAGCAGTTTCAGGTACGGCGTAATGTCCATCTGGGTCTCCGATGCCGGCAATCCGCGGGGGCGGCGCTCAACGCATCAATATGCCTTTTTCTTCCGCACTCTCTTCGAGCGACAGGTGTTCGAGACCGCCGAGCTTGTCGGATTCCTTTGCCGCCTTGCCCTGCAGCTTGATGCGCAGGCGCAGTTCGTTCATCGAGTCGGCGTTGCGCAACGCGTCCTCGTAGGCGATCAAATCGGCTTCATAGAGATCGAACAGGGCCTGATCGAAAGTCTTCATGCCGAGTTCGTTCGACTTGCTCATGATTTCCTTGATCATGTGCACTTCGCCCTTGAGGATGAGGTCCGAAATCAACGGCGAATTCAGCAGTACTTCGATGGCGGCCACCCGGCCGCGGCCATCGACTTTCTTCAGCAGGCGCTGCGAAATGACTGCCTTGAGGTTCAGCGAGAGATCCATGAAGAGCTGCTGGTGCCGCTCTTCGGGAAAGAAGTTGATGATGCGGTCCAGCGCCTGGTTCGAACTGTTCGCGTGCAGGGTTGCCATCGCGAGGTGGCCCGTCTCGGCAAAGGCGAGACCGAACTCCATCGTTTCCCGATCGCGGATTTCGCCGAGCAGAATGACGTCCGGGGCCTGGCGCAGCGTGTTCTTCAGCGCGATGCCCCAGTCATCGGTGTCGACGCCGACTTCGCGCTGCATGACGATGCAGTTCTTGTGCGGATGGACGTACTCGATCGGGTCTTCGATCGTGATGATGTGGCCGTAACTGTTCTCGTTGCGGTGATTGATCATCGCCGCGAGCGAGGTCGATTTGCCCGAACCCGTACCGCCGACCATGATGACGAGCCCGCGCTTCGTCATCGACACTTCCTTCATCACCGGCGGGAGCCCCAGGCCATCGAGCGTCGGCACGTTGGTTTCAATCGTGCGCAGCACCATGCCGGTGTGGCCCTGCTGGATATAGGCGTTGACGCGGAAGCGGCCGATGCCAGCCGGCGAGATCGCGAAGTTACACTCCTTCGTCGCCTCGTATTCCTTCAGCTGGCGATCGTTCATGATCGCGTAGGTCAGGGCCTTCGTGTTCTCGCTGGTCAGCTTGGTTTTCGATACCGGCGTGACCTTGCCGTCGATCTTGATGGCGGGCGGAAAGTCGACGGTGATGAAGAGGTCGGACCCTTTCTTGTCGACCATCAGCTTCAGCAGATCCCGCATGTACTTGATTGCTTGATCCCGTTCCATCTGGGCTCTCCTGCTGGTTGACGCCGCGCGCGGCGCGGCGGGTCGGAAACGATGTCGTCGACGTGGCCTAGAACAGGTCTTTGTTCTGGGCCTTGATGCGCGCTTCGACGCGCGACACGAGGCCTTTTTGTACCAGCTGTTGCAGGCACTGATCCAGCGTCTGCATGCCGAATTGCTGGCCGGTCTGAATCGCCGAATACATTTGCGCGATCTTGTTCTCACGAATCAGGTTGCGGATGGCCGGCGTGCCGATCATGATTTCGTGCGCCGCCACGCGGCCGCCGCCGTTCTTCTTCAGCAGCGTCTGGGAAATCACCGCGCGCAGCGATTCCGACAGCATCGCGCGCACCATGTCCTTTTCGTCGGCCGGGAAGACGTCGACGATACGGTCGATGGTCTTGGCCGCCGAACTCGTGTGCAGTGTGCCGAACACGAGATGGCCCGTTTCGGCGGCCGTCAGCGCGAGCCGGATGGTTTCGAGGTCGCGCATTTCGCCGACGAGAATGGTGTCGGGATCTTCGCGCAGCGCCGAACGCAGCGCTTCGTTGAAACCGAGCGTATCGCGATGCACCTCGCGCTGGTTGATCAGGCATTTCTTGCTCTGATGCACGAATTCGATCGGGTCTTCGATGGTCAGAATGTGCCCGTATTCGCTCTCGTTCTTGTGATTGACCATCGCCGCGAGCGTCGTCGATTTGCCCGAACCGGTCGGACCCGTCACGAGCACCACGCCGCGCGGATAATCGGAAATGTCCTTGAAAATGCCGGGCGCCTTCAGATCCTCCAGTGACAGGATGACGGAGGGAATCGTGCGGAACACCGCGCCCGAGCCGCGGTTCTGGTTGAAGGCGTTGACGCGGAAGCGGGCGAGGCCGGGGATCTCGAACGAGAAGTCGCATTCGAGGAACTCTTCGTAATCCTTGCGCTGCTTGTCGTTCATGATGTCGTAGACGAGGTCGTGGACATCCTTGTGCTGCATCGCCGGCACGTTGATTCGGCGCACGTCGCCATCGACGCGAATCATCGGCGGCAGGCCCGCGGACAGGTGCAAGTCGGAAGCCCCGTTTTTGACGCTGAATGCCAAGAGCTCACCGATATCCATTGAGAGACCCCTTTCCTGTCGTGTTGCGCGAACCCGCCCGGGTCCGCCCGCTGTTCGTTACAATGGCCGGCGCGCGGCCAGAGCTAATCCGCTTTGCCAACGTTATCAAGCAAGTTGCTGAGTTGTCATGCATCTTGGGACACCGAACTCATGAAGTATAGCCAAGCCCCCCGTCCCGGCCAGCGCCATGACCAGCCCCGGCCTTGACGCCGTGCTGGCCCGCATCCGGGCCGCCGAAACGGCCGCCGGCCGCCCGGCCGGCGCGGTCGCACTGCTGGCCGCGAGCAAGCAGCAGACGCCCGCGACCCTGCGCGCGACAGCGGCACAGGGACAAAGGGACTACGGCGAGAATTACGTCCAGGAGGCACTGCCGAAAATGGCGGCACTGGTCGACCTCGACTTGAGCTGGCACTTCATCGGCCGCATCCAGCGGAACAAGACGCGCGACATCGCTGCCCATTTCGACTGGGTGCATACCGTCGATCGCCTGGACATCGCGCAACGCCTCTCGGCGCAGCGTCCGGCCAGCCGCGCGCCGCTGCAGACGCTGATCGAAGTGAACGTCAGCGGTGAAGCGAGCAAGGGGGGCGTGGCACCGGCGGCAGTGCCGGCGCTGGCGCTCGCGATCGGCACCCTGCCGGGCCTGCGACTGCGGGGGCTGATGTCGCTGCCGGCACCCGAGGACGATCCGCGCCGTCAGCGCGCTGCCTTTGCCGAACTCCGCCAGGCGCTCGAAGCCCTGGCCGACCCCACGCTCGACACGCTGTCGATGGGCACCTCCGCCGACCTCGAAGCGGCGATCGCCGAGGGGGCGACGATCGTGCGCGTCGGAACGGCGATTTTCGGCGCCCGATCATGAGCTTCGATGGTGCTAAACTCGCCGCGCCCGATCCGGATTTACCTGCATGACTTCCACGATAGCCTTCATCGGCGTCGGCAATATGGGCCGCGCCATACTCGGCGGCTTGCTCAACGGCGGCCATCCACCTGAACGGCTGCGGGCCGCCGATGCGGACGCTGCGGCGTGTGCCCGCGTGCAGACCGAATTCGGCGTCGCCGCCAGCGCCGACAACCACGCCGCGGCGGCCGACGCCGACGTGCTGGTCCTCGCGGTCAAGCCGCAGCAGCTCAAGGCCGTCGCCGCCGGCCTCGTGCCGGCCACCGGGAGCCGGCGTCCGCTGGTGTTGTCGATCGCGGCGGGAATCGGCACCGCCGCCCTGGCCGGCTGGTTCGGCGCCGACACCCCGATCGTGCGCAGCATGCCGAACACGCCGGCCCTGATCGGCCGCGGGACTTCAGCCCTGTATGCGACGGCCGCCACTGACGAGGCGCGACGCGCGCTCGCCGAGTCCATCATGCGGGCGGTGGGCGTCGTGCACTGGCTCGACGATGAATCCCTGATGGACGCGGTCACCGCGCTGTCCGGCAGCGGCCCGGCCTACCTGTTCCGGGTCATCGAATGTCTGGCGCAGAGCGGCGAGCGTCTGGGCCTGGACCCGGCGCTGGCGCGGCGACTGGCGCTCGAGACCGCGGCCGGCGCGAGCGAACTCGCGCTCGGGTCGCCGTTCGATCCGGCGACGCTGCGCGCCCAGGTCACGTCGAAAGGGGGCACCACGGAGCAGGCGCTCAGGGTGCTCGACGAAGGCGGTATCGACGCGCTGTTCAGCCGCGCCCTGACGGCGGCGCGCGACCGGTCCCGCGCACTGTCCGAGGAGTTTGGCAAAGCATGAACGGTGGTTATGTCGCAAACGCCGGCACGTTTCTGATCGACGTGATTTTCGGCCTCTACATCGGCGCGGTGATGCTGCGCCTGTTTCTGCAGTGGGCGCGCGCGGACTTCTACAATCCACTGTCGCAGGCCATCGTGAAAGTCACGAACCCGGTGCTGCGGCCGCTGCGCCGCTACATTCCCGCGATTGGTCGCGTGGACACCGCGAGCGTGGTGCTGATCCTCGCGCTGCAGATGCTGAACCTGTGGCTGTCGCTCGCGCTGTCCGGCGCGGTCGGCGCCGGCATCGGCGGAATCGCCGTGATGGCGGTGGCTGAACTGCTGTCGAAGGCGCTTTATATCTTCATGTTCGCGCTCTTCATCCAGGTGATCGCGAGCTGGGTGTCGCCGGGCGCCTACAACCCGGCACTGTCACTCGTCGATTCGATCACCGGGCCCGTGCTGCGGCCGCTGCGCTCGGTGCTGCCATCGCTCGGCGGCCTCGACCTGTCGCCGATGCTCGCGCTGGTCGGCCTGCAGCTCGCGCAGATGCTGCTGGTCGCCCCGATCCGCGATTTCGCGATCACCCTGTTCTGAGCATGACGTGGACTGGTATGCCTGGCGCGGCGACACGCTGGTGCTGAAACTGCGCGTGCAGCCGCGCGCGCGGCAGCCGGGCATCGACGGCCTGCACGGCAATCGCCTGCGCGTGCGCCTCCAGGCGCCGCCCGTCGACGACAAGGCGAACGAGGAATTGCTCGGCGTGCTGGCGGCGGCGTTCGGCCTGCCGCGGCGCGCCGCAGCCATTACGCAGGGCGAACACGGCCAGCAGAAAACCGTCGCGCTGACCGCGCCGCGCGCGCTGCCGGCCTGGTTCGGTGAACTCGGTGGCCTGCCTTGCCCGGGCGGCGGTGCGTCTTTAGACTCGCTGCCCCGCGGCAGCAACTGATTCCGAGGTCCCGAACGCCCCATGTCAGCCGGCTTTCCCGCCAACAGCGTCGGCCTGGTCGTTCCGCAACGCCAGCATTTCGAGGCGCCGCTGACCCTCGAATGCGGCGTCACGCTCGAGCGCTTCGAACTGGTCTACGAGACTTACGGCCGGCTCAACGCGGCGCGCGACAACGCGGTGCTGATCTGTCACGCGTTGAGCGGCGATCACCACGCCGCCGGCTACCACGCCGCCGACGACCGCCGGCCCGGCTGGTGGGACAACTGCATCGGGCCGGGGCGGCCGGTCGACACCAACCGCTTCTTCGTCGTGTGTCCGAACAATCTCGGCGGCTGCGCCGGTTCGACCGGACCGCTCAGCGAGAACCCCGCCACCGGCCGGCCGTTCGGTCCGGATTTTCCGATCGTCACCGTGCGCGACTGGGTCGAAAGCCAGGCGCGTCTGGCCGACGCGCTCGGGATTCCCAGCTGGGCCGCGGTGCTCGGCGGTAGCCTCGGCGGCATGCAGGCGCTGCAGTGGGCCATCGATTACCCCGACCGCGTGCGCCACGCCGTGGTGATCGCCGCCGCGCCGAAACTCTCGACGCAGAACATCGCGTTCAACGAAGTCGCCCGACATGCGATTCGTTCCGATGCGAATTTCCACGGCGGCCGCTATTTCGATCATGACGCGGTGCCCGAACACGGGCTGATGCTCGCCCGCATGCTGGGCCACATCACCTACCTGTCCGACGACGTGCTGATGTCGCGCTTCGGGCGCGAACTGCGCGACGGCAAGATTGGGTTCGGCTACGACGTCGAATTCCAGATCGAGAGCTATCTGCGTCACCAAGGCGAGTCGTTCGTCAAACGTTTCGATGCGAACACCTACCTGCTGATGACGCGTTCGCTCGACTACTTCGACCCGTCGCGCGAGTTCAACGGCAACCTGGCCGCCGCTGTCGCACGCGCCAGCGCCAAGTTCCTGGTGGTCTCCTTCAGCAGCGACTGGCGCTTCTCACCGGCGCGCTCGCGCGAGATCGTGCGCGCGCTGCTCGACGCCGACCGTGATGTCAGCTACGTCGAAATCGAATCGGAGCAGGGCCACGACTCGTTCCTGCTCGAGGTGCCGCTCTATCACCGCGTGCTGCGCACCTATTTCCAGGGCATGCCGCTGTCGAGCCTCGAACCATGATGCTGCGCGAGGAACAGGCTCTGATCGCGCGCTGGATCGCGCCTGGCAGCCGCGTGCTGGACCTCGGCTGTGGCGACGGCTCGCTGCTGTCGCACCTGCGGCTGGACCGCAACGTCACGAGCTACGGCATCGAGATCGACAGCGAAAACATCGTCAAATGCATCGCCTCCGGCGTCAACGTGATCCATTCGGATCTCGATCGCGGCCTGTCGGACTTCGACGACAACTCGTTCGACTACGTCGTGATGACCCAGACCCTGCAGGCAGTGCGTTATCCGAATCGCCTGCTGCGCGAGATGCTGCGCGTCGGCCGCGAGGGGATTGTGACCTTTCCGAACTTCGGGCACTGGCGCTGCCGCCTGCAGGTGCTCGCCGGCCGCATGCCGGTGACGCGCCATCTGCCGAGCACCTGGTACGACACGCAAAACATTCACATGTGCACGGTGCGGGATTTCGAAGCGCTGTGCGCCGAGGAACGCATCGAGGTGCTGCAGCACGCCGCCGTCGACACCGCCCACCGCTCGGCGCTCGCAATGCGCGTGCTGCCGAACCTCTTCAGCGAAATCGCCGTCTACCGCTTCCGGCGTCGCGCCTGACCAGCTGACGGAACCCGGCCTCCTGCCAGACACGAAGGCGCCGGGATCCGCGCCGGGCCCGCTAGCCCTTGCGCCGCGACGGACGCGCCGGCGCCGCGGGCGTGGCGACACGGCGAAAATCGTCGATGCTGCAGGCGTAGTCGACGGTCAAAGGCGCGTGGTCCGAGAACGGCTGCGCCGTGTAGATCGCCGCGTCCCTGATGTGCGCGCCCAGCCCCGGCGTGACGATGTGGTAGTCGATGCGCCAACCGACGTTCTTCGCGCGTGCCTGGCCGCGGTTCGACCACCACGTGTACTGGTCCGGCTGCTGGTTGACGACGCGAAACGCGTCGATCCACCCCGCGTCGCCGAACAGCTCGTCGAGCCACGCGCGCTCCTCGGGCAGGAAGCCCGAATTCTTCTGGTTCGAGCGCCAGTTCTTCAGATCGATGGCCTTGTGCGCGATGTTCCAGTCACCGCACAGCACGAATTCGCGCGGCGTCACGCGGTGTGAGCGCAACACGGGCATGTAGCGGGCGAGAAAATCGAACTTCGCCTGCTGCCGCAGTTCGCTGGACGAACCCGACGGCAGGTAGACCGACGCGACGCTGAGCGTGCCGAAGTCCAGTTGCAGGTAGCGGCCCTCGCGATCGAAATCCGGCCAGCCGAGGCCGCGCACCACGGTGTCCGGCACGTGCCGGCTGAACACCGCGACGCCGCTGTAGCCGGGCTTCTCGGCGTCTTCGAAATAGGCGTGCCAGCCGGGCGGTTCGCGCAGCGCCGGTTCCAGCACGGCCACCTGGGCCTTGGTTTCCTGCAGGCACACGATGTCCGCGTCCTGCAGCGCGAGCCAGTCATAGAAACCCTTGCGGTGGGCCGAGCGGATACCGTTGCAGTTCAGTGAAATGATGCGCATGTTCTTCATTCTCGGGCGGGCGACGTTTGAAGCCCCGACGGGCGTCGCTATGATACGCCGTCACCTTTGAGGCAGTCGTCCCATGCAGGCATACCAGCGGTCATTCATCGAATTCGCGCTCGAACGCAAGGCGCTGCGCTTCGGCAGTTTCACCCTGAAATCGGGACGCCAGAGTCCGTATTTCTTCAACACCGGCGTGTTCGATTCCGGCGACGCGCTGGCGCGGCTGGGCGAATATTACGCCGCCGCGCTCGCGGCCTCGGCGCTGTCCTTCGACATGCTGTTCGGACCGGCCTACAAGGGGATTCCGCTGGGCGCCGCAGCAGCCATCAGCCTGTCGCGCGATCACCATCGCGACGTGCCGTTCTGCTTCAATCGCAAGGAAGCCAAAGATCACGGCGAAGGCGGCACCACCCTCGGGGCGGCGCTCAAGGGGCGGGTGGTGATCGTCGACGACGTCATCTCGGCCGGCACTTCGGTCAACGAATCGGTCGGCATCATTCGGGCCGCCGGGGCCGAGCCGGTCGGGGTCCTGATCTCGCTCGACCGCCAGGAACGCGGGCAGGGCGCACTCTCGGCTGCGCAGGAAGTCGAACGGAAACACGGGATGCCTGTGTTAAGCATCGTTACGTTGGCCGACGTGCGGCAGTTTCTGGCCGATCGCGGCGATGCGGCTCAAGATCTGGCGGCGATTGACGACTATCTTAGCCGGTACGGCGCCGAGCCCGGCGCCGCCGCATAGTCGTTCAGCACCGGTTGCGTCCGCCCGGCGTAACAGTGCCGACCCAGGCGTGGCCCCGGGGACACGCCCCAACACCAGGTAGGAAACGATGAGTCAGGGATTTTCGAGTCGTCGGATGCGCGCAGGCCTGCTGGCCGCGCTCGTGTTGCAGCCGCTCGTCGCACTCGCAGGCATCAAGTGCTGGACCAACAACGAAGGCGTGCGGGAGTGCGGCAACGCCGTGCCGCCGGAATTCGCTCAGGGCGGCCACGAGGAAAAGCGTGCCAATGGCATCGTCGTGCGCAAGCAGGAGCGCAGCAAGACGCCGGAAGAAGTGGCCGCCGAACGCGATCGGCGCACGGCCGAAGCGAAGGCCAAGGCCGCCAGCGAGGCGGCGGCGGCGAAGCAGGCGGCGGCCGACCGCGTGCTGCTCGACACCTTCAGCTCGGAAGACGACCTGATGCTCGCGCGCGACGGCCAGCTGACGAACGTCGAGTCGCTGATCAAGGTCACCGAAAGTCACGTCAAAAAGCTCGATCGACAGCTCGACCAGATGATCAGCCAGGCTGCCGATATCGAGAAGCGCGGCCGGAAAGTGCCTGAGAACCTGACGAACAACATCGAGAACGTGCGCGGGCAGATCGACGAGCAGAAGCTGTTCATCGAAGCCAAGCGCCTGGAACAGAAGACCATCGGTGCGAAGTTCGACGCCGATATCGCCCGCTTCCGCGAACTGCGCAGCAAGCGCACCGCGACGGCGAACTAGCCGGCCCGCCGGCGGGCGGCAACCGACCGGGCCTGCCGCTGGCAGGCCGCCCTGCCAGCCCCGTCAGCCCGCGTCGGCGCCGTCGCGCACGAAGATCCCGCGCGCCAGCATCGCCCACTGTTCATCCCACAGCGCCGCCGGCGACTGGCGGTAGCCGCTGCGCACGTACTGCGCAAGCCGGCCCGCAACGCAGGCCATCAGCAGGCTCGCGGCCGCGTTGATGGTGGCGCGATCGGGTTGCGCGCCGGCGGCGAGCAGCGAATCACGCAAGACCTGCCGCAACTGGGTTTCGAGACGTTCGAAGAACTGCGCGACGCGTCCGCGCAGCCGCTCGTGTTCACCGACGAGGATGTCGCCCATCAGCACGCGCGTGATGCCTGGATTCCTGTCCGCGAAACGCAGCACCACGCCGCAGATCTGACCGCAACGGACGACGACGTCGGAAGTTTCGGCCAGGATGCGGTTGACGAGACCGAACACGGACTCCTCGGCGAAGTCGATCAGCGCATCGAACATCTTCGCCTTGCTGGCGAAGTGGCGATAGAGCGCCGCCTCGGACACGCCGATCGCGGCAGCGAGGCTCGCGGTCGAGATGCGCGCGCCGGGCCGCGTCTCGAGTTCGGTCGCGAGCACCTCGAGGATCTGCTGCTGGCGCGCGGACTTCACCGGCGTTCGATCAGCGTGCCGATCCCGCTGTCGGTGAACAGTTCGAGCAGCAACGCGTGTTCGATCCGGCCATCGATGATGTGCGCGCGGTTCACGCCGGCCTTGACCGCATCGAGTACCGAATCCATTTTCGGCAGCATGCCGCCGCTGATCGTGCCATCGGCAATCAGGGCGTCGACTTCCTCCGCGCCCAGACCCGTCAGCAGCTCGCCGGTCTTGTTCAGCAGACCGCGGGTGTTGGTCAGCATGATCAGCTTCTCGGCCTGCATCACTTCGGCAATCTTGCCGGCGACCAGGTCGGCGTTGATGTTGTACGACGTCCCGTCATCGCCGACGCCGATCGGCGCTATCACCGGAATGAAATCGCCCTTCGCGAGATAGTCGAGCACTCGCTTGTTGACGCCCGACACCTCGCCAACGTGACCGAGATCGATGATCTCGGGCGCCGCGAGCGCTTCGCGCCGACGCGTCATCACCATCTTCTTCGCGTACAGCAGCGGACCGTCCTTGCCGGTCAGGCCGATCGCGCGTCCGCCATGTGAATTGATCAGCGTGACGATTTCCTTGTTCACGAGACCGCCGAGCACCATTTCGACGACGTCCATGGTTTCGGCATCGGTGACGCGCATGCCATCGACGAAGTGGCTCTGGATGCCGAGCCGCTCGAGCAGGGAGCCGATCTGCGGACCACCGCCATGCACGACGATCGGATGGATGCCAACGAGTTTCATCAGCACGACGTCGCGCGCGAAGCAGTTCTTCAGCGTGTCGTCGATCATCGCGTTGCCGCCATACTTGATGACCATGCACTTGCCCTGGTAGCGCTGGATGTAGGGCAGTGCCTGGGTGAGAACGTGGGCGGCGGAAAGGGCTTGCTCAGTGGCGAGCGGCATGCGGGATCACTCCGGCGGCGTATCGGGCCTGGTTCAGAAGGGAAGTGTCAGCGACGGTTCGACGGCGAGCAGCAGATGACGGAAACGCTCCTTGATGTTCTCGAGCGCTTCGGCCGTGTCGCCTTCGAACCGCAGCACGATGCTGGGCGTGGTGTTCGATGGCCGCACGAGCCCCCAGCTGTCGGGCAAATCGACGCGGAAGCCGTCGATATCGGTGATCTCGGCGTCCGGGAAGTCGGCCTGCTCGAGGATGCGCGCCATGAAATCGGCGTGCGCGCCTTCCGGCATGTCGAGTTTCAGCTCGGGCGTCGCGACGCCATTCGGCAGGCTCGCGAACACTTCTTCCGGCGGCATCTTCGCGTTGACGAGGATCTCCAGCAGGCGGGCGGCGGCATACAGCGCGTCGTCGAAACCGTACCAGCGTTCCTTGAAGCAGATGTGGCCGCTCATCTCGCCGCCGAGGAGCGCACCGGTTTCCTGCATCTTCGACTTGATCAGCGAGTGGCCGGTCTTCCACATGATCGGCTCGCCGCCGGCTTCGCGGATGACGTCGGCGAGGCGGCGCGAGCATTTGACGTCGTAGATGATCTTCGCGCCCGGGTTGCGCGACAGCACATCGCGCGCGAACAGCATCAGCTGCCGATCTGCCCACAGGATGTTGCCGTTGCGATCGACGACGCCGAGGCGGTCCCCGTCGCCATCGAAGGCGAGGCCGAGATCGGCGTCCTCGTGCTTGACCATGATGATCAGGTCTTCGAGGTTCGCGGGCACGCTGGGGTCGGGATGGTGATTCGGGAATTCGCCGTCGACTTCGCAGTAGAGTTCGATGACGTCGTGGCCGATCGCGCGCAGGATGTGCGGCGCGACGATCCCGGGCACGCCGTTGCCGCAGTCGACGACGACCTTCAGCGTGTGGCCCAGCGACACCGGAATTTCCTCGCTGATGCGACGGATGTAATCCGGGACGATTTCCGTCTGCTGCAGGGCGCCTTCGCCGCTGGTGTAATCCTGCTGTTCGACCCGGCGGCGGATTGCCTGGATCGCGTCCCCGCTGAGCGCCTTGCCGTTCAGCACGATCTTCAGGCCATTGTATTCCGGCGGGTTGTGGCTGCCGGTGATCATCACGCCCGTCCGGGTGTCGAGATAATGCGTGGCGAAGTACAGCACCGGCGTCGGCGTCAGGCCGATTTCGAGCACGTCGCGGCCCGATGCGAGCAGGCCCTGCACCAGCGACTCCTGCAGCGATACGCTCGACACGCGGCCGTCGCGCGCGACGATCACGGTCTGCTGGCCCTGCGCATGCGCCTCCGAGCCGATGGCACGGCCCAGTTGCACCATCGCGTCGTTTGTCAGCGAGGCGCCGACGACGCCGCGGATGTCATAGCTGCGGAAAATGACCGGGTCGATCGGCCCGGCGGCCGACGGTGCCGGGGGCCTGGCCGGCGGCGGTTCCGCCGCCTGCCGGATCACCGTCGTTTCAGTCGCCGGAATTTCGGTCGTGCGGGAAAACTCGGGCTGGGCGACGACCTGCGCGACGGGCTGCACGCGCGCCGCCGCACCGGGCAGCAGTTGCTCGAGCCCGGGGTATTCGCCGTTGAGAATGGCGCGCACGGCACCCTGAAAATCGGATTCCGGCACCTGGCCCGCCGAGGCGGCCGCACCGCCCGCGCGGCGGCGACGTATCAGCACGACCGCGAGACCGGCGAGCACGAGCGCGCCGGCCGGCAGGATCAGGCTGTCGAGCGAAAACCCGGTCTGACCGGCACCCGGACGTCCGGCATGACGCAGCACGACCTGCCAGGTCGTGCCCGGTACCGCGGCCTGCGCGACATCGACCCGACCGTCGGCCGCCTCGCCCTGTTTGGCGATGATCAGCGGCGGCGCGCCGCTTGCCGCCTGCCGCAATTCGACTTCGAAGCCCTGGCCGTCGAGTTTCGCGACGACGTCGCGAACGAGCGCTGGCTGCAGGGCGAGATGGAGGAAACCGACCGGCGCGCCGACCGGTGGCACCCGGCGCACGATCGCGATGTGCGCATCGTCGGTGCCGCCGAGGTGCAGTTCGGCGCTGACGGGCTTTTCCTGCGCTGCGGCCTGGCGCAGCAGGTCGATCGATGCATAGGTCAGCGGGGGCTGCTGGCTGGTGTCCGGTTCGACGGTGCCGGCCGGCACGAGGCGCAGCAGCAGGGTCCCGGGAATCGTCTTGCCGAGTTCGTCGCCGACGCGCTGGCGCGCGCTGGGGTCGCCGGTCAGGGCGCTGACGACCTTCGGATTCTCGGCATAACCGTCGAGCGCGGCACGCACATCATCGAGACTGTTGCCGACCTTTGCGGCGAGCCCCTTGGCGAGGGCTTCGTGGGCACGCGCGTCGGCGGCCGCCGCGCTGGCGGCGCTCAGCTTGTAGCTGTCGTAGGCATACCAGCCGCCAGCCCCGAGCGCGCCGGCCACGAGCACGGCGAGAATCGCGCGCTTCGGCAGGCGGCTCAACAGGTCAGCCGGGATGGGGGACTTCCGCACGGTAACGCTCCGCGATGATGGCTACCAGCGCGCGCGCCAGGATCTGTTTGGAGGCTGTGCCAAGCTGCTTTTCCCCGCCTCTCCAGAACACGCTGAGTTCGTTGTCGTCGCTTTCGAATCCCGTGCCCGCACGGCCAACGAGATTGGCGGCAATCATGTTCAGCGACTTGGCTTCGAGCTTGCCCCGCGCGTACTCGGCGAGACGTTCGGTTTCTGCGGCGAAGCCCACGGTGAAGGGCGCGCCGGGCCGGGCCGCGACTGCCCGGAGTATATCTTGAGTCGGTTCGAGAGTCAGCGTGAGCGCTGCGCCCTCCTTCTTCATCTTCTGCGCGGCCGGCGCGCTGACGGTGTAGTCGGCGACCGCCGCCGTCGCGATGAAAATGTCGCAGTCCGCCACGTGCGCGAGCACGGCCTGCAGCATGTCCGCCGCGCTCGTGGCGGCGACGAATTCGCATCCCGCCGGCGGCGCGAGTCGCGTCGGCCCGCTGACGAGGGTGACCTGTGCGCCGGCGTCGCGCGCGGCGGCGGCGACCGCATAGCCCATCTTGCCGGAGCTGCGGTTGGTGATGAACCGCACGGGGTCGATCGGTTCCTGCGTGGGTCCGGCGGTGATCAGCACGCGCAGACCGGCGAGCGCATCGTGCTGGTGGAGCGCGGCGGCCGCCTGCACGATTTCCAGCGGCTCCGCCATCCGGCCGGCGCCCGTTTCACCGCAAGCCTGTCCGCCGTCGTTCGGCCCGCAGCAGTGCACGCCGCGCTGCTGCAGCAGGGCGACATTGTGCTGGGTCGCCGGGTGCGCCCACATCAGGCGGTTCATCGCCGGCGCCACGAGGAGCGGCGCGGCGGTCGCCAGGCACAGGGTCGCCGCGAGATCGTCGGCGAGGCCGTGCGCGATGCGGGCGAGAAAATCCGCCGTCGCCGGCGCCACGATCACGAGGTCGGCCCAGCGCGCGAGTTCGATGTGCCCCATTGCCGCCTCGGCGGCGGGGTCGAGCAGGTCGACGTGCACGGGCGAGCCCGACACCGCCTGGAAGGTCAGCGGCCGGACGAACTCCGTTGCCGCGGCCGTCATCACCACCCGCACTTCCGCCCCCGCGTCGCGCAGGCGTCGCACGAGCTCCGGCCCTTTGTAGGCGGCGATCCCGCCGCTGACGATGACGCAGATGTGTCTGTGCGCGAGCGAGTTCATATGCTCAAATCAGTGATGAGGCGCTGGATCATACCCCAAGGATCGGGGTCGACCGCGCACCAGAGCATCGCCCGGCCCGCGTTGGAACAAGGAAGTGAACATGGCAATCAAGGAATGGCCCGCCCCCGAGCGGCCGCGTGAACGACTGTTGGCCCTTGGCCCCGCGGCCCTGACCGACGCCGAGCTGCTGGCCCTGCTGTTGCGGCATGGCACGCCCGGCCGCGACGCGGTGGGCCTGGCGCGCGAACTGCTCGCCTGCACGCGCGGGCTGCGGCGCCTAGTCGAGCTGCCGCTGCCGGCGTTCACGGCGCTGCCGGGTCTCGGCAGCGCGCGCTATGCCGAACTGCAGGCCGCGCTCGAACTGTCGCGGCGCTATCTGCGCGAGGGTCTCGAGCGGCCGGGCCCGATCGGAGGTCCGGACGGTGCGAAGGACTACCTGCTCGCCCAGTTCAAGCCCTTGCAGCGGGAAGTCTTCGGCTGCCTGTTCCTCGACACCCGGCATCAGCTGATCGCATTCGAAATCCTGTTCTACGGGACGCTCGATGCGACGACCGTCCACCCCCGGGAGGTCGTCAAACGGGTGCTCGAACTGAATGCGGCGGCCGTGATCCTCGCCCACAATCACCCGTCCGGCGTCGCCGAACCCAGCCACGCCGACCAGGCCCTGACCCGGCGTCTCAGCGAGGCGCTCGCCCTGATCGACGTGCGCGTGCTCGACCATATCGTCGCCGGCGACCGGGCCGCGGTGTCGTTTGCGGACCGGGGCTGGATCTGAGGCCTGCAAATAGTCGCTCGATGGCGGCTCCGACAGCTTGGCGCTGCGGCAGAAACAGGCTACGATCCGCGACCCACTCAATAGAACAGATAGGCGCGAGTGCCATGTCCAGAGTTTGCCAAGTCACCGGCGTCGGCCCAATGTCCGGTAACAACGTGTCCCACGCGAATAACAAGACGCGTCGGCGCTATCTCCCCAACCTGCACAGCCGCCGGATCTGGGTGGACAGCGAGCAGCGCTTCGTGACGCTGCGCGTCAGCAGCCGCGGCCTGCGCATCATCGACAAACGCGGCATCGACGCGGTCCTCAAGGACCTGCGCGCCCGCGGCGAAAAGTTCTGAGGTGAGCCATGCAGGATAAGATCAAACTGGTATCGAGCGCCGGCACAGGCCACTTCTATACCACCACGAAGAACAAGCGGAACAACCCGGAGAAGATGGAACGCCTGAAGTTCGATCCGGTCGTCCGCAAGCACGTGAAGTACACCGAGGGCAAGATCAAGTAAGCCCCGGACCCTTCCGGCACCCGGCAAAAAGCCCGCGTCAGCGGGCTTTTTCATGTCCGGCGTGTGCCCGTCAGAGCTGAGGCATGCCCGGATACTTCGGCAGCACCGGATCCATCGCATCCCAGCGCGCCGCACTGGCGGTGAAAATGTCCATTGCCGGCTGGAACAGGTTCGGATCGTCGTAGCTGCCGGCCTGGATCAGCAGCAGCCCGACCATGGTCTGCGCCTTGCCGGTCAGGCGCGCGCCACATTCCGCGCAGAAGCCTTCCCAGACTTTGCCGCCGGAGTCGCCGCGGCGTTCGAAGTAGCGAATCTCGCCGGTTACCACAACGTCGCTCTCGGCGTAGGCCGCGACCGGCGTGTAGCCGCTGCCCGTGATCTTCTGGCAGATGCGGTAGTGACAGTTGACCGCGAAGCGCGGCACGCCGCGCGCCACGTAGCGCACGCGGCCACACAGGCAACCGCCGGTCACCTGCGGGTCGTCATTGCCGGGCTCAGGCACCGGCAGTCATCCGCTCGGGGCCGGCCCGCTGCACGCCGTCGGCGCGCACGCTGTTCAGGAGGCCGCTGTCGCCAGCCGGTAGCCGCGCAGACGCTGCGCGAAATCTTCGAGCGCCGCGATGCCGGTCTGTTCGGCCTGATGACACCATTCCTGCAGACTGTGCAGCAGCCGCTCCTGCGTGGCCTGGCGCTCGTTGAAGAGCGCGGCGAGACGCCGCTGGAACTCGTACACCGTGTTCAACGCCGAACTGTGGGCCAGGCCCTGCAGCAGTTGCGCGCGATCCTGCTCGCGCAGCAGCAGTTCGGTGCGGTAGATGAGGCGCTTCAGCGGTTTCAGGCTGGCGCGCGTGGCGTCGTCGGCGCGCGCGATTTCATCCTTGTGGACCGGGTGCACGACGCGCTTCGCGTAGTCGGCCAGCACGTGCACGTGACTCGCGACGACGGTGTGCACGGTGTCGAGATCGACGATCGGCTTCGGCGCTTCGACCACCGGTGCCAGGGCGACCTTCTTCACCTGCGCCAGGCCGAAGATCTCGAGCGTGCGGATATAGGCCCAGCCGAGATCGAATTCCCACGGCCGCATCGAGAACTTCGCCGAACTCGCGAACGCGTGATGATTGTTGTGCAGTTCTTCGCCGCCGATGAGGATGCCCCACGGCGTGATGTTGGTCGACGTGTCGCGCGTCTCGAAATTGCGGTAACCGCCCCAATGGCCGATGCCGTTGATGACACCCGCCGCGAAAATCGGAATCCACGCCATCTGCACGGCCCAGATCGTGAGACCGAGCCAGCCGAACATCAGCACGTTCGCCACCAGCATCAATGCGATGCCGAGCGAGTCGTGACGCGTATAGAGATTGCGTTCGATCCAGTCGTTCGGCGCACCGTGGCCATATTTTTTGATGGTCTCGGGATTGGCCTGTTCGATACGGTAGAGCTCGGCGCCTTCGGTCAGGACTTTGCGCAGACCGAACACCTGCGGGCTGTGCGGATCGCCCGGCTGTTCGACGAACGCGTGATGCTTGCGATGCACGGCGGTCCAGCCAATCGTGGACATGCCGGTCGACAGCCACAGCCAGGCGCGCAGGAAATGGCTGACCAGCGGATGCAGGTTCACTGCCCGATGGGCCTGGCAGCGGTGCAGGTACACGGTCACCCCGATGATCGTGAAGTGCGTGAACACCAGCGCCACGAGGACGTAACCCCACCAGGGCAAGTCGATCAGACCATTAAAAGCAAGGATATTCATTATCTTAAGGTCACCTTAAACGAGGTCGACGCGCATCTTCGCCGATTCGGCGCGGGGCGCGCAATCCGCCTTGGACAGCCTGAGGTGTCCATGTCCATCGACACTCGCAGCCCAGCCCGGCGCCACCCAGGTCGTGCTGATCGCGTCGATCACGATCAGCGGGCCCGGTAACGCCAGGCCTGCGGGCAGGTCCGCGCGCTGCCACACCGGCACGGGGTCCGGGACGCCATGCACGGCCGAGTGCGCACAGGCTGCCGCGTGCGTGGGCGGCACATGCTGCGGCAGATCAACCGACGGCGCCGCCGCCTGCAGACGCACCCGCAGCGCGACGAGCTGCACCGGTGCGTCGAGCCGGTGTCCGTAACGCGCGGCGTGCGCGGCATGAAAGGCCCCGGTCAGGGTATCGACCTCGAGCCACGGGAGATTGAGGGTCGAAGACTGTCCTTCGTAGCAGAGATCGACGCTGCGGGCGACCGCAAGTTCAGCCGCCGTCACACCCTCGGCCGCCAGCTCGGTCTGCCCCTGCGCCACCAGTCGCTCGAACGCTGCGAGCAACACCCTGACTTCGACGTCGGCGAGCCGCGCGCGCAGGCTGTACGAGAGTTGCCGGCCCGGCCCGACCGCCAGCATGCCGAGCGCCGACAGCACGCCCGCCGCAGCCGGCACCAGCGCCGAGCGCATGCCGAGGCTGTCGGCGAGCTCGCAGACATGCAGACCACCGGCGCCGCCGAAGGACAGCAGCGTCGCGTCGCGCGGATCGCTGCCGCGGGCAACGGATATGACTCTCAGCGCCTGGTGCATGTGAGCGTTCACCAACTCGATGACGCCGCGGGCCGCGTCGAGCACGGACAGGCCACCGAGCGCCGCGGCCAGCGGGGCGAACGCGCGGGCCGCCGCGTCGCGATCGAGCGCGAGAGAGCCGGCCAGCCTCGCCTCGGCGGGCAGGCGACCGAGCAGCAGATGCGCGTCGGTGACCGTCGGCAGCGTCCCGCCCAGTCCATAGCAGGCCGGGCCGGGCCGGGCACCCGCAGACGCCGGCCCGACATGCAGCAGTCCGCCTTCGTCGACGCTGGCAATCGACCCGCCGCCGGCGCCGATGGTGTGCAGATCGACCATCGGCACGCCGACCGGATAGGGCCCGATGCGCCCTTCGGTGGTCAGCACGAGCTCGCCGTCGATCATCGCGACATCAGTGGAAGTCCCACCCATGTCGAAGGTAAGCACTCGCTCACAACCGATGCCGGCCGCGATCATCCGCGCGCCCTGCAGCCCGCCCGCTGGTCCCGACAACAACAGGTTCACCGCATGACGGCCCGCATACGCAGGGGCGCAGGCCAGCCCCGAACTCTGCATGACCGTCAGCCGCGCGGGCACGACCGCGTGCGCGAGCCGCCTGAGGTAGCCCTGCATCAGCGGCCCGACATAGGCGTTCAGCCAGGTCGCGGTGGCGCGCTCGACCTCGCGGATTTCCGGCAACACGTCCGCCGAACAGCACACGAACAGCGAGTCCGGCAGCGCTGCGGCGAGCGCCCGCTCGTGCGAGGGATCGCGGAACGAGAACAGGAAGGTGATGGCGACCGACTGCGGAGCCAGCGCTTCGAGCTGCGCGAGCAGCGTGGCGATGTCGGCCTCGCTCAGCGGATCGAGCAGGCTCCCGTCCGCCCCGAGCCGGCCGCCCGTCTCCAGGCACAGCGCCTCGGGCACCGGCGGCGTCGGCGGCAGTGGCTGCAGGTTGTAGAGTTCGGGACGCGCCTGGCGGCCGATCGTCAGCAGGTCGCGGAAGCCGCGGTTGGTGACGAACGCCGTGCGCGCGCCCTTGCCCTCGAGCACCGCGTTCGTCGCGACGGTCGAGCCGTGCACGATCGCGAGCGGCCCGTTGAGGCCCGTCGGCACGAGCCCGAGGGCCGCGATGCCGCGCAGGATCGCCTGCTCAGGCGCCGCCGGGGTCGACAGCTCCTTGTGGATGCGCAGGCGGCCCCCCTCGACGAGTACGAAGTCGGTGAAGGTGCCGCCGGTGTCGATGCCGAGGAAGGCGCTCATCGCGGTCGGTTGCTGGCGGAAAAGCTCATCGTGCGCGAATACATCGGATTCAAAGACGGTTTGCCTTGTGACAGCGGGTCGGCTTGCGAATAATAGCCCGCGCATGACCCAGGACGTCTTAATGGTCGCCCGTGGGCTCACGCGGCGCTACGGTTCCCGCGCAGCTTTGCACGGGATCGATCTCACGCTTGCCCGCGGTGACTGCCTCGGCCTGCTCGGTCTGAACGGCGCAGGCAAGTCGACGACCCTCAAAATCCTCACCGGCGTGCTCGCGCCGCACGCCGGCAGCGTCTGCGTCTGCGGCCACGATCTCGCCCGCGCGCCGCTCGCGGCCAAGCGCCATCTCGGGTTCCTGCCCGACGTGCCGCCGCTGTTCACCGATGCGCGTGTCGACGAATACCTCGCGCTGTGCGCGCAGCTGCGCGAGGTCGCGGCGATCGAAGCGGCCGTCGCGCGTGCAAAGTCACGCTGCGGCCTCGCCGACGTCGGCCCGCGCCTGATCCGCAACCTGTCGAAAGGCTACCAGCAACGCATTGGCATCGCCCAGGCCATCGTCCACGAACCGGCGGTGCTGGTGCTCGATGAACCGACGGTCGGGCTCGATCCGGTGCAGATCCGCGATGTGCGGCAGCTCATCAAGGACCTCGCGCGCGAACACGCGGTGATCCTGTCGACGCATCTGCTGGCCGAAGTGCAGCAGATCTGCACGCGCGTTGCCGTGCTGCACCAGGGCCGGCTCGTGCACGAAGGCGCACTCGGCGGCGATGGCTGCTGGCTCAAGCTGCGGCTGCGCGCCGCCACCTCGGACGCCACCCTGCAGGCCCTGCCCGGCGTGCAGCAGGTCGCCGCGAGCGGCGATGGCGGCTGGTTGCTGCGCGTCGACGCGCCGGCGGTGGCCGAACACATCGCGCTCGGCATCGCCCGTCTGGATCTGGGGCTGCTCGAGCTGCGCGCGGCCGACAGCGCGATCGAACAGACCTTTCTCGATCTGACCGTCGGCGCGTCCATGACGGTGCCGGCATGATCAACGTCGTGCTGCGACGGGAGCTGCAGAGCCTGTTTCGTGCGCCGTTCGCGTGGGCGGTGCTCGCCGTCACGCAGTTCGTGATCGCCTGGCAGTTCCTCGCGCAGATCGAGATCTTCACCGATCTGCAGCCGCGCCTCGCGCGCGTCGCGCTGCCGCCCGGCGTCACGCAACTCGTCGTGCAGCCGCTGCTGGTGACGATCGCGATGCTGCTGCTGTTCATCGTGCCGGCGCTGACGATGCAGACGCTCGCCGGCGAGCGTCGGGCCGGCACGCTGAACCTGTGGTACAGCTCACCGGTCGCGCTGCGCACACTGGTCTTCGGCAAGTTCGCCGGTGTGCTGAGCCTGCTCGCGATGCTGTGGTTGAGCGCCGCGGTCATGCCGTTCACGCTCGCCTGGGGCACGGCACTCGATCTCGGCACGCTCGCGGCGGGACTGCTCGGCCTCGCGCTGCTGATGGCGGCGATGACCGCGATCGGCCTGTTCTTCTCGTCGCTGACGAGTCAGCCGACGCTCGCCGCACTCGGCGGTTTCTCCTGCCTGATGTTCTTCTGGATGTGCGACTGGACCGGCCGTATCGACGGCGAGCCGACGCTGTTCACGCACCTGTCGATGATGAACCACTTCCAGCACTTCGTGCGCGGCTACGTTGACAGTGCGGACGTGGCCTATTTCCTGATCGTGATCGTCAGCGCGCTCGCGCTGACCGTCTGGCGGCTCGATGGCGACCGACGCGCCTTCTGATCCCGTGCCGCTGCGCGGCCTGTGGCGCCGGCGCCTCGCGTATGGGGCGCGCGGTGTCGCCGTGCTCGTGCTCGCGGCTTTGCTGCTCGCGACGGCCACGCGCAATCATCGCGGCCTCGACTGGAGCAGCAGCGGCCGGCACTCGCTGTCGGCGGCGAGCGTCGCGGCGCTCGCCGCCGTTGCCGGACCGATTGAAGTCACGGCGTATCTGCCGAAACAGCATGCCGGGCGCGAGCGCGCGCAGGAACTCGTCGCGCGTTACCGGCGACACCGCGATGACATCGGGCTGCGCTTCGTCGACCCGGCCGACGCGCCGGAGACGATGCGCGAAGAGAACCTGCGCGAAGGGGAGATGGCGATTGCCGTCGGCACGCGCCGCGAGTTCATCAAGGTGTACTCGGAGCGCGAGTTCACGAACGCGCTCGCGCGCCTGGCCCGGCCCGGCGAGCAATGGCTCGCCTTCGTCACCGGCCATGGCGAACGCAGCCCTGCGCGGACCGCGAACTTCGACGTGTCCGACTGGGCGGACGTGCTCGCGAAGCGCGGCCTGAAGGCACAGGAGATCAACCTCGCCGCGCAGGGCGCGATTCCGGACAACACCTCGCTGCTTGTGCTCGCGAGTCCGCAGCTCGAATTCCTGCCGGGCGAGGTCGCGCTGATCGACGCGTGGGTCGCGCAGGGCGGCAGCCTGCTGTGGCTGATGGAGCCCGACACGCCGGCCAGTCTTGCGCCGCTCGCCGCCAGCCTCGGTGTCGCACGCGAGGCGGCGACGATCGTCGATCCGGCGACCGTACGCCTGGGCATCGACAACGCCGCCATGGCGGTCGTGAGCACGTATGCAGCGGCGGACGCCGTCGCGAATTTCGACGCCACGGCGCTGCTGCCGTATGCGGCGCCGCTGCGCGCCCTCGCGTCCGACCGCTGGCGCGCCGAGCCGCTGTTCGGTACCAGCGCGCAGGCGTGGGGCGAGACCGGGCCACTGACCGGCGCCGTCGGGCAGGACGCGACCGATCTGCCCGGGCCCCTGACGCTCGCGCTGGCGCTCACGCGCCAGGCACAGCGCGTGGTGGTGATCGGCGACGGCGACTTCCTGTCGAACACCTATGTCGGCAACGGCGGCAACCGCGATCTGGGCGTGCGCCTCGTCGAGTGGCTGACGCTGAACGACACGCTGATCGACATCGAGTCGAAGCCGGCGCCGGACACCACGCTCGAGCTCGAGCGCTGGCAGATTGCGGTCATCGCCTTCGGCTTCCTGTTCGTGCTGCCCGGCGCCTTCGCGGCGAACGGGATGTTGATGTGGTGGAAGCGCCGACGTGCGTGATCATGGCCGCCAGCTCCGAGCGGGGAACCCCGAAGTGATCACCGATGCCTGAGTTGCCAGAGGTCGAGACCACTCGCCGCGGCGTCGCGCCGCATGTCGTTGGCGCGCGCATCCGCGACACGCGCGTGCGCGAGTTCCGCATGCGCCAGCCGATACCGCGCGACCTCGCGACGGTGTTGCAGGGGCAGCGGCTGGTCGGACTGGAGCGCCGCGCGAAGTACCTGCTGTTCGGCTTCGAACGCGGCACCCTGATTGTGCATCTCGGCATGTCAGGTTCGCTGCGCGTGCTGTCGCCGGAGACGCCGCCGCAGGCGCACGATCACGTCGACCTCGTGTTCGACAACGAGGTATGCCTGCGGCTGCGCGATCCACGCCGTTTCGGTCTGATGCTGTGGACGGCCGAGCCCCCCGCCGCGCATCCGCTGCTCGCCACGCTCGGCCCCGAACCCTGGGACGAGGCGTTCAATGCCGACTATCTCGCCGCGCTCGCGCACTCGCGGAGCGGCGCCGTGAAGAACTTCGTGATGGACGGACACGTGGTCGTCGGCGTCGGCAACATCTACGCGAGTGAATCCCTGCATCGCGCATTGATCCACCCGACGCGCCCGGCCCGACGCGTCAGTCGCGCGCGCTATGCGTCGCTGGTCAGCGCCGTGCGCGAAGTGCTCGAGTCCGCGATCGGCTTCGGCGGCACGACCCTGCGCGACTTCACGCGCGATGACGGCAAGCCCGGCTATTTCCGCAATGAACTGCGCGTCTACGATCGCGGCGGCGAGATCTGCCTGCAATGCGGCAAGGCCGAGATCCGGCAGAAGGTCATCGGCCAGCGCATGAGCTATTTCTGCCCCCAGTGCCAGCGTTGAGCGCAGCATTGACGCCCGCGCGCGTCACGGCCGCGGGGCCACGATGCCCCGGGCGATCCGCCTCTCATCGTCCCTCGGTGCGGCGGCGGGCCCGGTGCGCGAGCGCCGCGGGCGCCGCGGCGAACAACAGCAGCAGCACCCCGTAAACACTGCCGGCGACGACATCGCGCGCGGCAAGGTAATCGGCGAGACTGAGCCCCCGCAAGCCCAGCACCACGCTGAACTCCACCATCAGCAGCCATACCAGCGCGATGACACCGGCCTGCACGTAGTGCACGGGCTCACCGGCGCGTTGGGCCGCGTGCACCAGTCGGGACGCGATCGACACGATGGCGGCGAGCATGACCGGCGCTTCGAGCAGTTCGGCCATCCGCTCACCGAGATGTGGCACGAGCAGCGGTACGCGAATCAGCCCGAGCGCGAATCCCACCGCGAACAGACACGCAAAGTAGCGCAGCGCGAACAGCAGCGTGCGCTTGTTCACGGTGAGGCCATTGTGTGTGCTGACAGCTGCATCGAAGCGGAACACGAGTTGGCGCGCGTGCTGTCAGACGCCGTGGCGCGACAGGCGGGCGGGCAATGCGAGCAGCGCGCGGTGCGCGGCCTCATCGGCCACGGCAGCGGCGATGCGCGCGTCGAGTACGCGCGCGTAAGCCGGCGACGCGACACCGTTGTTGACCAGCGCGAGACCGAGCAGCAGTTCGTCGATGAGCTGCCAGTCGGCCTGCGTCATCGGCCCGCGGTCGGTCGCCTGGCGCGTCCAGCCGTCGAGATCGCCGGCCCAGGTGGCGAAGATCTCGAGATGCCCGACCGTCAGCATTCGCTCAGCGCGCGTCGATGAGGCCGAGCGCCGTCAGCGCCGCGCGGCCGATCAGGACGCGCTTCGGCGCGTCGGCGTCCCCGTGCAGGTCGATGTTCAACGCGAACGCGTGGTGTTGCGTGCCGCGCTCGACCCAGCCCACCCACCAGCCGACGCCAGGTCCCGGCGCGTGCTGCCAACCCGTCTTGCCGTACAGGCGCCAACCCTCACCACTGTCGAGCAGCAGGATGTCACGCACGGCACGCTGGGCGTCGACCGGCGCCGGCAGTTCACCGCGCGCGAGGCGCGCGAGGAAGCGCGTCTGCTCGATGGCGCTGATCGCGAGCGGGCCATCGAGCCAGAAGCGATCGACGACCGTGCCGGTGGCGGCATTGCCGTAGTCGAGGCGCTGCACGGCTTCGCGCATGCGCGTGAGCCCGATGCGGCGCGCGAGCAGTTGATAGATCGGCACGTTCGACATCGCGATGGCGTCGCGCAGCGACATGTCGCGTTCCCACGCGGGCACGAAGGCCGGCGCCGTGGCGTGATACGGCAGCACCTCATCGACACTGCTCACCGCGCCCACCGACACGCCGATCAGCGAGTTCGCAATCTTGAACGTGGAGGCGGGCGAGTAGCGCCGGCGTGCGCGCGACTCGTGGTGGCCGAGATCGGTGCCGGCCTGCGGGTCGTGCAGCACGAACGTGCCGGTCACCGCGTGCTGCCGAAACAGCGCCGCGATTTCCGCGCGCTCTTCCCAGGCCTGTGCCTGACCCGCCAACAGCAGGGTGGCCAGCAGCAGCAGGGTGCCGGTCAGAATCGGCGCGTCGGAGACTGGCTTGAATCGCATGCGGCAACGGCAAGGGAATGGGGGCAGCCGCGACGCTACACCATTGATCGGTCATCGCGCATCAGGCGCGCCGCCGCGTCGGCTGCCGGCCCGCGCAGTGCCCGTCATTTTCGCCGCAGATAGCCTGCGCCGTCGATCCAGACGACCTTGCCTGCGCCAGCGGACTCGTCCGGCTGGGTGATCAGGATCCGTTGCTCGCGCGACCCGTCGGTATAGTCGATGTTCAGCGTCAGTCCCTCGATGCGATAGCGGCCCGTGCGGCGCGGCGCGCTGTGGCGGGTGACGAGGGCAGTGTCGCCGAACGCGGCCGTGCCGCCCGCGCCGCCGCTGCGTTCGAGGCGCCCGTCCGGGAAGAAATGATATTCGTCCCACACCGTGACCCCGTCGGCGCCGCCGACGGCGAGGTTGCCGCTGCCGCCGGTCCGCCGATACAGACCGTCCAACTGCAATCCGGGCGGCAGCGACGAATACGTCTGCGGAAATGCGAGCGGCGTCCAGCCGCGGGCCTGCAACAGTTCGAGCCTGCCGCCGTGACGGCGCCACTGTGTCCACGCGTCGGGATGCGCGGCCCGATGCGCCTCGAGTCCGCCGGAAAAACGCAGGGCGCTGACGTCCTTCAACAGCTCACCTGATCGCAGCAGCACGACCGGAAAGATGTCGGGCACGACGAAACCGCCGGCCCCCATAGTCGGCCGACTGTGAAAGCCGTAGCTGTCGATCGCCGCGAGCAGAGCCTGCGGAGTGACGTCCGGCGCGGCGGCGGCCGGTGGCGCGGGCGCGGCCGGTGCCGCCGCATCGACGGCCATCAGCAGCGCCGGCGCGACAGTCGCGAACTGCGCCTCCGGCAGGCGGGTCACAGAAGTCGCCGCCGGACACCCGCCGATCTGCAACGCGGCGAGCCTGTCGACGAGCGCGTCGACGGCGGTGTCGAGCTGTTGCTGTTGCACCGGATGCGCCGCGAGCTCCGGCAGGCGTCCGCGGATCAGTTCGACGCGCTGCGTCGTGTGCCACTCGTTGACGATGATGGCTTGCGCCGCGCTGAATCCTCCGGTCGCGGCGCACGCCGCGGCATAGCGATCGAAGGCGGTGACGACAATCGCCGCGCGCAGGAACATTTGATCGGTGACGGGCACTGGCTGTGCGCACGCGACACGGGCGGCAAGGCCGCTGACAACTACCGCAAGAAATACATGACGCATCGACGATCCCTCGTGCTGTCCGGAGACTCGGCGCCGGAATCCTGCCGGCGCGGGCCCAATCATGGGCTGCGTGTGATGACAGCACGTCGGGTCGGCATTGAAAAGAGTGCGCGCAGGCCTGCACGCCGCACTGCACGGCGAGTGGTCCAACAGCCTGGCGAAAAAGGACTGGGGCCGCCGGCGGCGGCGAGTCAAAGATCGAGGGGTGCTCGCCTGCCGTGCGCATTGACTCGCGGTCAACACCGCTCCTCGTCTCGCGCGCGCCTTGCAGGCGACGGCCTCGCCACGTATTTCACCAGTCTGCTAACGGGTTTTGACTTCCGCAAGTCGTCCGCCCTCGAGCGCCAACACCAGCCGACCCTGGCGGCTCGGAAAGCCGGGCGCATCGTCAGCGGTGTTTTCCATGACGTCGAACTCGAACCGCCACGCACCGTCGGACGGGCCGGGGCTGACGCGGGCGTCGAGGTTCTCGATCATCCGCCAGCCCTTGCCGCCCACGGGCACGGTATCCAGCAGCGAGTAGTAGGGCGCGCCGCTGGCATCCTCGGCGACGGTGAAGACGGCGAGATGCTGGCTGTAGGTGTTGCCGCCCCCGAAGCCTTCGACGACGAACAGCGCGAGCGTCATGCGGGTGTGGGCGTCCGCCGCTACGGTCTGGCTCTGCGTTGCGTCCGGCAGGCCGACGGCGTAACCGTCGCTGACCAGGCTCGTCAGCCGTTCGATCTGCATCGCGAGCCCGGGTGGCACGGTGCTGTCGGCCGCGAGCGCGGAGGCGCCATGCATCAGAATCACGGCGAGCAGCAGGCTTTTCATGGTCATCGCTGACACCGCCATGCGCGAGCGCGCCGCTAACGCGCCGTCCACTTGATCTGGAATTCGATTTCTTCGCCGTCGCCGGATCTCTCGTGCTCTATCGAAAACGTGGCGTCGGCCGGCACGACGATACGCTCGCCGGCGATCTGGATCGCGAAGCGGCGGTCCTGCTCGATCGCGTCGGCCAGCCGACGCAGCTTCGCGACGAAGCCCGCGTTCGAGTAAGTCTTCTCGAGATCTCTGCCCTTCTTCGCAGCCATCGGGCCTCCGGTGAGGTTTGAGGTGAGCGAGGCGCCGTCACCCGCGGTGACGGCGCCGGCCACGTCAGGCGCGATCTTCCGCCATGCGCATCGCGACGCGCAGGTGCTTGTACTTCCACTGCCCGTTGACCTTCACGTATTCGTCGTCATAGCGCAGCGCGAACCACTGCTTCGCGCCCGTTTCGGTGAAGTCCCACGGGCCCATGATGTACCACACGCCGGTCGCGTGGTTGCCGTTGACCTCGATCAGCGGATTCATCATGTTGTGCTGCGAGAAGCTGAACATCTTCTGGAAGTTCACGAACAGCTCGCGAATGGCCGCGTGGCCGACGGCCTTGCCGAAATCCGGGCTTTCCCAGATGCCGTCTTCGACGAACACGCTCGCGATGTTGTCCGGATTGTGCATGTCGTCGCAGATGTGCGAGTAGCGCACTTTCAACTGCTTGATGGCTTCGATGTCTTCGAGCCGCGTGATGCGTTTCTCGAGTTCGGTCATGTCCATGTCTGCTCCTCCTCTGAAGTCGCCTTGCTGTGGTGGGCGGAGTTCGATCCCCGCTTCTGATCGCGGCGTCGCCGCTGTCCAGCGCCCGATTGTACCGACGTTTGGGCATTTCCCAAGTCGGGGCCTGCGTTTCCTCCGGGTGGAGGAAACAGGCCGCGCCTCACTGCACGCGGACTTTGGGCCGCGCGCGATATTTCAGGTAATAGACGAGGCAGGCAGCGGCAGTCAGGCCAAGCGCGACCCACACGAACGGGGACGCGGCGTTCGGCCGGACGTGGTGGGCGACGACGCTTTCGCCCATGAACACGACGCAGATGAGACAGATGCCGAGCGCATTGTTCGCGCGGCGTTCCCGTGCTGTGGACATGGCACGCTCCCGTGCATGATGGTGCTGCCGACGATAACGCGATCGCGCGGCCAGTCAATGCCGTTTCAACGCGTGACCCAGCCGCCGCACACCGGGAATACCTGGCCGACGAAACAGCTCGCCGCGTCGCTGCAGAGATAGGCCGCGAACTCGGCGTCTTCGCGTGCGCCGACGAGCCGCCCGAGCGGCACCTCGCGTTTGAGCCGCGCCTGGAATCTCGGATCGGCCTGCACCTCGGGCGGGAAGTAAGTCGGGTTCTCGACGAAATTCTGCGCGATCGCATTGACCTGCACATTGTGCGGCGCGACCTCGACCCCCACCGCCTGCACGTACGCGAGCTGGGCGCCGCGCGCGGCGCTGTAGGTCGACGTGCGTTTCATGCCGCGCAGCGCGGACGCACTGCCCATCACGAGAATGCGGCCCGCGCCCCGCGCGATCATCTGCGGCAGCACCGCGCGACACAGGCGCGGCAGCGGATCGACCATGCCGGCGAACACGCTGCGCCATTCGTCGTCGTCGACCTCGTGCGCGAGTGTCGACGGTGCCGGCACGCCGAGATTCGCCACGAGCACGTCGATGTCGCCGGCGCCATCGACGAGCGCCGCAGGCGCGAGCGGATCGAGCAGCGGATCGACACTTGCGATCACGTGCGCGCCGTGCGCCGCGAGCACCTCGCACAGCATCGGGCCCATGAAAACGTCGGCCTGCGTCACGAGGACGCGTTTGTCCGCCAGCATCCGGTTCGACATGTGAGCTTTCCTGTATACGACTGTCGCGCATCATGCCACGGCCGTGCCCGGCGCTCAGGCGTGGAAATTGGGGACAGATCTATTTTACCGGTCCCCTTTTCTGCTTTTGGATGGGCGGCGCGGTGTGTGACACGGGTGATAGGACGAATCGCGAAGCTGAAAATAGATCTGTCCCCTTTTCTTTTTTCTCTGCGTCCTCACCCTGCCGCCTTGTGCGCCGCGGCTTCGAAGGCCAGCACCTGGCGCGCGAGGCGCGCGTTGTCACACACGGGGCACAGCAGCGTGCTGCCCTTGCCCGTCGTCATCACGCGGCAGCGGGTGCGGCACACCGGGCACGGAAACACGGAACGATCGAAGCAGGCAAACGGCGCGAGCCAGTCGCAGGCCGTGTGCGCCAGGCGGGTCGACAGCCACGCGAACTCGTGCAGGGCGAAATGGTTCGGCAGGCCCAGCCAGCGCAGGCCCAGCAGCCGGCCGAGCGGCGCGAGCGATCCGTCGCCGACCTTGATGGCGCCGAGCTGCAGCCACTCGAGCCGGGTGTGCGCGGCCAGAGGTTCGAGCGTCGGCACGGCCAGGGCCTTGCCGTCGCCGCCGACGAAGCCGCGCAACTGCGTCAGCGGCGCGACGAAATCCAGCGCCGGGCACTTCGTGGTACCGCCAAGCTGCAACCATTCGAGCGTGTGGAGGGCGGCCAGTGGCGCCGTGCTTTCGATGCCACCGGACTGGCCGATGTGCAGGTAGCGCAGGCTGCGCGCCGCGCCGACGGCATCAAGCGCACGGATGCCGCTCCATTTGATCCACAGGCCTTCGAGTGCCGGCACCGCGCACGCAGCGTCGAATAGATCCTGCGGCACGCGCGAGTGGAACCACAGCGTGCGCAGCCCGGTGAAGCCCGGCAGCGCGTCACACCAGTCCTGGACGAGCTGACGCTGTTGCCGGGCGGGCAGATCGAGTTGCGTGCAGACGATCGACAGCGTCTCGCCGCCCGCGTAGTCCGCCGGGTGCCGGACCGCCCGGGGCTCGCGTCCCGACTTCGCCCACTCGCCCCAGTACGATGGCACGAAAGCACGCTGGCCGGCTTCGCGACAGCCGCTGAATTCGCGCAGCGCTGCCTCGATCTCCGGGAGCGTGCGGGCGGTCATGCAGGCGGGGCCGGTGGGCGCCTGCGTTCAGAGCTCGCTTTCGTCATAGGGCAGGGCCGGCAGGGCCTCGAGCAACCCGGCATAGCGCGCCGCGTCGAACGGCTCTTCATGGCGACGCATCTCGAAGATTTCGACCGCCAACGCGCAGGTGAGATAGCGCAGCGCGCTGTCGCGGGTTTCGCCGAGCGCGACGAGACGCTCGAGAGTCGCGCGGGTGACCGGCGGCGTGTCGTCGCGGATCTGGTTCTCCACGGCCTGCGTCAGGGCGGCGAAGGTGAGGCGGCCTTCTTCCGTGTCCTCGTCGATCAGAGACTTCGGGTGCGTCATGGCGAATCCGGGAGAGTCGAATGCCGTGCATTGTGCGGTGTGGCAGGCCGCCTGAAAACGGCCCGCTGGCCGACAGTCGCGGCGTTCAGGCGCCGGTCACCTGCCGCTTTGCGGTCAGCGCTGCGTTGACCTTCGGCCAGTCGGCCGCCGTGATGCCGTAGATCACGGAATCGCGCAGGCGCCCGTCACGCATGCGCATGTGGCTGCGAAGCACACCTTCCTCGACCGCACCAAGGCGGCGGATCGCTGCCCGCGACCGGGTGTTCAGCACGTCCGTCAGCAGTTCGACGCGGATGCAATGCCAGGTGTCGAACGCGTGCTGCAGCATCAGGAGCTTGGCGTCGGTGTTGACGTGGGTGCGCTGCCAGCGGCGCGCGATGAAGGTCGCGCCGATCTCGACGCGCCGGTGCTGGCGGTCGATCTGGCGAAAACGCGTGCTGCCGGCCACCGCGCCGGTGGCGACATCGATGCTCGCGAACGCGAGTTCCCGGCCGGCACTGAACTGCGCGTCCGCTGCGGCAAGGAAGTCCGCCAGCTGATCCGGGTGCGGCACCGTGGTCCACGGCGACTCCCACAGCGCGCCATCGTGGATCGCCGCCGCGAGGCCGGGCAGGTGCACCGCGGCGAGCGGCTCGAGCCGCACCTTGTCCGTCTGCAACACGATTTTCTGGATCTGCATCACGCTGTCGTCCGGCGCCATGGCGAACACCTTGTCCAAAATAGCTGAGCGAAAAATGTCGATCAGTAAAAATGGACTCTAGCGAAAACCGCGGCTGATCGCGTAGGTTGCTGTGAAAGTGCATTGTCCGGCGATCGTAGGGTGCCCGGTCGCAGCGTGCGCACGGCCTCACGTAGCCCGGATGAAGCGCAGCGAAATCCGGGATCGCGGCGACGCCGGCGCTCATCCCCGGCACCCCTGACCTGGGGTCGGATCGCCGAGGTTAAACGCCGTGCAAACCCCCGATCCCGGATTCCGCGATGCTTCATCCGGGCTACGACAGGCGATACCGGGCTTTCATCATGGCGGGCGAGGCAGGCGCCTCATGGCCGTTGGGCTGACGCAGGAAGCCCAACATGGGCATCGCTGTGACCCTATGATCATGCCGGTCGATCGGTCCCCGTCGGCGGCGTGCTCGAGCACAGTCCGGTAGCGCGATGCGGGCGCACGCGTTGGGCTTCCTGCATCAGCCCAAGCTACGACGGAAGCTGATTTGCGAGCAGCTATTTAGTCGCGCCACGCCGGAAACGCCGGCAGCCCGCGAAAGAACGCAAAGTCGTGGTTCGGCCACAGCTCGGCGCGATCGGTCACGGCCAGCCCGTTGAGCCGCCGGATGCTCGCGAGGGCGAGTTCGACATTGTCCTGCCAGCAATAGCCGGGCGCGATTTCATCGGTGAGATTCTCGCGCAGATCAGCGGCGTCGCCGCAGATCACGACCGGACTGCCGCGCGGCAGTTCGACGAACAGCGACATGTGCCCGGCCGTATGCCCCGGCGTGGCCAGCGCGTGCACGCCGGGCGCGATTTCGTATTCAGCAGATTGCAGGCGCCACGCTGCGGCGTTCGCCAGTTCGTCGGCGAACACGCCGGCGTCGAGCCCGGCCTGCGCTACGGCGAGTTCGTCGCGATGCACGTGCACTTCGCAGCCGGGCAGATCGCCGAGCCCGCCCGCGTGATCGAAATGCAGATGGCCGAGGAACACGATGTCGATGTCCAGCGGCGTGAGCCCGAGGCGCGCGAGATAATGCGGGATGCGTTGCGTTTCGGACATGCAGGGCGGCTCGAACAGGGGCCGCATCGGATCGAAGTAGCGCGCGTGCAGCGCCGGATCGGCAATCTTGCCGTAGTCGCAGCCGACATCGTAGAGCACGCGTCCGTTCGATGTTTCGATCAGGTAGGCGAGGATCGGCGCGTCGATGTATTCGCCGTGGCCACGGCCGCGCGTGGACACCACTTTCTCGTAGCGCTGGGTGCCAGTGAGCAAGGGGATCAGGCGTAGCGCGCGTGTCATGGTGGCTTCCGTCGCAAGGGCCGCGGTGGCCGGATCAGCTCAACGGCACGTCGAGCAGCGCCGCATAAATCCGGTGCGGCTCGGCGGCGGTGGCGCCGACGAGGCCGACGCTGATGTTCGTCGAATCGAAGTAGTCATACCACTTCGCCTGGCCGACGATTTTCTCGAACTCGTGCACCTGCGCCGCGCTGTCGACGCCGAACACGCCGATGTAGCCCTCGGGCGGCGCCTTCGGCAGCGTGCGATCGATCTTGCTCCAGCCGAGCACCACCGCGCCGGCGGCGCGCCCGCCGTTGATGTAGTCGTCGAGCGACTTGAGGTAAGCGAGTTTGTCGGCGTCGCCGAGCGCGTGCCAACGCGCGTTCGGTTGCCAGAGAATGGCGAGGATGTGCATGGCCGGTGCTCCGCAGCGTGTCCTGGTGCCGCCTATCCTTGTCGATCGGGCGGCGCTTGGCCAGCCGCGCGCGGGCCTGGCCGCCCTGGCGTGCGGCGTCGCCGGGCTTGCCGGGCTTCGTTGGCGTGGTGTCCAATCGTCAGACCCCTGGTCACATCCGGGATCGAGGATTCCACATGCGCTGTCGAACGTCGCCCGTCGTGCCCGTGTTTGTTCCTGTTCTTGTGCTGCTGCTGGCCGGCTGTGCCGGCACGGCGCCCAAACCCGAGTTCGTACGGCCGTTGGCCGAAGACTCGATCATCGATGCGAACGACAAGGTGGCGGTCGTGGTCGCGGCGTCGCCCGGCGTGGTGCTGCAGCCCACGGAGAAGCAGCGCCTGACGGATCTCGTCGCACAGCAGATCGCCGCCATGCAGGCCGCCAACGCCGCGGGCGACGAGCGCAGCTATCGCGTGGAAGTCGACCTGACGCGCTACGACAAGGGCAATGCGCTGGCGCGCGCGATGCTGGCCGGGCTCGGCCAGATTCACATCGACGCGCGGGTCACGCTGCTGCACGGAGAATCGGGCGAGCAGCTCAGCGTGTTCAAGATCGAGAAGACCTTCGCCTGGGGCGGCGTGTACGGCGGTGTCACGGGCATCGAAGACGTCGAGCCGGCCTTCGCGGCGGCCATCGCGGCCACCGTCACCGCGACCGCGGAACCGCCGGCGGCGCAATAGGCCGCGCTCACTCCACCGCGAAGCAACCCCAGCCGTCGTTGACCCCGTCGAACGGCTCGGCTTCGGCGTCCAGCATCGCCTCGAACGCCGTGATGTTCTCGTGGCTCGGCGCCATCACCGGGTGGATCTGCACCTGCCAGGGCATGTCGAGGTTGCCGTCGTAAGGCCCGAAGGAGACTTTCTGGCCATTGCGCAGTTGCTGCTCGGCGAACTTCATCGCCATCTCCTCGCGCGGAAAGATCACCGAGAAGTCGACCTCGCGCTCTTCATCGAGATTGTCGCCATCCTGCAGCATCTGCCACAGCAGGTCGCCGTCTTCATCGTCGGGGTACAGGTCGTAGTCTCGTTTCATCGCGGGTGGCTTTCTGCTGTTGGGCGGGCGCGGCATGGTAGCAAGCGCGCGCAGCAGATACATCCGCGCCGCGCTGTCCTGCGCGCTGCAGTCGACGCCCACGCGACGTTCTTCACCAGCCTGCCAGCGGTGAACGCATGCCTGCGCTCGCGAGGCGAGCTCGCGCTAAGGCGCCGGGAAAGCGCTCGCCTCGAGCAGCATGAACCGCGGCCGCGACTGGCCCTCGATCACGACGTCCCCGACGAACATCGCGTAAGGCCGCACCCACAGGCCGCACGGTTCTCGGCACGGGCGGTAGACCACGAGGGCCTCCAGCGACTCGCTGTGCCGCGCCACGCCGACCACGTGATATTCCCCGCCTTTGTAGTGGCGGTAGCGGCCCGGCGTGAGGGCCGGAAGAGGCGGTAGATCGCTCATGGTGCCGGGTCCTCCGTGATGGGTGGACGGACTGGCATCGATTCACATTGGCGGCGGTGTGCCGTCATCGCAGCGTCTTGCGCATGCGCAGCAGCGGCACGGACGCGCCGCCGCGCGCGTCCTGCACGTGCTCGACCGGTTCGTAGCCGCAGGCCCGGTACAGCGGTTCCCCGGCGAGGGTCGCCATCAGCTCTGCGGTGAGAAAGCCCTCCGCGCGCGCGGCCGCTTCACACAGCGACAGAATCAGACGCCCGACGCCGCGCCGCGCGAACGCCGGGTGCGTGTACATCGCGCGCACCTTCGCGGGCTCGCGCGCCGGGTCGAGATGCGCGGCATCGCGGCCTGGCGTCTGGTCGCCGCCGTACAGCGTCGCCCGCCGGCTCCAGCCCCCGCAGCCGGCGAGTGCGCCGCCGATCTCCACCACGAAATAGGTGCCGTCATCGATGAGCTGGGTATCGAGCCCCATGATCAGCCGGCTCGATTCGATTTGCCGTTCGTCGAGGAAAGGTTTCTGCAGTTCGGAGATCGACGCGGCCATCAGTGCGCGCAACGCGTCGAGATCGGCGCGGGTGGCCAGACGGTGGCTGGTAGGCGCACTGGTCATGTTCGGTCTCAAACGTGTCCGGTTGTCGCGTGGGTGCGTTGGCGCCGTCGCATGGTAGCAGCATCGCGATCTGTCGAAACCCCGCGCGCGGGCCTGCCGCCGACGTGGCCGAATCGAAGCAAGAATCGGGATGCAGGCGATGTGCGCCGCGCGGCATTCTCCGCGCGGTTGTCCATCACATGAGTACAAAGGCCGATGAGTTCGATATTGCTGATACACGGCTCCTGGCACGGCGCCTGGTGCTGGCACAAAGTCATGCCGCGCCTCGTGGCGATGGGCCATGACGTGCTGGCCCCGGATCTGCCGGGACATGGGCGGGCGCTGTCAGCGCCCGGCGGCATCACGCTGCAGTCGTACATCGACGCGCTGGCGCCGATTCTCGCCGCCGCACGCGAACCGCTGACCGTGGTCGCGCACAGCCGCGGCGGCCTCGTGCTGTCGGCGTTGGCGGAACTGATGCCGGAGAAAATCGCCAGCGCCATTTACCTCGCCGCAGTGCTGTTGCGGGACGGTGAGACCGTCTTCGATATCGCGCACCACGCCGACGACTCGCTGTTGTTGCCGAACATGTTCGCGGCCGAAGACCGCAGTTGGGACATGCTGCGCGAGGACGCATTCGATGAGGTGCTCTACGCGGATTGCAGCGCTGAAGATCGCGCACTCTGCCACCTGCTGCTGACCCCGGAGCCGCTCGCGCCGTCGCTGAGCCCGCTGTCCCTTTCGGCCGCGCGCTTCGGCGCCACGTACAAGGTCTATATCGAGCTGACCGAAGACCGTGCGGTGACGCCGAAATGGCAGCGTTACATGCATCAGGCGGTGCCATGTGACGAAGTGCACGCGATCGCCGCGAGCCATTCGGCGTATTTTTCAAAGCCGGATGAAGTCGCGCACCTGATTGCGGCCATCGCCCGCTCGCGCGGCGGCGCGCGAGACACGCACGAAGTTGCGCCGCACTGACGCGCCGGACGCCGGGACCACGTCGCGCAGGTTGCCGTGAAAGTGCATTGTCCGGCGCGCTTTTGGTGCCCGGTGCCAGCGCGAGCATGGCCTCTCGTAGCCCGGATGAAGCGCAGCGAAATCCCGGGATCGCGGCGGCGCCCCGCTTATCCCCTTCACCGTGGACGCAGGGTCGGGCTGCCGCGGTTCAACGCTGTGCACGCACCCGATCCCGGATTCCGCGATGCTGCATCCGGGCTACGCCAGGTGATACCGAGATTTGATGAGGCTGCGTGATGCAAGCCCTACATGACCGTTGGGCTGACGCAGGAAGTCCAACACCGGGCACACCGGCGTCACGGCTGCGCTTCGGAAGTTGTCGCCTCATCGATGGTCCAGCGGTCGCGCTCAAAAGCCGCTGCACGCCGGACTTGCTGTGTCAGCCCGGCCGGCGAAATGCTGGCCGCGCCGGCGCCAGTCTCAGTGACGGCAGCCACAGCGCGAACGCAAACGCCCACAGCAGCGACGCGGCGATCTGGCTCAGCCAATGCCCGCCGAGCACGATCCGGGCCGCACAGCCCGTGACGATGAGGGCCGTTGCGATCCACGTGATCGCCTTGCCGACGGGGGTGCCGCGTCCCTGCACGGTCACCACCACGCCGAGCACGCAGCCGACCACCAGCGCGAATGTCGACGGCAGACCGGAGCCGTCCGCCAGCTTCGCGATGGCCACCATGTCGGCACCGGGCCTGGGCACGTGCACCAGGCGGCGCAGGGCGAAGTCGATCAGGAGCGCAGCCGGATAGGCCAGGCAGGGGAGCAGCGCGACCGACCGGCCGCCTTTGACGACCGCGAGCGCGCAGGCGAGCACGACGAGCGCCAGCACCGCGGGCATCTTCGCCATCTGCGTCATCACTTCCGCCCACGCGGGTCGTGGCCCGAGGACAGCCTGCAGCGAGCGGGTCACCCAGACATCGCCCGGCAGCGGACCCTGCACCGCGATCGCGGCCCCACCCACGAGCAGGCCCGCGACGAGACACGACATCATCGTCCGCCGGTCCCGCTGCTGCATCAGCCGACGCCTCGCGCGAGGCCGGGGTGGGCACTCACAGCCAGCGCCGGACGCGCGCGGCGTATTGGCGGTACTGAAGCCCGAACAGATCCTCGAGCACGCGCTCTTCCGGCACGATCTGGAAGCGCGTGATGTACAGCAGAAAGGCCGCCGGGCCGGCGAGCGCGAAGACTGACGACAGCCACACCGCCCAGGCGAGCAGCAGGCAGAGCATCCCGACGTACATCGGATTGCGCGTGAGGCGATAGACACCGGTGACGACCAGCGCGGACGCGCGCGCCGGCCGCATCGGGTTGAGGGTCGTGCGCGCGGCGCGAAAGGCGAGCAGGCCGAATAGATCGAACGCGATGCCCGCGACAGCGAGCAGGCCCGTCAGCACATGACGCGGCGTATCCGCGAGCGGCAGCAACGGCCCGACCGGTGCGGCGAGCCACATGGCGGTGGCGACGAGCGCACCGACGACGGGAGGGGGAATCCTGTGCTCGAGTGAAGACATGCTGCGTGGACCAGGCGTTGACGCCGGAGAAGTCTGTTCGGGAACGTGTGCTTTTCCGCGCTGACCGCGCCCCCGCCGACACCGGGCCAGTCAAGCTGTCTCCTTCTCGCCCGCGGCTGCACAATCGTCCGGCCCCAGCAATGAGCAGGCTTCGGACGCGATTTCCGCGAAGAGTCCTGCGCCGTCGGGCAGCCCGATGCTCGCGTCGTGGACCCAGTGGCAGGTGCCGACGCCGTGCTGCACGTCGGCGATCGCAACCGCCAGCACGAACTCCCTGCCGTCCCAGGTGAAACGAACACATTGATGACCGGTGCCGAGTACCAGCACGAAGCCGCCAGATGCAGCAGCATCATACTGGTGCTGCCAGAGACCGATGCCCAGCGGCCGCAAGTCCTCGAGCAGGCGACCGAGCTCGACGACATGTCGCGATGCGCTGTCGGCATTCATCAAGTGCGGACTGTAGGGAGCATTGAACAGGCTGTCACGATGGCAGCGCGGTGCGGGGCAAGTGCCGGGCCTCTTTACGGTGGCAGAACGCTGCCGTTGAGTTCGAGCAGACGCCCCTGCTGGAAGCGGGCACCGAGGGTGTGCTCTTCGTCCCAGGCGACGGTGTAACCGAACTCGACGGTGAGACCCCCGCTCAACGGGGACACGGCGACGTATTGAAGCATCGTGTGTGGCCAGATCTGGTCGGGCGTCGTGATCGCCAGTAGCGGGGACTGCGCCGCGGACGGTTCAGCATCCCGGTATGGCTCGTAGTGCTCGTACAGCGCGGCCTCGATGTCGGCGCGCCAGGCTGGCCAGGCGAGGGGCAGTTGCCGGGCGGTGTCCAGTGCGGCCGGTGCCGGTGCCTGCCTGTTGCCCGCGAGCAGCAGCGGAACAGGCGCGTGTCCTGGCAGTGCAATCGATCCACGCCACAGACCTTTGGAACGGACCAACTGGCCGAACTGCGGGTCGGAAAAAGGTGACGCCTTGAAGAGTCCGAACATCAGCAGAGCCTCGTGCGGTGATCTGTACGCTGCGTGTCGCGGTTGTCGACGACAGGAAAAGTGTGCCAGACCTCCTCGGCGGGCTCGAGCCTGCGACCGTTCTGTGCGAGGCGTCGACGCCCGTCTCCGGCTGGCAGCCGCACGCCCGTCAAGGCTCGAGCGGCAACGATGCGAGCGTCGGGCGGTGGCAGCGGCACGGGGTGGTCGTCTCGACGTTGCATCTACTCGAAGACCGGCCGGAAAAAGCTCCGCTCGTAGCTGACGATGCAGCGGGTCTGTTCAGCGTAGCGAAAAGCGGCCTGGCACTCCGGGTCTTC
>LNEL01000059.1 GCA_001464935.1 Gammaproteobacteria bacterium Ga0077536
ACGAAATCAAACTCCCGGCGGGCTATCGACCGAGCCCGAGCGAGGAGTACATGAATCCCCTGCACCTGGCCTACTTCAGGCAGAAACTCGACAACTGGCGCCAGGAACTGATCACGGAATCGCAGGAAACGCTGGAACACCTGCGCACGGAGACGCGTGACGTCGGCGACGAAGCCGAACGGGCCAGCCGCGAAAGCGACAACATCCTCGAGCTGCGCACGCGGGACCGTTACCGCAAGCTGCTGCACAAAATCGAGGAAGCGATCAAGCGCATCGAGGATGGCAGTTACGGCTACTGCGAAGAGACTGGCGAAGAGATCGGGCTCGGGCGCCTCGAAGCGCGGCCGATTGCGACGCTGACGGTCGATGCGCAGGAACGACGCGAGATGTTCCAGAAGCAGTTTCGCGACGATCACTGACGGCACGGCGGCGAAGACCCGCGCGCCGCGCGACGACAACGAATAACGAGATCGCGTCATTCAGGCAGAAGACAGATGGAAGGTGTGCGCCACGTGGTCATGCGCTTGACGACTCCGTCACGGGCGGCCTTGCGTGCACTGCCGGCGCCGCGTGCGGCGCCTGGAGCCCGGGATGGCGGGTGAACAGATCCTCGTCGTCGAGGACCAGCGCGCGGTGGCGGGCGCGCTCAAGATGCGGTTGCGCGGCCTCGGATACGACGTCACGGCAATTGCGAAGGACGGCTTCGAAGCCATCGAGAAAGCCGCAGAACTCCACCCCGATCTGATCCTGATGGATGTGCGCCTCGGCGAGGGCATGGATGGCATCGAAGCCGCCCAGCGCATCCGCTCCACGCTCGACATCCCGGTCATCTACATTTCGGCCCACGTCGACCAGAAGCTGCTCGAGCGCGCGCGCGCGACGCATCCGGCAGGCTTCATCAACAAGCCGTTCACGACCAAGGATCTGTTGACCGCGATCGATCTCGCGTTGCACGGCCATGCACGATCGACAGTCGGCGAGCGCGCGGCCGAAGCTGCCAACGATCCGTCCGCGGCGGACGGCCTCGTCACGACCGACGGCGAAGGCCGGATCAGCTTTGCAAATCGCATTGCCGAAGGACTGCTCGGCACCAACCGGCGGCAGTTGATCGACCGTCCGCTCAGTGAACTGATTGCCGGTTTCTACGACATGCCCGTCGTTGAAGCCGAAGAACTGGTGTTGCGCGTGCTGCGCGGCGACGGCGAGGAACATCTCGGCCGTTCGACGACTCAGCGCACCGGCGCGCAGCGCCAGCAGCGCGACGTGCTGACACCACTGTTCGACGCGCGCGGCCACACCTACGGCGTGGCGCTGAAACTCGTGACCTCGCTCAAGCCCATCACCGATCGCGGTGGCAGCGGCAATGAACTCGCGTTTGCGCAGGCGCTCGACACGATGCCCAATGGCATCCTGATCATCAGCGCCGACCTGCGCATTCATCACATGAACCGCTGCGCGCGCGAAATTCTCGCGCGCAATCGTGGCCTCGAATGCCGCAACGGTCTGTTCGCCGTGCAGGACAAGCTGCTCGAACAGCGTCTGCGCGAACTGGTCCGCGGCGCGATCACGCGCGGCCGGCAGGATCAGACCGACGCCACCGGCGCGATGTTCGTGCGCGCGCCGCTGTCGCGTGAACACGTCGAACTGATTGTCGCCCCTGTGCCGAGCAGCACCTGCGAAGAACAGCACACACGCGTGCTGATCTACCTGTTCGATGCGAACAGCCCGCGCCAGGTATCGCACGACATCCTCACCGGGCTCTATGGCCTCACGCAGACCGAGGCGAAACTCGTGCAGTTGATGAGCAACGGCATGACGCTCGACGAAGCCGCGCAGGAACTCGAAATCTCGGTCAACACCGCGCGCACGCATCTCAAGCACGTGTTCCACAAGACCGGGATCAACCGCCAGGCCGAACTGATTCATCGCATCGGCTGCGGCCCGGCATCGCTGCTGATCCGTTACGTCCCCGGCGTGCAAGCCTGAGCCCCTGCGACGGCGCTTGCGCCGTCGCCCGCAATCCCTAAAATCCCCGTTGCCCGCCACGCGCAGGACGCGCACCGGCGGGCATGCTCTTCAACTCATGGATTGAGGTAACACGATATGGAACATCGCTCTTCGCGGCGTCATGCCGCCCTTTTTTCGCTGCTCGCCACCCTCTCCGCCGCCGCGCTGCACGCGCAGGCTGCCACGCTCGTCGCCTACGACTTCGATGCGCCCGACGGCAGTTTCACGACCGAAGTCGAAGCGCTCGCGCCGGCCTTGAGTGCAACGCCCTGGCAGGATCTCGATGGCACCCTGACGAGCTTCGCCGGCAATCCCGGGCGCGCGATCGGCGCCCGATCTTTCGACAACGGCAACAGCCTGCGCTTCGCGCTGCAGGCGACAGCCGGCGAACGCTTCGTGCTCGACAGCCTGAGTTTCGACCAGCAGGCTTCGGCAAGCGGGCCCAAAACCTGGGCCGCGCGCATCAACGGGCAGGTCGTTGCCAGCGCGGCAACCACGACGGGACTGACGACTGTCACGCTGCCACTCGCGCTCGCCGCAGGTTCGCTGTTCCAATTCTCGTTCGACGGCTTCGACGCCACTTCCGGTCAGGGCACCTGGCGCATCGACAACGTGGTGATCACGGGCAGCCCCGCGCCGGTGCCGGTGCCGGCGGCATTGCCGCTGTTCGCATCGGGTCTGCTGTGGCTGCGGGCGCGGCGGCGCCGGGCCACCGCGAGCTGAGACACTGAGGTCGGCCGCCGGCGGCGCCGTGTGCGCCGCCGGTGGGCATTCACGCGCGATACCGCCACTCGCGCCAACCGTCGAGCAACGGAAAGTAGAGACCGAGGGCAATCGGCCGCGCATCGATCCGCTGCATCACCTGCGCGTAGCGCTCGAGTTGTGGCCGGTAACGCTCGACTTCGCGATCGAGAAACGCGTTGGCCGAACCGCCCAGGTGTTCCCCGGTCTTGAAGTCGACGATCCAGCGCACGCCCTCGGCATCGACGAAACTCCGGTCGAGTACTGCCTCGACGACGTCGCCATCGAGCACGGCCGTGTAATGCCGCTCGCTGGCGCGATCGGTGTGCGCGTCATCGAAGATCCAGCGGCCACGCGCGCTCGTCAGCGTCTTTTCGATCGCGAGGCTCACGCGCGCGGCGGCGGCCTCGAGGTCACCGCGCGGCACGCCGCGCGTCGTCAGCTCGAAACGGATGAACGCGAGCCGCGCCGGCAATTGCGCGGGATCCCAGGCGGCCAGCCCCTGCTGGCCAATCAGCTCCAGTAACAGATGGGTCACCGTGCCGACGTGCTTGGCCGTCGGGCTCGCCCATTCGAATTCGAGCATCGGCTGCGGCGTCGGCAGACTCGCGATGCGTTCGCCCGGGCGCGGCAGACTCGCGAGCGTCAGGCGCTGGCGTGTCGGCGCCGGCGGCAACTGCGTGTCCGCCTGGGCGGCACTACGGGCGGCGAACAGCGGTGTGGCGAGCGTCGCGCCGAGCATGCCGAGAAAACTGCTCGGGACGCGCTTCAATTCGCCGTCCCGATCGAAGCCGCGGCGCGCGCAGAGGTGCAGTTCATCTTTGGCGCGCGTCAGCGCCACGTACAGCAGGCGATAGGATTCGGCGCGCTGTTCTTCCGCATCGAGCGCGCGCAGGTAGGTATAGATCGGTTCATCGTCGTGGCCGGGCGGCGACAGCGGCGCCAGCAGCGCGCCGTGCGCCAGCGCCGCGCGGTGCTCGACCCACAGCGCGAGCCGCCGTGGATCACCCTGCACGCGGCGCTCGACGCCGGGCACGATCACGATGTCGAACTCGAGCCCCTTCGCGCGGTGGATCGTCATGATCTGCACGGCGGTGCCGGCATCGCGGGGCACCGGCGCATAGTGGCGCGCGAGGAACGCACCGAAGCTTTCGGCGGTGAGCGTGTCGGCCACGGCCTCGAAGCGCGCGAGCAGTTCGAGAAAACGCAGCGCATGGCGCAGCGTGGCCGGATCGGACACGAGCGCCGGCCCATTCAGTTCGAGCCACACGCGTTCGACGAGTTGCGACCACGGCAGACGCCGCACCTGCGCGAGCGCCGCATCGGTCACCGTACACAGGGCTTCGACCCGCTGGCGCTCGTCGTCGGCCAGCGTGCGCCGCCAGGTGGGATCGCGCAGCGCGTCGCGCACGAGCCGATCGCGCTGTCCTTCGACGAGCGTCGTCAGTGCCGCGAGACCAATCCCGCACCACGGCGCGCGCAGCAGCGCGAGCCACGCGATGCGATCGGCCGGCTGGCACAACGCGCGCGTCAGCAGCATCAGGTCGTTGACGACCGGCGCGTCGGTCAGCGGCTCGATGTCCGTCGCCGCTACCGGCACGCGCGCCGCCGCAAGCAGCGGCGGCAGCAGGCCCAGATGCGATCGGCTGCGCACGAGCACGGCGATGCTCGCCTGCGGCCGGCGCGCGCGCGCGTCCTCGATCACGCGCAGCACCGCCAGGGCTTCCAGCGTGGTGTCGACCTTGCCCTGCTCGTCCTCGTCGATCGCGACCACGCTGAGCGGCGGCCCCGCGCCTGCCGGCCGCGTTGCGCTCAGCGGTACGTAGGGCGGCAGAATGTCCGGCGCATCGGCAAACGCCTGCGCAAGGGCGCCGTTGATCCACTCGACGAGCGGCGCGCTGGTGCGGAAATTGGCCGTCAGGCGCAGCGTGTCCAACGGCACTTCGCCCCAGCGACCCGCGCCCGTCGTCGCGATGAACAGCCCCACTTCGGCCTGGCGGAAGCGATAGATCGACTGCAGCGGATCGCCGACGAAGAACACCGTGCGGCCGTCCTCACCGGTCCAGCCGGCGGTCAGAGAACTCAGCAGCGCGTGCTGCGTCGCCGAGGTGTCCTGGAATTCGTCGACGAGCAGATGCTCGAGCCGGTAGTCGAGCGCAAGGCCGAGTTCGCTCGGCGCCTCCGGTGCGCCGAGCGCTTCACGGGCCGCGAAGGTGACGGCGGTGAAATCACAGCGGCCGGCGTCGGCGAAGGTCAGCGCGAGTTGCGCGAGCGCGAGATTCAGCAGGCCGTACATCGCCTCGACCGTGCGCCACTGCGCGGCGGTGTAGGTGACGGGCGGCAACCCGCGCACGGCCTGCAGGCGCGTGCAGAACTCGGGATGGGCGTGCAGCAGGTCGGTGATCGCCGCGAACTGCGCGAGCATCTGCGCCTTGTTCGCCGTCGTCACGCCCTGACGCCGGTCGATTTTCGCGCGCGGCAGGCCTTTCTGCGTCAACAGCAGATCGGCGAGTGCTGCGCACAGGTCGGCGTCGTAGCGTTGGCCGTCCCAGCCCTCGAGCAGCCCGATCGACGACTCCGCGTGCTGCGCGAGCAGACCGTCGGCTGCCTGCCGCGCATAGGGCGGCAGCAACCCGCGCAGGGCGGCCGGCATGCTGCGCCGGAAGCCGTCGAGTTCGGCGGCGACCACGGCGGCGAGCGCCGCCTCGGCCTGTCCGCGATCGGCGCCGTCGACGACGCGCGGCAACCACAGATCGCGGCGCGCGAGCATGTCGATGAGCAGGCTCTCGAGCCGTCGCATGTCGTTCTCGAGATGCTCGAGGACGCGCTCGACGGCGTCGGCATACGCGTCGTCGTCGAGCAGGCAGGCGATCGTCTCGCGCGCCGCGGCGCGATACAGATCGCTCGCGTCATCGACGACGTCGAGTTGCGCGGCAAGCCCGGCGGTCAGCGGCAGGCGTCGCGCGAGGCCGGCTGCCAGCGCGTCGATCGTCTGCACCCGCAGTCGCGCCGGATGCGCGCGCAGACCCCAGCCACGCTCGGCATCCCGCGCCAGCACCGCCTGCGCGAGATCGTAGGTCAGCCGCTGGTGGGCCGCCGCCGGCGGCGGTGCATCGACCAGCGCGAGCGCTTCGAGGACGCGCCCGCGCATCTCCTCGACGGCCTTGCGGGTGAACGTCACCGCGAGCACGTTCTCGGGTTCATCGACACGCGCGAGCAGCACCAGCATGCGCTGCGTCAGCAGCGAGGTCTTGCCCGATCCCGCAGCCGCCTCGACGATGAACGAGGCCGTCGGGTCGAGCGCGCACGTGCGCGCCGCGGCGTCGTCAAGACTCATCGAACGCGTCCTCGTCGGCGGCCGCGCGCGGCACTTCGTGCACGCGGCACAGCACCTGGAACTCACACTGCAGGCAGGTCTTCGCCAGGTCGCGCGGATTGAGCGTGGCGTCGCCGGCGACGAACTGGCGGGCGAGCGCCGTGAGTTCGGCCCGCCAGGCTTCGCGCAACGCGGCGACCGCCGCGAAGCCCGCCTCGTCGCCGGCGGGCTTGCGCGGTTCGGCCACGAGTTTGCAGTCGCCCGGCCGCAGCTGCGAGATGGCGATGCCGGCGAGCGCGTGTTCGTCGAGCGCCAGCGCGTAGGCCGGCAGCTGCGGCGCCAGCGGCCGCGGCAGCTCCCAATCCTTGCGCACGGCGCGGCCGGTCTTGTAGTCGATGATGAAGCGGGCGCCGGAGTCGAGCCGATCGATGCGATCGATGCGCAGTTTCAGCGGCAGTCCACCGAGCTCGAGTTCATGCTGCGCTTCGACGGCGAGCACTTCGAAAGGCTCGCGCTGCGTGAGTTCCTGCGCCAGCGCGTGAGACACGAGCTTCTCCAGGCGGCTCGCTTCGAGCGCGCGCGGGCGGCCGCTGAACTGCGGCCGCGCCGCCAGGGCCGTGTCCAGCGCGGCGTCAATCGCATCCCTCACCGCTGCCGCGCGTTCCGTGTCAGACAGCGCGCGCGCCGCCGCCTGCGAGCGCAAACGCGTCCATAAGCGCGCCATCACATCGTGCGCGATCTCGCCGCGCAGCCGCGGGTCGAGGCCCGGCAGCGCGTCTTCGAGCGCATGGGCACCGAGCCGGAAGCGGGCGAATGCCTGGAACGCGCACGCCGCCTGGGCGGCGAGTATCGCGGTGCCGCCGCGCGGCACGGCCCCTGCCGCGAGCGGCACCGGCGGATCGGCCGGCACGGCTTCGACCGCGGCTGCGGCACAGACGCTGCGCCAGCGCTCGAATAGGGACGGCGCGGCCGCGGCCGGCACACCCGCCCAGTCCAGCCCGCCGCACGGTCGGCGCGGCGTCTCGCCGTCATGCGCGGCGTAACTGAGCACGACCGCGTCGGCGGCCTCGATCACGCGCGTCAGTGCGCGCCGCGCGCGCGCCGCATCGGCTGCAAAGTCGCTGCCCGGCGCGCCGGCCTGCCGCAGCAGAAGCTGGGGCAGCAGGGGATTGGAGACCGGGGCGAGCGGCCACGCCGCGTCGTGGAGGCCGAGCACCCACACGCGCGTCGGACGCAGGACAGCCGCTTCTTCGACGCTGAGAATCTCGATCGCGTCCACTGCCACCAGCTCGGCGGCGCTGATCCCGCGCGCTGTCTGGCGCAGCCGCGCCAGCGCCTCGTGGCCCGACTGAGGTGGCAGCACCGCGTCGAGCCCTGCCGCGGTGTCGAGCGCGCGCTGCCAGGCGTCGAGCGCCGCCTGCTCCTGCTGCGAGAGTCCCGCGTCGCCCGGCCAGCCGAGCGCGTTCAACCATTGCTGGCAGAGCTCGACCCAGAAAGCCATCGGCTGGCGACGGCGCGTCTCCCGCGCGAGTGGCTGCCAGCCGGCGACGAGTGCGGCGAACCCCGCACAGCCGGCCGTCGCCGCGACCTGCGCGAGTTCGTCGAACGCAAACGCCCCGGTGCGTTCGCCCTGCAGCCGCGCGGCGAGCTGATGGCGCGGCGCGAATTCGGCGTTCGCGCCGCGCACGAAGGGACTGGTCAGCAGCGCGATCGCCGCCGCCGCCGACACGCGGCCCGTGAGCTGCAGCGCGAGCAGCGCGTGTTCGACAAGCGTACTGGTCGCCAGCCGGGCCGGCGGCGCGCTCAAGACGGCCGGTGCGCCGAGCACCGCGAGCGCCGGCGTCAGCGCCTGCCAGCGCGCGGCGCGCGCGAGCAATGAGTCGACCGCGCGTGCGTCCGCGCAGACCAGCGCGACCGTGCCGGCGCCGCCCTCGGCGCGCGCGGCCAGTGCCCACTCGAGTGCGGCGTCGATTTCCTCGTCCGCATTGACGAAGCAGCGGTAGCGCGGTGCGACGACGGTGCCGGACGGCGCCGGATCGGCCGCGGGCAACAGGGCGCGCAACGCCGGGCCGGCGTCGTCGAAGCCGCGGCTGGCTGCCGTGCCCGTCAGGTCGAGGCCCGCTGCGGCACAGGCTTCGAGCAGCATCGTGCGTGTCCCGACCCCGAGACTCGTGCAACGACGACGGAATTCGTGGCGCCAGGCACGCGCCATGGCCTGCTCGCTGGACAGCGGCAGCGGCGCCCCCCAGGCGCCGCCCAGGCCCCACGCGAACACGGTGTCCTCGGCGTCGATCATCAGGCGAGCGAGCGAGTCGGCCTGCGTCGCGCGCAACTCCTCGCCCCGGGTGCCGTCGACGATGACCTGCGCCCACAGCGCCTGGGCCTGTTCCTGCCCCAGCAGCGCAAACGGCGCGAGGGTGCCGGTGCTGCGCGCGGCCAGGCTCGCGCGTACGAGCCAGGCGCCGAGCCCGATGAAGTCAGCGGACTGCCACACCGTGCGGCCCTCCGCCCGTTGGCGCCGGACCTGATCGCGGCGCAGCGCGGCGGCCAGTCGCGCGCTCGGGACGACGAGCGTTGCCGCTCCGCCGCATGAGGCGGGCGGTGACGAGGTGAGCGCTGATGGTGTTGCCGGGTCGGGCATTCCGGTTATCTTACCTGCCGCATTCCAGTAAAGGCGCGATGCCCACGATGCCCGCCCCGACTGACTCGCTGACTCGCCCCCTGCTCCGCCTGCTGCTGCCGCTGGTGCTCGGCGTCCTGCCGCCCTGTGCGGCGGCACGCATGTACCAGTGGGTCGATGCCCAGACGGGCACGGTGCAACTGTCGGGGTCGCCGCCGGCCTGGTACCGCGATGCGCAGCCCGGCCCGCGCGTGTTCGTGTTCGAAAACGGCCAGCTGATCGATGACACGGCACGCTCGCTGACCGCCGATGACGCGGCCCGCCTGCGCGCGGCGGCGTTCGGTCAGCCGACGCCGGCGTCGCCTGCCCTTGCCGCCCCGATCTTCGAAGCCCCGCCGGTCGCCGACACCGCAGAGACACCGGCACCGGTCGAGGACAGCACCAGCGCGCAGATCGCCGAGTTCAAGGCGCTGCTCGAAGCCTATGACCGCGCGGAGACCGCGGCCGCCCAGGGCGCGCTCGAGGACGCGGCCGGCGTGTTGTCAGCCCCGCCGCCGGGCGCGTCACCGCCCTGACCGGCAGACCGGCAGACCGGCAGACCGGCGGCCCCGGCGCCGAGGCGGCCCGCCGTCTTTCACCGGCCGGTTCAACGCAGCCACGCGGTCAACAATCGCCACACCCCACCGGGCGCCGTCTCGACGAGTTCGCTCAGCGCCGGTAGCGCTTCATTGCCTGCGTCCATCTGGCGCGCCAGCGCGATGAACGCCCGCGCCTGGCGCGCGTTGCCGGCGGCAATCTCGCGTTCCGCGAGCACCGCGTACGCCGCACTCATCTCCCTGAAGCCGGCCGCGACGCCCGGATGGTCGGGCGCGATCTGGCGCAGCCGCGTGAAGTAGTAGTAGGCGTTGTCGCGCGGCGGCGCCGTCAGCCGGAAATCGCTGATGCTGTGCCGCCCCAGCCACACCAGCGCGTTGACGACCTCGGCGCTGGCGCCAGCCTCGGGCGCGGCCGGCGGCGGGGCCTCGACGGGTGGCGCGGCGACCTGGCTTGCCGCGACGGTCGCCGGCGCCGCCATGCGCTGTTCGATGACGAACAGCGACGCATAGCCGGTCGCGACGAACGCGAGCGCGATCAGCAGGCCGGCCAGGAGGCCCTGCCGCCGACGCGGCGCAGGCAGCGCCGGCACGGGCGTCACCACCTCCTCGGGCGTCGGGGTCAGGGCCGCGAGTGCACCGCGCCTGCGCAGCACGTCGAGGTAGTGCAACAGCGCCGTGATGTCGCGAAAGCGGTCGCCGCGCGCCTTCGCGGTCATCAGGTCGAGCAGGCCCTGCAAGCTCGTGAACGGCGCCGGCAGCCGCGGCATCGGCGTTTTCTTGTGCATGATGATGACGTCGATGATCGACGACGAAATGAACGGCTTCTGACCGGTCAGCATCTCGTAGAGGATGACACCGAGCGCGTAGATGTCGACGCCGTTGTCGACGGAACCCGAATCGACCTGCTCCGGCGCCATGTAGTTCGGGCTGCCGAGGAACACCCCGGTGCCGGTCAGATCGCCGTCGCCGGTCAGTGACTTGGCGATGCCGAAGTCGGTCAGGACTGGCGCGCCGTCGCGCCGGAACAGGATGTTGCCGGGCTTCACATCACGGTGCACGACGCCGTGCGCATGCGCATAACCGAGCGCGGAGGCGATTTTCTCGAGCACCTCGAGCGCCTCTGCCGGAGGTAGCGGGCCTGCTGCGAGGCGCTGCTTCAGGTCCCCGCCCTCGACGTATTCCATCGAGATGTAAACCAATCGCCCTGACGTGCCGATATCATGGACAGTGATGAGATGCGGATGATGGAGCGAGGCGATGAGGCGTCCCTCGTTCAGGAACCGCTGCAGTGACTGGGGGCTGTCGGCGACCGAGGTGTCGAGCACCTTCAGGACGACCGGCCTGCCCAGCGAGATCTGGGTCGCCAGGTAGGCAGACGCCGTGTTGCCCTGGGCGAGACAGTGTCGAATCTCGTAGCCGGCGATCTCCATCACTCTGAGTATAAGGGGGTAGCACTTCGCTACAGCCGCGGCCGACAGCCATTTAACGAGGCTTAACGTGCGCGGTGGGGTGGCAATCGCTAGAGTGGTTGCCGACAGGAATTCAGCGTTTCGATTGGAAGGGAATATGTCCAAAGCAGCCAAAGCGGTCAAACATCCGCGCTCAGCCACCCGGCAGATCATCGAAGACATGCTCGCGCAGCGCACGCGCATGCTGAAACTGCTGTGGGAATTGTCAAAACAGGATTTGAAACACGCGGATGACGCGATCCGCGAAACACTCGACGACTTTCTCTCCGTGCTCGTCGACTACATCGCCGCCGGCCACTTCGGCCTGTACGAACGCATCGCGATGGGCAGCGAGCGGCGCACCCCGGTCGTGGAGACGGCCCGCGAAATCTATCCGCGCATCGCCGACACCACTGTCGCCGCGGTGGAATTCAACGAGCGCTACGGCTCCGCGGATCCCGGCGCCCTGGCGAAGGGCCTCGCGCGCGATCTCTCGGCACTCGGCGAGGAAGTCACCACGCGCATCGAACTCGAGGATCGCCTGATCTCGGCGATGCTCGGCACGGACTACGCGATTCCCGGCGCCGCCTGAGCCACCTGGCCGGCGCCCGCCGCGCCGGCCTGCCCCTGACGGGCGTCAACGCCCTTCGAGCACCGCCAGCTTCGTGCTGATGAAGTCCTTGTGCGACAGGTGCAGCAGGTCCGCGACCTTGCGCAGGTAGTACTCCTCGTAGTGGTCGATCCGGCCATCGGCCAGCGCCACCTGCCACAGCGCGCGCAGAATCTCCTTCTTGCGCGGCGGCAACAGTTCGCGATTGAGGACCTCGGTGAATTCGAAGATCGACACCGATGACTCGACCGCCGGCGCCGCGACGTCGACCAGCGCATTGGACTCCGCTTCGGTGATGCCAAATACTGCGGCCGCTGCCCGTACCACAGCGGCGAGTTCCTCCTGCGCGATGCTGTGATCGGCGCGCCCGATCTCGAGCAGCAGCGCGACGACGGCAAGTTCGAGCGAATGACGGCCGGCCGCGGTATCGGGCGCTTCCGTCAGTTGGCGGACGATTTCCTTCAGGGCTTTCAACATGCTGAGAACTTCGAATTGCGGGCTGCGTGACGGGGCAAGGGCATGACGCCGCGCATCTACAGCGCGGCACCGCTCACGTGCGGCGCGCTCATTGTGCTGGACCCGATCGCGGCGCGCCACCTGCGGGAAGCGCTGCGCATCGCACCCGGCGACGCACTCGTGATGTTCGACGGCACCGGTGGCGAATACGCCGCCGAGGTCACGGCGGTCGACCGTCAGCGTGTCGAGGTGCGTCTCGGCGCGCACGATCCGCGCGAGCGCGAGTCACCGCTCGCGATCACCCTCGCGCAGGGCATCGCGCGCGGTGAACGCATGGACTATACGCTGCAGAAGGCGGTCGAACTCGGCGTCCGGACCGTCGTGCCGCTGACCACCGAGCGCAGTACCGTGCGGCTCGATGACACCCGCGCGCTGAAACGCCTGGAACACTGGCAGGGCATTCTGCGCCACGCCGCGGAGCAGTCCGGCCGCACGCGCCTGCCCGCGCTCGGCGCACTGATGAAAGTCGACGCCTACGCCGTCACCGACACCGCCGAACTCAGGCTGATGCTGGACCCGACCGCCGACACCGCCCTCGCCGCGCTGCCGCGTGCCGCGAGCGTGAGCCTGGCCATAGGCCCGGAGGGCGGCTTCAGCCCGCACGAACGCGCCGCACTCGCCGCCGCAGGCTTCCGCGCCGCCCGCCTCGGCCCGCGCGTGCTGCGCACCGAAACCGCCGCACTCGTCGCGCTGAGCATCCTGCAGAGCCGGCATGGCGATCTGGGGTGACGCCTGGCCCGCGAAAACGGGCCAGGCAGTCCTTTGCGCCGTCACACTGAAATTGGCCACCGAGAACACCGAGCAAAAAATTGAGAAGACATTTTTCCGAGTGCGCGTTATCAGGCTCATTCCCGAACGGAGATGACAGGCGACATCAGGCTGGTGATATCTCGACTTCCTCTTGGAAAACTGGCCCTGACCGCCTGATCTCAGGGGACTACCGATGAAGTCGGCATCACACGCCGTCTCATCCTTCCTATTCCTCGGTGTTCTCGGTGGCCAATGAGCCACATGTCGGCGCGCCACAGGCGCTACGGCATGGGGCCCAGGACAGGTGAATCAAGCCCGCAGGCGCTTGCGGACCTGGCTCAGGAGGCGGCGGCTGACCGGCAGGGTGCCGCTGACGTCGCGCAGCACGATGTTCGCGTTGCCGAGCGCGTCGCGTTCGAGGGCGGCGACATGGGCGATGGCGACCAGCGTGTTGCGATGGATGCGCAGGAACTGATCCGACAGTTCGTCCTCGAGCGCCCGCAGCGCGTCTTCGACCAGCAGTTCGCCACCGGTGTGGATGACCGACACATAGCCCTGGCCGGCCTGCAGGTAGCGCACATCGGCCAGCGGCACCAGGCGCAGACTGCCTTTCACCAGCGCGCTGAAATGCGTGCGTGCCTGCGCCGTGCCGCGCGCCTGGCCGGCGGCGGCGGCACGCGCGGCGGTCAGCGCCTCGGCCTTGGCGAGCGCGCCGCGCAGACGTTCGGGCCGAATCGGCTTCAGCAGGTAGTCGATCGCCTGCGCCTCGAACGCGGCCAGCGCGTGCTCGTCGTAGGCGGTGGTGAACACGACGGCCGGCGCGCGCGCCATGCGGGCGAGATGCTGCGCGGCCTCGAGACCGTCCATGCCGGGCATGCGGATGTCGAGCAGCACCAGGTCCGGCTGCTCGCGCGCGGCCAGCGCCAGGGCCTCGAGACCGGAGGCCGCTTCGCCGACGATCTCGCCGGCATCCAATTCAGCCAGCAGCGCGCGCAGGCGCTCGCGCGCCAGCGGTTCGTCGTCGACGAGCAGGATGCGGGTCATGCCGCAGTCAGCGGCACGGACACCCTGGCCCTGTAGAGGCCGTCGGCACGTTCGCCGCGATTGATCTGCAGCTGGCCGCGCGCGCCGAAATGCGCTTCGAGTCGTTGCCGCACGTTGTCCTGGGCGAGCCGGTTGCCGCCGTCGCGGCCGCCGGAGGGCGCCACGGGATTGCTGATCTCGATCTCCAGCAGCTCGCCGCTGACGGCCCCGCCGATGCGAATCACGCCGCCCGCGGCGGCCGGCTCGATGCCGTGGTAAATCGCGTTTTCGACGAGCGGCTGCAGGGTGAGTTGCGGTATGCGGGTGGCGAGCGGCAGGTCGTCGACATCCCATTCGACCTGCAGACGGCCGCCGAGCCGCAGGGCTTCGATCGCGAGGTAGCGCCGGACCAGGTCGAACTCGTCGCCCAGCGACACCAGCGAACGGGCGTCCGACAGGCTGGCGCGGAACAGGTCGGCCAGATCCTCGACGGCACGCTCGGCGCGCAGCGGGTCGATGCGGGTCAGGCTCGCGATGGTGTTCATGCAATTGAACAGGAAATGGGGCCGAATCCTGGCCTGCAGCGCCTGCAGGCGCGCGGCCGCGGCGGCGGCGGTGCGCTGTTTCCACTGATGCTGCACGTAGAAATAGCGCAGCACGAGCGCCGCGACGATCGCCGAAATCGACAGGGTCCGCAGCCAGAAATCGTGCTGGTCGAGTTCGATCAGCGCGTCTTCGCGGCCGCGTGGATACACCACGTACCACGCCAGCGCACACACCGCGGTGACCACCACCATCACGAGCATGTACGACAGGAACGCGGCCCAGCGTTCGGGCAGGCGCGACAGCCCGCCGCGCGACAGGCACAGCGCGGCGGCGGCGGACATGCCGATCCACTGCACGTACAGCGACAGCAGTGCCAGCTCGCGCAGCGCGACGTCGCCGAAGCCGGCGCGCGCGACCACCAGCACGAACACCAGCAGCTCGCCGATGATGACGACCGCGAACAGCGGACGCACCCCGCACAGATCGGGCAGGAACGATTCCTGGGGCGATGCCGATGATTTCATGCGACTGAACGCGGGGCCCGCAGCTGATTGACAGTGCAGTGTCTGGCGCGGGCCGCGGGCCGTCAATCGCTGACCCCGTCGCGCCCCGGGCCTGCGATATACTGCGGTCCACCCATCCCCAGCCGAGCCCCACGCGCATGACCGATCGCGCCCAGACCCCGAAACCCGCACAGCCCGCCACCGAGCAGTCCTCGGACAAGCTGTGGGGCGGCCGTTTCGACGGCCCCACGAACGCCTTCGTCGAGGAGTTCACGGCCTCCGTGCAGTTCGATCGGCGGCTCTATGCGCAGGACATCGAGGGGTCGATCGCGCACGCGACGATGCTCGCCGCGGTCGGCGTGCTGACGAACGACGAGCGCGACCGGATCGTCGAAGGGCTCGCCGCCATCCGCACGGACATCGAGGCCGGCCGCTTCACCTGGTCGATCGCGCTCGAAGACGTGCACATGAACATCGAGAGCGCCCTGACGGCGCGCATCGGCGAAGTCGGCAAGAAACTCCACACCGCGCGCTCGCGCAACGACCAGGTCGCCACGGACATCCGCCTCTATCTGCGCGGTGAAATCGATCGCCTGACCGGCATGCTCGATCGCCTGCTGAACGCGCTGATCGATCTCGCCGAGCGCGAGGCCGACACCGTGCTGCCGGGCTTCACGCACCTGCAGGCCGCGCAGCCGGTGTCGTTCGGGCATCACCTGCTCGCCTGGTTCGAAATGCTGTTGCGCGATCGCGAGCGCCTGCGCGACTGCCGCAAGCGCACCGATTCGCTGCCGCTCGGCGCCGGCGCGCTCGCGGGCACCACGTTCCCGATCGATCGCGCGCTGACCGCGGAGCTGCTGGGTTTCACGCGCATCTGCGAGAACTCGCTCGATGCCGTCGCCGATCGCGACTTCGCGATCGAGTTCACCGCCTGCGGCGCGCTGATGATGGTGCACTTCTCGCGCATGGCCGAGGAAATGGTGCTGTGGAGTTCGCAGCAGTTCGGCTTCATCGAACTGGCCGATGCCTTCTGCACCGGCTCGAGCATGATGCCGCAGAAGAAGAATCCCGATGTGCCCGAACTCGTGCGCGGCAAGTCCGGGCGCGTGATCGGCCATCTGATCGCCCTGCTGACGCTGATGAAGAGCCAGCCGCTCGCGTACAACAAGGACAACCAGGAAGACAAGGAACCGCTGTTCGATACCGTGGACACGCTGCGCGGCTGTCTGCGTGCGTTCGGCGACCTGATCCCGACGATGCAGGTGCGACGCGACCGCATGCGCGAAGCGGCTCGCGCCGGCTTCACCACCGCCACCGACTTCGCCGATTACCTCGTGCGCCTCGGCATTCCGTTCCGCGACGCGCACGCCGTCGTCGGCGCCGCGGTGCGCATCGCGGTCGAGCGCGGCTGCGAACTGAAGGATCTCTCGCTCGCCGAACTGCAGGCGCTCGATGGCAGGATAGGCGCCGAAGTCTTCGGCGCACTCGACGTGGACGCCGCCCTCGCGGCACGCGATCATCGCGGAGGCACCGCGCCGGGCCGGGTTCGTGCGGCCTGCGCACAGGCCCGACTCCGGCTGGGCACAGAGGCCGCACACTAGGCGGCAGGAGGCTGCGTTGAAGTTACTTGCCCGCATCGTCATCGTCCTCCTGGGTCTACTGCTGCTGGTCATCGCCGGCGGTGTCGTCTTCCTGTCGAATCTCGATCCGAACGATTACCGCGACCGCATCGTCAGGGATGTGGCGAGCGCCACCGGCCGTCACCTGACGATCGAGGGCCCGATCGAACTCGGCCTGTGGCCGAAGATTCGCGTACAGACGGGCAGACTCACGCTGTCGAATGCCGAGGGCTTCGGCGACGCGCCGCTCGTCGCGCTCGACGAGTTCCAGGTCGCCGTCGCCACGCTGCCGCTGCTGACGCGGCGCGTGGAGATGGACACGGTGGTCGTGCGCGGGCTCGAACTGAACCTCGCGCGCAACGAGGCCGGCGCGACGAACTGGGAGAGCCTCGCGCAGGGCGATGCCAGCGACGGCGGCGACAGCCCGATTGGCGCGCTCGTGCTCGGCGGCGTCGACATCCAGGATGCGCGCATCCGCTACACCGACGCGCAGGAGGGCCGCGATGTCGTCATCACAGGGCTCAACGCGCAGACCGGTGCGCTGAACTTCGGCGAGCCCGTCGAGTTCAAGCTCGAGGCGTCGATCAAATCCGCCAAACCCGCGCTCGACGGCGACACCTCGCTGTCCGGCACCGTGGCCTACGAACTCGACGCGAAGCATTACCTGATTTCCCCGCTCGCGCTGGAAGCGAATTTCCGCGGCAAGTCGCTGCCCAACGGAAAAGCCGTGATCAAGGCCGGGGCGACGGTGGATCTCCGCCTCGGCGACGGCACTGCATCGATCACCGGCCTGAGCCTCGATGGCCCCGGTGTCAGGCTCGCCGGCAACCTCGATCTCGATCATCTGAACGACGCGCGACCCGGCGGTCGCGGCACGCTCGATCTGAAAGCCGACGATCTGGCGGTCATCTTCAAGGCGCTGGACCTGCCGGCCGCTGCGCGCATCGCGACGCTCAAAGAGCGCGGGCTCGAGTTCCGCACGACCTTCGACGCCAACATGGACAGCGGCGAGGTCAAGATCAGTGAATTCACCGGCCGCGCGCTCAGCGCGAGCGTCAATGGCACGCTCGAGGCGACGCGCGCGAACACCGACCAGCCGGCGCTGAAGGCGAAGTTCGACGCGGGCGGCCCGGACCTGCCATCGCTGCTGCTGGTCGCCAGCCAGTTGAACGGCGCCGACGACGCGGCGACGAAGAGCCTGACGAAAGCGCTGGCGAAGTCCGCCGATCGCAGTTTCAAGCTCGCGGCGGAAGTCGACGCCGATCTCGCGAGCGGCAGGATCAAGGTGCCGACGCTCACCGCGACGCTGCTCGGCAACACGCTCAATGGCCAACTCGATTCGACGGGCAGCGCGAGCGGCAAGTCCGTCTTCAAGGGCAGTCTGAACGCCCAGGGTCCGGACCTCTCGGCGCTGCTCGCGGCGAGCGCCGCCGTGCAGGGCGCGGACGCGAAGACCATCGACAATCTCTCGACGGTGCTCGCGAGCGCCAAGGATCGCGGCTTCCGGCTCGACACCGACATCGAGGCCGACCTGGGCCAGGGCCGCTTCGCGTTGCCGAGACTCAGTGCGACATTGCTCGGCAACCGCATCGACGGCACGCTGACGGCGACCGGCGCCGACAGCGCGAAGCCCGCGTTCAAGGGCGAGCTCAAGGCCAGCGGGCCGGATCTGCCGGCGCTGCTCGCCGTGCTCGGCGGCCTGCAGGGCGGCGAGAGCGGCCTTGCGGCGCTGGCGAAATCGCTGAGCACGGCGCCCGAGAAATCCTTCACGCTCGACACCACGTTCGATGCCGATCTCGCGCAGGGCCGGATGGCGTTGCCGGCGCTCGCCGCGGCCGGCCTCGGGCTCGGCATCAGCGGTGCATTCCAGGCCACCGACATCGGCGCCGCGAACGGGGCCATCGACGGCAAGCTGTCGATCGAGGGCACCTCGCCGGGCGCGCTGCTGACGGCGCTCGGCCAGCCCGAACTCGCGAAGTCCGTGCGCTCGCTGGGCCTCGATGCGGGCATCAAGGGCTCGGTGTCGAACCTCACGCTCGCGCCGTTCGCCGCGACCGCGGACATCGCCGGTCCCGACAAGTCGAAGCCCGTGACGGTCAAGCTCAACGCCGGCAGCGCGCAGGCGAATCTCGACAAGGAGACGTTGTCGGTCAAAGAACTGTCGCTGACCGGCCTGGGCATGAACATCAAGGGCACACTGGACGCCACGCAGATCAAGTCCGCGCCCGCGTTCAGCGGCCAGCTCAATGTCGCGCCGTTCAATCTGCGCAGCGTGCTGGCCAATCTGAACAAGCCGCTGCCGCCGATGGCCGACAACAAATCGCTGACCGATGTCGGCCTCGACACCGTGTTCAAGGGCACGGCATCGAGCCTCGCGTTGTCGAATCTCGTGATCAAGCTCGACGAGACGTCGATCAAGGGCCAGGTCAACATTGCCGACTTCAGCGGGCCCGACGTCGGCTTCGCGATCAATGTCGATGCGCTGAACGCCGACCGCTACCTCGCGCCGAAAGCCGAAGGTGAGACGCGCGCCGTCACGCCGGAAGCCGCGGCCGCCGGCGCCGCGCAACTGCCTACGGAGTTCCTGCGCAGCCTGAAGCTCGATGGCGAGCTGAACATCGGCAGCCTGCAGCTGTCGGGCGCGAAGCTCGCGAACGTCAAGGTGAAAGTCGCCGGCACGGGTGGCCGGCTCGAGATCAATCCGGCCACCGCCAATCTCTACCAGGGCCGCTACAACGGCGTCATCGGTCTCGACGCGACGAAGGCCCAGCCACAGATTTCGATCAACACGAGCCTCGCGAAAGTGGCGGTCGAACCCCTGCTCGTCGACATGAAAGGCAAGAGCGACCTGTCCGGCATCGTGAATTTCGAAGCGCGTCTCACCGGCAGCGGGAGCGACAGCAAGCGCCTGACCAACACGTTGAACGGGCAGGCGACGTTCGCCGTGCAGAACGGCGTGTTCCGCGGCGTCGACGTGCCGGCGGTGCTGCGCGCCGCGGAAACGATGATCGAGACGAAGCGGCCGGCCGCGGTGCCCAAGGGCGGCGAAACGCAGTTCCAGTCGCTGACCGGCACGCTCGACATCAAGAACGGCGCCGTGTTCAATCAGGATCTGCTGCTCGACGGCAACGGCTTCAAGGTCTCTGGCAACGGGATGCTCGCGAACCTCAACGACATGACGATCAAGTACGACTCGAAGATTGCAGTCGAGGCGGTGTCCGCCGAGCAGGGCGCGGATCGCTTCAATCTCGGCGGCTACGAAGTGCCCGTCCGCTGTCGCGGCGAGATCTCGGGCAAGAGCTGCCTGCCCGATCTCGCCGATGTCGCGAAGTCCGCCGCGACCGCCGCGGTCAAGGAAAAGGTGGAGGAGAAGATCAAGGATGCGGTGGGCGGCAAGGCGGGAGACGCCCTCAAAAAGCTGCTCAAATTCTGACGCGCCGATGCCTAATCGCTTGCTGGCGCATGGCCTCGGCTGGGGGCTGCTGACACTCGCGGCGAGCACGCCGGCGAGCACCATTGAAAGTGCCGAGATCAGTTTCATCGGCAGCCGCTATCACTATCGCTTCAGCGCTCATCTGCAGGCGCCGCCGGCCGCAGTGCGCGCAGTGGTGACGGATTACGACCGCCTTGCGCGCATCAATGACGACATTCTCGTCAGCCGCGTGATCGTCCGCTACGACGACACCTCGCTGAAGCGTCAGCTGCTGATGAAGCACTGCGTGCTGCTGTTCTGCTTCGACATCAACTTCATCGAACGCGTCGATTTCCGCTCGAACGGCGACATCGCGACGACGACGATCGAAGGCGAGGGCAATTTCCTCAGCGGCCAGACCGTGTGGCGCATCGAGGCCCAGCCGGACGGCACGACGCGGGTGACGATGGAAGCGAACCAGGAGCCGGATTTCTTCATTCCGCCGGTGCTCGGCCCGCTGGTGATGAAGCGCAGCTTCATCAAGGAGATCACCGAAACCACCCAACGCATCGAGGAGCTCGCGCGCGATGAACCGCTGCGCTGAGCGTCCGCGCCGGCATGACGCATGCCGCGCGCGAGCCGCATGAACGCGTTCGCCGAACGCCTGCTCGTCTGGCATGCGGCGCATGGCCGCCACGATCTGCCCTGGCAGCAGGACCGCTCGCCCTATCGCGTATGGGTGTCCGAGATCATGCTGCAGCAGACGCAGGTGGGCACGGTGATCGGCTACTTCGACCGCTTCATGCAGCGCTTTCCGACCGTGCACGCGCTCGCCGGGGCGCCGGTCGATGAAGTGCTGCATCTGTGGTCGGGGCTCGGGTACTACGCCCGCGCGCGCAATCTGCACCGCGCGGCGCAACTGCTGGTGGCCGAACACGCAGGCGAGTTTCCCGGCACCGTCGAGGCGGTCGCGGAGCTGCCCGGCATCGGCCGCTCGACGGCGGGCGCGATCCTCGCGCAGAGCCGCGGGCTGCGCTGCCCGATTCTCGACGGCAATGTGAAGCGCGTGCTGACGCGCCACCAGTGCATCGAGGGCTGGCCGGACGCGCCGGCCGTGCTGAAGCGGCTGTGGCCGCTGGCCGACGCGCTGACGCCGGCCGAACGGGTCGCGGACTACACGCAGGCGATCATGGACCTGGGCGCAACGGTGTGCACGCGCGCCAACCCGGCGTGCACCGTGTGCCCGGTCGTCGCCGACTGCGAGAGTGCGCGACGCGGCGAGCAGGCGAACTATCCGACGCCGCGGCCGCGCCGCTCGGTGCCGGTGCGCACCACCTGCTTTCTGATGCTCGCCCGTGCCGATGGCACGCTGCTGCTCGAGCGCCGTCCGCCGAGCGGAATCTGGGGCGGTTTATGGGGTTTCCCCGAAGTGACGGACAGCAGTGCGGCGCTCGAACGCTGTGCGCTGTTCGGACTCGCCGCCATCGGTGCGCCGCGCAAGCTGCCGGCGATCACGCACACCTTCACGCACTTCCAGCTCGTGATCACGCCGCTCGCGCTGAAGGTGCGCGAACGGGCGAGCGCGTGCATGGATTCCGCTACACTGCTTTGGTATAACGCCGCAGCCCCGGCCGCGATCGGCCTGGCAAAGCCCGTCCAGGATCTCATCCGCGCCTACGGCGCCCCGCAGGAGACAGCCCCGTGACCACCAGAACCGTTCAGTGCGTGAAGCTCAAGCGCGAAGCGCCGGGCCTGCGCATGCCGCCCTATCCTGGCGAACTCGGCAAGCGCGTTTACGAGCACGTGTCGCAGGAAGCCTGGAGCGGCTGGCTCAAGCACCAGACGATGCTGATCAACGAATACCGCCTGACGCCGATCGAAGCGAAGGATCGCAAGTTCCTCGAAACGGAAATGGAAAAGTATTTCTTCGGCACGGGCTCCGCCGCGCCCGCCGAGTTCGTGCCGCCGTCAACCTGACGGCCGGCCGCGGCCCGGCGCTGGCGCGACGCCAGCCGGGTCTTGCTGGCCGCCGTGGCCTGCCCGCCCTCAGGCCAGGGGACGCTCGACCCTGCACGCGTCGAATTCCGCTCGCCCGCGCGTTCCGCGCGTGGCGTCAGGCCAGCAACAGGCCCGCCCCCATGGCGATCATTGCCAGTCCCGGCATCGTCGTCGCCCACGCGCGCGCCGGCAGGACTCTTTCGACCAGAATGAACAGCGACAGCACCGCCATCGTCGCGACGCTCATCACGCCCCCGGCGAACATCACGAGCATCAGCGCCCAGCAACATCCGAGACAATAGGCGCCGTGACCGAGCCCCATCCGGAATGCGCCGCCCTGGCCCGTGCGCCAGTGGCCGAGCAGATAGGCCAGCGGCGACTGGCAATGCGCGAGGCAGGCCCGTTTCATCGGCGTGAGCTGATAGAGCCCGGCGCCGATCAGGATCAGACTCGCCGGCACCGGGTTCGCCGTCATCGCGTGGCCCTCGATGAGCGTCGCCCGATGCATCACCCACTGCACGGCCGTCAGCACGACGCCAAAGCCGCCCCACACGGCGAGATAACCGGCCGCGAATGCCGGCGCGGCGTTCCCTGCCGAATCCGTCCGCATGCGTTGCAGCGTCAGCAGCACCGGCAGCACTGCCGGCGTCATCATCGCCACCATCATCAGCAGCCACATCGCGACCGAAGCCGTGAAATAGGGCAGCGAATCCGTCGGCTGCATCATCGCCATCGCGGCCTGCATCAGCAGGCCCTCGCCCGACATCGTCGTCATCGTGCGCGCGCCTGCACCGAGCAGCCACCATGACAGGGCCGCGACCAGCGCCAGCACGGTGCAGGTGATCAGCAGGGACAGGCGCGGCGTCGGATCGCCGCGCGGAAGAGCCTCCGGCATCAAGGGCTCAGCCGACCTGGCCCTGCCAGGCGAAGGGCGCGAAGTGGCCGTTGCTGCGGCCGGCGGGCGCGTCCCATTCGATGCCGAAACAACGCATGAAATTGCGCGCGGCAGTGGCCAGCGTCAGACGTCGGTTGGCCGGATGCAGGGTATTGTCGATCGCCAGGCATTCACCGGGCACGGTGACGCTCGGGATCCCCTCGACGGTCTGCGCGAGCTGGCCGTCGATCGTCACGGTGCGTGTGTGGTCATGTGCGTCGAAGTCGATGCGGGCGCGTGTCATGCCGCGGAAATCGCCGATCAGCGGCGCGAAGCCCGCCAGCGGACCACCGGCCTGCCCGCTCGCAATCACCGCCACCGCCGCGGCCTGGGCGTCCGTCGCGCGCTCGTCGACGATCACGCCGAGCGCCCAGTCGCCCTGGGACATCACCGCCTTGGTTTCGGCCACCACCGCAAACGCCACGCCGTCCAGCGCGACCTCGCCAAACCCGCCGCGACGAATCACGTAGGTCATCGCGACCTTGCAGAAATCATGCGTGGCAGGGGTCGTGGAATTCTGCGTGATGCAGGGGCAGAGGAAGTCGCAACTGCAGGCTTCCATGTAGTCGCCTTCGATTTGCCAGTGCGTGCTCATTACAACCTCCGGAGCGCCATGTGGACCCAGTCCCGCATACTGGCCGCCGTTCACGGGCCGCGCAAGATCGCGGGTTGACTGGCCCCGCACCCGCCGCTTACAGTGCCGACCCCGCCGGGCACCCGGCGGCCCCGCCTTCGCGATGGCCAGGTAGCTCAGTTGGTAGAGCAGCGGACTGAAAATCCGCGTGTCGTTGGTTCGATTCCGACCCTGGCCACCATTTCCGACCACTGCCCGAACGCGGCCGCCCTGGCCTGTCGGGAACAGCCAACGACCGCTCGCCTGCCAAATTGCTGTGCAGTTGGAAGAGTGTGTCCAGGGCTCGAGCGAATGTCGGTTCGGCACCGGGCTGCGGGCCGTCACCGGTAACCGCGAGTTGCAGCGTCCCGGCGTCGACAGGCCCGGCCGGCTGATGCCCGGCCGGCGACCCTCACGCCATCCCGATGGCCCGCGCCTCGCGCCGCCCGGCGGCGTGCAGCAGTTTGTTGAGGGTCGCGATTTCGAGGGGTTTCGTGATGTGCAGATCGATCCCGGCCTCGTTCGAGAGCTCGCGGTGCTGGGCCTGGCCGTAGCCCGTCAGTGCTGCAATCACCGGCGCGTTGCCCCAGCTTTCGTTGCGAATGCGCGCCGCGACGGCCCAACCGATGATGTCGGGCAGGCCAATGTCGAGGAGGATCAAGTCGGGCCTGAACGCCGCGGCGAGTTCGAGCGCCATGCTGCCGTTGTTGGCCACGCTGACGTGCTGGCCCTGCAGCGTCAGCAGCTGCTTCAGGGATTCCGCGCTGTCGAGATTGTCGTCGACGATCAACACGCGGTGGGGTGCCGGCAACTGACAGTTCACCGGCAGCGCGCTGTCGTCCTTCACCGGAGCCTGCGCGACGGGCAGCCGCAGGGTGAACGTCGCGCCTTCCCCGGGGCCCGGACTCGATGCGACGAGGGTGCCGCCATGCATCGCGGCGAGTGTCTTGGCGAGCCACAGTCCGATGCCCAGACCATCGAGCTTCAGCCGCGACGGCCCCGCCGCCTGGGTGAACATCGAGAAGATCTCCTCCAGGCGCTCCTGGGCGATGCCGACGCCCGTGTCGCGGACCTCGACGACCACATGGGCCCCGTCCGAGCTGACCGACAGGGTGATGCGTCCCTCACCCGGCGTGTACTTCGCGGCATTGTTCAGCAGATTGCAGACCACCTGCGTCAACCGCACCGGATCGGCTTCGACCCAGATCGGATCGGGCGGCACGTCGACCACGAGATCGTGCATCGCGGCCTGCATCACGGCGCCGGCGTTCGTCACGGCGTCGAGCAGCACATCCTGCAGCTTCGTGGTGCGCCGCTGCAGTCCGATCTTGCCGCTCGCGATCCGGCTCGCGTCCATCAGGTCGTCGACGAGGCGCACGAGTTGCACGGTCTGGCGATTCAGGATCGCATGTGCGCGCCGGACGATGTCGTTGTCGACGCTCTTCAACAGTTCCACCACGTTCGTCAGCGGCGCGAGCGGATTGCGCAGTTCGTGCGCGAGGATCGCAAGGAACTCGTCTTTTCGTTGCGCGGCGTCGCGCAGCTCCTGCTCGAGACGTCGCTCATCGGTGACATCGCGCACGATCACGGCGACGAGCGATTCGCCATTCTGCGCGACGATCGGATACCAGCTCTGCAACCACGCGCGTGTGACGCCGGGCTTGGCGGCAGTGGCTCCTTCGACGAGCTGATCGACGATGGGCACCTGGGACGCGATCGCGCGCTCGATGAACGCCTTGGAGCTGGCATAGATCTCGGGCACGAGGTCGGCGACGCAGCTGCCGATGTGCGCTTCGATCGACCGCCCGTTGATGTCGGCGAGGGCCTGGTTGATGTACTGAAAACGCATCTTCGAGTCGAGCACGCACATGCCCATTGGCGAGCGGGACACCAGCGCCTTCAACGCATTGAGCAAAGCCAGTCCCGACAGTCCGTCCTGCAGCACGGGATCAGAAGGCGTCACGATAGGGCTCCCTTTCAGGCCGAGAGATCACTGCACATCGGCAATGACGCTGCCGTTTATAGCCCGCGATGGTCCGGCTCACAATCGGAAGGAAGATGTCTGCCTGATGGGCGGCGCCCTGTCTGACATGGGCTGTCAGCGCAACCCGGTGCGAGGCGCCGACCTGGGTGACGTGGCCTGCCGGGCAGTTCGTGGCCGCTGCGGGCGATGCTCGGAACCGCAGGCACCCGGCGCCCTCGGCGAACCCGGGGGCGTGTGGCCCGACCGGACATCCCACGTCGGCGATTCGCGTGGCCGCCGCCGGCCACCCTCGCCTGTCGCCACGTCATCGGGACGCGTCCCGACGCGAGTCGGCAACGCCAGCTTACCGTGCGGGCACCCGGTCTCGGCCGTTCGCCGCGTTTGCCGGCCTGATTGGCAGTGCGCGCCATCGGCGCACACATCGACAGCCGGTCTGAAGCCTGCTGATGGCCGCCCGCTTCGTCGCCAGCGACGAAGCGGGCGGCGGCTTCACGGCGCCTGATTCGCGGCCGTGTCTGCCATCTGGCTGTAAGCGGTAAAACTCACCACTGACACCTCCGGCGCATAACTGCCGTCGTCACGCGCAGGGACGGGTGTCGTCGGCGCGAACTCGAACTCGCGCGACTCGCCCGGCGCCAGCGGGGACGCGACGGGCACCGTCGTGCTCCAACCCGGGTTGTCATTGCCGGGCCGATGTTCGTCGCGCCAGCGCCACTGGTAGGTGACACGCAGCAGCAGGTCCTCGACGCGCTGTTCGCCGTCGTTGACGATGATGGCCCGGACAGTGTCGTCCGTCAGGCTGACCTGCTGCACTTTCACACGCTCGATGTCCTGCACGGCGCGAATTTCAGCGGCGCCAGCAGCGGCACCGAGGCTGGCGCCCAGCACGAGGGCGGACAGGCGCAGCGGGAAATTTCGTTCACTCTTCATGACGGGTTCCTCCAGATCGGCGGGGGCATGCCACCCTATCAATCAGGTCGACGGGCAGCCCCGTGCGGGGCCCCGTCGCCGGATGGCACAGGGCGGAGACCGCAATGGTCATGCCATCAGCAAAATCCCCGCCGAACGCGGACTTGCGGCCCCGCGCGCTCACCGTCTGCGGCTTCAGGTGGGTAAAAATTACAAAATCAGCGCAAATATGCGCCTGCACATCGACTGCAGCAGCGCGTCGGCGTTTCTCCTACGGTTTGTAGTCTTGCGCCCACGTTCAGTCCGGGCCGCTCCGATAGGCGCTCGTCCGTCACCGTCCCAGACTGTCCTCGGCTGAACGCTGCGCATCTCGTGCAGATGCCCATCGTCGGACGAGGACCAGCCCGAACGTCCATGACAGACGCAGGAAGCAGGCGTGCGATGGCCGGCCGGCTATCGCTCCCGCCGAAGGAGAAACGGACATGACCGACGCACTGCACGAACTCGACGCCCCGGCCGACCTGCCGACCCTCGACGATCAAAGCCTCGCGACCTTCGCGCTAGGCCTCAAGCGCCATGCGAAAGACTTGCCAGCAGCGCGCGAGCCGGCCGTCCTCACGAGTCTGTGGGGCGAATCGGAACCGATGAAGCAGTTGTTCAGTGTGATCGAGCGCGTCGCGCCGACGCGCGCGAATGTGCTGATCGTCGGCGAGAGCGGCACGGGCAAGGAAGTCGTCGCGCAGCACCTGCACCGTCGCTCGAAGGTCGGCGAACGCCCGTTCGTGGCGATCAACTGCGGCGCGATTCCCGCCAACCTCATCGAAGCCGAGCTGTTCGGCCACGAGCGCGGCAGCTTCACGGGCGCTGTGCGTGCGCACAAAGGCGTCTTCGAGCGCGCTGCCGGCGGTACCGTGTTTCTCGACGAGGTCACCGAAATGCCGGTCGACATGCAGGTCAAGCTGTTGCGCGTGCTCGAGACCGGACGTTTCTATCGCGTGGGCGGCGACGAGGAAGTGGTCGCGCATTGCCGCGTGATCGCGGCCACCAACCGCAATCCCGAACAGGCGGTCAACGATGGCCTGCTGCGCGCCGACCTCCTGTACCGCCTCGCCGTGTTCCCGCTGCGCCTGCCGGCATTGCGGGAGCGCGACGGCGATATCGATCTGCTCGCCGATCGCTTCGTCGACGAACTGAACGCGGAGTACCGCGGCGACAAGGTGCTGTCGGCCGATTCGCGACGCTACCTGCGCGAGCATCATTGGCCCGGCAATGTGCGCGAGCTGAAGAATTCCATTCATCGCGCCTACATCCTGGCCGATCGCGAACTGGAGCTTGCGACTGTCGATCTTCCGATGGAACCCAACGGCCAACCCGGCGATTGCGTGATCGTGCCGATCGGCACGTCGATCGCCGACATGGAACGCGAGCTGATCATGGCCACACTCGCGCGCTGTGAAGGCAACAAGCGACAGGCCGCGAAGATTTTGGGCGTCAGCCTCAAAACCCTCTACAATCGCTTGAATGATTACGATCGCTTCGCGCGCACGGCCAGCAGCCATGCCGCGTGAGCCCAGCGCCGCAGCAGACGGCACGTTGAAAATGAGCAGGCCCAGTGATTCCGAGCCGCGGGCGGATAACCGCACGGGCACATCGTCGGCATCAACCCAGGGCCTCGCGCAAAAGAGGGTTGACGCTATGATCCGAGTACTGGTGGTCGACGATCACGCGGTGGTCAGGGCCGGCTTGAGACAGTTCATGAGCGATGTCGATGACATCGAAATCACCGGCGAGGCCGATTCGGCCTGCGCCGCCGTCAACAAGATTCGGACTGCAGAGTACGACATCGTCCTGCTCGACATCTCGATGCCCGATCGCAGCGGCGTCGATGTGCTGAAGCAGATCAAGCGCGAACGCCCGGAGCTGCCGGTGCTCGTGCTCAGCATGCATCCGGAGAACCGCTATGCGGTGCAGCTCCTGCGCTACGGTGCGAGCGGTTACCTGCAGAAGGAAGCGATGCCGACCGAACTGGTGGCTGCGATCCGCAAAATCCGGCAGGGGCGACGCTACATCACCTCGGAGCTCGCAGAGCTGCTCGCCGGCGAACTCGAAGGCGGGGACGACCGCCCGTTGCACGAACAGCTGTCGGAGCGGGAGCACCAGGTGTTCATGTCGCTGGCGCGCGGCGAGCCGGTCGGCGCGATCGCCGTGGCCCTGAGTCTCAGCGTGAAAACCGTCAGCACCTACCGTGCCCGCGTGCTCGAGAAGATGAAGGTTTCGAGCAACGCGGATCTCACTTACTACGCGATCAAGAACGGCCTCGTCGACTGACGCGCGGCGCGCGGACGCGCCCTCCGGCGTGTCCGTCGCGCACGCGATTGCCGACGGCCACGCCAGTCTTAGATTGCGTCACGCTTCCGGCCGCCTCGATGACGCCAGAGACCCACCCCTCCGCCAACGCGGGACTGCCGCCGGCGATCACGCTGATGCTGGTTGCCTGCATCAGCCTCATCATTGCCAATGCCGCGAGCCTCTGGCTGAATCTCGCCGCCCTCGAACACGCCGCGACCGAGGTCAACCAGGCGTGGGCGACGATTGGCAAACTGCGACAGATGCGTTCCTCGCTCGCGCTCGCGGAGAACAGCTGGCGAGGTTACCTGCTGAGCGGTGACACGGCGCAACTGCGCGCAATGTCGGGCAATTCGGAAAGCTTCGTCAGCGCGCTGCAGGAAGTCGAGGTGCTGCTGAAGACGCGCCCGGATCAGGGCCCTCCCCTCGCCCGCCTCGCGGGCTGCGCGCAGTCTCTGCGGACAGCTTTCGACTCGGCGCTGGATCTGCAGGCGGCAGGTCGCCACGACGAGGCGCTGCGCCTGGCGCGGGCGGACGGCAACCGCCTCGGGACCGGCGACTCGCAGGATGATCTGCTGAACATGATTGCGACCGAGCACGCACGCCTGCAGGACCACAACACGCATGCCTATGAGCGCTTCCGCGTTGCCACGGTGATGGGCGTGGTCATCGGCATCGTGACGCTCGCCGTGCTCGTGGTGTTCTATGTCCTCATCGCCCGCAGTGCGCGCCGGTCGCGCGTGGCCGAGGCATCGTTGCAGCAGGCGAACCAGACGCTCGAGGACCGCATCGCGGCCCGCACCGCGCAGCTCGCCAACCTGTCGCGCCATCTGCTCGCCGTCGCCGAGCGCGAGAAAGCCGCACTCGCGCGCGAGTTGCACGACGAGCTGGGATCGAACCTCACGGCCATCAACCTCGACATCGCGTCGGTCGCCAATCAGTTGCAGCCCGACCAGCCGGCCGTCGCGGCACGGCTGACGCGCGCGATGCGCGTCCTGAAAGAGACGGTCGATCTGAAGCGACGCATCATCCACGGCCTGCGGCCGAGCATGCTCGACAATCTCGGCCTCGCCGCCACCCTGCAGATGCACGCAGAGGAGTTCACCGAGCGGACGGGGCTGCCGTGTCAGCTCGATCTGGCCGACGAACTCGACGACCTCGACCCCGACACCGCCATCGGGCTGTTCCGAGTGGCGCAGGAGGCGTTGACGAACATCGCGCAGCATGCGCACGCCGGGCATGTCGAAATCAGTCTGCGTCGCGCGCCGGACGGCTACCGGTTGCTGATCGCCGATGACGGCGTCGGCATGCGCGAAGAAGTGCTGGAACGGCCGCTCGCGCACGGCCTGCTCGGCATGCGCGAACGCATCGCGCGTCTCGGTGGCAGCTTGCGGATTCATCCTGGCACCTCGGGCGGCACCGTCATCGAAGCGCGGGTGCCCGTGGTCAGCGCGACACGGCCCGCCGGCGAGCCTTAGCGGGCCTTCGCGCGGTCCCGCTGTCGCGTCGTCGGATCGCCGAGGGCACGTGTCCGATCTCGTGGCACGCGAAATGCAAAACGATAGGCCTGTGCCTGAAGGAGTTCACCGATGCTGACATGGGCTGCGCTATTCCTGGTGATTGCGATCGTGGCCGGCGTGCTCGGTCTGACCGGCGTGGCCGGACTGTCGATGCAAATCGCATGGATCCTGTTCGTCGTGGGCCTCGTGTTCGCCATCGTGTTCTTCTTCATCGGCAGACGGCCACGCATCTAGTCGTGACGACGAAATGGCGCACAGGCCACACCAGACCCGCATGAACTCGCCGGACTCGAGCGAGCGGGCGACGCAGACCCGGTGTGCGCACCCGGCATGTGCCTGCCTGATGCCGCTGGCGTCAGCCGTCGTGGCGGGCGATCAGTTCTACTGCTGCGCCGCTTGCGCGCAAGCCCACGGCTGCACCCACGGCGACTGCGGATGTGGCGTGACCCCTGTCGGCGCATGACGGTCGGTGTGCGGCCGGCCCGCCTGGGGCCGGGCTCAGGTCTTGTCGCCAGCCCCACCCGACAGCGACGCCAGCGCGTCCTGCGTCGAGGCGATGTGCAGCTTGCCGTGCCGCCCATAGGGCCGCCACAGCTTCTTGCCGTCGAGCCAGATCGCGCTCGGATACGTGCTGGCGTCGAGTACGCCGCGCATCAACGCCAGGGCGAACGCCGCTGCATCCGCCACGCGCTCGAAGCGGTGCCAGGTGTCACCGCCCAGGCGGTGAACCTGCAGCACCACGACGCCCGGCGGCACCTCGGGCGGACGCTCCTGTCGGCCGGCGGTCGCCATTCACGGCGTCCTTGCGCAAGCCACTGCGGTGGCACGCGCGGGAGTCGCCAGTCTCTGGTTTGTCGATCGCTGATCCATTGGCTACCTCCGTGCAGCACCTGCTCGTCTGTCCGGAGCAAGCATCGTGCCCGCGCCAACACCGGCCGCCGCGGCGCGCGTCGACGTGGTTCGCTGTAATTTATGCAAAACTGCTGGTAATGATTGCCGCGTGCAGCGCACATCGCGCCCCTTGCGTGTGGCGCGCACCCACCCGTTCGACCGCGCAGGCAGGCGTCGGCCGTCAACCCTTGCCAGAGAATCCGCCTCACGTGGTGCGCATGCAGATGAACCAGCCCCTCCCGTGGCAACGACGCGGGCGTCGACGACGATGAAGCGTTTCCAGTGCGCCTGCGGTCAACGGCTCGCGTTCGAAAACGTCCAGTGCCTGGCCTGCGGCCGACGCCTCGCGTTTGCCCCGGAGCGCCTCGAACTCGTGACCCTGGAAGCCCTGCAGGGCGATCTGTGGCGCATCGCGGACGACGCCAGTGGCCAGGCGCGCCGCCTGTGCCTGCATTACGAACCGACGGGGATCTGCAACTGGCTGTGCGCGCCGCGCGATGACAGCGGCTACTGCCTCAGTTGCGCGATGACACACGAAATCCCCGACCTGCGGGTCGCCGGCAACCTCGAACGCTGGATGAAGATCGAAGCGGCGAAGCGCCGGCTGATCTACGGCCTGCTGGCGCTGCATCTCCCACTGAAAGGAGGCGGCGGCAACAGCATGGTGGCCGCAGCGGGGCTGCGCTTCTCATTCGTGGCCGAGACGCCCACCCGTCACGTCGTGTCCGGCCACGAGAACGGCCTCATCACGCTCGCCATCACCGAGGCCGACGACGCGGCGCGTGCGAGCATTCGCGAAACGCTGGGCGAACCGTATCGCACCCTGCTCGGCCACCTGCGTCACGAGGCCGGACATTATTACTGGGCGCGCCTGGTCGCCGGGAGCGGGTGGCTGTCGCGCTGCCGCGCCCTGTTCGGCGACGAAACCATCGATTACGCCGCCGCGCTCGAGCGTCATTACCGCGAAGGACCGCCTGCGCACTGGCCGGACACCCATGTCTCCGCCTATGCCTCCGCCCATCCGTACGAGGACTGGGCTGAAACCTGGGCGCATTACCTGCACATCCGCGACATGCTCGAGACGGCGCAGGCCCACGGCATCCGCGTCAGCGACACGCCGGGGGCACCGGCACAGATCAGCGACCACTGGGATTTCAATCTGCTGGTTCAGGCCTGGTTGCCGGTGATCCTGGCCGTCAACGACTTGAACCGTTCAATGGGGCTGCCGGACATGTACCCGTTCGTGCTGCCACCTGCCGCGCTCGACAAGTTGCAGTTCGTTCACGACGTCGTCACCGGCGTGCCACAAGGCTGGCCGACGGCGCGAACCTGATGCCGACTGCAAGGTTTTGTGGCAACGCCGCCGACAACGGGCCGGCGTGCAGGAAGCGTGAAGCGCGGCGCACCGCGCGGCACGGGGATTGCGTTAAAGTCTGCGCCCGTCCGGATCCCCGGACGCCACAGGAGACCTGACCGGTGTATCGATGTGTGTTGATCTGCGCGCTGATCCTGGCCCCGCTGTTCGCCGCGGCTGACGCGCCGCCGGCAGAAGCCGGCAAGCAACTGATCACGACGACGGTGGAGTCGCTGCGCGCGGCGCTGGCGGCGGATCCGGCACTTGGCAATGGCGAACGGCCCGAGGCCGTCGCGGCGCTGGTCGAGGACCTGGTGCTGCCGCACGTCGACACCCGGATGTCCGGCCGCCTGATTCTCGGACGGCACTGGCGCAACGCCACGCCAGCACAGCGCGAACGCTTCATCGAGGGTTATCGCGAACTGCTGTTGCGAACCTATGCCGTGCACGCCACGGACTACCTCGCGGCACAGGTCGCCGTGCTGTCGGCGGCTCCCGCCGGCCGTGAAGGCAAGCTGTTGCAGGTCCGCACACGCGTGACGCGGCCCGGCAAGCCCGCTGCCGCGGTCGACTACCGGATGGTTGCGCGCGACGACGGCTGGCTCGTGTTCGACGCAGTGATCCAGGGCGTCAGTCTGGTCAGCACGCTGCGCACGGCCGTCGCCGAAGAGATCCAGCGTCACGGCATCGACGGTCTGAACGACCGCCTGCACGCCAAGGCGACCGATGCCGCGCTGGCGCCTGTCCCGGTGCCGAACTGACCGTACGCCCCGATAGCCAGGGCTTCAGACCCGACACTGCACAGGCCCCGGCGCCAGCGCGGCAGCGCCGGGCGTGGCGCGGCGGCGGCAGGGCGGTCGTGTCGGACCCCGTGCGGCGACCGGGTGATCGATATTGGCGCCCGGCTATTTAGAATTGGCCGGCGCCGCGGCGATTCTGCCGCGCGTCTGTCCAGCGAGCGCGCCATGTCCGACCGAATTCCCCCGCCTGCACGCCCGTTCGTGCAGGAGACCTCGTCGACCAAGACCCTGCATTTCGCGCTGCACGAGGTGCAGAGCCGGATGGACATCCGCCAACCGGACGCGCTGAACCTCGCCTACACGCGCATGATGATGGGCTTCCTGCTGTTCGTGCCGGCGCCGGCGAACATCGGCATGATCGGTCTCGGGGGCGGATCGCTCGCCAAGTTCTGTCATCGTCACCTGCCGCAGAGCACGATTACCGTCATCGAGATCAACCCACTCGTGATCGCACTGCGCGAGGAGTTCCGCATTCCGAAGGACAGCCCGCGCTTCAGAATCCTCGAGGCCGACGGCGCCGCGTTCCTGCGCGAGACGACGCTGCGCTTCGACGTGCTGCTGGTCGATGCCTACGATGAGCAGGGCTTGCCGGAACCGCTGGGCACACAGCGCTTCTTCGACGACTGTTGTGCGGCGCTGACGCCCGAGGGCCTGCTCGTCGTCAACCTGCACGCCGATCATCCGCATCACGTCATCCACGTCGACCGCATCTCGCGCAGCTTCGACGGCGCCACCCTGGTCGTCGACGATACCGCGCGCGACAACCGCATCGTGTTCGCCGAAAAAGGTCGCCCCGCGCCGTCCCTGCGCATCGGCCCGCTGCGCCGCCCGGCCCCCCTCGACGAATCCGCCTGGCAACCGCTGCAGGCATCGTTCGCGCGGATCCTGACGACCTTGAAGGCGGCGGAGCGTTGAGTCGGGTGGGCATTGGATAAGCCACCGAGTGCACAGAGGAAGATGAGATCGGAAAGAGAATTCATGATCGGCGTGGTGCCAGGCCATTGCCTTGGTGCTTGAAGCCTGACAGGTCGCCCCACGTTGCGGCTCACCACAAACGTGCGTCATGCGCAGATCGGCATCCATTCAATATTTATATTTCTCTCTCCAATCTCATCTTCCTCTGTGTCCTCGGTGGCCAGATTCAAACAGCTTGCCGAATCCGCACAGCAATCTCCGCACAGGTCATCAGGTCGGCGTATTTCTGGCCCATGTCGAACAGGTTCGCCTCGTGCGGGCCGAGAGCGCGGTCGCCGACGCCGTCGGTGGCGACGACGGTGCGGAAGTTGTGGCTCAGCGAGTCGACGACCGACGCGCGCACGCAGCCCGAGGTCGTGCAACCGGTGACGATCACGGTGTCGACACCCTTGCCGCTGAGCCAGGGCGCGAGCATCGTGTTGAAGAACGCGGAAGGCTGCGTCTTGCGCACGATGAGCTCGCCGGCGCGCGGCGCGAGGGCGGCGACGATCTGCGACGCCGGTGCGTGTTCGGTGAGTCGCTCGAGGCCTTTGGCCTTCTGACAGAACACGCCCGCATCGGCGCCGTCGTCGGCGTAGACCACGCGCGTATAGGCCACCGGCAGGCCGCGCTCGCGCGCCACCGCGAGCAGCTCGCGCGTGTTGGCGACGGCGTCGAGGATGTTGCCGCCGCCATAGATCGCCGGGTCGGTGAAGCCGACGACGAAGTCCACGATCAACAGCGCCGGCCGCGCCCCGAAGCCCGATGAGTGGCCGAAGCCCTGTTGGGTGTAGATGTCCGCATCGCGCATCGAAGCTGCCTCACTCGGGGATGGCGCGAGCATAGCAGACGGGTCGCGGACCGCCTTCCCGCGCCGACGGGCGTCGGACGGGCGCGCAGTCGACACCGGCGTTGAGCCGTGCGGCCTTTGATCGCGATCAAGCCCCTCGACGCAGCGTGACCCATCATGCGCGTTCGGGCGGCGTCGCCGGGACGCGCCTCCATGAAGGACCGTCGATGACGCAGCCTGCTCCAGCTTTCTCGCCACAACGCCGTCGCCTGCTCGCCGCGGCGGTTGCCACTGCCCTCGGCAGCGCCTTGCACCTGCCGTCGGCGTTTGCCGGAGCGCCGCGGGCCGCCCGCGCCAGCACACTCGCCGCGCTGAGCCGCACCCTGTTCCCGCTGGCTGTCTTCAGCGAGTCGCAACACGCGGCGGCCGCGGCGAAGATGGAGGCGCGGTGTGCCGCCGATCCGGCGCTGAATGCGCTGGTGGACCGCGCGCTGGCCGCGCTGCCGGCCGACTGGGCCGACGGGCCCGCGGCGACACGCGAAGCGGTCCTGCGCACGCAGGGCGATCCGGCCCTGATCAAACTGGCGCGCCAGAGCGCGGTTGGCCCGCTGTTCGGCGACCCGGCCGTGTGGCCGCATTTCGACTACCCCGGCCCGTCGATTGCGTTCGGCGGCTACCTCGATCGCCCGCTCGTCGACCTGCCCTGGCTCGAGGCCCACGCGACATGAACAAACACTTCGATCTCAATGACGATCGCGTGGTCGTCGTCATCGGCTCCGGCGCCGGCGGTGGCACCCTGTCAGCCGAACTCACCGCCCAGGGCATCGACGTCGTCTGCCTCGAGGCGGGTGCGACGCCGCTGCTCGAACAGAACGTGCCGGCGGTCTATGGCCGCACGCGCTGGAGCGATCCGCGCACCGTCGAAGGCGATCTGAACCCCGACATGCCGGTGATGATCGCCAAGGCGGTCGGCGGCACCACCGTGTTCTGGACGGCCGTGACGCTGCGCCGCCAACCGCACGACTTCCGCTCGCTGACCACCTACGGGGCACTGCCCGGCACCAGCCTCATCGACTGGCCGCTCGACTACGACACGCTCGCGCCGTTCTACGCCGAAGCCGAGCAGCGCATGGGCGCGAGCGGCCTGCACGGCAAACCCGACGTGCCCGATCACAACAACGGCGAAGTGCTGAAAATCGGCGCACGCCGCCGCGGCTACAAGCACGTGTCGAACGGACACCTGTCGGTCAACACGGTGCCGCACGACGGGCGGCCCCAGTGCCGGCAGATGGGCTTCTGCACCGGCGGCTGCGTGATCGGCGCGAAGTGGACGAGCCTGCAGGCGGAGATCCCGCGCGCGCAGGCGACCGGCCACTTCGAACTCCGTGAGCAGGCGCAGGTGGTGACGATCGAACACGATGCCGGCGGTCGCGTGACGGGCGTCGTGTATGTCGATGCAAAAGGCGAGCGGCAGCGGCAACGCGCGCGCGCGGTCTGCGTCGCGGCGAACGGCATCGAGACGCCGCGCCTGCTGCTGATGTCGCAGTCCGGCCGCTTCCCGCACGGGCTCGCGAACGACGCCGGCCAGGTCGGCCGCCACTGGATGACCGATCTGCTGGGGCGCGTGATCGCGCTGATGCCGGGCCCCGTGCACAACTATCGCGGCACGACCAACACGGGCCTCGTTGCCGACGACATCAGGCACGATCCGTCGCGCGGTTTCGCCGGCGGCTTCCTCTACGTCTCGCGCGGCATCCACCTGCCGGTGTGGCCCAACGAGTGGAGTCCCGGCGAGTGGGGCGCGGATTACGCGAAGATCATGGAACAGTATCCGAACATGGCCTCGGCCGCCGTGATCGGCGAGGACATGCCGGTCGCCGACAATCGCATCACGCTCGCGGCCGAGGTCAAGGACGCACACGGCATGCCCGTCGCGCATCTCACGAAGCGCTACCACGCGAACGATCTCGCGCTGATGGATCACGCGCTGAAGAACGGCGAGGAAATCTACCGCGCGGTCGGCGCGCAACAGGTCTACACCTCGATGTCGCGCACCGTGATCCACAATCTGGGCACCTGCCGCCAGAGCCGCGATCCGGCCGACGGCGTGTGCGACGCCTTCGGGCGCACGCACGATGTCCCGAACCTGTTCATCAGTGACGGCAGCCAGTTCTCCACCTCGGCCGCGGTGCCGCCGACCCTGACCATCGTCACGCTCGCGATTCGACAGGCGCGCCATCTGGCCGGGCAGTTGAAAGCCAACGCGCTCTGAGGACTGCGCCACGGGCGCCCGATCGTCGCATCGTTAAGCTTCGTTTAACCTTGCTGGTATACGCTGGACCCACATCAATCAAGGAGCGTCCAGATGCGCACATTACTGTTGACCCTCGTCCTCGCGAGCCCGCTGGCCATCGCCGGCCCTGAATGCACCACCGCCGACAAGGCCCAGTGGCAGGATCAGACGAAGTTCCAGGAGGCCCTGACGGCCCAGGGTTTCAAGATCAAGAAGTTCAAAGTCACGTCCGGCAACTGCTACGAAATCTACGGCTGGAACAAGGAAGGCCAGAAAGTCGAGATTTATCACGATCCGGTCAGCGGCAACGCCGTGAAGACGAAGATCGAGAAATAAGGCCATGCAGCACACGGTGCGTGTCTGGGATCCGCTGGTACGGGTATTCCACTGGTCGTTGGCGATCGCCTTCTTCGCGAACTATTTCGTGACGGAGGAAGGCGAAGGCTGGCACCGCTGGATCGGCTACTACGCCGCCGCCTGGGTCCTGATTCGCATCGTGTGGGGTTTCTTCGCGAACGGCGCGGCGGCGTGGTCCGACTTCTGGCCCACGCCGCCGCGACTCAAGGCACACGTGTCCGCCCTCCTCCACGGCTCGGACATTCATCGGCTTGGCCATTCACCGCTCGGGGCCCTGGTGATGATCCTGATGATGACAGCGATGTTCGCGCTCGGCGTGACGGGCTACATGCTGGAGCAGATCGACATGTTCTGGGGCGAGGAATGGCTCGAGGAAGTCCACGAGTTCATCGCGAACGGCCTCGCCGGGCTCGTCGGCCTGCACCTGCTGGCCGCGGTGGTCGAAAGCCTGAAACTGCGCGACAACCTGCCGCTGTCGATGATCACCGGCCGTCGCAAGCCGCTGCCGGAACGCGAGTAGACCATTCGGGGCCTACCGATGCCCTGCAGACACCACGGACTATGAGTAGAAGCTGCAGAAGACGGGCTACGCCCGGCCACCGAGAACACAGAGAACACCGAAAAAGATGAAGCTGGCCGGTGCCGCCGGCAAGACATCAGATACGTGCGCGCCAGCGTGAGGCTGGTCCTGAACGCTCATGGCATCGAATTCACCGAATCAATGATTCCCGTCTTTTCTTCCTCGGTGTTCTCGGTGTTCTCGGTGGCCGGGCGCAACCCGCTCTTCACGCACCTTGACGAAGCTTCCATGGCGGCAGCGTGCGATGCGCGACGTGATCCGCCGCCAGGTGGCGCTGGCCGCGGCCGAAGAAGTTCTCGCGCAGCGTGTCGCCGTCGTAGGCGGTGCGCACGCGGCCGCGCCGCTGCAGTTCCGGCACGACCATCTCCACGAAGTCGCGGAAGCCCCCGGGCTGCACGATAGGCACGATGTTGAAACCGTCGATGCCGGTGGTGTCCATCCAGCGTTCGAGTTCGTCCGCCACCTGCGCCGGCGTGCCGACGATCTTCGGCATGATGCTGCCGACGGACATGCTTTCGCCGATGTCGCGCGGCGTCCAGCGCTTGTCCGGATCGATTTCCCTGAGAATGCCGAGGACCCCCTGAATCGCGTTCGACTCGACCTTGTCGAGCGGCTGATCGGGAGACAGCGTCGAAATGTCCACACCCGCCCAGCCGCTGAACAGCGCGAGGCTGCCCTCAGGGCTCGCGTAGCGCTTGTGCGTGGCGAACTTGAGCTGCGCTTCCTCCGCCGTCGGCGCGACGACCACCGTGATCCCCTGGAACACCTTCAGGCCGTCGGCGGCACGCCCCGCCGCGGCCGTCGCGGCGCGGATCTTCGTCACACCCCGCGTGCAGGCGTCCAGGTGCGGATACACGCAGAAGATTGCTTCGGCGTGCTTCGCGGCGAAATTCGTGCCGCGCCCGGATTGCCCGGCCTGGAACAGGATGGGCGTGCGCTGTGGCGACGGCTCGCACATGTGCGGGCCTGGCACCTGGAACCAGCGCCCGACGTGATCGATCTGATGCACGCGATCAGGCTCGATGAAGACATCGCGCGCGGCATCGCGCACCAGGGCATCATCCTCCCACGAGTGCTCCCACAGTTTGTAGACGACGTCCATGTATTCGTCGGCGCGGTCGTATCGCTCGTCGTGGCTCAGCGTGTCGTCGATGCCGAAATTCGCGTTCGCGTCCGCGAGATAGGACGTCACGATGTTCCAGCCGATGCGCCCGTTGGAGAGATGATCGAGCGTCGTGAACAGCTTGGCGGTCTGGTAAGGTGCGAAGTAGGTCGTGCTGTAAGTGCACGCGAAGCCGAGGTGTTGGGTCGCGTACGCCATCGCCGAGATGATCAGGGTCGGGTCATTGCTCGGGAACTGCACGCCGTGGCGCACCGCCGTTTCACGCGAGCCCTTGTACACGCTGTAAGTACCGTGCACATCGGCAAGGAACAGGCTGTCGAAGCAGCCCCTTTCGAGCAACTGCGCCAGTTCCACCCAGTAGCGCACATCGCGATAGCCGCGGGCCGTGCCGTCCTGGGGGTGTTTCCACTGGCCTTCGGAATGATGATTGACGCAGCACTGCGTAAAACCGTTGAGATGAATCTGCGTGGGCATGACAAGTAATCCTGTGTCGGACGCGAGACGGCGCGCTGCCGCCGAGTATGCCGCAATCGCAATCATTGATCCGCTGCATGAGATCACGCGGACATGAACCTGCCACCACTGTTGATGTTGTGCATTGCGATGCTGGCCTTCGCGGCCAACTCGCTGCTGTGCCGGCTCGCGCTCGGGGTCTGGGCGATGGATCCGGTGAGCTTCACGAGTCTCCGGATTGTCAGCGGCGCGCTGCTGCTCGCCGTCCTGCACATCGCGCGCGGCGGCGTCCGCCACTGGCGCTTCGAGCCGCTGTCGGCACTCGCGTTGTATGCGTACGCGATCCTGTTCTCACTGGCCTATGTCAGTCTGCCGGCGGGCACCGGCGCGCTGCTGCTGTTCTCGGCGGTGCAGTTGACGATGCTGTCGGTCGCGATCGCGCGCGGCGAGCGGCCGTCGGCGCTGGCCTGGACGGGCTTCGGCGCGGCGGTGCTGGGCGTGGTGGTGTTGCTGAAGCCAGGCCTTGCGATGCCTGCGCCCGCCGCTGCCGCGATGATGCTAGGGGCAGGCGTGGCCTGGGGTGTCTACACGCTGCGCGGCGCGCGCGGGCACGATCCGGTGGCTGCCACGACCTGGAACTTCGTCGCCGCCGCTCCGCTCGCCGTGATCGTCTCACTCAGCGGGCTGTCGACGGTGTCGCTCAATGCACCCGGCATCGTCGCGGCGCTGGCCTCGGGCATGGGTGCATCCGCCCTCGGTTACGTGGTCTGGTACCGCGTGCTGCCGCGCCTGACGGGCACGCTCGCGGCCACGGCCCAGCTGTCGGTCCCGCTGCTGGCCGCGGTGGGTGGCGCGTTGCTGCTGCACGAACCGCTCGGCCTGCGGCTCGCCATCAGCAGCGTGCTGATCCTTGGCGGCATCGCGCTCGTCGTGCGCGCGCGTCAGCGCCGCTGAAGACGTCGCGAATCCCGCGTCAGGCGACGGCGCCCGCAGCCCGCAGTGCCGCGATCTCGGCGATGGAACAACCGGCCGCGGCCAGCAGTTCATCGGTGTGCTCGCCGAGCAGCGGTGACGGCCGGCGCACGCCATTCGGCACGCCGTCGAAAATGGCGGCGGGGCGCGCCTGGCGCAGCCGGCCGGCGTGCGGATGGTCGTATTCCATGACGCTGTTGCGATGGGTGACGCGTGGATCGGTGATCACGTCGTCGAGCGTGTTGACCTTTGCGCAGGGCACGCCGCCCTGGTCCATGCGCGCGACGACGTCGGCGGTGGAAAGGGCGCGCGTGCCTTTCGCGAATTCGGCGAACAGCGCCGCGTAGTTCGCGAAACGATCGGACAGGGTGCGGAAGCGCGGATCCGACAGCGGCTCGACGAGCCCCAGCGCGTCGCAGGCGCTTTTGAACTCGTCGTCGCCGACGACGATCATCGTGATGAACCCGTCGGCGGTCGGCAGCAGACGATAGAAGTCCGCGATCAGCGGTTTCGGCGTGAAGCCCTCGCTGCCGGCGAAGCTGTGATTCCAGTACACCTCGGGCCACAGGAACTGGAGGCTCGCGTCGAGCATCGACAATTCGACATGCTGGCCGCGCACGAGCCCGCGCGCGCGGGCAAGCAGCGCGGCCGAGATCGCCTGCGCGGCGGTCAGCGCGGCAACCTTGTCACTCGCGATGGTCTTCACGAGATCGGGCACGCCGTCTTTCGACTGCGCGGCGGCGAAGCCTGCGACGCTCTGGATCACCGGATCGTACACGCGCTGATGCGCGGCCGGCCCGGTCGCGCCGAAGCCCGAAATCGACACGTAGATCAGATCCGGAAACTCGGCGTGCAGTGCGTCGTAGCCATAGCCGTAGCGGTCGAGCGCGCCCGGCCGCGAGTTCTGCACGAACACGTCGGCGGTCGCGAGCAATGCACGCAGCGGTGCGCGCAGTTGCGGATTCTTCAGATCCACCGCCATCGACCGCTTGTTGCGATTCAGGAAGGCGGTATAGCCCGACACGCCGCCGCGCGTGCCGCCGACGTGTCGCGACGGATCGCCGGCACCGATGGTTTCGAGACGAATCACGTCCGCGCCCTGATCGGCGAGGATCCCGGTGGCCATCGGCCCGGAAGCATTGGTCGTGACTTCGATGATGCGGATGCCGCTCAGTGGTTCCATCGGTGCGTTCCTGTGTCGACTGAAGATTCAAGCCCGATGGTAGCGGGCGAGTGCTGGCGCTGGCTAGAAGCGGCCAGCCCATGCAGAGGCGCTGTCACGAGGCTGCTGCCATACGCGCCTGATCGTGCAGGGTTGCCGCGCTGCACTGCGCTCCCCCAGCCATCGCCATGTTCGCCATCGCACCGACCGCCCCCGCACGGGATCGCATGCTTCTCCTCGTCATCAAGGAGAAACTCATGAGCATTGGAACCATTCTGCTGATCGTCCTCGTCCTGTTGCTGATCGGCGCGATTCCGACCTGGCCGCACAGCCGGAGCTGGGGTTATGCGCCCAGCGGTGTGCTGGGGCTGGTGGTGATCGTGCTGCTGATCATGGTCCTCACGGGTCGCCTGTAGCACCCACGCCGGCACGACGCGCAGGGGCGGGCCGCGAACGCCGCCCCTGCGCGAAGGCTCCCCGACACCGTCGACCCGCAGACGCGCAGACGCGCCCGACGCGTCGCACGCTGCGCGCCCTCTCACGCCCTCGTCCCCTGAGCGCCACCACCCCGAGACGCCTGCCGGGCGATGGCGCACGCGTTCGAACCCGGTAAAATCGTCTGCCGTTCCGTGCCTCGCACGCCCTGCGCGCCCGGCGCCTCCTGACGCCCTCGGGCGTGTGCGCGTCCGCCGCCAACCAGACGAAAGAACCAGATGAGCAACGCCACCCCGCCCACCACCGGTATCTCCTATTGCACCGCCGACCGCATCGTCGTGCGCGATGCCGATCTCGTGACGGAGCTGATGGGCAAACTCAGCTTCACCGAGATGTTCCTGTTCCACCTGCTGCGCAAGCGGCCGACCCATGCCCAGACCACGGTGCTCGACGCCGTGCTGGTGACGCTGATGGAACACGGCCTGACACCAAGCGCGATCACCACGCGCCTCATCTACGATTCCGCGCCGGAAGCCCTGCAGTCGGCGGTCGCCGCCGGCCTGCTCGGCGTCGGCAGCACGTTCATCGGCACGATGGAAGGCTGCGCGGCGCTGATCGACGAAATGCTCGACGCGCCGGAAGGCGTCGACGCCCGCGCGGCGGCGATTGCCGACCGCTGCCGCGCCGAACGCCGGCCGATTCACGGCTTCGGCCATCCGATTCACAAGCCCGACGATCCGCGCTCGCCACGCCTGTTCGAGATTGCGCTGGCCGAGGGCGTGCCCGGCCGTCACATCGCGGCGCTGCAGACCTTGAGCCGCGAAATCGACCGCGCGTACGGCCGGCACCTGACCATCAATGCGACCGGCGCGATCGCGGCGGTGCTCGGCGAAATCGGCATCCCGCAGCCGGTGATGCGCGGCATCGCGGTGATCAGCCGCGCTGCGGGCCTCGTGGGCCATATCTTCGAGGAGCGCGAACAGCCGATCGCGCGCCACATCTGGGACAGCGTGTACAACGGCGTGCCCTATGTGAGCACGACGGAAGGCGGCCTGTGAGCGGCGCGGCGCCGCGCCGTCTGCGCATCGCCGTGATCGGGGCCGGCATGTCCGGCATCCTGTGCGGCATCAAGCTGCGCGAGGCCGGCCTCGGCGATATCGTCATCTACGAAAAGGCCGATCGCATCGGCGGCACCTGGCGCGAGAACCGCTATCCCGGCCTGTCCTGCGACGTGCCCTCGCACAGCTACACCTATTCGTTCGAGCCGAATCCCGAGTGGAGCCATCTGTTCTCACCGGGGCCGGAAATCCAGGCCTATTTCGAAGGTGTCGTCGCGAAGTACGACGTCGCCACACTCATCCGCTTCAACAGCCCGATCGTGCGCGCCGACTACGACGCAGGCCGCTGGCAGCTGACGACTGCGGACGGTGACACCGACACCTTCGACGTCGTGATCGCGGCGACGGGCTTTCTGCACCAGCCGGCTTATCCCGACATCCCCGGCCTCGACAGCTTCGCAGGCGCGGCCTTCCACAGCGCACGCTGGGACGATCGCGTGAGCCTGAAGGACCAGCGCGTCGGCGTGATCGGCACCGGCTCGACCGCCGTGCAGATCACGAGCGCCGTGATCGACGAGGTCAGTCACTTCAGCCTCTTTCAGCGCACCGCGCAGTGGGTGCTCGCGTATCCGAATCCGCCGTACAGCGAAACCGATCGCGCCGGCTTCCGGCAGCATCCGGAAAAGATGCGCGAGATCTACCACTACTGGCTGAACCGCTTTCGCGACACCTTCGCGCGCGCGGTGATCGGCGACGAGCAGGAGTTGAACAAGATTCAGGCCTACTGCCGCGACAACCTCGAACGCAACGTGCACGACGCGGACCTGCGCGCCAGGCTGACGCCGGACTACAAGGTCGCCTGCAAGCGATTGATCATGTCGGACACGTTCTATCCGGCGCTGCAGCGGCCCAATGCCTCGCTCGTCACCGCAGGCATCGAGCGCATCGAACCGCGCGGCATTCGCACCGTCGACGGCCAACTGCACGAACTCGACGTGCTCGTGCTCGCCACCGGCTTTCACGCCCACCGCTTCATGCAGCCGATGGCCGTCACCGGCCGCAATGGCCTCACGCTCGAACAGGCGTGGGCGGACGCCGCGCTGGCGCATCGCGCGGTGGCGCTGCCGGATTTTCCGAACTTCTTCATGCTGTGCGGCCCGAACAGCCCCATCGGCAACTTCTCGGTGATCCTGATCTCGGAAATCCAGCTCGCCTATGTCACCCGGCTGATCGAGCGTCTGCGCCGCGGCGATTGCCGGGCACTGGTGCCGCGGGCGGCCGCGACTGCGGACTTCAACGCGGCGGTGCGCGAGGCGATGAAAGGGACGGTGTGGGTCAGCGGTTGCCGCAGCTGGTATCTCGACCGGCACGGCAATCCCGCGATGTGGCCGTGGAGCTTCGAACGCTTCGTCGACGACATGCAGGCACCGGACTGGTCGGAGTACGAATTGATCGCCTGACGGGCTGCGCAATCGGCGCCCGCCGACCGGCCCTCCGTGTCGGGCGCTGCCGCCCGCGCCGCACCAACACGCTTCGCAAGCGGCGCGAAACCGACTGCGAAAAAAATGGACCATGATTGCGCGCCATCAAGGCAGTCGACGGCCTATCGGCGCATCGTGGAATGCTCCATCCGCATCGATACCACAGGAGGTCCGACCCATGAGCGACGCACAGGACAGACTGGACAAGGCCCGCGAGGAGATGAGCGCGCTGCTGGCGAAGCTGCGCACGGAGCGCGACGAGCTGCGCCTGCGCATGCACCTCGCGCGCGCGGAAGTACGCGACGAGTGGGAGAAGGTCGAGCGCAAGTGGGCGCACATCGAACAGAAGGCGCCGGACGTGGCAACGTCCGCCGGCGCCGCCACCCGCGATGTCGCCGCTGCGGCGAAACTGCTCGGCGAGGAGATCAGGCACGGGTATCAACGCATCCGCGAAGCGCTCGAGCGCTGACCCGGCGCTCGCCGGTGCCGGCGTGCCGGACGTCCGGTGCGAACCCTGCCACTGCCTGATCCGGGCGCTCGCGCCGGCACGCCCGGGCGCGCACGAGTCCCACCCTCCCGGTCACTTCGATTCTCCGTCGCCGGGCCGGCCGGCGCACGGGAGCCGGCCACCCGAAACCGGATCTGACAGTCGCGGCGGCGCAAATCCGGGCTGAACCAGGCCGCGCCTTTCTGGCGCGCGCGCAGCGCTCGAGCTGCCCGTCCGCAGCGAGCCACAGGGCATGAATTCACCCGCCAAATTAGCGCAGCGCAACACGATTTTCCTGCGGTACAGTACTCCGCGCAGGGGTACCAACGACCGGACCAGGATTCAGGGGGTAGCGTGAAAGGCGAAGACTTCATCAAGGCGCATGACCGCGTAAAGGAATTCGACTGGCAGGCCTCGTATGCCGAAAATCCTGAACGCTATCCGATGCCGTACAAGATCCCGGCCAAGACCAGCGACCCCTTCCGCCACCTGGTGCGCGACTACTGCGCGATGGAACGCGACAAGGACGATCGCCAGTACGGCGCGATGAGTGACGTGATGGCCCGCGCCAAGATGCCGGCGAAGGCATCCGAACGCTGGAGCGAAGTGCTGAAGATGGTGCTGCCCGTCACCACGTACGCGGAGTACGCGGCGATGAAGTGCACCGGTCAGCTCGTCGAATCGGTGTCGAATGCCGAACTGCGCCAGGGCTATCTCGCGCAGATGATCGACGAAGTGCGGCACGTGAACCAGGAAGCGCATCTCGTGCGCTACCTCGCGAAGCACGCCCCCGATCCCGAAGGCTTCACGCAGGGTTTCCGCCTGCGCAACACGAACTTCATCACGCGCGCGAGCCGCGCCGCGTTCGACGGCTTCTTCGCCGGCAACCCGATCGAAGGCGCGCTGAACCTGCAGGTCGTCGCCGAAACCGCATACACGAACCCGATTTTCGTGACGCTGACCGAAGTGGCCGCCGCCAACGGCGACCAGGCGACGCCCACCACCTTCCTGAGCGTGCAATCCGACGAAGCCCGCCACATGGCGAACGGCTACGCGACGCTCGCCGCCGTGGCTTCGGTCGAGGACAACCTGCCGCAGCTGCAACGCGATTTCGACACTGCGTTCTGGCGCCAGCACACCTTCCTCGATTCGTTCGTCGGCGCCGTCTACGACTACTTCCAGGAAAACCGCGGCGGGTCCTATCTCGAAGCCTGGAACGAATGGGTCGGCGACGACTGGGCGGGCTCCTACATCCGCAAGCTCGAACCCTTCGGCGTCAGCCTGCCGTCGAACTGGGAAGAAGCAGCGGGTCGCATCAAGTGGGTCGGCCACACGGCGATGATGCTGTTCGCCGCGAGCTGGCCGATGCAGTTCCTGCGCGTTGATCCGCTGACGGCGAAGGACTTCGACTGGTTCGAGAAGAAATATCCCGGCTGGTACGACCACTACGGCAAGTTCTGGGAGTCCTACGCGACGATGACCGATCCGGCTGAAGGCCGCTTCCCGCTCGGCCTGTTCGAAAGTCCGCCGCCGCTGTGCCGCGTGTGCCAGATGCCCTGCGTCTTTCCGCGCCCGGACATCTCCACCGTGCGCATCAAGACGCACGCCGGGCGCAAGCATGCGTTCTGCTCCGACGGCTGCGAACGCACGTTCGCCATCGAACCGCACCGCTATGCGAACAACTACACGTGGGACGAGCACTTCGAAGGCTACGAGCTCGGTGACTGGATCAAGCACTGCGGACTGTTGCGCGCCGATGGCAAGACGCTGATCGCCCAGCCGCATCTGAAGCGCGAACGCATGTGGACGCTCGACGACGTGCGCGCGTTGAAGTTCGAGATCCGCAACCCGCTGAAGGATCTGCCCGCGCAGGGCGAAGTGGCGGTGCTGCAATGAGCGCGGTGCCCAATGACACGGCGGTGAAGACCGCCCGCGATTTCACCTACATCAAGCCGCAGCGTCGGCGCCTGACCGAGTACGAGGCGCTGACGGTCCACATGCAGCCCGACCATCTGACCTTCGACAACCCGCGCGGTCGCATCGAAGGCACGGAATGGTACCTGCTGCGCGGTGACGGCACGGCCTTGTGGAACCCGGACTCCACGGCGCTCAAACACCCGGACTGGTTCGCTTATCGCGATCCTTCGCAGCACTGGCAGCGCACCTACGTGCGGCACCAGGAGCAGCAGGAAGGCGCCATCGAACGCATGACCGAAGATGCGGCGCTCGACGGCAGCCTGAAAGAGATCGATCCGCGCTGGATCACCGAAGTGCTGTGCGGGCACTACCGCGCGTGGTCGTTCTTCGACTACGCCATATTCCGCGCGCTCGCGCCGGCGCAGCGCGAAGCGCTGTCGGACACGCTCGGCAACGCGCTGTGCTTCCAGAGCTTCGATCACCTGCGCCATGCCCAGGACGTGATTCTCTATCTCGTCGAACTCGAGAACCACAGCGACGCCGTCGTCGATGCGGCCGGCAAGGAGGCGTGGCTGAATTCACCCGTTTATCAGCCCGCGCGCAGACTCGCCGAAGAGATCATGGCGACCCGCGACTGGGCCGAGCTGATGATCGGGCTCAACCTCGTCGTGGGGCCGCTGCTGCAGCAACTCGCGGCCAGCGATCTCGTGCGCCGCAATGCGTTGCCGAACCGCGACGCGGTCGCGGCGCATATCGTGATGACGGCCGAACGCGATCGCCGGCGCAACCTCGCCGCGACACAGGCGCTGGTGCAGATGGCGGTCGAGGACGGCAACCCGGATGCCGCCGCGAATCGCGCCACAATCCAGCGCTGGATAGACGACTGGACGCGCCGCACCGACGCCGCGGCAGTCGCCCTGGCGCCGGCCTTCGAGACTGCCCCCGTGCAGGTCGTCGATCACGCGACGGCGCTGGCCGCCGCGCGTGCGGTGACGGCGAAGATCGCCGGGGACCTCGGCTTCACCTCGCCACTGGAGTCCGCGCGATGAGCGAGACGGGCCGCAATGACGTGTCACTGATCCTGATGCAGGGATCGCCGGAAGCGCAGGCGACCGTCGATCTGCTCGAGCAGGAGGATCCGGAGCTCGTGATCGCCGATCACGGCACGTTCTGGAAGATCACCTCGCCCACCGGCCATATCGAAGTCGACATGCGCCGGCTGTCGGAGGAACTGGGCAACGAAATCTCGCTGCACCAGTGGCTGGTGATCATGTCGAGCTACATCGGCCGCGTGAAGACCGATCCCTACACCTTCACGCTGACCAGCGACGTCACCGAAATCCATCGTTCCTGACGGGTGCCAGAGTCGGGGCTGTTTTTTGTCACCGAGAACACCGAGAAAAAAGGACGAGAGAGATGGATTCGCAGCGGCAGCGCTGCGGTGCCACTGCCCCACCCGATTCATCTCTGTGTTCTCGGTGTTCTCGGTGGCCAATCCCCTCCTGATATGAAGCAAGGTTCATGAGCTACGAAGTAGAGCTGTCTCCGGGTGGAGAGGTGTTCGAGGTGGCGGACGGGGAAACGATCCTCGACGCCGCGTTGCGCCAGGGCATCAACCTGCAGTACGGCTGCCGCCACGGCAACTGTTCAACCTGCAAATACCTGGTCGAAGACGGCGAGGTGGATTTCGGGCGGGCATCCGCGTATTCGCTGCCTGACAGCGAGCGTGACGACGGCTATGCGCTGCTGTGCTGCGCGAAGCCGCTGAGCGATTTGCTGATTCGCGACAATCGCCGGCCCGATGCGCGCGCGAAGCCATTCCTGCGTCCCGCGGAGCAGACCGGCGCGGTCGGCGCCTGCACGCAGCTGACGGATGAGCTGTGGGAGATGCAGGTTGCCGTGCCCACGCCGCTAGCCTTCTATGCCGGCCAGTTCGCCGAACTCGGGCTCGGCGACGGCGACGGGCGGACCTGGCGCAGCTATTCGATGGCGTCGGCGCCGGCCAGTGCGTCCACGCTGTCATTCCTGCTCAAGCGCATCCCCGGCGGCGCGTTCTCGGGCAGGCTCGACTCGCTGGCCGCCGGCGCGCCGGTCACCGTGCGCGGACCGTTCGGCTCGAGCTATCTGCGCGACGGCGATCGCCCGGTGCTGATGTGTGCCATCGGCTCGGGACTTTCGCCGGTGCTCTCGATGCTGCGTGACGCCGCCGGGCGCGGCGACCCGCGCGCGTTCACCGTGTTCTATGGCGCGAAACGCCCGGGTGATCTGCCCTATCGCGAGGAGTTCGCGACGCTCGCGACGCGCCTCGACCTGCGCTACGTGCCAACCCTGGACGGCCTGCAGGCCGACGACGCGTGGACCGGCGCCGTCGGCACGGTGACGCAGACCATCCAGCGCGAAGTCGACAATGCACGACCGTTCGATGCCTATCTCTGCGGTGCGCCGCCGATGTGCGACACCGTCGGCCGGCTGCTGCTCGCGAAGGGCCTGGCCGAGCACCAGCTGTTCTTCGATCGCTTCTTCGCCGCGTCCTGAGCGCGCGGGCGGCGGGCTTCGCCTGCTGCCGCCTGCGCCGTACACTCGGGCCTTCACGCACCCCATTCGCGCGGCGAGCCCCGTCAGCTGCCGCGCCCGGAGCCTGTCATGGATCACTTCGACGTCATCATCGTGGGCGCCGGCCTGTCCGGCATCGGCGCTGCGCGCCAGTTGCAGGACAAGTGCCCGGGCAAGACCTTCGCGCTGCTCGAGGCGCGCGACACGCTCGGCGGCACCTGGGATCTGTTCCGCTACCCCGGCATCCGCTCCGACAGTGACATGTACACGATGGGCTACGACTCAAAGCCCTGGCTGGAGCCGAAGGCAATCGCCGACGGCCCGTCGATCCTCACCTACATCGGCGAAGCCGCACGGGAACGCGGCATCGACCGCCACATCCGTTTCGATCAGCGCCTGAAATCCGCGGCCTGGGACTCGGCCACGGCACGCTGGACCCTGGACATCGAGCAGCCCAAAGCCGGTGGCAGCGTCCAGCTCAGCTGCACACTGCTGCTGATGTGCAGCGGTTACTACAGCTATGCGCAAGGCTACAAGCCGGCGTATCCAGGCGAGGCCGAGTTCGCCGGGCCGATCGTCCATCCGCAGCAATGGCCGCGCGATCTCGAGTACGCCGGCAAGCGGGTGGTGATCATCGGCAGTGGCGCGACGGCGATGACGCTGGTGCCGGCGCTGGCGAAAACGGCTGCGAAAGTGACGATGCTCCAGCGTTCGCCGACCTATGTCGTGTCGATGCCGGCGGCCGATCCCGTCGCCGGCCTGCTGCGCCGGCTGTTGCCCGAACGGCTGGCTTACCGGCTCACGCGCTGGAAGAACGTGCAGTTCCAGCGCTGGGTATACCGTCAGACGCGTCTCAAGCCGGAGGCCGTGAAGCGCAAGCTCATCGATCTCGTGCGCCGCGCACTGCCGCCCGGCTTCGACGTCGAGAAGCACTTCGTGCCGCGCTACATGCCGTGGGATCAGCGGCTGTGCCTCGTGCCCGACGCCGATTTGTTCAAGGCCATCGGCAGCGGAGCCGCCGAGGTGGTCACGGACGAGATCGAGCGCTTCACGCCGACCGGCATCAGGCTGAAGTCCGGCGCGAGCCTCGACGCGGACCTCATCGTCAGCGCCACAGGTCTCGACCTGCTATGGCTCGGCGGCGCCCAGTTCAGCGTCGACGGCGCGCCCGTCGATTTCGCCGGTCGCTATTCGTACAAGGGCATGATGTTCTCGGACGTGCCGAACCTGGTCTACACGCTCGGGTATATCAATGCGTCGTGGACGCTGCGCTCGGAACTCGTGGCCGAATTCGCCTGCCGCCTCGTCAATCACTTCACCGCCACCGGCACCGCGCAGTGCACGCCGAGACTGCGCGCGCAGGACCGCGACATGCCGCAGCGCCCGCTGATCGACGGCTTCACGCCCGGCTACATGCAGCGCGCCCTGCACCTGTTCCCGAAACAGGGTGACCGCGATCCCTGGCAGAACCCGCAGAACTACGTGCTCGACCGCAAAATCATCCGCGAAGGCGCGCTCGACGACGGGGTGCTGGAATTCCGCGCGCCTGGTGCGGGTGTGAAGGCGGCTTGAGGCGTTTTTTGCCACCGAGAACACAGAGAACACCGAGGAGAAGAAAAATACTGAGTTTTTCGTCGGGAGCCTGCTGTTGCGAGAGTGCCTGGACGGCAACTTGTCAGGTTGAGCTTCAATCGGCCCCTATCATCATTCTTCTCATCTTCCCCTCTGTGTTCTCGGTGTTCTCGGTGGCCATCAAAGCGCTCCCGAACGCTCACGATCCCCAACCATCACAGGCAGACACTCGAACCCGCGGAAGAACGGCAGTTGGCGCCGGCGGGGCGGGGTGGACGCGGGGCGCACGTGCGGGAAGTGTTCGAGGAAGCGTTGCAGGCCGATCTGTCCTTCGAGGCGGGCGAGCGGGGCGCCGAGGCAGACGTGGACGCCGCTGCCGAACGCGAGATGGGCGGTGTCTTCGCGCGTGATGTCGAAATCGTGCGGGCGCGTGAATTGCGCGGGATCGTGGTTCGCGGCGGCGAGGGACGCCGTCAGCGTGTCACCCTTGCGCACGGGGCAGCCGTGCAGTTCGGTGTCCTCGAGCGCGAAGCGCGCGGTTTCGGTCAGCGGACAGTCATAGCGGAGAATCTCTTCGACGGCCTGTTCGATCAGCGCCGGCTCGTTCAGCAGCGCCTGCAGTTGAGCCGGGTGGGCGAGCAGCGCGTGCAGGCCATTGCCCATCAGATCGGTGGTCGTCACGTTGCCGGCGACGAGGAGCTGCGTGCAGAGACTGATGATCTCGAGATCGCTGAGCCGGTCTTCCGCTTCCTGCGCCCGCACCATCGCCGAGATCAGATCCTCACGCGGACTGCGGCGCCGCGCCTCGACCGTCTCGCGCAGCACCGCCGTCAGCGCGACATAGCTCTCGCGCAGGCGGCGCTGGGTCGCGCTGTCACGCTCCGGGTCATAGCCCATCAGGATGGCGTCCGACCAGCGCTTCAGGTCTGCACAGTGCGCAGTCGACACGCCCATCATCTCTGCAATCACGAGCGTCGGCAGCGGGCCGGCGTAGCGTTCGATGAAATCGAACCCGGGTTCGGCGGCCAGCGGGACCAGCAGCGCCTCGGCGATTGCGTGAATGCGGGGCCGCATGTTCTCGACCGCGCGCGGCGTGAACGCCTTGCTCATCAGGAGACGGATGCGTCGATGCGCCGGATCGTCGATCAGCACCAGCGGCGGCTCGTACGCGGTATTGCCCATGCCCTCGCTGACGCCGGTGCCCGCCACGCGGCGCATGTACGACCCCGGGCCGGACTTGCGCGCGTCCACACCGAACTGCTTGTGCCGCAGCACCGCGCGCACGTCGTCGTGACGTGTCAGCACGCGGCGGCCGTAAGCCTCGTCGACATGGAATGGTGCGTGCAGACGCAGCCGGTCGTAGACCTCGTCGGGATGCTCGCGGAAGTGGTCGTCGCGCGCGGTCAGCGCGACGCCGGTCGGCAGTGTGGAGATGTCGTCGTGCGGCATGGCCGTCCTCAGTGGGCCGCGGCTTCGCGCAGCAGTTCGGCGGCGACGATGAACTGACGGACCTGCGTCGTGCCGGCGCCGATTTCCAGCACCTTGCCGCTGCGGTACAGGCGATTGACCTCGGACTCGTTCATGAAGCCCATGCCGCCATGCACCTGCACGGCGAGATCGAGCACCCGCATGCATGCCCGTCCCGCGTGCAGCACGGCGGCCGCCGAACGCTTGTGCACGGCGCCGCGCCCGCCTTCGCCCGGCGCCAGATTCATCACCTCGCGACCGACCTGGTAGGTCAGCGCGCGGATGGTCGCGACGTCCGTGTACATGTCGGCCAGCATGCCCTGCACGAGTTGGAAGTCGCCGATCGGGCGGCCGAACTGTTTGCGCATCGTCGCGTAGTCCACGGCCAGGTCGAGCGCGCGCTGCGCGAGACCGAGCCCGTAGAACGCCGCGATCACGCGTTCGACATCGAGCCCGCTCATCATGATGCCGGCCCCGGCATTCTCTGCACCGACGCGGTTCGCGGCCGGCACGCGCACGTTGTCGAACACCAGTTCGCCGGTCGGGCTGCCGCGCCAGCCCATCTTGTCGAGCTTCTGCGCGACGCGGAACCCGGGGAAGGATTTTTCGACGATGAAGGCCGAAATGCCGTGCTGCTTCTTCTCCGGCGCGGTCTTCGCATAGACGAGCAGCACATCGGCGACAGGACCGTTCGTGATGAACAGCTTGCGGCCGTTCAGCACGTAATCGTCCGCGTCCGATCCTGCGCCCGGCTCTGTCATGCCGAGCGCACCGATCGTCGCGCCAGTGCAGAAGGCCGGCAGGTAGCGCGCCTGCTGCTCGGCATTCGCGTTGCGCACGAGATTGTCGAGACACAGGTTGTCGCTGGCGAGCAGCGACGCGGCGAGGCTGTGATTCCAGTACGACACCGCCTCACAGATGAAACATTGCGCGAGCACATTGAGACCGGCGCCCCCGAAGTCCGTCGGCACCGTCACGCCGAGCAGTCCTTCCTGCCCCATCGCGCGGAATTCGGCCTCGGGAAACCAGTCTTCGCGGTCCATGCGCGGCGACAGGTCATAGAGCTTCTCGCGCGCATAGCGGTAGGCCATGTCGTAGATGGCCTGGTACTCGGCGTCGAAACCGAAGTCCTGGAGATTCGGAATGCTCATTGAACCTGCGCTCCCCGTCGCGTGCCTGGCCGGTGAAAGACGGCTGCGGCCCCGTGTGCGCCGCGCCGTTCCGCGTCATCCCGTTAGGGTGCCGTGCGCTGCCGGTTCACGCAATTGCCCGCCGCCTGCGCGACGCCTTACCATGCCCCAACCCGCGACTGGCCAGGGCCATTCGCACACACGCACCGCAACCTCGAGGGTGCCGGCACCCGACTCCGACCCAGAAAGGCTCCCGAATGCGTTCCCCACTCTCCGCTGCGCTCCTTGCGGCCACGTTGCTGTTCACCGGCGCCGCGAGTCAGGCGGCGACACTCGCGACCTTCGGCTTCAGCGAGGAATACAACCTGCCGTCCGGCGGCGGCGGCCCGTCGGCGGCGATCAGGGTGCAGTTCTCCTATTCGCTGGCGCCGGGCGGGCTCACCGATCTGTCGACGCTCGTGTTCGACACCCTGGCGCTGGGCGACGGCGACAACGGTCGCGTGTTCACGCTCGACGGCGCGGGCGACGCGCAACTGGCGGGTTTCTTCGCGCGCGCCACCAACGGCAGCGACGATGACTTCCGGGTCGATGTGATCGGCGTCGACGGCGGCGGGATCGGCCGCGTCGCGCCCGAGTCAGGCATGCTGCTGCCGCGCGTCACCGTCACCGGCCCGGATCTCGACGGCTACACGCTGTCGAGCCTCGAATTGTTCATCGACGACATCGTCATCGACAGCCAGGCCGGCGCCGGCGGCTTTCACTGGCGCGTCAGCGGCGAGTTGCGCTTCATCGGCGCACCGGATTCCGTGCCCGTGCCGGGCGCGCTCGCGCTGTTCGCGAGCGCGCTGTCCTGCGTCGCCCTGGGGCGCCGTCGTCGCGCCAGACCGTCCATCGGCTGACGCGCTGTCGCACGGGGGCCCGCGTTCAGGGCTTCTGTTTGCGCATCGAGTTCTTGACTGCAATCTTGCCGTTGCGGAAGGTGAAGACGTCGCAGCCACGCGCTTCGACCTTCACACCGTCGCTCTTGCGCGTACCGGTGAAGATCCACTCGCCGCAGCCGCGGTTGCCGGCGATGAAATCCTCGCCGATCGGCGTGAAGTGCGCGTCGGGGTAGTTGTCCCACAGGCTCGCGAAACCCTTGCGCACTTCCTCGCGGCCGACCCAGTGCGCGCCGTTGACGCCGGGGCCGACGGACGCCATGAACTCGCAGTCTTCATCCATATGCGCCATCAGGGTGTCGATATCGTGGTCGTTCCAGGCTTGCGTGAAGCGGGCCAGGAACTCGCGGGTGACTTCGTGCTTGTCTGTCATGTCAGTTGATCCTTTCGCTCGGCATTCGATGCGGGGTAAATTCGACAGCGCAGCGACCCGGCTGCGTCGTTCCGATCAGTTTACGGGAGTGTTGCACGATGATCCTTGGTCATGAACTCTACGGTCGCGGCGCCGACGGCGTGATCGTGATGCACGATTTCTACGGTTGCCGCGACACCTGGGCCTTTGCCCGGCAGTTTTTCGATGTCGATCGTTTCACCTATGCGTTCGCGGAGATCCGCGGCTACGGAGAATCGCGGAACATGCCCGGCGAGTACACTCCGCGCGAGGCCGCCGCGGATATCCTCCATCTGGCGGATAATCTCGGCTGGCGGCGCTTTCATGTGGTCGGCCATTCGCTGAGCGGCATGCTCGCGCAGCGCGTCGTGCTCGACGGCGGTGCGCGCATCAAGTCGGCGGTGCTGAACACCCCGGTCGCGGCGTCCGGGCTCAGCTTCTCGCCCGAGGGCTTCAAGCTGATCGAAGGCTCGATCGACAGCGATGAACTGCTGGGGCAGGCGTTCGCCGCCCTGACCGGCAACCGCCTCGGGCCCGAGTGGGAGCGCTTCAAGATTCGTCAGCAGCGGGCGGCGCGCAACCGCCTGGCGAATCATGCGTATCTGAAAAGTTCGGCTGAGCAGGGCTTTCTCGACGAGATGCGCGGCAACCGCACGCCGATGCTCGTCATCGTCGGCGAGTTCGACATGGAGCCGTTCACCGAGGCCACTGCGCGCGACACCTTCCTGCAGTGGTATCCGAACGCGGAATTGGCGGTGTGCCGCAATGCCGGCCACTATCCGCAGCAGGAAGCGCCCGTGTACGTCGCCTCGGTGATGAACGAATTCCTCGGCCGCCAGATCGCTTAGCCGGGCGGCAGCAGACCCGCTGCCATCTCGTCGATCAACTGCCGCTGCAGAGCGCGCTGGCGCTCGTTCGGTTGCCAGGCTTCGAACATCTCGCGCGTCGGGTCGACGATGTCGCTGGCCGCACCACTCAGCGCTTCGATGATCGCCGCGCCGCAGAACGGCACCACGGCCTCGGCATAACCGCCCTCGTGCACGAGCGCGAGCCGGCCGCCGCAATGGCGATCCGCGAGTGCGAGCAGATGTTCCGTCATCGCCTTGAAGGTGCCGGCGTGCGCGAGCATGCGCGCGAGCGGATCGGCGCCGTTCGCGTCGAGGCCCGAGGACACCACGATCAGATCGGGACGGAAGCGATCGATGGCAGGCTCGACGATGCGGTTCATCGCGTAGAGGTATGCGTCGTGGCCGCTGCCCGGCAGCAGCGGCACGTTGATATTGTAGCCGAGCCCCTTGCCCGCCCCGCGATCCTCGGCGCCGCCATAGCCCGGCGGAAAGCAGCCTTCCTGGTGCAGCGAGATGAACAGCACGTCGTCACGCTCATAGAAGATCGACTGCGTGCCGTTGCCGTGGTGGACGTCCCAGTCGAGGATCGCGACGCGGCCGAGACCGTGCTTCGCCATCGCCGCTTCGACTGCGATCGCGACATTCGACAACAGGCAGAATCCCATCGCCCGATCGCGCAGGCAGTGATGCCCGCCGGGTCGCGACAGCGCATACGCATTGCGGAAACGGCGCGTGACGACCCCGTCGACCGCGTGCATGGCGAGGCCGGCCGCCAGCTTCGCGATCTCGTAACTGCCCGGCCCGAACGGCGCAACGAAGCCGATCTCGCCGCCGCCGGCATCGGACAGCGCTTTGAACTCGTCGAGATAGGACTTCGCGTGCACGCGCAGCAGGTCCGCTTCGCTCGCCATCGGTGCGCTGGTGAATGCGATCTCCTGCGCGAGGCTTGAGACCTGCAGCAGCGACAGGATGCGACGTTTCGATTCGGGCGAATCCGCGAGCCCGGCACCGGCCGGCGGCTGTACCCAGCGCCCCACCGGCAGAAACAGCGAGAACGCGCCCGCCGTGCCGTGCCACAGGCAACGTTCGTCATGGAAGAAGGCGGTGCGGGCTGGTTCGTTCATCGCGTGGAAGCTCCTGGTTCGGGACAGGCCGGTGAGGCCGCAGTGTGCTGTCCCGCGCCGACTTTCGCCATCTGCAGGGCCGGCGCCGAGGGCCTGACCGGGCGACCGCCCACGTCATCCAGCCCCCTCGCGCGAGCGTAGCGTGAGTGTCCCGACTTCACGACGTCAGCGCCAGGCACATGAGCACCGATCTGATCGAATTCCTGCCCACCGTCCGGCGCATCCGCCACGGCGCGCACTCCCTGGCCGCTGCGCTGCGCGAAGAACTTGCGCAACTCGAGGCGCGGCGGCCGTTCATCGTGCTCGCACAGGCGCTGCGCGGCACGGCCGTCGACGCGCTGCTGCAGGCACTGCTGCCGCAGGCCACACGGCACAGCGCGAGTTTCGAGCACGTGCCACCGACGGCCGTGATCGCCGCCGCGCGCCAGGCCCGCATCGCGGGCGCAGATCTCGTCGTCGCGATCGGCGGCGGCAGTGCGATCGACACGGCGAAAGGGCTGCGCTTCGCGCTCGCGGCCGGCCTCGACGACGCGGACGCCCTGCTGCCCGCGATGGCAGCCGCGAGCCCGGCCGGGCCGTGGCTGCCGCAGATATCCGTGCCGACCACCCTGTCCGGCGCCGAGTACACGCGCAGCTTCAGCGCGACCGATTGCGCGGCAGGCGACAAACGCTCGCACACGCACTCGCTGCTCGCGTCCTCGGCGATCGTCTACGACCCGGCGGTCACGGCGTTCACGCCCGAGGCGCTCTGGCTCGGCTCGGGCCTGGTCGCGCTCGATCACGCGCTCGAGGTGTATGTCATCAGCGCGCCGCACCCGGTCGCCGATGCACTGAAGCGCGAGGCGGCGCTCACCCTGTGGCAGCGTCTGGGTGCGTCGCGACGGCCTTCGGCGACGGACGATCGCCTCGCCTGCCAGCTCGCAGCCTGGATGGCCGATCACTCACCGTTGCGCACGCGCGCCGCCGGCGCCGTCGGCACGCCGTGGAGCCATCTGCTGGCCTACGATCTCGCGGCCCTCACCGGCGTGTCCTACGCGGTGACGGCCGCGCTGACGCTCGCGCGTTCGCTGCGGCTGCTCGCCGAACGGCCGGCCTGCGCGGCGCGCCAGCGCCTGCTCGCGGGGGCGCTGGGTGTCGACGGTCCGCTGGCCGATGCCGTTGAGGCGTTCACCGCGGAACTCGGGCTGCCGACCACCCCGGAACAGGCAGGCCTGTCGCCCACGGCCCTGCGTGCCGTCGCCGAGGCCGCCGCGCGCCGCGGCCAGGTCAGCGCGGCGGACTGTCTGCGCGTGCTGGGCGCCTGAGCCCGTCGCCGGCGCTACCGCTCAAGCCTGTTTCGTCTTCAGTCGCTATGTGACCATTACCCCATTTGGGCGAGGAATCCGCGTGAAACAGTGTCTGTATGCCAGCCGCGCGCGCCGGCCCTTCACCGTTGACGAGCTCGACGAACTGCTGGGCAAGGCGCGCGAGCGCAACCATGCCGACGGCCTGACCGGCCTGCTGGTCTTCGGTGGGGGTGGGTTCGTGCAGGTCGTCGAAGGCACGCCAGCCGCCGTCGACGCCGTCTATGCGCGCATTCAGCGGGACCCGCGCCACGAAGTGCTGATGCACACCAGCCAACCGATCGCGCAACGGCACTTCCCTGAATGGCAGATGGGCTATCTGCGCCTCGGCGCTGCGGCCGAGCGCGCCATCCACGGCTTTGCCGACATCTTCGAGGAAGGCTGCGATCTCGATCGGATCCCCGGCCTCGACCCGCTGGCGCGCGATTTGATTGGTCAGCTGCGGAAGGCAGCACTGGTGCAACTCGCGCCGGGCTGACGCCGCGCTCAGCGCGCGCCGCGCGGCGCGAGCGTCACCACGAGACTGTTGACCGCCGTGCTGTCGCCCAGATCGGCACGCAATCCCGGGTTCAGCACATTGACGTTGTGCCCGGATGGATCGAGACCCGGCCAGCGCGACTTGTAGCACACCAGAACGCCCGGCGGCGTCGCGTCCGTCACGCTCACCTGCAGCGGCAGACTCGCCCCGTGATGCCGGACATCGACTTCCGCTCCGTCCTGCACCCCCAGCGCCTCGGCATCCGCGGCATTCATCAGCAATGACGCCGGCCCGAGGCGGCGGCGAATCGCGGGATCGTTGCCGTAAGTGCTGTTCATCAGCCACGCGTGCGACGGGCTCAGCAGCCTGAAGCTGCCGGGTGCGGCGGCCCCCGCGTCCGTCACGCGCGGTGCGGCGGCAAGCCCCGCGGCGGTGAACGCGTCGGCATCGATCTCGATGAGGCCGCTCGGCGTCGCGAAGCGCAGATCCGCGAACTGCACGCGCGGCGTCGCGTGCACGAAGGCGGTCCCGGCGGCTTTCAGCGCGTCGAAGTCCAGCCCCGGCGCGACGCGACCCAGCACGCGCGCGATCAACTGTTCGTCCGACTCGAACAGCGCGGCGTCGGTCATGCCCATGCAGCGCGCGAGTCGCCGACAGATCTCCTGGTTCGGCAGTGCGTCACCGACCGGCTCGCGCACCTTGACCTGGGCCGAGACGGTACGCTGGAAATACGAGAACACCAGGTCATCGAATTCGAGAAAGCCGGCGGCGGGCAGCACGATATCGGCGTGACGCGCGGTATCGGTCAGGAACGGATCGATCACCACCGTGAAGAGCCCGTCGCGTTGCAGTGCCGCGCGCAGGCGCCCCTGATCGGCAGCGGAGGCCAGCACGTTGGTGTTCCAGTTCACGAACGCGTGGGCGCGTCGGGGATCGGCCAGCGTCGCCGCGAGATCCATGTGGCTGATCGTGTGCAGCGGGCCCGGTGCGAGTGCCGGCATCGTCAGCCATTCGACCGGCAGGTCGACGCTCTCGTAACCGTTCATGTACAGGAAGCCCGTGCCGACGCGCCCGAGGTTGCCCGTCGCGGGCGGCAGCAGCGCGACCGCGCGCACGACGTCGCCGCCGTGCCGCTGGCGCTGCAGCCCGATGCCCATCCACAGCAGACAGGGGCCACCCGCGTACAGGCGCGCCGCCTGCTCGATCAATGCGAGCGGGACACCGGTGATCGACGCAGCGCGCGCCGGCGTCAGCGCGGCAATCTCCGCGGCGACCGCCGCCCAGCCCCGCACGTGGCGCGCCAGGAACGCCGTATCGAGCAGGTGCTCACGCAGCATCACCGCCAGCATGCCGTAGACCAGCGCGACGTCCGTGCCCGGGCGCAATTGCAGATGCAGATCGGCGCGTCGCGCCGTGTCCGTCTTCAGCGGGTCGACGACGACGGTCACGCCCTTGAATTCGTCAAGCCAGTAGCGGTCAGTGACAGGCCCGCTGTGCGACGGATTCGCACCCCACACGAACAGGGCCCCTGCCGCCTGCGCCGTGCGCGGATCGAAACCGACGAACGAGGTGCCGTACATCGCCGTCAACGCCACGTGGCCGGCCTTGTCGCAGATCGTGCCCGGATCGACTTCGGTGGCGCCGAGGCGATGGAAGAAGCGGTTCGGGAACTGGCAGGCGATTACCGCGTAGGTGCCCTGGTAGTGGGCATGCAGAATGGTATGCGCGCCGTGGCTGGCGCTGACTTCAGTGAAGCGCGCGGCGATCTCCTCGAGCGCGGCATCCCAGCCGATCGGCGTGAACGCGCCGCTGCCCTTCACGCCCGCGCGGCGCAGCGGCGTCTGGATGCGCTGCGTGTCGTCGAGCCACAGGCCGTTGTAGGCCGTCGCACACTTGCCGCAGATCGTCCCGCGCGTATGCGGATGCGCCGGATCGCCGGCGACGCGGTCGACCACGCCGTTGCGCACGCGCACCAGCAGACCGCAGCGGTCGTAGCAGTCGCGCGGGCAGGTCGTGCGGATTTCGCTCGCGTCTGGCCTGCGGGTGGTCATGACCTCAGGCGCGCACGGCGTAGAAGAGGTTGGTCGGGCTCTTGATCGACAGCTGCTCGACCCGCGCGAAACCGGCCGCGGTGAACAGCGCCGTGGTCTTCGCCGGCCCCATGCAGGCGCCAAGCCCGGCGCCATCGTGCGCGAGCGACTGGGTCATGCAGTGGAACATGCTGAAGCCGTAGAACATCGTGCCGATCGGCGTGCGATTCTCTTCGAGACGATCCGCCACCTTCAGTTCGATCACGAACAACACACCATCCGGTGCGAGGCGCGCGCGCACCTGTTGCAGCACCGCGACCGGATCCGGCAAATCGTGCAGCGAATCGAAAATCGTGATGAGGTCATAACCGGGCTGCTCGGGGATGCCATCGAGCGTTGCGTGCACGAAGCGGATGCCGGGCGTGCCGGCCGCCGCCGCCGCGGCGCGCGCCTCGGCGATCGACGCCGCGTCGGGATCGACGCCGACGATTTCGCTCGCCGGAAAGCCCTTCGCCAGTGCAATCGCCGCATGGCCATGGCCGCAGCCGACATCGAGCACGCGACCGCCGGCCTGCAGTCGCGCGACGACCTCCGGCAACTGTGCGAGCCAGTAGTCGGCGAGACGGTTGTCGTAGTTGCCGCGGTTCATCACGTCGATCGCGTGCCGGCAGGCCGGCGCGAAGTCGCCGAACGGCACGCCGCCCCCGTCGCGCATCGCCTGCAGCAGGCGCGGTGCCTGCGCGAGCAGCGGCGGCGGCATGCCGAACATGCCGCCCATGTAGTGATCCGTGCCCACCGAACTCAGCAGGTACGCATGCTCCTCCGGCAGCGCATAGGTGCCGGCCTCCGGGTCGTAATCCAGATAGCCCGCGCAGACCATGCCGTAGAGCCATTCCTCGACATAGCGCGGCTGCAGCCCGGACGCCTCGATCACCATCGCCAGGCTCATCGTCCCGCGCCCGCTCATCGCCGTGAACAGCCCGCTCTCGGCCCCGAGATGCGCCAGCCCTGTCGCCATCGCCCCCGACACGTCGCGGTAGATCCGCTCCGCCATCGCCACCATCTTGTGCTTGTCCATGACTTTGTCCTTCGTTTTTTGGCCGCTTTTTTTGCCACCGAGAACACCGAGAACACAGAGGAAGACGGAGTTGGACTACGCCAACGTCATGCTCGTAGCTGCGCGCTGTACGGCAACAGGACTGTCCACCACACGGTAGCTGTGAGCAGGGATCCGCCCGGACATCGACATCATCTCAGGGTAGCGACATCGATGACGTGATGCTGCCGTCCGGCACACTGTCTCCGCCTGCTGCGCCCAAGCCTCGCGCATGGTCCGCGCTGGTCGGCCGCACCGAAGACTGATGCCCGTCACCCCGGCACACGCGCCCACTCTGAATGACTCGGTGTTCTCGGTGTTCTCGGTGGCTAATTGCAACCGTTCCGCAAGCTCCCCTCAAAAATGCGCAGCATCCCCCTGCCCCGGACGCCAGCGCAGGAGGCGGCGTTCGAGGCGGGTGACGGCGGTGTCGAGCAGCAGCGCACAGATGGTCAGCACCACGATGCCGGCGAGGACTGCGTTGACGTCGAAGCTGCCTTCGGCCTGCAGGATCAGATAGCCGACGCCTTTCGCGGAGCCCAGGTATTCGCCGACCACGGCACCCACGAAGGCCATGCCGACCGCCGTGTGCAGGCTCGAGAACACCCAGCTCAGCGCCGAGGGCCAGTACACGTAGCGCAGCAGTTGCCGACGTGAAGCGCCGAGCATGCGCGCGTTGTCGACGATGACGGGATTCACGTCCTTCACGCCCTGGTAGACGTTGAAGAACACGATGAAGAACACGAGCGTCACGCCGAGCAGCACCTTCGACCAGATACCGAGGCCCAGCCACATCGCGAAGATCGGCGCGAGCACCACGCGCGGCATCGCGTTCGCCGCCTTGATGTAGGGGTCGAGCAGCGCAGCGGCAAACGGACTCAAGCCCAGCCACAGGCCGCACAGTACGCCGAGCAGGGTGCCACCGGCGAAGGCCAGCAGGGTTTCGAGCAGCGTCACGCCGAGATGCGGGAAGATCGATCCGCTGCCGAACCAGGTGCCGAGCACCCGGGCGACCTCGAGCGGGCGGCCAAAGAAAAATGGCGACAGCAGCCCGGCCGCCGTCAGCGCGTGCCAGGCCCCGATCAGCGCCGTGAGCAGCGCGAGCTGATAAGGCCACAGTCGGCGCGCAGCGGCGCTCACCCGGCTGCCGCCATCGCGCGCTGGCTCTTCTGCACTTCGACGCGCAGCGACTGCCAAAGCGCGCGCTGCAGTTCGACGAAGCGCGGACTCATGCGCGCCTCGGCGACGTCGCGCGGGCGCGGCAGATCGATGGGGTGGCTCGCGACCGGGCGGCTGCCCGGGCCGGCCGACATCACGATCACGCGATCGCCGAGTGCGATCGCCTCGTCGAGATCGTGCGTGACGAACAGCACCGACTTGCGGTCGGCGGCCCACAGGCCGAGCAGCTCGTTTTCCATGAGGCTGCGCGTCTGCACGTCGAGCGCGGAGAAGGGTTCGTCCATCAACAGGATCTTCGGATCGAGCACCAATGTCTGCGCGAGCGCGACGCGCTTCTTCATGCCGCCGGACAGCTGGTGCGGATAGCGATCACCGGCGCCGCGCAAGCCCACGCGACCCAGCCAGTCGTCGGCCTGCGTGAGCGCCTGCGCGCGCGCTACACCGCGGAACAGGAGCCCGGCGGCGACGTTGTCGCGGGCACTGGCCCACGGCATCAGCGCATCGGTCTGAAAGAGATAGCCGGCCGCGCGATTCAGGCCCGTCAGCGGCACGCCGGCGACGCGCACTTCGCCGGCGGTCGGCTTCGCGAGGCCCGCCACGACATTCAGCAGTGTCGATTTGCCACAGCCGGTCGGGCCGACGACGCACACGAACTCGCCGGCCCCGATGTCGAGATCGACATGCTCGATCGCCGTGTAGGCGCCGCTGGTGCCGGCAAAGCGCACGCTGACGCCCCGCAGTTCGACGGCGGCCATGTCGCTCAGGGCGCAACCGCCTCGACGAAGGTATTCGTCGAGGCACGGGCGAAGTCGATGTCCGCGTTGCGCATGAACGGTTCGAAGCCGCGCAGCGCCGCCAGCACGCGGCCGGCACCCGCGGCGTCGATCCGGCCATCGGGCGAGAGGATGGGCAGATTCTTGACCAGCGCGGCGCGGTAGGCGGCGCGATCGCTGCCGACGAAGGCAGGCGGCACGGCGTCGACGATCTCCTCGGGCGTCGCCTGCGCAATCCAGCGCAGCGCACGGACCAGCGCCGTGACGACGGCCTGCGTGGTGGCCGGGTGCGCGGCGAGATAGTCGGCTTTCGCATACAGGCACGACGCGTGATACGGCCCGCCGTAGACGGCGGTCGCGCCGGCCGCGGTCCGCGTGTCGAGGACGACATCGATCGCACCGGCGGCTTCGAGTTGATGAATGACCGGGTCGAGATGGACCAGGGCGTCGATCTCGCCGCGCCGCATCGCCGCGATCGCGCTCGCACCGGCGCCAACGCCGATCACGGCGACGTCATCGGCGCCGAGGCCCACGCCGCCGAGCACATGGTTGAGGAACATGTGCGTGGACGAGCCCGGGGCGGTGACGCCGACCTTGAGCCCCTTCAGATCCGCCGCCGAGCGATAGCCCGCGCCCTTGCCGGCCGGCAGCGCGAGCACCATGCCCGGATAGCGCGCCATCAGGGTGACGGCCTGCACGGCCTGTCCTTTCGCCTGCATGTTCAGCACGTGCTCGAAGGCGCCGGCCGCAAACGCCGCGCTGCCGCCGACGAGCGCCTGCAGCGACTTCGCGCCGCCCGGGAAATCTGCGATCTCGACGTCGAGGCCGGCGTCGCGGAAATAGCCGCGCTGGTCGGCAATCGCGAGCGGCAGGTAGTAGAACAGGCCCTGGCCCCCGACCGCGATCACGATCTCGCGCGCTTCCGGCGCCACGTCCGCCGCGTGGCCGGGCGCGGCGACACAGCCGAGCCACAGGCACAGCGCGGCGAACAGGGAGCGAACGGGAAGGCGGCGCATGGCAGAGTGCTCGGCAGACGGTGCGGCGGATTATCCGGGACGGCCGAGCGTCTGTTCAACCGACACGCGCGCGGCATGCGATGATCGGCCCGACTTCACGATCAGCGGAGAGCGCGCGGATGAGCATTGAATTCGGCATGTCACTGCACAGCATCGACGACGCGGCGGGCAATGCGCGCCGCCTCGAGGACCTCGGCTACGATTACGCCGGGTGCGGCGAACACGTGAGCTTCCACGGGCCGACGTCCAACAGTTTCATCTCGCTCGCGGCGGCCGCCGGCGCAACGCACCGAATCCGGCTGATTTCCGCCATCGTGCTGCTGCCACTCTACCCGGCAACGCTCGCCGCCAAGCTCGCCGCGACGCTCGACGTCGTGTCCGGCGGGCGCTATCACATGGGCATCGGCATCGGCGGCGAAATGCCGCGGGAGTTCGAGGCCTGCGGCGTGCCCGTCACCGAGCGCGGCGCGCGCGTCAACGAGGCCCTGCCGCTGATCCGCCGCCTGCTGGCCGGCGAAACGGTCAGCGCCGAGGGCCGCTTCAACACCCTGCACGACGTGAGGCTGCAACCCCGCGCCGTGCAACAGCCGCTGCCGATCTGGGTGTCGGGCCGCAAGGACGCCGCGATGCGCCGCGCGGCGCGCTACGGCGATGGCTGGATGCCCTACATGTACACGCCGGACATGCTCGCGGACTCGCTGACGAAGATCCGGGCATGGAGCATCGAGGCCGGCCGGCCGGCAGCGGCCGTGAAACCCTCGCTGTTCGCCTTCATCGCCTGCCACGCCGATCGCGCCCACGCACTGGCGATGGCCACCGCCAAACTCGGCGCGCAGTACGCGCAGGACTTCTCGAAGATTGCCGACAAATACGTGATCGTCGGCACGCCCGACGATTGTCAGGCGCGGCTGCGCGAGTACCGCGATGCCGGCGCCACGACCTTCTTCCTGTCCTCGGCGTGCCCGGACGCATACGCCGACGAGAACGAGGCCCTGATCGCGCGCGAGGTGCTGCCGGCGTTGCGCTGAGCGCTGTGGGTCTGCGGTGGGTCGACGCGCCTGAGGCTGTGGCGGGCTGTTGAGTTTTTTGCCACCGAGAACACCGGGAACACAGAGCAGTAATCGGTTGAGTTGGCTGACTGGCTGGCACCTGCCTTGTGCTTCGCGCCAACCGTTTTTTTGATTTTTCCCTCTTTCCTCGGTGTTCTCGGTGGCAAGCGGAAAATCCCGGTGTCTCCGCGCCGGAGGTGGCGAGGACGCAGGCGCCGTGCTTGCGCTGGATCAATCGGCGCTGCGTGGGGCGGCCGAGAATGATCCCGTCCGACAGGAGGATCCCCTATGTCCATGAGCCACCGTGCCCGTTCGACCCGCCTGCCGTCCACTGCGCTTGCACTGCTGCTGCAGGCCGCGGCGCTGCAGGCCACCGCCGCCGGCCTCACGCACTCCGGCGAAGACATCGTCAATACCGGCGGCCATCTTTACCAGGCCAAATGCGCCGTCTGCCACGGCGCCAGCGGCAAGGGCGATGGCCCGTATGCAAATCTGCTGACTGCGCGTCCGAGCGATCTCACCTTGATTTCGCGCCGCAACGACGGCGAGTTTCCGCTGTGGAAAATCTACGAAACGATCAGCGCCAATGAAATGGTCCCCGCGCACGGCGTCCGGGACATGCCGATCTGGGGCCAGGAGCTCGCCGACGAGGCAGCAACGCTCGGCATGAACGAGAAGTCGTACATCCGGGGTCGCATCTTTTCGATGATTGCCTACCTGCTGAGCATCCAGCAGCCGTAGCCCCGACCGACACCGACGCAGGCCGGCGCATCCAGCGGTCCCTGTCGGGCGCTCTCAGGGTGTCCGGTGGCAGCGCGGCACCCGCGTTACGCTTTCGCCCCCCCGGGCGACGAAAGGCGACACCTGGGTTCCATGAGGTCGGGTGGAACGTCATCGAACCCGGTCACTGCGGCGTCTGACAGGCCGCTCCCGGGTTCCGCGCTGCGCGCTCCACCCGGGCTACACGAGCGCGCCGGACACGCACTTGCACAGAGCAACCAACGGGCCACCTGTGCGTCAACGGCATGGGGAAACCGCCCGGGTCGTGCGGCCACGCCCCGATTCAGCAGGGCTTCATCTCTTGCGGCAGAGGCTATGCGGGCGGGTCAGGAATGCGACAATACGTGGCGGCCCAGTCGGGCGCTGCCCGATCCCTCATCATCATCTGGAGTGCTGAACCATGAAGTTTCTGAACGGCCTGCTGCTGGCCTGTGTGTTCCTTGTGTCCCGGGGCGCGATGGCGGCGGGTCCGAATCCGGGTGTCGTGCTCGACACCACCAAAGGCCCCATCGAGATCGAACTCTATGCCGACAAGGCACCGCAGTCGGTCGAGAACTTTCTCGCTTATGTGAAGGCCGGTTTTTACGACGGCACGATTTTCCACCGCGTCATCCCGGGCTTCATGATCCAGGGCGGCGGTTTCACGCCGGAGATGGAACAGAAGGACACGCGCGATCCGATCCAGAACGAAGCGGACAACGGCCTGCAGAACACGCGCGGCACGCTCGCGATGGCCCGCACCGGCGACCCGCACAGCGCGACCGCCCAGTTCTTCGTCAACGTCGCCGACAACGCCTTCCTCGATCACACCGACAAGGGTCAGGGCTGGGGCTATGCGGTGTTCGGCAAGGTCGTCAGCGGCATGGACGCGGTGGACGCCATCGTCGGCGTGCCGACGACGAACTTCGGCCCGATGGGCGACGTGCCGGTCGACACCATTCTGATCAAGTCGGCGAAAATCAAGTAACGCGGACGCGGGCACTGTGCCGATATCAGGCGCGATGCCCGGATGTCGGGCTTTGAATTCTGCCACCGAGAACACAGAGAATATTGGAGCGGGTCCGGAGCGATCTGACGCCCTGGCGCTTCGAGAGAACAGGTTTCTTTTGTCTCCCGTTTTCCCTCGGTGTTCTCTGTGTTCTCGGTGGCAAAATCCAGAGCCCCCGCGGCACCCTCGCTGACGCTACGCTTGCACCCTGATACCGAAGCACTGGTGTATCCGCGCGTTGCGCTTGAAATCCTCGGGCAGGGTTTCGCGGCTGAGATCCGTGATCGACAGGCCGTTCAGCGCTGGCGTGTCGAGTTTGAAGCGGCGCAGGTTGGTCGAGAAAATCAGTTCGCCGCCGGGCGCGAGGCGCGCGACGCATTGTTGAATCAGCGTCACGTGATCGCGCTGCACGTCTAGCGTGTCGCTCATGCGCTTGGAGTTCGAGAACGTCGGCGGGTCGAGGAAGATGAGTCCGTACTGGCGCGTCGGCGGCGTGGCGAGGGTCGCCATGCAGTCGGCCTGGATCACCTGGTGCGACGGCGGTGCGTAGCCGTTCAGCGCGAGATTGCGCAGCGCCCATTGCGCATAGGTGGCCGACATGTCCACCGAGGTCGTGCTGCGCGCGCCACCGGCCGCGGCGTACACGCTGGCCGATCCCGTGTAGGCGAACAGGTTCAGGACATCCCGATCCCGCGCGCGCTCGCGGATCAGCCCCCGCGTCAGGCGATGGTCGAGAAACAGGCCGGTGTCCAGGTAGTCGCGCAGATTGACCAGGAAACGCAGCCCGCCTTCCTGCACTTCGAAAAAATTCTCCTCGGTCGCCAGCCGCTCGTACTGCGCCGCCCCGCGTTGCCGCTGGCGCCGCTTGAACACGATGCGCTCGATCGGCACGTCCAGCACCTCGGGCAGCACGGACAGCGCTTCGTCGAGCCGCGCACGCGCACGATCGACGTCGACGGTCGCCGGCGCCGCGTATTCCTGCACGTGCAGCCAGCGCTCGGTGCCGGCGTAGACATCGATCGCGACGGCGTACTCGGGCATGTCGGCGTCGTACAGCCGGTAGCAGTCGATGGACTCGCGTCGGCACCAGCGCGACAGCGTCTGCAGATTCTTGCGCAGACGGTTCGCGAACATCGTCGCCCCTTCGGACGGCGTCTCGCGTTTCGCCATGCGCTGCTGCGCGCGGACCAGGCGCTCGCTGCCGGGCGGCACGTCCGGGCTGAAGAACTCCGGCGTCACACGCAAGCGCAACAGCCGGCATTCGATCGCCCCGTTGTAAATCGTGTGCGTGCGGCGGGCCTTGATGTTCAGCGCGAGACCCAGCGACGGATCGCCGGTCAGCACGGCCGCCTCCCAGCCCGCGAAGCGGGCGCGCAGCACGCGACCGAGTTCGCGATAGAGGCCATCGAGCGCTTCGCGTTCGTCGGCGAGGGTGCCGGCATCGCGGCCCGCAGGCTCCTGGCCCGGCACCGGGGCGCGCGTCGCCCACGCCACTTCACCACTGCGGCGACCCGGCGCGCCGATCGCCGGATCGAGCATCCAGGGCTCGACCTGGCGCGAACGGCCGGCAGGCGCGGCCGGCGGCGCGTCTGGCAGCACGCGGCGATACAGGCTCGGCGCCGCGGCCACGGGCGGTGCCACGGGGCGCACCATCGCCGGCGCGACGACCACAGGGCGCGCCTGCAGACGCTCGCCGTACGGCGGATTGCAGATCACGAGGCCCGTCTTGCCGGCGGCTGCAGTCGGCGGCTCGGCCTCAACAAGTTCGCGGCGTTCGACGTGCACGCGTCCGACGAGCCCGGCGCGGCGGATGTTCTCCCAGGCGTTCTGCACGGCCGCCGCATCGGCGTCATAACCGACGATCGTCGGGATGCGCGCGAGGCCGGCTTCCTGGCGCACGCGCGCGTCTTCGCCGATGGCCGCCCACAGGGCAGGGTCGTGGCCCAGCCAGCGTTCGCAGCCGCAGCGCTCGCGCAGCAGCCCGGGCGCGATGTCACCGGCGATCAGCGCCGCCTCGATCGGCAGGGTGCCGGCGCCGCACATCGGGTCGACGAGCGGCGCACCGTCCGCCGCCAGCGCCGGCCAGCCGGCGCGGATCAGCAGCGCCGCGGCGAGGTTCTCCTTCAACGGCGCCGCGCCCTGGCTCATGCGGTAGCCGCGGCGATGCAGGCTCTCGCCGGCCAGGTCGAGCGCGAGCTGGACTTGGTCGCGATCGACGTAGACGTTGATCCGCAGATCGGGATGCGCGGTGTCGACGCCGGGCCGCCGGCCATCCGGCGTGCGCAGGCTGTCGACGATGGCGTCCTTCGTGCGCTGCGCGATGAAATGGCTGTGCGTCATCTGCGAGCGGCTCGTCACCGCATCGACGGCGAGCGTGTCGTCGATGTTCAGGTGCGCCGCCCAGTCGATCCCGCGCACCCCGACATACAGCGCATCGGTCTCGAGGGCCGGGAAGCGGGCGAGCACCAGCAGCACGCGATTGGCGATGCGGGACCACCAGCACGCGCGGTAGGCCACCGCCAGGTCGCCGCGAAAGGCGACGCCGCCGATGCGCTCGCGCACCTCGGACGCGCCGAACGCAGTCAGTTCGGCCAGCAACAGGTCAGCCGTGCCGCGGGGCGCGGTGGCGAAGAATTCGAAATCGGACATGATTGGCTCGGACGCGGCGCGGTGCCGCTGGGACGGCGCCCAGTATCGCACAGTGGGCGGCTTGCGCGGCTCAGGAAACGGGCATGGAATGCCGTTCGGCGCGGGCCGCCGGCACCCGCTTCCTCGCCAGGGCGCGCCGTTCCATCACGTACTCGATGAACTTGATCGACGACAGCGCCGGCTTGAACAGCCAGCCCTGGATCGAGTCGCAGTCCCGCTGCGCGAGATAACGGAGCTGCTCTTCGGTCTCCACGCCCTCGGCGACGATGTCGAGGCCGAGGCACTTGCCGAGCGCCAGGATCGCATCGACGATGCTTTCGCCGCGCGTCGACACTCCGATCTCGATGACGAACGAGCGGTCGACCTTCAGCGTGTGCAGCGGCATGCGCTGCAGATAGCTCAGCGACGAATGGCCGGTCCCGAAGTCGTCGATCGCGAGCCGCACGCCGAGCGCCGCGAGCTGCGTCATGATCTCCACCGTGTGGTCGAGGCGCCGGCAGGCCGTCGATTCGGTGATCTCGAGTTCGAGCGAGGACGCGGGGATCCCGACGTCGTCGATGATGTTCTCGACCAGCGCGACCAGGTGCGGATCGTCGAACTGGCGTGCCGACACGTTGACCGACATCGACAGGTCGGTGAAGCCGAGCTCATGCCAGGCCGCCAGCTGACGCGCGGCCCGGCGCAACGCGCTCGCGCCGATTTCGCCGATCAGGCCGGTCGCTTCCGCTTCGGCCAGGAACTCGCCCGGCCCGAGCAGGCCGCGCGTGGGATGCTGCCAGCGCAGCAGCGCCTCGCAGCCGGTCACGCTGCCGTCGGCGGCGCTGATCTGCGGCTGGTAATGCAGAATGAACTCGTCGCGCTCGGCGCCGCGCGCGATTTCCGCCTGCAGTTCGATGCGGCGGGTGGCCTTGGCGTTCAGCTCCTGGGAGAAGAACGTGTAGCCACCACGCGACTCGTCTTTCGTCGAGTACATCGCGGCGTCCGCGCTGCGCAGCAGTTCGTCACTGTTCGCCCCGTCGCGCGGGTGGATGGCCGCGCCGATGCTCGCACGCACCAGCAGTTCGTGGCCGTCAATCGAAGCCGGGTTGCGCAGCTCGCCGAGCAGCTTCTCGGCCGTGGTGGCGAGTTGAGTCGACGCCGCGACTTCATCGAGCGGCAGATCGGGCACGATGACGACGAACTCGTCGCCGCCGAGCCGCGCGACCAGGTCGGTGTCGCGCACCGTCTGCCGCAGGCCATGACCGACGGCACGCAGCAGCTTGTCGCCCATGGCGTGCCCCAGCGAATCATTGACGTACTTGAAGTCGTCGAGATCGACGAACAGCAGGCCGACCGCATGGCGTTCGCGCGGCGCGCGCAGGATGGCCGCATCCAGCATGTCGCGGAACAGGCGCCGGTTCGGCAGGCCCGTCAGCGTGTCGAAATGCGCTTCCTGGAACAATTCTTCCTTGGCCGAGAAGTTCACGAGTGCGACCGCCAGGCGCGCCGCCAGTTCGCGGAACGTGTGCTCGTCGTCGGTGGTGAACGGCGCGCCGCGCGACGGCGCAATCCACACCGCGGCCGCCTGCTCACCGACGGCCAGTGGCACCGCATAGACGTGATCGACCGGCGTGTCGCCGGCCCGGCACAGCGGTTGCACTTCGAGCGGCACTTCGACCCAGGCCTCGGCGCTCAGCAGCAGCACGCGATCGCCGCAGGACAGATCCGGCACGCGCCTGAGGGTCGGCTCGCGCGTGCCGGTCTCGCGCGCCATCATCAGCAGGCTGTCGGACCGCCCGTCGTGAAACCACACGCAGGACCATTCATGTGGCACCAGGTCCGCGAGTCCGCTGAGCAGCGCGCGCACGGTGGTCGCCGCGTCCTTGGACGTCAACGCATCGCGGTCGATCGCGGCGAGCGCCGACTGGAACTCGAAGTTGCGCTTCAGGCGCAGCGCCATCGCATTGAACGCGTTGCCGAGCTGCTGCAGTTCGTCGCCGCTGCGCAGATCGACCGTGACATCGAGATTGTCCGGCCCGATGCGCTCGGCCGCGGCGGTCAGCAGGTGAAACGGTCGCAGGTGCCGACGGATCGCGATCATCGCAAGCAGCACGGCGCTGAGCGTCGCGATGAGCAGCACCGGCCGCAGCATCTTGCTGAAGTCGGCGGCCGAGGCCAGCAGATCGCCGTCGTCGTGCCAGACGGCGATCTTCCAGTCGCGCAGGCCGAACTCCGCGCCCATGAAGATTTGCCAGGTCCGCACGTGCAGGATCTGACCGGCGTCATCCACCTCGTAGGTCTGATAGCCCGCCTGCCGCTGCGCGCCGATGGCGGCCTGCACGGACGCGGGCATCGATTCGGAACAGCGGATGGGCACGCCGTCGGCGGTGAGGAAACAGTAGGCGATCGACGGCGGCAACACCGTGTGCGCGGACGGCATGCCGCGCACGGCATTGGTGACGACGAGTTCGCCCGCCGCCGTGTCGACGAGGCGGCTGAAGCGATACACCGCGTCGCCTGCCTGGTCCTTCGCATAGTCGAACACGCTGTGTCCCAGCCGCAGGCTCTTGATGTCCGCCGCGTCGAATCTCCGCCCCGTGCCGAGCGCCTCGATCGTGATGTCACGGCCAGGCAGCTGCTGGCCGGCCTTGAGCCTGCCGCGGCGGACTTCCTCGATCGTTTCCTTGATTTCAGTGTCCCGCCGCAACAGCCAGTCGAACAGGTTCAGACCTGCCGCCTTGATCAGATGCTGCGCATGACGCTCGTGCACGGCGTCCAGTTCATGCTGGACATAGCGGAACGTCAGCACCCCCAGCGCCAGGGCCGGCAACAGGGCCGAGATGATGAACAGCAGCATCAGTCGCCGCGCAAACGGCGAACTGAGCACCGAGCGAGTCCCCGTGGTCGCGGAGGCGGAGGCGGAGGCGAGCACGTCCATCGTGCGCTAGCGCGCGAGCCGGCGCCGGACCGGCGCCACGCTGCCCGTCGCGACCGCCAGTCGCAGGCGGCGCGGCGCCGCAGAGGCCGGGAGGCACGCAGTCACGGCTAATAGTCTTCGGCGGCCCCGAAGAAGGCACCGTTGTTCGCGCGCACGATGTCATCGCGGCTGTGGCGGGCGGTCAGCGGCCCAGCACTGCGGCCATCCTCGCCCTTCGAATAGAGATCGTAGTCCGAGTTGATCGGGACCAGGTTGTGGTCCTTGCGGGCCGCGCCGCGCGAGCCGCGGCTCGCCGGCTGCAGGCGAAGGTAGACGAATTCATTGCCCCAGGCGTCGGTCGGCACCGGCGAGAAGACCTCGGACAGGCTGGCCGGCAGGCTTTCATTGTCGATGCGGTACGCTTCGATGGCCGTGTCGATGCGGGTCATGTCGGCCATGACCTGCGCCATCTTGCTGCGCATGATGTAGTCCTGATACAGCGGAATCGCGACCATCGCGATGATCGCGCCCACCGTCACGGCCAGCATCAGTTCGAGCAACGTGAAGCCCCGTGACCGGGCGGCCGGCGGGCAGTGCGCTTTCTTCATGCCGGGGCTAGCGGCAGCCGCGCTTGTCAGCTTGATACCCGGTCGTGTGTCGGACAGGGGCCGACACGCCAGGCGTGTCGGCCGTCACAGAACGAAGTCGGCCGCAGGCGGCGGCGTCAGCTGGCGAGGCGGAAGCCTTCGTAGCCCTTGGCCACCACCTCGTTGCACTTCTGCACGTACGGCGGAAAACCGATGTAGGGCATGAAGACCCGGGGCTTGCCCGGCACGTTCGCACCGAGATACCAGGAGTTGCAGCCGGGATACAGGGTCTGGTTCGCCACGCCGTTGACGTGCTCGACCCACGCGTCCTCCGCCGGCTGCGTCGCTTCGATGGTGCGCAAGCCCCGGCTGCCGACGTAATGGATGCAGTCGGCGATCCATTCGACGTGCTGCTCGATCGACGGCAGCATGTTCGTCAGCACCGACGGGCTGCCCGGGCCCGTGATCGTGAAGAGATTCGGAAAGCCGACCGTCTGCAGGCCGAGATAGGTGCGCGGGCCTTCGGCCCACTTCTGCTGCAGCGTCAGCCCGGCGCGACCGCGGACGTCGATCTTCAGCAACGCCCCTGTCATCGCATCGAAGCCCGTCGCGAACACGAGGCAGTCGAACGCGTATTCCTGGCCGCCGACCTTCACGCCGGCCGGCGTGATGGCCTCGATCGGGGTCTCGCCGACGTCGACCAGGGCCACGTTCGGGCGATTGAAGGTGTCGTAATACCCGGTGTCGACGCACAGGCGCTTGCAGCCGACGATCTGCGTCGGCGCGAGCTTTGCGGCGAGCGCGGGGTCACGGACGATCGAGGCGATCTTGCGCCGGATGAAGTCGGCGGCCGTCGCATTCGCCTCGCGGTTGAACAGCAGGTCGCCGAAGGCGCCGAGAAACGCCAGGCCGCCGCGCTGCCAGCGATCCTCGTACTCGCGCTCCCGCTCCTCGACGCTGACCTCGAGCGCCGAGGCTTTCGAACTGCGGAAATCGACCCCGAACGGCTGCTGCTTGTTGCGTTCGCGGAAGCCGCGATAGTCGGCCTTGATCGCCTGCACTTCCGCGGGCGCGATCGCCGAGTTGTGCGCCGGAATCGTGTAGCTGGCAGTGCGCTGGAACACCGTCAGCTGCGCCGCCTGCTGCGCGATGATGGGCACGGACTGGATCGCGGACGACCCGGTGCCGATGACGCCGACGCGCTTGCCGGTGAAATCCACGCCCTCGTGCGGCCATTGCCCGGTGTGGTAGCGCTCGCCGCGGAAGCTGTCGAGGCCCGGGAAGTCGGGCAGATTCGTCGACGACAGGCAGCCCGTCGCCATCACGCAGAACTGCGCCGACACACGCTGCCCCTGCCCGGTCGTCACCGTCCAGCGGCCGGCCGCCTCGTCGAACACCGCTGAACTCACGCGGGTGTTGAATTCGATGTCCTTGCGCAGATCGAAGCGATCGGCGACGTGGTTCACGTAGCGCAGGATCTCGGGCTGCGTCGCATAACGCTCGCTCCACTCCCATTCCTGTTGCAGCTCGTCGGAGAACTGGTACGAATACTCCATGCTGACGACATCGCAGCGCGCACCCGGATAGCGGTTCCAGTACCAGGTGCCGCCAACGCCGCCGCCGGCTTCGAAAATGCGCGCACGCAAGCCGAGCTGGCGAAGCTTGTGAAGCATGTACAGACCGCCGAAGCCGGCGCCGACGATCGCGACGTCGAGGGTGGGCAGATCGGAACTTTGTTCAGACATGGCGGGCACAATTCACCTCGTAGGCAATGGTTTTTATACGGTCTGCCGCGGCGAATCGCCATGCGGCGGGGCATGATAACCGGGGGGCCGCGGCGAGCAGAAGCGCAGTGGCGGGTGAGGCGGGGGGATTGGCCACCGAGAACACCGAGAACACCGAGGGACAAGAGAGAGAATAATGAATTGACGGCTTCGATGCGGTGAGAGTCGCGGTTCGACCGCAAGTCAGGGCGGTTCCCGATCAGCTTCCCGCAAGCGCATCAACATCTTTCATCTCTTCATTTCTCTGTGTTCTCTGTGTTCTCGGTGGCCAATCCCCCCCACCTCACACGGCACCACGCAATTGGACGGTCCCGGCGCGGCTCAGTCCTTCAACTGCCGCGCCGTGCTCGTTTCGCCGGTGGTGCCCTTGTTCAGGCGGCTTTTCGTCATCGTCGCTTCGCGCGGCACGCCGTAGCGCTGCCACATGTCGGGGCCGATCGCGGTCAGCGCGCCGTCGACGACGATCGCCTCACCGCTGACGAAGGCCGAGTCGTCGCTGGCGAGGAACAGGGCCGTGCCGGCGATGTCGGCGCCGCGGCCGTGCTGGGGCCAGGGCTGCAGACCATCGAGGAAACGGCCGGCTTCCTCGAGCGATTGCTGATGCGGGTGCGTGAGGCCGGTCAGGATGAAGCCGGGGCAGATCGCGTTCACGCGGATGCGATCCGGCGCGAGCTGCACGGCCGCCGCGCGCGACAGGTTGACGACCGCGGCTTTCGCCGCCGAATACGCCAGCGGGCCGCAGCCCCCGCTCAAGCCCGCGACGGACGCGGTGTTGATGATGTTGCCGCCTTCGCCCTGGCGACGAAACACGCGCGTCGCGTGCTTGATGCCGAAGAAGACGCCTTTCACGAGGACATCGAAGGTGTAATCCCATTCGTCTTCTTCGAGATCCCACACCGGCCCGATCGCGCCGCCGACCCCGGCGTTGTTGAAAATCACGTCGAGACGTCCGAAGTGATCGAGTGCGCAGTCGACCATGGCCTTGATGTCGGCTTCCTGCGCGACATCCGTGCGAATGAAGCGCGCCGTGTCGGCATGTCCGGCCGCGGCGGCGATTTTCAGCGTGTCCTCGCCACTCGCCGCGTTGAAATCGGCGATCACGACCTTCGCGCCTTCCGCGAGAAAGCGCAGCGCCGTCGCCTGCCCCATGCCGCCCGCACCGCCGGTGACGATCGCGACCTTGTTCTTGAGTCTCATCTGTCGTGCTCCCCTCGTTTGATGTCGATGACCCGAGCATACCGAAACCGCCCCAGCGCTCCCAGAAGGCGGCGATGGCGGGTACTGCGCACCTGCATTCTGTCCTGCGTCTGTGCGTATGCCAGGCATCGCATCTTGCCACCGAGAACACCGAGAACACCGAGAAGGAAATGATCCAGGAAATAGCCAGGCTATGCCCGCGCCGCGAGTGGCGCAGACATCCGGGAGCCTCGCTTCGAGATCAATTCTCGGTGTTCTCGGTGTTCTCGGTGGCCAACTCAAGCAGCCCGCAGGCACGAGATCCCTACGTCGTCGCAGCGTCCCTCGCCGTCTGCGCGCCCGAGTAGCCGGGCTGATCGATCATCACGCGATCGAACACGGTCTGGCGCAGATGACGAATCAGCGCGGCATCGTCGAGCGCCAGACCGCCGTCGCGCAGGCGTTCGACGAGCCGCCAGCGCAGCGCATCCAGATCACCGTCACCGCACAGGGCCCGCAGGCGCACATGTTCGCCGGCCATCGTGCGCGGTCCCTGCGCGCGTTCGCGCAGCACGATGTCGAGCGAGTTGGCGGCGACGCGCGCGAGGAAGCGCGTGCGCCCGAGCGTCTCGGTGCTGACGTCCTGGCGCAGGAAATCGCGCACGCTGGCGAGCAGTTCATCCGTACGCGGCAACTGGTCGTCCGACGGCGGCGTGGCATCGACCGCCGTCACGGGGCCGGGGATCAGCAGGTTGACGCAGTCGATCTGGCATTCGGACGAGCGGCGACCGATCGCGGGCCGCTCGACGGAGACGTCCGGCCCGGCGCGATACTGGTCGGCCATCTCCAGACAGCCGACAGCCCACCAGAACGAGCCGAACACTTCCCAGAAATGCAGGTGCGCCGGCTCGACCGCGTGCCCGCTGGCCTGGCGATACGCTTCGCACAGCGCCTCGCGCGTGCCGAACCCGCCGACCGGCAGTGCCGTGACGCCGAAGCGCCACGAGTTCGTGCACAACCAGCCGAGATCGCGCACCGGATCGCCGAGGTGCGCGATCTCCCAGTCGAGCACGCCGACGATGCCCTGCGGCCCGACCATCAGGTTGCCGTTGCGAAAGTCGCCGTGCACGAGTCGCGGCGTGACAGGTGGCGGCAGATGGTCGAGCAGCCAGCGCGCGGTGTAGTCGATCATCGGCTGCGGCGTCACGAAGCCGCGGTAGCGGGCCCAGACCTGTTCGACCAGCGTCGCCGGCGCGACGCTCGGCAGGATTTCGTCGAGCCCGTTCGCCTGCACGTCGATGGCGTGGATGCGGGCCAGGATGTCGCCGCAGGCCGCGGCGAGGCGCGGCCGCACGTCATTCAGCGACGGATCGCGCACGAGGCGCGCGCCGAGGGTCTCGCCGTCCAGCCAGGTCATCACGTAGCCCTGTCCGAGCCGGTCGCCGGGCTGCAGTTCGTGCAGCACGGTGGGTACCGGCACACCGGCCGCGGACGCGCAGCGCAGCAGCCGCGCCTCGGCCACCGGCCCGATCTGTTCGACGTTGCGCGCGAACGCCGCACCGCCCGGCACGCGCCGCAGCGCAAGGTCGATGGCGCCGTCCGGGCCCAGCACGCGCAGCCGCCAGGTCTCCTGGCTTGCACCGCCGGACAGCCGCTCGCAGGCCAGCACCTCGCGCAGCCACGGCAGCCGCGGACGCAGCACGCGCGCGACGCTGTCGACGGTCACGGCGAGTGATTCGCTCACCGCGCGTTCAGTCTTCGGCCACGCCCTTCGGCGCGCGCTGCGACATGAAGCCGAACAGGTAACCGGCCACGCGGCGCATCTGGATCTCTTCCGCGCCTTCGGTGATGCGGTAGCGGCGGTGATGACGATAGATGTGCTCGAAGGCCTTGTGCCGCGAATAGCCCATCCCGCCGTGGATCTGCATGGCGCGATCGGCCGCCTCACAGCACAGCCGGTTCGCCCAGTAGTTGCACATCGACACCTTGTCCGACACCGAGAACGCGCCGTCGCGATCCATCAGCCACGCGGTCTTGTGGATCAGCGCGCGCAGCATTTCGCACTGCGTCTGCAGTTCGACGAGCGGAAACTGGATCGCCTGGTTCGACGCGAGCGGCTTGCCGAAGGGCTTGCGCACTTTCGCGTACGCGACGGATTCGTTGATGCAGTACTGCGCGGCGCCGAGGCTCGACGCTGCCTGCCGGATGCGGTTCTCGTTGAAGAAATGCTGCACTACCTGCAGGCCGCGGCCGACCTGGCCGAACACCGCACTGTCCGGCAGGCGCACGTTCGTGAACGACACGCGACCGTGGTCGGTCGGCATGTTGAAGGTCCACAGCATTTCCTCAATCCTGAAACCCGGCGCGTCGGTCGGCATCAGGAAGGCGGTGATCCCGTCGGCGTCACCGGCCTTGCCGGCGTTGCGCGCGAAGATCAGGTCGTGCGTCGCGGTGTGGATACCCGTGTTCCAGGTCTTCTCGCCGTTGACTGTCCAGCCCTGGCCGTCGTGGACCGCGGTCGACTCCATGTGCGTCGCGTCCGAGCCGTGGTTCGGCTCCGTGATGCCGAAGGCGAACATCGCGCTGCCGCTGGCGAGCGGCTCGATCCATTGCGCCTGCTGCTCGGGGCTGCCGTACTCGAGCATCAGCAGCAGGCTGATGTTGTTGCCGACGATCGCGTGTTCGTTCTGCAAATCGCAGTGCAGACCGAGCCCCTTGCTCGTGAGGTGCTCCCGAATCACCGCCATGCCCAGATTGTTGCCGTCCCGGCCGCCGAAGCGCTTCGGAAACGGATAGCGGAAATGGCCGGCGGCGTCAGCCCGACGCTTCGCCTCGGCGAGCAGGGCTTCCCATTCAGGACGCGGCAGACCGTTGTTGTCCCAATCGGTGCGCGCGTGCTCGCGGCGATGATCGAAGAAGCGGACATTGTCGTCCTGCGCTTCGAGCGGCTTGATCTCGCGCTCGATGAAGTCGTCGAGTTCACGCAGATAGGCCGTCAGTTCGGCAGGCAGATCGAAATCCATGGCGGCGGCTCCGTGGCGGATCGAATCGAAGGTTGAAACGGTCAGGCGGGCGGCTGGACCGCCCGCGTCGGCTGCGGGTTTCCGGGAACGGGCCCCGCCGCCAGCGCGGCGCCCGTCAGCGCGGCATCACCACTGGCGCGGGCGGCCGATGTCGAGGTGCACGAAATCCGAAGAGGCGTAATAGCCGACACCGCCGAGTTTGAGATCTGCGGCGACATCGCGCAGCTTGCGGGTCCTGGTGTCCGCGAGGCGCACGTCGATGGCCATGCCGTCCATGTGCAGGCTGCGCGTGGCCACGCCGCTCGAGGTCCGGTGCAGCATGTCGTTGGTCTGCGGCGAGCGGTAACCCGAGATCACCTGGAACGGCGCGTCGCTGCCGATGGCCGCATGCACGAAGGCGAGCTGATCGAGCAGTTCACGCCGGATCGGAAACACATCGCCGGTGCGAAAATCGCGCAGCAGATGATTGATCGTCGCGAGCGCGATGTCGTCGTAGGCGCCCCGCTCGAAGTAGGTGATCGAGAGCTGTTCGCCGGTATGCAGATGCTTGAAGGCGAGGCTGCGCGCGGGCAACGCACGGGCCCAGGCTGGCGTGCAGGCCAGCAGCGCGGCGGCGGCCCCCAGTTTCAGCAGCCGGCGTCGGCTCAGCAGGGCCGGGCCCCGCGCTTCTTCACGGGTCTTGTCACTCATCGGTCTCATTCCCCCACTGCCAACGCGCAAACGCGGCTAGTATAGGCGGACCTTCCCCTGCCGAAGCAAGCCTGGATGCGATCCTGCATGAATCCGCCGTGGTGCGCGCTCATCCTGTGGCTGAGCCTGCTGCCATCTGTCGTCTGTGCCGCGGCGCCGGCCACTCTGTCGTCCCTGCTCGCCGGCGATGCGCCACAGGTGACGATCGCGAACACGCGCCTGTGGTCAACCCCGGTGTTGCGTCGGCTCTATACCGACGACCTGCCGCGCTGGACCGAGGAGCGGATCGACGCACTGCGTGCCGCCATCGCGCACACCAGCACCGACGGACTCGACCCGCAGGACTTCCTCGCCGCGCAACTCGAGATGAAGCTGCCGCCGGCCGAGCGCGAGCTGCTGGCCAGCGAGGCCCTCGCGCGCGTGGCGTTCACGCTGCGCTATGGCAAGGCGAATCCGCTTGCCCTCGATCCGAACTGGAACTATTCGCGCACGTTCGGCACCACCAACCCGGCGCTCTGGCTGCACGAAACCATCACGCGCGGCGATCTCGGCGCGCAGCTGCAGTCATTGCGGCCGCCCGGCCGCTATTACGCGGCATTGACCACCGCCCTCGCCGAACATCGCGCGCTGCAGGCCCGCGGATCCTGGCCGCTCGTGCCTGCCGGCGACACGCTGAAGCCCGGCATGGTCGATCCCCGCGTGCCGCTGCTGCGCGCGCGGCTCACGGCCAGCGGCGAGTTCGCGCAGCCGGTCGCGCCGCAGGAGAACACGATCTACGACGCGCCGCTGATCGCCGCGGTCGAAGCGTTTCAGCAGCGACACGGGCTCGCGGTCGACGGCGCAGTCGGCCGCGGCACCCTCGCGGCCCTCAATGTACCGCTCGCCACGCGCATCGATCAGATCCGGATCAATCTCGAGCGGCTGCGCTGGGTGTTTCGCGATCTGGGCGAGGAGTACGTCGCCGTCAACATCGCCGGCTACCAGGCCGTGTATTTCAGAGACGGTGAGGTGCGCTGGCGCGGCCGCGCGATCGTCGGGCGGCCGTTCCGGCAGACGCCAATCTTTCGCGACGAGCTGTCCTACCTCGAACTGAACCCGACGTGGACGGTGCCACCGACCATCCTGCGCGAGGACATCCTGCCCAAGCTGCGGCAGAACCCGGCCTACCTGCGCGAGAAGAAACTGCGCGTGGTCGATCCGAACGGTGGTGCCGTCAGCGCGTCGAACATCGACTGGCGACGGGTCAGCGCGACCAACTTCCGCTATTTCCTGCGCCAGGATCCGGGCCCCGACAATGCGCTCGGCCGCATCAAGTTCATGTTCCCGAATGCGCACGCCGTGTATCTGCACGACACGCCGGCGCGCGAACTGTTCGCGCAGCCCGAACGCAGCTTCAGCTCGGGCTGCATCCGCATCGAGCAGCCGCTGGATCTCGCCGTCGAACTGCTCGACGATCCGCAGCGCTGGAACCTCGCAACGCTCAATGCCGCACTCGACACCCGGCGTACGCAGCGCGTGAACCTGCCGCGCAGGGTGCCGATCATGCTGCTCTACCTGACCGTGTTCCCGGACGAGACCGGTCACCTGCAGTTCCGCCGCGACATCTACAGTCGCGATTCGGGCGTGCTGCAGGCGCTCAACGGCGCGCTGACCTGGACGCCGCCGGCAGACTTCACCGGCTCGTTCTAAAAGGCGAGCGCCCACGCGCGCCATACGCCGGTTGCTGTGAACGTGCTTGTCCGGTGCCTTCGTGTAGCCCGGATGCAGCGCCCAGCGCGCAATCCCGGAACGGCCTCACGAAGTCTGCAGACCCCGGGTTCCACTGCGTTGCATCCGGGTGAGGCAGGAATCCCACGACCGTTGGGCTGACGATGGAAGTCCGACGCGTGCGCCCTCGTAGCGCCGCCGATCCGTGCTCCGGCACGCCCTCGACCGGGACCCGTGGGGTGCAGAGTGAGGCGCCCGATGTCGGGCTTCCTGCCTCAGCCCAACGTGGCGATCACGGTACTTGGTCCGACGTTCATGGCCAGTGATCGACGTGCGCGCGCGGCGGTCTGGTGTCCCGTTCCGGCCCTGCGCAGGCGTCGTGATGCGGGCGATGCACGCAGCGGCCAGAAGCTTCGGTCAGAACGAAACGCAGCCACCGGAATTCTGACTACTGGGCGCTGCGCGCCGCGTCTATCGTAATGGCCATGAACACGAAAGCATGCAGGTGGATGATCCCCGGGTTGCTGTTGTTCGCCGGCTGCGCCAGCAGCCCCGATCGCGTGGCTCGAGAAGAAGCCTGGCAGGACGTGCTGAGCCGGGACGTGCCGCCGGGCACGCCGCGCGACGCGGCGACGGAAGCGCTGCTCGCGCGCGGCATGGTCGTGCGCTATCGCCCCTACGCCGAACTCGGCGAGCGCCCCGACGAATGCCCGGCATCCCGTCTCTACGCGCAGCACTATGGCGCGGTCAATGGGCTCGCGCCGCGCTTCGATGTGCGGTTGATTCTGTGTCTGGACAACGAAGGCCGGGTTTTTCGCAGCTTCGTCGACCGCTTCAACAGCGTGATTTGACGGCGCGTCTTCAGGCGTCCGGATCCGTGGCCCATTTCGCCAGCACGGGATCCATCCGGTCCCAGTGCGGCGCCGAACGCGTGTAGATGTCCGCCGTCGGCGCAAACAGCGCAGGGTCATCGAGGGTGCCGGCGCAGACGAGCATGAGGCCGGGCAGGCTGTCGCCGGCACCGAACACGCGCGAGCCGCAACGCGGGCAGAAGCCCTCAATGGCCTCGCGCCCGGAATCGGCGCGGCGCGCGTACCAGGTCACTTCGCCGAGATGGCTCACGCAGCGATCGGGCAGTGCCATCAGCGGCAGAAAACCCGCGCCGCTCATGCGCTGACAATCGCGGCAATGACAGTTGTACTGGTAGACCGGCTCGCCGTCGATCTGATAGCGCAGGCGTCCGCACAGGCAGCCACCGGCGGCCTTCATCGCGCGCAGTCCATCAGTCGCGGCCCAGCAGGTGACGCAGCGACTGCTCGATGAACGCCATCTCGGTCGGGAAACGCCCGGGCGCGCCGGCGCAGTGACCGTATGGTGAATGAATCGGTCGCAGCTCCGAGTTCGCGATCAGGCTCGCCTCCTGGCGATTGTCTTCGAGCGTGAAGTACAGGTCCTGATCGCCCGGCATCACGATCGTGCGCGCCTCGATCGCGCCCATCGCCGCGCGGAAGTCACCGTCGTAGCGCGGCGAGCGGCTCACGTCCGCATGCTCCCAGGTCCACAGTTTTGCCATCAGGTCGTTGGCGTCCCAGCACAGGTGCTCGTCTTCCCAGGCGAGCAGGAAGTCGTCGATCGACGCGTGTCCGAGCCGTTGGTAGAGGCCGTCGCGAAAGAACGCCTGCGAGTAAGCCCAGCCCGCGTACACGCGGCCGAACGCCTTGAGTCCGGCCGTCGGCCGTGTGCTGTAGTGGCCGTCGGCGAATTCGGGATCGGCGCGGAGCGCGGCGCGCACGCCCTCGATGAATACGCGGTTGTGCGGCGAACAACGCGCGGCCCCGCAGAATGGCAGCAGCCGCGCGACATAGGACGGATGGTCGACCGCCCACTGATACGCCTGCAGCGCCCCCATCGACCAGCCCGTCGCGAGCGCCACGCGCTCCACACCGAGTTGCTCGCGCACGAGGTGGTACTGACAACGCACATTGTCGGCAATCGTCACGTGCGGAAACGCCGGCCCGCGCTGGCCGTCGGCGGCGTTGCTCGGCGAGGTCGAGATCCCGTTGCCGAACAGGTTCGGCACGACGATGAACCAGCGCGCCGGATCGAGCGCGCGGCCGGCACCGATCATCCGCGCGTTCGAATCGTGGCTGCCGGTGTAGTACGTCGGAAACACGATGCAGTTGTCGCGCGCGGCGTTCAACGCGCCGTAGGTCCGGTACGCGAGCTTCGCGTCCCGCAAGGTCTCGCCGCTGTCGAGCGGCACATCTCCGAGCGCGAGCACCTCGCAGTCGGTGAGCGTGGGAAAGGCGCTGTTCGCGAGATTCACTGCCATGATGATGCTCGGAGCCCTGACATCGACGTTGTGAATTCAGCCACCGAGAACACCGAGAACACAGAGGGTAGAAAAAAGAGTGCCGGCGCCACTCGGGCCATGGGCGTATCGACGTGACGGATGCAATGGTCAGTCACTCGAACTGATTTCTTCTCGGTGTTCTCTGTGTTCTCGGTGGCCCTGCATTCGCGGGTTAGTACATCTTGAGATAGCGCGCCTTCTCCCAGTCGGAGACGTGGACGCAGTAGCTCGCCCACTCGGCCTGCTTGTAGTCGAGCCAGGCGGTGAACATCTGATCGCCGAAGACCTGTTTCGACAGCGGATCGACGGCGAAGGCGTCGAGTGCCTGCTCCAGCGTGCGAGGCAACTTCGTGATGCCCAGCGCATCGAGTTCCGGTTGTGACTTCAGGTACATGTTGTCGAGATGCGGGTCGCCCGGGTCGAGGCCCTGCTCGATGCCTTCGAGGCCGGCCATCAGCACCATCGCCGCGCCGAGGTACGGATTGCAGGCGCTGTCCGCTGCGCGCAGTTCCATGCGGCCGCCGCCGAGCGGAATGCGGATGGTGTTGGTGCGGTTGTTGTTGCCGTAACAGCAGAAAATCGGGGCCCACGTGAAGCCCGACATGCTGCCGCGCAGGATCAGGCGCTTGTAGCTGTTGACGGTCGGCGCGATGACGGCGCAGATCGCCGGCAGATGGCGCAGCACGCCGGCGATGAACTGGTAACCGAGTTTCGTGAGCCCGCAGCCGCGCGGGTCGTCGTCACTCGCGAACAGATTGCGGCCCGTCGCCGGATCGGCGAGGGACACGTTGAAATGCGCGCCGCTGCCGGCGCGATCGCCGTAGGGCTTCGGCATGAAGGTCGCGAAGCCGCCGTGGCGGCGTGCGATTTCATGCGCCATCCAGCGGAAGAACACGAAGTTGTCCGCCATCGTCAGCACGTCGAAGTAATTGAAATCGATCTCGAACTGGCCGATGCCGTCCTCGTGATCGAACGAGTAGACACCCCAGCCGAGCTTGTCCATCGCCCCGACGAGTTCGGACATCCAGCCATAGTTGTCGAGCAAGCGCGCGACGTCATAGGCGGGCTTCTCGAGATGCTTGCGGTCGGACAGCGGCGCATAACCGCCGTCGGGCGTGTCCTTCAGCACGAAGAACTCCGCTTCCATGCCTAGCTTCATCGAGTAGCCCATGCCCGCCGCCTTGGCGACGGCGCGCTTGAGGATATTGCGGCTGCAGGCGTCGAACGCCCGCCCCTTGCACCAGAGATCGGACGCGAACCACGCGATCTCGGGATTCCACGGCAGCACGCGGCAGCTTGCCGCATCCGGGTGCGCGGCGACCTCCTCGTCGCTGACATCCTGCGGAATACCCTCGAGCGCGGCACCGGTACAGAGCTCGGAGCCACCGAGCATGCGGTCGTAATGACCGAGCGGCACCATCTTGGACTTGGACACGCCGTGCAAATCGACATAGCTGGGCAAGAGATATTTCACGCCGAGCGCAGCGAGCTGCGCCGCGTCGGGAGCCACCGGTGCGGCAGAGGAAATGGACGTCATCACGGCCTCGTGGAGGGTTGGGGAGCAATGCGATCGGACAGAGCACAGAGCATGCCAGTGCCGGCCTCCCGCCCCTGCCGCAGCGGCGCTGCATGCCGGCATACCTGTGACCGGCCAGGCGCACGCTTATGGTGCCAGCCGCCAGGCAAAGCGCACCGCCACGGCGCTCCTGCCGCGGGCCGGCGCCCTCAGGCGGCGCGGCGCGCGGCGCGCGACAAGCCCGATGCGGCGAACGGCCGGACGCTTTTGTTTGCAGAATTGATCCAACAACGCTATCGCTTTGAGCGAATCAGTGAGAATAAGCTATAGACACACCCCCCGGAGAGAGGGCGATGAACGACAAGACAGACTTCTCGGCTATCGTCGACATGCTGGATCGCACCGCAGGGCTGATCCCCTCGAGTGCGCCGCCGGACTGCGCCGGCGACGACCGGTTGCACTACCTGCAGTTCGTCGCCGATCTGAACGACCTGGTCCGGCGGGCGCGCGTCCTCAAGGTCCATCTCTCGCGCCACGGCGCGCCCGGCACTCCCTACCCGGCCCCGACCATCCTCGGCTGAGCGCTCCCCGCGGCCACGCGCTGCGGGAGTTCGAAGTCCCGGCCTGCCGCACCCGGCGGCACGCGCTTGGTCACCCCCAAACTTGCGTATCATGCCCCGCTGGGGTCGGGACGTTGGGGACATCGATGGTTCATCTGATCAAACTGCGCGGTTTTGCGGCCTTCATGACGATGGTGTTCCTGAACGCCTTCGTCGACCTGGGCCACAAGATCGTCGTGCAGAACACCGTGTTCAAGGTGTTCGACGGCACCACCCAGGTGGTGCTGACGGCGGTGCTGAACGCCCTGATCCTGCTGCCGTTCGTGCTGCTGTTCACCCCCGCCGGCTTCCTGTCGGACCGCTATCCGAAGCCGCAGGTGATGCGCGTGGCCGCCGCTGCCGCGGTCGGGCTGACCCTGCTCATCACCGTGTGCTATCACCTCGGCTGGTTCTGGCCCGCATTCGCGATGACCCTGCTGCTCGGCGTGCAGGCCGCGATCTATTCGCCGGCGAAATACGGCTACATCCGGGAACTCGTCGGCACGACGCGGTTGACCAGCGCCAACGGCGCCGTGCAGGCGATCTCGACCGTGGCCATCCTGGCCGGCGTGTTCTTCTTTTCGCTGCTGTTCGAGGGTTTTCTCGCCGACACGGTCCCGACCACCCCGGGTGAAGCCCTGCGGCACATCGCGCCGATCGGCTGGTGGCTCGTCGGCTGCTCCGTGATCGAGTTCGTCTTCGCGCTGAGCCTGCCCGCCGCACCGGCCGGCGCGCCGGATCTCAGGCTGGACTTCGCCCACTACCGCCGCGCCGGTTACCTGCGCGACACGCTGAAGAGCCTCAAGGGGCGCGAAAGCACTTTTCTGTCGATTGTCGGCCTCGCAATATTCTGGGCCATCGCCCAGGTGGTGCTCGCGGTCTATCCCGAGTACGCGGAACACGAACTCCACGTCTACAACACGGTGATCGTGCAGGGCCTGCTCGCGTGCTCGGGAATCGGCATCGTGATTGGATCGCTGCTGTCCGCCTGGTTGTCTCGCGATCACATCGAGACCGGGCTCGTGCCGATAGGCGCCTTCGGCGTCAGCTTTGCGCTGCTGCTGATCCCGAGCCTGGACGCACTGCTGCCGCAGGCCGCCGCGTTCATCATGCTCGGCATCTTCGGCGGCCTGTTCGTGATCCCGCTGAACGCGCTGATCCAGTACAACGCCGGCGAACACGAGCGCGGCCAGGTGATCGCGGCGAACAATTTCGTGCAGAACGGGGTGATGCTCGCCTTCCTCGGGCTGACCGTGCTGCTGTCACTGCAGGGTCTTGCAAGCCGCGGCATCTTCTTCGCACTGCTGTGCGTCGCGTTCGGTGGCGCACTGTTCACCGTGTACAAGCTGCCCCACGCCCTGGTGCGCATCATCGCCAGCATGGTGATCACGCAGCGCTATCGGATCGAAGTCATCGGCTTCGACCGCATTCCGCAGCAGGGCGGCGTGCTGCTGCTCGGCAATCATGTCTCGTGGATAGACTGGGCCGTGCTGCAGATCGCATCCCCGCGCCCGATCCGCTTCGTGATGGAGCGGGCGATCTACGAACGCTGGTATCTCAAATGGTTTCTCGACTCGTTCGGCGTGATACCGATTGGCAGTGGCGCGAGCCGCGATGCGCTGGCGGAAGTGCGCACCGCGCTGAACGCGGGCGAGGTCGTCGGCATCTTTCCTGAAGGCGCGATCAGCCGCAGCGGCCACCTCGGCGAGTTCAAGCGCGGCTACGAGACCGCGGCGAAAGACGCCAACGGCGTGATCGTGCCGTTCTATCTTCGCGGGCTGTGGGGCAGCACCTTTTCGCGCTCGAGCGCGCGGCTGCGGGTCCTGCGCCGCGGCGGCATCCGGCGCACGATCATCTGTGCGTTCGGCGCGCAGCAGCCCCTGAGCCTGCCGGCCGAACAGTTGAAACGCCGCGTGTTCGATCTGTCGATCGAAGCCTGGGAGCGCTACACGAAGCGGCTCGACACGATTCCGAGCGCCTGGCTGTCGACCGCCAAACGCATGGGCGGCGACATGGCCTGCGCCGACACCGTCAGCGGCGGTCTGTCGGCGTGGCGCTTCATCACCGGCGTCCTCATCATCTCGCGCTTCATCCGGCGGCTTTGCCGAGAGCAGCACGTGGGCCTGCTGCTGCCGACCAGCAACGGGGGCGCCATCGCGAACATGGCGGCGCTGATGTGCGGCAAGACGGTCGTCAACCTGAACTACACCGCGAGCGTCGAGGCCACGCAGGCGGCCCTCGCCAGGGCCGGGATCAGGACCGTGTTCACCTCGACGCGCTTCCTCGATCGCCTCGAGAAGCGCGGCATCGACGGGCGCGCGCTGGTGGCCGGCGCGACGGTGTACCCGCTCGAGGATTTCCAGCCGCAGATTTCGCAGGTCCGGCGCGTGACGACGCTGCTGCAGGCAGTGGTGTTTCCCGCCTGGTTGCTGAAACTGCTGTACATGAAGCGCGTGCCGATCGAGAGCCCGGCGGCGATTCTGTTCTCCAGCGGCAGCGAAGGCGTGCCGAAGGGCGTGATGCTGTCGCATCGGAACATCATGGCGAACATCAAGCAGATGTCGGACGTGCTGAACACCGAAGACAATGACGTGCTGATGGCAACGCTGCCGATCTTCCACGCCTTCGGGCTGACCGCGGCGACGCTGATGCCGCTCGTCGAAGGCATTCCGATGGTCTGCCATCCCGACCCGACCGATGCCGTGAACATCGGCAAGGCGGTCGCGGAGTATCGCGGCACCATCCTCTTCGGGACCTCGACCTTCCTGCGTCTCTACGCAAAGAACCCGCGCGTGCACCACCTGATGTTCGAGTCGCTGCGCATCGTCGTCGCTGGCGCCGAGAAGCTCGCGAGCGACGTGCGCGAGACATTCAAGATCAAGTTCGCGAAGGAAATCTACGAGGGCTACGGCGCGACGGAAACGACGCCGGTCGCGAGCGCAAACCTGCCCGATCGGCTCGACACCACGTTCTGGAAGGTGCAGGAGAACAACAAGCCGGGTACGGTCGGCATGCCGTTGCCAGGCTCGAGCTTTCGCATCGTCGATCCGAACTCGCTGGCGGAACTGCCGACCGGCGAGGACGGACTCATTCTCATCGGCGGCACGCAGGTGATGCTCGGCTATCTCGGCGACGCCGAGCGCACCGCACAGGTCATCGTCGAGATGGACGGCACGCGCTGGTACAAGACCGGCGACAAGGGTCACCTCGACGAAGACGGCTTCCTGACCATCGTCGACCGCTATTCGCGCTTCGCGAAACTCGGCGGCGAGATGGTGAGCCTGACGGCCGTCGAAGAGCAGGTGCGACGCGTCGTCGGCAACCCGGAACTCGACCTCTGTGCGGTGAACCTGCCGGAGCCGAAGAAGGGCGAACAGATCGTGCTGCTGGTCGCCGGCAGCGAGCAGCCGCTCGACGACATCCGCAAGGCGCTGCTGGCGATCGGCGCGAATCCGCTGACGATCCCGGCGGAATACCGCGAGGTCGCGGAAGTGCCGAAACTCGGCAGCGGCAAGACCGACTTCACGCGCGCGAAGCAGCTCGCGGAGAGCGTTTTGTGAACATCGCGGAGGGCTTCGGGGCGATCAGCTACTGGATAGTCGATTAATCCAGCCACGGAGAACACAGAGAACACGGAGAACAGGAGTGAGTGGGCGGGCTGCTCAAGATTTTGGGGCGGCGCCTGGACTTCTGCGTTCGGAACTCTCCCCTGAAATTTCCCTGGCCGACATGCAAAACAATTCGTACCAATGCGGGTAATGCCAATGACGCCGCAGTTGGACCTCCGCAATCTTCTGCTTCTGTCTGGTGTGTACGCCGGCATGTCAGGTGTTACCGTTTTCGAACGTCACTTGAACATTCGAACAGCCCTTCCAGGCGTCGGCATCGTGTGCGGCATCAAGCTCGGGCGAATCATGCGTGGCGAGGACTGAACAGGTGATCGCGAATATCGTTCGCTCGCCGAGGTCTTGCGCGAAAACCCGGGTTGCCGTGCAGGTTGCGGTGAAAGTGCGTGTCCGGCGCGCTCGTGTAGCCCGGGTGGAGTGCGCAGCGCGGAACCCGGGAGCAGCCTGCCAGACGCCGCAGATCCCGGGTTCCACTGCGTTCCACCCGGGCTACATCGAGCTTTCGTCAGGCCGGGCGAGGCAAGTGCCTCATCGCCGTTGGGCTGACACAGGAAGCCCGACAGTCATGAGCCCGCCATGGTGAACACTCGGTGTCGCTCGTCGTCGCCCGGATGAAGCGCAGCGAAATCCGGGATCGGGACGGTGCCGACAGTGCCGGGGATGAACGGCGCCGCCGCCGCGGCCCCGGATTTCGCTGCGCTTCATCCGGGCGACGAAAAGCCATGCTCGCGTTGCAAGCGAGCGACTGAAGGGCGTCGGACAAGCACTTCCACAGCACCCGACGGGTGGAGCGGATTTGCGCCTGGTGATTTGGAAGCGGTCGCGAGCGCAGAGACTCGGTTTGAGATGTCTTGCTCGTCCACGATTCTCTGCAAGCGTCGACATGGGCTCTTCCTCTCTCCTGCCGATCAGGCGACTCCCTCATGACGCCTGCGATGCGGATTCGCGAAGGCCCCGTTACACTGCAAGCCCGAACACGCTTCGAGCGCGCCGATGTCCGCTGATTTCAAGCCCCTGACGCTAACGCCCCGCGTGCCACAGTTCGCCGCGCACGCGAGCGGCATCGATCTGTCGCGGCCGCTGCCACCTGAGACGCTGGACGCCGTCCGCGCCGCGTGGCGCGATTACCCGGTACTGTGCTTCACGGACCAGCACCTGGACCCCGCGAGCCTGCAGGACTTCGCGGCGCAGATCGGGCCTTTTGGCGAGGATCCCTACGTGGCCCCGCTGCCCGACTTCCCGCACGTGATCGAAGTGAAACGCGAAGCGCGGGAGACCGCGCCGATCTTCGGCAGCCAGTGGCATTCGGACTGGAGTTTCCAGGCCACGCCGCCGAGCGCGACGCTGCTCTATGGCGCCGAGATTCCGCCGAGCGGCGGCGACACGGTCTTCGCCGACTGCGTGGCCGCCTACGCCGCGCTGTCGCCGACGATGCAGTCGCTGCTCGCCGGCCTGAACGGCGTGCACACGGCGGCGCCCGCCTATGGCCCGAAGGGACTGTTCTCCCGCGATGACGCCAGCCGTTCGATGCGGATCATCGTCTCGAGCGACGCCGAACGCTGCGAGGTGCACCCGCTGGTGCGCCGCCATCCGGAATCGGGCCGCCCCGCGTTGTACGTCAATCACGTCTACACGGTTGGCATCGAAGGCATGCGCAGGGACGAAAGCCGCGCGCTGCTGGAGTTCCTGTTCGGGCATCTGACACAGCCCGAGTTCGTCCATCGGCATCGCTGGCAGCCGGGATCGCTGCTGATGTGGGACAACCGCCGCGTGGTGCACTTCGCCGACGGCGGCTACGAAGGCCACCGCCGCCTGATGTATCGCAGCACGCTCGCCGGCGAGCGGCCCGTCCGCGCCTGAACCCGCGCGCGCCCGCGCGCGCCTTGGCCCACGCTCACCGATGCCCCACGCTGCCCTGCTGCCACTGCTGAGCCTGCTCGCCTCCTCCGTGATGTGGGGCCTCGCGTGGTTGCCGTTGCAGGCGCTGCGCAAGACCGGCATCGACGGCATCCTCGTCGTCACGATCGCGTTCGGCACGGCGGGTTTGCTGATGCTGCCCCTGCTGTGGCGACAACGCGCGGCCTGGCGCGGCGGCAAGCGCTGGCTGCTCGCCATCGCGCTCCTCGGCGGCTTCGCCAACGTGGCGTTCACGCTCGCGATCTCCTACGGCGAAGTCGTGCGCGTGATGGTGCTGTTCTACCTGCTGCCCGCGTGGGGCGTGCTCGGCGGCTGGCTGTTCCTCGGCGAGCGCATGAGCCTGACGCGCGTGCTGACGATGCTGGCCGCGCTCGGCGGTGCCGGGCTCATGCTCGGCGCGGACGCGCTGCTCGGCCTCGAACTGGTGTGGCAGGACTGGCTCGCGATCGGCTGCGGGCTCGCGTTCACCGGTAACAATCTGCTGTTCCGGCAACGCCAGGAACTGCCGGTCGCCAGCAAGTCGGCGGCGATGCTGCTCGGCACGCCGCTGCTCGCCTGCGGCATCGTCGCGCTCGGCCTGCAGTCGATCTCCGTACCGGAAGCCTCCGCCGCCGGTGGCGCGGTGCTCTACGGCCTGTGGGTGGTCGTCGCCACGTTCCTCGTGCAGTACGGCGTGACGCATCTCGAAGCGGGCCGCGTGGCGATCCTCATCATTCTCGAACTGGTGGTCGCGGTGCTCTCTGCCGTGCTGCTCGGTGCGGACAGCTTGAGCCCGCGCGAAGCAGCCGGCGTCGCGCTGGTGCTGGCGGCCGCGATCGCCGAAGCGCGCGCGGCGTGAGCCACACGACACGAACGCCCGCACAGCCATGATCTGCGGGCGTTCGCGAGCGGGCGTGCTTCACACTATTGCCGCACCGCCGCGCTTGTGTGCGCCACGCGCGTTCAGCACCATGGCGAGACAATAAACACACAACAGGGAGGGTTCCCGATGCGTCATTACCTGGCAGTCATCACTTTGCTCAGCGCCTCGACCTTCGTCGAAGCCGCCACGCTGACCGTGCACAATACCGGCGTCGACAGCAGCGATTCCGTCGTTGCCGCCGGTGAGGCCACGAATTTCTGGACCCTGAGCGCCCAGCCGGCCGGTGCCGGCCTGAGCCTCGGCGCGAACCCCGTGCGCTTCAAGCACCCGTCCTACTTCGCCGACACCGCGACCTCCGCGTGGGTCGCCGGCAGCACCAACGGCGTCGACAATGTGGTCGGCGGTTTTGCATATCAACTGACGGTCGATCTGACCGGCTTCGATCCCGACAGCGCGGTGATCAGCGGCATCTTCGGCACCGACAACGACGGCAGCATCGCGCTGAACGGCAACGCGCCCGTCGCGACCACCGCGTTCGCCGGCTTCGGCGCGCCAACCGCCTTCACCTTCAGCGACGGCTTCGTCGCCGGGCTGAACACGATCACGGTCGCCTTCAACAACGGCGGTGGCCCGACGGCCTTCCACGTGCAGTTCTCGACGGCCACCGCGAGCCCCGTACCGCTGCCCGGTGCGTTGGGTCTGCTGGCCGGCGGCATCGCCGGCCTCGGCTTCCTGCGCGGCCGCCGCGACGCCTGATCGGCAACAGCCCCGGACGTCGGTGGCCCCGGCGTCCGGGACCGGTGTCCGACCAGGCTTCCGCTACCGCCCGCGCCGCAACCCCGCCTGCCCGAACGACGACAGCCCGACGGATCCCGGCGGCAGCTGCAGTTCGCCGCGTTCGAGCCGGGTTTTGAGATAAGTGAAGCTCTGACAGTTCTGCGCGTGCAGATGCTCGCCGGCAATGAGGGGCGCGCGCGGCGGCTCGTCGGCGCGCACGAAGCGCGGCAGCGGCGCCACGCGCGTGGCGTAGTCGACATTGAAGAACAGCGGAAACGAGTAGCGCTCTTCGCGCACCTTGCGCACGCGATGCGTGGTGGCGAGGAATTCGCCGTTGGTCCACAGCTCGAGCATGTCGCCAATGTTGACGATGAACGCGCCGGGCACCGGGGGCGCGGCTATCCAGTCGCCGGCGCCGTTCAGCACTTCGAGCCCGGGCGCCGTTGCGTGCAGCAGCGTGAAGCATTCGTAGTCGGTGTGCGCGCCGATGCCCTGCGCGTCGGCGGCATTCGCATCGAACGGGTAGTGCACGAGGCGCAACTGCGACGGCGGGCGGGTGATGAACGCATCGAAGAACGAGGCACCTTCGCCGATGGCGAGCGCGAAGCCGCGGAACATCGCGCGCCCGAGCGCGAACACCGCGTCGTAGTACGCGCTGACGGCCTCGCGAAAACCCGGGAGCGCCGGCCACTGGTTGGGCCCGAGCAGCGGGTTGCCGGCAAGATAGTCCGGATCGTTCGCCGGCAGCTCGAACCCGAGGTCGAAGGCCTCTTTGCGATCCTTCGTGCCGCCGGCGTAGATCTCTTCGCCTTCCGGCACATAGCCGCGATGGTTCGTCGACTGTCCGATGTAGACCGCCATCTTGTCGGCGAGCGGCCGCGCAAAGAAGCCTTGCGCGGCCTGCACGAGGCCGTCGAACAGCGCCGGTGCGATGCCATGCCCGCTGACGTACAGAAAGCCGACCTCTCGCGCGGCGCGGCCCAGGGCCGCCGCGACTTCCGCCTGCGCGTCGGGCCCGCCGCGCAGCCCCGACACGTCGACGATCGGCAGTTCGGAGAACGCCTGCAGCCGGCTCATGTCGCGCTCAGAGCTTGCCGTCCGCCGCCATGCCCGTGTAGTCGGCGTTGAAGCGCAGCTTCACGTTGGCCTTGTCGCCGAGGATCTCGCCGTTCGGCAGTTCGATGCCGATCGCGTCCTTGCTCTTCGCCGCTTCGCCGAGCAGGCCGTGCTCGAACGCGAACGTCCGGACGAGTTCCATGATCGTCTTCAGCTTCGGATCGCGCAGGAAGGTGACGGCTTCTGCCGGCTTGTAATAGAGATACGTGGTCGCGAGCTGCGTGTCGTAGCCGGCGAGATCGGTGCCCGACGCTTCGGCCATCGCGGTGCGCGCGTCCTGCGCCGTTGCACTGTCGCCCTGCATCGCCGCCAAGGTTTCATACCACGCGCCGATCAACGCCTTGCCGAACGCCGGGTTGTCCTTGAGGGTGTCGGTGCTGACGATGCCGATGTCCATGATCTCGCCCGGAATCATCGACGAGTCGAACACCACGGACGCGTCTGGTGACGCTTCGATCTGCGCGAGACCGGGCTTCCACGCGACCATCGCGACCGTTTCCGGTGTGCCCCACGCCGGCACGTAGTCCGCATCTGAGATGTTGATGGTCGACACGTCCTGCTCGCTGAGCCCGGCGCTGGTCAGCGCGCGGGTCAGCAGGTAGTGCGATACCGACAGCTCGACGAGGCTGACCTTGAGCCCTTTGACATCGGCGAGCTTCTTGCCGGCGCCCTTGATCACCATCGCGTCGTTGCCGTTCGAGTAGTCGCCGAGGATCAGCGCCGTGGTGTCGACGCCGCCGGCCGCCGGAATGGTCAACGCGTCCATGTTGGTCGCGAGCACGCCGTCGAATTCGCCGGCGGTGAACTGGTTGATCGATTCGATGTAGTCGTTGAACTGGGTCAGCTCGATGGTGATGCCGTACTTGTCGGCCCACTTCTTCAGGATGCCGGACTGGTCCGCGTAGACCCACGGCATGAAGCCGGCGTAGATCGACCACGCCATCTTGAACGCCTTCTTCTCGGCCGCGTCGGCCGGCGCCTGCACGAGGCAGGCGAGGACGGCGACGGCCGCCATCAGCATGCGGGGGAATCTTCTGTTCATGGGCGCGCTCCAGGTGGTGGGGTGATTCAGCCTTGCAATTTCGCGACCGGTTTCAGCCGGTCAGCAGCGAGAGGTCGCCTTCGGCTTCGACCACGTCGTAGCGACGTGTGCACGCATCGACGAAGCGCAGGCTCTGGCCATCGCAGCGAACCTTGAACGTGAGGCCTTCGCGCCACGGCAGGCTCGAGCGTTCGATGCGCCAGGCCAGGGGGCCGACGCTGCCGAAGGACAGCTCGCAGTCGATCAGCGCGAGCTGCGCGTCGCGGTCGGCCGCTGCCGCCACGCAGGCTGCGAGATCGGGCAGGTTCGGCAGGCTGACGCTGCGGTCGACGGCGAGCATGAAGACGTCGCCGGCGCGCACGAGGCTGACCGCCCGCCCGTCCGTCGCGTCGCGCAGGCGCAGCGCCACGCAGCGCGCCGCGTCGCCGATCGCGGCGCGATGCCAGTGTTCGATATACGGAATGTCTCGCCCCACCTCGAGCATGTAGTCGGCTTCGAAGCTCAGCTGGCCGCAGTCGGAGTAGATCGCCTGCGGCTGAAAGTCGATCTCGCGTCCCCATTCGAACCAGCCGTGCTCATGGCGCAGCCGCCCCGCAAAGCCTTCCTGGCGCACGAGCCAGGCGAGCTGAGCGTCGGTGACGTCGGTGAGCTCGCGCGTGGCGCTGAAATCGGGCCGGGCCGCGGGCTGCCGCAGATCGATGTAGAGCCCAGGCCCCTGCAGCCAGTGCACAGAGGTCGTGACGTCGCGGCGGCCGTCGGGCCATTCGATCAGCGAGCGGGTCCACAGGCCCGGCAGATTCGCCAGCGAGGGAGAGGTGTTGTCGTCAGCGTTCATGATGACGATGGTAGGGCCGCTGCGGGCGCCGCTGTAGCGGGTGCGCGACTATGCCCGGCATCGACACCATCTATGGCGGCCGTGTCGTTTGGCGGCAAAGAAGCACCGCGCGGGTGCGCGCGGCGCCACGATGGGGAGCGCGTGGATCGCTATGAGGCGGGCTGACGCGTTTCGCGCTGCAGTTCCTCGAGCAGCCGCTGCGCGAGGGGCGGCAGCTGGTCTGCGACGCGCGTGATCACGTGCACGTGATAGGACGGCAGCAGGTCTTCCGGCAGCAGCGGCCACAGCGCGTCCGGGCCCCGCGCCGCCACGACCGTGGGCAGGAAGCCGATGCCGACGCCGAGCCCGATCAGCCAGCGGACCTCGTTCAGATCCTGCGCATGCCCACCGACGTGCGTGCCGAGACGATACCGGCGCCGGAAGTCGCTGAGTTCGACCGGCTCGTCGTCGCCGGTGTCGATGAAAACCTGATCCGCGAGCTCATCCGGCAGGAACGGGGCGTGGCCGAACAACGGGTGACGATCGCCGCAGTAAAGCTGCTGCGTCTCGCGCATCAGCGGCTGATAGCGCAAATCGACGCCCGGCGCGCTGTCGCAGGCGAAGCCGATGGTCGCCTCGCCGGCGCGCACCGCCTCGACCACCGTGCGCCACGGCGCGACTTCGATGCGGATCAGCGCGCGTGGGTGCTGCACGTGAAAGCGCGCGAGCGCATGGTCGAGCGTCGGACAGACGATCTGCGACAACATGTGCAGCGTCAGCGTGCCTTCGAGCGTATCGGCGGCGCCGGCCACCTCGCCCGGCATCGCCTGTACCTCGGCGAGCAGACGCTCGCAGATCGTGGCCAAGGCGCGCCCGGCCGGCGTCAGCATGACGCCGGTGCTCGTGCGTTCGCACAGCGGACAGTCGAGCTGGGCCTCGAGCCGCTTCAACGCCGCGCTGACGCTCGGCTGCTGCATGTGGAGCGCGCGCGCCGTGGCACTGAGGCTGCCGCAGCGGGCAATCTCGTGAAAGACGCGAAACAGGTTCCAGTCGACCTGGCGGGCGAAGATCTGATCCCGGCTGGGCAGAGGCTTGTGCATCGGTGTCCTCGGGCAACGTGGCCGCCGGCATCGACGTGGCCGGACCCCCATCATAACCGCCACGGGCTGCCGGCAAGAGGCCGGATCGGGCCGCCGCTGTGTGCGGCGACGCACCGATGGTGCCGGTTCACCGGTTCAAGATACGCCACGGGACTGGCGCCAGCGCCAGACGCCTCTCGTTCGATGAAGCTTGCCGCAGCAGGCTCCTCGCCAGACCACTTTCAACGGTGAACAAGATGCAGATACGCGTGGGCTTTGAAATGGAGTACGAGTGCGCCAGCGCGACGCCGATGATCCTCGCGCTCAGCATTCACTATTCCCGCGCGTCGGATCTCGTGCGTCCGGATCACCTCGTCACCAGCCCCGCCGTGCCCGTCGCCGCGTATCGCGATCTGTTCGGCAACTGGTGCAGTCGCCTCGTCGCGCCGGCCGGCCGCTTCCGGATGAGTACCGATGCAATCGTCAACGACAGCGGCCTCGTCGACGTCGTCGCACCCGATGCCGAACAGGTGCCGGTCGAGCAACTGCCCGAATCCACCCTCGTCTACCTGCTCGGCAGCCGCTACTGCGAAACCGATCAACTGTCCGATATCGCCTGGCAGCTGTTCGGCAGTGGGCCGACCGGCTGGGGGCGCGTGCAGGCCATTTGCGATTTCGTGCACGACCATATCGAGTTCGGCTACCCGCATGCGAGCCGCACGCGCACCGCCTGGGGTGCCTATCACGAAGGCCTCGGCGTGTGCCGCGACTACGCGCACCTCGCCATCGCGTTCTGCCGCTGCATGAACATCCCCGCGCGCTATTGCACGGGCTATCTCGGCGACATGGGGACCGAACCGCCCTACGGCACCATGGACTTTGCCGGCTGGTTCGAGGCCTTTCTCGGCGACCGCTGGTATACCTTCGACGCGCGCAACAACACGCCGCGCGTTGGCCGGGTGCTGATTGCCCGCGGTCGCGACGCCTGCGACGTCGCGCTGGCCAGCACCTTCGGCCCGAACACGTTGCAGCACTTTCGGGTGTGGGCCGATGAAGTGGACGCGGCGTGATGCCCGTGTGTGCGCGCCGGAGACGGCGATGACCTACTGTGTCGGCGTCCGGCTCGAACAGGGGCTGATCTTCGCCAGCGACTCGCGCACGCATGCCGGGGTCGACAACTACGCGACCTTCTGCAAGATGACCGTGTTCGAACGCGCCGGCGATCGCGTGCTCGTGCTGTTGAGCTCGGGCGGGCTCGCCGCCACGCAGACGGTCATCAACGTGCTGCGTCAGCGCGCCTGTGGCCCGCCGCCGCACCTGTGGAGCGTGCCGTCGATGTTCGACATCGCGAATCTCGTGTCCGATGCGATGCGCGACATCGAACGCCGCGACGGCCCGTTTCTCGAAGCCAGCGATCTCAAGTTCAACGCGTCGTTCATCCTCGGCGGGCAGATCGCCGGCGAGGACATGCGCCTGTTCCGGATCTACGCCGAGGGCAATTTCATCGAGGCGAGCACCGACACGAACTTCCTGCAGACGGGCGAAGCGAAGTACGGCAAGCCGATTCTCGACCTCGCAGTGACCTCGACGGCGACCATGGAAGACGCGACGAAATGCGTGCTCGTGTCGTTCGATTCGACGATGCTGAGCAATCTGTCGGTCGGGATGCCGATTGATCTTCTCTGCTACGCGCGCAACAGCCTGTGCGTCACGATGCAGCGCCGCTTCCATGCGGGCGATCCCTACTTCGACGCACTGACCGCGCAGTGGCTGCAGGGCACGCGCAAGGTCTTTCGGGAGCTGCCCGCGCTGACCTGGTGAGCAGCGCGGACCGTGCCCGCGGTGCTCAGGGGATGACGGGATACTCCTGGCCGACGAAGCTTTCGATCGTCGCCATGTTCACGAACTTCACCGTGTCGGCCCACGCTACTTCCCGGAAGGCGGGGTCGACCAGCATCCGTTCGACCGCCGCGACATCGACCAGCCACAGCTGCGCGACGCCATCCCAGCGCGGTTCAGCGTAGCGGTAGGCGGCGTCGATCGTGTGCGCCTGCACGTAGCGGCGCAGACCCGGCACGGCGGCGACGATCGGGCCGTGGACGTCCAGCCAGTAGCGTTTGCCGTCCGCGTGCGAGAAGCCGGGCTGGCGCTTCAGTGCGAACACCATTTTCACCAGCGTCGGCAACGGCGGACCATCGATGAAGACATGGTCTTCGGTCGTCAGCCACTCGGTCCGCGACATGTCGATGAAGTTCGGTTCATCGGCGAGCGCGCCGTCGAGGTAGGCGGGGCTCCGCGCGAGGCTGGCGAGCGCCGCTTCGTCCTCGACCCACACTTCAGCGGCGCCGTCATATGGTGAGTTCTGGCCCGGAAACGGGACGCGATGCAACTGCACGTAACGCTTGAGTTCGGCGATCCGCCGCACGATCGGCCCGTGCGTTTCCTTCCAGTACTGATGGAACGCGGCGTCGGTCAGCGTCGGCTTGCGGGTGATGAAATAGAAGATGTGCAGCATCGGTGGTCGCTCGCAGCAGGGGACATGCGTCGAGCATAGCGCGGCCGGACGGTGTTTGCGCGCGGCCGTTCTCTTCGAGCTGACAGGCGCTCCTCGCTCTGGCCTGGATGAACCCGGGGTTCTCGGTGACTTATTCCTGGTCCGCTTCCGTTGCACCCTCAACGCGCTGCAGCCCGCCGATCACGAAGTCGGTGACGAGCCGCGACATGTCGTCGTAGTCCAGCGCACCGCCTTCGCGGAACCAGGTGAACATCCAGTTGATCATGCCGAAGAAGAGCATCGCGAGCGGTTTCTCTATCTTCGTCACCGCGAGTGCCGGGTGCACCGCGGCGATGGCCTGCGCGAAGGCGGACACGACGGTGCGTTCCTTGGCGCGGATGCGCTGTTCATCGTCATCGTCGAGATACTTGATGTCCTGCACCAGCACCTGGTGGTGGGCGTGGGCGTGGGCATATTCCTCGACGAAGCGCGCGATCAGACGGCGCAGCCGCGCTTCGGCCGCCTGTGGTTGCGCGTGGACCTCCTCGACCAGCGCCGTCAGGCGATCGATATGGCCTTCGGCGATGGCGACGAGCAGCTGGTACTTGTCTTCGTAGTAGTGATAGAGCAGCGCCTTCGAAATGCCGGCCGCCGCCGCGAGTTCGTTCATCGACGTGCCCGGGAAACCGCGGCTCGCGAAGAGCCGCGCAGCGTGCTGAAGGATGGCCTGCTGCTGTTGCGGAAACCTGGCGGCGCGCCCGCGTGGCATGCGGGCTCAGCGATCGTCGAAGCTGACGCAGACGCTGTCGCTCGTCGGATGCGCCTGGCAGGTGAGGATGAACCCGGCTTCGACATCCGATTTCATCAGCGCGAAGTTGCGGTCCATGCTGACGGTGCCGGCCGTCAGGCGCGCGCGGCAGGTCGAGCACACGCCGGACTTGCACGAGAACGGGAGATCGAGCCCGGCGGCGCGCGCGGCGTCGAGAATCGACGCGCCGTTGCGCGCCAGGCGCAGTGTCCTCGTCACGCCGTCCGCGACCACGGTGACCACGGCCTCCGGGCCGTCGGACGCAGCGCGTTCGCGCGCCACTGGCGGCAGATCGCCGGTGCCGAAGCGCTCGATGTGAATGTGATCTTCGGGCACGCCACGCTCGACCAGCACCGGCGCCAAGTCGTCGAGCATCGCCGACGGGCCGCACAGGAACACATCGTCGATGCCGTCCGCCGGCAGCAGGGTCTCGAGAAAGCGCCGCAGACGGGCCGCATCGAGCCGGCCGTCGAAGAGTTCGACCTCCTGCGCTTCGCGCGAGAACACGTGATACAGGGCGAAGCGGCCGAGATGCGCGTCCTTCAGATCCTCGAGCGCCTCGCGGAACATCACCGACGCCAGCTTGCGGTTGCCGTACAGCAGGCTCACCCGGCTCTGCGGCTCGCGCGTGAGCACGGACTTCGCGATCGACAGCAGCGGCGTGATCCCGCTGCCGGCCGCGATCAGCACGACGTGGCGCGCGCGCGTGGCATCGGGCTCGGCGCAGAACGCGCCGTCGGGCGCCATGCATTCAATGACGTCGCCGGCGCGCAGTTCGCGGTTGGCCCAGGTCGAGAACAGGCCGCCCGGCAGTTCGCGGATGCCGATGCGCCATTCGCCGTCGTCGACGCCAGCGCACAGCGAATAGCTGCGCCGGTGCTCGTCGCCGTTGACGACACGCCGCAGGGTCAGGTGCTGGCCCGGCTTGAAGCTGAACGCCTGTCGCAGCGCGTCGGGCACCGCCAGGGTCACGGACACCGCGTCTTCGGTTTCGCGTCGCACTTCGGCGACCGGGATAGCGTGAAAGTGATGGGCCATGGCGTCCGGGCGTGTCAGATGGGTTTGAAGTATTCGAACGGTTCACGGCAGGCGAGGCAGCGATAGAGCGCCTTGCAGGCGGTCGCGCCGAATGCCGATAGTTGCTCGCTGTGGGTGCTGCCACAGCGCGGGCAGCGGATGCGCGGCCGAAAGCGGACCGGCCGCGCGGCATCCGGCGCGAGCGTCTGCGGCGGCGCGATGCCGTAGGCGGCGAGGCGTGCCTTGGCGTCCTCGCTGAGCCAGTCGGTGGTCCAAGCCGGCGACAGTTGCAGATGAACGGCCACGTCGTCGGCACCTGCCGCCTGCAGTGCGCGCACGATGTCGCGCTGAATCATTTCCGTCGCCGGACAGCCCGAGTAGGTCGGCGTGACCGTGACGTCGACATGGCCGTTCGCGCAGGCCACCTCGCGCACGATGCCGAGATCGGTGATCGAAATGGCCGGGATCTCCGGATCGGGGATCGCGGCCAGGGCCGACCACGCCTCTTCGCGGGTCAGACTCACCACGTCGCGCCCGGGTGCGCGCGCGCGAGACTCTGCATCTCGGCGAGCAGGAAGCCCATGAACTCGCTGTGTCGCCCCTGCCGGCCGGTCGAACGGAACGGCGTCGCCCCGGGCAGTTCGAGCGTGGCCTCCGCGAGCACCGGCAGGAGCGCCGCATCCCAGGCGGCCCGCAGCGTGTCGACTGCAGGCCCGATGCCGGCGGCGACGGCGGCGCCGTCGATTTCGTCGGGGACGAAGAGTTCCGTCACGTACGGATAGAGATAGTTCAGCGCGGACTGCATCCGCGCGTGCGATTCGTCGGTGCCGTCGCCGAGGCGCACGACCCATTCGGACAGATGCTCGCAGTGGTAGCGCGTTTCCTTGCGCGACTTCTCGGCAATCGCGGCGAGTTCGGCATCGCGCGACTGCAGCAGCGGCGTCCACAGCGCCTGCTGCCAGCCGGCGTAGAACAGCGTGCGCAGGCAACTCTGCGCGAAATCGCCGTTCGGCAGTTCGACGAGCGTCGGGTTCAGGAATTCGGATTCGTCGCGCAGGAAGGCCAGCGCGTCTTCGTCGCGGCCGCGGTCTTCGAGCCGGCCCGCGTGGGTCAGCAGCAGGCGCGCCTGGCCGATCAGATCGAGGGCGACGTTCGTCAGCGCGATGTCTTCCTCGAGCACCGGTCCGTGGCCGCACCATTCACCGAGGCGCTGGCCGAGGATCAGGGAGCCGTCGGCGATGCGCAAAACATAGCGCATGTGGTCGGCGCACAGGGCGCCCGCAGGCTGGGTCGACGTCATCGGGGATCTCCCACGCTCACATGTGGTTCACTTCTTCCGGCAGTTCGTAGAACGTCGGATGACGATAGACCTTGTCTTCCATCGGATCGAAGAATGCGGCCTTGTCGCCCGGATCGGACGCAGTGATCTGATCCGATGGCACGACCCAGATTGACACCCCCTCCTGGCGGCGCGTGTAGACATCGCGCGCCATCTGCAGCGCGAGCGTCGCGTCCGGCGCGTGCACGCTGCCGGCATGCTTGTGATCGAGTCCGTTGCGGCTGCGGACGAAGACTTCCCACAGCGGCCATTCGTTGCGATTGTTCATCACGCGATTCTCCTGGTTCAGGCGGCGGCGGACTGGGCGCGCGCGGCACGTTTGCGGGCGTGGGCGAGCGCGGCTTCCCGCACCCAGGCCCCGTCTTCCCACGCGCCGACGCGGGCGGCCAGACGCTCCCTGTTGCACGGCCCATGGCCGTTGACGACGTTCCAGAACTCGCTCCAGTCGATCGTGCCGAAGTCGTGGTGGCCGCGCGCTTCGTTCCAGCGCAGATCGGGATCCGGGAACGTGACGCCGAGCACCTTGCCCTGCTCGACGGTGGCGTCGACGAACTGCTGGCGCAATTCGTCGTTCGAGATGCGCTTGATGCCCCACTTCATCGACGTTTCGGAATGCTGGGAGTCCTTGTCGTGCGGGCCGAACATCATCAGCACCGGCCACCACCAGCGGTTCACCGCGTCCTGCACCATGGCGCGCTGTGCATCCGTGCCCTGCATCATCGTGTGGAGCGCGTCGAAGCCCTGGCGCTGATGAAAGGATTCCTCCTTGCAGATGCGAATCATCGCGCGCGCGTACGGTCCGTAGGAGCAGCGGCACAACGGCACCTGGTTCATGATCGCGGCGCCGTCGACGAGCCAGCCGATCACACCGATGTCGGCCCAGGTCAGCGTGGGATAGTTGAAGATCGACGAGTACTTCGCCTTGCCGCTGTGCAGGGCGTCGATCAGATCGTCGCGCGACACGCCGAGCGTTTCGGCCGCGGCGTACAGGTAGAGCCCGTGGCCGCCCTCGTCCTGAATCTTCGCAAGCAGGATGGCCTTGCGCTTGAGGCTCGGCGCGCGCGAGATCCAGTTGCCTTCCGGCAGCATGCCGACGACTTCCGAATGCGCATGCTGGCTGATCTGCCGGATCAGGGTCTTGCGGTATGCCTCCGGCATCCAGTCCTTCGCCTCGACGAATTCGCCGCGCGCGGCGCGCTCGTCGAACGCCGCGGCCCGCGCCGGATCGTCGACGGCGGCGGGCTTGCCGTCGCCGTGTGGAATGTCCATGGCCTGTGTGTACATGGGGCTTTCCTCAAGCTTCGTGACGACGATCGAAGACGCGCTTCGCCTTGCCGATCGTCACCCGTTCGATGGATTGTGGATCGAGAACTTCGACCTTCGCCGAGATCCCGATCAAGGATTTGGCGCGATGGGCGAGTTCGTGCGCCAGTGCGTCGCGCCGCGCCGCAGCGGATTCGTCGCGCAATTCGACCTGGATGCGGATGCGGTCGAGGTGCCCGTCCTTGTCGACGTGGATCAGATAGTGCGGCGCAAGGCCGTCCAGCGCGCAGACGATTTCCTCGATCTGCGTCGGAAAGACATTCACACCGCGGATGATCAGCATGTCGTCGGAGCGGCCGGTGATCTTGCCGATGCGCCGCATCGAGCGCGACGTCGGCGGCAGCAGCCGTGTCAGGTCCCGCGTGCGGTAGCGGATGACCGGCAGGGCCTGCTTGGTCAGCGTGGTAATCACCAGTTCGCCCGGTTCGCCGTCCGGCAGCACGCGGCCGGTGTCGGGATCGATGATTTCGGGATAGAAATGGTCTTCCCAGATCACCGGCCCGTCTTTCGATTCGACGCACTCGTTCGCAACGCCGGGCCCCATCACCTCGGACAGCCCGAAGATGTCGACGGCGTCGATGCCCGTGCGCGCTTCCATCTCGGCGCGCATCGCCTCCGTCCATGGTTCGGCGCCGAAGATGCCGAGCTTCAGCGACGACTGCCGCGGGTCCAGTCCCGCCTGCTCCATCGCGTCGATCAGCGTCAGCATGTAGGACGGCGTGACCATGATGATGTCGGGCCGGAAGTCCGCGATCAGCTGCAGCTGCTTGTCGGTCTGCCCGCCGGACATCGGCACCACGGTGCAGCCGAGGCGCTCGGCGCCGTAGTGCGCACCGAGCCCGCCGGTGAACAGCCCGTAGCCGTAGGCCACGTGCACGATGTCACCCGCGCGGCCACCGGCGGCATGGATCGAACGCGCGACGAGGTTCGCCCAGGTGTCGATGTCGTCCTGCGTGTAGCCGACGACGGTCGGCTTGCCGGTAGTCCCGGACGACGCGTGCACGCGCACCACCCGTTCGCGCGGCACGGCGAACATGCCGAACGGGTAGTTGTCGCGCAGATCGCCCTTGCTCGTGAACGGGAAGCGCGCGAGATCCTCGAGGCTTTTGAGGTCGGCGGGTGTGACGCCCTGCGCCTCGAACGCACGGCGGTAATGCGGGACGTTGGCGTAGACGTGTTCGAGCGTGGTCTTCAGGCGCGCCAGCTGCAGCGCGCCGATTTCATCGCGGCTCGCGATTTCGATGCGTTCCCGTGGCCCCCGCCGGTCGTGCGCGACGCCCATCGCTCAGGCGCCGGCGACGGGCTTGCCGCGCAGCCGGTAGGACCGGCCGCGGACCAGCGCGATGAGTTCGTCGTGCTGATTGCGCACGGCGATGTCGTACACGCCGAGGCGACCGGCCTGGGACTGTTCGCAGGCATGCGCCTGCAGCAGGTCGCCGAGCTTGGCGCCCTTGAGGAACTCCGCGTCGATGCCGGACGCCAGGGTCATTTCGTTGTAGCTGTTGCAGGCGAACGCGAACGCGGTGTCGGCCAGCGTGGTGATGAAGCCACCGTGACACATGCCGAAGCCGTTCAGCATGTCCTGGCGCACGGTCATCGTCGCCGTCGCGCGGCCGGGCGCGATCGCGGCGATCGCGATGCCCAGGCCCTGGCTGGCGTGGTCGTGCTCGAACATCGCCGCGCAGGCGCGCTCGGCGAGGGCTTGGGCGGCATCGGGGGTCTGGCTCATGGCTTTATTCTTGACCAAACGGTCAGTCAATTATGTTTGAGGTCCAGGAGGCGGGCAACCCCACGATTCACCAGGAAAGACCGCCGAGCCTGATCCCGCTGCCGGCGACCAGGAAGCCCAGGCTCAGCAGGGTCACTGCGATGATGTGCCCGGCCAGCTGCGGCAGGGTGTCGGCCGTCAGCCGCGGGATCAGCCGCCATCGCGCATGCACGCCGAGCAGCGCGGTCAGCCCCAGCAGGCCGAGTTTGACCGCGATCAGGGCGGCCTGCGGGCTGCCGAACGCAAACCACCGCGTCCAGTCCGGGATCCAGTAATGGGCGAGCCACAGGCCGCTCGCGACCTGCAGTGCCAGCGCCGGAATGCCGACTTTCTCGAAGCGCTGCTCGAAGGCCCGGATCGGCGCGGGATCGCGCTGGCGCAGCGCCGGTGGCAGGACGACGAGGCTCAGGATCACGTGTCCGCCCACCCACACCGAGGCGCCCAGCAGGTGCAACATCACGATCAGCTTGTAGGTCATGGGCCCTCCGGCCGCGGTGCAGGTGGCCGATGAGCCTACGCGATACGGCCCGGCGCGCCAGCCGGCCGGATCACGTCAACTGTGAATGTAGTTCTGCAGCTGGCTGATGACGAACTGCTGCTCGGCAATGATGGCCTTCACCAGGTCGCCGACCGACACCATGCCGCACAGCCTGCCCGCGTCGACGATCGGCAGGTGGCGGATGCGCCGCTCGGTCATCACCGCCATGCCTTCTTCAATCGTGAGCCGCGACGGCGCGGTGATCACCGGCGCGGTCATGATTTCGCCAACGGTCGTCGATTTGGAGGCGCGGCCGCGCAGGATCACTTTGCGCGCGTAGTCGCGCTCGGAAATGATGCCGGCGAGGCGCCCCTGCTCGAGCACCAGCAGCGCGCCGATGCCGCGGGTCGCCATCATTTCGATCGCATCGAACACCGATGCGTCGGGCGCGATGTGGAAGACATCGTGCCCCTTCATCTCCAGCAATTGATTGATCGTCGCCATGAAGGGACCTCGCAATCGGCAGTTGCCAGTGGCTCGGGGGCGGCCGGCGCGACGCGTCAGCGAACCCGGTCCCTCAAAGGTAGTCGGGCGCCCGGGGTGAATCAACGATGCGCTGCGGTCGGACAACCGGCGCGCAGCGTGCGCGCCGGCGGGATTGGGGCTCAGGCGGCGGCGGCGATCGAATCGAGCTTGTCGAGCTCTTCGGTGGCGTAACGACAGGCATCGGGGAAATCGAGCAGCGCGGGTTCCGGGGAGGTCTGGATCGCGCGGAACAGCGCGAACTGCGTCTTGTACTTGAGGCTGCCAATCGCGAGCGGGCCGATGCTGAGGAAACTGCCCTTCGCGCGTTGCATCAGCGCTTCGCGGTCATGCGCGTTGACGCCGTCGATGCCGCTCGGCGGCACCGCGTTGGTATCGGCCACGACCTGCAGGCGTTCGACGGCATCGAGCACCTCGGCGTCGAGAATCCTGACCCCGGCCTTCGCGGCGCACACCGCGACGTCGGCGCGCGCCAGCACCTGGCGCTTCTCGCGCTGACTGATGGCCGGCACCCAGTCGACCTTGGCCTTGTAGCGTTCGCAGAAACGCAGGGCCGAGCGTTCGTCGTCGTCGGCGGTCAGCTGGCACAGCATGGCCTTCGCACCCAGCTGGGCGGCGAGCACGGCGGTGCAGAGTCCGACCGGCCCGGCGCCGAACACGGCGAAGGTGCGGCCTTCGAAGCCGGTGCCCGTGCGCGCGATCAGCGCGCGCTGCACCAGCGCCACGACGCTCGCCGACGTGGTGTAGGCGCCGTTCGGATCGGCGAACACCCCGACGCGGAAGTCGTCGACCATCGCGCGCGCGGCGATGTTGAACATGTCGGCCGCGACATGCACTTCGCGTCCGCCGATGAAGATCCCGGTGTCGTTGAAGCGCTTCGGGGGCCGGCAGAAAATCGCATCCTGCACGATGGCGGTCACGTTCTCCGGCCGCACGCCCGTCAGCGGGATGACCTGATCGAAGCCCGCATCGGCGGCGATGGTCACATCGAATGGGCTGACATTGCTGCCGGGCACGAGAAAATACAGGATGCGCTGGGCCATGCTGAGGCCTCCGGATGACGGGCGACCGGCGTTCGACCCACGCCTGCGCCATCCGGCGCAGCTCCCCCGGCACAACCGATCGACGCGCCGGGGTCAGGCTGGATATCGACGCGGGCGGAGAGCAGCTTTAGTGCAGCGCCGAAGAGTCAGGGTCAGTGCCGGCTGTGGGCTCTCTGAAGACCAGCCACCGAGAACACCGAGAACACCGAGGAATCAGGGGGGGGCGAACAGACGGCTGGCAGGCATGAGCCAGTGGTGAAGCGGTGTTTGCCCGCCATTCGAGTGGCGTGGACTGCGATGCAGAATCCGGCTTGCGAGGCCGGCAAGGCCCCTCACCGGCATTCTCTGTGTTCTCGGTGTTCTCGGTGGCTGGTATTCAGTTCCCGGTGGCTAATATTCATCCTCGTCCGGCGGCTGCAGCGGATATTCGTCCATCGCCGCGAGCTGTTCGCGCAAGGTCAGCACGTGTTCCTGCCAGTAGTGCTGGCTGTTGAACCACGGGAAGTGCATCGGGAAGGCCGGATCGCTCCAGCGGCGTGCGAGCCAGGCCGCGTAGTGCAGGATGCGCATCGTGCGCAGCGCCTCGATCAGCGCGATCTCGCGCCGGTCGAAGTCGAAGAAATCCTCGTAGCCTTCGAGCACGACGCCGAGCTGGTGGGCGCGTTCGTCGGCGTCGCCGGACAGCAGCATCCACAGGTCCTGCACGGCCGGTCCCTGCATGCAGTCGTCGAGGTCGACGAAATGCGGGCCGGCCTCGGTCCACAGGATATTGCCGACATGGCAGTCGCCGTGCAGGCGGATCTCGCGCACGGGGCCGACCATCTCGATGATGGCGCTCGCCTGGCCGACGGCGGCGCGCGCGGCGGCTTCGTAGGCCGGACGCATGTCGCCGGGGATGAAACTGCCTGCGAGCAGGAAATCGACCGAGGCCTGGCCGAAATGGCCGACCGTCAGGCGTTGCCGGTGTCTGAATTTCGCCGTGGCGCCACGGGCATGGATGCGGCCGAGGAAACGGCCGACCCAGCGCAGCGTGTCGTCGCGATCGAGTTCGGGCGTGCGGCCGGGGCGGTTCGGAAACAGCGTATAGCGCACGTCGCCGTCGTGATGCAGCGTGACCCCGTCGAAGGCGAGCGGCGCGACGACGGGGATCTCGGCGTCGGCGAGTTCCTGCGCGAAAGCGTGCTCTTCGAGGATGGCGGCGTCGCTCCAGCGCGCCGCGCGGTAGAACTTCGCGATCACCGCGCTGCCGTCCTCGAGGCCGACGCGGTAGACGCGGTTCTCGTAGCTGTTCAGCGCGAGCAGTCGGCCATTGCTGAGGAGACCGCGCGCGTCGACGCAGTCGAGCACGCGGTCCGGCGTCAGCGTCGAGAACGGTGCGCCGGCCGGCGCGGGCGGTTCGGGCGTGGTGTCGTCGCGCATCAGCGCTTGCGCGCCACGAGCGGCGTGTACCAGTCGGCGACGAGATCGACGAACAGCCACACCAGCAGCGAGGCGACCAGGCCGGCGCGGCCGTAATCGCGGTAGAGCCAGTTCATCGCCAGCAGCCACACCATCATCTCGACCGACAGGATGGGCAGCCGCCACGCCGGCGAAGTGCCGACATCCGCGCCGCAGTGCGCACAGCGGACGCGCCAGAACAGGAGCTTCAGCACCAGGATGGTCGGCTTGCCGCACGCGGGACACGGCCGGTTCAAGGCGTTCATGCCGCGCGGCCCGACGCTGCTGCGTCGTCAGGTGCCGGCACCAGGGCCTCGGTCGCAAGCCCGGCGCGGTACACCGTCACCGCGAACACCAGCATCCATACCGACAGCACGGCGCTCGCGAGGCGCTGGAACAGGCCTTCGTGCGTGCCGGCCGCGATCATGAGCATCAGAAAGACCACTGCCCACACCCCGCAGCCGATGCCGAGCGCCGACAGACGCCGCAGCACGACATAGCGGTTGCCGACGACGCCCCAGTAGATCGCCGCGACGATCATCGCGAAGTAGGCGATGCGCGCGGTGACGTTGTGCAGCACCTGATCCTGCGACGGTCGCAGCGGCTCGCAGCCGGGATCGCAGGCATGGACACCGGCCAGGATGCGCGCGACGCCGGCCAGCGCGATGAAGCCGGCGCCGACCAGCGCCAGCATGTCGAAACGCGACCGCAGACCGAGCACCACCGCGAACGCCACGTAGCCCGCACCCGTCATCATGAAACCCGCATAGCGCATCAGCAGCTCGGTGGGTGCTTCGTGCGCGGCGAGTTCGCTGATGAAATCGGCCAGGTGGCTGTAGTCGGGCGTCAAGGCGCCGCACAGTACGATCATCAGCGCCCAGAGCACGGGCGCCGCGATCCCGCAGGCGAGGCCCAGGCGCGAGAGCAGGGCTGGAAAGTCGGGAGCGGGCATCGTTCGCGCTACGTGAAACAGGCTGCGGAGGCTACCGGACGGGTCCGCCGCTGTCACCCCGGCCGGCGGCGCGTCCGGCGCCGATTGCGTTCGAGCCGGGCTTCCGTTTCATAATGCTGCCCATGACGAGCGTTCGACGCTGAAGCAGTGGATTTCACCGGTTTCGATCCGTTCCGCGAGCCCTATCTCGCCGATCCCTACCCGTTCTTCGCAGCCGCGCGCGCGGCGACGCCGATATTCTTCGACGCCGTGCTCGACCACTGGGTGATCACCCGCCATGCGGACGTGCTCGCCGTGTTCAGGGATCCCGCGACCTATTCCGCCGCGAACGCGCTGGCACCACTGGTGCCGGTGTGCCCGGCAGCCGGCCGGATTCTTGCCGACGGCGGCTTCCGGCCGGTGCCGACGCTGACGAACAACGATCCGCCGGCGCACACGCGCGTGCGCCGGCTGGCGAACATGGCGTTCACGCGGCGACGCGTGGCGGCGATGGCGCCCTTCATCCGCGCGCTCGCGCGGCGCTTCATCACCGAGCGCATGCACGGCGGCGAAGTGGACTTCATCCGCGCGCTCGCCTGGGAGCTGCCGGCGCTCGTGGTGTTCCGCATCCTCGGCATTCCCGACGAGGACGTGCCCGCGATCAAGGCTGGCGCCGAAAGCCGGCTGCTGTTCATGTGGGGACGGCCCACGCCGGACGAACAGGCGAACCTCGCGCAGGGCATGGCGCGCTTCTGGCGCTACGCCGAAGGGCTGGTCGCCGCGCGGCGCGCCGATCCACGCGACGATTTCACCACGGCGCTGATGGCCGCCCGTGACGGCGATGCGCCGGCGCTGAGCGAGCAGGAAGTAGCGACCATCGTCTACGGGCTGCTGCTCGCCGGCCACGAGACGACGACGGGCCTGCTCGGCAATGCATGCCATCGGCTGCTCGCCGAAGACGGCGTGTGGGCGCGGCTGGTGGCCGATCCGGGCCTCATCCCCCAGGCCATCGACGAGGTGCTGCGCATCGATTCGTCGGTGATCGCGTGGCGCCGGCAGAGCACACGGGCGTCGCGCATCGGCGAGGTCGACCTGCCGGCCGGCGCGAAACTGCTGTTGCTGATCGGCTCGGCGAACCGCGACCCGGCCGTCTTCAGCGATCCCGAACGCTTCGATCTCGCGCGCCCGAACGCACGCGATCACCTGTCCTTCGGCTACGGCCCGCATTTCTGCCTCGGCGCCCCGCTCGCGCGACTCGAAGCGACCATCGTGTTCGAGGAACTGTGCGCGCTCAAACCCGCGCTGACGCTCGTGCCTGGTCAGCGGCTGCGCTACCAGCCGAACGTGTCCTTCCGCGGGCCCCTCGCCCTGCAGGTACGGGGCTGATCCGGGACCCGAGGGTGCCGCGTGCATCGACCGCGCGGGCGCCGGCAGGCTAAAGTGCCGGCCCATCCGACTATCAAACGAGACGAGGGATTGCGTCGCATGAACCCATCCATCCTCATGGTCTTCGCAGCACTGGCGCTTGGCGCCTGCGCGAGCAACCAGCCGGTCGTCTACCAGTCGAGCGGCGCCAGCGGTGGCGTCGAAGCCGCGATCGCCGAGTGCAAGCAGCTCGCCGCGAATGCCGGCGCACAGGCGAACACGGGCCTCGGCACCGCGACGCGACGCACCGCCGAAGGCGCCGCGGTCGGCGCGGCGACGGGCGCGATCGGCGGCGCCATCGCCGGCAGTGCCGCGACGGGTGCCGGCATCGGTGCTGCGACCGGCGCGGCGGCGAACCTGCTGCGCACGATGCTCGACGAGCCGGCGCCGAGCCCCGCCTTCCGCGGCTACGTCGAGCGCTGCCTCAAAGAACGCGGTTACGACGTCGTCGGCTGGCAGTAAGCGAACACTCACCTCTCCATCAGCGGGCAAGCACCATGTGGAATTTCGAAACAGACCCTGACTTCCAGCGCAAACTCGACTGGATCACCCACTTCGTGCGTGAGGAAATCGAACCGCTCGATTACCTGTTCCCGAAGGACGAGACCTACAACACCCGCAACGAGGCGCTGATGACCATCATGGCGCCGCTGAAACAGCAGGTGCGCGCGCAGGGGCTGTGGGCCTGTCACCTGCCCCCGGCGCTCGGTGGCGGCGGCTGGGGCCAGCTCGAACTCGCCCTGATGAATGAGATCCTCGGCCGTTCGTTTTTCGCGCCGACGATCTTCGGCACCGCCGCGCCGGACACCGGCAACGCGGAAATCCTCGCCCACTTCGGCAATCCGGCGCAGAAGGCCCGCTTCCTGCAGCCGCTGCTCGACGGTGACATCGTGTCCTGCTTCTCGATGACCGAACCGCAGGGTGGTGCCGATCCGAACGTCTTCACCTGCCGCGCCGAGCAGGATGGCAAGGGCTGGGTGCTGCGCGGCGAAAAGTGGTTCGCGTCGAACGCGCGCTGGGCCGAGTTCCTGATCGTGATGGCGGTGACCGATACCACGGTGCCCATTCATCGCGGCGCATCGATGTTCATCGTGCCGACGAACACGCCCGGCGTGCGCACGATCCGCAACGCCGGCATGGCCTTCGAACAGCCGGAGCACGGCGCCCACGCGTATCTCGCATTCGACGACGTGCGCCTGACCGACGCCGATCTGCTCGGCCAGCCCGGCGAGGCGTTCAAGATTGCGCAGACCCGCCTCGGCGGTGGCCGCGTGCATCATGCAATGCGTACCGTCGGCCTCGCCCGGCGCGCCTTCGAGGCCGTGTGCGAGCGCGCGCAGAGCCGCCAGACGCAGGGCACGCTGCTCGCGCAGAAGCAGATGGTGCAGGACACCATTGCCGAACTGTGGCTGTCTATCGAGCAGTTCCGGCTCCTCGTGCTGCAGACGGCGTGGAAGATCGATCGCTACCAGGACTACAACCGGGTCCGCGGCGACATCGCCGCCGCCAAGATTCTCAGCGAGCGCGTGATGGTGGAGGCGGCCAGCAAGGCCATCCACCTGCATGGTGCGCTCGGCGTCTCCAACGAAATGCTGTTCGGCGAGTGGCTCCTGTGGGGGCACGCGCTGGGTCTCGCCGACGGCCCGACCGAGGTGCACAAGATCACGCTCGCGAAGCAGTTGCTGCGCGCCAGTCCGGCAGCGGTCGATGGCTTCCCGTCGCAGCACGTGCCGGCCGGTGCCGCCCGCGCAGCCCGCAAGTACGCCGCCGCACTGCAACTGCCGGGTCACCGGCGCGGCTGGGTGGGCACCGGATCCGACTGACGCCTGCTGCGCGTCAAAGGCCCGTCAGGCAGCGCCCGGCCGGGCGCTGCCCGCTTTCACACGTTCAAGATGTGAACCAGTTCCGCTTTTGCGGAAATGGGGTAGTCCGAGTTTGGTATGTGGGTGGCGGGGTCAGCCCTCCTAGACTCGGCCAAGGGTCCGGGAAGGGCCCCGAACGAACTACCCCGAATACAAGACTGGCACGGCGGCCCACGCCCGAACCACCCATGAGCGCAGCACCGTCATCATCGACGGCCGGCGGCCATGCGCCGATTGAAATCGGCGATGCCTTCGCCCGGCTGAATCCGCACGCCGCGCCGGCTGGTGCCACACCCCCGCGCTTGTGGCAGCGACTCGCCCAGATCGGCACCGGCCACGCGCTGTACGCCACGTTCAACTGGGTCTTCGACAACATCCTCTACGTCTACGTCGTCTACACGCTCGGCGTGCTGCGCGGCGGTGCGCTGATGATGGCCGCCTCCTTCGTGCAGTGCGCCGTCACGCTGATCGTCTACCAGCGCATGCGCATCGATTGGGTCGGCACCGGGCTGCTCGCGGAAATCAGGGCGAAACCCACGCGCACGAGGGTGGAGAACGCGCTGGTGTGGGCGAGCAACCGCCATCCCGGCGTCATTTTCACCCTGCTCTGCGTGTTCCAGGACCCGTTCATCACGGCGGCCTATTTCAAGCAGGGCAGTTTCGGGCGACTCAGCCGGCGGGACTGGGCGATTTTCGTCGCCGCCGTGCTGGTGTCGAACCTGTACTGGATTTTTGTCGCGTCACTGATCGGGCAGGCCGTTGCCGTCCTGTGGCGTTTCATCTCCGGATTCTGGAGCTGAATACATGAGTGTCTACCGCCAGGAAGATCCGGCAGCGCTGACGGCCAGTCGCGAGCGCTTTGCCTCGTACGTCTATACGCCGCTCGACCAGGTCGTCGAGACCTGGCGCCGCCGCCACAGCGGCCTGTTCTCCGCGCTGCCGCACGAAACGGCGGCTGGCGCCACCGTGCCCGCGGTCCTGCGTGGCCCGGGCCCGGTCGGCGTGCTGTGCCGGCAGGTCGGCACGCCGAACTATGAAACCCGCCGGGTCATCCGCCTGTGCGCGCAGCATGGCATCCGGCTGGTGATCTGGGAGTACCACCACGATCGCTTCGTGATGGAGAACCGCGACAAGTACGCGCTCGGCAGGCTCGGCTTTTACGGCGGGCTGGGCCGCAACGGCGGCCGCCGGCTCGAATACGTGCGGATCTTCGACGTCGATGCGATGAACGGGCGCGCCTTCGACCAGATCCAGACTTTCCGCGGCGAGAGCCTGATCGAGTTCCATCATCGCCTGCTGGCGGCGGAATGCCCCGAACTCGGCAACGACGCGCTGTTCGACGGCTCGGCGTGGTTCGGTTCGCATGGCGGTTCGGCCCGGCTCTATTACCCGGCGTTCGTGTCGCTGTTCCTGCGCCATGCGATCCTGTTCGAGACCTTCGTGCTGCAGGAAGAGGCCGAGTGCGAGTTCACGCGCGAAGTCTTCCTGCCGGTGTTCCAGGCGCTCTACCAGAAGACAGGCATGAAGCCGCTGGTCGTGGCGGCGGAACGCGAAGACTGGGAGGGCGACGATTTCTGGCACCTGTACCCGGAGCCGCTGCGGCGTCACCTTGGCCCGTACCGGGTGCGCGATCAGGTTGCCGTCGATACGGGGCTCAACTGGGAGACGCCCGCCGATCGCGAAGCGCGGCCCATGCTGGCCCGGCGCGGCGGCGCCTATGCCCTGCCACCGCTGCCGCGCGACGCCACCCTGCCGCGCGCCGTCGGCGCCGACGACAACTGAAGGACCGGTCACGACGTTCGGGGACAACGTCCCCGCCCACTCAGACCGCGTTGACCCGCGCCGGCGCGGCGGCCGCTTCGCCCGGCACCAGCGTCAGGCGTGGCAGGCGCGCCGTGCTCTTCAGCAGCTGGCGCGTGCTGTCGGCGGATTCCGGGCGCCCGAAGTAGTAACCCTGTCCGTAAGTGCAGCCGAGACGCTGCAGATGCGCCAGCTGCTCCACCTTCTCGATGCCTTCGGCGACGACGTCGAGGTCGAGCGCGGTCGCGAGGCTGATGATGGCGCGCACGAGCTCCGAGCCGTCGTTCTTCTTCAGGCTGTCGATGAACGAGCGATCGATCTTCAGGATGTCGATCGGGAAGCGGTGGACATGACTCAGCGATGAATAGCCGGTTCCGAAGTCGTCGAGCGCGATGCGCACGCCGAGCTGCTTGAGCCGCGTGAGCTGATCGATGGCAGCCGGCACGTTGTGCATCAGCACGCTTTCGGTGATTTCGAGCACCAGCACCTGCGGCGGAATGCGCAGGGCTTCGATCACGTGCCGCACTTCGCCAACCAGATCGGTATGTTCGATCTGCCGTCCCGAAATGTTGATCGCGATATGCTGCAGGCGTTCCGGCTTGATCGTCTGCAGCCAGTCGACCGCGTGACGGCAGGCCTGTTCGAGCATCGAACGGCCGAGGCGCTCGATCAGTCCGCTGTCTTCGGCAATCTGGATGAAGGTCGCGGGCGCCAGCAGGCCCCGCACCGGATGCTGCCAGCGCACCAGTGCCTCGAAGCCGACGATCTCCGACGTGCGCAGGTCGACGATCGGCTGGAAGAACGGCACGAATTCCTTGCGATCGAGCGCGCTCGCCATCTCCATTTCGAGATCGACCGTCTGCATCACGCTCGCATACATCGCCGGCTCGAACACTTCGAAGCAGCGCTTGCCGCGCGCCTTCGCGCGATACATCGCGAGATCGGCGTTGCGCATCAGCTCCTGCGGCGTGATGCCGCGTTCGGCGCGCGCGATGCCGAGACTCGCCGACAGCGTCAGCTGGCGGCCGTCGATGTCGTAAGGCGCTGACAGCGCATCGACCAGGCGCCCGGCCAGACTCTGGATGTAACCGTCATTGGCGTCGCCGGTGATCAGCAGCGCGAACTCGTCGCCGCCGAGGCGCGCCACGGTGTCGCCGCTGCGTGTCGCGCGGATCAGGCGGCGGGCAGCGATCGCGAGCAGCTTGTCGCCCGCCTCGTGCCCGAGGCTGTCGTTGATCTTCTTGAAGTTGTCGAGGTCGGCGAAGATCAGGGTCGGATACGGTTCGCGACCTGAGGCCTTCGTCAGCGCGATGCCGAGCTGTTCGTTGAACAGGTTGCGGTTCGCGAGCAGCGTCAGGGTGTCGGTGAAGGCCAGGTGCTTCAGTTCGTCTTCGAGGCGCTTGCGCTCGGTGATGTCGCGCGCGTTCAGCACGAGCCCGCTCACCGTCGGATCGCCCAGGAGGTTGGAGCCGACGACTTCGACGTAGGTCCAGTCGCCGTCGCCCGTGCGCAGCCGCCATTCGACCGGGCCGGTCAGCGATGGATCTTCGCTGAGATCGCGGCAGAAATGGCGCACGTCGTAGACGTCGGCCGGGTGCACGATTTCGATCAGCAGTTTGCCCGGCAGCGCCTCGACCGGAATACCGAGCAGTCGCTCGATCGACGGCGTGACGAACGTCACGCGCGCGTCGTCACTGACCACCAGCACGAGATCGGAGGAATTCTTGACCAGCGACGTGTAGCGCGCTTCGGTCACGCTCGCCGCCTGCAGCGCGGACAGTTCCGCATTCTCGCGATTCGCAAAGATCTGGCGCGCGACCACGAGCCCGGTGATCACCATCGCGATGGTCGACAGCACGCCGTCGGCTTCGAAGAACTCGCCGCGGATCTCCCACATCAGCAGCGCATAGATGCCGGCGACGGTCAGATAGGGCATCACCTGGAAGGCGTACGGGCCGGCCTGCGTGCCGACGCTGCGTTGCTCGCCGCCGGCGGCCAGCACGTATTGCAGTGCCGATGCCGCCGTCATCAGCACGAAGCTCGCGAGAAACGCGAGGTCGGCCAGGCCGCCACTCGCATATTCGTCTTCGAGCGCCGGCACCAGGAAAATCAGGTCGCCTGCGGTCATCGCGACGCAACTCGCCGCGATCAGCGTCAGCGGCAACGGAAACGCTGCCGAGCGACGCTTCAGGATGGCGGAGACGACGGCCAGCAGCAGCATCACGTCGGCCACCGGGTAGGCGGCGCTGACCGCGAAGCCGAGCAGGCCGTGTTCGGAATCGAGCTCGACGTGGCGGAGCGCGAAATACCATAGCGCACCGACGATGCTGACCATCGCGGTCGCACAGTCCAGCGCGAACTTCGCGCGGTCGCGCGGCGTCGGGAGGCGCTCGGACAGGCAGACGATCGCGTAGATCGCGAGCGGGTAGTACGGCAGGAAGAAGGCATCGGCGAGCGAGGGGAACGGATCGACCTCGAGGATCCCCTCGTAGACATTCCAGGTGCAGCTGCCACAGAAGTACAGCAGGAATCCGAGACTCATCGCGCGCCAGCCGCGCTGCTGGCGCGGCGTCAGCGCCGGCAGCCGCGACACGCGCCAGCTGAGCCACGCAATCAGGGGCAGGATCGGGGTGTCGTAGCAGAAGCTGAACACCGTCTCCACCACCTGGCCGCCCCAGCCGAGCGCGAGCCACGAGCAGTACAACGCAGCCCAGACGAGGACGGCGGCGGTCGCCCGGATGCCCCAGTCGTCACGCCAGTCAGTCCGCTCGGCCGGCGCATCGAGCGGGCAGGCGGCACGCGGCATCAAGTCTCCGCTTGCATCCATCGGCATGGTTTCCGGTCCTTCAACGTTGGGCGACGTCTCCGAGGCGCGGGTCAGTGTTCGATGGGGGTCGCTGTGCGCCCCCGGCTCGTCAGGCGAGTCTGTCGAATGTGCAGATCACTGGCCGCGGTCTCGTTGTCAGGGATATCGCACTTTGCATGCCAAGCTTGAGTCGGGCTTTGTCTGATGCAGGTATCGCCGGCTCGGGGGCATTTCTGCAGCGAATTCAGCGATCGTGGGCGGCGTCCGGCGGGGTCTCGCGCTGGTTCTCTGACGGGCGCCGCGGGGTCGCGCCAGAAATCCAGCGCCAATCCAGCGCCCGCCAGCGGCGGGGCCGGGTCATTCGGCAGGAGGGCAGGGACACGCGGCGGTGGGGCTCGCCGCGCGGCCGGGGGCTAGCGCTTGCCCGGCGGCTTGCTGAAGCTGCGACGGGCGCCGGGGCCTGCCGGCGGGCGGCCGCCCGGGCCGTCGCGATGCGCCGGGGCATCGCTGCGCGGCGCCCGCGGGCGCGGCGGGCGGCTGCCATCGCGCGCCGCGGCGTCGTTGCCGGGGTCGTCGCCGAGCGGCGCCATGTTGAAGCGGAACTTGCCGAAGCGGACCTTCTTCATGTGCTGTAGCAGGTCGTTGGGCATGCCGGACGGCAGGTCGACGGTCGTGAACTCGTCGAACATGTCGATGCGACCGATGAAGCGGCTCTCGATGCCCGCCTCGTTCGCGATGGCACCGACGATGTGTTTCGGTGTCGCGCCGTGCGCGGTACCGACGTCAATCCGGTAGCGGACCATCGTCACGTCCGGATGGTCCTTCAGCGGGGTGGCGCGCGGATCGATGTCCGGCGTCGCCCTCGGTGCGGCAGGCGCCCGCGGCTCGGGTTCGGACTGTTCGACCGCGGACGACCACGACGGACCGCTCGGCATCGCGGCCGGACGCTGGCGCGGCGGCGGTTCCTGCCGGGCCGGCCGGGCGGGACGTTCTTGCCGCTCTTGTCGATCGGGCCGCTCGGCCGGCGCGTCGGGCATCGGCGGCGGGGCCGTGCTGCCGTCGACCCGCAGCGGACGCTCGCGCTGAACCATGTAGGCCAGTGCGGCGCCGATCCGCGCCGGGTCGACATCATTCTCTTCGGCCATCTCGCGCACCAGTGACTCGAAGTAGTCGATGTCATCGTGCGCAAGATGCTCGGCAACGGCCTGACGGAACTGCGCAACGCGGCGTCCGGCGATCGCGTGCAGCGTCGGCGCCCGCATCTGCTCGATCGGCTGTCGCGTCGCGCGCTCGATGGCGCGCAGCATCCGCACTTCGCGCGGCGCGACGAACAGGATCGCCTCGCCCGTGCGACCGGCGCGACCGGTGCGGCCGATCCGGTGCACATAGCCCTCGATGTCGTGCGGGATGTCGTAGTTCACGACGTGGCTGATGCGCGGCACGTCGAGGCCGCGGGCCGCGACATCGGTCGCGATGACGATGTCGAGCTCCTCGTTCTTGAGCTGCTCGATGGTTTTCTCGCGCTGGGCCTGGTTCATGTCGCCGTTCAGCGCCGCGCACGCGTAGCCGCGCGCTTCGAGCTTGTCGGCCAGTTCGACCGTCGCGGTCTTCGTGCGCACGAAGATCAGCACCGCATCGATTTCCTCGACCTCGAGGATGCGGGTCAGCGCGTCGAGCTTGTGCAGTCCGCCCACCTGCCAGTAGCGTTGGCGGACGGCTTCGACGGTGCTCGTCTTCGCCTTGATCTTGATTTCGCGCGGCTGCTTGAGATGGCGCTGCGCTACAGCGCGGATCGCTTCGGGCATCGTCGCGGAGAACAGCGCGGTCTGGCGCGTCGCCGGCGTGTGTTCGAGGATCCACTGCACGTCGTCGATGAAACCCATGCGCAGCATCTCGTCCGCTTCATCGAGGACCAGCGCCGACAGGTTCGCGAGCGACAGGGTCTCGCGGTTCAGGTGATCCATCACGCGGCCGGGCGTGCCGACGACGACGTGGACGCCGCGCCGCAGCTGGTGCAGCTGCTGGCCCATCGCCTGGCCACCGTAGATCGGCACCACGTGAAAGCCGGGCATGCCGTGCGCATAGCGCTGGAAGGCTTCGGCCACCTGGATGGCGAGTTCGCGCGTCGGCGTCAGCACCAGCACCTGCGGACCGGGCCGCTGCGGATCGATGCGCGCGAGCAGCGGCAGCGCGAAGGCGGCGGTCTTGCCGGTACCGGTCTGCGCCTGGCCGATGATGTCGTGGCCGCCGAGCAGGGCCGGGATGGCCGCGGCCTGAATCGGAGACGGCGTTTCATAACCCAGGGCCTCGAGCGCCTTGAGCATGGTCGGAGGAAGGCCGAGATCGGCAAAGCTGATGACTGAATCGGACATGATGATCGGGGGCCTGGCGGCCGGGGGGCGTTGCGGGCGGGCAGTGTAAACCAGTTGACGACGAAAAAGGGGGGGCTGTCCCGACGGTCGGAGAGTGCCGGACTGGCCGAGCGCACCGGACACCCGGCCCGCGTTGCCCGCTCGGCGGTCCGGGGGAGACGACCCACGCACGGCCCGCAGGCGGTCAGGTCGACCGTGCGCAATGCCGCTGGATCGCAGAAGCGCCCCCCGGCCCCGGCACCTCGCGACAGTCCTCGGAAAATGCAGTTTGCAAAGCTTTACAGGCCGCCCGTCCGCTGCCGGACCCGCAACCATGGTCATTCGCCGTGCTTGACTCTATCGTTCCTGCAACAGCGGTCAGGCTGCAAAAAGCCTGTCGACAGCACTGCGCCCCCCCTGTTCGAAGGGACGGGACGCACTCGAACGGATCTCCTGTCGAACACATCAAGGATGAAGATGACAACACGAAGGGGGCGACGGGCCCGGCATCGAGACTGACCCGCTTGCTCATGAACGCGCGCCTTGGCGGTGGCAAAGGCGAGGCCCGGAGCACGCACCTTGTCAAAGATGGGTCAGCCAGCACACTCGAGCGCGCCGCCTGGGGCGTGGGATCCGGAACAGTCGATTGCACAGCGATTTGAATTCGTCGCCCGGCAGCACGCGACCAGTCTCGCCGTCGCCGACGGCGACGTCAGCCTGAGCTACGGGGAGCTCGACCGGCTGGCGAACCGGATGGCGGGCGTCCTGAGGACGTTGCCGCCAGACTTGAGTTCGCCGGTCGCGATATTTCTGCCGCATGGCGCAGCCCACATTGCCAGTACGCTAGGCGTTCTCAAGGCGGGTGGTTTCTATCTGCCGCTGGATCCGCATGCTCCGGCCGAGCGCAACGAGCAGCTGCTGAGCGAGGCGGCCGCGCGGATCGTCGTCACCGATACCCGACATCACACGCCGGCCACGGCCCTCGCCCGCGAGGGGCAGCGTATCGTCAACATCGATTGCCTGGAGGAGACGGCTGCGGACGGCACGGCAGACCAGCCAGTCGCGCCGACGGCGCTCGCGTACATCCTTTATACGTCGGGCTCGACCGGTAAACCGAAGGGCGTCATGCACACCCACCGGAACGTGCTGCACAACGCGCTGCGCCATGCCGACATCTATGGCATTTCGCCGCTCGATCGCCAGACCCTGTTGTACGCTCCAACGGTTTATGGCGGCCAGCGCGACATGTACAACGCCTTGTTGAACGGTGCGTCGCTGCACGTCTACGCGGTCAAGCAGCAGGGCATGGTGGGCTTGAAGGAGTGGCTCGCTGCACGGCAAATCAGCATTTACTGTTCGGTCACCACCGTGTTCCGGCACCTGTGCGACACCCTGACCGATGCTGACCACTTCGCTCACCTGCGGCTCATCAAGCTGGGCGGCGAAGCGAGCTATCGGACGGACGTGGAACGATTCAAGCGCCATTTCAGCACGGATTGCGTCCTTCATTGCGGACTGGGATCGACTGAAACCGGATTGGCCAGAAGCCTGTTCGTCCACCATTCAACGCCGGTGACCGGCGACACGGTGGCGTTGGGCTATCCGGTCGCCGACATGCAGGTGCTGGTGTGCGATGAAACCGGCAGTCCTGTCGCTGACGGCGTGCTCGGCGAAATCGCAATCAGGAGTCAGTATGTCGCCCTCGGGTATTGGCGCGATCCGGCACTGACCCGAGCCGCGTTCGTCGTCGATCCGGTGGACCCCCGCTTCCGCACGTATTTCACCGGGGATCTCGGCGTCATCGCTTCAGACGGTTGCCTCGAGCATCGTGGTCGGCGGGATTTCCAGATCAAGATTCGCGGCAATCGCGTTGAACCGGCGGAGATTGAGATCGCGCTGCTCCGGCAGCCAGGCATCAAGGAAGCAGCTGTTGTTGCCTGGAAGGCCGAGGGCACTATCGACAAGCTCGTGGCATTTCTGGTCGGACCAGAGGAACGCAGACCGACCACGTCGGCGCTGCACGACGCACTCGCGAAAAGCCTGCCGGCGCACATGATCCCGTCGCACTTCTGCTGGCTCGAAGTCCTGCCGACGCTGCCCAACGGCAAACTCGACCGCAAGACCCTGTCCGTGCGCCGCATGCCGATGCCTATCGAACGGGCGTCAGAGGCGACGCCGCCTCGTACTCCGCTGGAAGCCAGACTGGCCGGGGTCTGGTGTGCCGTGCTCGACACCGAAACAGTCGGTGTTCACGACAATTTCTTCGGACTGGGCGGCGACTCCCTGGCCGCGATGATCTTGCTCACCCGGCTCGACGAGGAATTCGGACTGGACATTTCGCCAGCGACATTCGCCGACAATGCCACCATCGATGACCTTGCGAAGCTGATCGGCGCCAACGACACAAGCAACCGGTTTCCGGTTCTGGTCCCGATCCGGACCAGCGGCACCCAGGCGCCGATATTCTGCGTTCACGGGATCTTCGGCAGTCCGCTGATTCTGCGTTCCCTGGCTCCTCACCTGCCTGAAACGCATCCGCTGTTCGAGTTCGCGTCACCGCGCCTCGATGGACGACCATTTTCATTCGCGTCCCTGGAATCGCTGGCAGCGTTCTACCTGCAGGCAATGCGACAGCAGCAACCGCACGGCCCCTACCTGTTGTGCGGCTTCTCCTTCGGCGGTCTGGTCGCCCTGGAACTGGCGCGGCAGCTTGCGGCTGACGGTGAGCAGGTGACCCTGCTCACCATCATCGACAGCAATCCACCGACCTTCGGCTCAACCGTGGCGCGGGGGGGCACACTGCAGGAGCGCGCCGCCGACATGCTTCGGCAGTTCAAAAAGCTCGGCGTGCGCACCAGTCTTGCCGCGGCACGACGGCAGTTGCGTGAGGCCGCAAAGGAATTGCCGAATCTGTCGACACACCTGCTCGCCCACTGCGGATTCAAAGTGCCTGTGCGCCGACGGCGCGATTATCTCCGCTGGAATCACGCGCGACTGATGCGGGCCTATCGTCCGGAGATTTATGCCGGCAATGTCGACGTGTACTTCACTGCTGCACGGGAACAACGGCTCAAGGAGAACTGGACCACGGCAACCACCGGCGTGGTGAGCTTCTTTCCAATCCCGGGTGAACACTCGAATCTGCACCAGGCACCGTTCGTCGAAGACTTTGCCCGCACGTTCGAGCAGCGTCTTGTCGATGTCGGAGCCGTCATGTCACGCGCGGCGCAACCGCCGCCGCCCGCCTGACGCCGGTCGCTCGAATGTCATATTGGTTCGCGTGCCCTGGGCACGGGGGCGTCTGCCGTTCTGAGCAGGCAGATCTCAACGCTGGCGGGCAGCGTGCAGTCGCGCCCGCTCGGCACCCAGCGTATCCAGCCACGCGCGCCTCGCATCGCGGAAACTCACGCCGAGCTCACGCTCGGCCTTGGCGCCGCTGAACTGCAGATCCATGAAGCCCGCGCGCGCGAGATCGGCGCTGAACAGCACCGGCAGGCCGAGCAGGCGCTGCACCGGCTCGACGAGTGCGCAGTAGGGCACGGCGAGCCACTTCGGCATCCACCACCAGATCTTCTTCATGCCGCCGGGCGTGGTCTGCCACAGGCGAAAGACGTCGCGGACCGGCAACGGGCCGCCGGACAGCAGGTAGGTCTCGCCACTGCGGCCCTGATCGACGCAGCGCGCAAGCGCCTCGCCGACGTCGTCGACGTGCACGAAGGACGGGTGCCCGTCGCCGAAGACGATCGGCGGCAGCCGGCCGCGCACGTACAGGCGGGCAAAGGTGCCGAGCCCGGCGTGATCGCCCGGCCCGATCACGGCCACCGGACAGGCGATCACGAGCGGCAGGCCCTGGCGCTGGAAGCCGAGTGCGATGTCGTGCGCCTCGGTCTTGGTCGCTTCGTAGTGGGAGACCGGCGGCGAGGGCCGCTGCCAGGTTTCGTCGCGAATCTGACCGCCGGTTTCACCGTAATAGAAAGCGGTCGAGACGTAGACGACCCGCGGAATCGCCAGGGCCTGAGCGAGGCCGAGGGTGTGGCGCGTCCCGTCGACATTGATGGCCGTCATCTGCGCGCGCGCCGCGGCGTTGACGCCCATCTCGTACATCCCGGCGTTGTGGATCACCGCGTCCGCGCCGCTCATCGGGGCGCGCATCGAGTCCGGATCGGTGACGTCGCCGCGCGCGAGCGTCGCGCCGAGTGCAGCGATTCCGCGCGCCTCGGCGCTGTCGGGACGGCGCACCAGCGCCGTGACGTCCCAGCCGCGCGCGCGCAGCGCGCGCACCAGCGCGTGTCCGATGAAACCCGTGGCCCCGGTGACGAACACGCGCATGGCTGCCTCCCGTGACTGGCGCGGTGAGTGGGCTAGAGGTTGCTCTTGTGCTGCACGCCGTCGACCGGCAGCATCGCGCCGCTGACCCAGCTCGCCTTGTCCGAGCCGAGAAATACCACGGCGTTCGCGACCTCTTCCGGCTTGCCCATGCGGCCGAACGGAATGCTGCCGACGACCATGTCGTAGAACGGCTGGTTGGTCTTGTGGATGTTGTCCCAGAAGCCGTCCGGGAAATCGATCGAGCCCGGCGCGATGCAGTTCACGCGGATGCCCTTCGGCGCGAGTTCCATCGCCATGCTCTTCGAGTGGCTGATCAGCGCGGCCTTCGCGGCGGCATAGGCGGCCACACCCGGCAGGCTCGCTTCGAGGCCGGAAATCGAACTGATGTTGATCACCGCGCCACCGCCCTGCTGTTCCATCCACGGCGTGACGGTCCACACCGCGCGCACGGCCGCCATGATGTCGACGTCGAAGCTCGCAGCCCAGCCGGCTTCATTGTCGGTGACGCCGAAACCCGACGGATTGTTGACCAGCACGTCGACGCGGCCGAGCGCCGCGTGCGCGGCGTTCAGAAACGCCTGCAGCGATTCCGCCTTGCCGACGTCGCAGGCGGCCGCGAACGCCTTCACGCCGAGCGCCTCGATCGCCTTGCGGGTGTCGTCGAGCGCCTCCGCGCCGCGCGCGCAGACCGCGACATTCGCGCCTTCGCGTGCGAATTCCAGCGCAATCGCGCGGCCGATCCCTTTGCTCGCGCCGGTGACGATGACGCCTTTGCCCTTGAGTCCGAGTTCCATGTGCAGCCCCTCTGTTGCTTCTTGTGTGACGTGTGTGGCGATCGCCTCACGCCGCATCGGCGCGTGCGACCTTCAAAACCGTGCCGTCGACGCCGACGACGCGCACGTGCGTGCCAGCCGGCAAATCGTCGCCGCTCACTTTCCATGAGGTGTCGTCGACGTGCAGCTTGCCGATGCCGTCGACGATGGGCTCGGTCAGCGTGTAACGGCGGCCGACGTAGCTCTGGCCACGCTGATTCAGCGTCGGATGGCTGGTCTGCTCGGGGTGGCGATCGCGGTAGCGCCGCACGAACACGATGCTCGCGATCGACACCAGCGCGAAGCACAGCCACTGCGCCTGCCACGCGAAATCGGGCAGCAGCCACAGCAGTACCGCGGTGACGGCCGCACCGGCGCCGAACCACAGCAGGAAGCTGCCCGGCAGCAGGGCCTCGGCGATCATCAGGACCATCGCCGCAAGCAGCCAGTGCCAAGGCGCGAGCTGGGTCAGGAGTCCGCTCACGGCAGTTTCCGCGCCTGCTGCGCGCCGAGCGCATCTTTGGCGAGTTCGGCGATGCCGCCGAGCGCGCCGAGCACGCCGGAGGATTCGAGCGGCATGAAGATGAGTTTCTGGTTCGGTGCGGAGCCTATCGCCTGCAGCGCCTCGACGTACTTCAGCGCGACGAAGTAGTTGACCGCCTGCACGCTACCGCTGCCGATCGCGTCCGACACCATTTTCGTGGCCTTCGCCTCGGCTTCGGCGAGACGCTCGCGCGCCTCGGCATCCTTGAACGAGGCCTCGCGGCGGCCCTCGGCTTCGAGCACCGCGGCCTGCTTCTCACCTTCGGCCTTCAGAATCGCCGCCTGGCGCATGCCCTCGGCCTCGAGGATCGCTGCGCGCTTCTCGCGCTCGGCCATCATCTGGCGCGCCATCGAATCGACGAGGTTCGCCGGGGGCGAGATGTCCTTGATCTCGATGCGGGTGACCTTGAGCCCCCACGGATGCGTGGCTTCGTCGACGACCGACAACAGCCGCGAATTGATGACATCGCGCTTGGACAGCGACTCGTCGAGATCCATCGAGCCGAGCACGGTGCGGATGTTCGTCATCGTCAGGTTCAGCACCGCGTGCTCGAGCTTGCTGACTTCATAGGCGGCCCGCACGGAGTCGAGCACCTGGTAGAACACCACGCCATCGACCTTGATCACTGCGTTGTCGCGCGTGATGACTTCCTGCGACGGCACGTCGAGCACCTGCTCCATCATGTTGATGCGGCGCCCGATGTTGTCGATGTACGGAATGATGACGCCGAGGCCCGGCCGCAGCGTCGTGCGATAGCGTCCGAAGCGCTCGACGGTCCACTCATACCCCTGGGGCACCATTTTCGCGCCCTTGTAGATCGTGACGCCGACGAGCGCCACGAAGCCGAGGATCAACATCCCGCTGAGTTCCATGCCAGGCCTCCGATGATGCGCGACGAAGGCCGCGCCTGGCGGCCTATTCTACCGGTCGCGGGCGGCAGGGCGAGGGGCGGCGCGCTGTCTGTCAGCGGGCCCGGACGGTCAGGGGGCGGCGGGCTTCGAGGAGGGCGACGTGGTCCTGGTACCAGTGCGCGCACCGGGCGTGAAAGGCACCGGCTTCGGCCGCCGCCTCGTCTGCCGAGTTCACGCAGTGATGTTCGATGTGGCGATGCTCATGCCCGCACACCGCACACTGCTGTACCCACTCGAATTCCAGCTCCGACATTGCACACTCCCGGCTTGCCTGTTGGCGTGGCGACAGTGTGCGCAAGTGGCTGCCGGCGGCGCCAGAGCGCAGGTGTTAAAGATCTGCGTGGCGCGTAAAACATTGATGCGCACGAGCTCAGGCGAGCACGCGTCTGACCGTCGCCTCGAGCACGGCCTGCTGCGCGAGCAGATCGCGTGCGGCGGCGAGCTGGTTCGTCGCGCGCGCGAGATTGTGATCGCCGCGCGTCGCATGGCGCGCCGGCGTCCAGCCGAAATAGCTTTCGTGCAGCGCGTCCGCGGCGAAGCGCGCGGCGAGTTCGAGATAGATCGTGGCCGTCGCCGGCACCACCGCCGCGCGTTCGTCTGCGGTCATGAAGCGCCGGCCTTCGCGCGCGTAGCCCTCGAGCGCCGCATCGAACAGCGCCGCCGAGAACGACGCCACCGGTGCATCCTCGGCGCCGGGATTGCACCAGGAACGCAAGGCATCGCCGAGTTCGTAGGCGAGTGGCGCGCGTGCGAGCGTATCGAGGTCGACCAGGCACAGACCACGGCCGGCGGCGTCGAACAGCAGGTTCGAAATCTTCGGATCGCCGTGCACGAGGCGCAGCGGCGTCAGCGCAACGGGCGGCAGCGCGCGGAACGCCGCACCGATGGCCGCGGCCAGCGCCGCCACGGCCGCCGCATGCCGATGGTCGCGGTGGGCGTCGAGCGCCGCTTCCAGCGCGGCGAAATGCCGCTCGGGGTCGTGCACGGGCTGGCGCGCATGCGGCAATGGAGTCGTCCAGCCGGCCAGCGCCGCATGAAAGCGCGCGAGCAGGTGCCCCGCTTCGGCCGCCAGCGCCGGGCTCGTCACGACCTCTGTGCTGTGCCCGTCGACGAAGCTCAGCACCCGCCAGTGCCGGTCCTCGACGGTGATCCAGGCCCGCGCGTCGGGCGCGCGCAGCAGGCGCGGCGTGATCAGCCCCTGCCCGGCCAGGGCCTGCGTGACGACTTCGAGGTTCAGATTGACCTCCGGCGCGAACACCGGGTGCAAACGCTGCAGCACGCAGCGCCGGCCGCCGGGCGCATCGACGCGAAACGTCGCATTGATGAGGCCACCGGTCAGCGGCGTCAGCACGGCATCGTCGAGGCCGTGACAGTGCAGGACGGCACGGGCCTGGCGCGTGAGGGAGTCGTCCGTCGGTGTCATCGACAAGTGGCTCGGTCGGCGGCGGTGCGCGATTGTACACTGCGGTCCATGGCTCACCTCGCTGTCACCGCTCGCGCGGCCGCGTGGCCGGCGCTGGCCGCCGCTGCGTGGCTGCTCGCCGGCTGCTCGACCCTGGCGCCGCCCGGGCGCGCCGCGGACACGGTCGCCTGCACCGACCTGTTCGCGCAGGTCGACGCGCGTGTCGAGCGCGCGGGCGTGCGCGATGCGGACAGTGCGGAACTGCCGGGCTTCGCGTTTCTGCGCATCAACCGGCTGCTCGCGAGCCTCGGCGCCACGGCGGCCGACGATCCCGCCCGGCGCGCGGCGTGGCTCGAGCAACTCGCGGCGCTCGACGCCGATGGTCGCGCCGTCGAAATGGCGGCGCTGGATGCGGCACCCGCCGCGCGGCGCGCGCAACTCGACGCGCTGAATGGCTGCCGGCAGACGCTGGTGGCCGCCGTGGCCCGCGATACGCAGGCCCTCGCACGTCTGCGGGACGTCGCGCGTGTGCCGGATGCCTACAGGACCTGGCAGCGCGTGCTCGGCCTGTATCCGCTGGCAGCGCTCGCCGCGCGGCCCGGCGTGGCGCGCCTGCAGCGCGACGAGATGCCGCGCGCCGTCGACTGGCAGACGCCGCCGCCGAACAGCCGCGTGTATGGGTTGCCGGTGCCCGCGCCGGGCGCATCGGCACCACTGCCGCGCGATGTGCTCGACCTGCCGACGCCGGACGCGGCGACGCTCGCCGCCCTGCTCGAGCGCCATGCGCCAACGTGGATCGTCGACACCGCCGGCGCGGCCGATGTGCCCGGCGCCATCGGGCGCGATGGTGACACCATCAGCGTCGATACCGCGGCGCCGACCGTCTATTCATACCCTTCGTACACGCGATTCGATGGCCGCGTGCTGCTGCAGTTGAACTATGTCGTCTGGTTTGCCGAGCGGCCCGTCAGCGGCCCGTTCGATCTGCTCGGCGGGCCGCTCGACGGGCTGACCTGGCGCGTGACGCTCGATGTGGATGGCCAGCCGCTCGTCTTCGACACCATGCACAACTGCGGCTGCTATCACCTGTGGCTGCCCACCGCGCGACTGCAGGCGCGGGCCACCGCGCACGACAGCGCCGAACCGCCCTGGATCCCGTTCAGCGTCGATGGCGCCCGGCGGCTCGCGCTGCATCTCGCCGCCGGCACGCATTACGTGCGCGCGGTCGGCGCGGCCCCGGCACACGCAGACACGACGCTCGCGCATCGGCCGTACGACGATCTGCGACGGCTGCCCCAGGCGCACGGACGCACGCGCAGCCTGTTCGCGCCCGATGGACTCGTGCACGAATCCCGCCGGCCGGAACGCTGGGTGCTGTGGCCGCTCGGCGTGCCCTCGGCCGGCGCGATGCGCCAGCGCGGCCATCACGCGACGGCCTTCGTCGGCACGCGCCACTTCGATGACGCCACCGCGATCGAACGTTACTTCGAGCGGGCGTCGCCCCTGCTGGACGGAGGTGTACCGGAAAGACACGGAGAAGCAGTCCGCTGACGACGCGTCCGGCGTGCCCGGACCGCGCTCGTCGGCGTTGCGCTCAGTCGCCGGGCTGGCGGTAGCCGACGCCGGTCAAATCGGCTTCGAGCCGCGCGACCTCCGCGCGCAGGCGCTCGACCTCGGCTCTGAGCTGATCGCGATCACGCCCGATGCGGGTGGTTTCGGAGAGTGCCTCGAACGCCGAGCGCTCGGCACGATCGGCACGTTCGAGCGCCGCGCTGCGCTGGTTGCTGAGATCTTCCTCGAGGCGCGACGGGCCCATCGTGCGGCGCCAGAAATTGTTGACCAGCGACCACGTCGGCCATTCCGGCTCCGCGGTGCCCACGCGTTCGCGCAGCACCGCGTATTCGCCGCGATTCATGTGCGACAGCGCCGCGTCCTTCAGGAACTCGAGCAGCGCTTCGTCGCCTTCCCGCATCGACTTCGGGTCGTAATGCGTGACCATCGCATACAGGGTCCTGGCTTCCCAGAAACCCGACTCGTCGTCATCGAAGTCGATATTCATGCCGTCGCCGCCTCTTGCGCGCCGCCGTCAGAACGTGAACTGCGGCAAATCCATGGCGTCGATTGTCGCTTTTTCGCCGGCGTGCGTCACCACACCGACCACGCCGCGCGCCGGTTGGAGGTAACGCGCCGCGACGGCGCGCAGGTCATCGACCGTTGTCGCGAGCACCTGGCGGCGGAACTGCGCGCGGAAGTCGGCGCTGCGTCCGTGCAGTTCACTGTAGTACCAGTGCACGGCGGCACCGGCCGGCGAACGCGGCTTGTCGAGCCCGCGGATGACGCCGAGGATCGCTTCTTCGAGCAGCGCGCCGGGCGCCGGTGTCGCGAGCCAGTCGAGCGCACGATCGAAATCGGCGAGCGTCTCGACCAGGCGCGGATCGCGATAGGAGTAGAACGAGAACGCACCGCTGTCCGAATCGAAGCTCGCGCCGCCGCCATAAGCGCCGCCGCGCTCGCGCACCGCCGGATGCAGGAAACCGTCGGTCAGGTAGCGCGCCAGGACCGCCAGCGCCGGCGCATCCGGATCGCCCTGCGGCACGGCCGCGTAGGCCTTCGCGCAGAAATTGACGTCGGCATTCGCGAACCATGCGCCACCGCGCGCCGCCGGCGGCGCCGGCAGTTGAGCGAGGAGGGCCGGGACGCCGGCGGTGGCCGCGCGCGGCACCTGCGTCAACGCCTCGCGCGCAGCGGCGAGCGCGTCGTCCTCGCCGACCAGCAGCACCTCGCACGGCGCCGCCACGAGTTTGGCGTGCAGTGCGCTGAAGCGCGCGAGCAGCGCATCGGCCGCCGCGTCGGAGTCGCGCACCGCGTCGTCGAGCGCCTGCATCGCGAGCACGTGTGCCGGACCATCCCATTCGTCGGCCAGCCAGCCGGCACTCGACAGGCCGCGCATCGCGCCGTGCATCGCAAGCGAGTGGCCGCGATCGGTGATCGACAGTTCGAGATCGGCGCGCGACTGGGTCAACAGCTCGCGCAGGCGCTGGCGCTCATCGAGCCGCACCTGCGGCAGGATCTCGGTCAGCACCTGGATGAGATCGGCGGTCTTGCGCTTCAGGCCCTTGGCCGTGACGATCAGGTGGCCGCGTGCGCGGCCGGTATCGCGCAGGGCACTGCGGATCGAGGCGCTCGCGCCGAACTGCCCGAGGCGCGCCCGACGCGCCTGGGTATCGAGGTAGCTTTCGCCGCCGGTCCCCAGATCGGTGAGGTAGCTGGCCAGCAGCGACAGCGTCGAGAGTTCGTCGGCCGACAGCGCCGGCAATTCGAGTGCGGCGTGCGCCGTGACAATGCCGTTCGTGCCGCGTCGATAGCTGTGGGTAGGCCAGCCGCCGGTCGCGGCGCTGTCGCCGACGATGGGCGCTTCACCTGCCGGCACGTCGGCGAGCGTGATGCGCGGCAGGATGTCGGGATCGTCCTGGCGCGCCTGGTGCACCGCGAGCGCCGCGGCCGCCGCCCGGATTTCGTCCTGCTCGGCCGGGGTCAGCCTGGCGTGCAGGGCCACGAGCCGCGCCTGCTCGGCCCGGCGCTCCGCGTCCCGCTTGCCGCGGTCGGGCGTCATGATCACCTGCACGCGGTGACCGTTCGCGCGCAGGTTGCGTTCGATCAGTTCACGCGCGAAGCCCGGTTGCGCGGCTTCCGTGCGCAGCGCCGCGAGCAGCGGGTCGATGTCGAGCAAGGCCGCTGGATCGCGACGGTACATCGCGCCGGGCATCACGCGGCTCATCAGCTGCAGACCGTACGGATAGCCATCGCCGCCGACATCGCGCTGCGCCATCTCGATGCGGTCGAGTGCCGCTTCGACGACCGCAGCCTCCACTCCGTCGCGCGCGACACGTTCGAGCACGCCGAAGATGCCCTGCTCCAGCGCCTGCGCATGCACGGGGTCGCTGCCCTCGACGCCACAATAGAACGCAAGCTGTCGGGCGGAGTCGTCGATGCCGCACAGTTCCGACGGCGCGCGCGCCAGCTCGGTGGTTTCGAGGAAATGGCGCAGCGGCGACGCGCTGTGTTCGAGCAGGATGCCGGACAGGATGTGCGCTTCGAGCATCGCGCGCGGATCGCCCGTCTCGCCGAGCAGCCAGCCCCAGACGATGTGGGTGCCCTGCGCTTCGTCTTCGGCATCGTCGACGGCGTAGTGCACGACGCGGGAGCGTGGCGCCGGCAACGGCGGCTGGAGCTGGCTGACAATCGTCTCGGCGACGGGCGTGAAGCGATCGAGCGCGAGCGAGGCGAACTTCGCCTGGTGCTCGATCGGATCGAAACAGCCGTAGGTCATGAACACCGACTGCGTCGGGTGGTAGTGGCGGGCATGAAAATCGCGCAGCGCCTGGTGGGTGAGGCTCGGGATCTCGGCCGGATCGCCACCGCTGTTGTAGCGGTAGGTCGTCTGCGGGAAAAGATCGGCTTGCAGGTGATGCCACAGCTGGGAGATCGGCGAACTCATCGCGCCTTTCATCTCGTTGTAGACGACACCCTTGTAGACCAGCCCCTGCTCCGGGTGCTCGCCGTCGGCGAAATCGACGCGGCAGCCTTCCTGCGCGAAATCCAGTGCGTCGAGGCGCGGGAAGAACACCGCGTCGAGATACACCTGCAGCAGGTTGTCGAAGTCCTTGCGGTTGCGCGTCGCGAACGGGTAGGCCGTGCTGTCGCTGCTGGTGAACGCGTTCATGAACGTGTTCAGCGAGCGTCGGAGCATCATGAAGAACGGATCGCGCACGGGGTAGCGCTGGCTGCCGCAGAGTGTCGTATGTTCGAGGATATGGGCGACCCCGGTCGAATCACGCGGGATCGTCGGGAACGAGACCATGAACGCGTTGTTGTCGTCGTCACAGGCCAGGTGATAGTGCCGCGCGCCGGTTGCGGCATGCCGCCAGGCCTGGAATTCCAGGTTCAGCGTCGCAATGTGCCGCCGTTCGAGCAGTTCGAAACCGTGCTGATTCATGCGTGTGGGCTCTCTTGATTGTCGTGCATACGTTGTAACACCGCGTCCAGTTCGCGCAGCGACGCGATTTCGGCATGGGCCCGCCGCCGCTCGTCGGGCCACGCCCGCGCGTCGCGGTTGATCCACACCGAGCGCACATTCGCGCGATGGGCGCCTTCGATGTCATACCAGGGCTCGTCGCCGATGTGCAGCATCGCGTCCGGCCCGATGCCGGCGCGCGTCATCGCCGCTTCGAACATCGCGGGGTCGGGCTTGCTGGTGCCGGTGTCGGCCGGCGACAGCGCAAACTCGAAGTAATGGGCGACGCCGGCGCGCACGAGATCGGTATTGCCATTGGTCAGCGCAACCAGCCGATAGTTGCGCCCCAGATCGCGCAGCACCGCATCGACTTCGTCGTACAGCGTGACGGTGCTGCGGACCTCGAGAAACACTCCGACCGCGGTGACCGCCAGCGCCGGGTCGTAACCGTAGTCGGCGCACAGCGCTTCGAGCGCCGCGATCCGCAGCCGCGTGAAGTCATGGGCCAGCGCCGGCTCCTCACGCGCGAGCTGGCGGCGCCGGGCCTGGAGTTCCTCGACGGTATGGGCGGCGGCGATCCGGGGCAGATGACGCGCGACCCATTCGTGCTGGATGCGCTCGGCGCGCACGAGCACCGGCCCCGCGTCCCACAGCGTGTCGTCGAGGTCGAAGCTCAGCAGTTCGATCACGGCCGGATCGAAATGCGGGCGGACAATGCGATAATCAAGCGCATGCGCCCAGGCTGCTTCGCGCACGGGTCGCCAGTCCGCTTAATCGCAGGTCGGAGTTCAATCATGCCCTCTTTTGACGTCGTGTCCGAAATCGATGCTCACGAACTGACCAATGCCGTCGACCAGACGAACCGGGAAATTGCCAACCGGTTCGACTTCAAGGGCTCGGGTGCGCGGGTCGAGCGGGAGGAGTACGTGCTGACGATCATCGCCCAGGCCGAATTTCAAGTGAAGCAGGTGGTGGAGATACTACGCCTGAAGGTCGCCAAGCGCGGCATCGACGTGGTGTGCCTCGACGAAGGGGACATCAGCACCAACGTCGCCGAGGCCCGCCAGAAGATCACGGTGCGCCACGGTCTCGACCAGGAGTTCGCGCGCAAGGTCGTCAAATGCATCAAGGAGTCGCAGGTCAAGGTCACCACCCAGATCCAGGACGAACAGGTGCGCGTGACCGGCAAGAAGCGCGACGACCTGCAGGCCGTGATCGCGGTGCTGCGCAGTGCCAGCATCGGCCTGCCGCTGCAGTTCACGAACTTCCGCGACTGACATGTTCGGACAACCCGACGCCGTCAGCGAACATCGCTTCCGCTGCCCCTACTGCGGGGAGGCGATCACCTTCCTGCTCGACACCTCGGCCGCCGGCGAGTCCTATATCGAAGACTGCGAGGTCTGCTGTCAGGCCATCGAAGCGAGCTTCGAGGTCGACGCGGACGGCGCGATCGCGCGCTTCGTCGCGCGTCGCCTCGACGACTGATCGCGCATGCGGGACGCATTCTGGTTGCTCGTCACCATCGGTGCGATAGCCGGGCTGTGGTCGTGGAGCACGAGCGGCCGCGAGCGGGTGCTCGCGGTGGTGCGCGAAGTCTGCGGGGATCTCCGGCTGCAGAGCCTCGACGACAGCGTCGTGCTGCGCGGCCTGCGTCTGCTGTGGACCGCGGACGGCCTGCGCCTCGGTCGCACCTACCGCTTCGAATTCACCGTCGACGGCAGCGCGCGCTATACCGGCGACGTTGGCCTCGCCGGCTCGGCCCTGGCGTGGGTCAGGGTGGGTCATCCACAGGGTGACATCCACATCGACGTCGCGACCCTGCGCGCGCGCTGAGGGCCGGGCGAACCGGGCCTCCCGGCGTCCAGCCCGCCCCGCCGCCGGCTCAGTCGTCGCGCAGACGCGAGGCGAGTTCTTCGATCAGGGCCTGGTCGTGCGCCTTCGCCGCGTCGCGGGCCTTCTGCGCCCGCTTCTTGATGCGTTCGAGGTGCGCCTTCTGGTTTGCGAGCATCTGGGTCTGCGCAGGCACGGCGTGCTGCGATTCCTGTTCGCGCAACCAGGTCTCGACTTCCTGTTCGAAGCGATTGCGCGTGATCGCTTCTTCGTGGCGGTGCTGCTCGAGGTCGCGGGCATGGGCGCGCGCCGCCGCTTCCATGCGAGCCTGATCGGCTTCGGCCGCCGCAATCTGCGCGCGCGCCGCTGACAGCTCTTCTTCGATGGCGACGAGGTCCGAGGCCAGCTGGGCCTGCGCGCTCTGGTCCGCTGCGCTGCTGCGTGCTGCTGCCAACTCGGCGATCTGCTGTTCGGCGTTCTGTTGCGTGCGCAGCGCCTGCTCCTTGGCCGCCTGGGCTTCGAGCAGCGCTTCGCGCAGCTGGCGGCCCTCGGCCTCGAGACGCGCCCGCTCGGCTTCCAGCTTCGCCTCTTCCTTCTCGCGCAGCTTCTGGTGCGACTGCTTGTACTCGAACACGATGCGCTCGGCTTCTTCGGCCGCCGCGATGCGCGCCGCCTCCGCCGCGGCCTTTTCGCGCCGCGCGCGTTCGAGTTCCTCGGCATTGCGCGCGAACTCGGCTTCCAGCCGGCGCCGTTCGGAATCGACCTTGGCCTGGATTTCCTCGCGCAGCTTGCGCTCGAGTTCGATCTGGCGCTGCTGGCGCAGTTCGGCTTCCTGCGCGCTCACCAGCCGTGCGGCTTCGACTTCGGACTGGATGCGCTGGGCTTCGGCGAGCCGTTGCTTGGCGGCCTGGGAGTCCGCTTTAAGGCGCTCGCGTTCCTCGGCCAGCTGCAGTTCGGCGGCTTCCTTCATGCGCTGCAGACGGGCGAGCTCCTCGGCCTGCCAGGCGTAGCTTTCCTCGAGTTTGCGCTCCTCTTCCCGCATCCGGCGTTCGGCTTCGGCCTGCATCTCGCGCAGCCGCTCTTCCTCGGCCTGACGCCGGGAATTGGCCTCCGCTTCGGCCTGCAGCTTCTCGCGCTCGAGTTCTTCCTTGAGCCGCTGCATTTCCTCGACCGCGCGGCGGGCGCGCTCGGCTTCGTCGGCGAGGCGCTGCTGTTCTTCCTGCACGCGCCGCGCGGATTCTTCTTCCATCGTGCGCCGCGCCAGTTCGGCTTCCTGCTTCAGGCGCTGCGCCTCCTCGAGCTGCCGGTTGGCGGCGGCGAGTTCGGCCTGCTGCAGTTCGAGCAGGCGCGCGGCTTCATGTTCGGCAGCGCGCCGCTCTTCTTCGATCTGCTGTTTGAGCCGCTGCGTTTCTTCCCACACTTCGCGCGCCCGCGCCGCCTCTGCGGCGAGACGCTCCTGTTCGACGCGGATGCGCTCCTGCGCCTCGGCCTCGAGCCGCACGCGCGCCTGTTCGGCTTCCTCCTGCAGGCGACGCGCCTGCTCGAGGCGCTCGTTCGCGGCCAGCAGGTCGGCCTGCTGCTGGGCGCGTTGCGCCGCGGCTTCTTCCTCGGCCCGCCGGCGTTCGGCGTCGAGTTCGGCTTTCAGTTGCTGCGCTTCTTCCCATTCGCGCTTCGCGCGCTCGGCCTCCGCGGCCAGCCGCGCCTGTTCGGCCCGAATGCGTTCCTCGGCTTCCTGTTCGAGCCGCACACGGGCCTGTTCCGCTTCCTGCTGCAGCCGTCGCGCTTCTTCGAGGCGTTCGTTCGCCGCCTGCAGGTCGGCCTGCTCCTGCGCTCTGAGCGCGGCAGCCTGCTCCTCGGCCCGCTTGCGCTCGCGCTCGAGTTCGGCCTTCAGGCGCTGCGCCTCTTCCCATTCCTGCTTCGCGCGCTCGGCTTCCTCGGCGAGGCGCGCCTGTTCCGCACGCAGCCGCGAACCGGCTTCCTGCTCGAGTTCCTGGCGTCGCCGCTCGGCTTCTTCCTGCGCGCGGCGGGCTTCTTCGAGCTGACGCAGCACCTCGCGCGCTTCCTCGACCTCCGCTTCGCGGACCCGCGAAGCCTGCGTTTGCGCCGCCTGGCGCTCGCGCTCGAGCTGATCCTTGAGATGCTGGGCCTCTTCGAGCGCCAGCCGGGCGCGCGCCGCCTCCGCTTCGACGCGTTCGCGCTCGGCGGCCGCGCGGGCGCTGTATTCCTGCTCGAGACGCTGCCGCGCTTCTTCCGATTCGCGCTGCGCACGCTGCGCTTCCTCGAGCTTGGCGTTGGCAGCGGCGAGTTCGGCGAGTTCCTCGTCGCGGCGGCGCACGGCCTCTGCTTCGGCCTTCTGCCTGGCCTCGTCGGCGGCCGCCTTCAGACGCTGCGCTTCGTCGAGCGCGCGCCGGGCCTCTTCGGCTTCGGCCTCGATCCGCTGGCGCTCGGCCGCCGCGCGCGCGGCGTATTCTTCCTCCAGGCGCTGCCGGGCCTGCTCCGACTCGCGCTGCGCGCGCTGCGCTTCCTCGAGCTTGGCGCTGGCCGCGGCCAGTTCGGCCAGCTCCGCTTCGCGCCGCCGCGCGGCTTCTGCCTCGGCCTTGCGCTTCGCCTCGTCGGCGATGAGTTTGAGCTTCTGCGCTTCTTCCAGCGCGCGCTTCGCCTTGTCGGCGTCGCGGGCGAGCCTGGCGCGTTCGGCCTGGATCTCCACCGACGCCGCCTGCAACGCTTCCTGGCGCGCCCGTTCGGCCTGCTCCTTGAGCTTGCGGGCCTCTTCGAGCTGGATGCCGGCCTTCGCCAGGTCCGTCTTCAGCGCCTGCGCGCGCAGATCGGCTTCGAGCGTATCCCCGGCGCCTGGCAGCTCGGCCACGCCGGTGACGCGCCGTTCCGCCTCCGTCTGCTGGGACGCCGGCAGCGGAGCGCTGGTGGTCGGCACGGCCGCCGGCTGGCTCTGATCGGTCGGCTGGATTTCGAGGTCGGGCACCGCGCCCGGCGCCACCGGGCGCGCGGCCGCCTGTTTGAAAATGCCATAGCGGTTGAGGCCGCCGGCGAGGTAATGCACCTCATGGCCGCGCTCGGACAGCAGGAACGCCCCGACCGCGCTACGGCTGCCGGTATCGCAATACACGATGAAGGACTTGCCGCGCGGCAGCTTGTCCGCCTGCAGGCGCAGGGTGTTCAGCGGAATATTCAGCGACTTCGGCAGCGCGCCGGCCTTGCGTTCGTCCGGGAACCGCACATCGAGCCAGATCGCACCGTTCTTCTCGACCTGAAGCTGGGCCTCTTTCAGCGTGAGGACGTTCAGCAACGGCTTCTTGATCAGTTCGACGAAGTCTTCCTTCGTCAGGCGCATCAGCACGCCGGGCGTCAGCATGCGCACGGTCGCGTTGCGGCGCGCATCGGCGACCAGCGCCTCTTCGCCAAAGGTATCGCCCGCATTCAGCTCGGCGAGTTTGACCGGCACCTTGCCGCCCTTGATCTCGCGCTCGACCTGGCAGCGGCCGGACTGGATGACATAGTAGAAATCGCCCGGCTCGCCCTGCCGCACGACGAGTTCGCCGGCCTTGAACTCCACCGCCTCGAGGCAGGTGAAGATGCGCTGGATGTTGGCCGCCGGCACCCGCGCGAACAGCGCGGACTGCAGCATGCGGGTCATCCAGTCGCTGTCTTCCTCTGCATCGATTTCACTGACGCTGACGTCGTGCGCGTGATCGCTGCCTTCGAGCGCGACCAGCTTGTCGAACAGATCGCGATCGAGCCGCAGGATGCTGACGTCGGAGGACAGGGCGCGGGCGGTGAGCTGTCGCGGCTGCAGTTGCGCGAGGCAGTGCACGGCATCCGGCGTGCCGCCCCGCATCGACTTGACGAGCTGCTGGCCGGCGTAGAGTTCGAGCTGGCCGTCGAGCAGGTAGAACGCAAAGCCGTCGCGATCCCCTTCCCGAAACACATATTGCCCGCGCCGAAAGTTCAGGACTTCCGCGCGCGCGAACAGCTGTTGCCGACGCTGAACCGATAACTGGTTCAGCGGCACGAGCATTTCGAGCACGCCGGTAAACTTCTCGTCGATGGCAGGCATCGCGCTCATCAGTGGATGCGGAGCGTCGAGTGTAATCGGAGGGGACGGATCATGGCAGCCTGCATGCACGCAATTAAAGCAAGGCCTGGGCCAGCGCGCCGGCTGAGGCTTGCGTAGTTGTGAAGGCGTTCACGCATTTTCCCGTCGCCGCCGTGCGTTGGGACATCACGTTCGCACCCTTCAGGATATCGGCGTCGGAAATCCCTGATTCAACGGGAAAACGCCTGCCCGGTCACAGTCCCGACACGGCACCGTGGCCGGTCCGGGACGCGCCGGCGCAGATGAAGGCCAGGGTCCGGGGCGGAAAGCCGCCCGGGTCCGCCGAATCAGCGTAGAATTTCCGCCGGTCTTCTCAACCACAAGGCGGCGGGTACGTGTCATCGACCGATTCCGGGTCCCTCGAGCGCAGGCTGCATGAGCTTGAGGTCGAGCATCGGGACCTCGACGAAATCGTCCTGCGCCTGTCCGATCAGCCGGGCATCGACGAGCTCCTGCTGAAACGCCTTAAGAAGCGCAAGCTCCAGCTGAAGGACCAGATTGCCCGCCTCAAGAGCGCGCTGATACCGAATCTGGACGCCTGAAGGCCACCCCCGGGTCGCGCAAGGAGGACGCGTCGTGAGCGAGGAAGCCACCCCTTTTCGCAGCCGCCTGTCGCTGCTGGTCCCGATCAACAATCTCCAGCCCCGCCAGCAGGAGCAACTGCTCGCGAACGGCGAAATTCTCGACGTGCGCAAGAAGGAGTTCGTGTTTCGCCAGGGCGAACGCGACAACTGGTCCTATTATCTGCTGGCCGGCGAGCTCGAGATGATGGCCGGCGATCAGCTGATCAAGAAGGTCATCGGCGGCGAAGCCGCGTCGTTCCAGCCACTCGCCCAGTTGCAGCCGCGGCAGATGTCCGCCCGCGCCGTGACCGGCGTGCAGGTGCTGCGGGTCGATCGGCGGCTGCTCGATCAGCTGCTGAGCGCGGCCCGCGAGACCCCGCTGGAGGTCGCGCCCGCGATCGAGGTCACCGAACTGAGTGCGGTTGGCACCATCGACTGGCTGACGGCGCTGCTGCAGTCCGAACTGTTCTCGCGCATCCCCGCGGCCAATGCCCAGCGTCTGCTCGACACGCTGGAGCCGGTCAGCTTCGAAGCCGGCGCAGTCGTCATCGAACAGGGCACGCCCGGCGACTACTACTACGTCATCCAGACCGGCGAGTGTGAAGTCTGCCGCGCCACCAGCCGTGGTCGCCAGGTGCGCCTCGCGGAACTCGGCCCGGGTGACACCTTTGGCGAAGAGGCACTGGTGTCGAACGCCACGCGCAACGCGACGGTACGCATGTTGAGCGCCGGCACGCTCGGCCGCCTGACCAAGGAACACTTCATCGAGCTGATCAGCACGCCGGTGCTGCGCAGCCTGTCGCTGGCCGCCGCACGCGAGGCCGTCGCGGCCGGCGCCGTGTGGCTCGACGTCCGCTTCCCGGAAGAGTGCCAGGTCAACGGCATCAGGGGCTGCGTGAACCTGCCGCTGAACCTGCTGCGCACACGCTGTGGCGAACTCGATCGGGGCCAGCGTTACGTCGCCTACTGCGACACCGGGGGCCGCAGCTCGGCGGCGGCCTTTCTGCTCGCCCAGGAAGGATTCGACATCTGCTACGTCGAGTCCGGCGCGATCGACGAACTCGGCCGTGGGCTGCCGACACCCGCCGCGGCTGCCCCCGTCGTCGAGACGCCGGTCCATCCGGCCGTCGCCGCCGAGGTCGAGGCCCAGTCGCTCGCGACCGAGCTGGCACGCGCGCAACACCAGATTGCGCAGGCCCGGCAGCTGATCGCGCAGGCCGAGGCGGCGAAACGTGACGCCGAGCGCTTCGTCGCCGCGCGACTCGCCAGCGAACGCAGCCAGATGCAGCGGGATGCCGCGCTGCTGAAGACGCGCATCACCGAGGCGCTGCGCTTCAAGGAACTGCTCGAACAGCAGCATCGCGACGCGCAGGCCGCCGCGGCCGCCGAACGCGCAGCCCTCGAGCAACGGGCGCAGGCGTTCAAGGCCGACACCGAGCGCGCGCTGCACGCCAAGGAAACGCAGCTCGAGGCGCTCTACCAGCAGCAGGCATCGCGCCTCGAGCAACTGGAGCTGGATCGCGCGAGCGCGCAGCGCGAGCTCGACGCCGCCCGTTCGAAGCTGGAGCTGGAGGCGACGCAGAGCCGGGAACGTCTGCTGGCCGCGCAACGCCTGGAAACGGACCTCGCGGCGCGCGAAGCCGCGGCGGAGGCGGCACTCGCCGCGCGCGAGCAGGCGCTGCGCGCGGAACTGCGCGCGGAAATGGAACAGGAGCGCCAGCGGCTGGAACGCGAGTTCGCGCGCTCGGCGGCCGAAATCGCCGAAGCCCGCCAGCAGCAGGTGGCCGCGGAGGCCGGCAAGCGCGCGGCAGAGGCGGAGGCCGCGCGGATCATCGAGGAATATCGCGCGCGCCAGCAGCAGGAAGTGGCCGGCATGCAGGAGACCCTGCGCATGGAGCGCGCGCGCCTGGAGGCTGCGGCGCACGCGATCGAACAGCGCATGGCCGAGGCCTTGCGCACGAAAGCCGAGGCGGAAGCGGCGCGCGACGCGGCCCTGGAACAGCTCGCCGATGCGCGCGGGCAGGTGCCGCGGATCGACGACGGCGAACAGGCGCTGCGCGAACGTATCGTGGCGATCGAAGCCCGCGCCACGGCGGCCGCGCAGCAATTGCGCGCGGCACTCGAAGCGCAGACCGACGCGGCGCGCGCGCGCGATGAGAACGCGCAGGACCTCGCGCGCGCCTACAGCTCGGAGACGGCGCTGAATCAGCAGCTACAGCAGGATCTGGACGATTGGGTCAGCGAACAGGCGCAAACGCAGGCCACCTCCGAGCGTCGCCGGACCGAACTCACGCGCATCAGCGAGCGGGCGGCGGCCGCCCAGCAGGAGGCGACGGCACCCGCCTTCTCGCTGCTGGACGCCATCGCCGCCCAGCGTCACGACTGAGCGGACGCCCTCACGCGACGTGGCTGATGGCATCCCCGGCGTAGCCCTGGGCCAGTCGCTCGCCGAAGAAACCTTCGACAATCCGGCGGGCCTTGGGCCGCAGGTTCAGGAAACTGAAACCGAGCACGCAGCGCGGCTCGTCGGCGAGGATGGTCAGGTATTGCAGCCGCACGCCCAATGAGAGTGTTTCGAAGCCGTTGCCGACTGGCACCGCGAGTGTGGCCTGCAGAATCGGCTGATTGGCGTCGGACAGGCGCCCGCCGACCGGATGAATGATCTGGGCGGTCACGACATTGCAGCGAACCTGCAGACCTTCGGGCGAGATATTGCACAATTTCGCCGCGCAATGCTGGCCCTGGGCATTGCGGAACGCGACCGGGATCTCCAGCGCGAACCGCGGATGCTGGCGCTGTTCACCGAACTGCTCGACGAGATGCCAGGAGACGGGTTCCCCGGGACTGGGCACAGATTCCATCTGATTCGCCATGGGTGTTGTTCCTTTTTTTTGGTGTGCTGCCTGAAAGCCGTGCTGTCAACGCTAGCCAAGGCGGCGACCCAAAGGCGAGACCCAGTTCACGTTCTGGCCAGAACGCGACGAAGGGAACGACGATGGCCACAGAGTTTTACAGCCGGACCGAGTCTAGGGCGGCTGTGTTGAGGATTTTTGACGTGCGGCGAATTCGCGGGCGCGCTGCCGGGCCGCGTCCAGCGCGTCGGGCGGCAGCCCCTGTTCGAGCAGCGCCGCCCCCTGCTCGGCCGCGGCGACGCCCGCGTCGGCCGCGAGCCTGAGCCACGCATAGGCGGTGACGGGATCGCGCGTCACGCCATCGCCCTCGAGATAAGCGTTGCCCACGCCGTGCTGGGCGAGCTTCGAACCCGCCAGCGCGGCACGCTCCCACCACTGCGCGGCGAGCGCCGCGTCGCGCGGCACGCCGAGCCCGCGCCTGTACAGGATGCCGAGGTTGTAGCCGGCGTCCGGCTCGCCGGCGGCGAACGCCTGTTCCCACCATTGCCGGGCCTGCGCGAAGTCGCGCGCCACGCCGTCGCCGCGGAAGTACACGAGTCCCAGATGATGGGCCGATTTGCCGCTGCCCTGTGCGGCCGCGCGCCGCAGCCACTCGAGCGCGGTGGCGCGTTCGGCGTCGCCGCCACGGCCGTCGAGCAGCAGGGTCGCGAGATTGTGCTGCGCGCGGGGCAGACCCTGCTCTGCTGACTGACGGTACCAGTCCCGCGCGCGCGCTTCGTCGACGAGCACACCGAGCCCGCGTTCGTACATCAGACCGAGGTGATACTGCGCGAGGGCGTCACCCGCGGCGGCGGGCGTGGACAGGGACTGCAGGGCGAGGCCGTAATTGCCGGCGCGATAGGCGTCGATACCCTGTTCGACCGCGCTGCCATCCGCCGCCGGCACGCTGCTCCACACGCACAGCCCGACGAGCGCCGCGAAGATGCGACGAGACCGGCGCGGGGCGCCTGGCTTGGGCAGGCTCGGACTCATGACGTACACTGTACGCTCAATTCTTCTGGCGGGTTCAATCATGTCGAACGTACGTTTCTCGGGCACGGACAGCTATGTCGCGACGGACGATCTGATGATGTCCGTCAATGCCGCGATCACGCTGGAGCGCCCGCTGCTGGTCAAGGGCGAGCCCGGCACCGGCAAGACGATGCTCGCCGAGGAAATCGCCCGTTCGCTGGGCCGCCCGTTGATTTCCTGGCACATCAAGTCGACGACGAAGGCCGCGCGCGGCCTCTACGAGTACGACGCCGTCGCGCGCCTGCGCGACTCCCAGCTCGGCGACGATCGGGTCAAGGACATCCACAACTACATCCTCAAGGGCAAGCTGTGGGAAGCCTTCGATTCGGATGTGCAGCCGGTGCTGCTGATCGATGAAATCGACAAAGCCGACATCGAGTTCCCGAACGATCTGCTGCAGGAACTCGATCGCATGGAGTTCTTCGTCTACGAGACCAAGGAAACCATCAAGGCGCGCCAGCGCCCGATCATCATCATCACCAGCAACAACGAGAAGGAACTGCCGGACGCCTTTCTGCGCCGCTGCTTCTTCCACTACATCCGCTTTCCGGAGCCGGAGACGATGGAACATATCGTCAAGGTGCACTTTCCGGACATCAAGAAGCGCCTGCTGACGGACGCCATGGAATGCTTCTTCGAACTGCGCGAGATGCCGGGCCTGAAGAAGAAGCCGTCGACCTCCGAACTGCTCGACTGGATCAAGCTGCTGGTGGCCGAGGACATTCCGCCGGAGGCGCTGCGCGACAAGGACAGCCGCAAGGCGATCCCGAAGCTCTACGGCGCGCTGCTGAAGAACGAGCAGGACATGCACCTGTTCGAGCGCCTGGTCTTCATGTCCAGGAAGACCGGTGCTAACTGATCTCTTCTACCGGCTGCGCAAGGTCCAGATCCCGGTTTCGCTGACCGAGTATCTGACCCTGCTCAGCGCGCTCGAAGCCGGCATCGCCGGCTTCAGCGTCAATGATTTCTACTATCTTGCGCGCTCGGCGCTGGTCAAGGACGAGCGCTACTTCGATCGCTTCGACCAGGTCTTCGGCGACTACATCCGCGGCAAGACGACGTTGTTCGAGGAGATCATCGGCGAGATCCCGCTCGAGTGGCTGCGCCAGCAGAAAGAGCTGAATCTCAGCGAGGAAGACAAGAAGCTGATCGAAAGCCTCGGTGGCTGGGACAAGCTGATGGAGACGCTGAAACAGCGTCTCGAAGAGCAGAAGAAAGCCCACCACGGCGGCAACAAGTGGATCGGCACCGGCGGTACCTCGCCGTTCGGCGCGCACGGCTACAACCCTGAAGGCGTGCGCATCGGACAGGGTCAGGGCAAGCAGGGCCGCGCCGTCAAAGTCTGGGATCGGCGCGACTACAAGAATCTCGACGATCAGATTGAACTGGGCACGCGCAACATCAAGGTCGCGCTGCGCAAACTGCGTCGTTTCGCGCGCGAAGGCGCCGAGGAAGAACTCGACCTCGACGACACCATCCGCTCGACGGCGCGCAAGGCCGGCATGCTCGACATCAAGCTCGTGCCGGAACGCCGCAACACGACCAAGCTGCTGCTGTTCCTCGACGTCGGCGGCTCGATGGATCCGCATGTGAAAGTCTGCGAGGAGCTGTTCTCGGCCGCACGCGCCGAGTTCAAGCATCTCGAACACTTTTATTTTCACAACTTCGTCTACGAAACGGTGTGGCGCGACAACCTGATGCGCGCGAACCAGCGCCTGCCGATGGCCCAGCTGATGAACAAATACGGCTCCGACCACAAGGTCGTGTTCGTCGGCGACGCGACGATGAGCCCGTATGAAGTGATGGCGGTCGGCGGCAGCATCGAACACTGGAACGAAGAGTCCGGCGCGACGTGGATGGCGCGGATGCTGGCGCTCTATCCGTACGCGGTCTGGCTGAACCCGCAGCCCGAGGACTACTGGAGCTACATCCCGTCGATCGGCATCGTCAAACAGCTGATGTCCGACCGCATGTTCCCGCTGACGCTCGACGGCCTCGAACGCGCGATGAAAGCGCTGAAGAAGGCGCACTGATTCGTCGCTTGCGACACTGGGCGGTGGCGGGCCTGCTCGCCGCCTGCGGCGGGTCCGCCGCGGCGCTCGCGCCAGCGGAGCTCGGCCTGCTCGTCAACACCGATGATCCGCAGAGCATCGCCACCGGGGTGTATTACGCCGAGCAACGGCGCATCCCCGCCGGCAACGTCGTGAAGCTCGCGCTCGGCGCGCCCCGCGAAACGCTCGATCCGGCCGCCTTCGAGCGCGCGAAGAAGATCGTCGACGCGCGCCTGCCGGCTGGCGTGCAGGCACTGGCACTGACCTGGACCTACCCGTATCGCGTCGGCTGCATGTCGGTGACGACTGCCTTCGCGATGGGCTATGGCAAGCGCTTCTGCGCCGACGGTTGTCGACCGACTGCCCCGAATCCCTATTTCGATGCCGCCACGCAGCGGCCGTGGGACGAACTGCGTGTACGCCCGACGATGATGATCGCAGCCACTTCGTTCGCGAACGCGAAACTGCTGATCGATCGCGGCCGCCAGAGCGATCGCACCGCGCCGATCGGACGCGCCTACCTCGTGATGACGCCGGACAAGGCGCGCAGCGCGCGCGCACCGGGATTCCCCGCCGTGCGCGCCGCGCTCGGTGACCGTCTCCCAATCGAATTGATGACCACCGACGGCATCCGCGAACGTTACGACGTGATGTTCTATTTCACCGGCACAACCGCCGTACCGCACCTCGCCACGCTGGGCTTCCTGCCCGGCGCACTCGCCGATCACCTGACCTCCGCCGGCGGCGTGCTGAACGGCACCCGCCAGATGAGTGCGCTGCGCTGGCTCGAAGCCGGCGCGACGGCCAGTTACGGCACGGTCGTCGAACCCTGCAACTTCCCGCAGAAATTCCCCGATCCGGGCATCGTGATGCGCCACTATCTCGACGGCGAAACGGCCCTCGAGGCGTACTGGAAAAGCGTGGTATGGCCGGGCCAGGGCCTGTTCATCGGCGAACCCCTCGCACGGCCCTACGCCAGCCCCCACCCTGCCGCGCAGGCGCAATAAGTGACGTAAAACGTCGCTCTCCGACGACAGCGCTCCCCCGGTGCCGCGCACGGACCGGCCGGCAGCGCGCCGCCGCCTTCAGATCGCCGCGCGCACCGCCGCTATGGGCCGTGACGCCGTTCACAATCCAGCCCCCGATTCCCGACCTGCGTCGCAACTCGCGCACGTGTGTGGCCCGGAGCCCCCGACGTGGAACGCCGCTTGCGTGAGCTGATCCAAAAAGAATGCGGAGATCACGGAGAACTCGATGAAACCCATACAGTCACTGGAACGGCGTATCGCGCGCTTTCCCGGCTACCGGGACATGAACGGCGACTTCGTGCCGTTCACCACCTCGGACGAAGTGTTCCGGCGTGCGCGCAAACTCGGCGCCCGCGTGCTGCTGCGCCTCGAACTGTCGAACGGCGAGGAACTGCAGGGACTGTTCTACACCAACGATCGCGGTCTGACGCGCTGAGCGCCCTGCGCCTGCTGGCAATCCGCCGACAGGCGGGTGATGCTATGCCCCTCGTCTCGGGGACAGAGCATGACCGCGGCTTCGCCCACCCTTCGTTTTCTCGCCGTCGCCTGCGCGCTGGCCGCGTTGAGCAGCCCCGCGCCGGCCGCCGACAGCCAACAGGTCTTTCCGACGACCCCCGGCCGGTGGTGGTACTACGCCACGCTGGTCAAGAAGCTCGAAGATTCGCGCCCGCAGCGCCTGTTCATCGCCAACGTCGCCTATGACGGCCGCACGCTGCTGCAACGCCGGCAGGGTGCCTGGGATCACCTGTATGCGATCGACGACGAAGCGGTCGCCCACCAGGCCTACCTGAATCGCCAGGGCAGTGGCCGTCAGGCGCGCGAAGCGCCGGCCGTGCTGCTGCCAGTGCCACCGAAGCCCGGCGCCACGTGGCAGTTCAAGAGCCGCCTGCGCCTGATCGAAAGCCGCACCTTCGCCGCCGAAGACCGGCTCGGCAACCTGTACCTGCCGGTGGAGCTGAATGCGAGCATCGCGGCCGACGACGATGTCGTGCAGGTGCCGGCCGGTCGCTTCGATGACTGCATCCGGGTCGAGGCCACCGGCGTGACGCTGGTGCCCGCGGACCGCGGCAGCCTCGAAGTCGAAGTGAAAGTGACCCAGACCGAGTGGTACGCGCCGGGTGTCGGCCTCGTGAAGTCGACGCGACTCGAGGCGGCGGAGAGTCCGTTTCTGCGCAACGGCGAATACCTGCAGGAACTGCTCGAAGCGGGCTCCTGATGTGGTGCGCGCCGGCGCGGTTGCGCCGGCGATAGGCGTGCACTAGGCTTGCCCGCTTTCGAGCAACGCCCGCATCGGGCCAGTCGAACCAGGTCCCCGCATGCCAGCATCTGATCCTTCTGCTTCCGCCGCGTCGTTCAACCGCGTGCCGGTCTCGCGCCGCGTGCTGGCCGATCTCGATACGCCGCTGAGCGTCTATCTGAAACTCGCCGCCGCGCCCTACAGCTACCTGCTCGAATCGGTCCAGGGCGGCGAGAAATGGGGGCGCTACTCGATCATCGGCCTGCCGGCGCGCCGAGTGCTCGCCGTGCGCGGCGAGGACATCACGATCACCGACAACGGCACGGTCGCCGAACGTCACCAGTGCGCCGATCCGCTGGCATTCATCCGCAACTTCCATGCCCGCATCGAGGCGCCGGCGCTCGAAATCTCGCGCTTCTCGGGCGGACTCGTCGGCTACTTCGGCTACGACACCGTGCGCTATGGCGAGCCCCGACTCGCTCGCAGTGCGCCGCCGGACACGCTCGGCACGCCGGACATCATGCTGATGCTGTCCGACGAATTCGTGGTCTTCGACAATCTGCGCGGCGAGATGGAGCTCGTGTGCTACATCGACCCGGCGGACACCACCGCGCAGGCCGCGGCCGAGCAGCGCCTCGACGCGCTGATCGCCAAACTGGCCCAGCCGCTGGCTCCGATCGCCACCCCCGCCGCCCACGGCATGGCGCGCGAAGAGGATTTCGAGTCCGAGTTCGGCCGCGAACGCTTCATTGCGGCGGTCGAGCGCATCAAGCAGTACATCGTCGACGGCGACGTGATGCAGGTCGTGCCCTCGCAGCGCATGTCGGTGCCGCTGACGGCGCCGCCGATCGACGTCTACCGCGCGCTGCGGCATCTGAATCCGTCGCCGTACCTGTTCTTCATGGATCTCGCCGATTTCCAGATCGTCGGATCGTCGCCGGAAATCCTCGTGCGCCTCGACGGCCGCACGGTGACGACCCGCCCGCTCGCGGGCACGCGGCGGCGCGGCGCGACCCCGGCCGAGGATCTCGCGCTCGAGCAGGAACTGCTCGCCGATCCGAAGGAAATCGCCGAACACCTGATGCTGATCGATCTCGGCCGCAATGACATCGGCCGGGTCGCCGAGACGGGCACGGTGCGCGTCACCGAGAAGATGGTGATCGAGCGCTACTCGCACGTGATGCACATTTCGTCGAACGTCGAGGGGCAACTGCTCACGGGCCGCGATGCGATCGACGTGCTGCGCGCGACGCTGCCGGTCGGCACGCTGTCGGGGGCGCCGAAAATCCGCGCGATGGAAATCATCGACGAGCTGGAGCCGACGAAGCGCGGCGTCTACGGCGGCGCGGTCGGCTACCTGTCGTGGAACGGCAACATGGATACCGCCATCGCGATCCGCACCGGCCTCATCAGGGACGGCAGGCTCTACATCCAGGCCGGCTGCGGTGTCGTCGCGGACTCCGTGCCCGCACTCGAGTGGGAAGAAACCCTGAACAAGGGCCGCGCGATGTTCCGCGCGGTGGAGATGGCGGAGCGTGGGCTCGGGCGTACGCGCTGAGGACCTTCGCCCTTCGTTGGGGGTGTGCCTGCGGGAAGGCTGCTTAATCCAGCCACCGAGAACACCGAGAGAGAAGGGATTTATTGGGAGGCTCTGCAACGGCGGCGCACAGGGTCGCGCTGGCGTGGCAGGTGTCCCCCAATCAATTCTTTCTCTGTGTTCTCGGTGTTCTCGGTGGCAGGATTCCTAAAGCACGTCCCCAGCACCCACGCCCGATTCAGTCGATCACCACCGCGATGAAGCCGGCGTCGAGCCCTTCCTCGCCTTCGCTGACGTTGACCGCGGAGACCGTGCCGTCGGCCGGGGCCTCGTGCGGCACTTCCATCTTCATTACTTCCATGATGAACAAGGTATCGCCCGCCTTCACCTTGTCGCCCGGCTTCACCATCACCTTCCACATGTTGCCGGCCGTCTGCAGTTCCACTTCATGCGCCATGATCGAGTCCCCAATCTTGTCGGTCGTTACTGTTCGATGCTTGCTTCACTGCAGAGCGCTGTGATGTCGCGTGCAGCCGCCTGCGCTTCCTCCACCGACACCACCTTGAAGCGGTAGATTTCACCGGGCTTGGACTGGCCGAGCTTCCAGAACGCGCAGCCTGGCACCGTGTACGGATTGATGAAGCCGCCGCCGTCGGGCCAGTCCTTGACGAGGATGATCGGTGTCTGGCCGGCGAGGTTGATCGCGCCCAGCGGATAGCCGTGGTCGACGATATTGCCCGGCTCGGAGCCATGTTCGGGCGGCTTGTTGTAGGCCTTCTCGGTGAACGTCCAATCGGGTCCTTCGAGACGGAAGCCGCCGCGATCGCTCTTCGAGGACAGTTTCCATTCGCTGTCGATGAAGCGCTGGTGACCCACCTCGTCAATCCAGTCGTCGTTCGGCCCACGACAGACGTCGATGGACCAGCGCTTGTCGGTGACGATCGCGGGCCTGCTCGACGCCTTTACGCGGCGCCCCGCCTGGCCCTTGCCTTCGCCGACCGGCAGCACCTGCCCCGCCTTGATCGCATGCCCGCCGATGCCGCCGATGGCGCCCTTGTGAAAAGTGGCGCGTGAACCGAACACGACATCGTTGACGATGCCGCCGGCGACGGCGAGGTAGGCCCGTGCGCCGATTTTCGCGAAGCTCAATTCGAGCGTCTGTCCGGCTTTCGCGGCGACGCTTTCCCAGGCCGGCACCGGCTGGCCGTCGAGCTTGGCCTGCATGTCGGCGCCGGTGAGCGCGAACACGCCGTCGCGCTGGAATTTCAGCGTCGGGCCGATGAACTGGCATTCGAGTCCCGCCGCGCCCGGCCCATTGCCGACGAGGAGGTTGGCGAGCCGAAGCGACCAGTCGTCCATCGGGCCCGACCATGGAATGCCGAACTTGAGGTAACCCTGACGTCCCGGCCAGTCCTGGATGCTGGTTTCGAGCCCCGGTTTGATGACTTCCAACATGGGCCCCTCCTCAGAAACGCGCGTTGACGTCGAGCGTCGCGACCCATTCGCGATAGCTCTTCGGTGAGAACTTTTGGTACTCGACGACATTCATCTCGTACGTGCCTTCTTCGCACTTGCGTTCGATCATGTCGAATTCCTCCCGCGTGATGTGCACGTACTTCATGCGGTCGGTCGGGCGCAGCAGGTACGGTGCTTCCCTGAACGGCTGCAGACGTTGCTGCATGTCCCAGATCGGCACCGGTGTGCGCGCGAAAATCTGGTAGCCGCCGGGGCCGTCGACGGGGTACATCGCGGTCGCGCCGCCGCCCATGCCGATCGTGCCCTTGTGCGTGAAGGTGCGGGGCGGGTTGTACTTCGGCGCGAACAGCTTGCAGCGGGGATCGAGCGGCATCATGAACGGCGTGCCGGGCCAGAAGCCGAGCGCCGCGATCCAGTACTCGGTGCCGGAATGCACGCGCACCAGCTGGTTGGCGTCCTCGAGCCCGTTCAGGCGGGCGACGAAGTCGGGGTCGCGTTCCTTGGTCGGGTTGATTTTCGCGATGTACTGATCGATGGCGTCCGCGCTCCACGGGTCGAGATACATCGCCGGCATGTAGATCAGCCGGCTCGGAATCTCGAGGTCGTCGGCAGAGGACAAGGCGTCGAGCAGACGCCGCAGCTCCTTTTCCAGATCCGCGAGGGAGATGACGTCGCAGTCGTAGTGCACGAGCGCGGACGAGAAGAACGGCGCGAACTCGCCGACGCCGCGGATGCCTTCCGCAGCCACCGCCTGTCCCAGCGCCTGCGCGCGGAAATTGAGCTCGAGGTTCAGCTCATTGCCGAACTCGATCTCCAGAAAGCGATCGCCGCCGGGCAGAAATCGCGGTTCGTCGTAAATCATCGCCGTCATCCCCTGTCTGCGTGCCAGATGTCTGCGCCGGTCGCCATGCCGCGCCCCGTCGGTCAGCCGATCAGATCGGTCTTGTAGGTCTCGATAAAGCCGGTGAACACCTCGCCGCCCCGAAACGCTGCATGGCGCACGATGCGGCCCAGGAATTCGATATTGTGGGCGATGCCGTCAATCGCGCTCGCCGCGAGCGCCGCCTGCATCGCGTCGAGCGCCGCCTCGCGATCGGCCCCGTGGCAGATCAGCTTCGCGATCATCGGATCGTAATAGGCCGTGATCGTGTCGCCCTCGCGCACGCCGGTGTCGATGCGCACCTGCGCCGAGGCCGCCGGCAGCACCAGGCGATTGAGCTTGCCGGGCGACGGCAGGAACATCTTCGCGGGGTTCTCGGCATAGATGCGGCATTCGACCGCATGCCCGCGTGGGACGATCGACGCCTGGTCGAGGTCGGCGAGCGTCTCGCCACCGGCGAGCTTCAACTGCAGGGCCACGAGATCCACGCCGGTGATCATTTCCGTCACCGGGTGTTCGACCTGGATGCGCGTATTCATTTCCAGGAAGTAGAACTCGAAGCTGCGCGCGTCGACGATGAACTCGACCGTGCCGGCACCCGCATACCGCTGCTGGCGCGCAAGCGCAACGGCGGCCGACGCCATGCGCTGACGGACGTCATCGGGCAGCCCGGGCGCGGGCGATTCCTCGACGACCTTCTGGAAGCGCCGCTGGATCGAGCAGTCGCGCTCATACAGGTGGATCGCGCGCCCGTCGCCGAAACCAAAGACCTGGATCTCGACGTGCCGCGCGCGCGGGATGTAGCGTTCGAGGAACACGGTGCCGTCGCCGAAGGAACGCGCCGCCATCGTCTGGGTGGCCTCGGCGGTTTTCAGCAGCTGGTCTTCGGCTTCGACGAGCCGCATGCCGATGCCACCGCCGCCAGCCGACGCCTTCACCAGCAGCGGATAGCCCACTTGGGCCGCCGCTTCGGCGAGCCCTTCGAGCTGGCCGCCGGGAAACCGGTCGCTGCCCGGCACGACCGGCACGCCGGCGTCGACTGCAATGCGGCGCGCGCGCTCCTTGTCGCCCATCGCCTCGATCTGGGCGGGCGTCGGCCCGATCCAGGTCAGACCTGCGGCGGCCACGCGCGTCGCGAAGGCGGCATTCTCGGCGAGAAAACCATACCCCGGATGGACGGCGCTGGCGCCGGTCGCACGCGCGGCGGCGAGGATGGCATCGACGTTCAGATAGCTGTCGGCGGCCTTCGACGGCCCGATATGCACGGCCTCATCGGCCAGTTCGACATGCAGGGACTGGCGATCGGCGTCGGAGTAGACGGCCACGGTGCGCGCGCCGAGCGCGCGCGCGCTGCGAATCACGCGGCAGGCGATTTCACCGCGATTGGCGACGAGGATGGTTTTCACGCGGCTTGTTTTCCGTGTCTGGACAGTCTGCTGTTGATGCTATGCGACAAGCCTGTTGGCGGTAAACCCAAGCCTCCCGGGCCGACGCGGGACGCCTGTTATACTGCCGACCCCGGTCCCCTAATTCAACGCGCTTCGAGGCCCCGATGTACAGACTCGCCGAAGAACGGATCTCCAAGCTCGCCCGGGCGGGGCTTGCCTCCCGCCTGCGCACCGGCAAACGCGGCATCGAGAAGGAAAGCCTGCGCATTCGCCGCGACGGTTCGATCGCGCAGACGCCCCATCCCGTATCGTGGGGATCGGCACTGACGCACCCTTATGTGACGACGGACTACTCCGAAGCGCTCACCGAGTTCATCACGCCCGCCTTCGATCGCACCGAGGACGTGATGCGCTTCATGCACGAGGTGCACCAGTTCACGTACGAGATGCTGTCCGACGACGAGCTGCTGTGGGCCTCGAGCATGCCTTGCGCGCTGAAGGACGACCGGACGCTCCCGATCGCCGAATACGGCAGCTCGAACATCGGGCGCATGAAGCACGTGTACCGGGTGGGGCTCGATTACCGCTATGGCCGCCGTATGCAGGCGATCGCCGGCGTTCACTTCAATTATTCGCTGCCGCTCGATTTCTGGCCTGGCTACCGCGACGTGATCGGCAGCGATCTGCCGCTGCGCAAGTTCATCGACGACCACTATTTCGGCCTGATTCGCAATTTCAGACGCATCGGGTGGATAGTCCCGTTGCTGTTCGGGAATTCGCCGATCGTGTGCAGTTCCTTCCTCGGCGGCCGCACCACGCGCTTCAAGCAGTTCGACCACTGCTCGCACTTCCTGCCGTATGCGACCTCCCTGCGGATGAGCGATATCGGCTACAAGAACAAGAACCAGGCGGCGCTGGACATCGCCTACGACGATCTCGACAACTATGTGCGCAGTCTCAGCCGCGCCATTGCCACCCCCTATCCCGAGTACGAAGTGATCGGCCTGTACGACGGCGACAAGCGCATACAGCTGAACACCAACATCCTGCAGCTGGAGAACGAGTTCTACAGTTACATGCGGCCCAAACGCACCACGCGGCCGGGCGAACGGCCGAGCGCGGCGCTGCGCGAGCGCGGCGTCGAGTACGTGGAGATGCGCGCGCTGGATGTCTACAGCTTCGGGCCGACCGGCGTGGCCGAAGAGCATCTGCGTTTTCTGGAGGCTTTCCTGATCTTCTGCCTGATCGCCGACAGTCCGCAGATTTCCGCCGCCGAGCAATGGGGCATCGAGTACAACGAGCTGACGGTCGCGATGCGCGGCCGCGAGCCCGGCCTCGTGCTGATCAAGGGCAGCGAGCGCGTCCCGCTCCAGGCGTGGGCGGAAGACATCTGCGCCGGGCTCGAGCCCATCTGCACGATTCTCGACGACGGCTCGGACACGCCCCACTACATGAACGCGCTGCACCAGCAGCGCGCGCTGCTGGGCGATCTCGAGCAACTGCCCTCGGCCCGCATCCTGCGCGACCTGCGCGAACAGCGGATGACCTTTTTCGACTACACCCTGAAGCTCGCCTACGAGCACGAGGCGCATTTTCGCGGGAACCCGCTGCGTTCCGGGCTGCGCGACTACTTCAAGGGCCTCGCCGAAGAATCGCTGGCCGAGCAGCGGGCACTGGAGAGCAGCGACAAGGTCGATTTCACGACCTACCTGGCCCAGCAGGCGATGCCGGCCATTGCGGAAGCCGGCGCTGACTGACGGTCGAGCGCGAACTTCGGCCGACGCACGCCCTCCAAGTCGACAATTCTCCCGTCGAGCACAGTCATGAACAGACGTCGTTTCCTGCTTTCATCCCTCGCCTCGACGGCCGCGTCGACACTGGCCTTCGCGCCGTCGCTGCACGCCGCCCCGCCGCCGGCCGGCGGTGGCGCAAGCGCCGCCGAGATCCAGGCCCGCTGGCGCGATTTCCTGGCCGCTGACGCCAGCGTCACGCTCGACAAATCGCCGTTGAAGCGCGCGCACGACGAATGGCGCAAGCAATTGCCGGCAGACAGCTTCGCGGTGCTGTTCGAGGAAGACACCGAAGTGCCGTTTTCCAGCCATCTGAATCTCGAGAAACGGCCCGGCATTTTCGTCTGCCGCGCGTGCCGTCTGCCGCTGTTCTCATCCGAAATGAAATACGAAAGCGGCACCGGCTGGCCCAGCTTCTTCACTGCGATTCCGGCCCATCTCGCGACCAAGACGGACTACAAGATCTTCCTGCCGCGCACCGAGTATCACTGCGTGCGCTGTGGCGGCCATCAAGGGCATGTCTTCGACGACGGCCCCGATCCGACACGCGAACGGTGGTGCAACAACGGCGTCGCGCTCGACTTCGTGCCGCTGAAAGGATGATGCGCCGGCACGCACCGCTGTCGTGACTTCAGGGTTGCGATGCGATCACCTCAGTCCCGATCCGCGTCACGTGTCTGCCTGCTGCCGTTGCCGGCAGACGCGACTTCAGTCGATTGCATGCAGCGAGTAAGTCACGAGTGGTGCGTCACGGTGCGCGAACATGCCGCCGCCGAGATTGCGGAATGCGCGACCGAGACGTTGTCGATACCAGCGGGTCTTGCGCAGATGCACGTCGTGATCGGTCAGTGACTGATCGCAGTTCTGCTCCCAGTCTTCGCTCGTCAACGCAGAAAAATACAGCAGCCCGCCACAACGTTCGGCCAGCCGTTCGATGGCACGTTCGGCGAGCTTGTTGTCGAGATACTGCAGGACATCGTGACACAGCACGAGATCGTAGCTGCCGCGATCGAGATCGACGATCGAGCGATGCTGCCAGCCGTATTTCGCGCACGCATATTCACTGACATCGATGCCCGTATAACGTGCCTCCGGCATGAGTCGAAGCAGCGGTCGCCTGAAGCGGCCCGTGCCCGCGCCGACGTCGAGAATGTGCGTCACGCGACACTCGATCATTGCGGCGTAAGCGGCGATGAAACGACAGACTCTGGCATTGTCGGCGGGGGTCGAGACACGGGTCCCGCGATTGGCGTAATAGCGCTCGAAATAGGCCTGCCCGAAGGGCGCGGCTGCCGCCGTGGATGAAGTTTTGGCCATGATTTGCCGCTAATCCTTTACGTAAGTTGTTGTCTGCACGAGAGATTGCCTTTGTTCACCGCGCGGACCGCAGAAATGGCTAAGCTTTTTAGGAAGTTGCCGCTGGCCCGGCGGCCAGTTTGGGAGGTCAGATGAACGCCCTTGGGAGAATTCTGCTGCTGATGATCGGCCTCGGCGCCGTGCCGTTGGCGCACGCGCTGAGCCTCGGTGGCATCACCGGCAATGGGGCGGTCGGCGAACGCCTCGATGCCTATGTTCCGCTGTATGGCGCACCCGGCGAACAGCGCGCGATTACCGCGGTCGAGATTCTGCCCGATGTCTTCGCACAGCGCGCAGCGAATGATCCCGCGCTCGACGATATTCGCGCCGTCGTCGAACACTCCGCGAACGGATCGGCCGTGCATCTCGTCAGCAGCAGACCGGTTGCGGTCGAGCGTCTTCAATTCCGACTGCGCGTGGTGACGCCCGGTGGCGCGGTGGTCGGTCGATACGCAGTGCGTCTGCTGAACAGATCAATGGCGTCATCGTCATCGTCATCGTCATCGTCATCGTCATCGTCATCGTCATCGTCTCGCATTGTCTCACGTCCATCCGCGACGCGCGCAGCAACACCGACCATCGCGCCGACGGTGGCGCCAGTGCGTGGTGAGCAGGTTTACGGTCCAGTCGTCAGCGGCGAGTCGTTGTGGACGATCGCAAAGCAGCTCGCCAATGGCGGCAACGTGCAACGGATGATGAACGAACTGCATGCGCTCAATCCGTCGGCCTTCGTCAACGGCGACATGAATCGTCTGCGCGTGGGCGTGACGCTGGCGACACCCACGAGCGTTGCGCCACACACTTCGTCCACAGCGAAGACACCGGACGCAGAGTCGACAACATCCGTCACCGCAGCGGACACGATCCCGTCGACAGGCGATGCCGCGCGTGAACTCGATCGTCTGCTCGATGCAAGTACGAGCACCGGCGACGAGGTCACGACCGCCGCTGTCGTCGAGGTCGCGACTTCCGTGTCTGAGACCAGCGCCGTTGACGACGCCCTGACCGCGAAGCTTGCAGCACTCGATGCGAAGTTCGCAGCCATCCGCGCGAAGTACGAAGCAAGCGCGACATCCTCCTCTGGCGTCGCGTCGGCGCCCGGCGTCAATGCACCTCCAGTCGACATCGCGCCGCCTGCTGCCGGGCCCGCAGCCGGGGCCGTCGCAGACGCCATCGAGCCGAAGCCGGTCGCGCGGCCGCCCGCGCCCTTCGTCTCCGTGCCAGTGGAGTCTGCGGTCCCGTCCTCCGACCGTCTGCTCGGCTTCGCGGCTTACGCAGTCCTCGGGCTGGCCGGCCTGACGTTCGTCGCATGGGCACTGAAGCGTAACGGCGGCTTCAGACTCGCGCGCAGCCTGCGGGCCGCGGCCGACACCGGCCGCGCAGCGGACGCCGACCGCAAGGCCGAGGTCGCACGCAAAGCCGAGAACAGGGTTCGCATGGAATCCGAGATCAAGGGACTGCTCGACCGCAAAGGCAGAACGCTGCGTCCGGTCGAGCCTGCGCCGCCGATCGACCTGGCGGACACCGCCGATCCGTCGTCGGTCTCAGCGCTGGAGCAAACGATGGACGTGCTGCCGGGATCTGTGCCCGCCATGCTCGAGCAGGATCGGGAAGTCGCAATCGACGCGAGCATCGCGCATGGCCGCTACGCCGAAGCGGAGGCGCTGCTGCGCGAGGTGTGCAAATCGCACCCGCGCAACGTGCAGGCCAAACTGCGCCTGGCGGAGGTGTATTACATCACCGAGCAGATCGAGGGCTTTGGTGAAGTCGCCACCGACATCAAGGACCATCACCGTGCGGATCTGACCGATGACGAGTGGCAGCGCGTCGTACGCATGGGCAAGATCATCGCACCCGATCTGGTGCTGTTCAGTGGCCCGAAGGCCGTCGGGAGACGCGCGTGAGCAGGCTCGCAGGATGTGTCAAAGGCCGCTGACAGGCTTGGCGTGCGCGCTGCTGCTGGGCAGCGGCGCGCTGTCGCAGGCAGCGCCCGAAGCGCCGCCGCCCGCACCGCCGCCTGTCGTGTTCGATGAAACGACACTGGAAGCGCTGCTGCAGGGCATCGAACTGCTGAATGAATCCCTGCAGCACGGCCTCGACGATTCGACAGGCCGGCTCGCCGAACGCCTGCCGGAGATGTGGCGCAAACTCGAAGGGGTCGAACGACAGCTGCGACACCAGCTGCCGCTGCTGCGCGAGCAGTTGCGACAGATCGAACGCATGATGCGCGAGTACGCGCCAGACCGGCCGCCACCGCGAAAGCCGACGGACGAACAGCCGTTGATCGCAGTCTGAAGCGGGCGCCGATACGGCCTCTGGTGTCGTCAGTGCCGAACGTTTCGGCGCGAGGAAACGTCTGCGCTAAAGCGGCTTGACGGCGAGGCCTTCGTACACGCAGCCGAGTGACTTCGGCAGACCGTCGAGATAGGCCAGCTCCAGGCGTTTGAGCTCGAAGCCGGTGGCGATCAACGCCGTGTCGATCGCCCGATCGGCGCGACACCCATCGACCACCAGCCCCTGCAGCCGCGCAAGCCGGCGCTGCCATTTGAGCACTTCCTCGTCGCGACTGGGCCCCGGTTCAGCAAACAGCAGGCGTCCGCCCGGTTTCAGCACGCGCAGTATCTCCTGCAGCACGCGCTCGAGATCGCCGACGCAGCACAACGTGAAGGTCGTGACCACTGAATCGAACGTGCCATCTTTCAACGGCAACTGCTCACCGCGGCCCTCTCGGGCGTCGACCGGAAACGGCAGATGGCGCAGGCGCCGACGCACGCGCGCATTGAAACGCGGGTTCGGATCGACTGTCGTCAGCGACGTGATCTCGGGGTCATAGAACGGCAGGTTCGATCCGAGGCCCACGCCGAGTTCCAGCACATGGCCGGTCGCATACTCGACGGTGCGTTGACGCACGAGCTCCATGCTCGCGATGCGTTCGCTGAAACCTAGCAGTTGTGGCAACACGTAAGCGCGATAGAAACCCATGTCAGGCAGCGTCCCCGGGCGCTCGAGATTCAAGCGGCTGGCGACGAGTACGCGTGCGGGATGCATGGGCACTGGCGGTGGCCGATCAGGTTGACGAGCGGAGCATCTGGCGCGACTGACGGTGCGGCCGCGCCGTCACGGGCGGGTTTGCGCGGCTTGATTTCGTCAGGCAGCGGAATGCCTGCATCCTGGTAGATGGCGCGCAGGCGGGTGGCCGCTTCCGGGTGCCCCTGACGGGCTGCCGCGCGATACCACGTCACCGCTTCAGCTTCATCGGGCAACACGCCTTCGCCGCGCTCGTAGCGTGCCCCGAGCAAAAACTGGGCGTCGGCGTAACCACCCGCCGCAGCGCGCTGCAGCCACGACAGGGCCGTCGCGTTGTCGTCAGGGCCATTGCTCAAGGTCACCAGCAGTTGCGACAGCAGGAACTGCGCTTCGGCATTGCCGTGACCCGCCGCGGTCTCGAGCAGCGGCACCGCCTCGGCCGGTTTGCCGTCGGCGATCAGGGCTTTGGCGTCCGACAGCCTGACCGGAGGTGTCGTCGCTGCCGGTGCGGGTTCGACCTCGTCCGGCTCCTGCGTGCGCGGCACGATCGCGGGCGACGGCGGCGCCGGCAGTGAACCCGACTCGGCGATGCGGATCCCGTGCTTGCGCGCAATCTGCATCGCGTTCAACTCGTCCTGCGAATAGCTCGGCGGTGGTGGCGCCGGCGGCGGCACGTAGGGCTTCGTCGCCTCGTCATCCGCGGCGCCGGCAGCAGCTTCGGCGGTGTCGGATGTCACGGGCGCGGGGGCGTCAGCCGACGCCTCCGCGGCAGGAGCGACGGGCGTGGCCGGCGGCTCTGTGCGTGGCGTCACTTCGTCGGCGGGCGGGGTCAGACCGGCGGCGCGATAGAACTCGGCCACGTTCTTCTGCGCCATCGCGTGACCCTGCTTCGCGGCCTCGCGGTAATAGGTGAAGGCCCAGTCGTCGTCCTGCGGCACTCCTTCGCCGAGCAGGTACATGTTGCCGAGGCTGAATTGGGCGTCGGCATTGCCGCGCGCGGCCGCCTGCTCGTACAGCATCGCGGCACGCGTCGCATCCTTCTCGACGCCCTTGCCTTCCTGGTACAGCGCGGCAAGCCGCGTCATGGCGATCGGGTCGCCTGCGCCGGCCAGTGCATCGAGATCGGCAATTGCTGCGGCGTAATCGCCGGCATCGAGCCGGGCCAGCGCCTCGGCCAGATCGGCGGCGGCGGCCGGCGTGCTCTGGAGCAGCAGGCACGCCAGCAGCGCGGACAGGGGAATAGCCGCGCGGCGAACACTGCAACGGCGGAACATGCTCTTCACGGGGCCGCGTCTACGTCCATCGGGATCGATATGCGCCACAGTATATTGGGGTAGTGGTGGATTAGTCACCTAGATGCTGCGGTAGTGTTTCTCTTTTGCGACAAAGCAGTTCAACCGGGCGCAACCACCGACACCAAATCGTCATCATGAGCCGCTACGGTGTGCCGAACTTCATCACAGTGACGGAGCCCGCCATGCTTGAATCGGTCCCCATAGGACGCTGGACGCTGCTCGCGGAAATCGAGCTGCTGGAGGATCTGCTCAGGGACACCCGGCAGCTGGCCGGCGAAGACGATGTCGAAGCGGTACGGGAAATTGCCCTGTCGCGCGCCCTCGCGCTGCGCCGGCAGGCGTTCCGCGCCGGATTCGCCGCCGTCGACCAGTGAACAGCGGCGGGTCGCACGGCCCCCGAAGGCCTGTTCGCCGCGCTTTCGCGACGGCGCGCAGCAACCGGATCACAGGCGAACCGTGACGCGGCTCGACGGGACCGTGCCCTAGACCGTCGCGACGCGACGGACGGGCAACTGGCGCGGACGGATGCCGACCAGCACGATGTTCTTGCCGGTGACGGCCACCTGCTTCTGGTCTTCCATCTCTTTCAGCACCTTGCCGACCATCTCGCGGGAGCAGCCCACGAGACGCGCCAGCTCCTGGCGCGTGACGCGCACCTGCATGCCGTCCGGGTGCGTCATCGCATCGGGCTGCTCACACAGATCGAGCAGCGTGCGGGCCACCCGACCATAGACATCCATGAACGCCAGATCACCGAGCTTGCGGTTGGTCGCGCGCAGGCGGCGCGCAATCTGCGCGGTCATGCATACGAGCAGACGGGGATAGAGATCGCCAAGCTGCTTCAGCCGGACGTAGCTGATCTGGGCGATTTCGCATTCGCTCTTCGCGCGGACCAGCGCTGAGCGGCTTTCGTCTTCGCTGAACAGGCCGATTTCGCCGAAGAACTCGCCGCTGTTCAGGTAGGCCAGCACGATCTCGTGGCCCTTGTCGTCTTCGAGCAGCACGGTGACGGAACCGGAAACGATGTAGAACAGTTCGCCGGCCCGATCACCCTGCCGGATGATGGCCGACTTCGCCGGATAGCGGCGCCGGTGACAGTGCGCGAGGAACGGTTGAACGCAGTCGCTGAGGTCTTGGGCGTCAAAGGCCATAACTGTCGTCCGGCCTGGGCCGGCCTTTCCTTGTTACGTCAGCTCTTTATATAGCCCGCCGCGACCTTCCGCGATAGCGCAGCCAGCGGGCCCGTTGCCTGCACCGTGAGCGAGTTCACGAATCTGGACCTTGAAGATCGGCTCCGGCGGCGTTCTCGCTATCGCCCGCTCACGGCGTGCGCTTGAGCGGTTGCAGGCGAATCCATGTGTTCGTGTCCGGAGCGTAGCGGAAATGACGGGCTGCACCAAGCTGGGTCGCGGACCCGTCGAGGGCGAAGCGCCGGATCAGCAGATCGCCGCGGATCTCGATCTGCTCGTCGCCTGCATAGCCCGCCGCGTCCGCCGGCGCGAGGGCGGTCATCGGCAGCGCCTCGAGCAGGCTGCCGTTCCATTCGTAGCGCACGAGGCGCGCCGGCTGGGTGCCACCGTCCTGCACGAGCCCGATCAGCAGTTCGAACTGGCGGTCACGATCGAGGTCGGCCTGCCAGCAACCGCTGGCGCCGTCCGCCGCCGGAATCGCGACGCGCGTCAGCACCAGCGGGCCGTCGCTGACATCGATCTCGACGCCGTCGCCGCCGTCGGCCGTCGCGTCGCGCGCCACCACGGAGAGCCCCTGGGCCGTGAAGGCGCAAAGGTCGCGCGCCCCGACCGGCCCCGCGAGCAGGAGCAGGAGACACGCCGGGACAGGGCGGCAGCGTGCAAACCACGGGCTGCCTTGAAATCGGAGGTTCAACGCCATATCATTTAGCACTACTCATCGGGGAGTGCTAATAACACTCCCACCTTTGAAACAAATACATCAACTTATCCAGTCTTCAAGGAGAAGAAAGACCATGAAGATCCGTCCTTTGCATGACCGCGTGATCGTAAAGCGCCTCGAAGAAGAAAAGACCTCGCCGGGTGGCATCGTGATTCCTGACTCCGCCGCCGAGAAGCCCATCCGGGGTGAAGTCGTCGCCGTCGGCAATGGCAAGGTCCTCGAGAACGGCCAGGTCCGCATGCTCGACCTGAAGGTCGGCGAGAAAGTGCTGTTCGGCAAGTATTCCGGCACGGAAGTGAAAGTCGACGGCGTCGAATACCTCGTGATGCGTGAAGACGACATCATGGCGGTTTTGGCCTGAGACCGGCACCCGAACCACAAGATTTTTTGAGGAATTGAACAATGGCAGCTAAAGAAGTCCGTTTTTCCGATGACGCCCGCCAGCGCATGGCCCGCGGCATCAACATCCTGGCCAATGCCGTCAAGCAGACGCTCGGCCCGAAGGGTCGCAACGTCGTGCTCGAAAAGAGCTTCGGCGCCCCGACCGTCACCAAGGACGGCGTGTCCGTCGCCAAGGAAATCGAACTGGAAGACAAGTTCGAGAACATGGGCGCGCAGATGGTGAAGGAAGTCGCCTCCAAGACTTCCGACGTCGCCGGCGACGGCACCACCACCGCGACCGTGCTGGCCCAGGCGATCGTGCGTGAAGGCCTGAAGGCCGTGTCCGCGGGCAACAACCCGATGGACATCAAGCGCGGCATCGACAAGGCCGTCATCGCGGCCGTCGAAGAACTCGGCAAGATGTCCAAGCCCTGCACCGACACCAAGGCGATTGCCCAGGTCGGCACGATTTCCGCCAACAGCGACTCCAACATTGGCGACATCATCGCCAAGGCGATGGACAAAGTCGGCAAGGAAGGCGTGATCACCGTTGAAGAAGGCTCCGGCCTCGACAACGAACTCGACATCGTCGAAGGCATGCAGTTCGACCGCGGCTACCTGTCGCCGTACTTCATCAACAACCAGGAAAGCATGAGCGTCGAACTCGACGAGCCGCTGATCCTCCTCCACGACAAGAAGGTCTCCAGCATCCGCGACATGCTCCCGGTGCTCGAAGGCGTCGCCAAGTCCGGCCGTTCGCTGCTGATCATCGCTGAAGACGTCGAAGGCGAAGCGCTTGCTACGCTGGTCGTCAACAACATGCGCGGCATCGTGAAGGTCGCGGCCGTCAAGGCGCCTGGCTTCGGCGATCGTCGCAAGGCGATGCTCGAAGACATCGCGATCCTGACCGGTGGCACCGTGATCTCCGACGAAGTCGGCCTGTCGCTCGAAAAGGCTGATCTGAAGGACCTCGGCCGCGCGAAGAAGATCCAGATCTCGAAAGAGAACACCACGATCATCGACGGCGCCGGCGACCAGAAGGCGATCGAAGGCCGCGTCCAGCAGATCCGCACGCAGATCGAAGAAACCTCTTCGGACTACGACCGCGAGAAGCTCCAGGAACGCGTGGCGAAGCTGGCCGGCGGCGTGGCCGTCATCAAGGTCGGTGCCGCGACGGAAGTCGAAATGAAGGAAAAGAAGGCCCGCGTCGAAGACGCGCTGCACTCCACCCGCGCTGCGGTTGAAGAAGGCGTGGTTCCCGGCGGTGGCGTGTCGCTCCTCCGTGCGCAGGCGAAGGCCCGTGCCGTCAAGGGTGACAACCATGACCAGCAGATCGGTGTCGACATCCTGGTGCGTGCGCTCGAAGAGCCGATTCGCCAGATCGTCGCCAACGCCGGCGAAGAGCCGTCGGTCGTCGTCAACAAGGTCAACGAAGGCAAGGGTAACTTCGGTTACAACGCCCAGACCGGCGAATACGGCGACATGATCGCGATGGGCATTCTGGACCCGACCAAGGTCTCGCGCTTCGCGCTGCAGAACGCCGCGTCCGTTGCCGGTCTTATCCTCACGACCGAATGCATGGTCGCGGATGCGCCGAAGAAGGATGACCACGGCCATGGCGGCGGTGGTGGCGGCGGCATGGGCGGTATGGGTGGCATGGGCGGCATGGACATGATGTAAACGTCGTCCAGACGTTGCGCCCTGAAAAGCCCCGCTCTGCGGGGCTTTTCTTTTGGGCAACGCCGTTTTCTGGCAGCAGCAGGCGGCGAGCGCTAGTCGTTTAAAACCCGCTCATCGCTTGTGGCAAGCTCCTTGCGAGTATTCGACTGGAACGGCGCCCCACCGCCTTTCAAGGCGAGGCGACCCGGCGCCGATATGCCACTTCAGTGGCGTAACTCGAGAACCGAGGTGCGATGATGCCGCAGGAACCGACTCTGCTCGTGACCACGATTGGAATTCGCGACCATTTTCGCGATCAGGTGCTGTGTTCATTGAGCCGGCAGCAGGTGTCCGTCCAGGACCACACCGCCGGCTATCTCGTCGATCTGCTGACCACATTTGCCGACCCCCGCCGCCTGTTCAGCGACAGTCCCGAAGGACTCGAACTGCGCGCGCTGGCAAGTCACTACGCGGACGCCGCGCACGCTGAAGGCGCAGAACAGCGCAATCACGCACTGAAAACGCTCGGCGATCTCGCACTTTTCATCTCGGGTGTCTTCTCCGGCTATCTGAACCGCCGCCTCGTCGACGTCGACTACTACATCGCGATGGGCTGCGGCGCCTATCGCGATCTGCACGACTTCATCAGCACTCGGCTGTCGGCGCAGGGCGGTGACGTCTTCGGCGAACTCGCGCGCAAGTTTCCGCAGCTCGTCGATGTGCTCGCGGAAGTCAGCGAAGAATCGAACCTCGGCGCGACCAACGATCTGTTGCGACAATACGAACTGTGGCTGCGCACCGACAGCCCGCGGGCGCTGATGAAGCTGCAGCGTCGCGGCATCCATCCCACCCGGCAGGCCACCATCCGCGTGTCGCACTGAGATGGCGGACATGCTGCTGAGCCAGCTGCAAACCCGGATTGCTGGCTTTTACGCCGCGCCGATCGCCTATGACGTCTACGATTTCCTGATTACCGATCCGGCCACCGCCGCGGCCCTCACGCCGGCGGGCGCGACGACCGGCAATCAGGAGCGGCTGCTCGTGCGCGACACGCCGTCGGACCTCGAACTGTCGCTGTTCATCGATGCCGCGGTCCTCGCGTCGCTCAGCGATGACGATCCGACAGTGTCACTGCACGACGGCAATCTGAACGAGTTCCTGATCGCACTCGAAGGCGTCAGCCATCTGCAATACCTGATTTTTCGCGCCGAGCAGTCGCACCCCGTGTCGCTGCTCGAGCTCGAACTGCAGGCGGAGGTCGACAAGTACGTGGCATCGGCCGAACTGATCAGCAGCCAGGGCAACGGGCATATTCCATCTGCCCTGCACACGCGATTGTTCGAAGACGTGCGCTTCGACGATCAGCTGCCGGCTGCCGAGCAGTCACGCTATGTCGAGGCCAACCGGCTCGCTGCGCGCTACTGTCACGAACTGCGGCGACGTTTTCCGGGCCATCACCACCAGGCGTCATTCGTGCGGGAGCTGCGCGGTTTCTATCGCATGACGGAGCACCAGAAGATCAAGCGAATCCTCGCGCTCAGCTGAGCGCGAGTCAGTCGCCGACCTTCTTGTGCAGATGAGGCAGCGTGTCGCTCTGACCGGCACGCATGTAACGCGCTTCGTCGCCGCTGCGCGTGACGTTCTCGTAGACCCCCGAGTCCCGTTTGACGAGTTTCGTGAAGCCCTTGCTGCGCAGATCCGAGTTGCTGACCGGAATGGCGATCGCGGGCGGCGACAGCACGCGGCGTACCGGTGCGAGAAAATCCGTGTCGCCCATCGCCACCTGCGCCGCGTAGCAGACCTCGCCCCAGGTCGTCAGATCGACGTCGATGCCGTGCTTGACCTGCACCGACTGCCCGTTTTCCTCGCAGTAGTATTCGTAGATGGGCATGGTTCCCAGACTCCCTCTTGCGTCACGCCGTGGCCTCAAGCATCGCAGCGCGTCGCCGGCCGGGGCAAGTGCGCGGGTGGCGAGCGGTAGCGCGGCACCCGGCGAGCGGCGCCGGGCTGACCGGCAGGCGTGACCGGCTTCACGCGTGCGGCGTGCCGGACGCGCCGGCGGCCGCTACGCCGGCACGTGAGCGGCGGCCCACGGCGCTATAATCGGGGCCCAACCCCGCATTGCAAGGCCGGCCGACATGCTCGTGATCGAACAGCTTCCCGTTCTCTCGGACAACTACGTCTATCTCGTGCACGAACCGGACGCGGGCCTGACGGCGGTCGTCGACCCGGCTGTCACCGAGCCGGTACTCGCGGCGCTCGAGCGCCACGGCTGGCGGCTCACGCATATCCTGAACACGCATCATCACCACGATCACGTCGGCGGCAACCTCGAACTGAAGGCCGCCACCGGCTGCACGATCGTCGGCCCACGCGCCGATCGCGAGCGCATTCCCGGCATCGAAGTGGAACTCGGTGACGGCGACTTGTTCCGCTTCGGCAGCAGCACCGCGCTCGTCTACGACGTGCCCGGCCACACGCGCGGGCACATCGCCTATCACTTCGCCGGCGACCATGCGCTGTTCTGCGGGGACACGCTGTTCGCGCTGGGCTGCGGCCGCATGTTCGAAGGCACGCCGCCGCAGATGTGGCGCTCGCTCGAACGCCTGCGTGAACTGCCGGACGACACGCTCGTCTACTGTGCGCACGAGTACACGCAGTCGAACGGGCGCTTCGCACTCAGCGTCGAACCCGGCAACACGGCGCTGCAGGCCCGCATGCGCGAAGTCGACGCGCGCCGCCGCGACGGCCTGCCGACGGTGCCCTCGACCATCGGTGAAGAACGCGCCACGAACCCGTTCCTGCGGCCGGACAGCGCCGAACTGCAGCAAAGTCTCGACGTCGTCAGCCAGCCGCTGCACGAAATCTTCGGCGCGACGCGGGCGCGCAAGGACACTTTTCGCTGATGTTCGCGTTGTGCCGTTCGATGTGCTGATTGAATTTAGCCACAGAGAACACGGAGAACACGGAGAAGAGAACTAGATTGTTGAAATCCGTCAGCATTCGTCATGACGGTGAGGGTTCACGAGAAGCTGTAAATGACCAACGAGGCACGCTGGCCTGCGGTTGGGAAAACCGCGTTCACTATTTCTTCTCTGTGTTCTCTGTGTTCTCTGTGGCCAGTTCCAACAACCTTTCCCACGGCACAGCCCGAACATCAGCCACCCACACGACAACGGACATCCGCCGCGATGGACGCGACTCGGTCGAGCGCAGTCAGAGTGTCGTCGGCGGGGGGCAGCAGGAAGATCAGTTTGCGGTAGCCCCGGGCGACGGCGTCGCTTGCTTCAGTGGCATCCCAGGGCGCGTCCATCAGCGCGACGCTGAGGTCTTCGAACGCCCGTTCGCGCTGCTCGCACGCAGCACGCAGATCGGCGATGGCGTCGCCCTCGTAGCGGCCGCGATAGACGATCCAGCCATCGGCGTAATCGGCGACGCGGCCCGGCACCCACTTCGAGTTCGATCCGATCCAGATCGGCGGCCCGACCGCCTGCAGCGGTTTCGGGTAACACCACATCGGGCCGAACTCGACGAACTCGCCGGCGTACGCCGCCTCCTCCTGCTGCCAGATCGTCCGCATCGCGAGCACACGTTCGCGCACGACCTTCCAGCGGCTCTTGAACGCCGTGCCGTGGTTGCGCATGGCGACATCGAGCGCGCCGCCGGCCACGCCGAGAATCACGCGGCCCGACGACAGCAGGTCGAGCGAGGCGACGGCTTTCGCCGTGTTGATCGGATCGCGATGAGTCAGCAGACAGACCGCAAAGCCGAGCAGCAGACGCTCGGTGACGGCCGCCGCCGCCGACAGCGCGACGAACGGATCGTAGAGCCGCGACAGCGGGTCGAGCAGCCCGTCGACCGGTGGCCAGTCGCGGTTGCGCTCGAGCGGAATGTGGCTGTTCTCGGGCAGGAACAGCATGTCGATACCGCGCGCCTCGACCGCGCGTGCGAGCGTCGTCGGCGACAGACCGCGGTCGGTGGCGAGCACGCACACTCCGATTTGCACCGTCGACGGGGCGAGGCAGGGCTGGGTCATGCGTGCTGCCTGTCGTCTGTTTTCGGCCCTGTCCCGTCGCCGAACGCGCGGACCTCGTCCGGCGTCAGATGTCGCCAGTGCCCCTTGGCGACGTCGCCGAGCCCGAGCGGCCCGATGGCCACGCGCACCAGGCGCAGCACTTCCACGCCGAGCGCGGCGAGCAGCCGCCGCAGGTGTCGGTTGCGGCCTTCGTCGAGCACGATTTCGAGCCAGCCGCGGCGCTCGCCGGCACGCAGCACGCGCACCTCGGCAACGCCCAGCTGCGTGCCGTCATCGAGCTTGACGCCGGCGCGCACGGCCGTAATCAGCGCCTCGTCCGGCACGCGATCGATCTGCAGGTGGTAGGTCTTCTGTACGCCGCTGTCGGGCGCCGTGATGCGTGCCGCCCAGGCGGTGTCGTTGGTCATCAGCAGGAGTCCCTCGCTGGCCTTGTCGAGTCGGCCGACCGGCGCGAGCCACGGCAGATTCGCCTCGGCCAGACAGCGGTAGACGGTATCGCGCGCGTGCTCGTCTGCGGTCGTCGTGACCAGGCCCCGCGGCTTGTTCAGCAGCAGGTAGATGCGCGCGGCGGCCGCGAGCGGCTCGCCATCGACGCTGATCGCACTGGCGGCAGTGGTCGGCGCTTCGGGATTGCATTCGATCTGCCCGTCAAGGCTCACGCGTCCTGCCCTGACGATGCCGACGGCGACGCTGCGCGAGCAGTAGCCGCGTTTACTCAGCGCACGGGCCAGACCGCAACGCGGAGACGAGGAAGTCGAAGGAGAGGCGGCATGATCGTTCATGTCCGCGCAGTGTACGCGCTGCGCGCCATCGTTGGCGCTACCGGCCCGGCGCGCTCACGCGCACAATGCGCACCATGATCGAGCTCACCGACCTCACCTTCGACTACCCCGGCATCCGCGCGCTCGACGCGGTGAGCTGCCGCATCGATGCCGGCAGCATCACCGCGCTGGTCGGGCCCAACGGTGCCGGCAAGACGACCCTGATGCGCTGCCTGTGCGGCCTCGAGCGCCCGCTCGCCGGCCGGATCAGCGTCGATGGCATCGACGTCATCGACGAGCCCCGGCGCAGCCACGAGCGGCTGGGCTATCTGTCGGACTTCTTCGGGCTCTACGAAGATCTCACGGTCGATCGTTGCCTGCGGCATGCGGCGGCCGCGCACGGCATGCGCGGCGCGCTCGACGGCCCGGTTCGCGACACCGCGACACGGCTCGGCCTGGCCGACCGTCTCGATCAGCGCGCGGGCGATCTGTCACGCGGCCTGCGTCAGCGCGTCGCCATCGCGCAGGCGATGATTCATGCGCCGCGCGTGCTGGTGCTCGACGAACCGGCGGCGGGCCTGGACCCCGAAGCGCGCCATACGCTGGCGACGCTGTTCCGCGCGCTGCAGGCCGGCGGCATGACCCTGCTCGTCTCCTCGCACATCCTCAGCGAACTCGAGCAGTACGCGACACACATGCTGGTGCTCGAAGGCGGGCGCCTGCTCGAGCACCGCGCGCTCGCCGGCATGTCGGATCAGCGCCGCACGCTTGCACTGACTTTCAGCGGCGACGCGGCCGCGCTCGCCGCCCGCCTCGGCGCGCGCAGCGACGTGCAGGGGCTGGACATCACGCCGGCGCGGGCGGTATTCGATTTCGCCGGTGACGAGCGCGCGCAGGCCGCGCTGCTGCGCGATCTCGTGCTGGCCGACCTTGCGATCCTGAGTTTCGGGCCGGCGAGCAGCGATCTGCAGGCACGCTATCTCGCCACCGTCGGCCAGCACCGGGCAGGCGCATGAACCCGGAACTGCAACGGCTGCTGTGGCTCGAGTTCACGCCGTCACGGCTCGCATCGGTGCTGCTGGCACTGGGCGCGATCCTCGGTCTCGGCTGGTTGATGGACGGCCAGACGATCGGCCCGCGGACCGCCAGCTTTGCGCTCGCCGCGTTTGCGATCTTCACCGTCGCCTGGGGCGCGAACCAGGTGGGCCAGTCGCTGCTCGAGGAAATGCGCGCGCGTACCTGGGACCAACAGCGCATGTCGGCGCTGTCGCCGTGGACCATGACCTGGGGCAAGCTCGCCGGCGCGAGCGCCCTGGCCTGGAGCGCGGGGCTGATCGCCCTGCTGTGCTATGCGCTCGGTCACCGCGACGGCACGGATCTGCGCTGGATGCTGCTGCTGTTGATCGGTGGCGGCGTGCTGATCCAGGGCATGGCGCTGTTCGGCGCGCTGCTGCTGTTGCAACGCGGACCTGCGGGTCGCTCGTCGATGGCGCTGCGCCTGGTCGGCGGACTCGTCGTGGCATGGGCCGGGCTGGCCTTCGTGCGGCGCGACGCCGGCCTCGTCGACTGGTTCGGCACGCCGTACCCGCTGCTGCCGTTCGCCGCGGTCGTGATCTGTCTGCTCGCGGCCTGGATCGTCTACGGCAGCCATCGCCTGATGTGCGAGGAGCTGCAGGTGCGCACGCAGCCGTTCGCGCTGCTCGCGTTCTGCGTGTTCGGCACGGGCCTCGTCGCCGGCTTCCTGATCGACGCCGACACGGCACCGACCGCGCGCCTGTGGCTGGTCGCGGCCAGCGGGCTCGTCGTCGCGCTGGCGGTGGCCTACTTCAGCGCATTCGCGTTGCGCGGCGATCCGCTGTTGCCGCGACGCCTGGCGTTCGATGCGCGTCGCGGCGACTGGACGCGGATCGGAGCGGCGCTGCCGCTGTGGCTGGTCGCGCTCGGCTACGCAGGGCTCTGCGCCCTCGTCGCCCGGGTTGCCGTCGCGAGTGTCGCCGTGCCGCTGCCGTTCGATTTCATCCTGCGCGTGCCGGCCGGGGCGCTGCCGGTGTTTCTCTACGCGGCGCGCGACATGGTCGTGCTGTTCGCGATCGGTTGCACGGTGCGCGCGGGGCGCACGGAACTGGTCGCGCTGATCTATCTCGCGCTGGCCTACTGGCTGCTGCCGGCGATCCTCACGCTCGGCGGTGCCGGTGCGCTCGGCCGGCTGCTGGCGCCGATGCCCTGGATCCGCCCGGACGCAGCCGCCCTCATCCTGCTCGGCCATCTCGGGCTCGCCGTGGCGTGGGCGCGGCACGCGTACCTGCAACGCGTGCGCCCGCTCACTGCAGCAACTGGCTCCCGATCCTGAAACCCATCGTGTAGGCGCCGGCCGCGGCGCCGATCGAGCTCAACACGAAGACGAGCAACGTGCGCGCGACGCGGTTGCGCCACCAGCCGCGCCAGTGCGCGGTGTCCGTGCGCAGGTTCGAGAAATCGCCGACCGTCGGCCGCCGGATCCAGGCCTCGACGAGGGCGGTGATGAAGCCGATGCCGATTGCCGGATGCAGGGTCGTCAACGGCGCGCCGAACACCGCCGAGACGATCGTCAGCGGGTGGCCGCCGGCGAGCACCGTGCCAGCTGCGGACAGGCCACCGGTGTAGGTGATCCAGTCGCGCACCATGTCCCAGCCGATCGCCGGGCTGCGCGCAAAGCCGACGCCGATGCCGGCCAGGATGAACGCCGCGAACAGCCACGGCAGCGCGCTGACCCAGCGCGCCGGCGGCGGCACGCTCGACAGCCGCGCCAGGGTCGCGGCGGGTGCGCGATCCCGGGCCTGCAGAATGGTGCTGATCCCTAGCAGGTGCGCGGCCCCGATCACCACCAGTATCTTCTGCCGGCCCTCGGCGACGAGCTGTTCGATTTTCGCCGCCATGTACGCATCGCGCTCGGCGACCAGCGGTTCGTAGATGGCCGGCGCGCGCTCGGCGAACTGCGCGAACGTGGCTTCGAGCAGGTCGTCCTGCTTCAGGCGTTCGACGCCAGCCTCGTCGATGTCCTCCGGCGCGAGCACGCTCGCGAGCAGACCGGAGAACAGGTATGCGCGCTTCCACCACGGGACGTTGCGGTAGATGCGCTTGAGCGTGACACCGACATCGCGATCGACGAGCGCGAGCGCCGCGCCGCGTGCCTCGGCCCCTTCGATGGCCGCCCGCATTTCCGCGCCGGGTTCGGTGCCGAGCTGCTCGGCCAGCCGGTTCTGGAACGCGCCGAGCGCGAGCATCGCCGTGATCATCGGCGCCTGCCCTTGCCGGATCACCTGGAACAAATCCATTTTCGCGAGCGAGGTCGGATCGGCGAGCGCGCGGTAACGGCCGCCGCACAGCTCGACGGCGACGCAATCGTAATCGCCCTCGGCAATCTCGCGGGCGACGGCCTCGGCGCTGGCTTTCGACACGTGCGCGGTGCCGAGCAGGCGCACCTCGGCCGAGTCGAGCGCGAGATCGCGGAACGGTTGGGCCTGGGCGTTTTCGGACATGGCTGACATTGCCGGCGGAAAAGGAGGGCCAGTATAAGGGCAGCGCCACGGCGGATTCAGGACGCGTTAAGCCGCACTGGCCCAGGCTGGATTCCGCGTCACACCCAGGAGGTTGACCATGAAAGCCCTGAAAGTCTCGTTGCTGGTATTCACGTTCGGCCTGCTGGGCCTGCCGCTGGCAAGCGCGGCCCACGGCGGCTATGGCTATTACGCGCCACCGGTGTACGGCTATGTGCCGCCCCCGGTCTATCGTGCGCCATACGGGCGCCCGCTCGTCGTGACGCCGTATGGCTACGGCGGCGGCTATTACGCCCCGCCGCCGCGCCACGGCTATCGGCGCCACCAGGGCTGGCGGGACAACCGCGGCGGTTATCGCGGCTGGAACGGCGGGCCGTACGGCGGTGGCTACAATCGCGGCCCGCGCAGCGGCTTCTCGTTCTACTACTCGGATTGACGTCCGCCCCCGATCCGTACGCCTGACATCGGGCCCCGGTCCCGGTGCCAGGCGCTCGGCGGTGGCGCGGCCTCCAAACCCGCGCTGCCGCCGCCTTTTGTCCGCTGCTGCGCACGCATGGCGCGGCGGTGGCCCGCTCCCGTAGAATCCTGCCATCCGCGACCCGACGTCGCGGGCCCTCGCAGCGCCGCTGCGCCGCTCATGTCCGGGCCACCCGGCCGCGCCAAGAAGACCGTGAATCAGAACCAGTTGAATCCCGCGCAGCGCGAAGCGGTGCGCTATACCGAGGGCCCGTTGCTCGTGCTGGCTGGCGCCGGCAGCGGCAAGACGCGCGTGATCGCGCAGAAGATCGCGCACCTGATTGCCCACCAGAGCGTCGCGCCCGATCGCATTGCCGCCATCACCTTCACCAACAAGGCCTCGCGCGAAATGAAGGAGCGCGTGACGCCGCTGCTGCCGAAGGGCAACAAGTCCAAGCCGTGGATCTCGACCTTCCACACGCTGGGCCTGCGGATCCTGAAAGAAGAATTCGCCGCCGTCGGCTACCGCCCGCGCTTCACCCTGTTCGATGCCCGCGATTCCGAAGGCGTCATCGCCGAAATCGCGCGGCGCGAGCTCGGCTCGACGAACTTCGACGGCCGCGCCATCCAGTCGCGCATCTCGAACTGGAAGAACGCGCTGATGGACCCGCGCGAGGCGATGAACGAAGCCACCGATCCGCAGGCGAAAGCCGCCGCGTCCTGCTTCAAACACTACGCCCAGGCCCTGCGCGCCTACAACGCGCTCGATTTCGACGATCTGATCTGCCTGCCGGTCCAGCTGTTTCGCCAGGACGGCGACGCCCTGACGCGCTGGCAGGCGCAGCTGCGCTGGCTGCTCGTCGACGAGTACCAGGACACCAACCTCGCGCAGTACGAACTCGTGAAGCTGCTCGCCCAGCACAGTGGCCGGCTGACGGTCGTCGGCGACGACGACCAGTCGATCTACGCCTGGCGCGGCGCGCGGCCCGAGAACCTGGCCACGCTGACGCGCGACTTTCCCGCACTGAAGGTGATCAAGCTCGAACAGAACTACCGTTCGATGGGCGTGATCCTGAAGGCCGCGAACAAGCTGATTGCGAACAACCCGCACGTGTTCGACAAGCGCCTGTGGAGCGAGAAGGGTTTCGGCGAGAAGATCCGCATCCGCGCCGTCAGCGATGAACTGGCAGAGGCCGAGGCCGTCGCGAACCAGATCGCGCACGACAAGCTCGTGTCGGGCCGGCCGTACAAGGACTACGCCATCCTCTTCCGCAGCAACTACCAGGCGCGAGCGTTCGAACACGCGCTGCGCGAGCGCGACATTCCCTACATCCTGTCCGGCGCGCGGTCGTTCTTCGATTCCACCGAGGTCAAGGACGCCGTGTGCTACCTGCGGCTGCTCGCGAATCCGAACGACGACAACGCGCTGCTGCGCGTGATCAACAGTCCGCGGCGCGGCATCGGTACCTCGACGATCGAAGCGCTGGTCAAGGCCGCGTCCGTCAACGAATCCACGCTGCTCGAGGCAATCGACAGCATGGCCTTCGGTTCGGAGGTCGCCGCGCGCAGCCTCAAGCCCGCGCGCGAATTCGCGCAGTGGATCGCGGGCCTGCACCGGCGCGCCGAAGACGACCCGCCGGCGGCACTGCTGAAAGTGCTGCTGAACGACATCGGCTACGAGGACTGGCTGCTGCAGACCAGCGACAACGAACAGGACGCGATGCGGCGCTGGGCCAACGTCTGCGAACTGCTGAGCTGGGTCGATCGCATCACGCAACAGGACGAGGGCAAGACCGTCTCCGACATCGTGGCCGCCCTGACGCTCTACGACATCATGGATCGCAAGGAAGGCGAGGACGAACGCGACTGCGTGGCCCTGATGACGTTGCATGCGGCAAAGGGCCTCGAGTTTCCGCACGTGTTCCTCGTCGGCTTCGAGGAAAACCTGCTCCCGCATCGCTCCAGCATCGAGGCCGACACGATCGAGGAAGAGCGCCGGCTCGCCTATGTCGGCATCACTCGTGCGCAGCAGACGCTCGGCATTTCGTACACCAAGGTGCGTCGGCGCTTCGGCAAGCTCGAGGAATGCACGCCGAGCCGCTTCCTCGACGAGCTGCCACGCGAGGACCTGCGCTTCGATGGCGCCGCCGAAGACGCCGACGCCAACCGCACGCGGGGCAAGTCGACGCTGGCGCATCTGCGGGGACTCCTGAAAGCCGACTAGGACGAGCGGGGACGCCGTCCCGGGCCCGCCGGATCCGGGGATGCGACGACGCACCCCGACGCTGGGCGGGCTTACCGCCGCGCGGCTCGAGCGCGCGAATCGGCCAACGCGCCTGCCACAATCCGGGCAGACCAGCCACCGCCCCTCGCCCGGCCTCCATGCCAGTCTGTCGCCAGCGGGAGACAGGCCGCGTCGGACCGGCTCCCGAGCGCGTCGTGGCCCGGGCGTCAACTCGTTGAATTCCATCGGATGAGCGTCGCGGACAGCGTCTGGCACAGTCCCTGCTCTGCTTCCTGGCAGAGGTGCTGCCCATGTATCGACCGACGCTCCAGCTGCAATCCGCCGTGCCGGCCCAGCCCGCCGAACAGAGCCCGTTGGGGCCACTGAGCCGGGTCGTGGACCTCTATGCCCAGCGTCTCGACGAGCACCGGGCGCAACTCGAACGCGATCTGGATTTCTATCGCGGCAAGCTGGCCGAACTCGATCAGATCGACCCGCACGACTTCACCGGTCTGAAGCGGATTTACAGCAGCCACGTCGACCGCACCTTCGGCCTGCTCAACAGCCTCGAGGGCTGATCCGGCGCTTGCGCGATCGGCCCCGGTCGGGAGGCCGGCAACGTTTGTGGGGGCCGCAGGCGCTGTCTATGATGGCGCCATGACCGCAGGCACTGTTTTGGACCGCCCCTGGTTCGCGCACTATCCCCCTGGCGTTCCGACGACCATCGATCCCGCCCGCTTCGAGTCGCTGGTCGCGATGTTCGACGACACCTGCGCGCGCTATCCGACGCGTCCTGCCTTCGGCAACTTCGGCGTCTTTCTCGACTACCAGCGCCTGCAGGCCCGCACGCATGCGTTCGCCGCCTACCTGCAGCGCGAGCTCGAGGTGGCTGCCGGCGATCGCGTCGCCCTGATGCTGCCGAACGTGCTGCAGTATCCCGTCGCGATGCTGGGCGCGCTGCGCGCCGGGGCGGTCGTCGTCAACACCAATCCGCTGTATACGCCGCGCGAACTGAAGCATCAGCTGAACGACTCCGGCGCACGGGTGATCGTGGTGTTCGACGCGATGCTCGCGACGCTCGCCGGCATCATCGACGAGACGCCAATCGAGACCGTGATCGTTGCCCACCTCGGCGATCTGTTCCCGCGAATCAAACGCTCACTGTTCAATTTCGTCAGCGCGCGTCGCCGTGGACACCGGCTGCCGGCCGTGCGCGGCAGCGTGAAGTTCAGCGACGTCATGGCGCAGGGGCGCAGGCTCGAGCACACACCCGCGCCACTCAAAGCAGGCGACATTGCCTTTCTGCAGTACACCGGTGGCACCACGGGCGTGTCGAAGGGCGCCATGCTGACCCATCGCAGCATGATCGCGAACGCGCTGCAGACGAATGTGTGGATGAACGTCGCCGCGCGCGCCGGGGAAGAGATCGCGATCACGGCCCTGCCGCTCTATCACGTGCTGGCGCTGTCGCTGAACTGCTTCAGCCTGATGATGCTGGGCGGTTGCAGCTACCTGATTTCCAATCCGCGCGATGTCGACCAGTTCATTCGCGAGATGGCGCGCGTGCCGTTCACCGGCTTCTTCGGCGTCAATACGCTGTTCACGTCGCTGCTGAACGCGCCGGCGTTCGGGGCGCTCGATTTCTCGAAGCTGCGCCTGTCCGGTGGCGGCGGCAGCGCGGTGCAGCGGCCGATTGCCGAGCGCTGGCAGGAGATCACAGGCACGCTGATCGTCGAGGGTTACGGCCTCACCGAATCGAGCGGTGCGCTGACCGCCAACCCGCTGCACCGCGCGGACTTCAGCGGCACCATCGGCGTGCCGTTGCCGTCGACCGAATGCGAGATCCGCGACGACGCCGGCCAGCCGGTGCCGCCGGGCACGCCCGGCGAGATCTGGGCCCGTGGACCGCAGCTGATGCAGGGCTACTGGCAACGCCCGGACGACACCGCCGAGGTCATGACGCCAGACGGCTGGCTGAAAACGGGCGACATCGGCGTGATGCGCGAAGACGGCTATTTCGAAGTCGTCGATCGCAAGAAGGACATGATTCTCGTCTCGGGCTTCAATGTCTTTCCGAACGAAGTCGAGGAAGTCCTCGCGATGCACCCGGCCGTCATCGAAAGCGCCGTGATCGGCGTGCCCGACGACCGGAGCGGCGAAGCGGTGAAGGCGATCGTGGTCGTCAACGACGCGAGCGTGGCGCCGGCAACGCTGATCGCGCACTGCCGTGAACACCTGACCGCCTACAAGGTGCCGCGCCAGATTGTCTTTGCGAGCGAGCTGCCGAAGTCGAACGTCGGCAAAATCCTGCGGCGAGCCCTGCGCGAGCGTGAGTCGTCCTCCTGATCCTGGCGTCGGCGACCCGGCGACGCCTCAGGCCCGACGGACGCCGGCGTCAGCACGATCCGCGGTCGCAGACCTCACTCGCCGTCAATCAGCCACTGCACGAGATTCGGACGCGTCGCGCCCGGTCGCGCGCCGAGGTTCGCGAAATCGAAGCGTTCGGTGTCGGCGAGATGCGAGAGCACCACGTTCTGCATGCTGCGAAACACGTTCTCGACGCGGCCCGGGTGCCGGCGCTCCCAGTCGGCCAGCATCTGCTTGATCTGCTTGCGCTGCAGATGTTCCTGGCTGCCGCACAGGTTGCACGGAATGATCGGGAAAGCGCGCGCGTCGGCATAGGCCGTCAGGTCGGATTCGCGACAGTAGGCGAGCGGACGGATGACGATGTGTTCGCCGTCGTCGGACTGCAGCTTCGGCGGCATGCCCTTCAGCTTGGAACCGAAGAACATGTTCAGGAACATGGTCTCGACGATGTCGTCGCGATGATGGCCCAGCGCGATCTTCGTCATGCCGCGCGCTTTCGCGAAGGTGTAGAGACTGCCGCGCCGCAGGCGTGAGCACAGGCCGCAGAGCGTCTTGCCTTCGGGCACCACGCGCTTGACGACGCTGTAGGTGTCCTGCTCGAGGATGTGAAACGGCACGCCGAGTGCGGTCAGGTAGGCCGGCAGCACGTGCTCGGGAAAATCGGGCTGCTTCTGATCGAGATTGACGGCAAGGATCTCGAAATCGATCGGCGCCTTCTTCTGCAGGCTCAGCAGGATGTCGAGCATCGCGAAGGAATCCTTGCCGCCCGACAGGCAGACCATCACCCGGTCGCCCTCCTCGATCATGTTGTAGTCCGCGATCGCCTTGCCGACGTTGCGTCGCAGCCGCTGCTGCAGCTTGCCGAATTCGTGACGGGCCTTGTCAGGGCGGACGGGGGGCTGGATGACTTGTTCGTTCATGCCGGCATTGTCCGGGGCGTGGTCCGTCGAGGCAAGGAAAGCCCACGTGATGGCGAGCGCTGGGGTCGACCACGCTGTGGCGGCAGCAGGCGGAGTGGACCATCGGGCCGGGGCGGCCGCTACTTCGGCTTGTCGTTCGCCCGTCAGCGGGCTGCTACAGGAGTGTCAGGATGGGTTTGCTCAATCTGTTCCGCTTCGGCAAAGTCCTGCTGGGGACGGCGCAAGCCATCCGGCGCCAGCGGCAATCGGCCGCCGACCTGCGGGCGCTGCCGACGCCCGATTTCGTCGCCGCCTGCCTCACGGCACTGAACGCACCGGCCGCCCCCTGGCACGGCACGGCCCGCCCGCCGGCAACGGACGTCGACGCACTCGCCGACGCCGTCGACCTCCCCGGCGATCTGCGCGACTTCTACCGCGTGTGCGACGGCTTCGAGTCGGACAGCGAGGAGTTCCCTGGCCGGATCCACCGCTTGCGTGAGCTGCGGACCGGGGCAGACCGCACGCCGGGCCTGTCCGGGCGCCTCGCCCGCTACTGGACCGCGCATGGCCATGACGCCGAACAACCCGACATGATCAAAGTCCTGCCGCCGGACAGCCTGACCGCCATCGTCACCGCCGATGCAGCGTGTCATGTGCCGCCTGCGGTGCTCGACGGGATGACGCTGCTCGGCCCGCCCGGCGACCACGAGTTCACCGTGATCGCGCTGCGCGGGCTTTCCGACCAGCTGCCGGCCGGCAGCGTGCTCGCGGTCGAAGCCGGTGGCGCCACGCTACGACGATTTCCGCCACTGGTTGTCGACGCGTGCGTCGCTGTTTTCCGCGTGTTGAGTGGCGGGCCGACGAGATGAAGAGAATCGCGCTCGTCGTGCTGCCGTGGCTGCTGTCGGGCCCGGCCCTGGTGCTGTCGCTCAGCATGGCCTTGGGCAGCGGCATGGATATCGCCAGCCGCTGGGGAACGCCGGGTGCAGACGGGCCGGTCGACGCGTCAGCGGGCGGGGCCTGGCAGATCGCGCCGCTCGCTGTCCTGGCCGTCGGCGTGCCCTGTGCGTGGCTGGTGCTCGCCGCGATGACCGTTGCCTGGTGCGCACAACGCAGGCTGGCTCGCGGATGGCCGCTCGCCGGCACGACGCTCGCCGTCGCGAGCCTGCTCGCGTTCGGCGTGCTGCTCGGACCGATGGGACTGTTCATGAGCCTGGTCTATGCCGCGCCCGGGATCGTGCTGGCCGTCCTGCTGTGTCGTTATCATCTCGGCACGCGTGACGGCACACCGACCTGAGCCTGGCGGGCCGTGCGCTCGCCCGCTTTTGGCGGGCCTGTTAGGCTTGGATCATGAATGACGAATACGCCGCGCTCGAACCCCTGCGCGAGGACATCGACCGGCTCGCCGGCGCCACACTGATTGAGTTCGGCAGCCCTGACTGCGGCCACTGCCGGCGTGCGCAGGCGCTGATCGCCACGGCGATGGCGGCACATCCCGGCCTGCGGCATCTGAAGATCTTCGACGGTCCCGGGCGACCGCTCGGCCGTTCGTTCCGGGTGAAGCTGTGGCCGACGCTGGTGTTCTTGCGGAACGGAGAAGAAGTGTCGCGGCTGGTACGCCCCGTGGACGTCGCCGACATCGAGGCCGCCCTGGGCGCCATCGATGGCGCCGCCGGACCGGCGTAGCGCGGGACGAAGCCCCGATCAGCGCTGCGTCGGCGGGTTGACCGCCGGCGTGTCGGCGGCGGACACCGGGCTCGTCGTCGCGAGGCGCGCCCGCAGTTCACGGGCCTTGGCCGCGTCACCGCCCAGAAAGCCCGGCGCCTGCTCGTAGTACGAGGCCAACGCGCCCACGGCATCGGCATTGTCCGGATTCAGTTCGACGGCGCGTTCGAGCGCATCGCGTGTGCGGCCCGCCCATTTGATGGCGGAAATCGGGCCGGCATTCTCGGCCACGCGCCCACAGGCCTTGCCGACCCAGAAGGCATAGACGTCGTTTTCAGGGTCGACGGCGGCGGCGCGATCGAAGGCCGCCACCGCGGCCTTGAACTTGCCGGCCTCGTAGTGGCGCAGGCCGCTGTTGAAGTCCCCGTTGTCGGGGTGCAGGGCATCGGCCGCGACCGGCAGGATCGCAGCCAGCAGCAGCGACAGAATCAGCGTTCGCATCATGAACGGGATCCTATCGCGCCCGAATTTGGCCAGCCGACGGTCGGTTGGCGGCGTAACACTCGCTGACATTCCTATACGCGCCACCATCGCCACTTGGAAGCCCGGACGCGCGCCGAGCGCCGGCTGGTGGAATCATCGTGCGCGGCAGCAATTGAATGGAAGCTGAACCGGGGACGGTCGGCGTCATTCAATGAGCAGCGCGCCGAGCGCGTCGCGCTCGGCGGTGGTGAAGCCGAGGCTGCGGGTCGCGAAGGCGTCGAAACTGCCGAACTCCCGGTCGATCGCGTCGAGTGCCGCTGCGAGGTACTCCTCCCGCGCCGACATGATTTCGTAGACCGCGGCGTCGGGGGCGCTGCCGCTGAACATGTCGAGCGCGCGGCGCTGGTAGTGGGAAATCAGGTAATCCTCGAAGACTTCGTCGCGCGCGACCCCAACCGTCAGCAGCAGGAACGCGCTGCCGACGCCGGTGCGATCCTTGCCGCTCGCACAGTGGAACAGCGCCGGCGCCCCGCCGGGGGCGAGGATGCCGCGATACATCCGGCCCAGCAGATCGGTGTGATCGAGCGCCAACCGCTCGTACTGCGCGCACATCTGCGCGCGCGCCGCGGCCGGCGACAGTTCGCCGGCATTGATGGCCGCGAACATCTCGGGGTTGCCGCGCGGCAGGAAGCCCAGCGCCTGCTGTCGCGGCGCCTCTTCGTGCAGCAGGTTCGGCGCGCGCTGACGTTCTTCGTCGGTGCGCAGGTCGTACACGGTGCGGATGCCGAGGTCCGCGAGTCTCGCGCGATCGCTGTCCGTCAGCGTCGCCAGTGCGTCCGAGCGGAAGACGCGGCCGCGCCGCGTGCGCCCCCCCTGCGTGGTGCGCAGGCCGCCGAGATCGCGGCAGTTGCAACTGCCTTCGAGGGCGATCCTGCGGTGTTGATGCCGTGCGAGCAGCGCACGGCCGGTCTCGTCGATCGTGCTCATCAGACTTCTCTCAGGTAACCCCAGGTGTGCAGGCGGTCGTGATCCTCGAACCAGCGCTCGCCGATGTCATCGCGGTAGTACATGTCCGGGATCATGATGTTGCGGATGCGTGTGTACGCCTGCGCCTGCGCCTGGCGCATCGTCGAGCCAAGGCCGCAGACCACGAGCACCACGCCCGACGTGCCGGCGACATACCACTGGCCGTTGACCTGCTTGACGTCCTCGATGTGGACTTCCTCGGGGATGCCCTTCTTGAACATGATGGCGGCGTTCTTCGACACCGAGTTGAACGTCGCTTCGTCGTCGAACGGAAACGGCGACACCACCACGCGCACGCCGATCTGGAAGCCGTTCTTGACCTTGAACTTCGTCATCGTGCCGGCGGCGAGTTCATACAGGAATTCGCCGATTGGCGTCGTCATGCCTTCCTGCTGGATCATGATCGTCGGGTAGCCGAAGCGCGAGGTGAACTCGAGCGGGTAGATGCCCTGGCCGTTGACGATGCAGTTCAGATCGACGTATCCGACATAGCCTTCCTGCGCGAGCACCGGCTCCATCTTCTTCAGCGTGGACGTGAACAGCCGGTTCGGGCCGCTCCAGAACATGCTGGTCCCCATCTCGCCGGTCGAGGGCCCGATGTTGCCGGGGAAGAGCTTCTTGTTCTCGAAGTTGACGTTGATCGGATAGACGAACTCGCGGCCGTTGAAGAACGCGCCGACCGCCACTTCGACGCCCGTCACGCGGCGCTGGAGCTGGAACAGCCTGATTTCGTCCGGAAAGGACTTCTTGTACGCCTCGAGCACGCGCACGACGTCCTGACCGTCCTCCTCGTCGCCGACGAACAGGCGGCGTTTGACGTTGCCGGACTCGCCGGATGGTTTGATCACGTAACGCTCGGGGTTCTCGCGCACGTAGGCGATCGCCTCGTCGAAGTCGTCGAACTGGCGATAGGGCAGGATGTTGACGCCGGCCTTCTTCAGCTCTTCCTGGCCGAAGGAGCGGTCGTCTTCGAGGGCGTCGGTGTAGGCCGTACCGCCGACGACGAGCTTGCCGCGGGCGCGCAGCGCCGCGGCCTGTTCGCCCTGGCCGAGCGTGTCGTCGAAGACGATCACGTCCGCCCAGTCGATCTCGCGCGTCCAGTCGTCGACTTTCGTCACGAAGCCATCGCCGATGTCGCGTTCGCGTTCGGCGCGGATGTAGTACTTGACCCCGTGCCCTTCCTTGGCCACCTGCCAGGCAATGTCGGTGATGAGCGCGGACCAGGAAACGAACAGGAAATTGCGTGGCGTCATGGCGCCGGAATATGCCCGAGGCGGTCACGGAATGCACGCCTTTTGCTGGGCGGCTGCGTCGCGCGGTGCCATACTCCACGCATGCGCGCGCTTCGCCTGTTCGTGATCAGCTGTCTGCTCTTGGCTCTGCCGCTGGCGGGCCTTGCCGCGCCGCTCGACTGCTGCCCGCCCGATGCCGCTGTCGGACACTTGGCAGCCGCGCCGGATGTCGACGACTCGCATCACGCGCATGCCGGCCACATGCCGCAGAACGCGCAGACAGCGGTCGACGCAGACTGCGCAGGCCCCCTGTGCGATCTGCATTGCGCGCATGCGCCGTCGCTGACGAGCACGGCGCTGCCGCTGCCGCCGTCGGTCAAGGCGCGGAGCATCTTCCCTGCCCCGCTGCCGCGCGCCGCGCTCGCCGCGGCACCGCTGAACTTCCGACCGCCGATCTCCGCTCGCTGCTGAGTGAACGTGCCCGCGCCGCGTGCGCGGGTTCCCGGATCAGTGACAGCGCACACCGGCGCGGATCACGCATCCACCTCATCGCAGGAGTCACCCCGTGATGCTTCGTTCGTCCGTCGCGCCCGCCATGCTGCTGACCGCGACCTTGCTGTCCGGCGGCTGCGCCGGCATTCCACCTGATCGCGGATTCAGTGCCGTCGACAGCGAACTCGCCGCGCGCGGCCTCGCGCACGCGCCCTCGGTGGCAGCGCCCGCCAGCGTTGCCCCACCCGCCGAATGGCTGTCCACCCCGCTGACGCTGGACATGGCCCAGCGCATCGCGCTGAGCCACAACCCGGCCCTGCTCGCGCAGTTTGCCGCGCTCGGCATCGCACAGGCCGATGCGTTCGATGCCGCGCGACTCAGCAATCCGCGCTTCTCCCTCGCGTGGCTCGATGGCAGCGGCGGCAGCCAGATCACGCTCGGTCTCGCGCAGAACGTCGCAGAGCTGTTGACGCTGTCGCCGCGCAAACGGCTCGCCGCCGGCGAGATCGCGCGCGTGCAACTCGAGGCCGGCGCGGCGCTGGTCGGGCTCGCCGCGGACACGGAGGCGGCGTACTACCGCCATGTCGCCGCGCTGGCCGGACGCGCGCTGAAGCGCGCGATAGCAGAGGCGGGCGAGGTCAGCGCCGATTTCGCCGCCGCCCTGTACGCGGCCGGCAATATCAATCAGCTCGCACTCGATCGCGAGCGCGCGGCCGCGGCGAGCCTCGGACTCGAGGCGGTACAGGCCGACGTCGAAGTCGCCGCGACACGCGCAGCGCTCGCCCGCCTGATGGGCATCGGTCCCGATCTGGACTGGCAGATTGTCTCCGCCCTGCCGCTGCCGGCGTCCGGCGAAGATGCGACCGACGAGTTGCAGCGCGTGGCCGGCGCCGGCCGGCTCGACCTGCTGGCCGCGCAGCGTGCGGTGGCGTTGCTCGAAGACGCACTGGGCCTGACGCGCAGTGTGCGCTGGCTCGGCGATCTCGAACTCGGGGTCGAGCACGAGCGCGACGGCACACGCCTGCTCGGCCCGACCCTGGCTTTCCAGATTCCGCTGTTCAATCAGGGTCAGGGTCGCGTGACGCGGGCAGCCGCACGGCTCGACGCCGCGCGCGCCGCGGCGCAGACGAGCGCGATCGACGTCGGCCACGACGTCGCGCAGGCGCAGGCCGCGGTCGTCGCCGCGCGCGAGATCGTGGCGCGCTATCGGCGCACGCTGCTGCCGCTGCGCGAGCGCATCGTCGCGGGCTCGCGCCAACTGCAGAACTACATGCTGACAGGGCAGTTCGACGTGCTGCAGGACAAGCTCGCGCTGTACGCCGCATACGACGCGTATCTGCGCGCGCTCGGCGACTACTGGGTCGCGCGCGCCAACCTGTCGCGCGCCATCGGCGCACCGCTGCCGAGTGCCGCCCTCGCCGGCGCAGGCGTCGATCCCGCCGCCCTGCTGGCAACCCCGGCCGCACCGGCCACCCCGACACCCGCGCATCACGCGCACTGAAAAAGAGGATTCGACATGAGCAATCGCCGCGATTTCCTGTCGCACCTCGGTGCCGCCCCGGCCGCGCTGATGGCGACGGCCGCCGTCGCCACACCGGGCGCGCCGGCTTCGGCCGGGCCTGGCGCCGCGCCCGGCTATACGCCGGTCCACACACCGAACGGCTGGACGCTGCCGTACTCGCTCGACCACGGCGTGAAGGTGTTCCATCTCGTGGCCGAAGAAATCGAGCACGAGTTCGCGCCCGGCTGCGTCGCGAAATGCTGGGGCTACAACGGCACGACGCCGGGCCCGACGCTCGAAGCGGTCGAGGGCGATCGCGTGCGCATCCTCGTCACCAATCATCTGCGCGAACCGACGTCGATCCACTGGCACGGCCTCTACCTGCCGAGCGGCATGGATGGCATCGCGGGCCTGAACCAGCCGGCGATCAAGCCGGGCGAGACTTTCGCCTATGAGTTCACGCTGCGGCAGCACGGCACGCACATGTACCACCCGCACGCCGACGAGTTGGTGCAACTCGCCTGCGGCATGATGGGCCTGTTCATCATCCATCCACGCGACGGCAGCGATCGCGTCGATCGCGACTACGCGATGCTGCTGCACAACTGGGCGCTGCATCCCGGCACCTATCGCCCCGATCCGTCGATCATGCTCGACTTCGATCTGTGGAGCTTCAACTCGAAAGTGTTTCCGGCCATCGAACCGATGGTCGCGCGCACCGGGGAGCGCGTGCGCATCCGCATCGGCAATCTCTCGATGTGGAATCACCCGCTGCATCTGCACGGCGTGCAGTTCGAGATCACGGGGGGCGACGGCGGGCGCTGGCCGCGCGCGCAATGGCAGCGCGAAGTGACGGCGCTCGTCGCCGTCGGCCAGTTGCGCGACATCGAATTCGACGCGATTGCCGGCGATTGGGCATTCCACTGCCACATGGCGCACCACACGATGAATGCAATGGGTCACGGCATTCCCAACATGCTCGGCGTCGACCAGCGCAAAGTCGAGGCACGTCTGCGCGCGCTGCTGCCGGGCTACATGCCGATGGGCAGGGACGGCATGTCCGAACATGCCGGGCATCTCGCGATGGGCATGCCGAACCTGCAGGGCCCACCGAACACGTTGCCGATGATGACGGGCCAGGGCCCGTACGGCGCGCTCGAGATGGGCGGCATGTTCAGCGTGATGAAGGTGCGCGACGACCTCGCACCCGGCGACTACCGCGACCCCGGCTGGTACGACGCGCCGCGCGGCAGCGTCGCGTATCGCGTGTCGTCGGATCCTGCGTTCGGGGCGCCTGTGCGACGTGGGTGAGCCGCTTTTTGCCACCGAGAGCACCGAAGACACCGAGGACACCGAGGGGGAAGAACGAGATTTTGCGAGCATCTGCAGAGGACGCACCGCTGTGCGACATCATGGCGAATGGCGGACTCAGCTCGAGCCGTCCCGGTGCGGATCGGCTTCACGCTGGCCCCGGGCACGAACCCACTGACATTTCTCGGTGTTCTCGGTGGCCAACACGCCATCCGCCCCACAGCACCTTCGACGCTGCGCCGCACACGTCGAGGCCGCGCTGGCGCAGGTGAAAACATGCACGATGCTTCCGCCGGATGGAGGCTTCGCGGTCCGGACCCAGCGTGTAAGATGGAGCATCCCCATTCACGTCCGAGCCTGCGAGGGACTCCATGGAAGCAATTGAATATGCACGGCCGAACACCATTGACGACGCCGTCCGGCGCCTTGGCGCGGCGGGTGCACGCGTGCTCGCCGGCGGCACCGACCTCCTGGTGCAACTGCGTGGCGGCTACACCCGCCCGAGCGTGATCGTCGACATCAAGGGCATCAGCGAGCTGCGTCGTATCGAACAGACTGCGTCCGGCTTTCGCGTCGGCGCGGCGGTCGCCGGCGCCGAACTGGGCGCGCACGCGGCGTTCGCCGCACAGTGGCCCGGCGTCGTCGAAGCGTTTCAGCTGATCGGCTCGACGCAGATCCAGGGCCGCGCGAGCCTCGGCGGCAATCTCTGCAATGCATCACCCGCCGCCGACAGCGTGCCCGCGCTGATCGCCGCCGGCGCGCGCTGCGTGATCGCGGGCGCGGGCGGCACGCGCGAAGCAGCGGTCGAAGACATCGTCACGGCACCGGGCAAGACGACGCTCGCAGCGGGCGAATTCATTGTCGAATTCCTGTTCGCGACGCCGCCGGCGAAGACCGGTGACGCGTATCTGCGCTTCATTCCGCGGACCGAGATGGACATCGCGGTCGTCGGCGTCGGCGTGTGCCTGACGCTCGACGGCAGCGGCGTGTGCACGGCGGCTCGCGTCGGCCTTGGCGCCGTTGCGCCGCGCCCGCTGCTGGTGCCCGCCGCCGGCGCGGCACTCGTCGGCACGACGGTCGACGACGCGGCACTCGCGACACTCGCCGCCGCCGCCAGTGCGGCCTGCAACCCGATCGACGACAAACGCGGCACGATCGAATACCGGACAAAGGTGGCTGGCGTGCTCGCGCGCCGGGCCGCCGTCGCAGCGCTGGCGCGCGCAAGGGGGCAATGATGGCCAAGCATCACGTATCGACCACCGTCAACGGCGACCAGGTCGAATTCCTGTGCGAGACGCAGCAGACCCTGCTCGACGTGCTCCGCGATGAACTCGAACTCACGGGCACCAAGGAAGGCTGCGGCACCGGTGACTGCGGCGCCTGCAGCGTCATGCTCGACGGACGCCTCGTCTGCGCCTGCCTCGTGCTCGGCGTCGAGGCCGAAGGTCACAGCATCACGACCATCGAAGGCGTCGCGAAGGGCAACGACCTGCATCCGATCCAGCAGCAGTTCCTCGACGACGCCGCACTCCAGTGCGGCATCTGCACCCCGGGTTTCATTGTGGCGGCCAAGGCGCTGCTCGAGCAGAACCCGGATCCGACCGAAACCGAAGTGCGTTTCTGGCTTGCCGGCAATCTGTGCCGCTGCACCGGTTACGACAAGATCATCCGCGCGGTGATGAACGCCGCGGCGAAGATGCGCGAGGAAGCCTGAAATGGGTAACGAGCCGAAAATCTTCTCGAAGAACTTCAAGTGGGTCGGCACGCGGCCGGTACGGCCGGACGGCGTCGACAAGGTCACGGGACGCGCTGCCTTCGGCGCCGACTACCAGCTGCCCGGCATGCTCGCCGGCGCCGTGCTGCGCAGCCCGCATGCGCACGCGCGCATCAAATCGATCGACGTCAGTGCGGCGCGGGCGCTGCGCGGCGTGCTCGCCGTCGTCACCGCCGCTGACTTTCCGGATCTGCCGAGCGAAGTGTCGACCGGCGGCGAAGCGCCGATCAACTTCCGCCACGTGTCACTGAACGTCATCGCGCGTGACAAGGTGCTCTATGAAGGCCACGCGGTCGCCGCCGTGGCGGCGACTTCGGCGTCGATTGCCGCCGAGGCCGCAGCGCTGATCAAGGTCGACTACGAAGTGCTGCCGCACGTCATCGACGTGCTCGAGGCGATGCGGCCCGACGCACCGGTGCTGCACGCGGATCTCATCACCAATGGCGTCGAGCCGGCGCCGACCAAAGCCTCGAACATCGCGGCCCGCACCGGTTTCACGCTCGGCGACACGGCCAAAGGCTTCGCCGACGCGGACGTCATCGTCGAGCGCGAGTTCACCACGGCGGCCGTGCACCAGGGCTATATCGAACCGCACGCCGTGATTGCGACGATGGGGGCCGACGGCATGGCGACGATCTGGTGCTCGAGCCAGGGCCAGTTCATGGTGCGCGAGTTCACCGCCAAACTGCTCGGCATGGAGATTTCCAGCATCCGCGTCATCCCCGCTGAAATCGGCGGCGGCTTCGGTGGCAAGACCACCGTCTATCTCGAACCGCTGGCGGTCGCGCTCGCGAACAAGTCAGGGCGGCCGGTCAAGCTCGTGATGTCGCGCGTGGAAGTGTTCAAGGCGACGGGCCCGACGTCGGGCACGCACGTGAAAGTGAAAATCGGCGCCAGGCGCGACGGCAAGCTCGTCGCCGGCGAGATGGTGCTGAAGTACCAGGCCGGCGCGTTCCCGGGATCGCCTGCCACGCTCGGCGGCATGACGGGCTTCGCGCCGTATGACATCGAGCACGCGAGCGCGGAGTGCTGGGACGTCGTCAGCAACCGGCCGAAGTGCGCGGCCTATCGTGCGCCCGGCGCGCCGATGGCAGCCTTCGGCGTGGAGTCCGTGCTCGACGAACTCGCGCAGAAGCTCGACCTGTGCCCGCTCGAGCTGCGCCTGAAGAACGCGGCGAAGGCCGGCACGCGCGCTCTGTATGGTCCGAAGTTCCCCGAGATTGGCTACGTCGAGACGCTGCTCGCCGCCAAGGCCCATCCGCACTGGTCGGCGCCGCTCGGCCCGAACCAGGGTCGCGGCATCGCGTCGGGCTTCTGGTTCAACATCGGCGGCCCGTCGAGTGCGGCAATCCACATCAATGAAGACGGCACGGCGGAAGTCGTCACCGGCAACCCGGACATTGGTGGCTCGCGCGCGTCGATGGCGATGATGGCGGCCGAGGTGCTGGGCATCGACCTCGCGAAGGTGAAGCCGATGATCGGCGACACCGGGCAGATTGCGTACAGCTTCCTGACCGGCGGCAGCCGTGTGACCTTCGCCACCGGCAAGGCCGTGATCGAAGCGGCCGAAGCCACTGTCACAGAGCTGAAGAAGCGCGCGGCGAAGCTGTGGAAGATCGAAGCCGAACACGTCGAGTGGCGCGACGGGCAGGCCTGGTGCACGCTCGCCGACGGCACCGATCGTGCGCCGCTGTCGCTCGCGAAGATCGCGCACAGCGCCGGCAAGACCGGCGGGCCGATCAGCGGCGCGGTGTCGATCAATGCGACGGGTGCAGGCGCGGGTTTCGGCACGCATCTCTGCGACGTCGAGGTCGATCCCGAGACGGGCGCCGTCAAGGTGTTGCGCTATACGGCCATCCAGGACGTCGGCCGCGCAATACACCCGGCCTATGTCGAAGGCCAGCTGCAGGGCGGCGCGGTGCAGGGCATCGGCTGGGCGCTGAACGAAGAGTACATCTACGACGACAAGGGCCGGCTGCAGAACGCCGGCTTCCTCGACTACCGCATGCCGGTGGCCTCCGATCTGCCGATGATCGATACCGTGCTCGTCGAAGTGCCGAACCCGGGCCATCCGTTCGGCGTGCGTGGTGTCGGCGAAGTGCCCATCGTGCCGCCGCTGGCGGCGGTCGCCAATGCGGTGTCGCGCGCCGCGGGTCTGCGCATCGACGCGTTGCCGATTTCGCCGCCGCGGCTGCTGAAGGCGATCGACGGCGCCCGCCAGGCCTGAGACCTTGGCGACCGTCATCCTGCAGGGCGAGCTCGCCCGCCGGTTCACCGGCGGGCAGGCCCGGCTGACGCTCGAGGTCGCCGACTACAGTGCCCTGCTCGCCGAGCTGGCCCAGCGTTTTCCGGGCCTGGTCGAGGCGATCGGCGTGCACACGGCGGTCGCCATCGACGGCGAGATTTTCCACGATCCGCTGCACGAGCCGATGGCGGCCGACAGTGAAGTGCATTTCATGCCGCTGATCGGCGGCGGTTGAGTTCCCCATGTCCCATGACGTCTTCCTGATTCGCCACGGCGCGGCCGCCGCGGCCTGGTCCGAAGCGCTCGACCCCGGGCTCTCCGACGAAGGGCGCGAACACGCACGTCTGGTCGCCGCGCACTTTGCGTCGCACCCGCCCTGCCCGCTCGTGGCCAGCCCCCTGGCCAGGGCGCGCGAAACGGCCGAGCCGCTGGCGGCTGTGTGGCGGCGCCCGATGACGCTCGATGAGCGCGTGCGCGAGGTCCCGTCGAGCGTGCCGATGGACGAGCGCAAGGCGTGGCTGGGGAAGATCATGGCGTCGACCTGGCCTGAGGTCGATGCGAGCCTGCATGCGTGGCGCGATCAGGCCGCGCGCGCCGTGCTCGGGTTCAGACAGGACACGCTGGTGTTCACGCACTTCATGGTGATCAATGCGCTGGTCGCGCGCGCAACGGATGACCAGCGCCTCGTGTGCTTCGAACCCGATTACGGATCGATCACGCAGTTTCGCTGCGACGGTGACGCGCTGTCGCTGGTGTCGCTCGGCCGGGCGCGCAAGACGCTGGTCAATCTTTAGCGCTGCGCTGCGCAGCCCGGATGCAGCGAAGCGTCCTCAGGCGAGATCGCGCACCGCGATCGCCGCGGCCATCATGCCGGACACGTACAGCGGCACCCCGAAGCCGCTGTACCACAGCGCGCGTTCGACCGGTGTGCTGATGAAGCGCAGCATCATCCAGCCCTGCAGCGCGAGCAGAGCGGCGACGATCGCGGCCTGCAGCGGGCGCTCCCAGTGGAGCAGCAGCGCAATCACCACGACTTGCGGCAGGGCCATGATCGCGCTCGCCGCACGAGCCGCACCGTCGGCGCCGAGCTGGACGGGCAGTGAGCGGATGCCCGTCTGCGCATCACCCTTGATGGCCTTGAAGTCATTGAGCGTCATGATGCCGTGTGCACCGATGCCGTACAGCAGGGCCAGCCACAGCACTTCGATGCGCGGCAGCGCGCCGCCGATCATCGCCGCCGTGCCCGTGACCCAGGCCAGGCTCTCGTAGGAGAGACCGCAGGCCGCATTGCCCCACCAGCCATTGCGCTTCAACCGGAACGGCGGCGCACTGTAAGCCCAGGCGAGCACGAGGCCGACGATCGCGGACACGAACACCCAGGTGCCGAGCGCGCTCGCCACGAGCAGCGACAACACGGTCCAGATCAGCGCGATATACAGGCCCCAGCGGCCTGGAATGCGGCCGGACGGAATCGGGCGCTGTGGTTCGTTGATGGCGTCGACATCGCGGTCGTACCAGTCGTTGATCGCCTGGCTCATCGCGCAGACCAGCGGCCCCGCGAGCACCACGCCGAGCAGCACGAGGCTCCAGTTGTCGAGGATAGGCCGGCCCGAGGACACCACGCCGCAGGCGAAGGCCCACATCGGCGGGAACCAGGTGATGGGCTTCAGCAGTTCGAGCACCGCGGACGGCGCGGGCCAGGTCTGGGTGGTCGACGTGTTCATGCGCAATCCGGGCTGGGGGACGTCAGATTAGATCGGCCGGCGCACGCGCGTCATCCGGCTCAGCCGGCGAGCAGCGGGAAGGTGACGTCGATCGCCCACGCGAAGACCACGGCGTTTGCGATGCCGGCCGCCCAACGGTGTCCCGTGCGGCGATACGCCCAGGCGCTGAACAGGCCGTGGACGATGAGGAAAAGCACGATCACGGGCACGATGATGAGCAGGAAGAACAGCCTCTCGAAGTCGAGCCCCACCGCGATGCCGAGCGAGGCCAGGAAGGCGAGCTTCGACGCTGCATACGCGCCGCGACCGGCGCCGGTTCCGCGCGTCAGCCATTCGTCGGCGACGAAGAAGGACAGCGTGCCGACGGCCGTACAGCCGCGTACAGCCGGGACACCCACTCTCTGTGCGATCGTCGGCCGCGGTACGGCGGCCACTCAGTGGGTGTCAGTCAAGGTGCCAACGATGAGCGTGCGGTCGACATCATCGACGGCGACGCTGCGCCTACCTGAGCGCGCGCAGTATCTTGCGGACAGTGCCGTAGGCGATCATGCCGCAACCTGCCAGCGTCAGGAGCGAGCCGCCGGCCAGCCCGACGAGCACCCACCACGATCCCTTCGCACCAGTGGCGCCTGCCACTCCCAGGATGAAACCGACGATCAAGACCAGGATTCCCCTGCTGATGGGGCCGCCTCTCATCATTTCCAGCACCAGCGCTCCTGAGGCCCCGTGCCGTACCCGTCCGCTCGCCAGATCGTGCTGCTGTCTGGCGGACATCTGGCCCAGGGTGCCACCCAGCGAGGTCGGAGTGCCCGCGCCGGACCCGTAGCGTTCATCCCGAAAGGCTTTGTTGAAGTCATTCTGGTCGCTCATGGCACCTCCTCATGATTGGAATGGCTCGCCACTGCCGGCGTCGCGCAGGCCTGCAGCAGGCGCTTCGACGTGATAATGCATCGCGTGATCGATGGTCATCCGTGCATGGGCCGATCGACTCTGCAGGCGTGGCGCACGCCTGTGCCCGGTCAATCGTAGCGAGCGAACGTCAGCGTGATGAAGCCGGCGCAATGCCCGAAAAGCCGGGAGGAAGAGGCGGGACACCCACCAGGAAAAGCCGGGAAAAGCCGGGACACCCACCCACTCTCCCGAAGCACAGCCCCCACGCGGCTCGACCAGTGGGTGTCCCCGCGCTCTATCCCGCCGCGCTCTGTGTCAGAGGCTTGCCAGGAATTCGAACGTGCGATCGAACGCGCCCGGGTCGACTTCGGCGATTGCGGCGTTGAAGTCTGTTGCGCCGGCGTCGCGCACCCGCGCGAGGCCGGCCCGCAGCACGGCTTCGTCACCGACGATCGCGAGATCCGCAGGACTCACGACACCCTCGCGATCGAGCATGGCGCGATAGCTCGGCAGGTCGCCATAGACCGCGAGCGCCTTGCCGATGAGCGCCCGCGCTTCATCCGGCCTGTTCGTCAGCACGATCGGAAAGCCTGCAATCACGCGCGGCGTTGCGCGCGCGGCTGCGCCGGCGGCCGCCGCCAGTGTCGGAATGATGTGTTCGTTCAGGGTGCGCGGCCCGACCATCCAGGTGATGGTGCCGGAGGCGAGGCGTCCGGCGAGCTTCAGCATGTGCTCGCCGAGCGCTGCGACGATCAGCGGCACTTCGCCCGCGCCGGCGGCGCCGACCGAGAGCCCGCGCACGCAATACTGCTCGCCCTCGTAGTGCACGGTCTCCCCGCGCAGCAGCGGAGCCAGCACTTCGAGGTACTCCTTCATGTGGCGCGCGGGCTGCGCGAACGAGATGCCGAGCGCGTCTTCGATCATGACCTTGTGCGCGAGCCCGATGCCGAGCACGAAGCGGTTGCCGGTGGCCGCCGCCGCCGTCACCGCCTGCTGCGCGATGGCGGTCGGGTGCCGGGGATACGTCGGCGTCACCGCGGTGCCGACCTCGATCGTGCGTGTCGCGCGCCCGGCGATGGCCATCGTCATGATGGCGTCGAGCGCGAAGACATTCGCCATCCACACATTTGAAAAGCCGGCTGCTTCCGCGCGTTGCGCGAGCGCGACGACTTCATCGATGGTGATCGTGCGCCCGATGGCGTTGACGTCGCTGCTCGACGACCGCGCACCGGTCATGATGCCGATTCTCATGTGCCCTCCTTCTCGCTGGTTTCAGGATCTTTGATGCAAGGCTCCACAGCCTAGCGCAGAAGCAGCGGAGGTTTGCATCGAACCATGGGCTTGGAGACCAATGTGACGAGACGGACGCCGGTGCCAGGCGTGGGGGGTCCCGGCTTTTCCGAACGGTGGGTGTCCCCGAACGGCGCCCGAACGGCGCCGCGGTGCTGCGCGGGGCACAAGATCGCGCTGCTTCATGTCGCCTCGATGAGTCCCTTGGCGCCCTGGCGGGCCTCGCTATCACCGCGCTCCGGCATTGACCGCGGCAGCGAGCACAGCGCCTCAGCGCAGACCGCTCGACTTCCTCGAGCGGCCTGCGCCGTCTTCGACGCAGCGCGATTGCGAACGCTGGTTCAGTCGACGATGGCAGCGAGCACCATTCCCTGCAACACGCCGATGCGCTCGAAATGGTAGCTGTCCTCCATCAGTCCCGTGGAGAGGAAGGCAAAGGACAGCGCGCGCGCCGGGTCGACCGAGAAGCCCGTCGAGCCAGCGCCGAAACCACCGAACGTCCGCGGCGAATTCATCGGGCTGAAGAGCCCGGGCAGATTGCCTTCGCCGCGCAGGAAGAAGCCACAGCCGATGCTGGCCGGGTACTCGATCCAGTTGCGCACGCCGAACCACATATCGAACAGCACGTTGCGCTTGTCGCCGGTCTGGTTGCGCGTACAGAAATCGATCATCGCCGGAGACAGCAGACGATTGCCGTTCAGCTCGCCGCCGCGCCGGAGCATCTCCGCGAAGCGATGGACATCCTCGGCCGTGGTCATGCAACCGGCACCGGGGATTTCGCAGCCGGGTGTTGCGAGCAAGGTGCCGATGCCTTCGACCGCCGCGGGCGGCAACAGCGCCGGCAGATCCTTGTAAGACACCCGGACCGGGCACAGGCGCTTCAGCAGATCCGGTCGCGGGCCGAGACTCGTGTCCTTCATGCCCAGTGGATCGAACACTTCCTCCTTCAGCATCTTGGCGTAGCTGCGACCATTGCCGGCCACTCGCAGGCACAGTGCCGCAATAATCGAGTGACCCAGCAGGATGGAGTAATTCACGCGCTCGCCGGGTTGCGACTCGAGTGGCAGAGAGCAGGCGTACTCGACCAGGCGATCTATATTCATCAGCACCTCGGGCGGCACCGGCGGGATCGCCGACATGACGCCGCTCGTGTGCGTGAGCAGATGGAAAAGATTGACCTTCTCCTTGCCGAGGTTGGCGAACCCGGGAATCAGTTCAGCGACCGGCGCGTGCAGCTTCAGCAAACCGCGTTCGACCAGGGACAAGGCGAGCACATTGGTGAACTGCTTGGCCACCGACATGGTGGAGAAGACGGCATCGGCCTTGAGCGGCTTCTTCGTCGCGAGCTCCGCGTAACCCTCGGTCAGATCCAGGACCACTTCGCCATGGCGCGCAACTTTCAGCCGCACGCCGTGACAGCGACCGGCATCGATATCGGCCTTGATGGCATCGCCCACGCGAGCGAGACGCCTGGCGTCGAATCCAAGTTTGGCGAGCGCGGGGCGGGGTGCCTTGGCGGCAGTTTTCGTTGCGTTCACGGGTGATCCTCCTGAGGGTGCTTGTGATTATTGCTGGTGCGCTTCGATTGTAGCGGTCCGGGGCCGTGGCGCGGACTTCTCAAAGAAAGATCCGTTTTCGGAACGGCAATGCTTCGAACATTGGCCACGTGGTCAGGGCAGGAGGAATGGGGTGAGAGGAATGGGGTGGGTGTCCCCGCTCTGCGCGATGCTGCAGCACAGCGCTCGACGCGATCGGTGAGAGGCCCGCATTGCAAAGGGCACCGCCCCGCGGCGCGCATGAGGCTCAGGGCCGCCGAGCCTCGGTGCGTCTCACGGCAAGCCACCACGCGAGCGCAAGCCCAACGGCGAGCAGCGCGAAGCCCTGTTGATGCGACAGACCGAAGAAGCGCTCGGCCCGACCGTCCCCGCGCAGCGGGTCGAGGACCACGCGCAGCGTGCCGTAGAGCACCAGATACCATCTGAGCGCACTGCCCCGCGCCCACTCGCCCGCGTCGACTCGGGCCAGTGCCGCGCGGCAGCTGAAGGCGATCAGCACGAGCCCGCAGGCTTCGTAGAGCTGGACCGGGATCCCGTTGCGGCCGTGACAGCAGCCCGCGGCATGACAGCCTAGCCGCCCGATGGCGTGCCCGAGCGGTAGCGCCACCGCGAAGTAATCCGCGCCGCGCACGAAGTCGAGACGCCGCCACCAGGCAAACAGCACCCCCGCGAGCAGCGCGCCGAGCAGGCCGCCGAAAAAAACGAAACCGACGCCGAAGTCTGCCCAGAGCCGAAGTTCACCGCGCTCGTAGTGCGCATGGCCAAGCACCACGAACAGTGCTTTGGCACCCGCGATCCCGCTGAACACCAGCCACCAGATTGCCGCCCAGAACTCGTTGTCGGACACGCCGATGCCGCGCCGATGGTGCCACAGCCACAGCACCGCCACGACGCTGCCCGCCGCAGCAAACTGCCCGAATACGGTCGGCATGGCGAACGATATCTCAGGCCGCGCGATAGAACGCGTCGCGCAGGCCCTTGGCGTTCACTGCGCACATCGGTTGCAGACGCCCGTCGATTGCAACGCGGAAGCTGCAGCTCGCGAGCCGCTCCTGCCCGAGGGGGGTTGCGAGTTCGTCGGCGCTCATGAAGTGGTGACTGACCACGCAGAAGTAATGTCCGCGCCAGGTGCCCGCACGCCGCGCGAGTCGCCACAGGTAGGGCGCGAATCGGCGCGCGAAGAATACGCCGTGCCGTAGCGCGAGCTGCGTGACCCGCAGCGCAGCACGGACCGCACTGTCGAGACGCAGCGACACGCCGCCCACCCTCGCCAGCAGCTCGCCCAACAAGGCCATGTCGTGCGCTTCGTCGTCGCGATACAGCGGCACGAGACTCGCGCGATCGCCGCGACGAACCGCGACGCCCTGCACGAAGCGGCTGCAGCCCGGGTGCCCCAGGTAACCGGTCCCGCGCGCGAGTTCCCGATCGCCCGCCCCGTCCGCGATGCGCTGCCACAGGTCCTCGACAGACACACCGGCGAGCCCGGTGGCGCTGCGTCCGACCATCGCGATCGGCTGAAAGCTGATCATCTTGAAGGCGTCCGCATTGGCCAGGAACCAGCGCAGCACCGCAGGGACCTCGGCGAGGTTGTCCTGCGTGACCGTCATCGTCGACGCCGCGTCGAGCCGTCGTCCGGTGCGGCGACGCACCGCCCGCACGAGCTCGGCGAACTCTGCGCGCAGCCCCATCAACTCGGCCTCGCTGTGCGCCTGCGCATAGTGGTCGCGGCGGCCGCGCATGGTGCTGTCGACATGGAAGCAGACTTCGCTCAGTCCGCCCTCCAGCACCAGACGCTCGAGCAGCCCGGGGCGGCGGCGGAAGGTTTCGCCGTGCGTCATCAGCATCGGCACCAGGCCGATGCTGCGCGCGTAAGCGATGAGTTCGATCAGCTCTGCATCCTTGCGCAAGGTGATCTCGCCGTCCGTGAGCTGCAGATTGCCGGCAGGCCCGAGCCATTCGCGCAGCACACGCATCTGCGCCTTCACATCGGACAGCGGCAACGGCGGTGCGGCGTTGGCATCCGGGCCGAGGTAGCAGGCGCGACAGCTGAAGTCACAGCGCGGCATCGCGCCGATCGTCGCCCCGCAACCGGCGTAGTGACGGCCGAGGAACTGCGTCGGCAGGCGCAGCGCGGGGGGCAGCTCGGACCACGCGGCATCCAGCGCCGCGCGCGTTTCGCGGGCTTCCTGTTGCCAGCGCCTCATGGCGCTTCGCGCTGTTCGCAGCTCTGTCTCGCCTCACCGGCGAGGCCGGCGCAGGCTTCAATTTCCGTCTCGGCCGGCGGCGCCTTGCTCGGCGGCATCACGAAGCAGGCGGTGCCACCGGCGAACACCACCGCCAGCCCGAGCAGCATCACGAAGTTTTTCATCGCTGTCCTCCGTTGTCATTCGTTGAGAGACCAGTCGTAGTCCAGGAACTCGATCGTGAAATTCGCGACTTCCGTCGCCTGCAAATCGAAGTAGGGTGCGACGAACGCGGCCAGTGGGCCGTCGGTCTCGAAATCGGGCCGGAACCACTTGAAGATCGGCGAGAGGAACATCGTCCCCGCCGTCTGGTCGACGCGGTTCTTGTCGCGGTCACCGATGAAACGTCGCCCCTGATCGTCGAGCTGCTGGTCGAGATCTGCGCCGCGGTAGGCCTCGGCGCGCAGCGGCGGACAACTTCGTGCGGCACAGACCAGTGCAAAGTGGACCCGCGGCTCGGCGAACTGCGCGCGCAGCACGCGATGCTCGATGTCGTCGAGTGCGATGGACTCGCCGCGCAGGCCTGCCATCGGGATGAACGGCAGGCGAAACGCCGCGCCCGGCAACCAGCCGATGTTGCGGATCGAGCGCAGCGGATAGTGATCGAGGATCAAGCGCACGGTGAATGCGTTGTAAGCGTTGACCCAGAACGCGATCCGCTCGGCGCGCGACCAGCGTGCATAGTCCTCGGCGCAAGTCCCGGACAGCGTGGCCAGGTAGCGATCGAGGGCTGCGGCATCGTCGCGCGCGAAGCCGGCGTAGTCGACCCGCCCGTCAACGACCCGGCGCGCCAGCAGCGCCGACCACTCGGCATGCGTCGGGTCGACATCGCTACAGGCATGCGCGGCGCCGGCGGTGCCCAGCCAGACGCACAGATGGAGCAGTGCGGCAGACGCGCGCGGCAGCCGCACGTGGCGGCGCGGCGCACACTGCTCGGGTTGAATTGTTCCGCTCATCGGGTGCTATACGCACCAGGCAGGGATTTCGTTACAGTCGGCGGAACCGGGCTGGCTCGACAGTGGCCGTCACGCCGGCGTCCGGTGTCAGGACAGCGCCCGGCGCGGCAGTGCACCGAGAAGGGCAACCGGGACCCCCACTTGCCGATACCCAGCGCGCCCGTCCCGGCCTTCCGTCCGCCTCCCGTCTGTCCTGTGTGACGCGCCCGACGGTACCGCGCACGTCAGCGCCTGGCCCGATTGCCGGCGTTGCTGCGCTGTGCTTCCATGCGACGACCAGATCCCGGGAGAGGCCAGCCATGACACGGCAGATCAAGACCAATTGCCCCCGGGATTGCTATGACGGCTGCGGCATCGTCGTCGAGGTGCGCGATCACGGCCGTCACCGTGTGCTGGGCGATCCGGATCATCCCGTGTCACGCGGCAAGCTGTGCAGCAAATGCGCGGTGGCCTACAACGGCGTCTGGCAGGATCCCGGGGCACGTCTGCAGTTTCCACTGAAGCGCGTCGGTGCCAAAGGGGGCACGGCGTTCGTCCGCATCTCCTGGGCGGAGGCGCTCGACACCGTGGCCGCGCGCATGCAGGACGCGATGGCCAGCCACGGGCCGCAGTCGATCCTGCACACCCACTACTCGGGCACCCTGTCCCTGCTCGGCTTCCTGTTTCCGAATCGGCTGTTCAACTTCCTCGGCGCCTCCGAAGTCGACCCGGACAGCATCTGCAATGCCGCCGGCCACGTGGCGTGGAGTCTGCTCTATGGCAGTTCGATCCAGGGATTCGACCCCCGTACGGCGCGCGACACGCACTGCATCCTGGTGTGGGGCGCGAATCCGTCGCACTCGGCACCGCATGCGCACGAGCATTGGCTGAACGAAACGCTGGGCAAGGTCATCGTGGTCGATCCGCTGCGCACGGAGACGGCCGCGGCGGCCGACCTGCATCTGCAGCCGAGGCCCGGCACCGATGCCGCCCTGGCCTTCGGCCTGCTGCATTGCCTGCGCCTCATGGGTCACTTCGATGACGCCTACATCGCCGCCCATACCGTGGGTTACGACGAGATCGCAGCCGACATCGATCGCGCCACACCGGCATGGACCGAAGCGCAGACCGGCGTGCCGGCCGCTGACCTCCACACGGCGGCTGCGATTTACGGCGCGGGCCCGTCGCTGCTGTGGTGTGGTCAGGGCCTGCAGCGCCAGGCGACCGGCGGCAATGTCATGCGTGCGATCGGCCTGCTGCCGGCGCTCACCGGCAACATCGGCAAACCGGGCGCGGGCTTCTGTTACCTGAACATCACGCCGGTGTTCGCCGGCATCGATCTCGCGTGGCTCGGCGGTGCGGCGCTCGCCCCGCGCGAGATCACCAAGGTCAGCCACATGGAACTCGCAGCGCGCCTCGAACGGCCGGACGAGTTCAAGGTATTCTTTTCATGGAATACGAACCCGCTCGCGTCCGCGCCCGAGCAGGCACGCCTGCGCGCCGCGCTGCAACGTCCGGATTTGTTCATGGTGGTGTCGGATCTGTTCATGACCGACAGCGCGCGCTTTGCCGACATCGTGCTGCCGGCGGCAAGTTTCCTCGAATACGACGACCTCACGTTCAGCTACTTTCATCTGATCATGGGCGCGCAGGCGAAGGTCGGCGAACCACTCGGCGAATCGCTGCCCAATGCGGAAATCTTCCGTCGCCTGGCCACCGCGCTCGGTTTGCGCGAGCCGGCGCTGCACGAGCCGGATCGCGCACTGCTGGATGCCATGATGGCGCAGATGAACACGGGTTATGATTTCGACGAACTGAAGCGGCGCGGCCACTTCACGCTTGGCGACAGTGCGGCGCCGTGGTACGCCGATCAGGTCTTCGAAACCCCCAGCGGCCGCATCGAGATCGCCTCAGCGCAGGCAGAAGTCATGGGCCTGCCGCGCACCCCCCAACCGTGGGCCGACGTGCCGCCGCCCGACGGCCAGTTCCGCTTCCTCACGCCGGCGTCGAAGTGGCGCATGAACGACTCCTACGCCAACGATCCCCACATTGTCGAACGCAGTGGCCCGGCGGCCCTGCACGTGAATCCGCGCGACGCGTCGCGCATCGGCGTGCGCGACGGCGAGCCACCTGCAGTTGATCGCGCGTATCGACGACAACGTCCAGCCCGGGACCGTGCTGTCGTACAAGGGCCGCTGGCCGACGCTGGAAGGCACGCAGATGAACGTGAACTTCGTGCACAACGCCCGCAGCGCCGACATGGGCGCCAGCACCAGCGTCCACTCCACGCTGGTCAGCGTGGCCCGCGTGATTTGAGGTTCGCGCGGGTCGACTGTCGCTCGTGATCCGGCACTGATGTTCGCGGTCACCCCCGCGCCGGGGAAGGGCCTGTGCGACGACAGCGAGCGAGCAGCGCAAGACCGGGCAGTAACAACCAGCAGGCTGCCGGCAGCGGGACCGCACTGGGCCGCACATAGTCGTAGCCGCTCGTTCCCTGGAGCGTGACGTTCAGGGGATCCGCCGCGGAAAAGTACAGGTACGCCGAATTGCCGTAATTGGAGCTCGCCGCACGCCCGTTCGCGATGTCCGCCGCTGTCCAGGGAAAGCCGCGCACACCGGTATTCGCCTGCAAGAAGTATTCGATGTCCAGCAGGCTTCCGACTTCTGCGGTGAACTGGCCCGCGATGCTCGCAAGGCTTGCGAGGTCGTCTGACGAACCATTGGTGCTGCCGAACAGCAGGGCGAGGCCGGGGATTCCTGCCTTTCGCCCTCGCACATCAAGCCCGACTCGCCCCCTGCCGTGGCCGGTGATATCGAGACCGGCATTCAGCGTGACCAGCGTGCCAGGCGCCAGCGTCGAAGAGGTCACTCTGATTTGGTCCCGCACCAACACGCGAGCGACGCCACTGATATTGCCGGAACCGCCGCCAGCGCCGGTCAACTGGACGTCGACGTCGGCGTGCAGGGAACCCGGCAGCGCCTGTGCGCGTGCCGTTCCCTGATGCACGTAGTTGGGGACTGACGAAACATTGAACGGCGCGAAATTCTCGAAAAAGACGCTCGACGACACGGAGACCCCGTCTTGATCGCCGATCAGGAGTGGCACGTCGTCCAGGGCGTCCCGGTCGCAATCAGGGCTGCTCGGACAGCCGAACTGCGTGGCCCCGGCATTCCGCTCGAAGAGCCCGTTGACCTCTGTGGAGACGAATGCAGTGGCCGCGGACGCCGCGCCGGCAGCAGTCGTCAGGAACACAGCGCAGGCCAGAGACAGTGACAAGGGAGTTTTCATGGATTCCGTCCTGCGTTGTGATGACCAGTGCGCCGCGCGGTGGTGGTGACGCGAACGCGCTGCCGACATGCCTGACGCCGGACCCAGGACGTGCCTGTCGGCGACTGCCGCTCGATGGCGCGCGGCTCGAAATGATCGGCCGCGCGTGGACGGGACGTTACAGAGGGGAGAGTCCGCTGCGCATCCCTGTGCGGACAGGGATTGTGGTCAAAATGCGCTGTATGACCGTCATGCTCGGGCGTGCACCGGTTGCGGCGGCCAGCAGGTGGAACGCGCTGGGCGGCACCGGCAGGCCAGCCCGGCGCACGTCCGAGCTGTCCATGCTGGACTCTGCAGGGTAGAAACCTGTGTTATCGGGCGGTTCCGTCGTCGAATCGCTCCACCGACAAGCTGCTGATCAGCGCCTGGCGGCTATGGATTCCGAGCCTGGCGTAGAGCGCCTGCACGTACTCGTTGACGGTTGACGGCCGCAGGCCGAGCCGCTGCGCGATTTCGGCCTGGGTCAGCCCTTTGAGCAGGCATTCGCAGACTTCCCGCTGTCGCGGCGAGAGCTGCAGCCGATGCAACCGGCGGCACAGGACCAGCGCGCTGACCTCCACCCTTTCAATCACGATTCGGAATTGCGCCGTGGCACCTGCCGCCCCATACATGCGCGCTGCGCGCAGCTCGAAGGAGCCCCAACCATTCCGGATGCGCAGGGACGGTGGCACTGACGCCTGATTGCCTTCAATCGCGAGGAGTTGCCCGACGAGGGTGGCAATCGCCTGATGATGCACCATGGCCTTGGAGACGATGTCGGTGGTGACGAGATCGTCATGCGCCAGCATCCACAGATAGCGAAGGCCCAGCGCGTCCGCACACTGGAGCGCGCCGTGCTGATCGACCATCACCACGGCCACCTCGCGCGCGTCGGCACCTGGGGCGTGGTCGACCTCCGGCTGCGCCGCCAGCGCGTGCGCGAGGTAAGGGATCAGCCGCGCCAGCAGGGCGCATTCGTCCGCTTGAAAAGGGTGGCCCTGCGGGCGGGCGAGCACCACGTTGCCGAAGACACGCCGGCCATCGCCGATCGTGGCATCCAGTTGGTGATAGGCCCCGACTCGTCGTTCGATTTCGTTGTAATAGCGCGAGTGATAGAAATCCGGCGTCTGATACGGCAGGTAGTAGCCGACGCCGGGACCGCGCTGCAGACACGCCTGCACGGAGGGCCAGTAGCTCATCCGGCCGTCGAAATCGGCGAAGTACGGCGCGAAGAACGGGTAGAGGTCCGGATTCTCGCAGTAGCCGTTGGTGATGCGCAGTCGTGCGTCGGCGAAGCCGAAGCGATTGAATGAAGAAGGCACCAGCTCGTGCAACGACTCCAGCAGCGCGACCACTGCCGACTGCGGCGGCAATCCGAGACAGGCCAGGCGTCGAAAGTGGGTCAATTGACGTTGCATAGCCTGCCCATGCCTGCCGGCGTGAAAGACTGCGCGAAGCGCACGTACATCGGGCTGATGCCCTGCACATACTCCGCGGTTCTCGGCATCAGGATACAGGACGCAAGTCGGGGACCGCTGTCAGCCGCTGCGATGACATGGAAACTCGCGCCCACTCACGCTCGCCGGCTGCAGTACGGCAGTTGCTTCGAACGGTGGTTGTCCCAATCCTCGCACGTTCACGAGCCGGTAGAAATGCATGGCTGCCTGGCGTCCGTGGCAGGGGGGCAGTCTGCGGCCGGTCCGACGAAAACCCGCCGATGCCGGGCTTCCGCGTCAGCACGACGGACATCAGGGACCAGCCTCGCGCGGCCTCACGAAAGCTCAATGTCACCCGGGTGCACCGCAGTGGAACCCGGGATCTGCGGACTCTGTCGGGCCGCTCCCGGGTTTCGCGCTGCGCGCTACACCCTGGCTACATGCGCGCGCCGGACAGGCACGTTCACCGCAACGTTTGCGATGAGCGGGGGGGCGTCCGGGTTCGTTGCGAGTGTTCGATAGTGGCGATCAGCTGTTCAAACCCGCCGGGCTCAGCGATCGAACTTGAAAAAGTAGTAGGCGAAGATCGCAGCCGTCACAACAAAAAAGAGTGTGAACAGATTGCCGAGCAGCGGGCGCTCTTCGAGATTGAAGCGCACGAAACACACCTTGTCGCGGTCCCAGCACCACAACTCCCCGAGCACGACGCGCGTGATCACCGGGACGACGGTGAAGAAGAACGGCACGAGCAACAGGCTGCCGAGCAGGGAGATCGGGTGATACAGCGTCTTGATGCCGACCATGATGCCGCTCAGCGCCAGGCCATGGAAGATGACATCCGACATGCCAGTCCGGGGCGACGACGAGGCGACCGCTGGCCGGCTCGGCGGCGCCGCCTGAACCTTGTGGTAAGCGACCCCGCAGTGCGGGCACTGCCAGTCCGGCACACGCGTCCCTGCCGGTCTGGACTTGTCGCATTTCGGGCAACGCATGGCATGGGTCCATCGTTGAAGACAAAGACTTGTTCGGCACGTGGCCTGCTTCCTTGAGCGAGGTCGCGATCAGGGGCCCGCAGGGCACGTGTCGGGTGACCACCGAAGTACCTGTCCGCCACACGCCCGTCGGTTGAGCCGCACGCCCCGGCGTTGCCACGCACAGTCCCCGGCCACGATGCGCAAGAGCTTTCACGGGAGGGCAGCCGGATGTTTTCTCAGCCACGGCGCGCCGCAGCGCGAGCGTCCCGCCTTCGCCCTTCACAGCTGTCGGGATTACGCAGGCGGCGGCACAGCGGCCGCGGCCAGGAGCGGGTGTCGCGGCTCTCTCTTTCGGCTCTCACTTTGATGCTTCCGATCTAGAACGGGAACGTACACTCGAGCCAGAACAGGTCGCCCTGGAAGGAGTTCTCGCTCACCAGTTCACGATGCCACTGCGCCACGACGGCGGCAGCCGGGCTGAGCCAGTAGACCAGCTTCGGGCCGATGGCGAACTTCTCCGTCCGACCGCCACCGGGCACTTTGACGTCTCTCACCTCGTCGTCGGCCAGTCCGTCCGTGTAGTAGCCGCTGAAGCCGACATCCCAGTGCTGGTCCGCGAACGCCTTGTACCCCACGCCGAAGGTGAGGCTGGCCTGCGGACCGGACTGATAGTCCGTTTTCTCGTTCTCGTCCTTGAACTCCACCGCCGCGTTCAAGGACACGTCCAGGCGTGCGTTCGGGTTCCAGCTCAAGGCGCCCTGATACGTCAGCGCCTTGTAGTTGACGTTGCTGTTGGCAGGCCGGTCCGGACGATAGCTGCCGAGCGGCAGATAGAGCAGCGGTCCGTGGAAGACGGTCCACGCGCCGAAGGTTTTGCTGAGGTAGAGCGGCTCGATGCCGATCAGCGTGGGGCCGATGTCATCGTCGTCACCACCAGGGACCGCCACCCTGGCATAGAGGCCCTCGGCGAGACCGCCGCTGGTCATCTTCCAGCCGAAGAAAGTCGATTTCCAGGTGTGCAGCAAGCGCGGCGCAACGGCGAAGACGTCCACGCTCACACCCGGCACCCTGTCGCCGTCGCCATCCCGCACGCTGTCACCTTTGATGTAAAGCGCATAGCCGAAGAAGGATGTGGTGCCCGGCGCCGGGACGAACGCGGCGTAGGTGGTCTGCGCACCGTACGGAAAATTCGACAAGCCTCCCTCGGCCGCGTGCGCAGGTGAGTGAATCGGCACCCAACATGTCCCCGCCATGCCAGTGAGGCAGGCACACAGGTTTCGAGTGGACAGCAGCACGTTGAACCCTCCCCCGGAATTGCTTGTCTTTTCGTGTCCCGGCCAGTGCCCGGAAACGTCCATCGCACCCCTTCAGTCCCATGCGCGTGCGTCGACACGCAGCGCATCAGTGAAGATCGATTGATGGCACACGCGTCAGCACGGCGGCTGGTTCGTGCGTCCGTGCTGTGATGCCTTGCTGCATCACGCAGCACCAAGCAAGCTGCAGAGTTCATCGAAGCCATCGACGACGAAATCGTGATGGGCACTCGGCGCCGGATCCGGGGGCCCGGCCGGCCCCCACTCGTCGGGCCGGCGCACGAACGCCGTCTTGAACCCGACCGCCTTCGCGGCATCGAGATCGAAGTTGTGGCAGGCGACCATCAGGCACTGTGCAGGCGCCAGTTGCAGATGGCGGGCCGCCGTACGGTAGGCTTCGGGCAGAATCTTGTACTTGCCGATGCCTTCGCAGGACAGTACGGCATCCCACACGAGTCCATTGCGACGCGCGGTATCGATGACAATGCGATAACTGAGCAGGGTGAACGACACGCAGAGATAGCGTTCACGCAGCTTCGGCAGTGCGGCCGGAAAATCGGGCCAGCACGCGAGCCCATGGATCGCATCCCACCAGACCGTGCGCCGCTCGTCGGTGGTGAACGCCTCGAGGCCGTGGGCCGTGAGCGTCTCGTCGAGCGCCATCCGGTGGGCATCGTCGAAATTGATCGTCGGTGGTGAGTGTTCACCCAGATTCACCACCTTCGCCAACGAGCGCCGGCGCATGTCGTTCGCCAGTGCGTGCCAGTCGCGTTCAACGGCGTGGGCAGCGCCGAGTGTCCGCAATGCGTCGACGAAGCCGGTGTGCCAGTCGAGTATCGTGCCGCCCGTGTCGAAGGTCAGCGCCTTGATGTCTGTCGTCGCCATGTCGAACTCCCATGCTGCGCTGGCGGATACGTGTGATGCACAAGATACGGGGACATCCGGATTCTGTCGCATGCTGCGGCGTATTCGGAAGCCGATTGGTGGATGTCCCCGTGCCCCGGCGGACCCTTCCCCGGCGCGGACAATTGCGCGGCCGCTGCGGGATGGCGCAGGATTCGACTACACGGTGCACCCGCGCTTTCCGCGGCCACCTGAACCGCGGCAGCGGAGGACGACATGAAACGCGAGGTATGTGCCATCGTCGGTGGCGGTGAGGGACTCGGACGTGCGCTGGCTGCGGCGTTCGCGCGAAATGGCTGCGACGTGGCGCTGGTGTCACGCACGCCTGCCGGCAGCGCGGCGGCGTTGGCTGCGGCCGAGGCAGCAGGCGCGCGCGTGGCGTTCGAGCGCGCCGATGCGACACACCCTGCAGCACTCGAAGCAGCGCTTGGGCAACTCGCGCATCGCCTCGGCGCGATCGATGTCCTGATCTACAACGCACGCGGAGGCTATGAATCGCACCGCCCGCTCGACCTGACATATGCTCAGCTGGAAGACATCTTTCGGCTCGAGGTCCTGGGCGCCTTCGCTGCAGCCAAAGCGGTGATGCCCGGCATGCTCGCCCGCGGACGGGGTACGGTGCTGTTCTCCAGCGCGACCGCGGCCTTCCGGGGCTCAGCCGACAACATGCTCTTCGCCATCGGCAAGTTCGGCTTGCGCGGATTGTCCCAAAGCCTCGCCAAGGCTTACGCGCGCGACGGCATCCATGTCGCGCACATGCGGCTGGATTGCAATCTCGATGTCCCGCTGGTGCGGGAGTACATGGGCGAGGCCTACAGTCCGGATGACTGCTCCAATACTGACGATGTCGCACAAACCTACTGGTGGGTGCATCGCCAGCCTCGTTCCGCCTGGAGCAATGAAGTTGAGCTGCGCCCGTTCACCGAGCGATGGACGTACTAGCCGCGACCAATGACGGTTGGACATGAGCCGGGACACCCGCTATTCGGCGCACCGCGCCGGAGGAAGGGCCCGCCAGCCCGACGCGCGATAGTGCACCTCGCTCACGTGTCGTGCTGAGACGCGCCGTTCAACCCGGTCGGTGTCGCGGCGTGTCGGTGCCGGTCGCCGCGTCAGTGGCAAGGTCAGGCGCCCGTCCGCAGCGTCGGGTGCCGGGCGGCAAGGCAGGCGTGCATCGCTGCCGCGTTGCACCGGCCTGCTAAGATCCGGCAGGCCTCAGCTGGCACGCAGGCAGTGGAGCGCAATCGCCGGCCCGTGTCCCCCACGAAGGAAAGCCCTTGTTCAAGCTGAGCTCGAAACTCCTGTGGCGCCTGCAACGCTGGATCCGGCAGACCTGGGCACGGGTGGTCGGTTTCGCACTCCTGGCGCTGCTCTCGGCTGCGTTGGCGCCCTGGCTCGCGCCGCTTGTGCCCGATGACATCGCCAACCGGATCGGGAGCGTCGCGGTCGGTGAGATCCTCACCATCCTCGCCTCCTCGATGCTCGCCGTGACCACCTTCTCCTTGTCCATTGCCGTGTCGGCCTTCGCGGCGGCCGCGAGCACGGCGACGCCTCGCGCCACCGCCCTGCTGCAGGAAGATCCAGCGACCCAGAACGTGCTGGCAACGTTTCTCGGTGCGTTCCTGTTCAGCCTGCTGGGTCTCATCGCGCTGCGCACGGAATTGTACGACCGTGACGGCAGGCTCGTGCTGTTCCTGGTGACGCTATTGGTCGTCACGATGGTGATTCTCGCGCTGCTGCGCTGGATCACCCATCTGATGTCATTCGGCCGCATGGCGGACACGCTCGACCGCGTCGAACGGGCCGCGATGCACTCGCTGCGGCAACGCCTGGCAAACCCCTGGCTCGGTGGCCAACCCTGGGATGGCCCGATCCCGGGCGATGCCGTCGCCGTGCTGTCTGGTTCAACGGGCTATGTGCAGCACGTCGACATGTCGGCACTGGCACACGCCGTCGCCGGCACGGAGGCAGACCTTTACCTGGTGGCGCTGCCGGGCACGTTCGTGCATGAAGCGGCGCCACTCGTGCACGTGCGGGGAATCGCGGCGGCAGAAATTCGGGGCGCGTCGATTCGTTCAGCGTTCACGGTCGCCCACGAGCGCACCTTCGATCAGGACCCCCGATTCGGATTGATCGTGCTCGCGGAAATCGCCTCGCGTGCGCTGTCCCCTGCCGTCAACGATCCCGGGACGGCGATCAGCGTCATCGGCCGGCTCGTCCGCGTGCTGTCCGACTGGAAGGCGCCGCCCGCACCCGTCATCGAGTTCCCGGCGGTGTGCGTACCGACCATCCAGGCCACCGACATGATCGAGGACGCGTTCCGGCCCATCGCCCGCGATGGCGGCCACTTCATCGAGGTGCAGGTTCACCTGCAGAAGGCATTGACCGCGCTGGCCGAGATTTCGCCGAAGGTGTTCAACGAGGCCGTGCCCCCGATGCAGAGATACGCTTCGGCGCGGGCGCCGTCGTCAGACATGTACGCGAACGGCCCGCAAGCCTGACAGGATCGGCGGTGACGGGCGCGGCGTGAAGATCGAGACAGCCGGCTGTATCCGTCGCCTGGGCACATCCGTCACCTGCCGTGATGCACGCCCAACAACACCCGGTCGAGCCGGCCGCCGGCTTTCCATCCTAGGTAGAGGATGTAGGGAAAACTGAACATGCCGCCCCACACGACACAGCTGACGCCAGCCACGTAGCCCCACGCGCCACCGCCCTCCCGCCAGCACACCCAGGTGCCGAGCAGGATGAGATGCATCAGCAGGTCCGCGTTGAACTGCGAACGCCAGTCCATCGCCAGCAGATCCGGGAAGAACGTCGCGGGCCAGATCAGGCCATGGCCTGAACGTCGCGGGCCAGATCAGGCCATGGCCGGCAGCGGCCGCGAACGTGACGCCGAAAATGATCAGCGTGAAGACCAGGAGCACGGGCGTCAGCGATCGCATGCAGCTTCCTTTACGGGGTTGCAAGACTGGATGCCGGGCGACGCGCCTGCGGGCACGGCGTTGGGCACGGCAGAATCGATACCGCGCGCGAGGTCAGGCTCAGCCGTCACAACGATGCCTCGGGCAAGGGCGCTGGCGCAGCGCATCGAGTTGTGCCTGGGTGAACAGGCGTTCGGCCATCGTCGGCACCTCCGCAGCGGACGTTGAACCTCGCAGAAGTTTACACACCGCCAACAACGCGGGAACACCTGCCAGTCGAAGGCGTGAACGTCACCTTGCAGCGTCGGTGTTCAGGGAGTCCCGGATGCGCTGCCATGCTGCAGCACGACACGCGTTTCAACATGATGGGTGTCCCGGCTTTCCGACGGCGGGCCTAGAGCCCAGGCGCAGGGACGGGACGACGCATCAGTCGCACCAGGGCAGCGCCATGGCCTGCAGCACCTCGCCTGTGACGGCGGATTGCACGAAGACTGCCACAGCGAGATTGCGTGGCTTCCAGGCTTGCGATACACGAAACCTGTGTCTGATCGCTGCAGTGTCGACGTCAAAGGGGCCCGCGAGTTCCCGCACCACGAAATCATGTTCGAGACGCTTGCCCGCGTTTTCGCCAGCGGTGACCTGGCTCGCCAGCTTGTTCTCGTAGAGGGCCACGAACACCGACGCACCGTCGCTTGCCCGTCGCAGCGTCACGCGCGCATCGACGTCCAGGACATCAGTAGCGCTGTCGAGCGCCAACTTGATATCGGCTCCCGGCTGTTCATCATCGGCGGAGGCGATGCGCTGCCGGATGCCGTCATGCGACCGCCATTGGCGATAGTCCTGGCCATCGAGCATGAACTGCGGCGTGTAAATCGTGCGATTTCCAATGCGCGCGTTCGCAAACTGCTGCCGCTCGGTGAAGCGCGTCTGCGCGAACGGGTCTTCCCAGCCGAGGTCGTTCCAGTAGTCGACGTGATAGGCCAGCGTGACTACCTGGTCCGGGCCGAGCCCGCGTGCCGGCAGACTGCTGGCCCACCGGTCGGCGGGTGGGCAACTATTGCAGCCCTCCGAGGTGTAGAGCTCGAGCAACGTCACGCGCTGCGCGCCGCTGTCGGCAACGCAGGGGGTGGCCGCCACTGGGCCTGCGGCGAACATCAGCGTGAGGGCGATACAGACGACGGTTTTCATGCAGGTATCTTCGGATGGTGTGACAGGGCATTCGTTCAGGTTGCCGCCGCGGTTACAGCCGGACCTGCTGCGCGTCGCCGATCGCGACGGCATCGCCGCCGCAGCGCCGGCGAAGCGCGGCGCCGAGCCCGGGATCCGTCACGTTTCAACAAATGTCTCAGAAGCTGTCGCATCCGATCAGCGTCGCATCCAGACAGCGAAAGATTGCGTAGGGATGGGTGTCAGGGCCGCATCGCCGCGTTGCGCGGTGGCCGCCCATTTTCGCGGCGCCGTCACTGCGCCGCCCAGAGGATCCCACCGCACACAAGGAGAGACGACGATGTTGCAACCAAAGATGACCGTCGGCGCACTGGCGCTCAGCGCGTTGATGCTACTCGGTACACCCCAGGCACAGGCCGCGCGCCTGACGCTGTTGACCGAAACCGGATTTGGCCAGGGTCTCGTCAGCGTGAACACCAGTGCACCCAACGCGCCGCTGGGCGCATTGAACTTCATCTCCGGCCTCCATGCGGGCGAGCGCCTGCTGGGTATCGATTACCGTCCGGCGACGGGCCAGCTTTACGGCCTCGGCGATGGCAGCGGCCTCTACACCCTCGATGTCGCGACCGGCAGCGCAACCCTGATCGGCAGCGGTTTCGCGACGCCGCTGAACGGCAGTACGTTCGGCTTCGACTTCAACCCCGCGATCGATCGCATCCGCATCGTCAGCGATGCCAACCAGAATATCGTCGCACACCCCGTCACCGGGGCCGCCAATGTCGCGACCACGGTCGACACCTTCTACGCCGCCGGTGACGCCAACGCAGGGGCCGATCCGCATGTCGTGCATCATGCCTACGATGGCAATGTCGCCATGTCCCCGGCAACACAGCTGCGCGCAATCGACACACGTCTCGACGTTCTCGTGGCTCAGGCGAACAACGCCGGCTCGCTGGTGACGATCGGAGCACTGGGCATCGACGCCACCGATATCGGCGGCTTCGATGTGTCGGATACTGGCCTTGCCTTCGCCGTATTCGCGAACATTGGCACAGGGACTTCGGCGCTCTACTCAATCAATCTCGTCACCGGCGCGGCAACGTCGCTCGGCAGCATCGGCGAAGTGGTCAGCGGCATCGCGGTGGCGCCGGTGCCGGTGCCGGCCGCGCTGCCCTTGTTCGGCATCGCGGCGGGTCTTCTGTGGTCGCGTCGTCGGCAGACCGTCTGAGCCGGGATGGCCCCAGCGGCGTTGCTCACGTGGGGTGAGCACGCCGCTGCGCGCTAAGACGCCAGGAGCCGATCGGCGTTGTGTTGGGCGGATGCTGCGAGCCCGGCAATGCGGGCGAGCGCAGCCTGTATCCGCGGATCGTCCTGGTACCGGCCCAGGCCGCCCGTGATGTTGAGGCGTGTGCGTTCGAGCCATGCGGCCATGTCCGGGTCGGCGGCATTCATGAGGTTGGTGTGAATCATGCCGCGGTAGGCGCGGATCCAGTCACTCGGCTGGTCCAGCGTCCGGGTCGGCACGCAGAGACGATTCTTCTCGACATCGTCGCTGCGCGTGGCCTCGACGAACCCGATCGTGGCCGCCGAGAAACTGGTGAAACCGCCGACGAGACCCTGGAGGGTGATGCGGTCGCGATCGAAGATCGCGCGTTCGGGATTGACCTTGAACGCGCTGGCCGTGCAGTCGACGTGCACCTGGCGCGGGTCGGTCGGGATTTCGCCATGCTCCAGCACGATGCGGTCGGTGCCCAGGCGACGGATCCGGCCGAGGCGGACCACCTGTTCGATGCGCTCGAGCGCGTCGCATTCCGCGGCGCTCAGGATGGCACCGCGGAACATCGTCGGCGTGACCGTCCTGTCGAAACGACGCGCGAGGCCACCGGCTTCCAGCTGCAAGTAGAGATCCTCGACGCTCACCGCCTGACCGAGAATCTCCAGTGCCTGCGCGAAGGCTTCGAGGGTCGGGCCGACGAGGGCCAGCGGCTGGAAGCACGTGCGCGGCAACACCCAGGAATCCCGCGGTCTGATCCAGCGAATGCGTGCCGGCTCGACCCCGTTTTCCAGCAGCCAGTAGCACGCATCCATGGCGGTCTTGCCGCCGCCGAGGATCGTGTAGCCGCTGGGTGCTGCATCGAGATGCACGAGTTCCCCGACCGGCATGAAGCGCACATCCGCATCGATGGCGAACGCCGGCTTGTGCGTCGCCGGCACCGCGACTTCGAGATAGGTCGTATCCACGACCTTGCGTCGCACCCGCACCCTCGTGCTGATGCCGGTCAGCCGCGACGTGAAAACGTGTTCGCGCGCGAAGTCACCGACGTAATCACACATGCCGAAGAAGCGGACCTGGCCTGAGGGCAACAGCACCTCGTCGAGCACCTTGCGGTAGTAACCGCAGATCTCGGGCGCAGTCGCCCGCTCATAGAGGCCGACATCGGAGCCCATGGTATCGATCGCGTCGTGACCAAGCGGTCGCGAATTGACACCGTAGGTCGCAGACGGCTGATGCAGGCGCACGAACGGGTAGGCGTCATGCCAGTGACCGCCGGGCGCGGCGCGCCGATCGACCATCACGACATCGGCGTCGCCTTCGCCTGTCAGTGCGTCAGTGAACGCCATGCCGGCGGCGCCCGCGCCGACGACCAGGTAATCGGTGTCTATCGTCTTCATGCCAGGCTCCCGTTTCGGCGCGCCACCGCGGCGCGGCGATGCGCTTCAGTTGGCTCATGATAATCGACGGTGGCACGCGGCAGACGTCGGGTGGCGTGGCCTGCCGGGACGGCCTCCTGTCCGGCCGTCAGCTTCTATCGTGGCGGCCATGACTAACGCTGCCGTGCTGCCCGCGCGCTCGCCCCGAACGCCATCAGCCCCGGCAGCGTGGCGAGCAACATCACCCAGGCAATCACGTCGTAGCCATGGCTTTCGATCAGCCCGCCCATCAGGGCAGGCGCCGCACCCGTCGCGACGAACAGCGCGCCGTTCGCCGCCGCGGCCCAGCGACCGCTCGTATCGAGCAGCGCCGCGAGCGTGAAGAGGACCGGCAGCAGGAACAGGAACGTGAAGCCTTCGGCAATGACCCCGAGCGCGTACGTCGCGGGCGAGCCACCCAGGACCGCGCAGGCAATCGCGGCGCTGTGCAGGGCGGTCGCGACGAAGATGGCGCGACTCAGCCGCAGGCGGCTCCCCAGCCGCGCCGCGAGGAGCGCACCGGCCACCGATGCCAACTGCTGCGCGGCGAAAATTCGCGCAATCGCAGTTGGCTCGAGCCCCAGTCGAGAGCCGAGGCCCTCGATGAACGCGTAGAAGCCCATCATCGGCACGCTGATGATCAGGATCCCGAACAACAGCGCCGGCCCGCCGCGCGCAGTCCTTGTCAGGCTTGGCAGCACGCTGCGGGGTGCTGCGGGATCCGGTACCCCGGGCAGCCAACGCAGCAACGGTAGCAGCGCCAGCGAGAACGCGGCGAGCGCGGCAAAGGCGCCGTGGTGTCCGGCGAGTGCGATCGCAGGCGCGAGGCCGAGCACGAGCAGCGCCGCGACGGCGTAGGCGCTCATCAACGCGTATCCGAACAGCGTATCGGGACTGCGCGACGTGGCGATGATTGCGTTGATCGCCGCCAGCAGCGCGCCGGCCCCGAGACCGATGACGAGCATCCAGAGCATCATCCAGGTGGCGGAGGTGTTCAGCGACGCGGCACTTTCGCCGAGGATGATGACCACCGTGGCGGCGACGGCAACCCGGCGTTGACGGGCGCCGGTCAGCAACGGCGCACACGCCAGCGCGACGAGGCCCATGCACAGCAGCGCTGCGGTCATCAAGGCGCCTGCCGCGCGCTCGTCCAGATCGAGACTGCGCATCATGGCGCCGAGCACGAGTGGCGTCGTGTTGACGATGGCATAGGCGCAGGCGTTGCCTGCACAGCAGGCGACGACGGCGCGGTCGAGTCGCATGCGGCGCGTCAGCCGATGTCGAGTCGCAGCGGCGTCGACCGGCCGCCGTTCGGCTGGACGCCTTCGAACGGGATGTCGACCGAGCACGCGGTGAGCACGACGACGAGATCGCATTCGGCGCGGAACCGCACCCAGTCGCCGGGGCGCGTCTGCGTCACCCCGATCGTGTAATGCCCGTCGGCACCGATCGGGGTGTTCTGGAACACGTTCACGGGATCCGGATGTGCGTCGACGGCGATGCCGAGCGCGGCGATGGCCTTGAAGAAATTGTCGCGACAGTTCGGGTGGTCATTGCCTGCGCCGAGTTCGGCGTAGATCTCGCGGTCACAGGGCGCGAAGGTCATGTCATGCGGTCCGGGCGACGCGTCTTCCTCCAGCAACAGCAGCGCGCGGCGGCGATTGCTGTAGAAGCGCTCACCGACGCGTGGAAACGGCGTGAAGTTCACGAGCCTGGTCACGGCCGGGCTGAGACGCTCCGCGGGATCCGCGGCACAGAGCACGAACAGATCGCCGATCTGGCAGCCTTCGAGATCGGTGATGGTCAGTGCGGCCCCGGCCGGTACCCGGGCCGCGCGGCCCTCGTAGCCTGGGACGACGATTGAGCGTGAGCTTGGCGACATGACGTCTCCGGCATTGAAGGTGCGTTCTGCCGTGCAGCTTAACCTGCCGGGTCGCCTCACGGGTGAGGTGGACGGCGGTGGTTCTCTTCCCTGTGGTCTGGCATCTTCGCCACAGGCGGCATGCACGTATCCCGCCTGAGCTCGAAGACTGGCGCGCACACGCCTCGGCCACCCCGCCTTGCCGCCTGACTTTCGAACGCGGCGCGCGTGATCTACCATCGCCAGGCATGAAGCTCCGGCCCTCGTCCGGCGGCAGTTCGTCCTCCCGACATCCATCAAGGTGCCCGTCATGAAGAATCATTGGATCCTTGTCGTCTCGGTCGGCCTGTTCGCGCAGTCACCTGCATATGCCATCGACGCGAAGTACGCCGCGAAGCTCGAACGCTCGGGCTGCACGCAGGTCTCGGAGTTGCAGGGCTGCGATGTGAACAAGACCCGCGAGGAAAACGCGCAGGCCGGCTTCGGTCCGGACGCCGCTGCCGGCGCCGCCAGCGAATCACCGTTGGCGGGCAACTGGATCGCCGTTGGCCCGGGCGGCGCCACCGTCGCCGAGATTCACATCGACGACTCGGAAACCGTCTGGGTCGATGGCAACGAGGTGAAGGCCGAACGCAGCGGCGGCGCGCTGGTATTCAAGCAGGGGGCCGTCACTTACACACTCCAGGCCGATCGCAGCGTGCAGGGGCAGGACACCTGGTCCGACGCCGACGCCGGCACCACCGGCCAGGTCCGCGCCGAGTAAGTACGGGTGCGGCTCACCCCGGCGCGCGCGACGCACGCCCCTTGTTTCTGGCTGCTGCTTGCCGCGGTCCTCGGCGACGCATCGCGCGCGGGCGAGGGCCTGACGCCGGGGCCCTCTTACGACTGCAGCAAGTCGCGCGGCAGCATCGAGGCCCTGGTGTGTGCAGACACGGCACTCGGCACGCTCGATCGCACGCTGGCGGTGGTGTATGCCGCCGCGAGGCGCAAGGCCGTCAACGAACACCCGCCCGTGCTCAAAGCCGAGCAGCGTGGGTGGATCAAGGGCCGCAACGATTGCTGGAAGGCCGGGGACAAACGGCAATGTGTCACCGAGTCCTACCGGCGGCGCATCGCCGAACTGCAGGCGCGCTACCGGCTCGTCCCGATCAGCGCCAGCGCCACCTTCGTGTGCGACGGCGATCCGCAGAGCGAGATCCTCGTCAATTTCTTTCAGACCGACCCGCCCAGTCTGATCGCCGAGCGCGGCGACAGCGTGTCGTTGATGTTCCAGCAGCCCGCGGCCAGCGGCGCACGTTTCGAGGGCCGCAACGAGTCGTTATGGGAGCACCAGGGCGAGGCGACCGTGGTGTGGGGCCATGGTGCGCCCGACATGCACTGCAAGGCGCTGCCGGACACCGCACCCGCGAGCCTGACCGGGAGCGCGTGGGCACTCGTCGCCATCCACTCGATGGACGACGCGCAGGGCACGACTTCCATCGATCATCCGGAACGCTACACCGTGAGCTTCGCCGCCGACGGCCGCGCGAGCTTCCGGCTCGACTGCAATCGCGGCACCGCCAGCTGGAAGTCAGCGCCTGCCGAGGGGGCGTCTGCCGGCGCGCTCGAATTCGGCCCGCTCGCCACCACGCGCGCGATGTGTCCGCCGGGATCGCATGCACAGCGCCTGCTGCGCGATTTGCCGAACGTGCGTTCCTATGTCCTCAGGGACGGCAGGCTGAGCTTCTCCCTGCTGGCCGACGGCGGCCTCTACGAGTGGCAGCCGGCGGATCGGTGAAGTTCGGATGTGTCGGGGACGACGTGCATGAATGTTTCTCTCGCGATTCGACGACCTGCTGCGGACCGCACTGACAGATCAGGAGAAGCAAGCCCATGACGACCCGGTTTCCTGGCGTGCCGCGCGACGATGTCGTGCTGGTGCTGACCCACCTGCAGAACGAGTTCTGGCATCCCGAAGGCCGCGGCTACGCCTTCACGAAGGATTGCTTGCCGCATGCCGACACCCTGCAGCGCATCCTTGCGGTGGTCGCCAGCTGTCGCGCAGCCGGCGTGCCGATCATCATGCACAACGAGACCTTCCGGCCCGGCCATCCCGAACTGGCGATCCGGCGCGGCGGCTACGTGCGCGGCTCGGGGCGGGTGCTGCAGTTGCCGGAGATGAACATGGCCGTCCGCGGCACCTGGGGCGCGGCGACCCTGGAAGACTTGAAGCCGCGCCCGGACGCAGCCGAGTTCGAGATCGACAATGCGAAAGTCGATCCCTTCACGTGCAGTGAGTTCGAGCCGCTGCTGCGCAACCTCGATCGTCACGTGCTGGTGCTCGCCGGCCTTGCGACCAACTTCGGCATCGAGATGACGGCGCGCAGCGCCAACGAACGCGACTACGGCGTGGTGGTGCTCGCCGACTGCGTCGACCGGATGCTCGGCGACTACAGCGAGATGACGTTGACGACCCTGCTGCCCTACTTCGGGCGCGTGATGGAATCCGCCACGTTCATCGACGAACTGGCGCGCTGACGTCGCGGGCGCTGCCAGGCGCCGGCCGCGACCGGCGACGCCGGCACACCCGTCAGGTGTCGCGCTGGCGCGGGCCCGGTTGGATCCGTGCCAACTTCAACGCGTCATGTCCGGCGGCTGCATGACGCCGAGCTGGGTCAGAAAACCCAGGTTGTCCGGGACCACCCAGTCCGCCTCGATGCGGCCGTCCTTCACGCGGTAGATCGAGATGCCCTTCAGTTCGATGTCCTTCTGCGTCGGCGTCTCGCCCATGAACGAATTGACGTGGCGACCGCGGCCGCTCCAGCGCACGGCAATCCGGTCGCCGTCACACACGCGATCGTGGAGTTCGAAGTGCCAGCCGGCGAAGCTTGAGTTGTTCTTCATGACGAGTGCCTTGAGCCCGGCGACGCCCGGCGGGAAGTGCGGATCGTTGAACTCGAAGCCGGGGCTCAGCACCTCGTCGAGCACGGCCATGTCGGCGCCGGTGAAGCCTTCGTTGAACAGCCGCGAGACGAGGCGTCGCTGCGTGCCGCTGCAGCCGCTGCCCTGCGTGGGGTAGGAAAGGGGTTCGGGCAGACCGTCGAGCACCTCGGCCGGCACGCCGTGGGCGCGCGGACCGAACGCGCCGAAGCCGGGCCCGCGCGTCCACCAGAGAATTTCCGGCGCCTTCAGGGTCGGGAAGCGCGCCGTCATGTGGCGCACGATCTCGGGCAGCGGCACGCCGATCGCGGCGACCGACGCATACTCCTGCATGTAGGCGATGGCGTCGTCGAGCAGGCGCGCGTCGCCCGGCGGACCGTGCCCCGGATATACCTGCGCGGGCGCAAGATCGCGCAGCTGCTCCAGCGCCGTGATCCAGCCCCGCGGGTTGTCGAGATCCGCGAAGTAGGCGTGCATGCCGGAGAACACCACGTCGCCGCCGATCACCGCGCGCAGGGACGGCACGTGGAAGGCGGTTGCGTGCATCGTCTCCGCGGGCGGCATGTCGACCCAGACGATCTCCTGCCCTTCCAGCAGTGTGCGTTCACCGCTGAAGACTTCGGGCAACACCGGTTCACGCGGCAGCTGATCGCCGAACACCGGCTGCCAGTGCCGCCACTTGGCGCGGAACTCGGTCTCGATCTCCCGTCGCACTTCGGGCCGCGCGAGAACCCTGGCTTGCGGGAAGCGCGCGATGACCGGTGCGAGACCCATGTAGTGATCCGGGTGGCCGTGCGTGATGAGCACGTACTTCAATGTGCGGCCAGACGCAGCGATCTGCGCGGCAAGCGCCGCGCCGTCGGCGGTCAGCCACGCACCGTCTATCAGCACTGCGTCCTGCTCGCCGAGAATGAGGTAGGCGTTCTCGGCGATGCCGCTGCCGCGGGCGGTGAATACGTCGATGGTGAGTTCTGCGGCCATGCTGGCGAGGCTGCACAGCAGGATCAGCGCGCCCGTCAGCAGGCGGGACGCATGGCAGGGAATGGCGGACATGCGGGTGCTTCCTCCGATGGACCGTGACGGAGTATAAGAAGCCGACAATTGGGTGCTTGCCTGCAGCGGCACACACGATTGACCCGGCGAGCAGTGCAGGCCTGGCAACGGATCGGAGCGTGGGACATGCAGTCAGGATCGCAGGGCGCCGGCAGCGCATTCGGACTCGGCGCATGGCGCGAACGCGTGGGGGCGGCCTTCATGCGTTTCGAGATGGAAGCGCCGCCGCGCGGCAGTTTCATCGGCAGCCTGGCCCAGGCCACACTGGGTCCGCTGCGGCTGTACGACTTCACTGCGTCGGCCCACGCCGCCCGGCGGCGCCCGGATTCCGCGCCGGCAGGCGACATGGCGGCAATCCTCGCGGTCACGCAGGTCGAGGGCGCGTGTTGCTATACCGATGCGACGACCACCCTCACGCTGGGGCCGGGCGACGTCCTGTTCGTGCGACCCGGCCTGCGCTTCGACATGCATTTCCCACACGACATGCGCCTGCGCGTGGTGGCGATGCCGGCGCCGCTGCTGGCGCACGGCCCGCTCGGCCACGGCCGGTGCGCCAGCACCGTTGCCCGCGCCGGCACGGGCACGACCGCGATCGGTCAGGCGCTTCTCGACGGGGTGTATGCGCAGGCGGCACGTTTGTCTGGCATCGAACAGCGACGCATGGCGCGCCTGCTCGTCGACATGTTCGAGCTGCTGGCGGGGGTGGCGCTGGCGCACACCGGGAACGGTGGCCAGGGCACCCGTGCAGCGCAACTCACCCGCGTCCTGGCTTCCGTGCGCGAGCAGCTCGCCGATCCCGATCTCGATGCGCGAACAGTCGCATCGGCTCTGGGCATCTCGCCCCGCTACGTGCGCGAACTCCTCCACGCGCAGGGCACGAACTTCCGCAGGCTCGTGCTCGAGCAGCGCCTCGACCGTTGTCGTGAAGATCTGCTCGACCCGCTGCAGCGACATCGCCCGGTCAGCGACATCGCCTTCGGGTGGGGCTTCAACAGCGCTGCGCACTTCACGCGCGTGTTCCGCGCCCGGTATGGACTGCCGCCGGCGAGCCTGCGGCAGCGCCATGCCTCAGCAGCCACGTCCGCCGGCGTCGCGTGAAGGGCGCGGGCGCGCTCGAATGTCTAAACCCCGACGCGCTTGCGCGCCGCGCTGACGTCCGAGCTTCCACGCCAGCGGCAACGCGCTCGCCAGCAACCACACGGCCCCCGGTACCGGTACCGCCGCCGGGAAGGCGTAGTTGAAGCCCGTGTCACTGGTCAACGTGACGCCCAGCGACGGATCGACGCCCGCCCTGTAGAGATACGCGGAGTTGCCGCAATCAGCCGCGTTGTTGCGGCCATTGAGCACGTTGATGGCGCTCCAGCTTGGAGATCATGAGGGTGAACGCGGTCAGGCCATAGGTCACGGAGAGCACGTCTGCCGACCTTGGCGGAAAAGGTGGATTCAAAGTCTTCCAGTGAATCCACATTGAACGCAGAGTCGTTCGATTGTCCGACCTGCTGGTTGAACCCGTTCAACCCGAACGACAGCCGGCCGCCACCGCTGCCGCTGACGTCGAGCAACACCCTGACCGACACGCCCGTGCCAGCCGGCAGCACTGAGGATTCCACTTTCACGCGATCGGTGATCTGGGCATGCGCTCGGCCGCCGATGCTGACGTTGTTGCCGCCGGCCCCCTGGATCTGGACGAATGTCGACGCATGGAGCTGGCCGCGAGATGCGAAGGCGCGTGCATTGCCGTTCATCACGAAATTCGGCACCTGCGAGACATTGCCGGTGTCGAACGTCGAGCGGGTCCTGGTCACGGTGCCCGTGTTCACCGGCCACGCACCGAGGCCGATGTTCTCGACGATTCTGACGCAGCCGGTTGAACCCGTACTGCCCGTGGCGCAGCCTGGTGCATTCAGGACGCTGTCCGCGCTCGGCGGGACACTGTGCTGGGTGATGAGAAAGGCTTCCACACTGACAGTAGCCGCGGATGCTGCGAGTGACAGCGTGCGAAGCCCGGTGGTGACACCGAGCTTCGCTGACTTCATCCCCATGACGATCTTGCTCTCTGCTGCGTGCACAGTGCCGTGCGCCCTTGGGTTCACCCTTGCCGGGCTGCCGGTTGCCTGATGCAGCGAGCGGTATCAGCCGAGCCTCGGGCGGGCATCGGACGATCGTTCGATAGAGCGGCCGCTGCCGGGCCCGGGATCGCGACTGTCCCGTGAGCACGGCCGAAGTGACGACAGCGCGAGGATGCCCGCCGTTCGGGCGCAGCGGGCATGGCGGACGTTGGCGGGCCGCGCGGGTGCGCGTCCTCGCTGTGATGATCAGGCGCTTTGCCGTTTGAGACTGTCCACGAACCGGCTCAGGCCACGCCTGACACGGCTGTGGAAGTCGGGCTCCACGTAGGGCGCGAGCGTCATGGCGATCAGCTCGAGTCCATGCGCGATCGCTGCGGGACTGACGCTGGCATCCTCGCGATAGTGTTCGGCGTGGCGCGGCCATCCGTTCCACAGCACCCACATGTTCTCCGCCAGATTCCTGCAGTCGCGCGGGCTCGCGCTCATCGGACCCGGATGATGTTTGACCACGTTGCAGATGATCCGGTAGACCCAGTCGATGCCCGCAATGGTGAACTGCCGGTAGTTGTGCTCGAGTTCGGCGTTGCCGGTCGTCAGTTCCAGCGCCGACGACACCATGAAGCGGTAGCGCCACAACACCCTGGCGCCATTCGAATAACAGCCCACCAGCCGGTCCACGTCCACGATCTCGCCGGGCCGCAGGGCCAGGGTCTGGCCCAGTTCATCGTGCAGACGCGTGAGGATCTCGAGCACGATCGCCTGCAGGTTGCTGAAGTGGTAATACAGGTTGCCGTGGCTGATCCCCAGGTGCGCGGCCACCTGGGTCGTTCCAATCAGGTTGCCACGCGCATTCAGCAGCTCGATCGCGGCCTCCACGATGCGCTCACGGTTGCCTGCGCGCTTGTTCCGGGGCCGCACGGTCGGCGCAGCCGGTTCTGGCTTCTTCGATAGGCTCATCTGAATCGGTTCCGAAGGGTTCCTTCAGCGCCACCGGACGGGTGCGCTTGACAGGAACCGAGGATAGAGGAAAAACTCTATTAGACTAAACCGTCTAATTCGGGGCCGACCGCCCGGCCGCGACGGTTCAGGGCTGGACGCAACCCAAGCCAGGCGGCGGCGACCGCAGCGCGCAACGAGCAGAAGAGGACGCAACGATGAGCGAGATTCCGGCAGGTGTTCCGGGCGGCGACTGGTGTGGGGCCGACCCGTTCGAGGCAGGTTTTCGCGACAATCCGTACCCGGCCCTCCACGGCCTGCGCGAGCGCGATCCGGTCAACCTGACGCCGGTGGGAACCTGGCGCATCAGTCGCTACGACGATGTGGCCCGAATCTTTCGCGAGGCCAGTACCAGCATGACGTTGAGCAACGGCGAGTCACCGAACTTCGACCCTCTCGACAGGCGTGGCAGCTTCCTCGAATTCATGCTGAACAAGGACGATCCCGAGCACCAGCGGCTGCGCCGTCTCGCAGCGCTGTCGCTGAATTTCAAAACCACGCGCATGATGGAAGACGAGGTCAAACTGACCGTCGCGCAGGCGATGGATGCGGCCCTCGCGCGAGGCGGCATGGACATCATTCCACACATGGCGCACAACGTGCCGTCGCGCATGGTCTGCAAGATCATGGGCATCCCGGAGTGTGACCGCGAGAAGTTCAACGGCTGGACCGCCGCCAGAACCAATGCCTTCTTCGCGAGGTTCCTGCCACCCGACATTCAACAGCGCACGCGTGACGCGGGCCACGCGATGGCCGACTATTTCGAGGCCCTGCTGGCCGAGCGCCGCCAACATCTCGGCGACGATCTGATCAGCACCATGATCCGCGCCAACGAAGAAGCCGACCGGCTCAGTGACGACGCACTCGTGATCCAGGCCATCGGCATCATCATTGCCGGGTATGAAACCACGATCGGATTGATCGGCAACGGCATGCGCGCGCTGATGGACCATCCGGATCAAATGGAGAAGTTGCGCCAGAGGCCCGAACTGATCGACAACGCGGTCAATGAGTGCCTGCGCTACGACACGCCAATCCTGTTCAACTGGCGTGTGTTGCAGGCACCGTTCGAGATCGGCGGGAAGACCCTGCCCACGGATGCCGTGATCTGGCCCATGCTCGGCGCTGCGAACCGGGATCCGGCGCGCTTCGATCATCCGGACGTCTTCGACATCGAGCGCAAGAACGTGGCGCACCAGTCGTTCGGTGGTGGCATCCATCACTGCATCGGCAATTCGCTGGCGCGCATGGAAGCGCGTCACGCGTTCCACGAGTTCGTCGAACGCACCAGGGGCATGCGCATCGAGCAGGGAACGCTCGAGTGGTCGCATTCCTTCTTTCGCGTGATGGCATCCCTGCCCATCACTTTCCACTAATCGAGGCGCATCCCATGTCCGACCCTGTGCTCGAAACCCGTTGGTTGATGGCCCTGCAAGGCAGCATTCCTGCGCCCGTCGTCGTCTCGCCCTCGCTGATGATCTTCAACGTCCTCGATGCGACCATCGACAGCCCGCGCATCAAGGCCAGGTGCCTGAGCCCCAGTGGCGACTGGGTGCAGGTTCAACACAACGGCAACTGGAAGCTCGATGTGCGCCTGCTGATGGAGGCTGATGACGGTTCACCGATCTATATTCATTACAACGGTGTGCTGCGCATGAATCCCGAACTGGCCGCGCGCCTCGGCCGGGGCGAAGAGCTGGCCGGTGATGAGGCCTACTTCCGCAGCGCTCCATACTTCCAGACGTCCTCGGAGAAATACGGCTGGCTGAACGGCATCCTCGCCATCGGCAAAATTCGCAGCTTCGGCGGCGGCAAGGTCGTCTACGATATCTTCGAAGTCCTGTGAACGCTGGATGAAACCCGCGGCTCGCGATCATCGGGAGACAGGCGAGACTGGGGACACCCACCGTTCGCCGCACGCTGCAGCACAGCGGTCGCTTGAAACAGTGGGTGTCCCCGATGATTGACGACAATCGCGGGCGAAAGCCCATGGGCACCGCGTAGGTTGGGCTGACGCAGGAAGCCCAACACGGGCGTCTCTGTTGGCACCCCATCACGCCGGGCCACCAACGGCCTCACGAAAGCTCGGTATGCCCGGGTGCAACGCAGCGGAATCCGGGATCTGCGAATGCAGACAAGTCGCTCCCGGGTTCCGCGCTGCGCGCTACACCCGGGCTACACGAGGGCGCCGGAGATGCACCTTCCCGAGACTTGGGACACCCACCATTCGTCGCATGCCGAGACACGGCGGTCGCCTGGACTGGTGGGTGTCCCTTGTCTCCTTGAACCTCTGCGACCGTATTCGACCTCAGCTGTTGAGGATCAGGTCGTCGTCGATCATCCCTTCATTGTCGCGCACGAATCCCTTCCAGCTCTTCATGTACTCGATGAAGGTGGCACCGAGCCCCTCGGCGCGCAGATGTTCCGGTGACACCGGCAGGTCCACGGGCACGAAGTCCGCGTCGGTGCGCAGGCGGTTCGGAAAATCGTGATGCAGAATCGCGGCCCGGCCGAGCATGATCCAGTCCACGCCCAGGTCCATCGCGCGCTGGAGCTCGGCGGGGGTTCGGAGCTTGCCAGCGACACCCAGGCGCACGCCTTTGCGATCCAGCTCGGTGAAATGGCTCAGCAGACTCTTGCCGCCGGCGGCGCCGTCTTCCGGCATCTTGAACACATCCCACATCGACATGTCGAGATACTCGATGAGTTCATCGCGCATCAGCTGGTCGGCGACCTGCACCACTTCCTGCAGGTTCATGCCGAAGCGCTCGGGCGACAGGCGCACCCCGATCGAGAAATCAGTCCCGCAGCGTTGCCGGATGCCGTGAATGATGTCGAAGATCGGGCGCTGGCGATTGGCGAGCGACCCACCGTAGCGATCGGTACGATGGTTGATGTCCGCCGACAGGAACTGCGCGAGGATGTAGCCATGTGCGGCATGCAGTTCCACGCCGTCGAAGCCGGCCTTCTCCGCGCGCTGTGCGGCACGGATGAAGGCTTCGATCATGGCGTCGACTTCCGCCGTGGTCATCGCGCGCGCGTTCCACTTCTCATTGTCCGACGCGCACAGGGGCTGCATGCCGATCACGTCAGCGGGGCAGCGCATGCCACCGTGATAGAGCTGCACGACCGCGATGCTGTCGTTCGCCTTGATGGTGCTGGCGAGGCGGGTCAGGCCGGGCAGGTGATCGTCGGAAAAGATGCCCAGCTGCCCTGGAAAACCCTTCCCCTCTTCCTGGACGTGGGCTGCGCACGTCATCGTCAGGCCGAAGCCGCCTTCGGCACGCTTCGTCAGCCAGCGGTATTCGTCTTCGGAACAGGTTCCGTCCTCGTGGCTCTGCAGATTGGTGAGCGGCGCCAGCATGAAGCGATTCTTCATGGCGGGCCCGCGGTTGAAAGTCAGCGGGGAATACAGCGAATTCATGGACGCCTTTTCGTTATCCGGGAGATTGATGGAAACGCTTGCCGCCACTGGTGCGGCGGTGAGCGCGACGGGAGTATACCTTCCCGGTTCCAGCCGGACGCATCGCGGCCGCCGCGGCCGCATGCCCCTGTGGGGATTGGCCGGAATCTGTCACCATTTTCGACCACAGACCTGAGCGGCAGCGGTCGCCAGTCAACCGCGTTCGGGAATCGCTTGAATCAGCCACCAGACGATGACAGCAAAGACCCCTGAAGCCTGCCCGTGCGGCAGCGGCCGCGCATTTGCCGCGTGTTGTGCCCCTTATCTGGGCGACACGCAAAGTCCGCCCACCGCCGAAGCGCTGATGCGTTCGCGCTACACGGCCTACACGCTCGGCCGCCTCGATTACGTGCGCGCCACCTGGCACCCAACGACCTGCCCGGCCGATCTGCAAGTGGTGCCCGGGCTCCGCTGGCTTGGCCTCCAAATCAAGCGCGTCACGGATGGCGGTGAGAAAGATGTCACCGGCACCGTCGAGTTCGTCGCCCGCAGCAAACTGGGCGGGCGGGCCGATCGCCTGCATGAGACGAGCACGTTCGAACGACTCGACGGGCGTTGGGTGTACAGCCGCGGAGAGTTGCATCGCATTTGACGGTGGCGCCGGGTGCGCCTGTTGGTCACCCTCAGCGCGGCATACCCGCGTGACAAAAGGACGTTGCTGAGGGAAACGGTGCTTGGAAACGGTGCTTGGGGACACCCACCCTTTACAGGCGGCCACCGTAACGCAGCGTGCGCGGGGCAGCAGTCGACGCGTGGCTGCCAGCCTGATCGAACGCCCCCGGCCCGGCGGGCCGGAGGCGTCCAATGGATCACACGCGACGCCGGCGCAAGCCGATGGCCGCGATCGCCGATCCCATCAACCACACGGCGGCCGGGACGGGGACCGCACTCACCGACGGATTCGCGAGGCCAATCTGTGCGCCGGTCAGGTCAGGCAACCCGAACAGGCTGCTCAGCGCACCGGCCGCGGCGCCGCTCAGCAACAGCGGAATGCCGCCAGTGGTGAGGGCACCGAGTGTGAAGAGCGGAATGTCGTTCAGCGCTGCCGCCGTGGGCGTCCCCCCGACATCGTCGATGACGACCGCATCACCGAACACCGTTGCGGCTGCCGTGTCGATCAGGAAGTTCAGCAGCAGCAGATGATCGTTGCTCTTGCTGAGCGTCAGGCCGCTGCCATCGTGCTCTATCAGGGCCGCACTGCCGTTCAGCGTGCCGCCGGTGATTGGAAAGGTGGCGGTCACGGTCGCGGCATCGAGACTGCCCGTGCCGACGGGCTGCACTGACACGCCGTTGCTGGCGAGCAGTCCGGCGGCGGTCAGTTCAACGTCGGTCTCGATGCCGGTGATGGTCGCCGCCTGCGCGCCCAACCACGGCGCGAAGACCAGTGCGATGACGAAACTCTTCAATGTATTCATGTCACTCTCCAGGTTGTGTAGAAGCGTGTTGCGTGGAGTGGACTCCACACCAGCCTCGAGACTGCGGCAGATGACGTGAACGAAAGCTCAGCGGCGCGTGAAGAAGGCGTGAAGGCGGGGTGTCAGTCCGGCCCGGAGATCGAATGCGCACCGTCGGGCAGCGGCGTGAACGACACATCTGCGGGCGGGAAGCGCAGTTCGAAGACGGTGCCACGGCCTTCGGCGCTCCGCGCACCGAGCGACCAGCGCATGCGCTCCACCAGCCGCTTCACGATCGCGAGGCCGAGCCCGCAGCCATCCGCCGCGCCTGCGTTGCGCGCGCGATGACCGCGCTCGAACACGCGCGGCAGTTCATCCGGCGGGATGCCGATGCCGGTATCGACGATGGCAAGGTGCGTTGCGTGTATCGCGACCGTGACGCTGCCCTTCTCCGTGTAGTGGCAGGCATTACGCAAAAGATTGCCGATCACCACGCGCAACACCGTCGGGGCGCTGCGCAGGTCGAGTTGACCGTGGGCCACGAGCCGGAGTTCGAGGACGTCGGGGTCGATGGTCTCCGCGCAGCGCGCCAGCTCGTCGCGGACGCAGGCATTGACGGAGACGGTGTCATCGCCCTGCCCCGGCGCATCCTCGCGGGCGAGCATCAGGAAGGTGGTCAGGAGTTCCTCGAGGTCGCGGGCCGCGCGTTCGAGGCGGACCACCGCGCTGCGCGTCGCGGAGTCGATGTCGGGCCGACGGGCCAGCAGGTCGATCGTCAACCGCATCGAGGTCAGCGGACTGCGCATTTCGTGGCTGACGTCGGCCGTGAACGCCTGCTCGCGCGCGGCGAACTCGTCGAGACGTCGTGTCAGGTGCTGCAAGGCGCCGGCGAGCAGCGCCGTTTCCTCGTCCGCGCCGCCCGGGACATCCGCGTCGAACAGGCCGCTGTCCGGCTGGCGCACGTCGAGTTGCTCCACGCGCCGCGCGAGTTCGGCGAGCGGCGACACCATCCGCCTCGCGAAGCGGAACGAGATCCACACCGACCCGTAGACCACGAGCAGCATCGAGCCGAGGGGCACGAGGCCGTAGTACCACGACAGACGCGAAAGATTGTCGGTGTTGAGGCCCAGGTAGAGGCGCTGCCCCTCGAAATCGCTGACATGCACGACCGACCGCATGTCATCGTCCTCCATGTCGTAGTAGCCGGGCTTGAGCGCCGCGAGCGATGCCGGGAGTTTGCCGACGTCGTCGAGATCGACGACGAAGCTGTCGAGATTGAACGTGCTCGGGGGTGGCACGTCGAGGCCGCTCTGTCGCTTCGCCCAGTAGTACACCGACTCGTGTTGCAAGGCCTCTTCGATCAGCAGATGCCGCATGACGTAATCGGCGCCCCACAGCCCGCCGAGCGTTGCCACCGCGATTGCGACCGCCTGCAGCACGAACCCGCGCCACAGCCTTGCCGAGAGTCGTCTTCGTATCGGTTCAGTCATCGGCCAGTCGATAGCCGACGCCGGCGATTGTGCGGATCAGCGCTCGCTCGAACGGTTTGTCGACCGCTTTGCGCAGGCTGTAGAGATGGGAGCGCAGTGCATCGCTGTCGGGCGGGCGGTCACCCCAGATTTCGCGCTCCATGTCGGCGCGGGTCACGAGCGCCGGTGCACGCGTCATCAGCAACGCCATGAGCTTCATCCCGACCGGAGACAGACGAATTTCGACGCCGTCACGCGCCAGGCGATGCGTCTGCAGGTCGATGCTCAGGGGGCCGACGCTCAGCACACCACGCGGCAGGGCGCCGCGGTAGCGGCGCACGAGCACACCGACCCGTGCCTCGAGTTCCTCGAGGGCGAAGGGCTTGACGAGGTAGTCGTCGCCGCCTGCGTCGAAGCCCGCGAGCTTGTCCTGCAGCGTGTCACGCGCCGTCAGAAACAGGACAGGAGTCTGAGCACCCGCCTGCGCGCGGATCCGTCGGCAGACATCCAGCCCGTCGATGCGCGGCAGACCGACGTCGAGCACGATGGTATCGAAATCGTGGGCGGTCGCGAGTGCGAGGCCGGCGACGCCGTTGGCCGCGTAATCGACGTCATAGCCGGCGGTCTCGAGCGCTTCGCATATCGTCACGGCGATATCGCGATGATCCTCGATGACGAGCAGATGGCCCTGGGGTCGCTTGGTGGTCATCGTGCAAACCTCCGCTATGCGCCTACGTCACCACACGCCCTGCCGGATCACGCGGCGCCCCCTCGGGCGTGCCGCGCAGCGGGTGCGTTCGCCTGGACAGGACACGACACCCAGCGGCCGATGCGCGGTGACCACTCCCGCCGCCTGACTGCTGATGCGGTAACACGGCTGAGATCTGCAAACCTGAATGCTGGCGTGGACACGCGGCTGCACGGGTGCGCTCGGAGACACCCACCCTGGCCGCACACCCGGGGCGCCTTCGCAGCCGGAAACGCGCCGTGCTTCCGTCTGGCCAGGCCTGTCCTGCAACCGGCGAAGCTGTCGCGGCCTGCCGGATTCGACGAGTCGTTGAGCGGCCGAGAACGGTGGGTGTCCCGGCAGTTCCCGACAGTTTCTTTCCCTGGTGGTCGAACTGTGGCGCTAGGAGGCCAATCCCAAAGCGAACTCACGCAACTCGCGGTTGAAGCGCACGGGCTCTTCCAGGAACGGCGCATGGCCGGACGCTGCGTACCACGAGAGTTGCGCAGTCGGACACACGGCGCCGATGTGCTCGGCCATGGCCGGCAGCACGAGCGTGTCGAGGCGGCCCTGCGTCACGAGCACTGGTTTGCGCATGCCCGCCAACACGTCGTCACCGTCCACATCGCGGTCGAGCAGGAAACCGCGCACTTCGGGCCGCACCATCATCGTCCAGCACATCACCCGCTCGTAATCCTCCGGCGCGAGCTTGATCGCAAAACAGTTGGCGTTGATCTGTCGAATCGCGTCCACCATCCTGCCCAGATCGTCCGACACCGCGTCCGGGAGGTGCTGCGTCAATCCCTCGCCGATATAGCGTCCGAGCGCGGTCGGTCGCAGACAGGATGCGGCACAGACGTAATTCAGCCCCGCGATAGCACTGTCCCCGTACTCGCGGACATAGTCCGTCATGATGAGTCCCCCGTAGGACCAACCGACGAGTATCGGCGAATCGAGTTCGAGCTCGGATATTACGGCGTGGATATCGTCGGCCCAAAGTTTGCTGTCGCTGTAACTGTGTGGAGACAGGGGCACTTCAGAGAGACCGTGACCGCGGTTATCCAGTCCGATGAGCCGATGATCGTCGGCCAGGTCGCTTTCGTACTGCTTGAACCAGCACCAGTGACTCTCCGACCAGCCATGAATGAACACGATGGGCCGTGCGCGCGGATTTCCCCATTCCCGGACATTCAGGCGCACACCGCCGCCCCCTGTTACCACATGTTTGCGATTCATCACGTTGTTCCTCCGGAGTCGTGTCCGCTGGACACGGTTCGACGCAGTATATCCAGTCGTTCTCGACGTCGGGTCTTTACGTGGGAGCGGGATGAGTTCGGGCGTGAGGCGGTGGAAAGCGGGGACACCTGCTCGTTCGAAAAGCCCGCGCAGACTTCGCGCGCCCAGGCGCCCTTGTCAGGGTCGGCGACTGGCGAAGGGACGGACCAGAATGACGGGTGCCCCCGGCAGATCACCAAACAGCTGGCCAACTAAAGCCCGCCTGAGGGAACATATCGCTGTGGGATCAACGGATGTTGTCACGGGCGTGGCCGCACACGCATCGATGCCCCTTTTTGTGCAGAGTGAGAAATGCTGATGCGCTGCGCGAGAATCAAATGAGCACCCCGTTCTGGCTCGTAATGACGAAACGGCGCGGGCTGTCGCTCATTCTTCTGGGATTCGTCGTGTCTTGCACGCAAGATTACCCGCCCGCCTCTGCCGTCACCGCCCCGACGGTCAGCACACGCTGCGTTTTTCTCGTAGTGGGTCGCCAGGGTTACGCAGACGCATCCACGCGCGACGTCGCCCGCTCGATGGAGCAGCTTGCTCGAGAGCGTCGCGATGTCAATTTCACCATGCTGCTCGGCGACAATTTCCACCCGGCGGGCGTCAATGCGATCGATGATCCGCAATGGGACTCGAAGTTCGAGTCCTTGTATGACGGCGCTCACCTGAGAGGCATGCCTTTTTACGCAATCGCGGGAAATCACGACCATCAAGGAAGCGTCCAGGCGCAGATCGATTACTCGCGACTGAAGCTCGGCAGTGGGCGCTGGCAGATGGACGCCCCCTTTTACGCAAAGGACTTCGGCACCTTGCATGGAAGGCCTCTGGTGCGGATCGTGTTTCTCGACAGCGTTTCCTTTCTCGGAGTCGGCACGGACGGGGTCCTGTCGCCGTCGCGCACGAGCAATCAGGATGCGCAAATGCGCTTTCTCAGAGAGCAGTTCGCCGCCGCCACGGTTCAGCCCCACTGGAAGATGGTGGCCACCCATTACCCGTCCCGCAGCCTGACGACCAATGCTTATTCTGAACGGCGAGTGATGACGAATTTATTGCCGGTGCTGAAGGAAGTCGGCGTGGATGTTGTTCTCAGCGCTAACGACCGTTTTCAACAGGTCCTCGATGTCGCCGGCGAACCGCTGCACGTCTCGGTGAACGGTGGAGCACCCAAGGTCGATGAATTGCCTGCCCTCGACACACCGTCCCAGCTTGTCGCCCCCCAAAAGGGTTTCGCGCTGATCTCCGCCGACGAAATCCACCTCACGGTCGAACTGTTCGATGCGCAGGGTGATCTTTCACACACCAGAACGCGGGCTCGCTAAATCACGCCGCAATGAGAAAGAGGCACACACCGTGTCGCCAGCATCCAACGCGACCTGCCTTGTCGAGGCCACAGGTCTGAACAAGGAATCCGCGGGGTGGCGGCTGACGAGGATCCTGGCAGATTGGCGCGGTCGGTGTTCCGGCATTGGCCTGGCATTAGGGACCGGCTCGGTGGCGAAAAGAGGTCGGTTCATGATCGACGAACGCTGACAAGGCCGGGCCTCGGCTACGGCGCCGCCGATGACTGGGATCCGGATTATCGCGTTTCAGCGACCGCACGCACCACGTAAAGTGGCCAGCATGAAAAATCATGCTCTTTCTCTTGCACTGTTGTCTGCCGCCGCTGCGCCGTGCTACGCAGGCTTCTCCTTCGATGCCGAATCCGGTGCTGTCTGGACCGATCGGACCGACGTCAGGATCCCCAACGAGGGCGGCACCTTCTTCTCGTTGGCAGACGACCTGAGCGCGGATGATCCGGGCGCGTTCTTCCGCGGCCGAGCGACCTGGCACATCAGCCCCGAACACGATGTGGCGGTGCTGGTCGCCCCCCTCGAGGTGGATTACGCCGGCAGCTTCGACCGCCCCGTCAGCTTCAACGGCGCCGACTTTCGCGCAGGCACGCCGACGACGGGCCTGTTCCGGTTCGATTCCTACCGGCTGACGTATCGGTACAACTTCGTCCGCAATGACAAAGTCACCTTTGGCATGGGCATCACGGCCAAAATCAGGGACGCTGAAGTGTCCCTGACCCAGAATGGCCGCACGACAACCGATACCGACACCGGCTTCGTCCCGCTCATCAACTACCAGTTCGCGTGGCGCTTCGCCCGCGACTTCAGTCTGTACTCGGAGGGTGACGCGCTCGGCGCCCCCCAGGGCTACGCGGTCGACGTGGCCGGCGCCCTGCAGTGGCATCTGACCGACAATCTCGCCGTGCGGCTCGGCTACCGGATGCTGGATGGCGGCGCCGACACCGACTCGGTTTACACCTTCAACCGCTTCCACTACGCGACCGTCGGCGCCACTTTTCAGTTCTAGGCCAGGCCCGAGCGGCGCCGGCCACCGGTCGTCGCCGTTCTTCGCCTGCTGCGACAGGCCGTGGCGACTGGGCTGAGGCCCTTGGAGTCGATTGGCGAAAGTCGATTGGGGACACCCGCCCAACGTTCATCGATCGCAACGCTTGGCCCCTCGGACCTGTCAGCCGCTGGCCACAACGCCGAAGCGATACCAGGCGAAGCGGCCATGTCTCGCTTCCATGCAGCGCCCTGTATGCCCGACCGCCGCGACGCATCCGTGCAGCGCGGCGCTGTTCACCGGCGGCGAATCACGACGTCGACATAGTCGGACGGCAGCACCAGCGTGCCGTCAGTGGCGAGGTTGCGCGCGGTGAGCAGGGCGCGGAGGTCGGTATCGAAATCCTGCGCGCAGTCGCCGAGTGCGGCGTAGGCCTTGTTGATCGGGCCGTAGTAGTCGCGGAACCAGGCGAGGAAATGGTCCGGTGACGGGTAGCGGAACATGAAATGTCGGGGGTACAGCACGATCGATTGCGCCGCCTCGCCGAACCAGTATTCGAGCGCCTCGCGCAGCGCCCAGCGTGACGGCGGGTTCACGCCCGGGGCAGGCGGGAGGTAGCGGCCGAGCAATGCGAAGACCTGGCCGATGAAGCCTGCCGGTGTCCAGTTCGACAGCCCGATCGTGCCGCCCGGCCGACACACGCGGGCCAGTTCCGTGGCGGCGCGTGGCTGGTCGGGGGTGAACATCACGCCGAAGGTCGACAGCACGACATCGAAGCTGCCGTCCTCGAACGGCAGCGCTTCCGCGTCCGCCTCCACGAAGCGCACGTCGAGACCTTCGGCCAGGGCGCGCGCAGCGCCGCGCTCGAGCAGGGCCGGGACATAGTCGGTCGAAGTGACGTCGCAGAAGCGGCGGGCGGCGGCCAGGGTCACGTTGCCGTTGCCGGCGGCCACGTCGAGCACCCGGCTGCCAGCGCGCAGGTCGACGGTCTCGCACAACTGCTCGCCGACGATTTGCAGCGTCGTGCCGATGGCCGCGTAGTCGCCGGCACTCCAGGCCAGGCGCTGACGGGCTTTGACAGCGGCGAGATCGGCGGGGACGGATGAAGCGGTGGCGGTTAGTGTCATGGCGTTGTTCCTCTCCAGGTGGTGGGGCGCCGGCCAGGCGGCGCGACGCAGGCCGATAGTGAAAACCTTCGTGGCGCTGCATGCTTGGCGAAACCATGGGGATTTCATGGGGCTGCGGCGGGGACGCCGGGAGGTGCGGTGCACTACCGCTTCGACGAGCACGAACTCGATGTCACGCGCGGTGAACTGCGTACCGACGGTCAAGCGGTGGCGGTCGAGCCACGCGTGTTCGCGCTGCTGTGCCTGCTCATCGAGCAGCGCGACCGGCTCATCACGCGCGAGGAGCTGATCGAGAAAGTCTGGGACGGGCGCGTCGTGTCCGATGCGGCCGTTGCGAGCTGCCTCAAGTCGGCACGCCGCGCACTCGGTGACGACGGCGTGACTCAGCGCTACCTGCGCACCGTACACGGCCGCGGCGTGCGCTTCGTGGCACCGGTGACCGTGATCGCCGAGCGCCCGCCGCCACGCATCGAGTTTGCACCGCCCGGCGCGTCGGCAGCGGGTGCTGCACAGCCGCCTTCGAGTCAGCCCTCGATTGCGGTGCTGCCGTTCACGCTGCTCGGTGCGACGTCCGTCAGCGGTGCGGCGCTCGAAGACGCGCTGCCCCACGAGATCATCGCGGCGCTGTCCCGCCTGCGCTGGCTGTTCGTGATCGCGCGGGGCTCGAGTTTCCGCTTCCGCGCGCGCGATCCTGACGTGGTCGCAGTCGGTCGCGCGCTGAACGTGCGCTACGTGCTGACCGGCGCCGTCGAACCGCGCACGAACGGCATCGCCATCACCGCCGAACTGGCCGATGCACTCGACGGCGGCGTGCGCTGGAGCGAGCACGCGGTGATCGCCGCCGACGACATCCACGCGCTGCGCAGCGAGCTCGTCGACCGCATCGTCAACGCGCTCGAGTTGAACATTCCGCTCGTCGAGGCCCGACGCGCGCGCCTGCGCGATCCGGCGAGCATTGACGCGTGGTCCGCGTATCACCTGGGCCTGCAGCACAGCTGGCGTTTCAACCGTCACGACAACGCGCTCGCGCTGGGACTGTTCGAACGCGCCGTCGAACTGGATCCGCACTTCGCCCGCGCACACGCGGGCCTGTCGTTCAGTCACTTCCAGCGCGCGTTCATGCGCTACGCGGACGATCCGGCCGTGGACACGGCTGCGGCACGTGCTGCCGCCGAACGCGCAATGACACTCGACCCGAGCGATCCGTTCGCCAACTTCACGCTCGGCCGCAGCCACTGGCTGGATGGCGATCTCGCCGGCAGCCTCGGCTGGCTCGAGCGCGCAACGACGCTGAGCCCGAGCTATGCGCAAGGACTCTATGCGCGCGGCTGGACGCAGACGCTCGCGGGCGACGCCGCCGCTGGTCGCGCGAGCGTGGACCTCGCGTTGGCCCTGAGCCCGCTCGACCCGCTGGCCTATGCAATGCTCGGCACGCGCGCGTTGTCGCATCTCGTGCTGGGCGAGTACGAAGAGGCGGCGCGCTACGGCGAGCGTGCGGCACGTGCGCCCGGCGCGCATGTGCTGATTGCGATGATCGCGGCACTGTGCCACGGCCTCGCCGGTCATGCCGGGGACGCGGCCCGCTGGGTGCGCGACGCGCGCGCACGGCGCCCCGATCTCGGCAGCGCGGATTTCCTGCGCGCGTTTCCCTTCACCGATCCGGCCTTGCGCCGGCGGATAGGCGAGATGCTGGCCCGGCTCGGTTGGTGACTAGCACGGTGCGAGGGGTGGGTGTCCCAAGACTCGGCCCGGTGGGTGTCCCAAGACTCAACCTGTCACCTCTTGGCCGACCTGCCGAACGCGGGGGTGGGCATCTTCACGAAGCGGGCAGCCTCCATCGAAAAGGTGCATTATCCAGACTCCGGTCGACGACCATTTCGCAAGCCACCTCACCTGGGCCTCACCATGAATGTCACCGATTTTTGTCATCGCTCACCGGCAGCAACGCCGCAGGCGGCTGCATCACCCCTGGCGGCACAGCTGCGCTCTGTCTTGGACCGCACCAACCCGTACCGCGGTGAACATCACGTCGTCACCCATCGAGCGGGGGACGCTCGAACGCGTGTGCTGCGCCGGACGGCCGGGCAGCAGCCCGTCCTGATCCGCACATGAGCGACGAACCCCTGTTTTCCCGGCCGCGTGCGCTGCCGCTGACCGGTGATGCCGCGCAGGCGAACCTCGATGAGCCCGAATGGCCGCTGCTGTACCAGACCGGCTACTGCAGCCGCGCCGTGGAAGGCGTGGACGAGGCCGCAGTGGATCAGATCATCGCCGCCTCGCGCAAGAACAACCCGGCACACGCCATCACGGGCTTGCTGGTGTTTGGTAGCGGCGTGTTTTTTCAGTGGATCGAAGGCCCGCGAGAGCAGGTGCAGACCTTGATGGGCATCCTGCAGGCCGACGCCAGGCACGAACGCATGGTGGTGCTCAGTGAGAGCGAAGAATCACGCGAGCGGCTGTTCCCCGACTGGGACATGGAGCTCGTCGAGCCTGACGACATCCGGGAGGTGCTGCAGGACGCCCTCGAATCAGCGAAAGACCCCCACACCGCCGAGTCCTTGAGCGTGCTGCTGGCGCAGCTGGAAAGTGGCGGCCTGCGCGAGCTCGGGCAAAGCTGACCTCCTTGCGGCCCCTCGAGCAGTGCCTCGTGCGCCGCGGTATGGCTTGAGCCTTCGCGCGCACCCACACCGCTGAATGGCGAAGCTTCTCCCCGTCGGTGCCTGCACCGTCGGCAAAGACAGCGGCACCATGCCGGCAGAAGCAGTCATCACACCCTAGTCTTCTTCGACCTTCGTGTCGGCCGTCCCGTCGTCTGCAGCGAGACTGGTGGGCGGCAGAGGAAGCAGGTGGTGCAGGCTGATTTCAGGCAATTTGCCCCGCGCCGCGATCTCTTCCCGGGTGCTGGTGGAGATGTCGCCCACCTCGGAAATCCTGCCGTAGGCCACGGCGCCGAGACCGATGACATCCACATTGGAGCTGCGAATCTTCGCCTTCATCGCGTTGGCCGGCAGATTGCCACGCAGCCAGTCGTCCATCTTGAGCAGCGCGTAGTCATGCGT
>LNEL01000060.1 GCA_001464935.1 Gammaproteobacteria bacterium Ga0077536
CGGATGGTCGGGACTACCGGACTACGAAATCCGTGAAAACCGGCTGTATAGGACTTCGAACCATCCTCTCGGTGCGGGCACGCTTCCGGATTTCGAAATCCGAGGCAACCAGATATATAAATGCGTTTCTCGCCCCGAGGGCTGGAGCGGCGCTGCTCACTATCTCATACGTCGTGATCAGATTTTTCGAACGCAAAGCCATCCAGACGGCTGGAGCGGCCTTGCCGATTACGACATCGTCTAATCGTGTGATTGTTGCGATAGACCAGCTCGACAGGACCAATCCTAGCCAAGGGGATTTAAGCCATGACCAACGTGTATCAGGTTCGTCTCCTTGGAGAGATAGTGCATGTGGAGCTTGCCCCGCGCTTCGTAATTTGTCTTCAACAGCTCATGCCGCTGTGGGCGGATATCCTTGTGACTATCCGCGACAAGGGGGTCTACCGAGTGCTGATTGAAGGTGATCGTCCCGAGCGCTCAATGGAGCAGGTGGACGCTGGGGCGCATGGCGACTTCGTTCGCAATCTAAGCGGTCGCGGCATCCGAGCCGCCTTCTGTCTATATGAATACAAACCGGATTCACTAACTAACCACTTTATTAGGGTCGCCAACTCCGGCTCATGCAAGGTCAAATTTTTTCATGACCTTGATGCGGCCATGCGCTGGCTTGGTGCCTAAGCGTACCGGCCGCGCGCGTACGGCGATTCTTGTCGGGCTGGCTTGGGCATGCTTCCGTGGACAAAAATCCGAACCGCTTGAGCTGCGCGCGTTCCTACACACTGTCGTACTTCCCGCTCGCGAACTCTCATACGAACGCACGCAAGGGCGTATTGGAGCGCCGATATTGCACAGCCTGCAGACCACCTACAGTATCCAGAGCGACCAACATGACTGCGGGGCCGTGGTCATTCTCCCCAATATTGCCGCAGGGCAGCTTTTACTGGGTATCAAACAATAAGTCGATGAAGAAAAAAGCCCCTACACCGCGTGACATTCACGCGAAGAAAAATCTCTGGATCAGCTCGTTCTTATTCGGATGGCGAACAAGAGGAATCATATCCGCCGTTATAGAAAGAGCGGCGTTTGATATTGAGTAGGTGCTCGGAGAGAACCCGCTCGCGGAACCAAATAAGCCTGCGGTTTCAAAGCTACGACAAATTGCCAGTCGCCTGGACCCACGCTGTGGCGACGCTAAATATATCGCGTCTGAGATATACCACCGTGCAACCGTATTTTACAGCGACGACAACCGATATCTGCATAGTGGCGGCGTGGGGACTTTGTACGAAGAAATGAGGATCGGGCTGCTGTCTCGGCTACGAGACAGTGCGAGGACGAGCTAGCTAACACTCGCACTAATGCGCATGTGGTGAGCCAGCTGCGGCGCATCACCATTTTCCACGTATTTGGTGCAGTAATGAAGTCTACTTCAGTCCGCACTTTTGCACTCGAGGGGCAATGTCAGTTGCAAAGTGGCCAGGTAGCTTTAATAACCACACTCGTGATGTCGAGCTCTTCTCCCGTAGGCGGCGATCCTTACCCGAACCGGCGGTCGATGGAACGCCAATATCGGCAAGCGCATCACGGTCCGCTGAAGCTATATCCCGTGCCTGCTAGGTGCGACGCGGCGCCAGCATCCTCGCCAGGAATTCGAGCGAGCCCTAGAACATTGTCACGAGTTCTGTCCGCTTCCTACGCCCGCGCTTCGAACACCAAGTTAAACGGCGTTTCGGCCGCGCGCCTGAAATACTGGAAGCCAGCCTCATGAAAAATCTGCGCGATACGCTGCTCGCCCGCCTGCGCGCCGAGGACGTGCGTGCCCCGTTCTGATATTGCATGCGCGCAGCACAATGTGGTCGAAGCTGCGTAATAGATACGCGCGACCGGGTTGATGTTGTTTTCAAGGCTGTCATTGGCGAAGGGTTCAATTACCATCACCGTGCCGCCCGGGGCAAGGGCCGCTTTCGCATGTGACACCGCGGCGAGCGGATGCCCCATGTCGTGCAGGCAGTCGAAGAAGCAGATGAGATCGAAGTTCTGGCCGGCGTAGTCGCTGGCGCGCGCCTCGGCGAAATGAACGCGATCCTCCACGCCTGCCTCCTCGGCGAGCACGCTCGCTTCTGCAAGAGAGCCGGCATGCACGTCGTAGCCGTGTACCCGTGTGTGCGGGAACGCCTGCGCTAGCAGGATGCTGGAATGCCCTTGACCGCAGCCGACGTCAGCCACCACCGCGCCGCGCTCCAGCCGCTCGGTAACACCATCGAGCGCCGGCAGCCAGTGCTGAACCAGGTTGCCGCGATAAGTATTCCGGTAGAACGCGGCCGAGCCACAGAACAGGCGCTCGTCATGCTCGCCCCACGCGACGCCGTCACCGCTGCGAAAGGCCGCGAGCGACTTCTCTTCGTCGAACCACATCGACGCCGGTACCTGCCAAGCCAGTGGCATGAAGGTGGGGCTGCTTGCATCCGCGAGCACGAGCGCCTGCTCAGGCGTCAGTTCGAACTTGCCACTCACCGCGTCGTAGTCCACGTAGAGTCCGGCGACCTGCGCGTGCAGCCATTCACGGACATAGCGCTCGTGACAACCCGCGCGTCGCGCGACCTCCGCCGGCGTCAAAGGGCCTGCGCCGTACATGGCCGAGTAAAGTCCCAGCTTGTGGCCAAGGCTCATCATCACGCCGGCGTAGCCGCCGGACAGGTCGCCGACGGCGCGCAGCACCAAATCATCGAGCTTTGTTTGATTGATGCTCATTTCGTACTCCTCCTTCAATAACGGGTAGAGGGTGCATGCCGCCCCCGCTCGACGCGCCACCGAAGTTCAGCCTCGGCGCGTGAAATAGCCACTGGCTGCTCCCTGCGACACCAGGGAGCGCCCTCGCTCGGCCGAATGCAACGCCCCGTGCATCTCGAACCGACGCATGATTGTCAGCACGTCAGCTGGCTCTACCGCTTTGATCGGGCGATTTCGGATTACCGGGTAGACGTCATCATGCAGGCAAGTGCTCATGGTCGTGCGGTAGCTTTCTGACTTGCCGGCACACGCCACCACGAACGAAGCCTCACCCAGGCCACGGAACGTGATGATCGAGGCGTGCGCATTAGCCTGCCCCTCTCGGCGCTTCGCGATGGCGGGGTTGACACCCCGCGATTGAAGCCGGCGTGCCTCGAGCAGCAACTGCCGCGCGATTTTCGGTGTCACTTCTGGATATTGGGCGAGCGTCAGGTTGGCGGCGCGGACCGTCGCGGCAGTGATAGCGCCAAGATTTCGCGCCGGTCAGCGTGACGAACAGGTAGAGGCCATCCCGATCGGTCAGCTGGTACCCCTTTCCTTGGGCCCCGGTCGGCTTCACCTCGTGCTTGGTCAGCATGCACGCACCTTTGACGGTATTGGCTTCAGTACTGTCAACGATACCGTCAAATTATCTCGGCTTGCAATGGACGGGGCTGGACTGTATCGGAGCTTAACTACCTGTCTGTATGTGCTTTCTGCACCGCCGCCGGACGGGACGGGGCTAGTCCTTCTCGTACTTCATGTACCCGCTGCGCGCATGGAATGCCCCAAAAATGAGTCTCTCTACTCACTCAGATCAATCGTGGGCGCTATACAGTCGACGGCTATAGTCACGTTTAGTGCGCCGGTGACAACAACGGCGCTGGGCATCCGCGGATAGATTAGTCGGCGGGAAGGCCGTTCAATTCCACGCTGCTTGTTGTGGCAGTAAAGACCTGAACCACACCGCCGCCGCCCGTGACCACGACGATCGGCGCCATGTACTTCGAGATGGTCATTCTTGATTCGGGTAACGTGGAATGCTTCTAGACGCATACGGCTCTCCTGGGTGAAATAGGCTTTATTACATGTATGCATTTCACACCGCGGATGCGCGGCAGAGCAACAAGGAAGCGAGGTGCTAAGTGCGCTGGCAAGGGAGTGACGGCTAATGCGTACTTCAGGCAGAACCTGACTCGCCATGCGGTTGTCGCAAGCGAACGGGATATTCCGCCCGATAGCGTTATTTACCACCAAGGTTACTCATTTCTGAGCCCGCGGCGCTTCGTCTGAGCAGTCTCAGATCCACCAACGAAAAGCCCCGCCGAAGCGGGGCTCAGTGGTTCGCAATATGTCGGTGGCTAGGTGAATGCCAACATCGACTCGCGAGACCCCACCGGTCCATCGGCGTCATGTTCATGCGGAAGCGGATCTGGTTCGATCGCTTGCTTCTCCCCGTATAGTAGCTTCAGCGTTTCCCGCACTTCCGCTTCAACTTCTGGCGATACTTTCCCCGTCTGGTGAGCGGTCCATCGCAATGCCACGATCGCCTGCATAGCGCGCTCAAGTAGTTTTCCAATCGTCATTCGAAATTGCCTCTGTGTGGAGCGCTGACACTACGCGAGGCAACGTCCGACTTCTGTCATCTAGTTTGCCGATGTGCGGTGGCGCACGGTGGATTCGTTAAAAATCTGTTGGACCGAGCAGCAACGCGCAATTCATGCCAGAAAACCGTATTCAGACTAAGGTTTAACTTCGATCATCGATGTACGCAAGCGCAATGACACACATGCCGGGCCTGCTATAGAAATCGCGGACCGCGTGTGACAATTGTGTGCCATACGCATCTTCGAGCACCGTCGGTTTTCCGAGCGGCCCCGCTTGGTGCATCAGCCGAATGACTCCATTGGGACTGATTCTGTGGCCGAAGTCATGCAGGTCCTTCATTTGCCGCCCACGGTCTAGCCTTCCTCGATCACTGCGTAAGGCCCGGGATATTCGCGCACCGCGGTGAACCGACTACGCAGAATGCGTAGCATGAGGACTTCTGCGAGTCGATGGAAAGTTATCGATACCTGGCAGCCGCATGCTGCGGGAAGTGTATCCATCAAACAACAATAGTCATTTGGTTTTACCCAAGGATTGGGGCGAACACCCAAATACGAGGGAAAGGCTGCAACCCGGAGGGATGCAGCAGTTTTCGGGTGCTGTAGATCGGGATACCCCGCATTGCCCCGAATTAGCACCCGTAAGACGTCCCGCGATTTCGCCTAGTCCGCACCCGGCGGCTCATACCCCAAAAATTGGAGAATAGATCTTTTGTGACCCGACTGCGGTTCTGTATGTCCGAGTTCCCAGTTGAGGATCGTCCAGGCATTCACCCCGAGTTCGCGAGCTGCCTCTTTCTGCGTGAGGCCGCGCTGGAGCCTCGCGCGGCGGATGTGCTGCCCCACTGTCTGCGGCTCGAAGTCATACGGTTTGGAACGTATTGATTTCGCGCAGAACTGCACCCCCGGCAAAAAGGCAACGCGTCTCTGCCCGTGCGGCTATGCGGGCGACCCCGGCACGGACTGCCGATGCAGCCCCGAGCAGATTCGCCAGTACCGCGCGCGTTTGTCAGGCCCGCTGCTCGATCGAATCGATCTGCAGACCGAAGTGCCGCGCGAGCGCGACTGGCTGCGCCCAGGGAACGCGCGCGCCAGCGAGCCGACTGCGGTCGTACGCGCGCGTGTCGCGGCGGCGCATGCACGCCAGTTCGAACGCCAGCAGAAACTCAATGCGCGACTCGACGTGCGCGAACTGACGCAACACGCGCCACTCGAGACCGCCGCGCAGGAATTCCTTGCCGAGGCCTTCGAACACTTCCGTCTGACCGCGCGCAGCTATCATCGCATCATCAAGATCGGCCGCACGATTGCCGACCTCGCGGGTCGCGCGCAGATCGAACAGTCGGACCTGTCGGAAGCCCTGCAACTGCGGCGCATGGAGTCGGCAGGCCGCGGCCCGTGAGCACGTCGGCGCGCGGCGCGGCGACGATGTGGCGGCGATCAGGATGGCTTCCGCTTTACCGGCGCGCGTGGACACCCTACAGTTCAGCCAACATCGACCGGGAAGCACACCAGTGAGCGGCCAGCGCCACGACATCAAGGTTTCCGCCCGCACGGGCTACATCACCGATCAGTCGGAACCGGCGCGCAACCGCTACGTGTTCGCCTATACGATCACCATCGAGAATGTCGGCGCGGTCGCCGCGCAACTGATTTCCCGCCACTGGATCATCACCGATGCGCACGGCCACGTGCAGGAAGTGCGTGGCGAAGGCGTCATCGGCGAGCAGCCCCTGATTCCGCCCGGCGCCCGCTTCGAATACACCAGCGGCGCAGTGCTCGAAACGCCCGTCGGTACGATGCAGGGCAGCTACCAGATGCTCGGCGAGGATGGCGTGGACTTCGAAGCCACGATTCCGATGTTCCGGCTCGCCGTGCCGAACGTCCTGCACTAGCGCTCGCACGGCCTCCGGTGGCCACCTACGTCATTGGCGATCTCCAGGGCTGCGCGGCTGAACTCGGCGCGCTGCTGCGCATGATCGAATTCGACGCCGCGCGCGACAGGATCTGGTTCACCGGCGACCTGGTGAACCGCGGCCCGGCCTCACTCGCGGCCTTGCGCGCAGTCGTCGCCCTCGGCGAGCGGGCGGTGGTCGTGCTCGGCAACCACGATCTGCATCTGCTTGCGTGCCGCCACGTGCCGGGCACGAAGTTGCGCGCCGGCGACACGCTCGACGACATCCTGTCGGCCCCCGATCGCGACGACCTGCTCGACTGGCTGCGTCGCCGGCCCCTGATCCACCACGATGCGGTCCTGGGCCTGACCCTGGTCCACGCCGGCATCCCCCCCCAGTGGACGCTGTCGCAGGCGCTGGCGCTTGGCGGGGAAGTCGCGACGCGTCTGCGCGGCGCTGAATTCGCGCAGGACCTCGCGCGCATGTACGGCAACCTGCCCGATCGCTGGGATGAGGATCTGCGCGGTGCGCAGCGCCTGCGTTTCATCATCAACGGACTCACGCGCCTGCGTTTCGTGACGCGCGATGGCCGTCTGGATCTGAAGGCGAAGGGTGCGCCCGGGCGACAGCGCGGCGACTTGCAGCCGTGGTACGCGGTGCCTGGCCGCCGCAGCCGCGACGCACGCATCGTGTTCGGTCACTGGTCGACGCTGCGACTCAGCCCGGACGAAGAACGGCAGTACAACGTGGTGCCGCTCGATACCGGCGCGGTGTGGGGCGGAAGCCTCACGGCCTGGCGCGTCGATGACGGCGCACGCTTCAGCGTCGCGAGTCTGCAGCCGGTAGCGCCCGACGGCGACTGAAGGCCTCCGCGCAGATTCGGTGCCGGGCGCGTCAGGCGCGTTCGAGCACCACGAAGCTGTAGTCGAACTCCCCTGCGCCCAGATGCGGTTCGCGCGAGGTCTCGCGCCAGTCCTCGCGCGCGAAGGTTGGGAAGCGCACGTCACCCTCGACACTGGCATGGACTTCGGTGATGAACAGACGCGTGCAGCGTGGCAGCGCGGCGGCGTACACCGCCGCGCCACCGACAATCATCAGTTCGGGGACGTCGCCCGCGACCGCGACGGCGGCGTCGAAATCGGGCACGACCACGCAGCCGGCGGCCGCACAGGCCGGATCGCGCGAAATCACGATGTTCCGGCGGCCGGGCAACACGCGCCCGATCGACTCGTGCGTGCGCCTGCCCATGACGATCGGGTGGCCCCAGGTGATCGCGCGAAACTGTTTCAGATCGGCGGGCAGATGCCACGGCAGGCCGCCGTCGCGCCCGATCACGCGGTTGTCGGCCATCGCCACCACGATATTGATGCGTGCGCCCATCTTCCGCTGCTCAGACCGCGATCGGCGCCGCGATCGGCGGGTGAGGGTCGTAGCCGGCAATCTCGAAATCGGCATAGGTGTAGTCGAAAATCGATGTCACCGCCGGATTCAGCCGCAGCGTCGGCAGCGCGCGCGGTTCGCGCGAGAGCTGAAGGCGCGCCTGCTCGAGATGGTTCAGATACAAATGGGCATCGCCCAGCGTGTGCACGAAATCGCCGGGCGCATAGCCGCAGGCCTGCGCGATCATGTGCGTCAGCAGCGCGTAAGACGCGATGTTGAAAGGCACGCCCAGAAAGACATCCGCGCTGCGCTGGTACAGCTGGCAGGACAGGCGGCCGTTGGCGACGTAGAACTGGAACATCACGTGGCAGGGCGCGAGCGCCATGGCGTCGATCTCGCCGACATTCCACGCGCTGACGACATGTCGACGCGAATCGGGGTCCCGCTTCAGGCGCGCCACGAGGTCCGAAATCTGGTCGATCGTGCGCCCATCGGTCGCGCGCCAGCTCCGCCATTGCACGCCGTACACCGGCCCGAGCTCACCATGGGCGTCTGCCCACTCGTCCCAGATGCTGACACCGTGCTCCTTCAGGTAACGCGTATTCGAGTCACCGCGCAGAAACCACAGCAGTTCGTGAATGATCGATTTCAGATGCAGTTTCTTCGTTGTCACCAGCGGCAGCCCCGCCTGCAAATCGAAGCGCATCTGGTGACCGAACACGCTGAGCGTCCCGGTGCCCGTGCGATCGCCCTTGCTGACACCGTGCTCGAGAATGTGCTGCATCAGATCGAGATATTGACGCATCGTCGGACCTGCTATCGCGTGAGAGCGGACGCTGGCGCCCGCATGGCAAGGAAAAGGATGACGAGACCCGCGAGCACCATCGGCAGCGACAGGACCTGGCCCATCGTGAGCCATCCCTGCCACAGGTAGCCGATGTGCGCGTCGGGCTCGCGCACGAACTCAACGGCGAAACGGCACAGACCATAGCCGATCAGAAACGTCGCCGACACGATGCCGCGCGCCGGTGTTCGCGCCTGCAGCCAGTTCAGGATCACGAACAGCAGCAGCCCTTCGAGCAGCGCTTCGTAGAGCTGCGACGGATGACGCGCCACGCCTCCGGCGGCGGGATGCGTGAACATGACCGCCCAGGGCACCGAACTCGGCGCACCCCACAGCTCCTGGTTGACGAAATTGGCGATGCGGCCCAGGAACAGGCCGATCGGCACCGCCGGTATCACGAAATCGGCGACGCCGAAAAACGGCCTGCGCACGCGCCGCGCGAACAGCGCGAGCGCGATGACGACGCCGAGCGAGCCGCCGTGAAACGACATGCCGCCGCGCCACACGGCGAACAGCTCGAGCGGATTGTCGAGGTATTCGTGAAAGTTGTAGAACAGCACATACCCGATCCGGCCGCCCAGGACGGCGCCGATCGCCGCGTAGAACACCAGATCGGACACCTCCTCCGCCGTCCAGTCACGCGCGGCAGGCCTTCCGCAACGACGATGCAGCAGCCACCACGTCAGTCCGATGCCCGCCAGGTAGGACAGGCCATACCAGCGCACCGCGAGCGGCCCCAGTTCGAAGGCGATCGGATCGATGGCGGGGAAGGCGAGCATCCCGCGAGTTTATCGGGATCGGCAGTCCCGGGCGACCCGTGGGCGTGCTTGCCCGCGCCCTGCGGTTCTCGCTATAAAGTCGCGCCGGCGCCCCGCGCCGCGCGCGGCAGCGTCACTGCCGCCACGCCAACCCGATTCCGGAGTGCCTGTCATCATGCGCGTCACCCAAGCTCTTCTGCGCAATGCGCAACAGCGGCCCCTTGCACTCGCGACACGCTGCGAAGGCCGTGAGCGCAACTGGCGGGAATTCGCCGATCGGGTGGCGCGTTACGCCCGGGTGTTGCAGGACCAGGGGCTCGCGGCCGGCGACCGCGTGGGCATCGTGGCACTGAATTCCGACCACTACCTCGAGACCTTCTACGCAGTGCCCTGGGCCGGCGGCATCATCGTGCCCATCAATACGCGCTGGTCGGCACCCGAAATTGCCTATGCGCTCGCCGACGGCGGTGTGCGGCTGCTGATCGTCGACGCGCACTTCACGGCCCTCGCCGCCGAGCTGGCCGGTGCGGCCGACCTCACGGTGCTGACGCTCGGTGAGGCCACTGCGCCGGGCTTCGCCCGCGTTGAAACCCTGCTTGCGCAGGCCGCGCCGGCGCCCGAGGCCGGCCGCGCCGGCGACGACGTGTCCGGGATCTTCTACACCGGCGGCACGACGGGTCGCTCCAAGGGCGTCATGCTGACGCACGCCAACCACGTCACGAACAGCCTGCAGCTCGCCGCGATGATGCAGGCGCCGGAAGCCTTGAGCTACCTGCACGCGGCGCCGATGTTTCACATCGCCGACGCGCTGTGCGTCTACATGGTGACCACGCTCGGTGGCAGCCATCACGTGATTCCGCGCTTCGAACCGGCGGCCTGCGCCCAGGCCCTGCAGGACCACCGCATCACCGATGTCCTGCTGGTGCCGACGATGATCCAGATGCTGCTCGATCACCTCGAGTCGAGCGCCTACGACCTGGCAGCACTCGCCCGCCTCTACTACGGCGCGTCACCGATTCCGGAAGCCACGCTGCTGCGCCTGTTCGACGCGCTGCCAGGCTGCTCCCCCGTGCAGCTTTACGGGCAGACCGAGGCTGCGCCGATGCTGACGGTGCTCGAGGGCCGGTATCACGTCAAGGAAGGCCCCGACGCCGGACGCCTGCGCGCCGCAGGCCGCGCCATTCCGTGCATCGAACTGAAGATCGTCGATGAACACGATCGCGAGGTGCCGCGCGGCACGGTCGGTGAAGTCGTCGCGCGCGGTCCGAACGTGATGCTCGGTTACTGGCAGATGCCGGAACAGACGGCGCAGACGCTGCGCGGTGGCTGGCTGCACACCGGCGACGCGGCCTACATGGACGACGAAGGGTTCATCTATATCAGCGACCGCCTGAAGGACATGATCATCAGCGGCGGCGAGAACGTGTACTCGACCGAGGTCGAAAACGCGCTGCATCAGCACCCGGCCGTGGCGCAGTGTGCCGTGATCGGCGTGCCGGACCCACGCTGGGGAGAAAGAGTACACGCCATCGTGGTGCCCAGGGCCGGCGCGACGCGGGATGCGGAGGCGATCATCGCGCACTGTCGGGCCCTGATCGCCGACTTCAAGTGCCCACGCTCGATCGATTTTCGCGACGAACCGCTGCCACTGTCGGGCGCCGGCAAGATCCTGAAGACAGAGCTGCGCAAACCCTACTGGGAGGGTCGCCAGCGCGCCGTCAACTGACGACTGCGCGGCGTTCGACGAGTTCGGCGACCACGCGCAGCATGGTGTCGGTCTCCACCGGCTTGCGCAGGAAGCGCTGCACACCGAGTCGGCGCGCCGAACCGATGTCGACCGCGTCGCTGTAGCCGGTGCACAGCACCACCGGCAGCGAGGGCCGCAACTGCCGTGCGGCCTTCGCGAGGCCCACCCCCGAGAGGTGCGGCATCGTCTGATCGGTGATGACCAGATCGAATTCCTGGCCGCGTTCCCGCAGCAGCGCGAGCGCCTCCGCACCGTCGCGCGCGAGTTCGACGCGATAGCCCTGACCGTCCAGCAGTTCGTGCAGAAAGGACAGTACCATCGGCTCGTCGTCGACGAGCAGCACGCGCGCGCCGCGCACGGGCGGCGGCACCTGTCCCGGCACACGGGCGTTGTCGACGAACGCGGCAGACGCGGCCTGCGCTGCCGGCAGCAGCAGCCGGAACGCCGTGCCCACCCCCTTGACCGATTCGACCAGCACGTGTCCGCCGGCACGGTGCACGATGCCGTGCACCACCGACAGCCCCATGCCGGTGCCCTTGCCGACTTCCTTGGTCGTGAAGAACGGGTCGAAGATTCGCTTCAGCAGGTCGACGTCCATGCCGTCGCCGTCGTCGCGGCAGCAAATCTCGACATAATCGCCGTTGACGACTTCGAGACAGGCCGCACACACCTCGCGCTCGCAGCGCACTGAACGCACCGTGATGTCGAGGTGTCCGGTTTCACCCATCGCGTCGCGCGCGTTGACGGCGAGATTGACGATGACCTGATGCAGGTCGGTCGCACCGATGTTCACGCGCGGCACACCCGGTTCGACCGCCACTTCGATTTCGATGCCCGACGGAATCACCGACGCCAGCATCGTCGCCACCTCGCGCACCATCGGCGCGACGTCCATCGACACGCTGCTTTCGTTCGGCGCATTGCGGCTGAACGCGAGCATCTTCGCTATCAGATCGCGCGCGCGCTCGCCGGCGGTCATCACGGCATTGAGGTATTCGGTGAGCTTGGGGTTGTCACCCGCATAGCGGCTGCAGGCCAGCGACGCATAGCCGAGGATGCTGGCGAGGATATTGTTGAAGTCGTGCGCGATGCCGCCGGTCAGCTGCCCGAGCGCCTCCATTTTCTGCGCCTGCTGCAACTGGATCTGCAGGCGGTCGCGCTGGAGCGCGGCAGTCTTGCGCTCCGTCACGTCCTCGACCGCGCCGACGAAACCCATCAGGCGGCCATCGACATGCACCGCATGCGCGGCACTGTGCACGTAGCGGATGTCGTCGTCGCCCCGGCGCAACCGGAACTCCGCATCGAATCCTGTCATCAGGCCGGCGCGCAGCGCCTCCCACTGGGCAATCGTCGCCGTGCGATCGTCTTCGTGAATGAGGGCATACCAGTCAGTGTCGCCCGCTTCCCGCGTGGAGATACCGTACATCCGCTCGAGCGGCGGATTGGCATAGACGACCTCACCCTGCGGGTCGCACAGGAAGATGCCGTAGCGCACGTTCTCGACGAGCACCCGGAACCGCGCTTCGCCGGCAATCAGTGCGGCTTCGGCCTGCTTGCGTTCATTGATGTCGAGATGGATGCCGACCAGACGCGTGGCACGCCCGTTGGCGTCGCGCTGCGCGACCTGCCCGCGCGCCAGCACCCACAGCCACGTGCCGTCGGCGCAGCGCAGGCGCGCCTCCGTCGAATAAAAGGGTTCCCGGCCGACCAGATGTGCACGCGTCGCGGCTTCGATGCTGGCGAGATCCTGTGGATGGGCCAGCGCCACCAGTTCGGCCTGATCGATCCGGCTGCGCGGTGCGTAACCCAGCATGCCGAGCAGGCGCTCGTTGATCTGCACCGAGCCGGCCACCAGATCGAGCTCCCAGGTGCCGAGCGCCGCCGAGTCGACGACCCGCCGCAGATGTTCTTCCTGCTCCCGCAGGCGCGACTCGGCGATACGCTGCTCGTCGATGTTGCTGTGGACGCCCATCATCCGCAGGGCGCGCCCGTCCGGCCCCTGTTCGGTCACCTTGCCTTCGGTCCTGATCCACACCCAGCCCCGCTCCGTGTGCCAGCGCGCGCTGCGCTTGAGCACCGGATGCCGGCCCTTGAGGCAGTCGATCGTGGCCTGCCGGAAGCCTGCGCGGTCGTCGGGATGAATGAGCCGAAACCAGTCGAGCATGCGGTCGATGCCGGCCGCCGGCGCGCCGAACTCCTGTCGCAGCAGATCATTGACGCTGACGTGGTCGCTCGCGACATGCCAGTCCCAGAAGCCGAGACTGCCCGCTTCGATCACCAGTTCAAGCCGGTTGTGTTCGGCGTCCAGCGCCCGCTCGGCCTCTTTGCGTTCGGTGATGTCGAGGTGGATGCCGGTCATGCGCAACGGCCGGCCCTCGGCATCGCGAGTCGTCACCCGGCCGTTGTCCAGTACCCACACCCAGGACCCGTCCCGGGCGCGCAGCCGCACTTCTTCGCTGTACACCTCCGTCTGACCCGCGAGATGCCGCGCGATGCTCTGCTCGGCGCGCGCATGGTCATCCGGATGTGTCAGGTCCCGCCAACTGTCGATGTGCGGGCGAATCGAACCGGGTTCATAGCCGAGCATCGTGGCCCAGCGATCGTTCATGTGGACAGCGCCTGTCACGAGGTCCCAGTCCCACACGCCCAGCCCGGCACCACTGATGACCAGCGCAAGCCGCGATTCCTGTTCACGCAGCACGCTTTCAGCCTCTAGGCGCTGCAGTTCGGCGCTCGCGCGCTTCGCTGCCACCGCCAGCAGCGCCGCCTCGCCGTCATCGTGCGCGGCAGGCCGGTCATTGATCGCCCACAGCACGCCGAGCGGCGCGCCGTCGTGACCGCTCAGCACGAGGCCGCGATAGCTCTCGTTGCCGGGCGCCGCCAGTGCGCGTGCGAGCGGAAACAACGCCTGCAGATGTTCCTCGATCACCAGCGGGGTCTTCTGGTCGATGGCGCGCTCGCACGGCGATCCGTGCAGCGGATAGGTGAAGCCCGGTACCGGCTCGCCGTCGTGCCAGCAGGCCACAACTTCGAGGTTGCCACCGTCGGGGCACAGCCGGCTGAGTCCGCACAGCCGCGCGTCGAGACCGAGACTGATGCCCTGTGCAATGCGCAGGAACAGATCGGGACCATGCTCGGCGGTCGCGAGCCTTTCCAGTCCCGTGCGCAGCCGCTCGCGGGCGCTGATGTCGGTGCGGATCGAGATGTACTGCTTCGGCGCGCCGTCGGCATCCAGCACCGGCAGGATGCTTGACTGCACCCAGTAGGCACCGCCGTCCTTGCGCCGATTCTGCAGCACGCCGTGCCACGCCCTGCCAGACCGGATGGTGCGCCACAGGTCGCGGTAGAACGCCGCGTCGTGGGCGCCCGATTTGAGCAGCCGGTGATTGCGTCCCACCAGTTCATCGGCGCCATAGCCGCTGACCTTGCAGAACTTGTCATTGGCGAACACGATCGCGCCGTCGATGTCCGTGACCGACACGATCGCGTGGCTGTCCAGTGCCTCGCGCAGCGACAGCAGCGCGGCGTTGCGTTGACCCAGCTCGCTCTCGCGCAGACCCAGCAGGCCGCGATCGCGCTCGAGGTTCGTCATCGTGGCATTGAACGCCTGCGCAATGCCGGCCCAGTCAGCGTCTGGATTCGGGGCGAGCCGCACGCCGAGTTCGCCCCCGCCCGCCCGCCGCATCGCGTCGGCGAGCAGCGCGAGTTGTCGACGCAGCGCGAACTGTCCATGCGCCCATATCGCCAGCAGCAGGGTACCGAGCACGATCACGCCGACTTCGGCATGCGTGTGCGAAATGAGGCTGAGCAGGAAAACGACGAGGACTGCGCCCGCGACCACCCAGGGCAGCAGCCACTGCGGGATCTTCAGGCTCGCCCCGACGCCATCGTTCGCCGCGTGCCGCTCCGGCACGGGCGGATCAACTCCGCGCGGCAGGCTGCGCGTCGGCGGTCCCGAGCGGTTCCTGCGTGCGCTGGATGTCCTCGAACAGTGAGCGGCCGAGGTCGTCGTCGGCAATGGTCTGGTCGAACGCCGCCGCATCGCGTTCGAGCATCGCGAGGAAGATGCGCATCAGCTCCGGATCGCGCCAGCCACGCGCAGTCTCCTCCTGCATGATGCGCACGACTTCGGCGTGCGGCAGGCTGGGCTTGTACGGCCGGGCGTGACTGAGGGCGTCGAAGATGTCGCAGATCTGGAACACGCGTGCGAGCAGCGGGATGTCGTTGCCGCGCGTGCCGTCGGGATAGCCGCTGCCGTCCCAACGCTCATGATGCGAGCGGATGATCTGCACCGTCAGTTTGAAGCTCTTCAGCGCGCTGCACAGCCGCTCACCGATCACCGTATGGGTACGCATGACCTGCCACTCGGCTTCGTTCAAGGCGCCGGGCTTCAACAGCACGCGCTCGGGGATGCCCAGCTTGCCGATGTCGTGCAACACGCCGCCCCGGCGCAGCGCGAGAATCTGTTCGGCGTCGAGCCCGAGCTCATGGCCGAAGCGCACCGAGAGATGGGCGAGGCGCGTGCAGTGATCGCCGGTGTCGCCATCCTTTGCTTCGACCATGCGCGCCAGTGCGAACAGCACGGCCTCGGCGCTGTCGAGCTGATCGGTGAGACGCTTGCGATTGATCGCGGACTCCACGCGTGCCGCGAACTCGTCGGCGTTGTAGGGCTTGCGAATGAAGTCGGTTGCGCCGGCGCGCAGTCCCGCCGGCAGGATCTCACTGGTGCTGCTGCCGGTGACCATGATGATCGGCAGCATTGCCTCGCCGAGTTCATCGCGGATGCGCCGGCACACTTCCTCGCCGTCCATGCCCGGCATCCGCTTGTCCAGCACGACTGCGTCGAAGTCGTGCCGGGTGATCAGATCGAGTGCCTCCAGGCCGTTGCAGGCTTCGGTCGTCAGGTAACGCGGCGGCTCGAGGATTTCGCGCTCCAGCGCGCGTTGCGCCGGTTCATCGTCGACTATCAGCACCCGGAACGGGGCGGTCGCGTTGTAGCGCAGTGAACTCACTGAGGACGGCATGGCTGTGTTCTCGCGATGTTGTTATCGGGCCTGGCCGGAGCCAGGGCATTGCCTGACGTGGCGGCGGACGGCTTGGGCACCGACGGCGGCCGGGGTTTACGCTCACACGGGCACAAGATAGCTTATCCACTGTTATTAGCGAATATAGCGTTACAGTTGTTGATAACTTGAATGGATTCGGCCGCCGCGGCGGCAGATGTCCCGGCAGGACGCACGGCATGGACAGCGACAGGTACCGCATTGGGCAGGGAACCGCCGACCCGGCGCCCGGATCCGCACACAGTGAAGTTGACGCGGCGCGGGCAAGACCGGACCATCGCGCCGGCATGTCCCTCTTGAGCACCTATCGCAACGCGCTGCCGACCGGCACCCGTATCCTCTGGTATCGCATCGACCAGGTACTGGGCCAGGGCGCGTTCGGCATCACCTACCTGGCGACCGACGACAATCTGCATCGCTCGGTGGCCATCAAGGAATATCTGCCCGGGCATCTGGCCCGGCGGGAGACCGACAACACCATTCAGCCGCTGACCACCCAGCTCAGCGACGAGTACACCACCGGCCTGTACCGCTTCTTGAGCGAAGCCCGCACGCTCGCCCGCTTCGAGCACCCCAACATCGTGCGTGTCCACAACGTGTTCGAACACAATCGCACGGCTTACATGGTGATGCAGCACGAAGAAGGCGAAGGGCTCGATCGCGTCCTGCGGCAGCAGCGCAGGCTGCCCGAGGAGGCCTTGCTCGCGTGGTTGCCCGGCCTGCTCGACGGCCTCGAGACGATTCACGCCCAGGGTTACGTGCACCGGGACATCAAGCCCGCCAACGTGCTGATCCGCACCAACGGCGAACCGGTGCTGCTCGACTTCGGCTCGGCCCGTCACGCGACGCCGGAAGAAGCCAAGACCCTGACGAATTTCGTGTCGCCCGGTTATGCGCCGATCGAGCAATATGCCGGCAAGAGCGATCAGCAGGGTCCGTGGACCGACATCTACGGCCTGGGCGCCACGCTGTACCGGGCAATGGCCGGGCGGCCGCCGCCCGATGCCGTCGAACGCAGCCACGCGCTGGCCCAGCAGGAAAGCGATACCTATCAGCCGGATTTGCAGGACCATCGCCGCGATTACAGCGTGGACTTCGTGAAGGCGGTCGACCACGCGCTGTGCTTCCGTACGCAGGACCGGCCCCAGACCATCGCCGCCTGGCGCAGCGAGTTCACGATGCTGCCGGACGAGCCGGCGGCGGGACGCACCCGGCCGCCGACCGTGCGCAGCGTCGACGTCCCCACCTTGCCGAGTCCGACGAACGGGGTCCTGCCCGCGGCGACCAGCGCGCCGGACACCCGCCGCGCGCGTCGCGGCCCGCTCGCGGTCGGTGCGGCGCTGCTCCTCGCGCTCGGCCTCGTCGGCGTGCTGAGGCTGCTGCCGTCGGCCCCTTCATCCGTCGTGTCCGCGCCGAACCAGATCCCGGCCCCGACGGTCGTGCCGGCGCCCGCGCCGGATCCGCTCGCCGTGGCCAATCCGGCGCTGACGCTCGCCGCGCGGGTCGAAGACCTGCTGGGCCGGGCGGCCCTCGATCTCGAAGCCGCCCGCCTGACGCTGCCGCCCGGCGACAACGCTTACGAAAAATACCGCGACGTGCTGACGCTCGACCCGACGAACGTGACCGCCCAGCAGGGGATCGCAGGCATCGCCCGGCGCTACCTCGATCTCGCCCAGCGTGACATCGAGGCCGGCGAGTACCAGCGCGCCGACACCTACCTGCGGCGCGCCGAAGCCCTGAACCCCGGCCAGCCCGAGGCGATGGCGGCGCGCGAACTGCTCACGCGCAAACGGCGCGAACCACCAGCGGTAGTCGCCACGACGGCGGCAGCCGACGCCGGTGCGCCGATTTCCACGCCCGCCGACAGCGTGCCGACACCGGCAACGAAGGCCGCCAGCGGCTGGCGGGCACCGATCGAGGAGCGCGTGCCACCGGCGCCCGCGCGCTGAGGACTCAGCAGCCATTCATCCGGGTGGGCGCACGCTGCGTAACGCAGAAGTGGTTCAGTCAAGGAGCAATACGATGCGCGCAGTGCTGATCCTGTTCCTGATACTCGGTCTGGCGGCGGAAGTCATCGCCCAGGGTACGCGTTATGTGCCCCAGCCCGTCGGCCGCCTGATGATCAATGGGGTCCTGCCGGCGACCGTGACGGGCGGCACCACATTGCCGCTCTACCTCGACAAGAGCGGACGCTATTACGCGGAAATCCTGCTGGAAGCACCGTCGGAAACCGAGCCGGCGACGGTCACGGAAGCGGTGCCACTGGCGTTCGACTTCGTGTTCAGACGTGGCGAACGGGTGCTGCATACCGAAACCGCTGCCGTGGTCCTCGCCCCTGGTGAGCGCAGCAAGACCCTGTTCTGGCTGGAAGCACCGGGGCAACTGCCGGTGCGAAAGGAACTGCAGCTGACGGTGAAGCTGGCCGCTCTGCCGGACTCTCTCGCCAGTCACGGGTTGCGTCTGCAGTTGACGCGCAAGTTCGAGATGCGGCCGCTGGCGCCGTTGTAGCGCCGCCCGGCGCGGGTCACCGGCGGCGGGCGCGCCGCCGCCACATCTCCTCTCAGTCGACGACGTCGAACTCGACAACGCCGAGCGCGCCATAATCGACGCGGTAATGACCCGGTGCGCCGGGATGCAGGCCGGTCAGATTGCCGGGCATGACGATGTGCCCGGCCTCGAGCCGATAGCCGTGCTTCAGCACGAACTCGTTGACGATCCAGCGCACCGACTCCCACATCGCATCGTTCGCGTCCCCTGCGGTTCGCTCGCCGAGCGTCTCGCCGTTGCGCATCGTGACGATGTGCAGCGCCGACAGCGGATGGGCGGCAGCGTCGCGCGGCGCGCCGAGCGCCACGTCGCGGGTCGCGATGTTCGTCGGGATCAGCGCCTGCGCGAGGCGCGGCAGATCGCTCTTGATGGCGCCCAGATCGGGAATCGCGGCGTCTGGCAGTTCGACCGCCGGGCGCAGACGGCACACGGCCGCCTTGACCGCGGCGACATCGATCAGCGGTGCGGTGACGGCGGTGCAGAACTCGAAGGCGATTTCGGCTTCGACGAGCAGGCTGTGGTAATGCTTGCGCGACACCGACCGCGGCGCCTCGCGCAGGCCATCGGCGAACAGCACGCCACCGATCGGGGCCTGCGGCACGAGCCCGCCCTTGAAGCCCGCAATGCGCGCGCCCGCCGCCACCTGGGCGGCGACGAAGCGCTGCTGTACCGCGTAGAGATCGTCGGTCGTCAGCGCGGGATTGATGCGGACGAGATCCGGATAAGGCGCGCGGGCATTCGCAGCCTCGACCATCAGCTCCGCCATGTAGTCGTGATCGGGAGATGCCGCGAACGCGGCGCCGGTGAGCAGCAGCGCCAGCATCGGCGCCACGGGCAAATGAAGGAGTGTCACGGTTGTGCCTGCGTGCTTGAACGTCGGCTACGATAACGCACCGGCGCCCGTCGCGCCCGCCCGGGGAGGATGATCATGCCACTGTCGAGTGCCCTCGTCGGCGCGCACACTGCGGCACTGCCGCACGAAGTCGATGCGCGCTGGCTGATGGCCTATGCCGCAGGCCTCGGCGATGCGCTGCCATGCTATCTCGACACGACCGCGCGCCTCGCAATGCATCCGGTATTTCCGGTGTGCGTCGAATGGGACTCGATCCTCGCGCTGCGTTACGGTCCGTTTGCCGCCGGCATGACGGATGCCGAGCAGACGCGCGCCGTGCACGCCGATCACGACATCCACCTGCTGCAGCCCGTCGCCCCCGGCACCCGCCTGCTGACGACCGCCACCGCGATTGCCGTCGAACAGCGCAGGCCCGGCGCCTACCTGCTGAAACGCCTCGACACCGTCGACGAGCTCGGCAACACGGTGTTTCGCACCTATCAGGGCACGCTCTATCGGGGCGTGGCAGTCGACGGGCCGGATGTCGCCCTCGAGGCCGCGCCGCCGTGGCCGCAGTGGCCGGCCGGTGACGCCACCGTCGATCCGCTGCCGGTGCCGGCGAACGCGGCCCACGTGTACACCGAGTGCGCGCGCATCTGGAATCCGATCCATACCGACCGCGCCGCCGCGCTCGCCGCCGGGCTGCCCGACATCATCCTGCACGGCACGGCGACGCTCGCCCTGGCGGCGTCGCGGCTGATCGCGATCTGCGCCGCCGGCGACCCGCGCCGGGTCCGGCGCCTCGGCGGCCGCTTCAGCGGCATGGTCCCGATGCCGACAATGCTAAGCTTGAACCTCGAATCATCCGCTCCCGGCAACGCGGGCTTCAGGGTCGTCGGCGCCGACGGCAGGAACGTCATCAGCCGGGGCTTTCTGGAATACGCGCCATGAACGAAAGACAACCGGTCGAACTCGCCGCGGCCCCGCCACCGCCGACGACTCCGCTGCTCTACGGCCTGGTCGACTACCAGAAGGACTCGCTCAGGTTTCTCGAGCATCTGATCGAACGCTATGGTGACGTCCTGCGCTGGCGCATGCCGATCACGATCCACATCGTCAATCACCCCGACGACGTCAAGCGCATCCTCTCCGCGCCGTCGGAACGGTTCTCGAAGCAGACCATCGATTACAAAATCCTGTCCGGCTCGCTCGGCAAAGGGCTCGTGACGAACGACGGCGCCTCGTGGGCACGCCAGCGCCGGCTGATGCAGCCGATGTTCCACAACCGCGCGATCAATCCGTTCGACGCGCCGATCAATGCGCTGACCAATGAACTCGCCGCGCGCTGGGCGCAGCTCGCGCCGGGCACCACCGTCGCGCTCGAACAGGAGATGAGCACGCTGACCTTCAAGGTCGTCGGCACCACGCTGTTCGGCGTCGACGTCGAACCCTATGCGCAGGAAATCGCCGAGATCCTCGAAGTCATCAACATCAGCACGCACGAACTGCGCGCGCTGCTGACGCTGATTCCGTGGTTGCCGACGCCGCACAACCGGCGCTCGCACGACGCGGTGCGCCGGCTCGACCGCATCGTCTACGGCCTGATCAACGCGCGGCGTGCGAGCGGTGAACGGCGCGACGACATTCTCGATCGCCTGATGAGCGCGCGCGACGAGGACGACGGCGCGGGCATGGACGAGAAGCAGATTCGCGATGAGGTCGTGACCTTGCTGCTCGCCGGCCACGAAACCTCGGCGAACGCGCTGCTGTGGACCTTCGAGCAGATCGCGCAGCACCCGGAGGTCGAAGCGCGTCTGCTCGACGAACTCCGGACCGAACTCGACGGACAGCCGGCGCTCAGCGGCGACCTGGTGCGACTGCCCTATCTGAAGCAGGTCGTGCAGGAAACCATGCGCCTGCGCCCGCCGGTGTGGGCAATTGCACGGCGCTCCCACCAGGACGAAGTATTCCAGGGCTTTCGCGTCGCCGCCGGCGCCTACATGATGATCATGCCGTACATGCTGCATCGTCACCGCGACTTCTGGCCGAACCCGCTGCAGTTCGATCCCGAACGCTTCAGCCCGAAGCGCACCGAGAATCGCCACAGCTACTGCTACCTGCCGTTCGCCGCCGGCCCGCGCACCTGCATCGGCGCCGGCATGGCGATGCTCGAGATCCAGCTCGTGATCGCGAACCTGCTGCCGCGCTTCAAGGTAACGCCGGTGCCTGGGCATCCGCTCGAACCCGCGGCGAAAGTCACGTTGAAGCCGCGCTACGGGATGCCGGTCACGATCACCCCCCGCCACTGACGGAGATCTCATGAGCCATCCTCGCCTCGGCTTCGGCCTCTGGTATTCGCTGCGCAATCCTGCCCGCTGGGCACGCCCGTACCCGGAGATCTACGCGCAGACGCTGCGCCAGATCGCCTGGGCCGAGACCATCGGCTATGACGACGTGTGGCTCACCGAACATCATTTCTGCGAAGACGGCCACGCGCCGTCAATCCTGCCGCTGGCCGCCGCAGTCGCCGCGCGCACGGACCGCATCCGTATCGGCACCAGTGTGCTGCTGCTGCCGCTGTATCACCCGGTGCGGGTCGCCGAGGACGCGGCGACCATCGACATCATTTCGAACGGCCGTTTCGAACTCGGCGTCGGCGTCGGCTATCGCCCCCAGGAATTCAAGGGGCTGGGCCTGCGCAGCCAGGACCGCGGCGCGCGGATGGACGAAGGGCTCGAGATCATTCGCGCACTGTGGCGCGGCGAGACCGTCGACTACGCGGGCAAGCACTTCACCGTCGAAGGCGCGAAACTCGCCCCGATGCCGGTGCAGAATCCGCCCCCGCTGTGGATCGGCGGCTTTGCGCCGGCCTCGGCCAAACGCGCGGCGCGCATCGGCGACGGCTATCTCGGCACCGGCGACATGGGCGAGCTGGTGAAGGTCTACCGCGAAGAGCGCGCGCGTCTCGGCAAGCAGGGCCCCGGTCGCCTGATCGGTGGCCATTTCTGGCTCGTCGTGTCGCGCGATCCGGCGCGCACGCTCGCCGACATCGGACCGCACGTGCTGTACCAGATCGAGATGTACAACCAGTGGCTCGGCGAAGCCGGCCAGGCCCTGTTCCCGCCGGTGTCGACGCCGGCCCAGCTCGCCGAGATGGGTATCCTGCAGGTCCTCACGCCGCAGCACGCCGTCGACGCGATTGCGAGTTACGCTGAAGCCACCGGCATCGAGCGCTACTACACCTGGACGGTGCCGCCCGGTTATCCGGAAGAAAAGATGAACGATCACCTGCAGCTGTTCGCTGAGGAAGTGATCCCGAAATTCCGCTGAGGGGACTGCCGATGAAGCTCTATGACTGCGCCATGGCGCCGAACCCGCGCCGCGCGCGGATCTTCCTTGCCGAAAAAGGCATCGAGGTGCCGAAAGTCGAGATCAACATCGTCGACGGCGAGAATCTCGGGCCGGCCTTTCTCGCGATCAATCCGCGCGGCCTGCTGCCGACGCTGGTGCTCGACGACGGCACACGCTTCGACGAAGTGATGGCGATCTGCCGCTACTTCGAAGAACTCTACCCGTGGCGCCCGTTGCTGGGCCGCACGCCGGTCGAGCGGGCGCTCGTCGAATGCCTGCAGCGCAAGGCCGAGTTCGAAGGCATGATTGCCGGCTCCGAAGTGTTCCGGAACCAGCATCCGAAATTCGTCGCGCGCAGCATTCCGGGCGGCGGCGCGCAGCCGATTCCCGCGATCCCGGGCCTCGTCGACCGTGGACGGCAGACGCTCGCGCGCTTCTTCGACTGGCTCGAGGAGTCGCTGACGGCCTCGCCGTGGCTGGTGGGCGAGGAGCTGACGATGGCCGACATCACCGCCTTCTGCGCGATTGATTTCGTGGCGTGGGTCGACATCGGGATTCCGGACAGCCACGCGGCGACCCGCCGCTGGCATACGCGACTCGCCGCCCGACCCAGCGCATCGGCCTGAGCCGGCCGATGCCACTGCCGCCCCCGCCGGGCCCGGGCTACTGGGGCAGTCTCGCCGGTTACCGCCGCAATCCGGCGACTTATTTCACCGAACTCGCGCAGCGTCATGGTGACGTGTTCCGCTGGCGCGGCTTCCTCGACATCTACATGCTCAACGATCCGGACGACGTCCGCCGGGTCATGACGCAGGCCTGGCCGCAGTTCAACAAGGACAACATCGATTACCGCGTGCTGAAGCTGACGATGGGCAATGGCCTCGTCACCAGCGACGGGCCGGCGTGGAGCCGGCAGCGGCGGCTGATGCAGCCGATGTTCCACCATCGCATCGTCAATGCGTTCGACGGCGCCATCAATGCGTGCATCGAGACGCTGGTCGAGCGCTGGCGCGCGCACGGGCCGACGCCGCCGTTCGCCCTCGATCGCGAACTGAGCAGGCTCACCTTCGGCGTGGTCGGCGCCACGCTGTTCGGCGCTGACATCGAGGCGCACGCGGACGAAGTCGCCGAGATGCTCGACGTCATGAACGTCAATCCGAAGACCGTCCGCGCGCTGTTGACGCTCTACCCGTGGATTCCGACTGCCGGCAACCGCCGCTTCGCACGACATCTCGCGACCCTCGATCGCATCGTCTACGGCCTGATCGAACGGCGACGCGCGAGCGGCGAGACGCGCGCAGATCTGCTCGGCCTGCTGCTCGCGGCGCGCGATGAGGACAGTGGCGAAGGCATGCCGGAGCGCCAGGTGCGCGACGAGATCGTGACCCTGATGCTCGCCGGGCATGAGACCTCGGCGGTGTCGCTGGCCTGGACCTTCCACCTGCTCGCGCAGCACCCCGACATCGAGGCCATGCTCGTCGACGAACTGACGCGCGAACTCGGCGGGCGGCCGGCGCTCGCCGCCGATTTGCCAAGGCTGCCGTTTCTCAAGCAGGTGGTCCAGGAATCGATGCGGCTGTATCCGCCGGTCTGGGGCATTTCGCGTGCGGTGGGCACGGACTGTGAATTCGGCGGCTACCGCATTCCGGCCGGCGCCTACCTCGCCGTGCTGCCGTATGCGCTGCATCGACATCCTGCGCACTGGCAGGACCCCGAACGCTTCGACCCGGCCCGCTTCAGCCCCCAGCGCAGCGAGTCGCGCCATTCTTACTGCTACCTGCCGTTTGCGGCGGGACCGCGCACCTGCATCGGTGCCGGCATGGCGATGCTCGAGATCCAGCTCGTGCTAGCACGGCTGCTGCCCCTGTTCCGCGTACGGCCGGTGCCGGGCCACCCGATAGTCCCGCTCGCCTCGGTCACCTACCGGCCGCGTTACGGCATCCAGGCGACGGCCGCGCCGCGCGACTGAGGACATTTTTCGCGCGCCGGGCTGTGAAGCGCGGCGCCGACTCTCTACACTTCGCGCCTATGCTTGCCTTTCGTGATGTAAGCCTGCGCCGTGGCGGCCAGGTGCTGTTCGAGGACGTCAACTTCATTGTTCACGCCGGGCAGAAAATCGGCCTGACCGGCGCCAACGGCGCGGGCAAATCGAGCCTGTTCGCGCTGATCCGTGGCGAGCTCGCGACCGAGACGGGCGAGGTCAGCTACCCGGCCGGCATCACGCTGGCGCACGTCGCACAGGAGACGCCGCCCGACCCCAGGCCCGCACTCGAGTACATCCTCGACGGCGACCGCGAACTGCGCGAGGTGCAGGCCGCGATTGCGCGCGAGGAAGCCGGCGACGGCGCACACCTCGGCGAACTGCACGTGCGCATGGCCTCCATCGACGGCTACGCGGCACCGGCGCGCGCCGCGCGCCTGCTCGTCGGCCTCGGCTTCGCGCCGGGCGACGAACTGAAAGCGGTTTCCTCGTTCTCGGGCGGTTGGCGCATGCGCCTGAATCTCGGCCGCGCGCTGATGTGCCGATCGGATTTGCTGCTGCTCGACGAACCGACGAACCATCTCGATCTCGATGCCGTGATCTGGCTCGAGCAGTGGCTGCTGTCCTACCAGGGCACGCTGCTGCTGATCTCCCATGACCGCGACTTTCTCGATCGCGTGGTCAGCGTGATCGCGCACATGGAGCGCGGTGGGCTCAAGCTCTACACCGGCAACTACAGTGCCTTCGAACGCGCGCGCGCCGAGCAGCTCGCCGGCCAGCAGTCGGCCTTCGAGCGCCAGCAGCGCGAAGTCGCGCACATGCGCGACTTCGTCGACCGCTTCCGCTACAAGGCGAGCAAGGCGCGTCAGGCGCAGAGCCGCCTGAAGGCACTCGAGCGCCTGGAGATGATCGCGCCGGCGCACATCGATTCGCCATTCAGTTTCGCGTTCAAGCCGCCGCACAAACTGCCGCAGCCGCTGCTGGTGCTCGACGAGGTCGACGCAGGCTACGGCGAACGGCGCGTGCTGAACAAGCTGAAAATGACCATCACGCCCGGCGATCGCATCGCGCTGCTCGGCGCGAACGGCGCCGGCAAGTCGACGCTGATCAAGCTGCTGGCCGGCGAAATCCGCCCCCAGGCCGGCGAACTGCACGGTGCGAAGGACCTGGCCGTCGGCTATTTCGCCCAGCACCAGCTCGAACAGCTCGATGCGGGCGAGAGCGCGCTGGTCCATCTGCAGCGCATCGATCCGAGAGGCTCAGAACAGCAGCAGCGCAATTTCCTCGGCGGCTTCAATTTCGATGGCACCATGGTCAAGCGCCCGGTCGGCACATTCTCCGGCGGCGAGAAGGCGCGGCTCGTGCTCGCGCTGCTGATGCACGCGCGACCGAATCTGCTGCTGCTCGACGAGCCGACGAACCATCTCGATCTCGACATGCGACACGCCCTGACGCTTGCGCTGCAGGACTTCGGAGGCGCACTGATCGTCGTGGCCCATGACCGGCACCTGCTGCGCACCACCGCCGACACGCTGATGCTCGTGCACGACGGCAAGGTCGACGCGTGGGATGGCGATCTCGAGGATTACGCGCGCTGGCTGGCCGGCGGCCGTCGCGAGCAGGCGGACCCGAAGTCGGCGGGTGATCAGCCCGCCGACCGCACCAACGACAAACAGCGCCGCCAGCAGGGCGCGCAACTGCGCCAGCAGCTCAAACCCCTGCGCGAAGCGGTGCGTCTGGCCGAGAGCGCGCTCGAGAAGGCGAACCGCAAGAAGGCCGCAATCGAAGCGAAGCTCGCCAATCCCGAGGTCTACGAACCCGCGCAGAAGGACGAACTGAAGCGCCTGCTGCTCGAGAAGGCGCGCATCGAGCAGGAAACCGACGCGGCTGAAAGCGCGTGGCTCACCCATGCCGAAGCACTGGAGCAGGCCGAGCGCGACGCCGCTGCGTGAGCGCTGGTGACATCCGCGCTGCGCGCTGGTAGCGCCGCGCGACGATTCGGCTGCCTGTTGCCCCGCGTCGTCACCACGACGTGTCAGCCGGCGCCGGCCACCGCGGTGTCCGACGGCAGCGTCACCTGGACCGCGAGGCCACCGAGCGCGTCATCGCGCCCGAAGCTCAACTCGCCGCCGTAGGCGGCGACGATGTCGCCGACGATCGCAAGGCCCAGGCCATGCCCCTGACGCGATTCGTCGAGCCGGACACCGCGCGCCATCGCACGTGCCGACGCGCCTTCTTCGATTCCCGGCCCATCATCGGCCACGACGATGCGCAGGTCGCCGGCCGCGTCGAGGTCGATCCGCACCTGGTGTCGCGCCCATTTGCAGGCGTTGTCGAGCAGATTGCCGAGCAGCTCCTGCATGTCCTCCCGATCGCCGAAGGCCACGCGTTCGCCACGGCGGTCGACGTCGATCGCGATCTGCCGATCACGATGCAGCTGGCGCATGGTCGCGCAGAGATCATCGAGATCCTGCGTCAGCACGAAGCGCGCGGTATTTGCACCGGCACCGGCGAGCCGTGCACGCCGCAGTTCTCGCTCGACAAGCATGCCGATCTGCGTCGCCTGTCGACGCGCATCGCCCACCGCTTCGGGCGGCGCCGACAGCTGCGCGAGATCGTCGTGCAGCAATTGCAGCGGCGTCTTCAGTGCGTGGGCGAGATCGCCGAGCGCGTGACGCGAGCGCGCGAGCCGCCGGCTCAGCGTCGACAACAGGCGATTGACCTCGCGCACCAGCGGCAATACCTCGGCCGGTGCATCCTCCGGCAGCCGTTCGGCCGTGCCGCGTTCGATAGCCTGCAGCGCCTCGCGCATCCGCGCGAGCGGCCGCAGGGACACGCGCAGCACGAAGTGCTGCGCGATACCGAGCACCAGCACCGCGACCACGGCGAACACCAGCACGCTCGCCGCGAGGCGCCGGCGATAGGTGTCGATCGGCCCGAGATCCGCAGCGACCACGATCGTCACGGCGCGCGCCTGTTTGACATAGGTGGCGGCGCGCACCAGCAGCGGCTGCGCTTGCGGACCCGTGACGCGCAGGAGTTCGAAGCGACCCGTCGCCGGCGCGGCCAGCTCGAGATTTTCATCCCACAGCGAACGCGACTGCAGCGCATGGTCGTTGGCCTCGATCCGGAAGTAATGTCCGGAGAACGGCTGCGCGTATTCGGGTGCCACCTGCCGCAGTGCGGGGACACCGGCGGCGTCGAAGTCGAGCGCGGCGAGCAGGGATTCGGCACTGTCGGCAAGCTGCGCGGCCACGAGATCGCGCGCCAGCGCTTCGAGCATCCGGTTGCCGGCGAACCACAGCAGCAATGAGAACGCGACGAGGCAGGCGCCGAGCGCGAGCTGCAGACGCCCGCGCAAGCTTGTCGTCATGACGGATCCCGTGCGAGGAAGACGTAACCCTGGCCGCGACGCGTGGCAATCCTGTCTTCGCCTATCTTCTCGCGCAGGCGTCGCACATAGACCTCGATCAGATTGCTGTCGCGATCGAAGTCCTGGTCGTAGACGTGCTCGGTCAGAAAGCTCTTCGACAGCACCTTGCCGGGATGCAGCAGAAAGCAGCGCAACAGGCGGAACTCGGTGCCCGTCAGCGCCTGCGGCGCGCGCCCGGCGACGTTGACCGCCTGGCGATCCTCGTCGAGCGCGACATCGCCGCTCGCGATCTGCGGCGCGCCGTCACCCTGGGCACGGCGCAGAATCGCCTGCAACCGGGCCGCGAGTTCTTCGACGTGAAACGGCTTGCCGAGATAGTCGTCGGCGCCGGCCTTGAGGCCCGCCACGCGCTCCTGCCAGCCGTCGCGCGCGGTGAGAATCAGTACAGGCGTGCGCAGACCTGCGGCGCGCCAGTGCGCGAGGACCTCGAGCCCCGGTCGCAGAGGAAGGCCGAGATCGAGCACGATGAGATCGTATTCGACATTCGTGCCCATGAACTCGGCATCGACGCCATCGGCCGCGTGGTCGACGGCATAGCCGAGCGCCATCAACTGTTCGCGCAGGCGCGCGGCCAGGCGCGGTTCGTCCTCGACGAGCAGCAGACGCATCAGTGCTCCCGCTCGAACCCGAGCCGTTCACCGCTCGCGGCATCGAACTCGAACTCATAGACGTGGCCATCGTCGCCGAGGAGTTCGATTTCGTAGACGTAGCGACCATCGTCGCGTTCGAGCTCGGTCTCGATGACGCGTCCGGGATGACGGGCGGTCACGTCAGCCAGGATGTCGCCGAGCGGGACTATCCGTCCCTCCTGTCGCAGGCGGCGCGCTGCCTCGTGACCGATATCGTCCGCGAACACGGCGGCCATCGCGCCGGCGAGGAGCACGGCCGCCAGCACACGCGGACTAGTCATGGCCTGTCAGCTGCCCCGTGTCCGCCATCAGTCGTCCTGCTGCTCGCCGAGCACCGTGCCCGTCTTCGCGTCCAGCTCCACATCCCATTGCTGGCCCTGCGCATCGCTGATCTCGACTTCATAGACGAGACGGCCGCCATCGCGGTCGAGTTCGAGATCGGTAATCTCCCCCGGGCGGACCTTGTTGACGATGTCGACGACGCGCGCCTGCGGCAGGGCTTCGCCGCTGCGCCGCAGCGCTTCGGCCTGCGTAAAGCCGACGTCCGCCAGCGCGGCACCCGAGACCAACAACAGCGCGAATGCGGGCAATACGGAACTGGGGCAGGGTTCGAAGAATTTCATGAGGCCTCCTTGTGACAACAGTGGGTATGCCGGGCGACGCCGATATTCGACGCCGCGACCGTGAAACCCAGTGTAGGGAGCACTCCTGAAATCAAGCTGAAAGTGCGTAAGCGCAGTGTGCCGCGGCGGCGCGCGGCACACCACCCCGTCTCACAGGTGCTCGACGAACCAGTCGCGCGCGGCGACGCTGGTCTCGGCGAACTTCTCGATGTAGGCGGCATAGTGATCGGCCTTGATCACCACGAGCTTCTTCGGCCCCTGCACCTTGTCGAAGCACGACAGCGCGATGTCGGTCGGGGTCGTCGTGTCGTAGTCGGAGACGATCATCATCAGCGGCGTCGGGCTGATGTATTCCATGTAGCCCATGACGTCGTATTCCATCATGTACTCGATCGACCGCAGCGTGACGCGGTTCTCCCAGGTGCAGTTCGGATCCGAATTCACGAAGTGATGAATGAAGTTGTAGGTCGCAGTGCCCGGGAACACGTGTGGTTCATTCGGATCGAGCGAGCACATCTTCATGTACGCCGATGGCTCGCCGTTGATCCGACGCAGGCGATCGTCGTCGAGCATCTTGCGGAAGCCCTCGACCGCCGTGATCGGCAGGAACTGCTGCAGGTTGTGGTGACCGCGCATGAACGGCACCTGGCTGACGATCGCCTTCACGCGACGATCGATCGCGCCGACCGCGCACACCGTGCCGCCGGTATAGCTCGTGCCCCAGATGCCGATCCGGGCGGGATCGACTTCGGGCAGGCTCTGCGCGTAACTGATCGCGGTGCGGTAGTCGCGACGCTGCCAGGTCGGATCGATTTCCGAGCGCGGCTCGCCGCCGGAGCTGCCGAGGCAGCGATTGTCATAGACGAGCACCGAGAGACCGGCCGCGGCGAAGACTTCGGCGAACTTGTCGAGCGTCATTTCCTTGGTGCCGGAAAAGCCGTGCGCCATCACGACGCAGGCGAACGGCCCCTTGCCCTTGTCCGGTGTGTAGAACCAGCCGCGCAGCGTGACGCCGTCCGCGTTGAATTCGATATCGCGTCGCATGATGTATCTCCCCTCGTTGGTGGTGTGGGCCAGGCGCGCCGACCGCTGTCGACAGCCTGATGACGGTGCGCCGTATGGTCGGCGCCCCGGGGCGGCTTGGCAAGGCGGGTGACCTCACGCCGTGGCCAGCAGCTCCGCTGCCATCGCGCGCAGTTTTGCCCGCTGGATCTTGGTGCCGTTGGCGCTCGGCGTCGTCGGAAACGCGTCGATCCGCACGAAGCGTCGTGGCACCTTGTAACCGGCGAGGCGCGCCTTGCACCAGTCGCGCAGCGCGCCCTCGTCGAGGTCCTGCCCCGACTCGGCCACGACGAAGGCGACTGCCACGGGCTCATGCCCCAGCGTACCGCCGACCACCTGCGCACCCTGCACCGCCGGATGCGTTTCGAGCACGGCTTCGATTTCCTGCGGACTGGTCAGGAAACCGCCGAGCCGCAGCACGTCGCCGATGCGCGTCACGTAGCAGAAACGACGCGGCCCCTCGAGATAGCCGAGATCGCCGGTGCGAAACCAGCCGTCGCGGAACGCCGCGCGCGTCGCCTCGGCGTCACCGAAATATTCGAGGAGCAGGCTCGGCCCCTTCAATTCGATTTCGCCGTGCTCGCCTGCCGGCAGTTCGCGCCCCGTGTCGGGATCGCAGATGCGTACGGCGGCATCGGGCGAGATCAGTTCGCCCCCTCCCTTCGCGCGCTCTTCCGCCGGCAGTTCGCGCGGCTGCAGGGCGTAGAGCGCGTGCACCTCGCTCATGCCGTAAAGACCGCAGGCCGTCACACCCCGCGCCTCGGCGCGCGTCACCAGGTCGTCGAGCGCCGGGTTGAACTTCGCATACCCGAAGAATTTCAGAGCGGGAAACGGGTGGGCCTCGGGGCGCGCGGCGAGCAGGCGATCGAGCATGTCGTCGCCGCCATTCGCATGTGTGACGTGTTCATCGTGCATCACGCGCGCGGCTTCGGTGGCGTCGAACAGCGACAGCATGCGCATCGGTGCCGCGCCTGCGAGCGCCCCGAGCGCCTGCGTGAAACCGAACACGCCGCACAGCGGCAGCGCCTGCAACACGCGCGAACCCGGCACCGCCAGGCCGAAGCCCACGGCGACATCGCGCGCATGGCGTACCACGCCGGCCTGGGCGTGGCAGACGAACTTGGGCGCCTTCGTCGTCCCCGAGGTCGTGAAGATCACGCAGCGCGCCGTCGCGGGCGCCGGCTCTGCGCGATCCTCGGCCGCAGCGCGCACAGCCGCATACGGCGTGATCGTCTTGCCCGGCAGCGTGAACGGCGCTTCATCAGGCGTTTCGGTGTACACGATCACGTGTTCGAGCGCGGCGAGGGCCGACGCCGGCACCGCGTCGAGAATCCCGCGGAAATCAATCGCCTTGAAACCGGGCCACAGCACCAGTGCGCGGCAGCCGGCGCGACCAAGGATGTCCTCGACCTCGTGCGAACGGAAACGCGTGTTGACCGACACCGCGATGGCGCCGAGCCGTGCGCAGGCAAAGAAGCACTCGAGCCAGGCCGGGATGTTCGGCAGCCACAGCGCGATGCGATCGCCGGGCTGGAGGCCCAGTTGCCGGAGCCCGGCGGCGACGCGCCGGCTCGCCTGCGCGAGATCGCCGGCGGTCAGGCGCGTCGTGCCGTAGTCCACCGCATGCTGATCGGACGGCAGGGCGTCGAGAAATTGCGTGAGACTGTCGACCATCGCGGTGGCGCTCCGGAAAAAATGGCAGACGGGGAATGTACCAGCGGTGCGCCACCGATGAAACGAACGCCGGGGTCCGATCAAGACGACCGCAGGCAGGCCGCGTAAAGTGTTCGCGATGACGCCCGATCAGCTGCCCGCCACCTTCGAATTGCTGCCGAGTTTCGCCGCCGCGCTCGGCGCCGGACTCCTGATCGGGATTGAGCGCGAACGACGCAAGGGACTCGGTGCCGACCGCCGCTTTGCCGGTGTGCGCACGTTCTCGCTGGCGGCGGTGATGGGCGCGGTCGCGCAGAGCCTGGCGATGCCCTGGATCGTGCTGCTCGGCGGCGTGCTGATCCTGGTGCTGACCGCCATCCGCTATGCGCGCGAGCGCTCGGAAGATCCCGGCATCACGACCGAACTGGCGCTGTTCGTGACCTACCTGCTCGGCGTGCAGGCGATTGAACATCCGCGCTTCGCCGCCGGCGCTGCCGTCGTCGTCGCGAGCCTGCTCTACGCGCGTCAGGGACTGCATCGCTTTTCGACCGAGCTGCTGAGTCCGACCGAACTGCGCGATGCGTTGCTGCTCGCGGGCGCCGCGCTGGTCGTGCTGCCGCTGATTCCCGCCACGCCGACCGCGTGGCTCGGTGGCCTCGATCCGCGCCGTCTATGGGCGCTCGCGGTGCTGTTCATGACGCTCCAGGGCCTGGGTCATGTTGCACTGCGTGCACTCGGCCCGCGCATCGGGCTCGCGCTCGGCGGCCTCTTATCCGGCTTCGTGTCGAGCACCGCGACGACGGCTGCGCTGGGCACCGGCGCGCGACGCGAGCCGGGCCTGCTGCCGAGCTGCGTCGCCGGCGCCTGGTTCTCCACCGTCGCAACCGCCGTGCAGCTCGCGCTGATCGCCACCACGATCCATCCGCCGAGCCTGGCCGTGTTGCGGGTACCGCTGCTGGCGATGCTCGTCACGGCGCTCGTCCTGGCACTGATCGCGCTGAAGTCGCAGCGCGATGGCGCGCCGGCGCACACCGACGGCCATGCATTTCACGTGCTGCCGTCACTCGCCTTCGCCGCGCTGCTTGCGGGCGTCACGGCCGCCGTGGGCCTCGTCGAGCGCCAGTACGGCCTGGCCGGTGCCACGCTGGGCATCGCGCTGGCGGGCTTTGCGGACGCCCATGCGGCCGCGACTTCCGCCCTGTCGCTCGCGCATGGCGGCCTGGTCGATGCACCAACGCTTGCGCGCTGCGTGCTGATCGGGATGACCACCAACACCGTGAGCAAAATCCTGTTCGCGTGGATCAACGGTGGCGCGCGCTACGCCCTGTGGACCGGCGGCGGGCTGCTCGTGATTGCGCTGGCGGCGTGGCTCGCGCTGTGGTTCGGTATCGCCAGTTAGCGCCGACGCTACCGTTCAACGCGCCGGGCGTTCGCGACGCAGGATGAAGAAGAACGGGTACGCCATCCCCTTCGCATCCATCAGCCCCAGCACCGTGTCATCGTCGACCCGGCGAAAGACGTCGTGGGTCGGCAGATGGTCGTAGATCATCGTCGCGCTGATCCTGCCGCGACACGCTGTCATCCGCAGCCGCGCGTGGCTCGAGGTCGTGCGCAACAGCCCATTGCAGACTTTCGCCAGCGGGACCGAGAGGCGGTGGAAACGCGCAAACGGCAGCAGTTGCGCGAGGCTCATCAGCACATGCAGCGGGCGCACGCTGAACACCCGGCCGTGGCGGTCCTGGAACAGCAGCGGATGCACGTGCTCGACATCGATGAACTCCTTGCCGAACCAGCCCGTCGCTTCGAGCAGCCCGTCCATCGGATGGCCGGTCGGCAGGCCAGCGCCGCGCCAGCGTCCGCGCAGGGAGGTCAGGTCGACGACCGCCAGTTCATCGAAGAACGCGAGCGCGCGCTCCGTGGTGATCGGCGGGCCGCTGAGCAGCGCGCGCAGCGTGTCGGCGGGTGTCATGGGCTGGGCGGGGGTGTCGACCGACATGGCGTATCAGTGCCCGCCCGCGGCGCGCAGCGTCTCGAACAGGCCGGCATCGAAGCCGTCCATCCGCTGCGAGCCGACGAGGATCAGCGGCACGCCGTGACCGCCGAGTGCTTCGAAATCCGCGCGGTGCCCGTCGTTGAGATCGATGTCGCGTTCGTCATAGCGGACGCCGTGCTCCGTGAAATAGCGCTTGGCGCGCTTGCACACGCCACACCATTCGGCGCTGTACATGACGACGCCGGCCGTCGCCGCCACCGCCTTCACCGGCACGATTTTCGCTGTCTCGATGGTGCTGATCCGGGGCCGCACGACTTCGGTCGCCTGTCCGGCCGGCGGCCGATCGCCGAAGTGCACCTGCCCGTCGGCGTCCTTCCACGAGTAGATTTCAGCCAGCACCGGCGTCGCCAGTAGCGACCAGACGAACAGTCCCCACCTGACAGGCATCACGTCTCCCTTCTTCATGGCCGATCATAGGGCAGATTCGGACGGCAGCGCAGCGGTGCAGTGGCGGGGAGAAAAGATCACCCAGCCACGGAGCTCACGGAGGAATAAGAGCAAGTCGGGTTTGAATTGCTGCTGGGGACCACGGTGCGAGAATTGGAGCGGTGCAGGATGGTCGCACTGCGGCACTGGCCAGTTTGCTGAGCGGGTTCTCGAAGGCAATCAAAGCGGCCTGTAAAGCCTCCGCCCTCATCGAAAAGATCACGAATGGGTCAGCCTGTTCCTTTGGAAAGCCCGGCAACACGGCCATCGCCGCCATGGCGGCCTCTGTGGTCTTTCTGCGCAGTGTCGTAGGTTGGGGCATGAGCCCGCCGTGCCGATTGACGTCAAGCTACGCGCTGCACCAGCAACCAGACTCCCACGGCGCAGACACCGGCTGACAGCGTGGCGCTGATCACCGCTTCGCGTTTGAGGCGGCGGATCGCGTGCAGCAACGGGAGGACCAGCAGGATCACGGCGAGTTGTCCGACTTCGACGCCGACATTGAAACCCAGCAGCGCGGGCCACAGGCCCGTCGTCGGCAGGCCTATCTCACGCAGCACGCTCGCAAACCCGCAACCATGGACGAGGCCGAACAGCAGGGTCACCCACACGCGACGCGACAGCGGATTCTTCGCCCACAGGTTCTCGGCTGCCACGTACGCGATCGATCCCGCGATCACGGCTTCGACGAGCACGCCGGGCAGGCGCAGCACGTCGAGCGCCGTCAGCGCCAGCGTCACGCTGTGCGCCAGGGTGAAGGCGGTGACGATGCGCACCGTGGTCTGCCAGCGCGACGGCGCGAGCAGCAGCGCGAACAGGAACAGCAGGTGATCGTAGCCGAGCAGGATGTGTTCGACGCCGAGCTTGAGGAAAGCCGTAAAGCCACGCGCGACGGGCGATGACGGCGCCCCGCTGCCGAATGCGAGGGCGACCTCGCGCGACTCGGTAGCGAGGGTGAACTCGCGCGTCTCGCCGGCCAGGCTCGCGCGGCCCAGGATGTGCAGATCCGGGCCGAACACGTCGAAACTGTCGTCGTGCAGCGTCAGCGCGACGATGGGGCCGGGGCACACGTAGTCGATGACGAGGGTGACGCTGACGCGCGTGTCAGCCGAGGGCGGGGCCAGGGCCTCGACGGGTTCGCAGCGCGCGCCCTCGCTGCTGATGCGCAGGCCGGCACGCAACGCAGCGCGCGCCGCCCCCAGCGCCCGCGCCGCGTCGTGGTCGGCGGCCGCCAGCAGCGGCGCGGGCAGCGCCGACAGGGTCAATTCATAGCGCAGCGCGTTGTCGTTGAGGTGGACGGCGGCGTAACCGCTCACGCCACCTTCATGCGCCGATGAAGCGGATGCGATGAGCATCAGCGCGACTGCCCGCAGCAGCGCCACGAGCTTCACGGCAAGGCCGCGACGACCGCGCGCCATTCTTCACCGACGAAGTTCGACATCAGGTGAATCCGCAACGGGGGCTGGACGCGCAGATACTGCAGGCTGCCGTCCGGCGTCACGCCCCCGAACTCGAGCGCAAGGCTCTCGCCATCCTCGAGCGTCACGCGCACGCGCGGCGAGGCGGCGGCGAGTCCGTACTCCGCGTCCGCCGTGGCGCTGTCGGCCGCGTCGAGGGTGCGCACGGGCCGCGCGGTGTGCAGGAACTTGAGGGCCAGCGACAGGCGCCCGGCGACGCCGGAGGCCAGTGCCGCGTCATCGAGATACCAGCCGTCGTCGCGGCGCTCGATCTGCCAGGTGCGAGCGCCGTCGCGCAGTTCGACTCCGCGCACGTGCTCAGGGGTCTGCGTCATCACGCCGGCGGCCTCGAAGGCAACGAACTGCTCGCGCGTCGGCCGCGCGCCGGTGACGAGCATGACGACCAGGTAGCCCGTCGCCAGCAATGCAAGCGCCGCGCGCCACGCGGTCCTCATCGGCGACGCCACCACACGACGAGACCCAGCGCCAGCGACAGCAGCGGCAACACGCCGACGACGCCGACGTACAGCACCTGCAGCTGCGACTCGGTCAGCAGCACCAGCGGCGGCACCGGCACGCGCGGCCTGACCGGCGTCAACGCCTCTTCGCGCGCGAGCCAGCGGACCAGACCCAGCGCGACATCGCTGTTGGACATGTACGGATAGAACGAATTGCTGAGGAAGTCGGCGTCGCCGACGAGTACGGCACGCATCGGCGCGGCCTGCGGCGTCAGCCGGCCTTCGCTCGCGATCGCCAGCACCTGCGGCCCGGCCGCCTCGTCGGTCGCTTCCGTTGTCGCGACTGCCTCGACTGCGCGCTGCTCGATCGCCGCCACCGGCCGCACCTTGCTCGCCGGGCTGCTGCTGGTGAGGCGGGTGACGCTGATCCCGGGCGCGGGCGTCGTCAGCGCGAGCGGACGCGCGCCGGGATAGAAGGTATAGGACACCTTCGCCGTGATCGGGTGAGCGTCGTAGCCGGTGACGGCGACCATCTCCGCGTCCGTGCCGTAATGACTGACGTCATCGACCACGACTGCCTGGCGCGGTACTGCGCCGAGTGCCGACACCAGGCTTGCCAGGCCGGGTTCCAGCACGAAGCCGAGATCGTGCAGCAGCAGGGCGGCGCCGCCCTGTTCGAGGTACGCACGCAACGCGGCGCTTTCGCCCGGCAGCCAGGTCGTGCGCGGCCCGGCGTCGATGACGACGTTGCAGTGCGCCGGCACGACGGCGACGGTCGCCAGCGGCAGGCGCTCGATGTCGTAGCCGAGCCCTTCGAGCGTGCGACGCCAGCGGCCCACGCCATGTCCGCGGGTTTCGATCACGAGCGAGGCCGAGTCGTCATGGCTGTGGCCGACCGCGGCATCGAGATGCGTGTGGTACTCCTCGTTGTCGACGGCGTACTCGTTGTGGCCTTCGATGAAGCAGAGCGTGACGCGACGCTCGCGCAGCACTCGCTGAATGCCGATCGCGAATTCGAGTTCGTCGGTGCCCTGCACGATCACGCGCCGGCCATCGGCTTCGATCAGGGCGGCATTGTTGATGCGCACGCCGGCAGTCGCCGCGAGGCTCGGCTGCTTCTCGGGATCGACCGTGGCAACCTCGAGCAGCGCATTCTGATCGGCCATCAGTGCCAGCATCTGACGCGCGCGTTGCGCGTTCGGATCCTGCCCCTGGTAGAAGTAGGTCACACGGACCGGTGCCTGCAGTGCGGCGACGACCGCCAGCGCCTGCGGCGACGGCGTATAGGCCTTCTCACGCGTGAGATCGACGTGCGTGTCGTGCAGCGCGAGCGCAGCGACCGCGAGGGCCGCGAGCGCGCAGGCAACCACGACCACCGACGTCGCCCACAGCCGCCGGCGCCAGGGGCTGCCGCCGATGGCGAGCGGCAGGGTGACGCCGCACCGGAACAGCACGCCCACCGCCACGAGCCAGCCCGCGGCCCAGCCCGCATCGGCCCATTCGATGGCGTGGCCTGCGTGTTCCATGTCAGCGTCGTGCCAGCGCGCGCACGGCGAGCAGTAGCCCGAGCAGCGTGCCGCAAACGAAGAACCCGCCGTCCGACAGGTACATCGCGCCGGTCGCGAACGGAGTGAAGTGCGCGAGCAACGACGTCTGCAGCACGATCTCGTCCCACGGCGCGGGCAGCACCGCGGCGAAGGTGTCGATCATCCACAGCAACAGCGACAGGCCGACGGCCAGCGTCGCGGCGACCACCTGGTTCGACGTCAGCGCGGACAGCGCGAGGCCGATGGCGTTCAGCATCGAGGCGAGCAGCAGCAGGCCGAGGTAGCCGCTGTAGACCGGCCCCCAGTCCGGCTGGCCGTGCCACGCGAGCACCAGCGGATAGACCAGGGTCGGCGCCAGCATCGCGACGATCAGCGTCATGCCGGCCAGGAACTTCGCGAACACGAGATCGCGCTCGCGCGCGGGCGTCGCGAGCAGGAGTTCGAGTGTGCCGTGACGTCGTTCCTCGGCGAACTGGCGCATCGTCAGCAGCGGCACGAACAGCAGCAGCAGCACCGCCGCCTGGAACACGATGCGGATCAGCGATGCGCTGCGCGTGAGCGCGAGATTGGTGACGAAGGTATAGCCCATCACCAGCAGGAACACGGCGATCAGGACCCACGCGATCGGCTGCACGAACAGCGAGCGCAATTCCTTGTCGAGCAGGGGCCGCCACATGCCGCGCATCGCTCAGTGCCTGGCGGGTGCCGTCATCGCGAGGAACTCCCGCTCGAGCGCGCCCGGCTCGTCGCGGCTCACCGCGCGGCTGCCGAGCAGCCGGCCGTGGTGCAGGATCAGCGCACGCGTGGCGAGTCGCTCGATCTCGGCCAGCACGTGCGAGGTGACGAGAATCGCGTGCGTCGGCGCGAGTTCGGCCACCAGTTCGCGCAGTTCGAGGATCTGCCAGGGATCGAGTCCGTTGGTGGGTTCGTCGAGCACCAGCAGCGGTGGATCACCCTGCAGCGCGAGCGCAATCGCCACGCGCTGGCGGAAACCGCGTGACAGCTTGCCGACATTGCGACGACGCACCTCACCGAGCCCGAGGCGCACGCAGACCCGGTCGCGTTCGCGCCGCGCCGCGACCTCATCGAGGCCGCGCAGGCGCCCGAACAGCAGCAGGGTCTCGTCGACCGTCAGGTGTGGATAAAGGGTGGTGTCTTCAGGCACGAAGCCGAGCAGGCGGCGCGCCGCCTGGCCGTCTTGTCGCACGTCGTGGCCGCCGATGTCGGCGCGGCCGGCCGCCGGCACCAGGTAACCGGTCAGCAGGCGCAGGCAGGTGCTCTTGCCTGCGCCATTCGGTCCGAGCAGACCCAGCACTTCGCCGCGATCGAGCGTGAAACTGACGTCGTCGAGCACACGCCGCGGGCCATAGTCGAAACTGAGGCCCGCGGCGCGGACGAGCGGCTGCCCGTTGGCGGTACCGCTGCTGATGGGAAGCGCCTCTTACTCGTAGAACTCGGGCGCGTGCTTCAGCGTCTTGTACGCCTCGGGATCGCGGGCGGTGAAGAAGCTCGCGTTCTCGGTCGCCATCATGCGGCGGATCCAGTCGTAGCCCTGCACGATGCCGACCGGATCGTAGGCCAGCACGATGTTCGGGATCAGGTTCTTTTCGACGTTGTCGCGGAAATACGCGGCGTCGCCGGTCAGAATCACCGAGCCGGTCTTGGGCATGCGCACCAGCATCATCTGGCTGCCCTTGGTGTGACCGCGCGAGCGGTGAATCAGCACGCTGCCGTCGCCGAACAAGTCGAGGTCACCGTTCAGACGCAGGATCTCCATCGCGTTCGGCTTCGACGAACCGACACCGGCGCGCAGCACCTGCGCGTCACCCGGGATGTAGCCGGCGGCGAAGGGTTCATCGGGAAACATCGCAAAGCCCAGTTCATCGTCCTGGATCACGAGCGTTGAGTTCGGGAACTTGCCGACATTGCCGCCGTGGTCGAGGTGCATATGGCTGACGACGACATACTTGATGTCGTCCGGCTTCAGGCCGATCTTGGCGAGCTGTGCGTCGATCGCGTCTTCCGGCTTCATCTTCGGCTCGAAGATCGTCGCGAGCTTGCCCCAGTAGCCGAGATCCGTGATCAGCTTGTCGTTGTTGCCGGTGTCGAACAGTACGTTGCCCTTCGGATGCTTGACGACGAAGAAGCCAATCGGGATTTCAATCTTCGGTTCCATCGGCGCGAGGTTCTGCAGGAACCCCTTGGACAGCATCATCCGGCCGGACGAGAACACGTAGAGCTGCATGCCCGCAGGCGATTCCGCCTGCACCGGACCCAGCATCATCGTCAGCAGGAACGCGGCGGTGGCCGCCATCAAACGCTTCATCATGCCCCCTCAATCTTGTCGTGAATGCCTGGCGCAGGTCATGTGCCTGCCGGCCGCGCCATTATGGCGCCAAAGGGGCTGGGCGCCCAGCGCTCTCCCCGACCCCGGAGCCGGCGTGTACCATGCGCCGTTGCTGTCGGCAGCCGGCCGAGAGGGTGTGCTCATCTGAATGAGGGTGATCCGTTGAAATTCCTGCGCTGGCTGCTTGCCGTCCTGCTGATCGCGGGTTCGGCCGCCGGGTTCGTCCGCTACTGGCAATACCGCACCCTCCATCCGAGCACCGATGACGCCTACGTCCAGGCCCACATCGCGCGTATCTCGTCGCGTGTGACGGCGCCGGCCAGGGCCGTCCACGTCATCGACAACCAGTTCGTGCTCGAAGGACAGCCGTTGTTCGATCTCGGCCCGAAGATGTTCGAGGCCAAGCTCGCGCTGGCGCGGGCCCGGCTCGACGTCGCGGCCCAGGACACCGGCGCCGATGGCGCCGAAGTGCGGGCAGCGGGCGCGAACCTGCGCGAGCGCCAGGTCACGGCCGACAATGCACGGCGCACCTACACCCGGCTGCAGACGCTCGCCCAGCGTCGCCTGGTGCCCCAGCAGCAGTTCGATGACGCGCTCGCGGCCTACAACGAAGCGCGGGCGATGGTCGCCTCGGCCGCGGCCGAACTCGAACGCGCGCGCAACGCCCTCGGCGAAACCGGCCCGCGCAATGCGCGGCTGCGTGCCGCCGCGGCCGCCGTGCAGCAGGCCGAACTCGAACTGTCGTTCACGCATATCGCGGCCCCCAGCGACGGCTGGGTCACGGAGCTGAGTCTGCGCAAGGGCACGATGGTGCGCGCCGGCCACGCGCAGTTCGCGCTCGTCGAGGCGCGGGAGTGGTGGATCGAGGCCAACTTCCGCGAAACCGATCTCGCGCGCATCAGGCCCGGCCACCCGGCACGCGTGCGCATCGACATGTACCCGGATCTCGAACTGGCCGGGCGGGTCGAGAGTCTCAGCGCCGGCTCCGGCGCGACGTTCTCGCTGCTGCCGCCGGAGAACGCGACCGGCAACTGGGTCAAGGTCACGCAGCGCTTTCCGGTGCGCATCGCGCTCGAAGCATCGCCGACCGATCCCGCCACGCCGCTGCGCGTAGGCGCGAGCGCCGAGGTCCACGTGGACACCACGCTGCCGCCGTGAGCGCCGGCTCGCCCGCACCGAGCTTCGCCGTCGTCGTCGCCGTGATGCTGACGGCGCTGCTCGAAGTGCTGGATCTGACTGTCGTCAATGTCTCGCTGCCGCACATGATCGGCAGCTTCGGTGCGACGCCCGATCAGATCACCTGGATCGTCACCTCGTACATGATCTCGACCATCGTCGTGATGCCGCTGACGGGTTACCTGTCCGCGCGCTACGGCCGCCGCACCGTGCTGTTGACGTCGATCACCGGCTTCGTCATCACCTCGGGCCTGTGCGGGGCCGCGTGGAGCCTGGGCTCGATGGTGCTGTTCCGGCTGCTGCAGGGCGCCTTCGGCGCGGTGCTGATTCCACTGTCGCAGACGGTGCTGCTCGACGCGTTTCCGCGCGAGAAGCACGGCAAGGCGATGGCCATCTGGAGTATCGCGATCATGGTGGCGCCGATCGTGGGTCCGACGATCGGCGGCTACATCACCGAGTACTACCACTGGCGCTGGGTGTTCTACATCAACGTGCCGATCGGCGCGATCGCGCTGCTGCTCGCGCTCGGCCAGATCGCCGAAACCCCGCGCGGCGCCCCGCGCGCGACCGACTGGACGGGCCTGGTGCTGATGTCGCTTGCGCTCGGCTGTCTGCAGGCGGTGCTGGACCTCGGGCATCACCGCGACTGGTTCGCCTCGAAGCTGATCATGGGACTTACGCTCATCGGCGGGTTCAGCGGGGTCATCTTCGTCATCCGGGGCCTGCGCATCCCGCACAACATCATCGACCTGCACCTGTTCCGCAATCGCAATTTCACGCTCGGCTGCGTGCTGATTGCCGGCTACTGCCTGGCCATGTACGGCACGATTACCCTGCTGCCCCTGCTGACGCAGCGTCTGCTCGGCTATCCGGCGGACACCGCCGGCCTCGTCTTCCTGCCGCGCGGCGCGGTCAGCGCAGTGCTGATGATCATCATCGGCTCGTACATCGTGAACCGCGTGGATGCACGCAAGATCATCGGCCTCGGTCTCGTGTTCACGACCGTGGCCTGTTATGCGATGGCGCAGTTCACGCTGGCGGTCGACATGTGGGGTCTGATCTGGCCGGGCATGGTGCAGGGAGTCGGCATGGCGATGATCTTCGGCCAGATCTCGGTCGTGACCTTCGACACGGTGCCGCGCGACCGCGCCGACGAGGCCGCCGGGCTCTACAGCGTCACGCGCACGCTCGGCTCTGCGATCGGCGTCGCGCTGGCCGGCACGCTGTTCGTGCGGCAGGAACAGGTGCACTGGAACCTGCTCGGAGGCCATGTCTCCGAATTCAACCCGAACTGGACGCAGTGGCTCGAACGCACCGGCTTCGACCCGGGCGATGCGTCGACCCCGGCACTGGTGGCGCGCGAGATCCTGCGCCAGGCGCAGATGCAGGCGTTCGCCGATCTCTACTGGGCCATCGCGCTGTGCTTCGTGCTGATGATCCCGTTCGTGATCATGCTCAGACGGCCCATCCCGCGCTGAGCGCGCCCTGCCGTCGACGCCGTCTGCGCGCCCTCGCGCGCAGCGCCACTGCACTCATCAGCGCCGGCCCCACGCAGTTCGATGCCGTTTTTGTGCTCGATCAAGTCTGAAATCCCGAACGTGTGCTGAACTCATGGAAGATTGATGTGCAGCGTGCCATTCGGGCACCCTGTTCGCAGGTCCCGCCCCCGTAAGCGAGGAGTATCGATGAAGTTCAGCCATACCCTGGTCATTGCCGATCGCGATGATCGCCAGCAGCTTGCCCTGCGCGCGGCGCTCGATCTCATGAAAGGGTCGAACGGCCGTCTCGTGTTCACCGGATTCGTCTACGACTCGATGGTCGAACAACCGAAGCTGATCTCGCCGACAGCGAGTCGTCGCCTGCAGGCTGCCCTGCTCAAGGACAAGCAGACCTGGCTCGAAGCGGCGGCAGCGCGCCATGCGGCAGACGGCGTTGTCATCGAATCCCGGGCCGTGTGGGCGAAAGACATCGGCGAGTGGGTCAAGGCGAACGTCAAACCCGCAAGCTGCGACCTGATCGTCAAGTCCGGCAACCGCACCGAGAGCCTGCTCTACACCCCCACCGACTGGCACCTGCTGCGGGAAGCCGCCGTGCCGACGATGATCGTGCGGGACAAATTGCGCAGGAAGCCCGGGCGAGTGCTCGCCACCGTGGATCTCGGTGCCGACGACTCAGTGCAGAAGGCGCTGAACCGGCGGGTGCTGGCCGATGCCGCCGCCGTCGCGGCGCAGCTCGGCGCCGAACTGCACGTCGTGTATGCCGTGCCGCTGTCCACGCTCGCGCAGGATCTCGATCTGATTGACAGCCGGGCCCTGGAGCGCCGGACGCACCGCTTGCTGGCGAAGGAAATTGCCGCCCTCGCACTCGAACTCGGCATACCGGAGAAGCACATCCGGCTCAAGGCCGGGCCGCCGGAACGCGTGGTCGATGGTGTGGCGAGCAAGCTGAAAGTTTCCCTGGTGGTCATGGGCACCACGGGTCGCAAAGGCCTGAAGGGCAAGCTGATGGGCAACACGGCCGAGAAGGTACTGCACGCGAACCGCGCCAACGTGCTCGCGCTGCGGCCGGACAACTGACGGAAGGGCCACGCATCCCGCGGCCGGAGCGCGTGACGGGCGGCGTGTCAGCGCGCCAGCGCGCGGGTCAGCACCGTGTCGAGTTTGCCGGCGAAGTTGCGGCGATCGCTGGCATCGAGCGGAGGCGGACCGCCGCCGGCGAGGCCGAGCCCGCGCAGCTCGTCGAGCAGGTCGCGCCGGCTCAGGTGCTCGCGCACGTTGTCGGCCGTATAGAGTTCACCGCGCGGGTTCAGCGCAACGCCGCCCTTGTCGACGACGGCCGACGCAAGCGGGATGTCCGCGGTGATCACCAGATCACCGGGTTCGACCGCCTCTTCGATGTAACGATCGGCGACATCGAAGCCCGCCGGCACGCGCCGGCTGCTGATGTGGCGCGACGGCGGCACCTTCAACAGCTTGTTGGCGACGAGAATCAATTCGATGCCGACGCGATCGGCCGCCCGGTAGAGGATTTCCTTGATGACGACCGGGCAGGCGTCTGCGTCGACCCAGATCCTCATCAGTCCCGCAGCGCGCCGAGCTGGGCGACCAGTTCATCGCGACTCGCCCTGAACTGCGGCGACACCATCACTTCCATGCCCAGCCGATCGGGCGGCTCGTCGCACGCAAACGACGGCTGATGCGACACGGTCGCTTCGAACAGCGCGCCACTAGGCGTGCGCACGTAGATCGAATCGAAATAGCCGCGGTCCTTGACGTCCGAAGTGTCGGTGAAGCCGAGCGCCTCGAGATTCGCCTTCAGCGCATTCTGCTCGGCGTGCGTGCCGACCTGGAACGCCATGTGATGGATGGCGCCACCGGCCAGCGTCCAGCTGCCCTGCTTGCGTTGCGGTTCGCTGATGAAGTCGACGAGCGCGCCACTGACGCCCTCCCCGACCGCATAGCGCGCATACGCCGTGTCGTCCGCCACGCGCCGCCCGCCCCAGCCGAGCTGCATGAATTCATCCATCAGGTCGAGATCGCGCACGCTGACGCAGATCGAATGCGTGCCGCGCAACATCATGTCCGCGGGCACGGGACCGCGCGTATGCGGCTCGCGGTCGTCGCCGGCCACGGCGACGATGGAATACTCGATCCCGCACGGATGCCGGAAGTCGAGGCAGCGCTCGCCCACGCGCTCGGTGTCGGTCACGTCGATCCCGTGCTGCTGCAGGCGCTGGCGCCAGTAGTCGAGCGAGCCCGGCGGCGCCGACAGCAGCATGCGGGCAATCTGGCCGGAGCCCGGCCGCGCCTTCGGACCGTTGCGCCCCATCGGGAAGCAGGTCACCAGCGAACTCTCGGTGCCGTGGTCGTTGCCGTAATAGAGGTGATAAATCGGCACGGTGCCGTCGTAGAGAAGCGTCTTCTTGACGCTCTTGAAGCCGAGCAGTTTGGTGTGGAAATCGTAGTCTTCCTGGGCGTCACCGGTGCACAACGTGATGTGATGGTGACGCGCGATCGCGGCGCCGGGGGAGGACTGGGGCATCGGGATACTCCTCTGCTTGGGGGCTGGCCGCAAACTAGCACAGACCCCGAGCCCAGCCTATCGGCACCGCGCCGGACCCGGCCATCGACGGCGCGCGGCGGACGACTGGCGGACGTGCCCCGCGAGGAAGCGGGACAACGAGCAGAGACGCGGCCAACACGGCACGGAGGCCGCGCCGCCGCCAGCGCGGCAGCGCGGCACGTTGCGACCTGTCAGCCGAAGACTTCGGCCGCGAGTTGATCGAGTTCCTTCAGCAGTTCGGCCTCACTCTGGCCCTGCAGCCACAGCACGACATTGTCGGCGCTCGCGTCGGCCAGCGTCTTGATGTCGGCCTTGGTGCGGAACATGCCATCGGGCGCGAAGGCGGTGATGTTGATCGACTTCGGGTCGCGCTTGAGTTCCTTCGCGAACTTGTTGATTTCCGCGCGGCCGTCGGCGACTTCCTGCGGATTGACCACGAATGGCAGCCAGCCGTCGCCCCACTGCGCCACGCGGCGAAAGACGTTCGGCGAGCCGATGCTGCCGAGCATCACCGGCGGGTGCGGCTTGCGCCACGGCGTCGGCCGACACACGCTCGGCGGAAAGTTCGCGTACTTGCCTTCGGCGCTGACGTACTCGCCGGTCCACAGCTTCTTCATCGCGAGGATGTATTCCTTGACCTGCGCCCAGCGATGGGCGAAGTCGCCGCCCATCATCGTGCACTCGGCCTCGTTCCAGCCGGCGCCGATGCCGTAGATGAAACGTCCCTTCGAGTAGTGATCGAGCGTCGCGATTTCCTTCGCGGCGAGCACCGGATGGCGTTCCGGCACCAGCGCAACACCGGTGCCCAAGTTGATCGTGCTGGTGACCGCGGCGGCGCGTGTCAGGCCGATCAGCGGGTCGGGCATCTTGTACAGGTAGTCGGGTGCCGAACCGCCTTCGACCTTGCCGGGGTATACGTGCTCGGAGCCCTGTGGAATGGCCGCGTGCTCCGGCAGCCAATAGGAATCGAAGCCCAGCGCTTCGGCATGTTTGGCGATGACGGCCGGATCGCCGGTGTGCAGGTCCGCGATGACCTGGAACACGCCAACGCCGATGCCATGAGATTGCTTCGCGGCCATGGAATTACTCCCCTCGATTGATTTTTTGAAGTGTGCCCGATGCCCGCCGGGCAGCCGACAGGTCGACATTTGACGCGAGTTCGACAGCCGTCGCAAACCGCAAACGGGGGCAATGCGGGTGAACAGTCGGGTGGGGAGCGTCGCGGGCGCGTCGGATGTCGGGCGCTTGCGAGGCGCCGGTCGATGGGTGAGTGATGCATCCGCGCGACTCGATCCCGGATCTTGTACTGCGCGAGCCGCGCGCGAGTCGTTCAGGCCGACGCGGTATTGCCGGCGGCCGGTCGCTGCCGTTCGAGCCACGCCATCGCCGGTGCGAGCGCATCGAAGACGCAGACGTTCCAGCCGCGATTGCGACAGGTATTCTCGAAGAACTCGGCGTCGCGTCGCATCTGCGGATCATCGGCGATCACCAGCGCCACCGCGCTCGCGCGATCGGCGCCGCCGTGCTCCCACATCGCAGGAATGGCGTAGATGTCGCCGGTCGAGAGCCGACTGAATGCCTCTCTGACATCGACGAGAAAACCAGTCGCGTCGCCCGACGCTGCCAGTGCCAGCGCGCGCCGGGTGGCCAGCGCGCTGTCCGCGCGCGTGACGGCCCCGGCGAAGACAGCCGCGATCCAGCCGCGCTCGACGTCGAGTTCCACGTTCCAGCCCACGGTCCGTCCTCCCTGTCAGAAGCGCATCCACTGCGATTGGCATCCGACAGGCTTCCCTGCTGCCCTGTCGGTCGGTCCCACTGTAGTGGAGAACAGCCAACGACCTCCCTGCCGACCAGGCATGAAAACGGGGCATTTTTCAGTTGTTCACCTTTGTGGCGGCGTCGACGCACGCGCCTGCGGCTGTCCGCATCTCGTCGGGCGCGCGCCTCTACATCCGCCGCAGCGCCCCCGTCACGTCGACTCTTGAGCGCAGCATCCGCAGTTCTTCCGCACTCGGCGCCGCCGTTTCCGGCACGTGATCGGGAATGACGAGATCAAAGCCGGTCCGGGCTCGCACCGCGTCGAGCGTCACGCCCGGGTGCAGTGATTTGAGCCGCAGCCGCTTGTCGTCTTCAGTGAAATCCATGATGCACAGGGGCGTGATGCAGTACTTCGGGCCGCCGCCCGGGAGGCCGAGCTGGCGGCGCGCATCGGCGCCGCCCTCGCCCCAGCCGACGGTGCTGATGAAGTCGCAGCGCGGCACGAAGACGCGCGGGGTATGGCTGTTCAGCACGATGTAGTAGCGCCCGACGTGCGTCGTCAGTGTCGGCGTACCGACCGAACCCGGCCCGCGAAACCGGAGCCGGCGGTAATCCTCGCCGACGCCGATGAGGTTCGTGTTGCCGTGCGGATCGACCTGGATGCCGCCGACGAAGAACACCCGGCGATGCCAGTCCTTGACCTGGTCGAAGCGGTGACCGCGGTCGCTGAAGGACTCGGTCCAACGCACGACGCGATTGTCCCAGCCGAAGGCCGGCATCGGCAGGTGATCGAGGTGGTGCACGTTCATGCGCGCGCCGAGAAAAATCAGCTCCATGTTCGGGCCGTGCGTCAGATGCGCGAGCCGCACCGCGGCTTCCGGAATCGGCAGCGCGATGCCGACCTGCAGTTCCTCGCCGTCGTTCAAATCCCGCGCGATGAAGCAGGCCAGCAACTCGGCAATCGAGCAGTCTGCCGTCATGTCCGCTTCCATGCCGGCCTCAATACTCGTGCAGCGCGAGCAGGCGCCTGAGCCCGACGCGCTCGAGATAATCGGTGTGCGTCGCGGGCTCGCGACACCAGTGATCGAGCCAGCGCTCGAGCGCCTCGCGCTCGTCACGCTCCGCGGCGGCGGTCGCCGCAGCGACGTAGTCGGCGAGAAACGGACTGTCCTGCACGTGCCAACCTCGGCTGTACCACGGATGCGCACCCCACGGCAGGCGTACGACTGCATCCGCGCGGCCGATCGTTGTCGCCCACGGATTGGCGCGGATCGCTTCGTTCGAGACGATGCGCTCGACTTGCACGATGCAGCGTGTGGCCGCGCGCTGCAGGAACAGATCGATCCAGCCCGGCCCGCCATGGTGCTGCACGTTGCCGAACGCGTCCGACTGCGCCGCATGCAGGATCGCGACGTCGGGCCTGATCGCGGGCACTGCCAGCAGCGTCTCGCCGCGGACGGGATCGGTGATGAGCTTGAGATCGGGATTGACCGCTGGCAGCGACGTGCCGACGCCGCCGCGCCACGGCAGGAACGGCAGATCCTTGCCGGCCGCTTCGAGGCCGCTGGTCAGGATGCCCTCGTCGCACTCCCAGACTTCGATGTCGCCCCGTTCGGCCGCCCGCCGGAACGAGGGCGCGACGGGCACGCCGAAACCGCCGCCAGCGTAATAGCTGAGGGTCTTCCGCACGCACCCGGCGGCGATCAGCATGTCGAGCGCGAGTCCGCTCGCGATGACGACGAGATCGCGCAGTTCGCGCCGGACGATCTGGCGCACCAGCGCCATCGGCGTCGGCTCACCGATGGCGATCGTCATGCCGCTCTCGAGCAGCGCGACCGCGGCGTCTTCGTCGACGAGGCGTTCGCTGCGCGCGCCGCTCATGGTCTGTGTGGGGTCTGTTCGCTCATACTCGATTTATGCCACAGCGCACCCTGGCGCGGTAGGGTGACCTGCGGCGCCATGCACCGGGAACATCCCACAACTGGAGTAAGACCATGACGACGATCGTGATTCTCGACATTCCGGCGACGGCCGACACCCGCGATCAGGTGCTCGCCACGCTGCAGGAAGCGTTGCCGACCACCCGTGCTTTCGACGGCTGCGAAGGACTCGAACTGCTCGTCAACCAGGACGACCGCGCGAACATCGTCGTCTACGAACGCTGGGCCTCGCGCGGCCATTACGATGCCTATCGGGCGTTTCGCGCCGAGACCGGTTTCAGCGCGAGGTTCCGCGCGATGTTTCCGCAGCCGCCAATCGTGCGCGTGCTGGACGTCGATCGCGCGTATCCCTAGCCGCCCCCGGACAAGGCCCGCGCCGACCGGACCCGGGCCCCCGACGAGGGCGCATTCACGCGCCTTCGACGATCCGCAGGTCGCGCGTGACGCCATCGCCGAGCGCCTCGAGCGCCGCCTGGTAGGCCGGGCTGTCGTGGCAGGCGACCGCCTGATCCAGCGATTCGAACTCGATGACCACGGTGCGCTGCAGGAGGCCCGCTTCATACGCCCGCACGGCCATGCCGCGCGCGAGAAACCTGCCGCCCGCGTCGAGGATCGCGGGTCCGGCGATTTTCGCGTAGGCCGCCAGCCTCTCCTCGTCATGCACTGCGTGATACGCGCTGACCCAATACGCCTTGGCCATGAGGTGCTCCGGTTGGTGTTGCGACGCGCAGCACCTTACCGGCAGCGGGCGACCGCTGTCACGCCGTGCGCGCAGACCACGCTGCCGGCACCAGGGCACCCGTGATCAGCGGGCCGGTGTGGGATGAAAGCACTTGATCAGCACAGCCGCCGCCGCGGCAAAGCCCGCGCCGGCCAGAAAGGTCACTGACGCGCCGTGGGTGTCCCACAGCAGTCCGGCGATCACGCTCGCGCCCAGCAGCGCGACACCGCTGACGAGGTGAAACAGTCCGAACGCCGTGCCGAGCAGCGACGACGGTGCGGCATCGGCCACGAGTTTCGACAGCAGGCCCTGCGTGAGCCCCATGTGCACGCCCCACAGCGCCGTGCCCAGCATCACCACGCCCGGCCCCCCGGCCCGGGCGAGCACGAGATCGGCCGCGACCAGCACGCCGAGACCGCAGGCCAGGATCGTGCGCGGATCGCCGCGATCGGCCCACAGGCCCGCCGGATAGGCACACAGCGCATAGGCGGCGCTCATCACCACCATCACCAGCGGCGCGTACGCCGCGCCCATGCCGAGCGCCGCCGCGTGCAGGATCAGAAAGGCTTCGCTGAAGCGTGCGAGCGTGAACACCGCCCCCCCGATGACGACGGCCCAGTACGCGCGCCCCAGCGCGCGCGCATCACGCCAGTGCAGGCGACGTCCGATGTGCGCGCCGACGGCAGCGGGTTCGTGCACGCCCAGCGTCAGCACGATCACGGCGAGTGCCGCCGGCACTACCGCCGCCCACAGCACGGCGCGCACGTCGTTCGCAAGCCACAGCATCAGACCCACCGCAAGCAACGGACCGATGAACGCGCCTGTCGAATCCAGCGACTGGCGCAGCCCGAACGCCGCGCCGCGCTGCGCGGGTGTCGTGATCTCCGCGAGCAGCGCGTCGCGTGGCGCGCCACGGATACCTTTGCCGACGCGATCGAGAAAGCGTGCGCCGAACACGAGTTCGAGCGAGTGGGCGAGCGGGAACACCGGCTTCGTCACGGCCGCCAGTGCATACCCGATCACCACCAGCGGCTTGCGTCGGCCCAGCCGGTCACTGAGGGCGCCCGAGAACACTTTGACGATCGAAGCCGTCGCTTCGGCCAGGCCCTCGAGCAGGCCCAGCACCGTTGCGCCGGCGCCGAGCACGCCGGTGACATAGAGCGGCAGCAGCGCATGCACCAGCTCGGACGACGCATCCATGCACAGTGACACGATGCCGAGCGCCCACACGCCCGGCGGCAAGTGCATGCGCGACGGGCGACCCATCATGCGTCGGGCGGCGGGCGCTGGCTGCCGCGCCGTTCGCGATGTTCATCCCACAGCTTTTCCATCATCAGGTAGGTGAACGAAGCGGACCAGCCGATCATCAACAGGCCGACCAGCGCCTCGACGCCGGCAATCAGGCGCACCTGCTGGAAAGGCTGGATGTCGCCAAAGCCGAGCGAGGTGTAGACCACGACGGAGAAGTAGATGAAGTCGAAGAAATGGCCGGTCGTGTGCCCCCCCACAGTGCCCAGCGCCAGCGGGCCGCTCATCACCCAATAGGTGATCCCGAAGACCCAGACTTCGACCGTATGCGCGAAAAACACGCCGAGGATCACGATCATGATGCGCAGTCGCGGGCGGATGCGCAGGCGTGGCAACAGTTCGGTGATGAGCCGCATCGCCTCGTAGTGAATGATCACCGTGGCCAGCACCAGGGCCGATGCCACGGCCATCGCCAGCACGAACTCGACTGCGGATACCAACGACAATCCTCCGCGACCCCGGTCGCTTCGTGCTACAGGCTGACAGTGTGCAACACGCCTCGCGGGCCGCACCGGCGGCGACTGCCCGCGCCTGGGCCAACCGGTGTCGGCACCACGCACGGTGGCCGGCGGCATGCATCTTCGACGCTTCGAATCCGCACTGCAACATTGCCGAAATCCGCCCTGACGATCGCCAGCGCCACCGATATACTCCGGCGAAACCGCCATCTCAAGGAGACCGTCATGGGACCGGCCAAGGCCGACAAGCAAGTTCAGACCTATGCGCTGTTCAACGCGCGCCTGAAACAGGAAATCAAGGCGTTGATCACGCCCGAGCTCATCGAAGAGCATCGTCGGCAACCGCTCGGCCGACACAGCGACGCGCTCGAGCGCGTGCTGAATTTCTTTCGCCGCCCGCCCTCCTACGCCCTCTACTCGCGCGTGGCGATGCGCGAATGGCAGCTGATCCGGATGCCGATCGATCCGAAGCTGCCGCCGGCACCGATCGACGAAACGGTCTATCGCAGCGCGAACGAAGCCTATCACGCCGTCTTCATGCGGCATGTCAACGATTTGATGGCGAGCTGAGGAGAGCCAGATGAGTGCTGCATTACTGACGGGATATTGCGATCGCATCAGCGTCCAGCCGGGTGACACCCTGCGCTTCATGATCAGCGCCGAGGGGGTCAGCGAGGCAGAAGTCCGCATCGTGCGCCTGATCCATGGTGACGAGAACCCGATAGGCCCCGGCTTCATCGAGCGCGAGGTCGCGAGCCCCTGCCCTGGTCCACTGCGCGTGATGCGCCAGTACACCCAGCTCGGCAGTTTCATCGAGATCCCCGATCCGGACGGCCGCTGCCTGCCCGACGGCAGCTTCACCGTGCATGCCTTCATCTGGCCGACGACGCCGGGCAAGGGCCGGCAGGGCCTGGTGACGCAGTATTCCGCAACGGAGCAGCGCGGCTTTGCGCTCGGCATCAACGATGCCGGCCGGCTCGCGTTGTGGCTCGGCGACGGCACCGCGGTCAGCGAAGTGGCGGCCGACACGCCGCTGCTCGCGCGCGACTGGTATTTCGTCGCCGCCAGTTTCGATGCGGCGACCCGCAGCGTCACGCTGTACCAGGAGCCGGTGCTGAATTCGTACAACAGCCTGCTGTCGCCGATCGTGCCGCGCAGCGACAGCTGTCACCTGAGCGCGACGGTGGGCGTGATGCCGGCACGCCTCGCGCGGCCGGCGCTGTTCGCGGGTGTGCACGACCGCGAAGCGCCGCGCGGCGATTTCGTCAGCGCGCTGTTCAACGGCAAGATCGATCGCGCAGGTCTCCAGGCGCGCGTGCTGACGCGGCGCGAACTCGATGAGCTCCGCGCCGGCGCCGAACCGCCCCGCGAGGGTCTGATCGCGCGCTGGGACACCACCGCGGGCTACACCGATCACGGCATCGGCGATCGCCTCGTCGATACCGGCCCGCACGGCCTGCACGGCATCGGTCGCAACCGGCCGATCCGCGCGATGACGGGCTACAACTGGCGCGGCCGCGACGACAGTTTCCGCCTCGCGCCGTCGCAGTACGGCGGCATCGCCTTCCATGACGACGCCATCATCGACAGCGGCTGGTGCCCGAGCTTCGAGTGGCAGATCCCGGAAGATCTCAAGAGTGGCGTGTATGCCGCGCGGCTGCGCGGCGGCGGCACCGAAGATCACATCACCTTCTTCGTGCGGCCGCGCACGCCGCAGGCAAAAATCGCGATGCTGATGCCGACGGCGAGCTATCTCGCGTACGCCAACGAGCGCTTCGTGATCGACTCGCCGACGGTCGGCCTCATCACCGGCCATCCGCTGGTGCTGGCCGACCTCGACTACGCGCTCGCCGCGCACCCCGAATGGGGTCGTTCGAGCTACGACCATCACAGCGACAACGGCGGGGTGTGCTATTCGTCGTACCTGCGCCCGATCATGGGCCTGCGGCCGAAATACCGCATGGCGTCGACCGGCGTGCCGTGGCAGTTCCCGGCCGACATGTCGATCGTGTGCTGGCTCGAACAGAAGGGCTATGCCTACGACATCATCACCGACGAGGATCTGCATCGCGACGGCGTCGCCTGCCTGAAGCCGTACAACGTGGTGTTGAACGGCACGCACTCGGAGTACTACTCGGAACGCATGATGGATGCGACGGAGGAATACCTCGCGGCAGGTGGTCGCGTGATGTACCTCGGCGCGAACGGCTACTACTGGGTCGTCGCGTTCCGCGACGAGGAACCGTGGTGCATGGAAATCCGCAAGCTCGATGCGGGCTCCCGCGCGTGGCAGGCTGAACCGGGCGAATACTACATGGTGACCACCGGCGAGAAGGGCGGCATCTGGCGCATCCGCGGGCGCACCCCGCAGAAACTCACCGGGGTGGGCTTCACCAGCGAAGGCATGGACGAGTCCAGGCCCTACCGGCGCCTGCCGGACAGCCACGATCCGGCCGTGTCCTGGGTCTTCGACGGCGTCGACAATGAAGTGTTCGGCGATTTCGGACTCGCCGGCAACGGTGCCGCCGGCATCGAACTCGACCGCTATGACCTCGGGCTCGGGACGCCACCGAACACCTACCTGCTCGCATGCTCGGAAGGCCATTCGGATGCCTATCCGCACGTCGTCGAAGAAGTGATGTTCAACTATCCGGGGCTCGGCGGCACGCAGGATTTCCAGGTGCGTTCGGATCTCACGCTGTGTGCAACGACCAACGGCGGCGCGGTGTTTTCGACCGGCAGCATCGCCTGGGGCCAGTCGCTGCCGTGCATGGACGCAGACAACGATGTCTCGCGCATCACCGCCAATGTGATCGAACGCTTCATGCAGGACGGGCCGGTCAGGTTCTGACGCGGTCGGCGAGCGCCGGGCAGGCAGCGCGGGCCCGGCGGCGAATGGCACAAAATGACAATGAGTTGACAGCATCGGGGCGGGTCAGTCGATCCCCGCCCCGTAGAATTGAACGGTCAAACATCCGCGCCCTGCCCGTCCGAGCGGCACCGGCGCCCATCACGAGGAGAGCTAACGATGCACGTGGGAATGGCAGCCATCTTTCAGAACCCGGACAACGCAGCCGGGCACAGTGACTACAGCGTTTACCAGAAGGACATGAAGCTCGCGCTGATGGCCGAGTCGCAGGGCTTCGATTCGGTGTGGGGCATCGAGCATCACTTCACCGATTACACGATGATGCCCGATGTCGTCGACTTCCTGTCCTTCATCGGCGGCGCCTGCCGCAAGGTGAAGCTCGGCACGATGGTCGTCGTCTTGCCGTGGAACGATCCGATGCGCGTCGCCGAGAAGATGTCGATGCTCGACTGCATGAGCGACGGCCGTGCGCTGTTCGGCATCGGCCGCGGGTTGGCCCGCGTCGAATTCGAAGGCTTCCGCCTCAACATGGGCGACTCGCGCGAGCGCTTCGTCGAAAGCGCCGAGATGATCCTGCAAGGGCTCGAACAGGGTTACTGCGAATACGACGGCAAACACGTCAAGCAGCCGCGCGCGCGTATCCGTCCCGAGCCGTTCAAGTCCTTCAAGAACCGCACCTACGCCGCCGCCGTGTCCGCGGAGTCCTCGCAGATCATGGCCAAGCTCGGCATCGGCGTGCTGGTGATCCCGCAGAAGCCGTGGGAAGTGCACGCGCAGGAACTGAAGGACTACAACGATCTGTTCATGCAGATGCACGGCCGCGCCGCGCCCCGTCCGCTCGTCGCCGGCTGGGTGATGTGCGACAAGGACGGCGGCAAGGCCGAAGCGATGGCCCGCCAGTACATCTCCGGCTACTGGCGTTCAGTGGTCCAGCACTACGAGATGAACAGCAACCACTTCTCGACGACGAAGGGTTACGAGTACTACACGAACCTGAACAAGACCATCGAAGAAATGGGCATCGACGGCATGGCCGACTTCTTCATGAACCTGCAGGTGTGGGGCACACCGGAACAGTGCTTCGAGAAGATCAAGGACATCCACTCGCGCACCGACTGCTGCGGCTTCAACGGCGTGTTCAGCTATGCGGGCATGCCGCTCGAACTCGGCCGCTCGAACCAGGCGACCTTCGCCCGCGAAGTGCTGCCGGAACTCAAGAAGCTCGGTGAGCGCCCCGCCTTCGACATCGAGGAAGACAAGGCCCCGGCCTTCCTGCGCGCGGTGGGCTGAGCCACCGCCGGGGCGGTCCGCCGCCGCTGTCGTTCGATCCGCGCCCGGCAGCTGTCCCGCACTGCGCTGGCGCGAACAATTGCCGCTCATCCCACCCCGGAGCACGCAGATGGCGTTACCGCAGAACATTTCCCCGATCAATCCCGAACTGATGGACACGCTGGTGCGTGCCGGCGAACAGGAGTGGATTCCGCAGCCGATGGACCCGCAGCGCGCGTTCATCAAGGTGCTCTACACCGGCGCCGAAAGCGGTCGCTGGGCCGTGATGTTCCGCTGGCTGAAAGGCTTCACTGCCCCCCAGCACAAGCACCTGTCGGCCTCGCACACCTTCATTCTGAAGGGCAAGCTGCAGGTGCGCGACGGCACGCTGGACGCCGGCGACTACATCTACGAGCCCAATGGCATGATTCACGGCGCGACGACCGCGCTCGAAGACACCGAGTACCTGTTCATCTGTGACGGCCCCGTGCTGTTCTATGACGACGCCGGTTTCTGCGGTTACCTCGGCTGGGAGGAACTGCGTCGCCTGCAGGAAAACCACGCGCGCAACAAGCAGTCCGCCGCCGCCTGAGCGATGCGACATGAGTGACGAGGGCCAGACCCCCTACGTCAGTTTCAGGGTCGATTCGACCCCGGCGCCGGCAGGCCACTATCGCCTGCTCGGCGCCGACGTCTCCTATTACACGGCGAAGATCGACGCCTGGCTCGCCTACAAGCGCATTCCCTGCCGGCGCGAACTCGCGACGCGTGCGCGCTTCGAGCAGGACATCCTGCCGCGGGTGGGCTATCCGGTGATCCCGGTGCTGCTGACGCCCGACAACGCGGTGCTGCAGGACACGACGGACATGATCGACGCGCTCGAAGCGCGGCACCCGTCGCCTGCCACCGTCCCGTCGTCGGCAGCGGGCCGCTTCCTCTGCTATGTGTTCGAACTGTTCTGCGACGAATGGATCAAGATGCCGGCGCTGCATTACCGCTGGCAATACGACCGCGAATTCGCCGCGCTCGAATTCGGGCGCAACAACGATCCGGACCTCGACCTCGACGCGCAGCGCGCGATCGGGGCGAAGATCGCGCGTCGTTTCAGCGGCTGGCTCGGGCCGCTCGGCATCACCGCCGACACGGCGCCGGCCGTCGAAGCCGACTACCTGCAGCTGCTCGCCCTGCTGGACGCCCATTTCGCGCACGCGCCGACCCTGCTCGGCGGCCCCCCGAGCCTCGCCGATTTCGCGCTCTACGGGCCCTTGCATGCGCATCTGCTGCGCGATCCGAACTCGGGCGCCGTGATGCGCGCGCGGGCGCCGCGCGTCGTGCAGGTTCTCGAACGACTGCGGGCCGTGCCCGCGGCGAGCGAGACGCTGCCCTTTGCCAGCGCCACGCTGCCCGCGACGTTCTGGCCGATCATGGCACTGCTGGCGCGCGACTACGTCCCCATCCTGCTCGCCCAGCACACGGCTCTCCAGCGCTGGCTCGCAGACGCGCCGCCCGGCGCGGTCCCGCGCGACCTGGGGCGGCATGCCGTCGTGCTCGGGCGTGGCACGTCCCACGAGGTGCGCGCGGAACGCGCCCTCTTCACCTACGACAGCTGGATGCTCCAGCGCGCGCTCGACGTCTACGCCGGCGCCAACGCGCGCGACCGCGCCGACATCGAGCAGTGCTGTGCACTGGCCGGCACCGGAGCCCTGCTCGGGCTCCACTTCGAACACAGGCTGCGCCGCGAACACTGTCGCCTGGTGCACGGCTGAGGCCACTGCCGCCGCGGGTGCCACGGCGCCCAGCGCCCAGCGCCCGCCCCGTGCCAGGGACGCACCCGGCGCAACGGCTAAAGTCGGTTCAACGGGCTGCCGTTACAGCAAGGCATGTTCGTCTGCCGGAAAAAGATAACGTGAGCACCCCCGCGAAAGCGCTACCCCAACTCTCGCCCGCGGCACGGATTGCCCAAACGCTGATCGACGATCTGTCGCCGATCGTCTCGCCACCCGACGTCTGTCTGAAGGTCAACGCGCTGCTGCAGGACGAGCGCGCTTCGATCGAGGACTTCGCGGCGGTCGTGATCCGTGATCCGGGTCTCACTGCGCGCCTGCTGCGGCTCGTCAACAGCCCGTACTACGGCATGCCGTCACGCGTGGACACCGTGTCGCGCGCGGTGATGCTGGTCGGGATGGCGGAATTGCAGAAGCTGGTGTGTTCGATCTGTGCGGTCGAAGCCTTCTCGCGGCTCTCGAGCGCCGTCACCAACATGAATTCGTTCTGGCGCCATGGCGTCTACACCGGGCTCATGGCCCAGGCGATCGCCAAGCGCCTGCGCGTGCTGCATCCGGAGCGGCTGTTCGTCGCCGGGCTGCTGCACGACATCGGGACCCTGCTGATCAACCGCCGCTATCCGGAAATCGCCGAAGAAACGATCCGCGCCTCGCGCGGTGACGAGCACATGCTGCGCGCGCTCGAACAGCAGGAGCTCGGCTTCGATCATTCCCAGCTCGGCGGCATGATGCTGACGAACTGGCGTCTGCCGGTGACGATCGCTGACGCCATCGGCTGGCATCACGCGCCGGATCAGGCCGAGCACGCCCCGGTCGACGCGGCGATCCTGAACGTCGCGGATACGATAGCGAACTACTCCGGCACGGGAAGCTTCTGCGAGATGGTCGCCCCGCAGGGCGACTTCGACCGCATGGTGTTCACCAAGCTCGGGCTGCCGATCGACTTCGACGCCGATCAGTTGATGGACGAAGTGGATCGGCAGTTCGTCGAGACCATCTACCTGCTGGTGACCTGAGCGCGTGCGCTCAGTCGGCTGCGCAGTTGGCAGCCGGGACGAGGCGATACTGCTCGTGGCAGCCCACACAGCCGGCGGTGACCTTGGCCAGCGCCGGCAGCAGTTCGCGCGGCCGGCCGCCTTCACGGCTCAGGTCGGCCAGATCGTCGAAAGCCGCGTGCGTCGCCCGGCCGAGCTTCACGAAATCATGCGGCAGGCCAGACGGATGCGCATGCTGGTGCGCGTGCCCCTTGCCTTCGACCTGCCCCGTCATCGCGCTGCCGACGGCCTCGGCGCGTGCCGTCAGCGCCTCGAAATCCCGTTCGGCGAGCGCCAGGTGAATCCCGTGCAGCGCGCCGAGTAGTTGCCGCATCTCGCTGTGCAGCGTGTCGCGCGTCGCGTCGTTGACACACAGGCCGATGGTCTCGCTCGCGGACGCAGCGACCGGCCAGGCTCCGAAGACTGCCAGCGCGAGCAACCAGGCGTGCGCCTTGACCCGCCGCGCTGCGCGCATCAGGCCTGCGCTCCCAGCGTCAGCGGCAGCGCCGGATCGGCGACCCATTCCATCATCGAGCCATCATAGACCGCGATGTCCGGATGACCTGCCTGGGTCAGCGCCAGCGCATCCATCGTCGCCGAGATTCCACCGCCGCAGTAACAGATCACGCGCGGCTTCGCGAAGGCGCCGACCGCCTCGAACAGCGGTTTCAGTTTCGCACCGGGCATGAACGTGCCGTCGTCGGCGTTGATCAGCGTGTCGTAGAACACGTTGACGCTGCCGGGAATGTGGCCGGGGCGCCCGTACATGTTCTTCTCGCCGGTATACACGGCTGGCGACAGCGCGTTGATCGTGCAGACCGCCGGGTCCTTGATCGCGTGCAGCATGTCATCGCGGTTGGCCCACAGCCGGGGACGCGGCCGCGGCGTGAGGACCGCTGGCGCGAACGTGGCGGGGGTGGTGCTCGTGGCGCGCCCTTCGCGTTGCCACTTCGCGAAGCCGCCGTCGAGCACGGCGCACGCATCGAAGCCGACCGAGCGGAACATCCACCACAGGCGCGTTGCCCACATCGGACTGCCGGTGCTGTAGATCACCACCCGGCTGCCGTCACCGATGCCATGCGCACCGGCCAGTTCGCAGAAGCGCGCGGCCGACGGCATCGTGAAACGCACCGCCGAGGCCTGGTCCGAGAATTCGCCGATCAGATCGATGAACTGCGCGCCAGGCAAGTGCGCTTCGTCGAATTTCGCGCGCCCGCTCTCCGTCGTGTAGCCGGGGCCGTCGGTGTTGACGTGAAGAAAGACGGTGGCGTCGAGCAGGCGCAGATCGGGCGCGCCGAGTTCGCCGGCCAGCCATTCGGTGGAGACGAGCAGTCCGGGCATGGTCATCGATTGTCCTCCTGGGCGGTCGATTGCTTCGATTCGGGGATTGACACATCAATCGCGTGGTCGCTACGGTCAATCGACATACAAACCCAATCGTCGCGTCCGCGCAAGGGCGCATTGATCCGGAGGGAAGCGGGATGGCCGTGAAACGCAAAGCAGGCGGCTTCGAGCTCGAGGAAGCTACGATCGCAGGTATTCACCGCGCGATGCGGGCCGGCAAAGTGACGGCGCGCGAACTCGTCAACGGCTACCTGAAGCGGATTCGCCGTTACGACCAGCAGGGCCCGGCGCTGAACTCGGTGGTGACGCTGAACGGCAAGGCCCACGCGCGGGCCGGCGCGCTCGACGAAGCGCTGGCGGCCACCGGCAAGCTGCAGGGGCCGTTGCACGGCATCCCCGTCCTGCTGAAGGACAACATCGACACCGCCGACATCCCGACCAGCTACGGCAGTGTCGCCTTCGGCAACCATCATCCGGCGCGCGACGCGACCGTCGTCGACCGTTTGCGCGCCGCGGGCGCGATCGTGCTCGGCAAGACCACGCTGCCCGATTTCGCGACCTCGTGGTGGGCGTATTCCTCGCGCAGCGGCGAAACGCGCAATCCGTACGACACCACCCGCGATCCGGGCGGCTCCAGCGCGGGCACCGGCGCGGCGATCGCGGCGAACTTCGCGACCGTCGGCCTCGGCACCGACTGCGGCGGCTCCGTGCGGGTGCCGGCGTCGCACTGCAATCTCGTCGGCATCCGCTCGACACCGGGGGTCGTCAGCCGGGCCGGCAGTTCCCCACTGGTGTTCTTTCAGGACACCGTCGGCCCGATGGCCCGCACGGTGCGCGATGCCGTCACCGTGTTCGACGTCATCGCCGGCTACGATCCGAACGACAGCCTGACGGTCAATCATGCGATCGCGCGGCCGCCGAAGCGCTATACCGAAGTGCTGGATCGCGACGGCCTCAAGGGCGCGCGGCTGGGCCTTGTAACGAACGCGCTCGGCAGCGATCGCGATCCGCACGCCGAGCCCGTCAACGGGCTCGTGCGCGAAGCAGTGGTCTCGATGGCTGCCGCCGGCGCTGCGATCATGGAAGTCCAGATCCCGGACCTTGCGCTGCACCTGCGCGACACGTCGATGTACGTGAACTGTTCGCGGCACGATCTCGATGCGTTTCTCGCCGCTCAGCGCGAAGCGCCCGTGCGCTCGCTGCAAAAGATCTTCGACACGCGGCAATACCACCCGATGCTCGATCTGCTCGAGGCCTGCGTCGTCGGCCCGGCACTGCCGGAATACGATCCGCAGTACTTCCGTCGCCTCGCCGCGCGCGAACTGTTTCAGCGCCAGATCGTGAACCTGATGGCCGCCCATCGCCTCGACGCGCTGATATTCCCCGACGTGCAGGTCGTGCCGCCGACCCGCGAGCAGATCAACAGCAAGGTCTGGACCACGCTGACCTACCCGACGAACACGCTGATCGCCTCACAGGCCTGGCTGCCCGCGATCACCGTGCCCGCGGGGCTCGCCGACGAGCGCCTGCCCGTCGGCCTCGAAATGGTCGGCAAGCCCTACGACGAACCAACGCTGTTCCGCCTTGCGTTCGCGTTCGAGCAGTTGACCGGGCATCGACGGGCGCCGGTGCTCGTGGACTGAACGGGGAGCGGGCCTCCGCCGCGCAGGTCAACCGGCCTCCGCGCGGCGCCGTCTCGCGTCGAGCCACCGGAACACGAACGCATCCGGGAACTCCGCGCCGGATTCCACGTACTCGAGCACGTTCGCCGCGCCCAGCACCCATTCCATCGTTGAAGCGGCGCCGAGCGGCCCGCAGAACAGCAGGCGGTCGCCGCGCGCCAGTTCGATGTCGGGGGATGGCAGCACCGTCAGTCGACCTTCCCGCTGCAGCGCGAGCGCAATGCCGGGCACGCGTTCGTCGCGCGCCTGCGGCTGACGCAGCAGGTGGTCGAGGCGGATGGCGCGGCCGGTGGCGAGCGCGGCGACGACGGCCGGGGCCTCGGTCTCGTCGAGTTTCACTTCCCAGGTGTCCGGGGTGCGGCCACCGCATTCGAGTCCGAGACGCGAGTGCAGCGCGGACGACCAGTCTTCGTTCTGGGCGCGCACATGTTCGAGGAAGCGGCGCAGCAGCGGGTTCGTCAAATCGGCAAAAATGCGATTCACCAGCATACGGCTGGTGTCGACGATCAGGTCGACCGGGGCGACGAGGAACAGTGCATGGTTCATGTCGCGGTTCTCGCGCGCGACGATGAAGATGCGTTCGTTCGTCGCCCGGGCCGTCATGGCGATCGCGAGATTGCTGGTATCGGAATCCGTGCCGGCAATGATGCCTACAGCATCGCGACAGCCGGCGGCTTCCAGCGCCTCGCGGCTGGTGCCGACACCGATGATCGCCTGCGGTGGCGCAGCTTGCGGGTTCGGCTCGATGATGCGGGTTGCGATCCCCTCGGCCTGCAGATAGCGCGCGACCGTCGAGCCGAAGCGGCCGAAGCCACAGATCAGCCACAGCCCACGCGGCGGCTCGAGGCGCGCCGGCAGCGGCTCGCCGGGCAGGCTGCCGAGCGCCTCGTAGAGCGCGTGCGCGCTCGGCTTGTTCAGGGCGAGCGCCAGCTGCGTCGCGAAGATTTCGAACGGATCGACGATCTCGTCGGCCGAGAACGACGGCAGTTTGGCGCGCGCCGCGTTCGAGGTCGCGCGACAGACGACCTTCAGCCGCGGGTTCAGCAGTCGCGCGGAAATCGCGGCCTCGACGTTCGCCTCGTCGTCGCGCGACATCTGGACCACGCCGCGGCAGTACGGATGACGCAGACCGGCGAGCAGCAGGCGGTTCGGATCGCGGAAATCGGCGCACAGGGCCGGCAGATCGACCCCCCAGTCCATCAACTCCAGTGCAGCAACCCGATCGGCGTCGCGCTCGATGGCGACCACGCGCATGTGCTGCTTGATCAGCATGCGCGCGATCATCTCGCCGGTTTCGCCGAAACCGCAGACGATATAGAACGGCTCGGTCAGGTGCTGCACGGCGCGACCGAAGCGCTGCTCGGCGATCGCGCGGCGGAACGCAGGGTCCTGCAGCAATGCGAGTATCGCGCCGAACGCATACAGCCAGCCGAGCACCGTGATGTAAATCGACACCGTCGCCCACATGCGCTGGGCGGGCGAGAACGGATACGGAATTTCGCCGAAGCCGATTGTCGACGCCGTGTACGTGACGAAATAGAACGCATGGAAGAAATCGAAATGCCACGGCTTGCCGGCGGCGTCGACACCCGGCATCAGCACGAGGCCACCGATGGCAATCGCGTAGACGACAATCAGCAGCAGCAGCGGCGTGCGCATGCGCCGCAGGAACAGGAAGAACACCGTATTCACGGTCCGCGCCCGCTCAGCGCCGCAGGTTCACGGTCTCGACAATCAACAGCACGACCGAGGCGGTGTTCGCGAGCAGCGCGCCAGCCGCCAGCGAGACCACCGAGATCGCGGCTTCGGCGGACGTCGCGTCATTGAGCACCTGGCTGTAAATCCCCCAGGTGACTGCCGCGCCGATCAACAACAGGTCGGCGACCAGGCTCGTCGCCAGGAGCACCGCTCCCATGTGCGTGCGGTCACCGAGCTTGAGCACGGTGGCAATCAGGCTGACGACCAGTGCCGCGAACAATTCGTAGGCCGGGTGGTGAATAGCGCTGTCGGCATCGCCCCAGACGAAACTGACATTGAGCGCGGCGGCCAGCAGCACGAAAAACGCAAAGACGACTTTTTCGAAGTTCATGTTTCCCCCACGCTCAACTGCGCACCTGCATGCACCGGGCGCGCGCGTCGTTCACGCGCCGATCACGTCCGGCTTCGGCAGACCGTGGGCCGCGCACTCGCGCTGGTAGATCTTCAGGATTTTGGCCGCATCGAGCACGCTCTCGACCTTGCCATCCTCCGTCAGGTTCAGGTTCGCGCCGCGTATCGCGAACCAGACTTCGGTGGTTTCGGTGTTGTCGGCGAGCGCGTGCAGCGTGTGGATGGAGCCGGCGGGTTCGAACAGGTAGGAGCCGGCGCGATTGATTTCGGGATATTCGAGATACTTCCAGGCGCCGCACAGCGTGAAGGCATACACCTCACCGGTGTGCCGGTGCCTTTGTACGGTGACGCCGGGCGCGAAGCGCGTGCGCAGCACCCACAGCGCCGATTCGACGTTGACCTGCAACAACTGGAAGCTCACGCCCTCGGCCAATGGCATCCACGGCAAATCGTCGATGCCCCGGTGGAGCGCTTGCGGGATACCCGGGATGGCGACGGCTGGCTGGTTCATCAATTCATCTCCCATTCACACTGAGGTGCGCGCTCATTCGCGGCGCGTCAGCAGCGCCCGTCGCTGCCGACGCAATTGTTACATTTTGTGACCGCGCTCACATCACTTCGGGGAATGACGAAGGCACCATGCAGGCCACGGCCACAAGGATGCCTCAACACAGTGGCGACGCACAGGAGGAACCGCATGACATCCACCATTCGATCGAAGAGCCGCAACGCGGTGCTCGGCATCTGCGCCATTGCCCTCGGGGCCTGCGGCAGCATGCCCGAAGAGCGCGCCATCAGTGGCGCCGGCATCGGTGCTGGCGCAGGCGCGGCGCTCGGTGCGGTCACCGGCATGTCGGTGGCGACCGGCGCGCTGATCGGTGCCGCCGGCGGCGCGCTGACCGGCGCGCTGACCAACGACCGCCAGGTCAATCTCGGCAAGCCCGTGTGGCAGAACGGACAGCAGGCGGCGCCGGTCGCCGCGGCACCGGGACAGCCGACCGGGGGCTACAACAATGTGGTGGTGGCGATTCAGAGCGAACTGAACCGGCTTGGCTATGGCGCCGGTACGCCGGACGGCATGATCGGGCCCCGCACCACCGAAGCGATACGCCGCTATCAGCGCGATCACAATCTGCTGATCGACGGCCGGGCGACCCCCGAACTCGCGAACCATATCCAGAGTCTCGGGCGCCCGCTCGCGCACAATCCAGGATGAAGTCGCATCAGGGATGAAGATGCGACTGCCGGCACCAGGACGTGCCAGTTCTCCGCTGTGGCAAGCATAGACGCGAACCGCACCGGAGGATGGGGGAAGAGCTGGTATCGAATGTGACTGCCAGACTCTGCCCGCGATTCACCGCGGCCAGGAGGGGAACGTTGAGGAATCGTTGAATCACTCCTCCGCGTCGCAGGGAAAGCGACGTCGGAGGATCTCTTTGACAGCATCCGGCGCAGACCGGGCATCATCACCACCGCGCAGATCGTCGACCACCACCTGGGCAAGCTCGCCATCGGCGAGACCGGGTGGCAGGCACCAGTCCTTCGGCGGCGGCCCGTCCGGACCGCACACCCCGCAGGGCGCGACATACCAGTCGCACATCGCCGCCGCTTCACCGCGGTAAGCATCGGCGAGCGCTGTCTCGCAGGTTGCGCGCAACTCGCCGGCCGTGGGCGCTGCGAGCGCCGGACCGGCCAGCGCGAGCCCCAGCAGCACGAGGCCGCGGCGAACGCGCCGTCTCAAGTCAGGCTTCGCCTTTCATCAGCTTTTCCATGTACTGATCCATCGTGATCTGACCGCCTTCCTGCTCCGGGCGGCCGATGTCCTTCGGTGGCAACACGTCCTGCACGACATCGAGCCGCTTCCACACCGCAAGTGGCGTGTGGGTATCGGCACGCGGCACGTAGCGCGACTGATCGAGTTTCTTGTAGCGATGGATGTAGCGCGGGCAGTTGATCCAGAGCTTCGTCACCGCCACACGCACGATGAGCTCGGCGCCGGTATAGCTCGCGAGCAAGGGATCGTCAGCGCTGACCGACGCCTCGCCGTGCAGACGCAGCCGGTGCGGGTTCTCGAAGTCGATGAACAGGATGCCCACCTTGCGCTGGGCGGCGATATTGCCCATCGAAAAGAACATGCCGTTGCCGTCGAAACTCGGAAACGCGATCGTCTGTGCGTCGACGACGCGCACGAAGCCCGCGTCGCCACCCTTGTAGGAGGTGGTCGGAAAGCCGTGCTGGTCGACGGTCGACAGGAAGAACATGTCGCGGCTTTCGATGAAAGCCTTGTCCATGTCCTCGATGACGGGCTTGACGATCATCTCCTCGAGACGATCGGCCATCCCGCGGGTCGAAAACTGGTCCTGCAGTGCGCGATGCTGTTCGCTGTAGACGTTACTCATTGGAGCTCCCCGGCGCGCCGCTGCGCGGCGCTGCGCTTGATAGTTTTATGAAGGTGGCCGTGGCGGCGGTGAACGCCGCTTCCGGCCCGACCGGCGGGCAGGGCCCGCGGGGCCACCGTCGCGAGCGTCGACGGCGGCCCGAGCGTAGCGGCGCCCGGCGCCGGCCGTCAATCAATGAGCGTGCGATCCGGGACGCGCTTGGCCAGGAACGCGCCCATGATTTCGCGCGCCGCCGGCGTCGCCAGCAGCGCGCTGAAGCGCTCGATTTCGGCGTCGACGCGCGCAGCGACCGGTTCCTCCGGGCGCTTCAGCATCGCCTTCGTCGCGCGCAGTGCCTGGCGCGGTTTGGCCGCCAGCTGCAGCGCGGTTTTCAGCGCACGACCGTCGACGGTGTCCGATGGGCAGATTTCGTGCACCAGCCCGAGCCGCTGTGCCTCGGCGGCGTCGAACGGCTCGCCGAGCATCAACAGCCGTGCCGCATGGTGATAGCCCGCCAGGCGCGGCAGCAACAGCGAGGAACCTGCCTCCGGGCACAGGCCGAGATTGATGAACGGCAGCGAAAATTTCGCAGACTGGGTGGCATAGACGAAATCGCAGTGGAACAGCATCGTCGTGCCGATGCCGACGGCGACGCCGTCGACCGCGGCGACCAGCGGCACGGTCGCCGCCGTCAGGGCGCGAATCAGGCCGTGCGCGGGACGCGGTCCGCTGGCTGTCTGCGCCGCCATGAAATCCTCGAGGTCGTTGCCGGCCGAGAACGCGCCGGGCACGCCGCCGATGACGACCACGCGCACGGCTGGATTGACTTCGGCGTCGCTCAACGCCTGCGTGAAGTGCTCGTACATGGCGCCCGTCAGCGCATTCTTCTTCGCGGGCCGGTTCATCCGGATCGTCAGCACGCCGTCGGCGAGCGTGGTCAGCAATAAATCTGTCATGGGCTTGTCCTTTTCGGTGACGCTGGGCGGCCGGCGGCATCGCTGTGCCGCCGAGGCGTCGGGGGCGTCAGCTTAACGCGGGGACACGGCGCCGGCACGGGGCACGGACTCGCGCCCGATTCCATGTTACGTCGGGCACGCCGGGCCCGACGTGGTGGCCAACGGGGCGCTGGCGGCGACCGGGACGCTGCTGGCACGCGGGCGGCGGTCAAGGCTATAGTCCGGGTTTGCCCACTGTTCCCGAGCCTGCATGCGTTTTCCCGACAAAATCGCGCTCGTCACCGGCGCGAGCCGCGGCATCGGCCGTGACATTGCGCTGGCCCTTGCGCGCGAAGGCGCCGACGTGGCCGTCACCGCCACCACGCCGGACGGCGCCGCCGACACCGCCGCCGCCATTCGCGCGCTGGGCCGACGCGCGCTCGCGCTCGGCTGCCGCGTCGAGCACGCGGCCGAGGTCAACGCGGCGTTCGCGGCCACTGCTGCTGCGCTCGGGCCCGTCGACGTGCTCATCAATAACGCCGGCATCTCCTCCCCTGTTCCGCTGCTCGAGATGAGCGAGGAGAACTGGGATCAGCACATGGACGTCAACGCGAAGTCGGTGTTCCTGTGCAGCCAGGCGGCGGTGCGACAGATGCGTGACGCCGGCCGCGGCGGCAGCATCGTCAACATCGGATCGATCGTCGGCCAGAATGCCATTCCGCAGACGCTCGGCTACTGCGCATCGAAAGCCGCGGTCGATCACATGACGCGCGTGCTGGCGATCGAACTCGCGCGCCACCGAATCCGTGTGAACTGCATTGCCCCTGGTTACATCCGCACGGAATTGATCGACAAGCTCGCCCGCGACGGCAAGCTCACCCTCGAGGCACTCGAACGCCGCACACCGCAACGACGCCTCGGCAGCGGCGAAGACGTCGCGCGCGCGGTGCTGTACGTCGCGAGCGACGACGCCGGCTTCATGACCGGCCAGGTCGTCACCGTCGACGGAGGCTGGACCGCGTATGGCTATCTGTGACACGCGCGAAGTGCCGGCCGGTTTCCGGCCGATGCCGACGGCCAGTCCCGCGATCGAAACCTTCGGCCCGGTCTATATGCAAGGTGAAGGGGCCGCGCGACGCTTCGGCATGTACGTGCTCCACAAGCACTGCAACGTGCGCCGGAATGTCCATGGCGGGTTCCTCGCGACGCTCGCCGACATCGCGCTCGGCTTCACGCTCGGTTACCTGACGGATCCCGCGTCGGGCTTCGTCACCGTGTCGTTGAATCTCGACTATGCCGGCAACGCCGTCGAGGGCGACTGGCTCGAAGCGGCGACCGACATTCAGCGGCGCGGGCGCACGCTCGCATTTGCCAATTGCTACATCTGGCGTGGCGAAGCGCGTATCGTACGGGCCAGCGGTGTGTTCATGGCGACCGGCCAGACCTACTCGAGCGATTGAACGTGAGATTTGCGACGTCGGCCCCGTTTCTTGCGTGGCTAGCCTGCCTGGCTGCCCCGGTGTGCGCCGCGCCGCTCGAACGCCACTTCGACAACGCGGCTACTGCGCGCCTGGGGCGCGAAATGTACGAGCAGGATCGGCGCGCCGCCATCGCGGCAGACCTGGTCCGCGACAACTTCGACCCCGACGAAGAGCGGCTCGTCGGCTTCATCACGACCGGGCAGGTGCCGGCGCTGCGCGTGCGCTTCGTGCGCGCCGGCGCGGACGGCTATGAAGCGGCAATCGACGCCGTGTTCGACGATTTGCTGCTGCCCTCGCTCGAGCGCGCCGCGTCGCCCGCGCTCAGCATCGACGAACGGGCGCAGATCACCGCGCGCCTGCAGGTCGCCCGCGATGCCGCCACGCGTTGCGACGGACGTTACAACACCCTGGCACTCGCCGATCCGGACGGTGAGGGCATGCTCGTCTACGCGATCGCCGCGTCGAACGAGCCGGACACGATGATGGTGGGCGGACATGTCCGCTACAGCATCAGCGCCGACGGCGAGCGGATTGAACACACTGAAGCGCTGTCGAAATCCTGCGCCGCCGCGCCGCTCGCGGATCTGGCCCTGGCCGCCAGCACGGACGGCGTGCAGGGGCTGGCGCTGCGCACGACTCTCGCCGACGCGCCGCTCGAGACACATGTATTCCTCAGCCTCACGCACGACACGCCGCTGTTCATCGTCGGCAGCGACCTCAGGATGTGGCGCGTCGACGGCGACAGCATGAAAGTCGTGCGCGAAAAACCGGGCCCTGCAACACCATGAACCGTTACTGGAGCGATACCGTCCGACAGCTCTCGCCGTACGTGCCGGGCGAGCAGCCGAAGATCGACAATCTCGTCAAGCTCAACACGAACGAGAACCCCTATCCACCGGCGCCGGGCGTGCTGGAGGCGATCCGGCGCGAAACGGGTGACGGGCTGCGGCGTTATCCCGATCCGAACGCGGACGCGCTGAGGGCCGCCATCGCGCGCAACTTCGGGCTGTCGAGCAACCAGGTCTTCGTCGGCAACGGGTCGGACGAAGTGCTGGCGCACGCATTCTTCGGGCTGCTGAAGCAGCAGGCGCCGATCCGGTTTCCCGACATCACCTACAGTTTCTACCCGGTGTATTGCCGGCTCTACGGCATCGACTACGAAGCCGTGCCCCTCGACGAGGACTACGCGATCGAGCTGGCCGGCTACAACGGCCGCTGCGGTGGCGTGATCGTACCGAATCCGAATGCGCCGACGGGCCGCGCCCTGCCGCTGGCCGCCATTGAAACGCTGCTGCGGGCACAGCCCGATGTCGTCGTGATCATCGACGAAGCCTATGTCGATTTCGGGACCGAAAGTGCGGTCAGCCTCATCGGGCGCTACCCGAACCTGCTGGTGTCGCAAACGCTGTCGAAGTCGCGTTCGCTCGCTGGCCTGCGGGTCGGCTATGCGCTCGGCGACGCGGGCCTGATCGAAGGCCTCGAGCGCGTGAAGAACAGCTTCAATTCCTATCCGCTCGACAGACTCGCGATCGCCGGCGCCATCGCCGCCTTCGAGGACCGTGACTACTTCGAGCGCACGCGCCTGAAAATCATCGCCAGCCGCGACCGGCTCACGGCGGCACTGGGCAGGCTCGGCTTCACGGTGCTGCCGTCCGGCGCGAACTTCGTGTTCGCGCGGCACGCGTCGCGCGACGCGGCGACGCTGCAGCAGGGCTTGCGTGAACGACGCATCATCGTGCGCCACTTTGCGCAGCCGCGGATCGATCAGTTCCTGCGCATCACGATCGGCACCGATGCGGAATGCGACATTCTGCTGGGTGCGCTCGAAGAGATACTCGGCGCGTGACGATCAGCGCAGCGCTTGCGCGCTGCGTCCACGCCAACTGCGACTCGCCGTACGCCAGGACCTGCATCAAGCCGCTGCGCCACCCGAGCGCTCGTCCCGGCGCGCAGGGATCTCGACCGCAACCGGCGACACCGTCTGTTCCCCCAGCCTCGCGAGCAGCGCGCGCATCGCGTCAGCGGTCCCGGTCGTGAAGACCTTCGGTGACACTGTCCCGCCGTCGGCCAGCAGGTTCGCCGCAGCGAGCCGCCGTCTCAGTTCGCGCGCGACGGCGGGCGCCGGGTCGATCACGACGCATCCGGGCCCGGCCACGCGTTCAATCAGGGCGCGGATCAGGGGGTAGTGCGTACAGCCCAGCACCAGCACATCCGCGCCGCTGGCGAGTAGCGGCCGCACGTAACGTTCGATCAGACCCTGCAGGCGTTCGCTGTCGAACTCGCCTGCTTCGATGCATTCGACCAGGCCGGGCGCCGGCCGCGCGAGCACCGCGATCTCGCGGCCGTGATTCTCGCGCAACCGGGCAAGCTGATCGCTGTCGACGGTGCGCTGCGTCGCAAGCACGCCGATCACGCCCGATTTCGTCAGCGCCGCGGCCGGTTTGACCGCGGGTTCCATCGCGACGATGGGGATGGCATGACTTTCCCGCAGCGAATTCACCGCGGCCGAGGTCGCCGTATTGCAGGCCACGACCAGCGCCTTGGCGCCCCTGTCGATCAGGAACTCCGCGATCGCATGCACGCGGGCGGCGATGTCCGCCGGCGCGCGGTCGCCGTAGGGTGCAAACGCCGAGTCCGCGACATAGAGCAGAGGCTCAGCTGGCAACTCGCGACGGATTTCCCGCAGCACGGACCAGCCACCGATGCCTGAATCGAAAACGCCGACTGGCGCGCTGCGAGGGTCGATGAATGTGGTCACGGAGATCGGCGGGTACGCTCAAATGAAACTGGATTGTAAATCACCGGACACGGGCGTCGCGCGCCGGTGTCAGACGGCGCGCGTCCACCCCGCTCAGGCTCGAATCCGCCGCTCACAGGGCATCGGGGGAACGAGTCTCCGCTTCGCACCATGGCGGCCGGCTAGCGCAGCCCCAGGGACCCCGGGTTCATGCGGCGGTCCGGATCGACGACGTCCTTGACCCCCTGCACGAGCGCGCGCAGCGCTTCGTTGGCCATCATTTCCTGGTAGGGATAGTACTTGCCGAGCTGCAGGTGGCAGCAGCCATGGCGATCGTAGAGATCGCGCAATCCGTCGCGGAGTTTGAGCGCGACGTCGCGGGTCGCGGCATCCGCCGGGATGTCGCGCCATTTGGCCTGGAATTCAGGCTCAATCAGCGAGAGCCGGAAATCGCCGAGTTCGTCGTGCCAGTACAGCGAAGGCTCGATCACGAACTCGGTGCCGGCGAAGCATGTCAGGTACGAACTCTTGATGCCGTGCTTTTCCATCAGCGCGCGATGTTCGGCGAAAAACGCCTCGGTGGCATTGCCGACCTCGACCGCCTTCGACAGCGGCATGAACCCGTGCACGGGGATCCACACTTCGCCGGCCGCGCCGAGCAGCACCGTGCGAACGCCGGCGAACGGATGTGCGCGGAAGACCGTCGGCAGCGTGTTGTCGATCTCCCGTCCGCCGTGCTGCAGGCAGATTTCGCGGGCGGTGGCGAGTGCCTTGTGCGCGACGTCCTTGTCATAGCTGTCGAAGGTCATGTGCAGCGAATAATTGCAGTCACGCAGAAAGGTCTTGCCCGCCGTCGCCACCTTGAACGAACTCCACAGCCCCTTGATCCCGCCTTCGCTGCGCGCGACATCCGCCAGCACGGCGAGCCCTTCCTTGAACGTGAAGCCCTGCCCTTCGAAGCTCTGGTTGTAATACGGGTCGAAACCGTAGCACTCGGCGCACAGGCGCTTGCGCGCGAGCACCGTCTGCGTCGTCAGCATCGGTGCCAGCTGATCGAAACCGAAGGACATGAACATCGTGACGGCGGGCGCTTCGATCAGACGCAGCGTGGCTTCCGCCTTGATGCCGAAAGCGCCGGTATCGGCGGTGAACAGGCCTGTCATGTCCGGACCGAAATGGCGCCAGAACGCGTTGCTGTGCCGATGCGCGGCGGATCCCGTCTGCAGCACGCTGCCGTCCGCGAGCACCACCTTGAGGCCGAGCGCGCTTTCCGCGACGGTGTTGTAGAGACCGGAACCGAGGAACAGGCTGTTCTGCGACAGCGCGCCGCCGATCGTGGCGTACATGCCCGACAGCGGGCCGAAGTATGGGGTGCGCACATTGCGCTCGAGCAGCGCCTCGTACAGCTGTTTCCAGGTGCAGCCCGCTTCGACGCGGACGTACATGTCTTCGGTGTTGATTTCGAGGATGCGCTGCATACGCCGCATGTCGACGAGCAGCGTGTCGGCCCGCTCGGGCTGATAGCCACGCGTGTACGACATCCCGCCGCCGCGCGCGACGATCGCCATCCCGGCCTCGGCGGCCACGGCGACGGCAGCGGCGAGTTCCTCGGTGTTGCCGGGCCGCACGATGATCGCGGCGATTTCACCCGGGAGGAAACTCAGATCGGTCGAGTAGAACTGCCGCTCGACGGGGTCGACCGTACAGTGTTCGACGCCGACGATCGCGGCGATACGGGACAGGACGGGATTCACGGGCGGGGTCTGCTGCGCGGCGGTATTCATCGGCGGCTCCTCCTGGATGATCGGCTCATTCTTGCCCCCCGGCGCGGCCCGTGCAACGCGCGTGATGGCAGGCTGCACGGCCGCCTGTTCAAAGTGGCGGCGTTGTCCAGGCTGACCCTGCTGCCGCAGCCTGCCTGCCGCGGCCTGTGCCGTGATGTCTCAGCTGGTACGCGGCGGGCGCGGCATGCGCGGCGCGCTGGGTGGCAGCGGCGGCGGCAGGCCCGTTTCCAGCAGGCAACGCGCCTTCAGTTCGTCCAGGCTGCCGCCGCGCGCGAAAACGCCGGCCGGCGGGCGCGAGGCCGTGCGCGCCGCGCGCAGCGCTGTCGTCGCCGCCGCATCGACGTGCCCGTCGTCCGCCAGCACCACGCCGTAGGCGTCGGCGCCCTCGCGGGTCAGCAGGCCACGACGCACGTCGCGCGCGACGAGTTCGGGTTCGCGGGCAAGCGGATCGCCCCACCCACCGCCGCCCCAGGTTTCGAACAGCAGCAGGTCATGCTCCTGCACGCGAATGCGATCGCACTTCGATGGCAGGATTTCGTGACTGCCGTCGACACGCTGCAGTACTTTGCGGCTGCGTCTGCCGGGCGCGCCTCCATTGACGCCCCAGGGATAGGTCAGCCAGCGATCGTCGTGGATCGAGATTTCGCCCGGTTCGAGGAAGCGGTACGCCACGCGCAGCGCGTTGCCGCCGCGGTGCCGGCCGGCGCCGCCCGAGTCCGCAATCGTTTCGTAAGTTTCGATGCGCAGCGGAAAGTAGGCTTCGAGGAATTCGTTCGGCACATTGGTGAAGTTCGGCCACAGCGAATGGCCGTCGGCACCGTCACCGAAAGGCTTGCCGGGGATGCCGCCGAAACCGATCTGGAACAACTGGAACCACTCCCCGTTGCGGTCGTAGCCCGAATACATCAGGTGCGGGCTGTCCGAAAAGCCCGCGGCGCACAGGAAGTCGGGATTGCCCTGTCCGAGCAGGCCGCTGATGACATCGAAGATGCGGCCGAGCGCGTGCGTGCGACAGGACAGCGCAGCGGGGTGGCGCGGCTTCAGCAGCGATCCCGCCGGAATGCGCACTTCCATCAGATCGTAGAAGCCGTCGTTGAACATGATCTGCGGGTCGAACACCATGATCATGAACACGCCGCAGAACATCTTGAACATTTCTTCGTTCAGGTAGAAGTTGATCGAGCCGACGGACTGCGGATCCGTGCCGGCGAAGTCGAAAATCACCTTTTCGCCTTCCCGCCACATCGTGCACGCAATGCGGTACGGCCCCATGCCCATGCCGTCATCGCAGATGTAGTCCTCGAACGTCTGTTTGCGTTCCGGAATCGACTGCTGAATCAGCGCGTGCATCGCGCGCCGGTTGCGGTCGAGCAGATCCTCCATCGCGGAATAGAAGACGTCGTCGCCAAAGCGGCGCGACAACTCCACGCAGCGCCGGCCGGCCGTGCGGCAGGCCGCGACGATGGCGTTGAAATCCGAGCGGTTCCAATGCGGGAGCCGGCAGTTGTGCAGGATCACTTTCAGCAATTCGTCCTGGAGTTCGCCGCGACGGTAGATCTTGACCGGCGGCACGACGATGCCTTCCTCGTAGATCTGGCGCGCATCCGTCGGCAGGCTGCCGGGCACCTTGCCACCGATGTCGGTCATGTGGCCGAACATCGCCCCCCACGCGATGAGCCGGCCGTCCTTGAAGACCGGCAGCAGCACCAGCCAGTCGTTCGCATGGCTGATCGCACCGCGGCAGCTGTAGGGATCGGTCGTCAGGAACACGTCGCCGTCTTCGATCGTGCCGTCATAGGCGTCGACGAAACCGTGAATGAACGACCCGAACTGGCCGACGATCATCTTGCCATCGCGATTGGCAATCAGCGGAAACTCATCGTGCTGTTCCCGAATGCCCGGCGACATGGCGGTCCGGAACAGCACGGCGTCCATTTCGAAGCGCGCGTTCTTCAGCGCGTTCTCGAGGATATCGAGCGTGATCGAATCGACGGGCACGCGCTGCAGGGCTTGGCCGGTTTCGATGAGACGTGCGGGCATGGCTCAGACCTCGGGCCGGATCAGGATGTTGCCGTGGGCATCGACCTCGCCGGCATGGCCGGGCAGGATCAGGGTCGTCGTGTCCATCTGGGTGACGATCGCGGGGCCTGCCACGCGATTGCCCGCGCGCAGTTTCGCGCGTTCGTAAATCCGTGCCGTGTGCGGCGCGCCGTCGATGCGCACGCGCTGTTCGCCGGCGAGCGCGGCGGATGCGTCGGCCGTGCCGCTGTCGATGCGCCGGGCCGAGATGCGCGGCGGCTGCGCTTCGACGACCGCGCGCAGGTTCACGAACTCGTGTTCGGTATCGAGTGTGAACGTGAAGAGCTGTTCGTGCAGCGCGTCGAAGCGTGCGGCAAGGGCGCGGAAACCGTCGTCGGCATCGGCCGGGGTCGCCGGCACCGCGAGCAGCAGGCCCTGCCCGTGGTAACGCACGTCGACTTCGAAACCCGTGCGTTGTTCGGCGCGCGGCACGCCTTCGGCGTCGAGTGCCTGCGCACCGGCGGCAGCCAGCTCGGCGAGCGCCGCGCGAAACCCGTCGGCGTCCGCCTCGGTGAAGCGTCGCACGTAAGTTCGCGAGGATTCCTCACGCACGGACGTCGTCGCATCGCCATAGGCGCACAGTACCCCGGGGCCAAGCGGGATGATGACGGGCCACGCGCCGAGCAGCCGGCCCAGCGCGTTCGCGTGCAGCGGACCGGCGCCGCCAAAGGCCATCAGCGCGAAGTCGCGCGGGTCGAAACCCTGTTCTACCGACACGAGGCGCAGCGCGCCGTACATGTTCTCGTTGACGATGTTGTAGATGCCTTCGGCGGCCGTCGGCAGCGACACGCCGAGCGCATCGGCAATCAGTTGCACCGCCGCCTCGGCGAGACCGACATCGATCTCCAGGTCGCCCCCGAGCCGCGCGACCTGCGGCAGATAGCCGAGCACCACGTTCGCGTCCGTCACCGTCGGCAGCGTGCCGCCCTTGCGATAGGCAGCGGGCCCGGGTTCGGCGCCGGCGCTCTGCGGACCGACCCGCAGCGCGCGGGTCAGTGCCGGCACGTGCGCAATCGAGCCGCCGCCCGCGCCGACGGTGCGCACATCGATCGAGGACGCGCGCACGGTGACATCGCCGACGGTGGTCTCACGGCGCAGTTTCGCGCGGCCGTCCTGGACCAGTGCGACGTCCGTCGACGTGCCGCCCATGTCGAAGGTCAGCAGATTCGGAAAGCCCGCGTTCAAGCCGACCCAGATCGCGCCCGACACGCCGCCGGCCGGACCGCTCATCAGGAGTTTGACGGGATAGTTCGCGGCCGCGTCGCTCGACGCCAGTCCGCCGTCCGAGCGCAGGATGCGCAGCCGTGCGTTGCCCATGCGGCGGCCGATCTCCGCTTCCAGGTTGCGCACATAGGTTTCGACTTTGGGCCGGACGTAGGAGTTGGCAACGGTGGTCACCGTCCGTTCGTATTCCTGCATCTCGGGAATCACGTCGCTGGAGATCGACACCGGCACGCCCGGCATCACCTCACGGGCAATCTCGCGCACGCGCTGTTCGTGCGCCCCGTTCGCGAACGCATTGATGAGACAGACCGTCAGCGCCTCGACGCCCTGTTCACGGAGGTTCGCGAGTGCGACGCGCAGCGCAGCTTCGTCGAGCGGCCGCACCACGTCGCCGCGCGCGCCGACGCGCTCGTCCGCTTCGATCGTCAGCTCCAGCGGCGCCATCGGCTCGGATTTCTGGTAGATCACCCAGCCGCCCAGACCACCGGGCACGAACGAGCGCGCGATCTGCAGGACCTGACGATAGCCTTGGGTGGTGACGAGGCCGACGCGCGCGCCGCTGCCGGTCAGCACCGTATTCGTCGCGACCGTCGTGCCGTGCATCACATGCGAGATGTCGGTCGGATCGATGCCGGCGTGCGCGCAGACGCGCTCGATGCCGCGGAGCACACCGATCGACGAGTCACTCGGCGTCGATGGCACTTTGGCGGTGTGCATCGCCCCGCTCGTTTCATGCACGAGCAGGACATCGGTGAACGTGCCGCCGACGTCGACGCCTAGACGATAACTCATGGGCTCGCGGGTCCGCTGATGGAGTCCGGCCGAGTGTACCCGTCGGTAGCGCGCTGCGCCTATATGTTCGGGCGTCAACGCGCGCCACTCGAAGCTTGCGGTGAAAGTGCCTGTCCGGCGCCCTCGTGTAGCCCGGGGACAGTGCGCAGCGCGGAATCCGTGAGCGGCCTGTCAGACGCCGCAGATCCCGGGTTCCACAGCGTGCCACCCGGGCTACTCCGAGCTCTGATGTGGCGCCTGCTGCGCCGGACATCATGAAAGCTCGGCATCGCCTGGCGTAGCCCGGATGCAGCATCGCGGAATCCGATCCGGGGTCGGTGGTTTGCACGGCGTTGAAGCGCGGCAGCCGGACGGCGTGGTGCGGGTGCCGGGAATGAGCGGCGGCGCCGCCGCGATCCCGGATGAAGCGCAGCGAAATCCGGGTGACGGGAGACCATGCTCACACGGCGGTGTCGTCGCGCCGGGATCAGGGCGAGTGAATGATTGAGGGGCGCGCGCCGTGCGGACAACGGCCGCGCATCGCCTTTCACCCAGCTGCTACGCGCCCGCTGCTGGAGGCTCCCGTTCGGGAGACGCGACTGCCGGGGCGCGGTGCCCGGCCGCGCAGCGGCCAGTGGGCCGGGCGCTGGCGTCGATCACGCCGTGTTCGCACAGCCAGTCGCGCGCGTCGTCGGCCTCGGTGTCGAACCACGCGCGTGCCGACCCGAGACGAAAGCTGTAACCCCAGGCATCCATGTCGGCGAACATCTGTGCCGCACTGCCGCCCGGGAGACGCGGCGCGAGCAGGATCGACAGGTAGCACACGGCGCATTCTTCGAGCACGTCGCCGCCCGCATCGGTGTCCAGCGCACCGCGGCGCGCGTCGTCGGCGCAGATGTAGTGGCAGGCCTCGTGGAGCGCGGAGTGCAGCGGCGTGTCGGCACGCACGAAGAGTTCGTGGCCGCGCAGCCCGGCTTCGCAGTCGCCCCAGTAGCTGCCGGGAATATCACCGCTGTCGAGGTGGCGCAGGTGCAGACCGTAGGCGCGGAGCAGATCGGCGAGCGCACGGGTGAGTTCACCGTCGGCGACGCCGAGCCGCAGGACCGCCGCCTCGTCCATCGTCAGCGCCGCTGTGGCCAGTGCGTCGGGTTCGAGCGCTGGCACGACGGGCCGAGCCGCCGCAACGAGCGCACGATGACCTCCTCCGCCTCGAGCGGCGCCTGCAGTTCAGCGAGTTCTGCGTCGCGTGCGAACACCACGCGCGTGACGACGCCGTCCTTCGTGCGATAGCTCAGTTCGAATTCATTCATCGGTGATCGGACTTTACGCGCCGGGAGGTGGGCTGTGCCAGCGGAGCGGGTTCGCCCGTGGCGTGCCGCCACGCGGCAGCACGCCCGGTCGGCGAGCGAGCCGTCACGACGCCCGGTGCCGTCGCGCAGACATCGGCGACCTGCCCTCGTCCGGCGCGTGCGTTCGCCGTGCTCGGCGGCGCTTCCGTGTGGCATCGCGTGCGCCGCTCTCGCAACCGCGTGCCTCGCAAGCTTGACGGCCTGGGTGCGGCGCGCGGTCGCAGGTCGAGTGCTTTGCATCAGGCGCTGGCGCCGACGTCGGCGCCAGGCGGATTCACCGGGCAGGTCAGTGCATGACAGCACCGGCGCGCACTGGATGCGGGAGACCTGGTGCACGCAGCACCCGTCGCGCCCTCATTCGAACACGCCATGCAGATACCAGCCGCGACGGCCTTCGAGTTCGCGGAACACCCACCAGCGCGTGCCGCGGGGATCGCGGGCGACGAAGTAATCGCGCGCGAGATCCGCGCCCTCCCACCAGCCGCCCTGCACGCGTTCGCGTTCGGGGCCCAGCGTCAGCGCACCGCCCAGGGCCGGACGACCGTTCTGCTCGGCCAGCGGCAGCGGCTGGCGCGTGAGCCACAGCGGCCGCGGCCGGCGCCGCCGCACTGTCCCGTCCACGGTGTCGGCGGCGGGCGCGGCACCGAGCGGGGTCATCCGCATCGATCTTTCAGGACGGTGATCGGGCATCGCCGCCAGTTCCTTCAGTGCATCGGGCCCGAGTCTCGCCTGCAAGCGTTCGACGAACTGCGGCCAACGCTCGTCGGTGCTTTCGCCGCGCGGCCCGCGACAGAACAGATCCTCGATGTCCACGGCGGTCTGGATTTCGAAGTCGGCGGCTTCGAGTTCGAAGCCCCGCACAGGGGCCGGGAGACGCTGGCGCGCGAAGTGCTCACGTGTCAGCCGCGCCAGATGCGCGACATCGCGGCTTGGCGCGACGAGCGAAAGACGGTGCGGGACCGTCGTGCCGTCGCGGTGATGAAGCGTCCAGCACAGGCTGCGAATCACCGCCGAGCGGGCGCGCAAGACACCGCCGAGTTCGTGCAGCAGACGCTCCATGCCGGTGGTCAGCGCCTGCGCGTGATGAATCTCCCACAGCAGATCGAGCCGCTGTGAAAACCGCTCCGGCGGCGTGAACGCCGGCCGCGGATCCGGCTCGCGGCCCAGCGCGCGATCGAGATCGCGCAGCAGGTCCGGCGCGAAACGGCGCGCGAGTCCGTCGCGCGGCAGGCGCAGGCATTCACCGATCGTGTGCACCCCGATGCCGTAGAAATCCTGCAGCTGCCTGACCGGCAGGCGCAGCGTGTCGAGCGGCAGCACGGCCAGCGCCGCCGGCAGGGCCGCGAAACTGTCGACCGTGGCCGGCTGACGGCCGCGCGCCAGCCAGGTGGCGGCGAGCGGCGTGGGCGCGGCGGCAAACGCGAACGAGCGCATGCCCAGTTCGCGCAGGCCCCGGCGCAGCGTCGTCAGCAGCCCGTGCAGGCCACCGAACAGCGCGAGGCTGCCGCGCACTTCGAGCAGCAGCCCGTCCGGGCCCACCGCATTGACGACCGGCGTGAACTGATAAGCCCAGGCGCACAGCCGCGCCAGCGCGCGCTCCTCGATCGCGGGCATGCGCTGCAGCGCCGTCACCTCGCCCAGCGCATGCGCGGCCCCGAGCGCCATGCCGGCGCGAATGCCGAGCCGGGCCGCTTCGCTGTTGACGAGCGTCACGCGCTGGCGCGCACCGCTGCCTTCGACGAGCACGCAGGGCTTGCGCTCGGCGTGGCCACTGGTCGCGAGGTCTAGGGGCAGTTGCGGCAGCTGGATCGCGAGCCAGAGTTCGGCGGCAGGGGTGGCGGCCGGGCCCGCGGCAGGCGCGGCGCTGAGTTGCGGAGTCCGCGGCGCCGGATGGACGAGGCGCTGCAGGGGACGCAAGTGGTCGGGTGGATTCATCGGGGCATCCTCGGGCTTGTTGTTGTCGTCATGCTGATCGGGTGGCCATTGCGACACCGCGGGCAGCGGTGCCGGGACTGCTGATGCGCGCCGTGGCCGCGGCGGCATCCGTTCACAACGGCAGACGGCATTCGCGTGCACGCAGACTGCCGCGGCATTTCAGGATGGTGATGTCGAGCGCGTCGTCCGCGGGTTGTGGCGTCAACAGCAGGCGCAGCGCGGCGGGCGAGGACTGCTCCGCACATTCGCCCGCGCGGAACAGCACACCCAGCGTGCCCCCCGCTTCGCAGGCCAGTTGCAGACGCCGCAGGGTCAGCGCTTCGAGCGGCCCGGGCCACAGCAACGCAGCGCCGCAGCCGGGAAAACGCAGCGCCTGTTCGAAGGCCCACAGCACCTGGCTGCCTTCGCCTGCCGCCCGCGCCGCGCCCGGCCGCCCGGCCGGCAGGCCAGGCGCGGCGGCGCCGTCCGCCGTCTCGACATCGACCACCATCACGCGCCGCAGATCGATGTCCGCGGCCTGCAGGGCCGGTGCATACGGCTGATAGGGCGGCGCGACCCAGATCAGCCAGCGTTGCTCGTGCGCGAGGCGCGCCAGCACCGGCAGCATCAGACGCAGGCCACCACTGCCGGGTTGGCCGCAGAGAATCTCGATGAGCCCCGGAAACGGCCAGCCGCCCGCCGGCAGCGCGGCGTCCAGCGCGGCGAAGCCCGTCGGCAGGCCAGGCTCGGCGGACGCTTCGCCGGCGCGCCACAGCCGGGCGCGACGCATGAGCTCTTCGAGGGTCATTTGACATTCACTCTCACCACGCCGACCGCGAGCCCTTCGATCGTCAGCGTCTGCGTGCGCAAATCGACTTCGAGCGGCGCGAAATCAGGGTTTTCGGCCAGCAGGCTGACGCGCTGGCCGCGACGGCGGAAACGCTTGACGGTGACTTCGTCATCGAGCCGGGCCACGACGATCTGGCCGTTGTCGGCAGTGGCGGTGGCATGCACGGCGAGCAGATCGCCGTTGAGGATGCCGGCATCGCGCATGCTCAAGCCCTGCACGCGCAGCAGGTAATCAGCGCGCGGATGAAAGGCGTCGGGATCGATCTGCAGCAGGTCCTCGATATGGGCCGCTGCCAGCAGGGGCTGGCCCGCGGCGACGCGCCCGATCACGGGCAGGCCGCTGTCCTCGACCGGCTCGGCGCAGACACGGATGCCGCGCGAAGCACCCGGCAGCAGTTCGATAGCGCCCTTGCGGGCCAGCGCGCGCAGGTGTTCCTCGGCGGCATTCGGTGAACGGAAGCCTAGCGCCACGGCGATTTCACTGCGGGTTGGCGGCAGACCGCCGTGCTTCAAGGCATCGCGAATGAAGTCGAGCACTTCGAGCTGGCGGGCAGTGAGTTTCCCGGTCATCGCGACAATACCTGTATGGATTTACAGGTGTGATTATATCCAGCGACCTCGGTCGCGCAAGCGGCCCGCACTGCAGCAGAATCTGCGGGAGCATCCGGTATACTCGAAGCCGCTCGCGGGCGCGGCTGCAACGCGCACACGACACAGGCTTCCACCTCATCACGCATCAAGGTCCGCGCATGACAGCCACCCCTCTCACGCCGATTCCCTGCACCCTGCTTCGCGGCGACGGCATCGGCCCCGAAATCGTCGAAGCCACCCTCCAGGTGCTCGATGCACTGGGCGCGCCCTTTCAATGGCACGAGCAGCTTGCCGGCCTCAATGCGATCGAGCGCCACGGCGATCCGCTGCCGGAGGCGACGATCGAGAACATGCGCCAGACGCGCCTCACGCTCAAAGGCCCGTTGACCACGCCCATCGGCGGCGGCTTCCGGTCCATCAACGTGCGGCTGCGCGAAGCCCTGAAACTCTATGCGAACGTGCGGCCCGCCCGCTCGCTGCTGCCGGACGGCAAGTTTCCGGACGTCGACATCGTGCTGATCCGCGAGAACACCGGCGGCTTCTATGTTGGCGTCGAACACTTCATCCAGATTGGCGACGACCCGCATGCGGTGGCCGAAGCCACCGGCATCCTCACCCGCGAGAACTGCCAGCGCATCAGCAAGTACGCGTTCGAATACGCGGTGGCAACGGGGCGCAAGAAGATCACCGTCGTGCACAAGGCGAATATCCTGAAGGCACTGACAGGCCTGTTCCTCGAAACCGTCACGACCATTGCGAAGGAATACGAAGGCCGCGTGAAACTCGAGGAACGCATCGTCGACAACTGCGCGATGCAGCTCGTCCTGAACCCCGCGCAGTTCGACATGATCCTGACGACGAACATGTTCGGCGACATCCTGTCGGATGAAATCGCCGGCCTCATCGGCGGCCTGGGGCTCGCGCCCGGCGCGAACGTCGGCGACGACGCCGCGATGTTCGAAGCGGTGCACGGGTCGGCGCCGGACATCGCGGGCCAGGGCATCGCCAATCCCACCGCGCTGCTGCTCGCCGCGGCGATGATGCTCGAACACTGTTCGCTGCACGCCCTCGCGGCGCAGCTGCGCGCAGCGCTCGCCAAAACCCTCGCGAACAAGGCCACGCGCACGCGCGACCTCGGCGGTCAGCTGTCCACCGGCGACTATGCGCGGGCGGTCATCGCGAATCTCTGAGGACGCGCATCGTGGCCAGTGACGTCAAGGGCCTCGAACGGATATGGCGGGCGTTCGGTTATTCGCTCGCCGGCTTTCGCGCCGCGTGGCGGCACGAAGCGGCGTTCCGGCAGGAACTCGCGCTCAGCGTGGTGCTGCTGCCGGTGGCCTTCTGGCTGGCACGCAACTGGCTGGATCTGGCGCTGCTGATCGGCAGCTGCGTGCTGGTGTTGATCGTCGAGCTGTTGAACTCGGCGATCGAGGCCCTGACCGATCGGGTCGGCATCGAGCGCCATGAGCTCTCGGGGCGCGCGAAGGATCTGGGCTCCGCCGCCGTGCTGTTGAGCCTGGTGCTGATGGCCGGCGTGTGGGCGGGCGTGGCGGCGCTGCGCTTCGGCTGAGCGCGCCCGGGGCGATTCAGCGCCGCAGGGCGCTCGCGAGTTCGCGCGTGGTCTGGCGCAGGCGATCGATCAGCACCGCCTGAAACGCCTTGCCGAGCCGCAGCTGGCACGGCAGCGAGGCCCAGTCCTTGAAGTCGCGATCGATCTTCACGACCGTCGTGTCGCGGTTGGCCGTGATGGTCGCGCTGCGGCCGCCGTCGGCGAGATATTCCATTTCGCCGAAACAGTCGCCCGGATCGAGATCGCGGATGCGCACGCCGTTGATCGAGATCGACACCGCGCCTTCTGCGATCACGAAGAACGCCCGCTCCTTCTCGCCTTCGGAGAAAATCGCTGCGCCCGTTTCGAAGCGACGCCAGGTCGCGACCTTCGCCACTTCCTTCAATTCACCCTTGCCGAAATCCCGGAAGAAGGACAGCTGTCCGAGCATCTCGAGCTTCTGCTCGTCGGTCAGCATCAGCGGCAGGTTGCGGACATCTCCGAGCAGACCATCGAGATCGGTGACGAGTTCGGCACCGGTCTTGTAGCGCCGCTTGATGTCCTTCTCGAGCATCTTGCGCACGATCGGCCACAGCTGCTCCGGCAGCTCGGGGCGTACCTGCGTCAGCGGCGTCGGATCCTCATGACAGACTTTCTGGATCAGGCCGGTCAGCCCTTTGGCCGCGAACGGCGGCCCGCCGGTCAGCATTTCGTAGAACACCGAACCGAGCGAGAACAGATCGGACTGCGGCGTGATCTCCGCGTCGCGCGCCTGTTCCGGCGACATGTACAGCGGGGATCCGAACCAACCGACGATTTGCGTCTGATCGGCGCCCAGGCGTCGCGCGATGCCGAAGTCACCGAGCTTCGCAACGCCGTCCTTCGTCAGCATGATGTTCGCCGGCTTGATGTCGCGATGGAGCACGCCGCTCTTGTGTGCGTAATCGAGCGCATCGGCCGCCTGGCGGATGATGCGGATGACGGTCGGAATCGGCAGCAGCGTATCGCTGCGGCAGTAATTGCGCAGCGTATCGCCGCCGTCGATGTACTCCATCACCATGTACGGCTGGCCGGCATCTTCGCCCGCCTCGTAGACCTTCAGCACGTTCTGGTGATCGAGACGTCCGGCCGAGCGCGCCTCGTTGATGAACAGCCGCCGCGCGACGCCTTCGTTGTCGGCATCGGCGTTGGTCGCGAGCTTGATCGCGACCGGGCGATCGACGTAAGGGTCGTGACCGCGGTACACCACGCCCATCGCGCCGCGACCGAGCACGCTGATGACGTCGTATTTGCCGATTTTCTCCGGATGTTCGCTCATGCGTCCGCCGTGATCACCAGCCGGGTGGCCCGGGTCTGGTCGTGAATGAAATCGATGCCGAGGTCCTTGGCAACGTCGGCAACACTCGCTTCAGCAGTCTGCCGGGCGATCGTGAGCTTGCCCATGAAATGGATCAGCTCGTTCATGGACTTCGCCATCGCGAAGTCCTTCGCGTTCTGCCGCGCCTCGTCGATGAAATCCTGCTGGATCGACACATAGTCGACGGCCAGTTCCTTCAGGTATTCGTAATTGGTGCGCGCACCGCCGAACTCGCCGAGGATGAACTGGCAGCCGAACTCGCGCAGCGTATTGACGAGGTCCGCGGTCTCGGTGAGCTTGGCCACGGCGTCCTTGTCGGCGATTTCGAAGCACACCTTCGACGGCGGCACCGCCGTCTGCATCAGTTCGGCGATGATCGTGTTGGCGAGGCTTTCGCTGTCGAGCGCGGCGCGCGACAGCGGCACGATGAAGGCACTGAAGCGTTCGACGTCGTCTTCGTTGCGCGCCATCCACGCCAGGATGTGCTTGAGCGCCCACAGGTCGACGTCGTAGGCGCGCTCGGAGTTCGCCGCGGCCTGGCTGAACAGCGTGGGCGGCACGAGCTTGCCATTGCGATCTTCGGCACTGACCACGACGAAGGCCGCCGGCGACGCGGTGCGGCCGATGCCGCGCACTTCCTGGTACAGCAGCGCCAGGCGATCACGCTCGATCGCCTTGGCCACGTAGGTCGTCATCTGTTCGAGATGCTTGCGATGACGGTTGTCGCTGCCGGCGATGAAGATCGGCTTGTCCGGCATCGCGCGCGCCGACGAACAGGCGTCGTTGACGAGATTCAGCAGATCGTCGGCCTTCGCGAGATTGTCCTCGACTGCCATCAGCCCGGCGGCGCATTTCAGCGCCATCACGTCGCCTTCCTGCAGGGATTCGATCAGGTTCAGCGTGGCGCACAGTTCCTGCACTTCCTTGTACGCGGTCTGCAGCCCGCCGCGCTCCCAGTACAGGGCGAGCTCGCTGCCACCGAGACGGCCCAGCGTCACCGCCTTCTTGCCATAGCGCGCCTGCATCGCCTCGGCGACGCGCTTCAGCACGCCGTCACCGGCCTCGACGCCGTGACGTTCGTTGATGGCCTTCAGGTTGTCCAGCGCCACCTGGCACAGCACCGCCGGGGCATCGGTCTTGCCGGCCAGCGGCAGCTTCTCGTCGATCGCGTGCGTGAACGACTTGCGGTTCAGCAGGCCCGTCAGCTGATCGTGGTTCGCCTGTTCGGCGACCTGTTCGTGCAGGCGGTTCACGACGCCGAACAGCGCGCGGTCGACCGCGGCCGCGCCGTCGTCCTGCAGCGGCTTCAGCAGGCCGCGACGCAGGTACATCGCGACCTGCTGCAGCGTGAGCGTCGAGGACTTGGTGCCGCGCTGGTCGACGAAGACATAGGGATTGTAGTCGTCGCCGATCCACGCCAGCGTCACCAGCGCGGCCTGCCGCGTGTTCGCGTTCATCACCAGCCGATCGCCGACGCGCAGGCTCTTCGAGCGGTTCAGCCAGCGGTTCCACTCCGGCGGCAGTTCCTGCTGCGAGGCGGTGGTTTCGCCGGGCTTGAGGCCGGATTTCTCGCGCCGCTCGCGCAGCACGATCTGCTGTTCGTTGCAGCCGGCGACGACCTGCTGCACGTTCTCCTCGTAGCGGCGGCGCTGCTCGCGCAGGATGTCGTCGAGTTCGGCGACCGCCGGCATCACGACTTCCGGGTTGCCGTCGAAATCGCGGTTGATGCCGTCGATGAGGCCGCGCACGCGCGCGTTGTACTGCTGGCCTTCGGGTCCCTGCTCCTGGCGCAGCAGCGAGACGCGGTTCAGCAGCTGGCGCAGCGGATGCTGGGTCGAGGAGAAGAACTCCTGATCCATCAGCGCGCCCTTGTGCACCGACGGCTGCAGCCGCTTCAACTGCCCTTTCGCGAAATCGGCGAGCATCGAGTCGTGCAGCAGGGCCTGGAAGAGGCTCACGATGACTTCGATTGCGTCGCTCTCGGACTGCCCGATCGCGTGGTCGCCGAAGCCTTCGGCGGCCAGCACGGCGGACAGCCGCTGCTTGATGTAGTCGACGTCGAAGAATTCGGGCTCTGCGTCGTCGAGCAGCGCGTGCTGGAGGCTGGTGAGTCCGTTGGCGAGCTGCGTGCTGCTGAAGTACTGGCCACCGGGCGCCGGTGCCGTCGCGAATTCCGGTGCCACCTGCCGCCGCAGCGCGAGCTGGGCCTGCGCGGTGTGATAGGCCTGTTCGAAACTCGGCAGCACGGCCACCGACGGGCCGTAGCCGAAACCGCCGAAGGTCGCATCGAGGCCGACACCGCCACCATAGCCCCCGCCGCCCGGCATGCCGGGGAACGCGGGCGAAGCGCCCGTGACGGCACCGCCCGGCATCATCGGGATCCCGCCGGCGGGCTGATAGCCGGTGCCGCCGAACGCGGCCGGCATCACGGGTGCCGCCGGCGCGACGCCACCGGGGAAAACGCCGCCGACGGGCGGCGCATAGCCGGCCGGCGGGCCGCCCGCAGGCATGCCCTGACCCGCCGCTGGCGCCATGCCCGGCGGCATCCCCGCCGGGGCCATGCCGGGCGCCATCGGTGCACCGGGCATCTGGCCCATCCTGCCGGCGGCGGCCGCGGCCACCCGTTCGTACGGGCCAGGCGGCGGCTGGTTCGGGACTGGCAGCGGGTTCAACGTGTCGCTGAGGCGTGGGTTGCCGGTGCGTTCGACCGGCGCGACCGGCGGATTCGTCTTGCGCCCGGCAGCGGCGCCGAGTGGTTTGAAACCCAGCTTGTCCTGCTCGATCACCGGCAGGATGCCGTTGTCGATCAACAGCTGGTTGACGGCGTCGTACAGCTTGCCGAGATGCGGTTCGATGGTGCGACGCAGGCCCTTGTAGGCGATGTCGCTGGTGGCCTTGGTCGTCAGCAGGCCCTTCATGGCCTCGGCGAATGCATTGCACACCACGGCCGGGCCGATCGGGTTGCCGCTGTCGTCCATGATCCGCCGTGCCAGCACGCCCAGGCGCCGCGACAGCGCGCGCAGCGGTTCCTTGAACTTGCTTTCGAGTTCCGACACCACTTCGGACACCGACAGAAATTCCTCGAATTCTTCCTTGTCGACGAGCGACAGGTTCGACAGCGAGGTGACCTCGGACGGCGTCGCACGATCGGTCAGCGGATTGCCCAGAATGGCGGCCGCCTTCGCCAGGATTTCGGGCACCTGCTTCTTGATCGTGTCCGCGCGCCTGCGCACGGCATTCTGCGCGTCGGTGTACAGCGTGGCTTCGCGGTTGGTCTTCGCGTCGCGGGCCGCGACGAACATCGCGTCGCCCAGCTGGCGCACGAATTCGTCGGTCATCAGCTGGGCAGTGGACTCGACGAGCGCCGACAGGCGCGGGAGGATGCGGCCGAACTCTGGGGCAAAGCGCTTGTGCGTGTCCGCCATCGATTCCGGCGCCGCCGCGGCCGGGTTCAGCGCGGCCAGGCCCTGCAGCATGCCGATGGTCTTGGGATCGGGTTCGTGAAAGGCCACGCCCAGGCCAGCCGGAATGACCCGGCAGACCTGCAGGTTCAGCTGCAGGTCCTTGCGTTCGCCGCCGACCACCAGCGCGAAGTACAGCGCGGCCCGGTCGTGCATGTTGATGAAGCGCAGCTGGCGCTCGTCGGTCTGGATGAACATGCCCGCGATGCAGAAATCCTTCACCGTGCAGGCAATAGGGGGCCTGCCGCTGATGGAAATCAGCGCTTCCAGATTCATCGGGATGCGGGCGTAACGCCGCCGCTCCTGACCCTGACCCATGCTGGACTCTATCTGGCTCCGAACCGGTTTGAAGACTGCTGGTATGGTGGCTCGAGGGGCTCAGCCCCGAGCGCGCGGCCCCGCTGACATTGTAAGGCATTGTAACATCGATGCGAGGGCACTAGACCCGCACCGAGGCCTGCGCTCTCGCGCCGCCGGCCCGGGCCGTCGCCAGCTATGCGACAATGCGCGCTTCCAGCCCAACATCGGCCAAGAGTCCCGAAGTCTGAACCATGGATACGTCCTCCCCGCGCAGCAATTTCATCCGCGACATCATCGACGCCGACCTCGAGAGCGGCCGTCACACCCGGGTCGCGACCCGCTTTCCCCCCGAACCCAACGGCTACCTCCACATCGGACACGCGAAGTCGATCTGCCTGAACTTCGGCATCGCCAGGGACTACGGCGGCACCTGCAACCTGCGCTTCGACGACACCAACCCGGAGAAGGAGAGCGAGGAGTTCGAGCGGGCCATCGCCGACGACGTGCGCTGGCTGGGCTTCAGCTGGGACGACCGCTACTACCACGCGTCCGACTATTTCACGCAGCTGCACGACTACGCCGTGCGGCTCATCCGCGACGGCAAGGCCTATGTCGACAGCCTGTCGGCCGAGGACATCCGCCAGTACCGCGGCACGCTGACCGAGCCCGGCCGCGACAGCCCCTACCGCGCGCGCAGCGTCGAGGAGAATCTCGAGCTCTTCGCCCGCATGCGCGCGGGCGAGTTCGCCGACGGTGCCCACGTGCTGCGCGCGAAGATCGACATGGCGTCGCCGAACATCAACCTGCGCGACCCGACGCTCTACCGCATCCGCCGGACCGAGCACCACCGCACCGGCGCCGCGTGGCACATCTACCCGATGTACGACTACACGCACTGCATCTCCGACGCGCTGGAACACATCACGCACTCGCTGTGCACGCTGGAGTTCGAGGACCACCGCCCGCTGTACGACTGGGTGCTGGACCAGCTCCCGGACCTCGCCCATCCACAGCAGATCGAGTTCGCGCGGCTCGAGGTGAACTACTCCATCACCAGCAAGCGCAAGCTGCTCGCGCTGGTGCAAGAGAACCTGGTGTCCGGCTGGGACGACCCCCGCCTGCCGACGCTCAAAGGCCTGCGCCGCCGCGGCTATCCGCCGGCGGCGCTGCGCGACTTCTGCGAGCGCGTGGGCATCACCAAGAAGCAGACGACGATCGACGTCGGCGTGCTCGAAAACTGCGTGCGCGAGGAACTCGACCGCAGCGCGCCGCGCGTGATGGCCGTGCTCGACCCGCTGAAGCTCGTGATCGAGAACTATCCGGAAGGCCAGGTCGAGGACATGCCGGCGCAGAACCATCCGAAGGACGAGTCCTTCGGCACGCGCACGGTGCCGTTCTCGCGCGAACTGTTCATCGAGCGCGAAGATTTCATGGAGGATCCGCCGAAGAAGTTCTTCCGCCTCGGGCCGGGCCGCGAAGTGCGCCTGCGCTACGGCTACCTCGTGACCTGCACGGGCTTCGAGCGCAACGCGAACGGCGAGGTCGTCACCGTGCGCTGCACCTACGACCCCGCGACCCGCGGCGGCAACGCGCCGGACGGCCGGCAGGTCAAGGGCACCATCCACTGGGTGTCGGCCGCGCACGCGGTGGACGCCGAAGTGCGCCTCTACGACCGGCTCTTCGACATCGAAGACCCGGGCTCGGCGGACGACTTCCGCGCGCACCTGAACCCGACGTCGATGACCGTCATCGCCGACGCCAAGCTAGAACCCTCACTCGCCCACGCCGCGCCCGAAGCACGCTTCCAGTTCGAGCGCCTCGGCTACTTCTGCGCCGACCGCCTCGACCACCAGCCCGGCCGCCCCGTGTTCAACCGCACCGTCAGCCTCAAGGAATCCTGGGCCAAAGGGAATGATCGCAAGCGCTGAGCAGCGCTAGACTTCACCGCCACCTCGCCATAGTTCAACGGATAGAATGGGCCCCTCCTAAGGGCCAGATGTAGGTTCGATTCCTACTGGCGAGGCCATATTTGAGCGCACCGCTGCAATATGCAGCCCAGTGTCCGCGAATTCCAAGGCTATGCAAGGAGTCAGCTATGCTCATCATGACTAACCGCCACGTCAACGACGGCAAGACCGATCATACCGCCTTCGGCGAAGCGCCGAACCAAAAGGGCCCCAACGAAATCCGCCTCGCCCATGCCAGTAAGAATGCGGGCGAGTGGAAGGTGGAGATCGTGCCGGAGCCCGACAAGCTCAACCCTGACAGGCTGCCCAGCAAGATTGAATACCTGAAGCTTCGCCAACGCTGCAATAAATCAGGTAAGCACGCCGTCTTCTTCATTCATGGATTCAACAAGACGTTTCCGGAATCCCTGGAGCAGGGGCTGACCTTGGAGAAGCGCTATGGCGTTGAAGTCGTCCTCTTCAGTTGGCCTTCTAGTCCCGGCGGGGTGAAGTGGAACGAGTATCGATACGCACGGCGCATCGCCCAAGCCAGCTTCGGCGCTCTCGACAGCGCGTTGGACAAGATTGGGCACTACTCCATTGAGGACCCATTCAACCGCGATGCCTTGGTCGACTGCGACATCACGCTCAACTTAATGAGCTACAGCTTGGGCAACTACCTCTTCCAAAACTACGTTATCAGTAACGACTATGCCGCCGAGACTCGGATATTCACGAACGTCGTCCTCTGTCAGGCTGATGTAGACAGCGCTACCCACGCCGACTGGGTGAGCAAAATCGTGGCCGGCCAGCGCGTCTACGCGACCATCAACGAAAACGACAAAGTGCTGGGATGGTCGGAGTCCGTCAACTACGCCCGCCTTGGCAAGACGCTCGACAATCTCGACTCCCCCAACGCGCTATACATTGACGTCACCCGCGGCAAGGGTGTCGGCAAAGAACACCAGGTTTGGGGACCCGGTATCAAGAATTCGGCGGTGAAGGAATTCTTTAGGCGGGTGTTCGAGGGTGGGAGAGGGGAGGAAACAGAGGGGTTTGCGTTTGATGGGAGGGTCAACGCCTTCCGGCTGTAAGTGTGCGAATCCCTACTTCCCACAAGGACCGGATTAAGCCCAGCAGTTCTTAGGGACTGCCTGCCCTACCCTTCCAGGACATGGTGGCCGCGGTCAACCGGGCTTGCGGCCACCTCCCGACGCGGAAGAATTAGACCGCCATTGCCGCGATTCAAACCGCGATGCCCTTCCCGCACACCTGGCGCCTAGACGAGCAATATCGATCGATTTGTGCTTGCAATGAATGCTGGCCATACCGCCGAGCCGAGCGCGATTGATTGCCGCCAATTATCATGCTCAACTCCACCTCATCCTCGGTGGTTGCAGTTGCAGGCGTACGACCATGCTACATGGAACAAAAAACAGACTGCGGATTGAGCCACTCAAGAGCAGTGAGGGCGTAGAGTGGGGCCGGCGCAGTTTCGCGCACATCGATGTCGAGGGGACCCCAAGAACAGCCTGTGTATTCATCCACGGCTGGTCGGGCGATCCAAATGAAACCTGGTTCGGGTTTCCGAGTTCGACAATCAACGCAGGCTATTCGGCGGATTTCATTTATTACGGCTACGACAGCCTGCGCAAGACCGCAGCGTTCAGTGCCGCACAGCTGCGCAAATTCCTTGGCGCGCTGCTGACAGCGCCGGTGGCCAACCTGTTCGGCGCAACGGCCGGGCCTCAACAGCTGATAACCGCCGCCAGGGGTGAGCCTTTCCAGTATCGGCGCGTCGTCCTCTGCTGTCATTCGCTAGGGGCTGTAATTGCACGTAGGGCACTGCTGGACCTCGAGACAGAGCTGCCAAGCATCGTGTCCGGGGGGGATATCCGGATGCTGCTGTTTGCGCCAGCGCACAGTGGCAGCGAACTTGCGAAGCTCGCGCAGGAGCTGTTCAGCGTCGGCATACTTCGATTGCCTCTGGCAGTGGCGGGCACGTTGGCGCGAGTAAAGCTCCGATCGCTAAAAGACCTGGTTCCCGGCAGCCAAACGCTGAAGGATCTCGCCGCTGACAACCAACGGATGACCGCTGCCATCGTCGCCCGGTCCGGCAAGCCACCCACGTTTCTGCCACGCGTTCTGCATGCCGACAACGATGACGTGGTGGAACAAAATGACTTTCCCGGCGATCCACCCTTCCAGCCGGTGATGCAACAAACGCACAGCAGCATTTGCAAACCAACGGCATCCTACGTCCTTCCATTTACCGAATTGGCCTCATTCCTGTGAGCACTGAGCGGATCGGGCAATATCGTATCGACTCGCTGGTCAAGACCTTCTACGTGGAAGCAAAGGCAGACAAGGCCGATGCGAAGTACCGTCGATTCATGAAGTCGAAGGGCGGCGAACGACGGCTTGCATGGCTTCTCAGGCACCACGAAGCTGAGCCGCCGCATGGCGCAGAGACAGTCGCCCGCGACCAGTTCGACTTTCTGCTGGCGTACTACTCGCTTCGCGAATTGGCCGCGACGATTGGTTACGCACCGATGATCGTGGATGCAAGCCTCGACAATGCGAGCGTCATTCTCGACGACCCCGCCGTGACCCGCTTTCGTGAACAACACTATCCGCTCCTACTGCCCGCCATGGCCCTGGCCAGGTTGCAGGGCAGGTGGCAGCCGTGCGGCGAGAACGGCGGACGGGCCCACGGTTTGTTCGAGGAATTCTTACAGCTCGTGCGCCGCCGCAACGAGGACGACGATATTGACACATTCCTTTGGTTCCTCGACGACGGGTACTTCGGCGAAGACAACATTGATCAGACTCTTAAATTGCTCGGCGATCCTGATCGCGTGGCTCAAGCACTGAAATCATCGCCCCACCGACGCTCGTGGACCGAATCGAGCGTGGTTGGTTTCGCATCTTATCTGCGTTTCCTGATGCAGTTGGCGTGGTTGCTGGAACAGGCGAGTGACTATCCCTTATTGCGGTCCGGCATGTGGCACTACAACGCCTACTGGTTGACTGCCATGCGGCAGAAGTTTCGCCGGATGCTCGTGAAATCTATTCACCTGATGACACCATGGGCTTCCGTTGCCGGCAATGCCGTTGAGGCAGCAGACCAGCAGCAATTGCTCTTTGACAGTGTGTTCGATGAGCGCATCGGCATTCCTTACCTGGAAGCGGCTACTACCATTGTACGGCCAGAGCTTCTAAAGAACCTGGGCGCAACTGAGTCGTTACAAGCGAGAATGTGGTCTGCTTAGGCACGGCCGATGTCGGTCGTCACGGGCTCCGAATCATCCTATTTCATTGCTCGATTAGCCGCTCAGACCCAATCGGCACACAACAACTCAGCCTGCCGCAGCACCGTCTTCACTGCTTCCTCCTGCAAGTCCGGCGGGTAGCCGTACTTGTTCAAAATGCGTTTGACCATCACGCGGATTTTGGCGCGGGCGCCTTCACGGAGCGTCCAATCGATGGTCACACTTTTCTTCACCTGAGTGATCAGCTCCGCCGCGATAAGCTTCAGCTTGTCGTCGCCCATCGCCTGCACGGCGCTGCTGTTGGCCGCGAGTGCGTCATAGAAGGCGATTTCGTCGTGCGTCAGCCCCATGTCCTCGCCGCGCTTCGTGGCGGCGTCGAGTTCCTTAGCAATTCTGATCAGCTCTTCGATCACCTCCATCGTGCTGATGGCGCGGTTGTGATACGCGTTGAGCGTCTTCTTGAGTTTCTCGCTGAATACCTGGCTCTGCACGAGGTTGCGTTTGGCGCGAACCTTCATTTCATCCTTGAGCAGCTTCTCCAGCAGTTCCGCGGCCACATTCTTGTGCTTGAGGCCGCGCACTTCGGCGAGGAACTGGTCGCTCAGGATTGATATATCCGGCCGGGGTAAGCCGGCGGCGGTGAAGACGTCGATCACTTGGCCGTCGGTGGTGATGGCCTTGCTCACAAGTTGGCGGATGGCGGCGTCGACCTGCTCGGGGGTCTTCCGGTTGTTGCTGCTCTGCTTGTTCAGCGCGGCCTGCAGGGCCTGGAAGAAGCTCACGTCGTCCCGGACGGCCGTCGCTTCATCACTGGCGGCGCAGAGGGCGAAGGCGCGGGAGAGCTCCATCACCACCTGAATCCAGCGCCCCTTGCCGTCATCCTGTTCGAGGATGTGCTCCTGCCCGGCGGGAATGAGTTGCAGGCGCTCGGTCGGCGTGCCGCTGGTCCACTTGTCCCAGTTGAAGCCATGCATCATGTCGCACGCGATGCCGTGTTTCTCCAGCATCACGGCGATAGCCTGGGCTGTGTCGAAGGTCGGGTTGCCCTGGCCGCCGTTCTCGGTGTAAGTAACGAGTGCCTTTTTAAGCTGATCGGCGAGGCCCAGGTAATCCACCACCAGCCCGCCGGGTTTGTCGCGGAATACACGGTTCACGCGGGCGATGGCCTGCATGAGGCCGTGTCCCTGCATCGGCTTGTCGGCATACATGGTGTGCAGGCAGGGCGCGTCGAAGCCGGTCAGCCACATGTCGCGCACGAGCACGATCTTGAAGGGGCTCTTCGCGTCCTTGAACTGGTTCGCCAGGTCCCGGCGCTGCTTTTTGTTGCCGATGTGCTTCTGCCACGCCGGGCCGTCCTCGGCGCTGCCGGTCATCACCACTTTCAGCGCTTCCGCTTCCCACTCGGGCCGCAGCTTGATCAGCGCGTTGTAGAGATCCACGCAGATGCGGCGGCTCATGCAGACGATCATCGCCTTGCCGTCCATCGCCTCCACGCGCTTCTCGAAATGCACCACCAAATCCGCGGCCACCAGCGCGATGCGTTTCGGGTCGCCCACCAGCGCCTCCAGCGCGGCCCACTTGGACTTGAGCTTCTCCTTCTTCGTCAGCTCCTCGCCTTCGGTGATCTCCTCGAACTCCGAGTCGAGTGTCGGCAGCTCGGCGGCGTTCAGGGCGAGCTTCGAGATGCGGCTCTCGTAATAGATCGGCACCGTGGCCTTGTCCGCAACGGCTCGCTGGATGTCGTAGATGGAAATGTAGTCACCAAAGACCGCCCGCGTGTTCGCATCCGTCTTCTCGACGGGCGTGCCGGTGAAGCCGATGAACGACGCATTCGGCAGGGCATCGCGCAGGTTGCTGGCGAAGCCGTAGGACATCTCGCCCGTCTTCTCATTGACCCTACCGCCGAACCCATACTGGCTGCGGTGCGCTTCATCGGCGATCACGACGATGTTCTGCCGCGCGCTCAGCTCGGGCATCGCCTCACCCACGCTTTCACTTCTTGGCGGCATGAACTTCTGAATGGTGGTGAACACCACGCCACCGCTCGCCCGGTTCAACAGCTCGCGCAGATGCTCGCGGCCGCTGGCCTGCACGGGCGTCTGGCCCAGGATGTCCGCGCAGCGCTGGAACTGGCCGAACAGCTGGTCGTCGAGATCGTTGCGGTCGGTCAGCACCACCAGCGTCGGGTTCTGCATCGCCGGATGCCGCACCACGCGGGCGGCGAAGAAGAGCATGGAGAAGCTCTTGCCGCTGCCCTGCGTGTGCCACACCACACCCGCCCGACGGTCACCCGGCTTGCCGCCGCGCATCCGGCCCGCCCAGTAGTGGCCCGCGCTCTCGCGCAGCGCGCTGCCGGCATCAAGCATCCCACTGGCGCGTACCGTTTCCTCCACCGCCGCATTCACCGCGTGGAACTGGTGGTAGCCAGCGACGATCTTGTGCAGCGCTCCGGAGTCCGGGTCTTCCTCGAAGACGATGAAATGCTGCAGCAGGTCAAGGAAGCGCTGCTGCTCGAACACCCCGCGCACCAGCACCTCCAGCTCCAGTGCTGTCTTCGGGGCGTCGCCCTCGCCGTCTATCGTGCGCCAGACCTTGAACCACTCCTGATTCGCCGTCACCGATCCCATGCGCGCCTGCAGGCCATCGCTCACCACCAGCGCCGCGTTGTAATGGAGCAGCGTGGGAATCTCCGCCTTGTAGGTTTGCAGTTGGGTGTAAGCGCTCCAGATCGTCGCGTCCTCATCCGCGGCGTTCTTCAGCTCGATGAGCCCCAGCGGCAACCCGTTGACGAACACCACGATGTCCGGCCGGCGGTTGTGCTGCCCCTCGATTACCGTGAACTGGTTCACCGCCAGCCAGTCGTTCGCCTGCGCGTCCTCGAAATCCACCAGTCGCACATGATCGCCCGCGATGCTGCCATCGGGCCGGGGATACTCCACAGCCACCCCGTCGCGCAGCATCCGGTGGAAGGCGTGGTTCGTCTGCGTGAGCGCAGGTGTGCCCACCCGCAACACCTTGCGTAACGCCTCCTCCCGCGCCTCCCCGGGAATCGCCGGATTCAACCGCCAAATGGCCTCACGCAAACGCCTCACCAGCACCACCTCGGAAAACGAATCCCGCTCCGCCGCCGGTTCACCGGGCGCGAGATGCGGCCCGTGCCCGACCGCATAGCCCAGCTCCCCGAACCATGCGAGGGCGGCGTCTTCGACGATGGATTCGTTGAGGCTCATAAAATGGGCTTAAATAAGCAAACCCATGATTCTGCGAAATTTTCGGGAGCCTGACACGGGGTCACATGGCGTGCGTTTAAATAAGATCAGGCCCAGAAGGGCAGGTAGCGGGCAAACTTTCGGGAGCCTCCTGCCTTCTCGTCCAGCTTGACCACCTTGGCATCGAGCGCTGCCGATATGACCTGCGAAACCGTGGCCGCCTTGGCTTCCGGTAAATGAAACCGCTCTCTCAGGGTTTGATTGGTCATCCGTTCCGACATCACCCACTTCAATGAGCAATGCTGGTAGCAGGCGCGCACGCGGTCATCCCGATCCATGTCTTCGAACGGCTTGAGGCCAAAGATGATGACGATGGTGCGCTTCAAGCCGACCCGGAAAGCAGGCGCGGGCAGTTGGAATGCCTCCGCCGCCTGCACTAGCCGGTCTATGCCGCTGCTCTTTTCCTCGCAGATGTGCATCCGCCGCATCAGATCGGCCACCCGTTCGTTTCTGGACTGATAGCCGTCGATGAACCGGTCCACCGGCACCAGCGGCTCGCCCGGATTCGAGATTTCGACCCGGTTCGCATAGATCTCCACCATGACCGAGGCACCAGTCATGGAGAAATCCTGATGGATCAGCGCATTGGCCACTACTTCGCGGATGGCCACTTCCGGCACCAACTTCACTTCCTTGCGCAGCGCATCCTCGATCACTTCGTTTTGCGGAAGCTGACCCATGATGAAACGGATCAAGCCCTGAAATCCCACCGCATAGCCCTTCGTGCCCACCTGGTCGAGTTTGGTGTCCAGCTTCGAGTTTCCGTTATAGACCACCACACGCGGAGCCTTACGGAAGAGATCATCAAAGTCGGCCAGCTTCTTCGCCAGCAGCAGCGCCCCGATCCGGCGGATGGCGTAGTGGGTGCCGTCGGAGTCAATCAACCGTTCCGTTGCCAACCGGTCCAGCACGCCGGCGCGGTCCGTCGGATATGGCAGCTTCATCAGTTCAAAGAAAGCCTGTGTGTCCAGCAATTCCACCACCTGCTGCCCGTCCAGTCCGATTTTGCTGTGCTCCTCCACCCAATCCGGTCCACCCTCGGCAAAAATGCGCCGCAACTGGTCCTCAGACATCGGCACCAGCGCCTCACCGGCCCGCATCAGATACTTGCCATCCAGATGATATGCCGTGCCTCGTGGCCGTGGTGGCACGTGGAAAACCAGCACCCGCCCGTCCGGATGCGCCACCGCCTCGATGTCCACGCGAAATCCCACGGCCCCGAACAGCTTCTCCGCCATCGCTACCGGATCATTGAAAGCCGCAGTTCCCACCACCACTCGCGGCTGCTTGTCCGTCACACCAAGCAGCAGATGCCCGCCTCCTTCATTCGCCAGCGCGACGCAGTATTCGTAAAGGCGTCGGTTATCGAACTGGTTCTTGGCCTCCTTGAACTCCAGGCGCTGGTGTTCAGAAGAGGCAGAGCGCCAGAGATCAATCTGTTGGGAGGTTGTGGCCATGATCAGGTCGCCGAATTCGGTCGCTGGAAAGCTTCAAGCAAGCGCGTCACCGGCACCACCTCAGAAAACGAATCCCGCTCCACCGCCGGTTCGCCGGGCGCGAGATGCGGCCCGTGCCCGACCGCATAGCCCAGCTCCCCGAACCATGCGAGGGCGACGTCTTCGACGATGGATTCGTTGAGGGTCATTTGTATAACGCGATGTTCGCCTTGCAGTGTTCCCTCACCTGCTCCAACCAGGGCTCATACCAAAACCAAGTTCCCTCGACACTGGTGCCGAGTCCCTTGGCCAGATTCTTCGCATCTTTGTCCTGCCAGAGGAGGGTATGGTGGTGCATGTTGAATTTGGTGAAACCCTCCTTCTTCATCGTGCCCACGATCGTCTTCGGGCGGAGCTTGGGCCGTTCGGTCTCTTTGATAAGCGCGTATTTCTGGTTAACCTTTTTGGCCAACTCAGAATCAGCTTTCACGAATTCAATGACTTCGTCGGCCTGCCCTTTGCGGTTGGCCGTCTTTGCAACGAAGAGCACTCGGTAGGCAAACTTAGGGCTATTAAATTCCTCCTCCGTTAGTTTCCCCTCAAATCCTTCGACGAACGACTTGATATTCCCTGGAAGGGCTGGCAGCGATTCCAGCTGTGCTACTTGGTCTTTGGTAATCGAGGAGAACTGGAGGCTGAAGGAAAGATGCCTATCGATCGCATGCTCCTTGCCGAAGAACTTTTTGATGTGCTCGTTGTAGTTGAGGCAGCACGCTTGAAATTTCGCACTAAACGACGCGTCAATCTTCCTGGTCATCTGATGTTCAATCTCGTGCCGAATACCAATGAGGAAGCGAAGGTTGTTTGCCGCATCTCTGTCAACCGGGCTCGGATTTTCATTCAGGCACCGTTCCAGTTCCCAAAATTTGTAGGCCCCCTTCGCTGTGCGATCGAAGCGCCGGTTCGCTCCCTTCTGTTCGAAGTATCGATATTCGACGCCGTGCTTGCGGAAGTAAGCGTGAAGCATGTAGGTCCACGCAATGTTCATCAGGACGATGAACATCTCTGATTTGAACGTGATTTGGGGGTTGTTGAAGATCTGCACGGCGGCGAGGGCAGCCTCCCGTGACTTGTGAATCAGCTCATCTGAAACGGAGTGAACCCTTCTGTTGCGTTTCTTTTTTGCGGGCATGGCGATTTCAGATTGGAGTTTGGGCCGCGCTCAACTGCCCGCTCAGCAACTTCGGCAGCAGCGCGTCGCGCAGGGTGGCAAGGGTGCCGGATTGCAGGAGGTTGGCGTGAACTTGCTGGAATAGCGGCGTCACTTGCTTGTCGAAGGCGATCAGGACTTCCTTAGGAGCGAGCAGAACATCGGTAGCTTCAAAGGTGCTCGTTGTGATCGTATCGAAGATGGCGCCGTGACCGCCTTGCACCAATCGCTCGATAAAGTGGCGTGCGTTGCAATAGAGCGCGAAGGGCGCACCGAGCTTTGAGCGCAGACCGTAGCAAGTCTGATTCATTGCCATCGCGTGGCCGAACATGGTGAGCCGTCCAGTTGTCGCGCCACGAGCGACAACGACCGTTGCATTGGCGGGAATTATCTTCGTGGAGCTCTCCTCAACGCCTTGCTTGGTGATAGTTCGCTCGGTGGACACGAGGAAGGTTTCACCGCATTGGGAAACATCCTTCGCGCTGGCCCACGGCACATCGCCGTTCCAATAAGCAGGAACATCGGTCTTTGGAGTTCCGCCACTCAACAAGTCAGCTTGCCGAAGGATTGAACCTGTGTCCCAACCTTTCGGGATATGGCCAAGCGGTGAGTCTTGGAAGTGCTCGGGGAAGAGGGCGGCGGTGGCGGGATCGAGGGCGGCGGGGACGCGGCCGTCGAGTTTGGCGTGGACGGGGTCGAAATCCACGAACCAGCTCTGGAACAGCGCCCGGGCCATCGTCTCCAGCGTCGCGTTCATCCGCCGGTTCAACTCGATCTTGGCGTCCAGCGCCCCAAGTACCGCCGCGATGGCTTTTTGCTCGGCGAGGGGTGGGAGCGGGAACAACTGCGCGCCGAAGGTATCTCGCGAGAGCGTCGGGTTTGATGTCCCGTCTTTAAGATGATTCAGTCCGACATACTTCACCAGATGGTAGAAGTACTTGAGGTCAATGTCGGGCGTGAGAGTGCTGGCGTAGTAAGCAGTATCAATCACCCAGAAATCTTTGTCACACCATTCGACGCCGAGCGGTCCTTGGCCCTTTCTGCCGAGAATCAATCCGGGAGCTTTGGCAAGCGGCGTATCGTGCCAGCCGCATTGCCCGTTCGTCCCAAACACCGGTACTTTGCCGGGGCTGCGTGTGTCGGCTTTCAGCGCACGCCCGTAGTTCAGCGTGACGAGCTTGCGAGCGGGAACCATTGGCCACTTCCAATCGGTATCTCGTGAGAAACCGCGTGGATAGGTTGCAGCGTCGGTTGCTGAAACTTCACCCGCCATAACCCAGCCCCCTCAGATTAGCTCTGATGGCCTGCTCCAGTTTCTCAGACTCGGCAAACTGGGCATTCAGCTCGGCGACAAGGCGCGACATCTTCTCCTCGAAGGGCTCGCCATCGTCCTCGACTTCCTCGGCGCCCACGTATCGGCCGGGCGTGAGCACAAAGCCATGCGCGGCGATTTCTGCGGTGGTGGCGGATTTGCAGAAGCCGGAGATGTCGGCGTAGGTTGCGGCCCCCTCTCCCCGGCCCTCTCCCACGAGGGGAGAGGGGGAAGAGACATCGCCACGCCAGGCGTGGTAGGTGCTGGTGATTTTCTCGAGATCTGCGTCCGTCAGCTCGCGGTGGACGCGATCGATGAGGGTGCCGAGTTTGCGGGCGTCGATGAAGAGGGTCTGTTGGCGGCGGTCGCGGAAACCGCGCGTGTGGTCGGCGCTTTTATTCTTCGCGAGGAACCACAGGCAGACGGGGATCTGCGTGCTGTAGAAGAGCTGGCCGGGGAGCGCGACCATGCAGTCCACTAGGTCCGCCTCGATCACGGCGCGGCGGATGTCGCCTTCGCCGGACTGGTTCGACGACATGCTGCCATTGGCGAGGACGAAGCCGGCCATGCCCTGGGGCGCAAGGTGATGAATGAAGTGCTGCACCCAGGCGAAGTTGGCGTTGCCCTTTGGCGGCACGCCGAACTGCCAGCGCACGTCGTCGTCCTTGCGGAACCAGTCGGAGTCGTTGAACGGCGGGTTGGCCAGACAAAAGTCGGCGCGGAGATCGGGATGCTGCACGTTGCGGAAGGTGTCCGCGTGTTCCTTGCCGATGTCGGCCTCAATGCCGCGAATAGCGAGGTTCATGATCGCGAGGCGGCGCGTGGTGGCGTTGCTCTCCTGGCCGTAGATGGAGATGTCGCCCAGTTTTCCACCATGCGATTCGACGAACTTTTCCGACTGCACGAACATGCCGCCGGAGCCGCAGGCGGGGTCGTAGATGCGGCCTTTGTACGGGCTCAGCATCTCCACGAGGCAACGCACGACGCAGGACGGGGTGTAGAACTGGCCGCCGTTCTTGCCCTCGGCGCTGGCGAAGCGGGTGAGGAAATACTCATACACGCGCCCGAGCAGATCGACTGAGCGGTGCGTGCGGCTTTCGTTATCAGGGCCCTCGCTGGCGGCGGTGAGGCTGATGGTGGCGATGAGGTCGATGAGTTCGCCGAGGCGGTGCTTGTCGAGGCCGGGGCGGGCGTAGTCTTTCGGCAGCACGCCTTTGAGGCGCGGGTTGTCGCGCTCGATGGCAACCATGGCGTCGTCTACGGTCTTGCCGATCGTGGGCTGCTTGGCGTTGGCCTGGAGGTGGGGCCAACGGGCGTCGGTGGGCACCCAGAAGACATTCTCGGCTTTGTATTCGTCCGGATCTTCGGGATTGGCTCCGGCGTAGTCGCCCTCCCCTTTGAACAGCTTCGCGCGATGTTCCTCGAAGGTGTCGGAGATGTACTTGAGGAAGATGAGGCCGAGGACGACGTGCTTGTATTCCGCCGCGTCCATGTTGTTGCGAAGCTTGTCGGCGGCGAGCCAGAGCTTGGCTTCGAAGCCGAGGTTGGCGGAGGAACCGTTGGAAGCGTTGCTGTTGTTCTTTTGACGAGCCATGACTCTGCCGGGTTATCCAGATCTGGCGAGCTACCCGAAGTCCCTTGATCTCCGGGGCGCCGGAGGGCGGGTGTTGGCGCCGACTAAAACGGAGCCCCTGTGCCTGCTCAACCATGAGCGAGGGGGAGAAGCCTGCCTTTGAGGCTGGTCTGTGGTTGAGTTTATCTATTTGTCTTCGTCATTGTCCTCTTCGGCGGCGCGTGGGCCGACAAGACTTCATCCCCGTGTTGACGCCGCAAACGCGCGCCGGGTTCAACCCACCGTGCGCCACTCGTCCCCGGGCATGATGCGTTGCATGAACTGGTCGAACATCGGCACGGTGAACGCCGTGTCGCCGTGGTTCGGGCTCCAGATCATGCCCTTCGCGATCAGCTGATTGCGCGTCGGGCCCAGCGACGTCACTTTGCGCTTCAGCACGTTTGCGATATCGCCGGAGCGGTGCGGCCCCGCGCCCAGCTCGGCCATCGCACGCAGATACATCTTTTCGGAGGGTGTCAGGCGGTCGAAGCGCACGCGGAAGAAGCTCTCATCCAGTGCCGCTACCGCGTTGCCGGCAGCCCGTTCGACATCCCGCTCGGTAATCGGCGACTGGCTCGCGACATCCCACGCGTGCTTGCCCCATTCCTGCAGGAAATACGGATAGCCCTGGGTCTCGCGCACGATGCGCTCTAGTGCCGCCGGCTCGAACTCCACCTGCTGTTCACGCGCCGGCACGGTGATCGCCTTGCCCGCCTCGGCGTTGTTCAGCGGCCCAATCTGCGGAAAATCGAACAGCCGCTCGGCATAGGATTTGGCGCGCCCCATCCGACCGGGCAGCTGCGGCAGGCCCGCGCCGACCATGATCACCGGCAGCTGCCGCTGTGCGACGCGGTGCAACGCGGTGATCAGCGCCGCCAGCTGTTCTTCCTCGACATACTGCAATTCATCGATGAAGAGGACGAGCGCAGTGCCCGCGCTGCGCGCTGCCTCGCCCGCGGCTTCGAGCAAGGCTTGCAGGTCGTGCTCCAGATCGCCGTTGTCAGCCAGGCCCGGCTCAGGCTCGAAGTCGAAACCGACTTCGATGTCCTGATATTTGAGCTTGAGTCCCTTGGCGAATCCGGCCAGCGCGCGCAAGGCCCGCTTGCCCAGCGCGCTGGCCTGCTCGACTGTCGAGAGCCGCAGCAGGGCCTGCCGCAACTGGGGCGCGAGAATGGCGGGCAGCGAGCGCCCTTCAGGCGCCTCGATACGGAGCGTGTGCAGACCGTTAGCCTCTGCGTCATCCCGCATCCGGTCCAGCAGCACCGTCTTGCCAACCCCACGCAGACCGACCATCAGCAGGCTCTTGGCGGGACGCCCGATGCGAATGCGCTCGGTGGCGATGCGCACGGCCTCGCGCAACTCGTCGCGGCCGGCCAGTTCAGGCGGTGGCGTACCCGCGCCAGGGGCGTAGGGGTTGTTGACTGGGTTCATGCGGATAATCTATAGGCATATTAGTTAATTTACAACGCCACAGTAATTTAGCGAATTTACCTATAATCCCCACCGCGACATATTCGTACTACCCGTTGGAGGCCGATTCAGACTCCGCGTACCACCTCCTTCTGCCCGGTCTTCCGGAAGCGCGAGTTCGCGCGACCCAAGGACATCGCGGCGTGTCGCGGTAGCGCCATCGGGGCAACGTTAGGGGCATGCATGAGAAATAAGCGACGATCTATATCGTCTATTCAATAGGTTAGAAGAATTTTTGGACTCTACTGGCGCCATCGTTCGAGTACACCGCTGCAGAGCTCTGCACAGCCGCCTGCCCCACGCGGGCACCTGATGACAGACGCCAGCGCACATTCGCCCGTCGACGCTTATCACGCTTGACCAATCGCGGCTGGCAACTCCGTCTCCGTCGCAGGTTGCTGCGAAAGTGCGTATCCGGCGCGCTCGTGTAGCCCGGGTGGAGCGCGCAGCGCGGAACCCGGGAGCATCTTGTCAGACACCGCAGATCCCGGGTTCCACTGCGTTCCACCCGGGCTACATGGAGCTTTCATCAGGCCGGCCGAGGCAAGCGCCTCATCACCGTTGGGCTGACGAAGGAAGCCCAACGAGCGGCCTGTCAGCGCCCCCAATCACCGCGGCGGAACGGCCCGATTCCGCAGCGTGTTCGACATCGAACGGATACGCCATGCGGGCACTCGTGTTGGGCTTCCTGCGTCAGCCCAACCTACGACTTGAGCGTATTCACGCTCGGCCATTTAGTGGCAGGCCGTCAGGTCAAGCCTGGAGATCTACACAGTGCGTCCTGGAGTCGTTTGTTACTTGATCACTTCGGCTGGATAATTTTCGCCGCTGGAACACGCCGCAATCTTGCTCAAGTGAGCGTAAGGCAAGCCCGTTTCACCGTGCCAATGATTGAACGCGTCCTGCACACGCTGCAGTTCCGCCTTGCCACCCGGATTGTCTTTGACCTCAACCCCGGCATTCTGCAGCACGCGCACGACGTCGCGCGTCAGGATAAAGGCGTCGTAACCCATATTGCGCAGAAAGTATTGCGCTGAGGAACCGCCAAGCCGCGAGCCATGCTTCTTGAGATAGGCCATCAGGCCGACTTGATCGTCTGCCGGCCAGCCCGCGATGAATTTCGCGAAGGAGCCATGCCGGCTTGCCTCTTCGCGCACGAAATCAACGTTATCGCGAAGCGCTTTGATCTTTTGCCAATTGCGGACTACGCGCGTGTCCTTGATATAGCCGTCCCACTCGTCCGGGCTCAGGCTTGCGAGTTTCTTCACGTTGAACTTGAAAAAGGCCGCTTCGAATTGTGGCCACTTGTTTTCAATCACCGTCCAATTGAAGCCGGCCTGATTGACCACTTTGCACATCATCGACAGGAACCGATCGTCACCGACTTTGGCGAGCTGCGCCCTGCTCAAGACCGATGGCAGCAGCGCGGCGAGAGATTTTGCGCCACCCTTGCGCGCTTCGGCGCGGGCTTGAATAGAGCTGAACTTGTCCATTGCGGTAAAACCTGTGTGCTTGGTCGGAACAGAGGGAAAACGGGCAGACTCATTTAAGCAAAAAAATCGGTGCCCGATTATCGGCATCGAAGCCGTCGCCAAGGGTCAGTTGTTTGCTCCTCGGCCGCTCACGCATCTCGGATGGACCTGCTCGATCATATCGGGGACTTATTTCAGAAGTTCCTTAGCACCGCCGGGACGAGCTGTAAAATGCCGCCGACCGGGACCGGTGCACCCGGCTTGAGCGGGTGCAAACCGAGACACCCATGTTGGGCTTCCTGCGTCAGCCCAACGGTCATGAAGCACCTGCCTCAGCCGGCTTCGTGAAAGCGCGGTACCGCTGGTCGTAGCACGGATGCAGCATCGCGAAATCCGGGAGCGGGAGTCTGCACGGCGTTGAGCCGCGGCAGCCGGCCTTCGAGGCGCGGGTGCCGGGGATGAGCGGCGGCGCCGCCGCGATCCCGGACTTCGCTGCGCTTCATCCGGGCTACGAGAGGCCGCGATCGCGCTGCCCAAAAGCGCCGGACAATGCCCTTGCACCGCAAGCGACGCGGTGGCCCGATGGTTTCGAATGTCGTCATGACCCTTGTTGCTCGCGAGTACCAAGTCAGCCTCGAGCGCCGTTGATACGACTTTGAGTCGAACCTCCCGGCTCCCGGGCCCGACCGCAGCATCCGGCGAACCCATTCATGTGCCGAAGTTGCAGCGCTCCTCGCACCGGCGCCGACCGGACGCGATGCCGCACGTTTATTTCCCCCTGCGATTTAGCCTACTATCCGGTTCATTATTAAGTCCGACCCGGAGTTCAGCCATGACAGGCTACCGTCAGGCCAGGCTGCTGGTGCTGGCGGTGGTGACACTGGCGGCCTGCACGCAACCCGAACCTCCTCGCGTCATGCCACGCCCCGTGGTGGTGGCTGCGCCATTGCCTTTGCATGGTCCCGCCGACGATCAGGCCTTGCCGGGCGCCGTCCATGCGCGGGTCGAGGCAGACCTCGCGTTTCGCGTGCCGGGCAAGATTGCCGAGCGGCACGTCGACATGGGCGCTCATGTCGAGGCTGGCACGGTGCTGGCGGTCCTCGATCCGGTGGACGCGCGCCTGACGGTTGCCGCGGCCCGCGCCCGTCTCGCCGCGGCGGAAGCGGATCTCGGACTCGCCCGCGCCGAGGAGCAGCGCTATCGCGATCTGCGCGAGCGCCAGTTCGTCGGCGCCTCACAACTCGATCAGCGCGAGAACATCACGAAGCTGGCGGCCGCGCGCGTCGAGCAGGCGCGAGCGGAGTACGACCTGGCGGCGAACCAGTCGCGCTACACGGATCTGCGCGCCGATGCCGCTGGCGTCATCACGCAGGTGCTCGCCGAGCCGGGCAACGTGGTGAGTGCCGGACAGCCGGTCGTGCGCTTTGCGGCAGACGGCGAACGCGAGGTACACGTGAATGTGCCGGAAGGCCGGCTGGACACATTGCGCGACGCGCCGAGCCTGCTGATTCAACTGCTCAGTCATCCGACGCACGCCTACGCCGGCCGGGTCCGCGATATCGACCCGCAGGCCGATGAAGCCACACGGACGCATCTGGCGCGCATCACGCTGCTCGAACCCGATGAACGCGTGCAACTCGGCGCCACGGCAACCGTGATGGTCACCGCGGAGTCCCGTGAGCGAAGCTTTCGCGTGCCGTCCACCGCGCTCGGCAAGCTTCCTGACAAAGGCGCGGCAGTGTGGCGGGTGATTGGCACGGGCCGCGAACAGACCGTCGAGGCAGTGCCGGTCGAGGTGCTGCGCTTTCTGGACGGCGAGGCGCTGATCACCGGGAACCTCGACGCGCAGGATCGGCTCGTCACCGCCGGCGTGCACCGGCTGGTTGCCGGCATGCCGGTGGAGGCCATCGACCGCGCGGCGAAAGCGGCGCTCTAGCGCATGACACGCTTCAACCTCTCCGCGTGGGCACTCGCCAATCGCCCGCTCGTCACCTATTTCATGCTGCTGTTCGCGGTCAGCGGCGTGTGGTCCTATTTCGGTCTCGGGCAGTCCGAGGATCCGCCGTTCACCTTCCGGATCATGGTCGTGCGCACACAGTGGCCGGGCGCGAGCGCCGCGGAGGTCGACCGTCTCGTCACCGACCGCATCGAAGCCAAGCTGCAGGAGCTCGATGCGCTGGATTACCTGCGCTCGTATTCGCGGCCGGGCGAATCGCAGATCTTCATCGCAATCCGTGAGGACCTGCCAGCTTCGACAATGCCGGCGACCTACTACCAGGTGCGCAAGAAGATCGGCGACATCCGCCACACCCTGCCGGCCGGCATCGTCGGCCCGTCGTTCAACGACGAGTTCGCGGACACCTTCGGCAATATCTACGCACTGCAGGGGCCTGACTTCAGCTACGCCGAACTGAAGGACTACGCGGAGCGCATCCGCGACCGCCTGCTGCGCATTCCGGACGTCGCGAAGGTGCAGTTCATTGGCCTGCAGGAAGAGCGCATCTTCGTCGACATCGAGAACACGCGCCGCGCGCAGCTCGGCATTCCGCCGCGGCTCATCAGCGAGACGCTCGCGCAGCAGAACGAAATCGTCCCTGCCGGCGCGTTCGACACCACGACCGATCGAATCTACGTGCGCGTCACCGGAGGGCTCACCAGCGTCGAGGACCTGCGCGCGCTGCCGATCGAATATGCCGGTCGCACGTTTCGTCTCGGCGATGTCGCGCGCGTGTACCGCGGCTTCGAGGATCCACCGGCGCCGCGGCTGCGCTTCAACGGTGAGGACGCCATCGGCATCGCGGTGTCGATGGAGCCCGGCGGTGACATCATCCGACTTGGCCAACGGCTCGACGCCGAGTTCGATCTGCTGAACAACGATGTTCCGCTCGGCATGAGCCTCGCGCGGCTCGCCGATCAGCCGACCGCCGTGCGCGCGTCGATCTCTGAGTTCGTGACGGCCCTGGGTGAGGCCGTGCTGATCGTGCTCGCGGTGTGTTTCGTGTCACTCGGCGTCCGCACGGGCCTCGTCGTCGCCCTGTCGATTCCGCTCGTGCTCGCGATGACCTTCGCCGCGATGAGTGTCTTCGACATCGGTCTGCACAAGACCTCGCTGGGCGCGCTGGTGATCGCGCTCGGGCTGCTGGTGGACGACGCCATCATCGCGGTCGAGATGATGGCGGTGAAGCTCGAAGAGGGCTTCGACCGCCTGCAGGCTGCGAGCTTCACCTATTCGACGACGGCCTTCCCGATGCTCTCGGGCACGCTGATCACCGCCGCCGGCTTCCTGCCGATTGCGACCGCCCGAAGCTCGACCGGTGAATACACCATTGCGATCTTCCAGGTCACGGTGATTGCGCTGCTGTTGTCCTGGGCCGCCGCCGTGCTGTTCGTGCCGCTGCTCGGCTACTGGCTGCTGCCGGAAAAGGGCCCGGCCGGCCACGGGCCGGTCCACGACGGCCAGGCGGTCTATCACACGCGCTTCTATCGCGGCGTGCGGGCGACCGTCGGCTTCTGCGTACGCCAGCGTTGGCTCACGCTTGCCGTCACGGCGCTGATCTTCGCCGGCAGCGTGGTGCTGTTCAGCAAGGTGCCCCAGCAGTTCTTCCCGGATTCCACGCGCCTAGAGCTGCTCGTCGATCTGAAGCTCGAGGAAGGCGCGTCGATTCACCAGACAGGGGCGGCGGCCCAGCGGCTCGAGGCTGTGCTCGGCCGGCTCGACGGACTCGACAGCTACGCCGCCTATCTCGGCAGCGGCGCGCCGCGCTTCATCCTGCCGCTCGACCAGCAACTGCCCGCGCAGAGTTTCGCGCAGTTCGTGTTGAACACGCATGACTACGAGGCGCGGGAACGGATCAGGACGCAGCTGCTGGAGATCATGCCCCGCGAGTTCTCCGATCTGCGCTGGCGGATCAATCGCATCGAGAATGGCCCGCCCGTCGGCTACGTGCTGCAGTACCGCGTGTCCGGACAGGATCGCGACGTGCTGCGCGGAGCGGCCGAGGAGATCGCCGCTGCGCTGCGCAAGAATCCCTATGCCGCGGGCATCCACCTCGACACCGCGGAGCCCTCGAAGATCATTCGCGTCAGCATCGACCAGGATCGCGCACGCCGTCTCGGCGTGAGCACGGCCACGGTGTCGGAGATCGTGCGCGCCGCCGTCAACGGCGTGTCGCCGGCGACTTTTCGCGAGGACACGGATCTGATCGACATCGTGCTGCGCGGGCCGCCGGGCGAGCGCCAACGGCTCGACCTCATTGGCAGCCTCAGCGTGCCGACCACCCGTGGCGACAACGTGCCGCTCGCGCAGGTCGCGACTGTCGAATACCGCTTCGAGGACGGCATCCTGTGGCGGCGCAGCCATGTCCCGACCATCACCGTGCGCGCCGACATCTACGCCGGCATCCAGCCGCCGGACGTCGTGGCCGCGCTCGCGCCGCGCATCGCCGCGATTGCCGCCGGTCTGCCGCGCGGCCATCGCGTCGACATTGGCGGCACCGTCGAGGAGTCGGGCAAGGGGCAGCGGAGCGTGATGGTCGGCATGCCGTTGTTCGTGATGGTGGTGCTGACGGTCCTGATGATCCAGCTGAAGAGCTTCTCGCAGTCGGGCATGGTGTTCCTCACCGCGCCACTGGGCCTGATCGGCGTGGCGAGCTTCCTGATGCTGTTCCGCCAGCCCTTCGGCTTCGTCGCGATGCTGGGCACGATTGCCCTGTTCGGCATGATCATGCGCAACAGCGTGATCCTGATCGACCAGATCCGGCAGGATCTCGCGCATGGCCGCAGCCCTTACGACGCGGTCGTCGAAGCCACCGTGCGGCGCTTTCGCCCCATCGTGCTGACCGCGCTTGCCGCGGTGCTGGCGATGATCCCGCTGTCGAGCAGCGTGTTCTTCGGCCCGATGGCGGTTGCGATCATGGGCGGCCTGATCGCTGCCACCGTGTTGACCCTGTTGTTCCTGCCCGCGCTCTACGCGGCATGGTTCCGTGTGCCGACCCGATGAACGCGAACGGCACGCGGATGCCGAAATGGAAATTCAGCGCTTCCGGCAGATCTCTTTCAGCCTCCCCCATCTAGCGACGATCTGAGATCGCGCGTGGGCCGTGTCGGCCCTTTCGCCCAAGCGAACGGGTGAGTGCGGAATCTCTTTTGACACTTGCGGCCGACATCGCCGCCACGCGCAAGTCGCCAGACTGTTGCAGACAGACAATCATGCACAAAGGATTTTCAACATGCCCTATCTTCCGATGTGGTTGCTTGGCGCGCCGTTGCTTTTCGCGATCGTCGAATTGATCAGAACTCCGCGTCATTATCGGGCCCCTTGAGGGTTCCGGAATTTCTCTCGTCATCAAGGTGCTGGGCGTCGAACGGCGCGATGAACCAGCAAAGGAAGCCGTATTGACCGGGATACGGTGAAAGTCAATTGAAAGCAATTCAAGGACACCTTCAGGGAGCGGTGGGGTGACCTGACCGATGACGATCTCGATCGCATCGATGGCCGGCGCGAACAGCTTGCAGGGGGGATCGAGGAAGCCTTAGGGATCAGCAAGGAAGAGGCGGAGCGGCAATTCAAAGAGTTCAAGAAAGGGAATCGCGATCTTCGGCCGCCGCTGCCGTAAAGCCTGTCGCTCTACGCAAAAAGGGCTGCAGCCCGCTGTGTTGGATCGCCGTATTTGATGACGCAGGCTGGGGCGGCCGCAGGTCGTCGTCGTTCGTACGCGCTGTGACGTGGAACCGGTCGCGGCAAGGTACGCGTAAATGGAGGCGCGATATTCTCTGTGGGTGGATGCGCACCGCCGGCCAGCCTGCAACATCGCGTGCAGCAGTTGCCAGCCGTCAGTTGACCGCAGGTGTGCCCGCCCGTTCGCCGACGTCGGCACCGGTGTGCAATTTTCCGTTGAGTCTTTATCGAGCGCGGTGTGAACAATGCCTGAGGAGACCGCGCTTCCGGTCAAGCACGGTGCCCTCCCGCGACCACCCCGTCGTCACTCCTGCGCACTGACACCGGAAAAGGAATGACGGTGACGCCCCAGTCGGCGTCACCGCCACCAGACTGCGAGTGCACGCAGTCATCGCCCATGAGATGAAGACATCCCTGTATTCGCCACGAAGGCATTCCTGCGTTCGTCGAGGACGGGGATGCACAGTGGGGAGGGTTGCCCGCAAGTGCTGTCAGACACCGGGTTTTGGAGAGTCGGTCCCACTGACCATGCTCGAGGACGTGCCAGGGGAAGTGCCCTGGCCAAGCTTTCCATGGCACGTATCGCCGTTTCTGCGCACGGCCGGGGTTGTTCTCGACCCACGAGCCACCTCGCCGGACTTCGCTGACGGCCGGCACGCGGAGTCATCGAAGGATGCAGAGCCTGGACTTTCACTCGAGAACGAATGCCGCTTTCAACGTGACCTGCCATTCCCGGATTGAATTATCTTCAATCCCACCTCTAATCGAGACCACCTCGAACCATCGCAAATTGCGCAGTGTCTGCGATGCCCGCTCCAACGCGTTCGTCACCGCAGCGTCAACACCGTCGGGCGATGAACCCACGAGTTCAATCTGCTTATAAACATGGGTTGACTGATCTTCCATTGCAAAAACTCCTTTGTTCGTTTGTCCGCTCCAGGATTCAAGGCCAGCTGCAAAGAGAATCGCGCCGCCGTGACGGTGAGGAGATGGCAAGTCGCGTGCCAATCGACACGGATAATTCCAGGGCGTTAATCCCCGCTTTCGGGCCGGCAGCTGTGTTCGCTGTGTAATATTTGCCGCCGCAGGATGGAGCGGATACATCGCAACCCAGTCATGGTGCCCGCCCGGAATCCGGCATGACGAACGTTCGCGGATCGATAGGGCACGTTCGCTATCCGTGCCCACCCCCTCCGGCGCTGGTCAGCTTTCACATGCTGCTGCGTGCAGCCCGCAGGCGATAGCGATCGCAGTCTCGCCAGCATCTCCCCCTCCACCACCGGCAAGGCGCATGCAATCGACGTGATCACCCAGGCCGCTGACACCGTTCGTCGCCATTGCAGGCACTGCACGATCGTCCTGATGGTCTGCACTCTTCTGTTCCCCGTGCGCGGCCTGACGAATAGGACGGCATCGCAGGTGAGTGGGCTGCTGCGCGCGCTGGACACGGCGACCGCCGCCGCGGCCCGCGGCCTGCCTGTCATCGTCGGGGCACACGTCGGCGAGGCGAGCGTGATCACCCGCGCCGCGCCGGCCGTGGTGCCGTGTTGTCGAAAGGTCGTGATTGGCCAGGCAGGTGCGTTTGGCCGCCACGTGGTGCGGGGTTCCCTGTGCTTCGGTGCCGGCGGGGTGCTGCCCGCCGGGGCGGGCTCCGGACTCGACATCGAGGCCGGAACCGGGATCACCGCGGGCCGGACGCCTGCCGACATTGCCTTTTCGCGACGATTGCGCGCAAATGATGAGCTCAATGATCCTGTTCCTCGATTTCGATGGCGTCCTGCGGCCCGAATCGGCGCCGAGAGGGCGATTTCACCCACCGTGCCTGCAGCGGTTCGAAGCGGTCATGCGCGACTTTCACGCCATCGGCATCGTGATCTCATCCGATTGGCGCTGGCGCGCCCGGCGCAGCACGATCGTCGCCATGTTCAGTGACGACATCGGCGCGCGCATCATCGGGGTCACCGCAGTCTCGACCGGCGACTATGAAGGCAGCCGCTATCGCGAGATTCTCGACTATCTGCGCCGCCATCCCGCGCGCGCCGAACCTGGCACTGAGGCACAGCCGATCGCGGCGTGGCCCGAGCAACAGGGCACGCCCGGCTGGCTCGCCCTCGACGACACGCGGATGCTGTTTCCGGAGGCCGTGATCGGCCGCAGCGTGCTGCTCACCGATCCGGCCGTCGGCTTCGATGCGCGATTCGAAGCACGGCTTCGGGCTGTGTTGTCGCAGGGCCTGCCGGCGCGCTGAGCGCGGGCACTCACCGGCGAACGCGCGTCGGCCCGTGTCAGGGCCTGCTGCGCAGTTCGACCGGCTGCACGACCACCTCAGCCGTACATGGGCGGGGTAGTGACTGCGCCGGCAGCGGGCGCTTCAGCGCGTGCTCGCCCACTGCATCGCCAGGCGGCCGCCCAGCGCTGACACGCCGCTCACGACCGTGCCCCAGGCGATATCGATCAGTGCCAGTCGCGGCGGCCAGTCGCGCAGTGTCGCAAGATTGGTGAGGTCGTAGGTGGCATAGGCAAAGAAGCCGAACAGCGCCGCCATCGCGAAGGTCTTCATCCAGCCCGGTCCGGCGAACTGCGGAGCGACCGCGAAGATGACCAGACCCAGCGCATACAGCGCGTAGAACAGCACGGCAACGGGCACGTTCGGCGTCGGCGCCATCAGATGCCCGATGCCCTGCGCGTATAGCGGCTTGGCGATGAGGCCGAGCCACACCAGGTCGAGCGCGGTCATCGCGAGCAAGGTACCGGCGTAGGCCGCTGCGAAATGTTTCATCAAAGCCTGACTCCCTGCTCTCTGCTTGATCGCCTGATGCCGCTCGTCGGTGATGCCGGTGCCCGGGCCGACAACAGCACCGCGAGTTCTGGCCGATACGGCTCCGAGGGCTGAGTGACGACGCCCGCCGTGGTTACAATGCACGAATTGGACCGGGCTTGCCCGCGAGCGAAGAGAACAGCATGGAGACCGAGTCGACCGCCACCAATCGGCGCCCCCTCGACACGCGCGGACGGGCGTGGGTCAAGGCGCTGACGGCGCGGCTGTTGCGCACCCGAATCACCCCCGATCAGATCTCGATCATCGGCATCGGCTGCGCGGCACTGGGCAGTCTCGCTGTCCTGGCGGCGCCGACCTATCCGCTGCTGTACGGGTTGGCGGCGGTGGGCATCCAGCTGCGGCTGCTCTGCAACATGCTCGATGGCCTGGTCGCCGTGGAAGGCGGCCGCAAGTCGGCGCTCGGCGCGCTGTACAACGAAATGCCCGATCGGCTCGAAGACAGCCTGTTGTTGACGGCCTTCGGCGCTGCCGCCGGCCTGCTGTGGCTGGGCCTGCTCGCGTCTCTGCTCGCCGCCGTCACCGCCTATGTCCGCGCGCTCGGCGGCACGCTCGGCTTCACGCAGGACTTCAGTGGCCCGATGGCCAAACCGCACCGCATGGCGGCGCTCACGCTCACTGCCCTGCTCGCGGGTCTCGAAGCGCATTACCTCGGCAGCGCGCTGGCGTTGCCGTGCGGCATGACGCTGATCGCGCTCGGCACGGCGTGGACGATAGTCCGGCGCACACAGCACCTCGCGCGCCAACTGGAAGCCAACGCATGATTCGGCTGCTGCTGCTCGCCCTCACGCGCTTTCTGGTCGGTGGTCAGGGGCTGTGGATCGGATGCGCGCCAGTGGCCCGCCAGCGCATCTACTTCGCGAATCACACCAGTCATCTCGACACCATCCTGATGTGGGCGGCGCTGCCACCCGCCCTGCGCGCGCGCGCGCATCCCGTGGCCGCCGCGGACTATTGGGGCACCGGCGTGCTGCGACGGCATGTCGCGCTGCGCGTGCTGAATGCCGTGTTGATCGACCGCAAGGGGGAACAGCGCGACGCCGGCAATCCGCTCGCCCCGCTGTTCGCGACGCTCGCCGACGGCGACTCGCTGATTCTCTTTCCCGAAGGCACGCGCGGCGCGGAGCGCATCCCGGGGCCGTTCAAGTCCGGTCTTTACCATCTCGCCCGCGAGTATCCCGACGTCGAACTCGTGCCCGTCTATCTCGACAACCTGCGGCAGGCCCTGCCCAAGGGCAGCCTGCTGCCGGTGCCGATCAGCTGCGCAGTGCGTTTTGGCGAGCCGCTCGCATTGGGCCCCGATGAAGACAAGGCGGATTTTCTGACCCGCGCGCGCGATGCCGTGATCGCGCTGTCCTGATCCCGGGCGACAGACCCCGATGACATTCGCGATACGCCAGGATTCGCACCGCGCCACGTCGATGTGCGTTCCCGCCATGGCGCCTGCGTGCGCCGGCTCGCGCGATCCGCGCCCGACGCGGGCCTGCGACGTTCACGACGAGACAGCACACTAGAGGGCTCACGATGGATACGCGCATGTGGTGGTTGTTCGGCGGGGTGGCGGGCCTGTTGCTGCTGGCCTCGGTGACCGGCGTGGTGCTGTCGTATCGGGTCACCACGGAAGCGGGTCGCGAGACCGTGGCGAACCTCAAGGCGCGCATCAAGGCCTGGTGGGTGATGGTTGCCCTGTTTGCGCTCGCGTTCGCGTTCGGCAAGGTGGTCACCCTCGTGATGTTCGCCCTGGTGTCGTTCTACTGCCTGCGCGAGTTCCTGTCGCTGACACCTGCCCGGCCCTCGGACCACGGCGCGATCGCCGCCGCCTTCTACCTGTTCATTCCGCTGCAGTACTTCCTGGTCGGCGTCGAATGGGTGTCGATGCTGACGATCGCCATTCCGGTGTACGCCTTTTTGCTGCTGCCGGTGCTGTCGGTCCTGCGCGGCGAGACGGACGACTTCCTGCTGCGTGCCTCGAAGATCCAGTGGGGCCTGATGCTGACCGTGTTCTGCATCAGCCATGCCCCTGCACTGCTGATTCTCGAGTTCGAGGATTATGACAGTGCCTTTCTGCTGTTCTTCCTCGTCACCGTCGTGCAGCTGAGCGACGTGCTGCAGTACGTGTTCGGCAAGCTCTACGGCAAACGGAAGATTGCGCCGGGCGTGAGCCCGTCGAAAACCGTCGAGGGCTTCGTCGGCGGCGGGCTCGCAGCAACGGTGGTCGGTGCGCTGCTGTGGTGGATCACGCCCTTCAGCTTCCTCGGCGCGGCCGCGCTGTCCTTCGTGATCGTGATCAGCGGCTTTCTCGGCGGCCTCGTGCTGTCCGCGGTGAAACGCTCGCTCGGCGCGAAGGACTGGGGCACGATGATCGCCGGTCACGGCGGCGCGCTCGATCGCATGGACTCCGTGACTTTTGCCGCCCCGGTCTTCTTCCACTTCGTCCGCTACTTCCATACGTGACGCTCGCGCTCGTCGCGCTGTGGTCCTGCGCCGAGGCGATTCTGCTGTTCGTGGTCGTCGATGTCCCGCTCAGCGTCATCGCGGTGAGATCCGGCTGGCGACGCGCGGCCGCGGCAGCTGCCGTCGCGGCGCTCGCGGCGGTGCCCGGTGGCCTCGTGATGTGGCTGTGGGCTGCCGATGATCCGGCAGGTGCACGCGTTGCACTGCTTGCACTGCCGGCCATCGATGACAGCCTGATCCTCGAGACCGCCCGGCGCCATGCCGAGAGCGGACTCGCGGCGGCGTTCGCCGGTTCGTTCAGCGGCGTGCCTTACAAGCTCTATGCGTGGGCCGCCGGCAGTCAGCACGCGGCGCTGTGGCCGTTCCTGCTGATGACGCCGCTCCTGCGCTTGCCGCGCTTTCTGCTGGTGATCGCGCTCGTGACCGGCGTCAATCGCGCGCTGGTGTCACGCTGGTCGATGCGGGCCCGGATGCAGGTGCTGTGCGCTTGCTGGGTGGCGTTTTATGCCGCGTACTTCGCGTCGATGTGATGGCGCGGGCTGCTCAGGGGCGAGCGGGCCCTGGCAAGGGCCCGCCGTTCATTCGCTTGCGTCAGTGCATCGAGTCGCCAATCTGACATCGTGTTGGCCGCTGGACGGGCGCGTCAGCCTGTCGCCGCTCACGCTTCACGCTCCGGATGCCGATGCCTGGCGATGGCGGCCATGAAAGCTTTCGCATCGGCGGGTAGTGCCTTGTCACTGCTGGCCAGCACCACGCCGGGCTCGGCCGGCCCACGCGGCGTGGCAGCGGCAATACCGGCCGCATCGAGCAGGCGGATCGACTTGCCGAGCGCGAGCAGGCTCTTCCCATAGCGATACTGGAGGGTCACGAACTCCAGCGTCTCGTGCAGTTGCGCCAGCAGCGACACCCCGGCTTCACCATCGGGCAGGACGACCGCATCGAACAGCACCGAGGGCGAATTCTCGAACGTGCCCAAGGCCTCGAGCGCCACGCCATCGGCCGTGCGCACCGGCCCCAGGCGCGGCGCGATCACGACACTGACCGCACCCGCCTCGGCCAGTGCCGCCTGCACCACGGCGAGCGAGGCACCCTGCACGCCGTCTGCGGCGAGCAGTGCGACTTTGCGTGTGCGTATCCCCTCGGCGCCGGGCAGTGCCGTCAGCGACAGGGTGCCTGACGTGGTGACTTCAGGCGTCGCCGGGTGCTCGAGTGCACGCGGCAACGCCGGCGGCACGGGCATCCCCAGCCCCGCGGCCACCGTTGCCGCCAGTTCGGCGGATACGTTGACGAGGGAGGCGAGCATCCGCTCGCGGATCGCCGGCACCGTGACCTTGCTCAGTTCGAAACGGAAGCCACCCGCGACATGCGCCTTCTCCACGCTGGTCTGGCTTGCGTAGAACAGGGTGGCCTGCGTGTAGTGATCCGCGAACTTCTCCGGGTTGCCGCGCAGCTTTTCACCAGCCACCGGTTGCGGGAAGGACACGAAGCCGGCGCCGCCGGCCTGGAACGGACAACCGCCGCCAAGTGAGTTGGGCTCGTAGGCGACGCGCCCGCGCGGCACCGCCTGTCGATGCAGACCGTCACGCTGATTGTTGTGGACGGGGGCCAGCGGGGCGTTGATCGGGATCTCATGGAAGTTCACGCCGCCGAGCCGGGTGATCTGGGTATCGAGATAGGAATGAATGCGTCCTGCCAGCAGGGGATCATGGCTGAAGTCGATCCCCGGCACCACGTGAGCCGTGCAGAATGCGACCTGCTCGGTTTCAGCGAAGAAATTGTCCGGATTGCGGTTCAGCACCATGCGCCCCACCGGCGTCACGGGCACCAGTTCTTCAGGAATCAGCTTGGTCGCATCGAGCACATCGAAACTGAACGCGTCGGCCTCGGCTTCGGTGAAGATCTGAAAACCGAGCTCCCATTCGGGATAGTGCCCGGCCTCGATCGCATCCCACAGGTCGCGTCGGTGGAAGTCGGCATCCGCACCGGCGATCCGGACCGCCTCGTCCCAGACCAGCGAATGGGTGCCAAAGCTCGGCTTCCAGTGAAACTTCACGAAGTGGGAATAGCCGTCCGCGTTCACCAGCCAGAAAGTATGCACACCGAAACCCTGCATCATGCGCAGGCTGCGCGGGATGCCGCGATCGGACATGACCCACATCAGCGTATGCGTCGTCTCCGGCGACAGGGACACGAAGTCCCAGAACGTGTCGTGAGCGGACGCTGCCTGCGGCATGCCGTTGTGCGGTTCAGGCTTCACCGCGTGAATCAGATCGGGGAACTTGATGGCATCCTGAATGAAGAACACCGGGATATTGTTGCCGACCAGATCCCAGTTGCCTTCATCGGTGTAGAACTTGACCGCGAAGCCGCGCACGTCACGCGCCGTATCGACCGAGCCACGCTCGCCGGCGACGGTCGAGAAGCGGGCAAACACCGGCGTGCGCTTGCCCTTGGCCTGGAACGGGGCCGCGCGCGTCAGCGACGTCAGCGGTTCATAGGCTTCGAAATAGCCGTGCGCCGCCGAGCCGCGCGCGTGCACGATCCGTTCGGGGATCCGTTCATGGTCGAAGTGCGTGATCTTCTCGCGCAGAATGAAATCTTCGAGCAAGGTCGGACCGCGCAGCCCGGCCTTCAGCGAATGCTGGTTGTCGGCGACGGGCACTCCCTGATTGGTGGTCAGGCGCTGACCCGAGGCATCCGACCGCGCGGCGTCCATCGCTGCGCCGGTTTTGGCGCTGTCGTTGTTCTCGCTCAAGGTGCTGGCGGACACCACGGCCGGCACCTCGCAGTGCGGGCCCACGGGAGGATTCGCAGCGTACTCGCGCCCGAACGATGTCGCAGTCAGGACATTGACCGGCACCGATGCCGCTACCTTCTGGACAGCAGCGGCCTGTTCGAGCTGTGGGTCGTGGTCGTCCTGTGTGCCTTCGGCTTTCGAGCGCTTCTTCGCCGCGGCGGCGATGGGGGGTGATTTCTTCATCGGATTTTCCTGCGTCGCTGGAGGTTGTGGAACAACTGCTCAGGAGGTGACGACACCTCTTCCGTGACGAACTTTTCGCAGGTGTTATGCATCAGTGCCGACGCGACGCCCGCAAGACAGCGGCGTCAGACATCGTCACGACTAAGGCGAACGACCCTACCCCGCTGATGCTGCCAGTTCGGTACGTTTGCGCACATTGATCGGCGGCAGATGGCGGCGCTATGAACCATGGACAGATCAGGAGTCGCACGAGATGCCGACGGCTCTGCGGACAGGTCCGTTGTCAGGGTGGCATCGATGTCGGAAAGCGCTGTCCGCCACTGCCGGGGGGCGCTGCCGTCACCCGCCAGATCACATTGCCGACGTCATCAGCCACCAGCAGCCCGTGTCGCGTATCGACCGCCAGGCCGACGGGTCGTCCGCGTGCCTCTCCTGCCGCGTTGACGAAGCCGACGAGCACATCGACCGGCGCTCCACTCGGCCGATCGGACGCGAACGGCACGAATATCACTTTGTAGCCACTGCGCGGCGTACGGTTCCACGATCCGTGCTGACCAATGAACATGCCTTCTTCACTGAAACCCGCCCCGAGCCGGCTGCCCGCGGCGGACACCAGGCCAAGCGACGCGGTGTGCGCGCCGAGGGCATAGTCGGGCTTGATGGCGGTGGCCACGAGATCGGGCCGGGCAGGTTCGACCCGCGCGTCGACGTGCGATCCGTAGTAACTGTACGGCCAACCATAGAAGCCGCCGTCACGCACGGCGGTCAGATAGTCCGGCACGAGATCCGGGCCCAGTTCGTCCCGCTCGTTCACCACGCACCACAGCACCGGCCCGCGCCAGGCCATGCCGACCGGGTTACGCAGTCCCGACGCGAAGACACGGCCCGTGCCGCCAAGCCTGTCGAATGCCCAGATCGCCGCACGTCCATCCTCGTACGCAATGCCGTGCTCAGCGGCGTTACTGTTGGAACCGACGGACACGTACAGCGTCGTGCCATCCGGAGCTGCCACCAGGCCTTTGGTCCAGTGATGATTGAGCGGGCCGCCGGGCAAGGGTGACACCAGCGTGGCCGGCGCGCGCGCCCTCAGATCACCGGTGACGTAGGTGATCCTGACCAGTGCACTGCTGTTGGCGATGTAGAGGTCGTCGCCGACCAGCGCCATGCCGAACGGCGAATCCTGGCCCTCGATGAACATGCTTCGAATCTCGGCCACGCCGTCACCGTCGGCGTCGCGCAGCAGGCTGATCCGGTCTGCGCTCGGGACACCGGCACCTGCGCGCCGCATCACCTGGGCCATGATCCATCCCTTGAATCCCAGCAATGCCTGGCGCAGCGGGCGCTCCGGTGCATTGGTTTCGGCTACCAGCACGTCGCCGTTGGGCAGCACGTACAACCAGCGCGGATGAGCAAGCCCGTCCGCGAAGGCACTGACGACCGTGCCCGGCGCCGGTGTGGGCGTGGCCCCTTGCGACCAGCCCACTGCCGGCGCGATGTTCACGACTGGCAGCCGCCATTGCACGGGCCGGGGCAAGTGGGGCGATGGCCCGAAGGACGCAGCGGCGCCTTCGACCGTCCCGCGGCTGCACGCCACGAGCAGCAGGGCGAGCGAATACACGGCCAATCGGGTCAACACCGCGCCCGCAGCGACACACCGCGCCTGCCTGCGCCTGCTCGAAGACCGATCTTGCGCCAGCGGTGATTGATTCATCGGCGTCAGGTCCAGCCGCGAGATGCGATCCCGCGGCGCGCGGCGCCAACGCAGTCGACCGTTCCGCTGCACCGTGCCACGGTCAGCGATGACTCATGCTTTTCCGTCAATCGCTGCTGCGTGCGACGGCGCGGGGGAACCACCCTCGCCTTCCCACGTGCTGATTTGCAGGTCGTGCTCCTGGCGTTGCTCCGCCTTGTTTTTGACATGGCGCCGGAACGCCGCAGTGGCCCAGTAACCGGCCATGAGTAACAGCAGTTTGGTCAGCGGATTTCGCACAGGGCCCTTCCTCTTTGACAATCGGCAATTCGAACGTTGGCCGGCGCTGCGCCCGTTTCTTGCTAACGGATTGCATCCTTGTTCGCGCCGCCTTGCGAAAAGGTCAACGCAACGGTCGTGCCATCCGCGCCGACGGCGGCCGCCACACGCACTTACTCCGCGGTTCACCCGGCTTCTTCGCAAAAGTTGCCGACCTGCTCTGTATTTTTTTCAAGCATGGGGTTCAAAGCAATGAACATTTCCCCGCTGTTGACCGCCGCACTGCTGGCCGGCGCCGGCTACCTCGTGATTGTGTTTCTCGTGCGCCTCATCCCGAAACGGCAGCTCGGGACCGCCTCGCCGCACGATTTCCTGAGCGCCATCATGACCGGTGGCATCGCCGTGGAAACCCTCACGCCGCTGTCCGCAGGCCCGCTCGACGGACTGGTGATGATCACCACCATTCTGTCCATCAACTACGCGGTGGCCTGGCTCAGCGATCGGATACCTGCCGTCCGCTGGTTCATCAGCGAACCCGCCACACGACTGGTGCAACGCGGGCGTCCCATTCGGCAGGCACTGCGTCGCGAACTCCTGACGCTCGAGGAGTTGATGATCGAGCTGCGAAAACAGGGCATCGATGAACTGGCGCAGGTGCGCGAAGCCTACATGGAGGCGGACGGCACGCTCAGCGTGATCCAGGACGAGCTGTCGACGCAGCCGCCGTCGGCAGGTACGCACGACAACGCATCGCCACGTGACGGCGGATGAATGGCATGCGACTTGCGTCTGTCGTGCATGGGCATGGAGCCAACGCCTGCCATCCCTCACCACGTCAACCAGGAAAGCCTGTCCAATGATCAAAACCCGCCTCTGTCTCGCGATCGTCGCCACGTTCGGCCTCTGCATCGCCGGCGCCAGCGCAGAAGATTCCGTGGCCGAAGCCACTTACGAAGCCAGTGTCGAACGGGCCGGGGCCGACCACAAGGTCGCACTCGCGAAGTGTGATGCGCTGGAAGACAACGCCGAGGATGTCTGTGAGGCGGAAGCCGAACTGCGCCTCGTCACCGCCAAAGCCAACGCCAACGCGCGGCACGAGAATACCGCCGAGGCTCGCGCCGAAGCGCGAGTGGACATCGCCGACGCGGAGCTCGCGCTGGCGAAGCAGAAGTGCGATGACGTGACTGGCAACGAACACGACGTCTGCGTGAAGCAGGCGGAGCTGAAGCACACCTCCACCACGACCGCAGTCGATGCCAATGAGGAAGTGGCAACCGCGGTCGACGAGCGTGCCGAGAAAGTACAGGACGCCGAGTACACGCTGGCGATGGAGAAATGCGAGCCGCTGCGCGGCGACGCCCAGACGCAGTGTGAAGAAATGGCCAAAGCGCAGCACCCCGAACCGCACTAGCCAGCAGAAGGACATCCCGCACACCGTGCAACCGGGCGACGGCGCGATGGCCGCCGCCCGGCAACAGGCTCTTCAATCGGATGTATCGAATGGCATGCGATCCGCTCTCCGTCGCGCAATCGGCTGACATTCGCGCATCGCGCTCCCCGCATCGGACCTGTGCCCTCCCCCTTGGCTGCAGCGCCCGACAGCGACTGGACAGGACTGCACGACCATGGTGACGGTCGTGCTGGTCACCGCGACAGTCGTGCTGTTGGTGGTGCTGGCAGGCTTGAATCTCGTCTCCGGCGAGCGCCGGATTCGCCACCAGGTGCAGCGCCTCTACTCGACCGGAGAACCCGACCATCTGCGCGTGATGAATGTCCTGCTCGGCCCCCCGATGAGCGAGGACAACCACTGTGTGGCACTGGTCAATGGCCGACGCATCTTTCCGGCGATGCTGGCCGACATCGACAGCGCCCGGCACAGCATCTGTTTCGAGACCTTCATCTACTGGTCAGGCGCGACTGGCCGCCAGTTCACGGATGCGCTGTCGGGCCGCGCCCGCGCGGGCGTCAAGGTTCACGTCCTGCTCGACTGGGTCGGCACACTGAAGCTCGACGACGCGCTGGTCGACTCCATGCGGGACGCGGGCGTCGAAGTCCGCCGGTTTCACCGGCCCGCCTGGTACAGCCTCGGGCGCATGAACAACCGCACGCATCGCAAGCTGCTGATAGTCGACGGGCGTGTGGGCTTCACGGGCGGCGTCGGGATCGCGGATCAGTGGCAGGGCGATGCCGAAGACAAAACGCAGTGGCGCGACACACACTTTCGCGCAGTCGGCCCTGTCGTTGCGCAGATGCAGGCGGTGTTCATCGACAACTGGATCAAGGCTACCGGGCGGGTGCTGCACGGCGGGGACTATTTCCCACCACTTGAATCCGCCGGCAGCATGGCCGCCCAGATGTTCAGCAGTTCGCCGTCCGGGGGCAGCGAAAGCATGCACCTGATGTACCTGATGTCATTGACTGCCGCGAAGATGCGAGTCGACCTCGCGTGTGCCTATTTCATACCGGACGGTCTGACCCTGACAGTCATCCTCGATGCGCTCGCCCGCGGGGTACGCGTGAGGATCATCACCCCCGGGCGCCACATCGACAGCCGCGTCGTGCGTCTCGCGTCACAGGCCCGCTGGGCGCGATTGCTCGCGGCGGGTGCCGAAATCCATGAATACGAGCCGACCATGTTCCACTGCAAAGTGATGATCATCGATGAATTGCTGGTGTCGGTGGGCTCGACCAACTTCGACAATCGATCGTTTCGCCTCAATGACGAGGCCAATCTGAACGTCTATGACAAGGCCTTCGCAGATGAGCAGGTTGCGATTTTCGAGGCGGATTTGCTGCAAGCCAGTCGCGTGGACGAAGTCCGCTGGCGGGCACGACCGCCGCATCGTCGGCTGCTCGAGTCAGCCGCCCTGTTCGTGTCTTCCCAGTTGTGAACACATGAAGACACCAACGTCGAATGCTGACGCCGGGCCTGCCAAGTGCGTCACCTGAGCCTCATCCGCAGCTTCCACTTCGCAGACGTGCTGACGCTGGCCAACGGGGGCTGCGGCATGGGCGCGGTGATGCTCTCAGTGATGCATGCGCGCGACGACCGCGTGCTTTGGCTCTACCTGGCGACCGTCCTGGTCGTCGCTGCACTGGTGCTCGACTTCTTCGACGGCCGTGTCGCGCGCTGGCGCCAGACGCACAGCCTGTTCGGCCGCGAACTCGATTCGCTCGCCGACATCGTGTCCTTTGGCGTGGCGCCGGCAACCATCGCCTTCGCCGCGGGGCTCGACAGCGCACCCGACGCCGCGATCCTGGTGTTCTTCATGTTGTGCGGGCTGAGCCGTCTCGCCCGTTACAACGTGTCCGCCGCCGGCCTCGCGGACGACGAGGGCAAGGTCGCTTACTTCGAAGGGACGCCGATTCCCACCAGCATCGTGCCGTTGTTGTGCCTCATTGCCGGGGTGGCAGCTGACACCCTGGGCGCCATCCCGATCGGTGGAACGACCCTGCATCTGCTGGTGCTGCCCTTTGCGGTCTCCGGCTGCCTGATGGTCAGCAAGACGTTGCGCGTCCCCAAGCCCTGAGCCTGCGGCGCTCACTGCTACCGGGGTCTCACAGGCGGGATGTGACTGCGCCAGCCTCACCCGGGAAAGTATGACGCCCTGCCGGGCCGTCTTGCGATGTCCTCTCCATGGGTCGCGCGCGCTCCGTCGTCGCGCGACTGGCAAGTCACGAATCCTCGGTGTAGCGCGGGTGGAACGCAGTGGAACCCGGGATCTGTCAGGCCGCTCCCGGGTTTCGCGCGGGCGGCGATCGATACTGGCGTTCAGCCGTTCAGGCTGCGTGGGTGCTGGCGGTGCGCACGAGACGTTCGTAGTCGTGCAGGCGATTGTAAAGTGTCTTCAGACTGACCCCCAGGATCGTGGCAGCCTGGCGCTTGCTGCCTTCGCAGCGCGACAGCGTTGCCGTGATCAGCACGCGCTCCATGTCGGCCACCGAGGTGCCGATAGGCACCGCCACACAATGCTTCGGACATGCCACCGGCTCGAGCGAGAACTCGGCAGCACTCAGCTCCAGTTCCTCGTCCGCGAGGATGTGGGCGCGATGGATCGAGTTCTTCAATTCGCGCACATTACCGGGCCAGGTGTGTTCATGAAGGAAGCGGGTCGACAACACCGAAAAGCGCTTGTTCTCGCCGTACTCGACGTTCAGTTCAACCAGGAAGCGTCCGGCCATCATCTCGACGTCGGCACCGCGCTCCCGCAGCGCTGGCAAGCGCAGCGGGAATTCGGCGAGGCGATACAGCAGATCCGCACGCAATACGCCTTCCTGCACGGCCTGCTCGGGGCTGCGATTGGTGGCCGCCACGATGCGGCACCTGGCCGCGATTTCCTCATTGCCCCCGACACGATAGAAAGCACCAGACTCCAGCACCCGCAGCAGCTTGACCTGCATCTCGACGGGCATCTCCGTGATCTCATCGAGAAAGACCGTACCACCCGTCGCGCGTTCGAACACGCCCTTGTGATCCCGCACGGCGCCGGTGAAGCTTCCACGTTCGTGACCGAACAGTTCCGCCTCAATCAGATTGACCGGTATCGCCCCGCAGTTGACCGCAACGAACGGACAATGACTGATCTTCGATTGCTGGTGCAGCCGCTGGGCCACGACCTCTTTGCCGGTTCCGCTTTCGCCGATGATCAACACATTGGCGCGCGTAGGCGCCACCCGGTCGATCATCCCGAACAGCTTCGTCATCGGCTCCGACTGGCCCCACAAGGAAATGACGCGACGGCGAAGTCCGCGAGGGTCCGGCCCTTTCGTCACCTCGCGGCGGATGCCGAGATGAAACGCAGCCAGCGTACGTTCGTCCAGCGACGGCAGGTCGGTGCTGTCGTCAACAGCGTGCAGGGCGTCTTCCATCTCGATTTCTCCCTCGCGTAGTCCGTGATTCCGTGCCGGCGTTGCATCCGGCCTGTTGCTGGTGACCATGGCATCCACTCCGGCTAGCGCCTTCGTCCAGCCACGTACCGAGCGTTTGACTGATCCGGCGCGTGTAGGACCGACGTCCATTCAGGATGGGCAAGCTGCCGACATGGCGTGCGAACTCGCCTTGGATGCCGTGGCAGGTAAGGAGCTTGCTCCGTGAACCGCGCAGCCCGGCGATGGTTGTTCGCGATGGCTTCCGAGGCGGCGAACGACGCGTGCAGTGCGACGCCACATGTTCCTGATCTGCGCATTCCGGACATTTGAACGCTGATCTCCGAGTGTAGAAATTACAGCTGAAAAAACTTCCGCTCTGTACGTTGACGCACATCCTCAGGTACGCAGCTTGACTATGGTGTTGCCGCGACTCGCTACGTATTCGATGCCGATCGGCCTCTTCTGCATCGGCACCCGTCGCATGTGTTCCCGAGGGATCGATTGCCCTTGGGAATTTCGAGAAACACCGCTCAAGGAGCAATAGCATGAAGAAAACAAGACTGACGGCACTTGCGAGTGCCGGTGCGCTGCTGGCGATGGCTGCACCCGGCGCATTTGCGCAGAACATTGCGGCCGACTACAACAACTCAGCCGTATCGGACGGCGATGGCGACATCGTGGCGGCTTTCAACCTGTACGACCTCGCGGTCGGCGCGACGCTGATTCAGGCCGCCGCGACGAATGTCGGGACAACGGCGGCGCCGGTGATTGGCGATCGCTTCACCGGTTATTACCAGTCCTATGTCACGGCACATCAGCTCGATGGCGTGGTGCAGAACGCGCCGGGCCTGAACACCTCGGGCTTCGGTGCCGGCTACGAGATCACCGTCGTGGCGCAGTTCGAAGAAGAAGTGACCTCGGTCAGCGCAGGCGGCTATACCTCCGCCATCACTGGCGGAAGTGCGTCGATGTACTTCGATACGAGCCCCGACTTCAACTTCGTGTCCGATGTCGGCTTCACCGACGGCGAGCTGTTGCTGTCGGGCAACGTCGTGTCAGGCGGTGCGGTGTCGGCGCCCTTGCTGCTGTCGGGCTTTGCGCAGCTCGACATCGTCGTGCAGAGCCAGAACAGCGCGATTTTCGATCCGGATATCGCGGCGGCCCAGGGTATCTTCACGCTCGACCTGCGCAGCAACGCCGTCAACGGGATCACGTCGGTCGGCGGCCAGCTCGCCGGCGTCGGCGACCAGCTGTTGGGCGCGGACGGCAATCTGCAGTTGCAGGCCGTGCCGGTGCCGGCCGCCGTGTGGCTGCTCGGCAGTGCGGTCGCGGGCCTGGTGACCTTGCGTCGGCGTGGCAATGCCGTCTGAGGCGTGTGCCGCTGAGATGAGATGAAAGGCTGAGCGTCCTGTCATGCAGGGCGCGCGAGGAACGGCAATCCGGCGCGGTTCAGCGATGGCCCGCGCCGTCGATCCAACGCCCGATGAGGGCTTCGATTTCTGCCGCGGAGGCCAGGGGTGGCCCGAGTGGAAACCACAGCAACGAACGGCTGAGAATCAGCCGGGCAATCCGTCGACTGTCATGGCGCCCGTCGTCGCCGATGCAGGACGCAGGTTCCTTCGTCACCAGCATCAGCGCCGCACCGAGCAGGGTCTCGCGCTCCTGGGCGCGCAGCACCAGCAGCTCCGTGTCGGCTTGTGCATCGGGCATCGCAGCCGGCGGCAATACACTCGAGATGAAGTCCAGCAGCCGGCCCAGCGCGCGCGGCAGTGCAATGCCCGCCGCCTGTGCCCAGGCACGAACGTGCAATGGCGACACCGCCGAATCGCGGTCCGGATCGAGCTTCAGCCCGCTCGCCAGCATGCGCCACAGATGCTCAGCCGCTTCCGCGCGCTCCGGATCGAGCGTCTCGAAGCGCGCCGGGTCGACGCCGACCACGAGCGGCAGTGCCTCGCTGCGCGCGCGCCAGGTCTCGCGCTGTGCCCACGCTTCGAACATCGCCTGCGTTGCCTGATCGGTGCTGTCGAAGTCGACAGTCGCCCGCAGCACGTCGAGATGACGCGCCGCGCCGGCGTGGCGGGAGTCAGTCATCGGTGCCCTGATAGCTGATGCGATAGATCGCGCCGGCGTCATCGTCGGACACGAGGACCGATCCGTCGGGCAGTTGTTCGAGATCGACCGGGCGGCCGCTGACCTGCCCGTCGCGCAGCCATCCGCTCGCGAAGATTTCATGACGCACGACGTCGGATCCGTTCAGACTCACGTGCACCAGGCGATAGCCGACCGGTTCGCTGCGGTTCCAGGATCCATGCTCGGCGACGAGCAGCGAGCCACGATAGGCCGCCGGAAACTGGGTCCCCGTGTAGAACAACACACCGAGCGGCGCGACATGCGCGCCGAGCTTGACGGCAGGCGCCACGAAATCCGGCGCGTCTGCCGGCGCGACAAAGTCGGGATCAGGCACATCGCCGCCGTGCACGTACGGAAAACCGAAGTGCTGGCCCTGCTGCGTCACGCGGTTGAGTTCGCAGGACGGGACATCGTCGCCCAGCATGTCCCGGCCATTGTCCGTGAACCACATCTCGCCGGTCGCGGGATGCCACGCAAAGCCGACTGAATTGCGCACGCCCCGCACCCACGTCTCGCGCTGGCTGCCGTCGGCCCGCATGCGCTGGATCGTCGCATACGGCGGATCGCGCAGGCAGACGTTGCAGGGCGCGCCCACCGGCACGTAGAGGAAGCCGTCGGGGCCGAAGTCGATGGCCTTCCAGCCGTGATGGCGGTCGTCCGGCAGGTCGTCGGCGACGATCACCGGTGACGGCGGGTCGTCGAGCCGGCGGCCGATGTCGTCGAAACGCAGCACGCGCTGCACTTCCGCGACGTACAGGCTGCCGTCGCGCCAGGCGACGCCAGAGGGCATATTGAGGCCGCCGGCGATCCGCTTGACCGCCTCGGCACGATAGTCGCCGTCCGCATCGATCACCGCGTAGACCGCGCCCGCGCTGCGCGTGCCGACGTACAGCACGCCATCGTCACCGCGCGCCATCTGTCGCGCATTCGGCACGCTGTCGGCATAGAGTTCGATGCGAAAGCCGGGCGGCAGCGTGAGGTCGGCCAGGTCGATCGCCTGCGCATTCGTCGCGATGGCCCAAGCCAGCGCCAACGAGCAGCGAGCCGCCGTGCGCATCGCTCAGAGCTCCTGGGACATGCGCTCGGTGGTCACCGACAGGCGGTGGATCAGCGTGCGCAGGAAGACCTTCAGAAAACGGACCTGGCAGTTCAGCGACGCCTGCCCGATCACACTCGAATTGAGTTTGAGCAGCGAGGTCGGGCCGCGCGCGGTGATCGTCGCCGTGCGCTTGGTTTTCGCGAGATAGCCCATCTCGCCAAAGCAGTCGCCGGCGAACAGCGACCGCAGATCCTTGTTGTTCTTGCGCACCGTCACTTCGCCGTGGACGATGATGTAGAAGGAGTCGTCGAGTTCGCCTTCGAGAATGATCTCGTTGCGATCGGCGTAATCCTGCCACTTGCCGGCGGCGACGATTTCCCAGACTTCCGAATCCGGAAAACCCTGGAAGAAGTCCAGGGCTTTGACGGCGACGAACCTCTCCTGCTCCGTGATGTTGACCTGCGGCTGCTCGAGCAGGCTGTCGTAGGCCCGCGCGAGATCGGCGGCGAGTTCACCGCCCATCTTGTAGCGGTCGTCGCGGTTCTTCGCGAGCGCCTTCTCGACGATGCGCTCGAGATCCGGCGTGATGCCACCACGCAGCTCTGTGATCTTCGGCGGCGGATCGTTGAGGATGCGCTGCACGAGGCGCGAGAAGTTGTCGGCCAGAAACGGGTGCCGGCCGGTCAGCAGTTCGAAGATCACGACGCCAAGCGAGAACAGGTCGGTCTGATTGGTGATGAAGTCTTCGCACACCTGTTCCGGCGACATGTAGCGCGGCGAACCGACGAGGCCCAGCGGCATTGTTTCAGTGGAATCGAGTTTGGTCAGGTGCGCGATGCTGAAATCGGCGAGCTTGACGTCCATGTCGCGCGTCACGAGGATATTGGTCGGCTTCACGTCGCGGTGGATCACGCCCTGCTTGTGCGCATAGTCGAGCGCTTTCGCGCACTTGAACGCCACTTCGACGACCTTCTCGACGGGCAACAGGTTGTCGGCCTTGCAGAAGGACTTCAGCGTCTGGCCGCCTTCGACGAACTCCATCACGATGTAGCAGACTTCTTCATCGACGCCGGCGTCGAAGATCGCGACGATATTCGGGTGCGTCAGGCGCCCCGCCATGTGCGCTTCGTTGAAGAACATCTTGCGGTAGCGGTCACCGGACTCCTCGTCCTGCAACTGCTCCGCGTGCGCGACCTTGATCGCGACGGGACGGTCGGTATAGGGGTCATGGCCCAGATAGACGGTACCCATGCTGCCGCGATTGATTTCGCGCAGCACCTCGTACTTGCCAAGTCGACTCGGCGGCGCGTTGCTCATCGGCTCACGAGGTCCCTTCCTGGGTGCTGGAATAAATCTGCCGGAATGAAGAATATCACGCTAGAATCAATGCTTACAGGAAACTTCCGAACCCGGACCATGGTCAGTGAGCGGCCTCGACGCCCGCTCCAGCCACCGCTTGAGGCAGGGACATGCGCACCATACTCGAGACCTTGAACGAACATGCCCGACGCCTGCGTCAGGGCCGGCTCGACGCCCTCTTCGCGAGCCCGGATCGCGCCGCGGACTACACCATCGAAGCCGCTGGCCTTTATTTCGACCACTCCAAGCAATTACTTGACGATGACGCGCGCCAGGCGCTGCTGCAACTGGCCGACGAGCGCGGCCTGCCGGCGAAGATCGAAGACCTGTTTCGCGGCGCCGAGGTCAATCCCACCGAAGGCCGTCCGGCGCTGCATACGGCGCTGCGCGATCCGCTCGATGAATCCGGCTGCGTCGACGGCCGGCCGGTCGGGCCCGCGATTAGGGACACGCTCGCGCGCATGGCGTCAGTGGTCGCCGAAATCGCGGGCGGCAGCTGGCGGGGTCACGGCGGGGACCGCATCACCGATGTCGTCAATCTCGGCATCGGCGGCTCGCACCTCGGGCCGCAGCTGGTCTGCGACGCGCTGCGCTATTCGCACAGCGACGGCCTCCGCGTGCACTTCGTGTCGAACGTCGACGGGGGCGACATCGAACGCTGCCTGCGCGGCCTGGACCCGGCGACGACGCTCTTCATCGTCGCCTCGAAGTCATTCACGACGCCGGAAACGGCCTTGAACGCGCGCAGCGCACAAGCCTGGATTCTCGAGCGCTTCGCCGACAAGGCGGCGATCGCATCCCATTTCTTTGCGATCAGCGCGCATCCGCAGCGCGCGATCGATTTCGGCATCGCGCCGGCCAATGTGCTGCCGATGTGGGACTGGGTGGGCGGCCGCTATTCCCTGTGGTCGGCGATCGGACTGCCGATCGCGCTCGCGGTCGGCTTCGAGGGCTTCGAGCGCCTGCTGGCCGGCGCGCGCGCGATGGACCGGCATTTCCGCACGGCGCCACTCGCGCGCAACGCACCGGTGATGCTGGCGCTGACGGGCATCTGGAACACCAATTTTCTCGGCGCCGAAACGCAGGCGATCGTCCCCTACGACGACCGCCTGACACTGTTGCCGGACTATCTGCAGCAGCTCGAAATGGAGAGCAACGGCAAGCGCCGCACGCTCGCCGGCGATCTCGTGCAGGGCCAGACTTCACCGATCGTCTGGGGCGGCGTCGGCACCAACGTGCAGCATGCGTTCTTTCAGCTGCTGCACCAGGGCACGCGACTGGTACCGGTGGACTTCATCCTGGCGCTGCGCCACCCGCGCTCGGCGACGCCCCATCACGACATGCTGGTCGCCAACTGCTTCGCGCAGGCGGAAGCGCTGATGGTGGGCCGTTCACTCGATGCACTGGCGGCGGCAGGCACCGATCCGGCGCTGGCCCTGCACCGCGAACAACCGGGTAACCAGCCCAGCAACATGCTGCTGATGGACGAGCTGACGCCCGAAACACTCGGCGCGCTGCTGGCCCTGTACGAGCACAAGACCTACGTGCAGGGCGTGATCTGGCAGATCAATTCGTTCGATCAATGGGGTGTGGAACTCGGCAAACAGCTCGCGGCGCGGCTGCTCGAGGAACTCGCCGCCGGCAGCCCGGCCGCCCACGATGGCTCGACGACGACCCTGATGGCGCGCTACCTCGCGCGTGGGCCCCGTCGCTGACATTGCCGGCTCAGCCGCGCACGACCCGATCGGTGGTGCGCGACAGGCGCTCGATCAGCACACGCACGAAGACCTTGTAGAAGCGCAGCTGGCAGTCTGAAGTGACCTGTTCGATGAGGGTGGAGTTGATCTTCATCACCGAGACGGGCCCCGCGGCCGTGACGGTCGCCGTGCGCCGGATCCTCGACAGGTAACCCATCTCGCCGAAGCAGTCGCCTTCGCCGATGCTGTGCAGCGCAATGCCCTCCTTCGATACATCGGCCGTGCCGGCCATGATGATGTAGAAGGAATCATCGATGTCGCCTTCGCGCACGAGGACTTCGCCCGTATCCGCTTCCTGCCACACGCTCGCGCGAATGATTTCCCAGATCTCGGTGTCGGGAAAGCCGCGGAAGAAATCGAGGCGCTTCACGAGTTCGAATTTCTCGCGCGCAGGGATGTCCTCCTGCGGGCGTTCGAGGTGCGTGAAGGTCATGCTGAGATCGGACGCCAGATCGATGCCCATCCGGTAGCGGCGATCCGGCACCTTCTCGAGCGCGCGACCGACGATGCGTTCGAGTATCGGCGGCAGATCTGGTCGGAACTGCGTCATCGGCGTCGGCTCTTCGTTGATCACGCGATGAATCAGGCTCGAAAAGGTCTCGCCGCCGAACGGATGATGGCCGGTCAGCATTTCGTAGGCGACGATGCCGAGCGAGAACAAATCGGTCTGGCTGGTGATCATGTCCTCCTGCACCTGCTCCGGCGACATGTAGCGCGGCGATCCGACGAAGCCCATCGGCATCGTCTGCGACATGTCGGTGCGGTTGATGTGCGCAATGCTGAAGTCGGCGATTTTGACGTCCATGTCCTGCGTCAGCAGGATGTTCGACGGCTTGATGTCGCGATGGATCACACCCTGACGATGGGCATAGTCGAGCGCCTTCGCGCAGCGGAACAGGATCTCCGCGACCTGGTTCACAGGCAGCAGATTGTCACTGCGACAATAGGTGCGCAGCGTGTCGCCGTTCTCGATCAGCTCCATCACGATGTAACACTTGTCGTCATCGACCCCGGCATCGAAGATGTCGAGGATATTCGGATGACGCAACATGCCCGCGGTGTGGGCTTCGTTGAAGAACATGCGCCGGAAGCGTTCGCCGGCATCGCGGTCCTTCAGCGCATCCGCCATGGCCACTTTGACCGCGACGGGCCGATCGATATAGGGATCGAAGGCCGAATAGACGATGCCCATGCTGCCGCGCCCGATCTCGCGGTTGATTTCGTACTTGCCGAGTTTGGTCGGCGGCCTGCTGGTGTCGTTCATGCTGAAGTCACTTTCGGCGTCGCCGCGCGGGCGTGGGCTCCCGCCTAGTTTAGTGTCCATCCTTTCGAAAAGCTTTCAATGCGCCCCGCGTCCGTCGGTCGGGGGAGCGGGTCATCGGCCCCGCTGCGCGCCCGATTGACCACGGAGAGACAGTGCCCGTCCGGTATAATGGCCCGATGACCACTGCCCCGCCCGGCTCGCAATCGAACGCACTCCTGGCCCTGCTCGCCTTCGCCGCGCTGAGCGCCGGCCTGCTGTTCGCCGTGTGGAAAACGGAGCAGCGGCCCGACGTGCCGGGATTGCTGTGGCCGGATCCGCCGCAGATCGGGGCCTTCAGCCTGATCGGCAGCGACGGCCAGCCCTACACCGAAGCGCAGCTGCGTGGCCACTGGACGTTCCTGTTCTTCGGTTTCGCGCAGTGTCCGGATGTCTGTCCGGGCACGCTGGCGGTCCTGAAGCAGGTGAAGGCAAAGCTCGAGGGTGACCCGGCGTTCGGCGCCGACGGCCAGGTCCTGTTCGTGTCCATCGATCCCGAGCGCGACACGCCGGCCACGCTGGGACCGTACGTGCAGTATTTCGACCCGACGTTCAAGGCCGCCACCGGCCCCGAAGAGGCGCTGACGGCGCTGACGCGTCCGCTCGGTGTGATCTACGCCCGCGTGCCTGGCGGCGGCGCCGATTATTCGATGGACCACACTGCTTCGATCTTTCTGATCGACCCGCAGCTGCGCGTTCTGAGCGCCATCAGCCTGCCGCACGAAGCACAGGCGATTGCCGACAGGTTTCGCGCCATCGCAGCCTTCGTCGCACAGCTGCCATGACGCAGGCGCCGTGGCGGCGGCGAGCGTCGCGCAGCGCTCGCATGCAAACGCCGGGAACACCACGCACAGGGATGGCCATGCCCAATCAGACCTCAGTCCACCCGCCCGCTCCAACGCTCGACGCCAGCGTCGACCGACCGGCTCGCGGACATCGCGTCCGGCAGATGCTGCTGGCCGTGGCCCTGGCTGCGCCAGGCGCCCAGGCCTGCGACGGCCTTTCGGTCGGTGAGGCGTGGATACGCGAGCCGCCACCCGGCAAGGGCACGATCGCGGTCTACATGCGCCTGCACAATACCGGCGCGGCCCCACTCGTGATCGACGGCGTCACGAGTCCGGCTTTCGCGATGGGCATGCTGCACGAGAACGTGCGTGACGGCAGCCAGGTCCGCATGCGACACCTGGCCCGGCTGACGATTGCCGCCGGCGCCAGCGTCGAACTCGCGCCCGGCGGCCTGCACGCGATGCTGATGCGGCCTGTTGCCGCGCCACCGCGCGCCGGCGACACGGTAACGGTGGCACTGCACTGCGGTGACAGCACACACACGCTGGCGGTGCCCGTCAGCCGTGACGCGCCCTGAATCTACGGACTGCCTATGACCTCACTGTTCACCCGCCTGCGCGTCCTGCCCCAGCACCTGTTGCCGCAACGCGCGCTGTCCGATCTCGTCCACTGGCTGACCCGCCTCGAGGGGCCGCTCGTCGCACCCGCGATCCGCGGCTTCTGCGCGGCGTACCGCGTGGACCTCGGCGAGGCGCTCGACGCACAGGCCGGTTACGCGAGCTTCAACCGCTTTTTCACCCGTGCGCTGCGGACCGACGCCCGGCCGGTCGACGCCACGCCGGGCGCTGTTGTCAGCCCGGCGGACGGCGCGATCAGCCAGCTCGGCACGCTGACGGACGGTGCGCTGCTGCAGGCGAAGGGCAAGACTTTCGCTGCGCGCGATCTGCTGGCCGGCGACGGGACGCTGGACACGCAGGTGCGCGGCGGCCGTTACGCGATCGTCTACCTGTCGCCCCGCGACTATCACCGCGTGCATGCACCGTTCGACTGCAGCGTGAACAGCGTCAGCTATGTGCCCGGCCGCCTGTTCTCGGTCAACGACCGCACGTCGCAGGTCATTTCGAAGCTCTACGCCCGCAATGAGCGGATCGTGCTCGCCTGTGACAGCGAATGGGGTCCGTGCGCGATCGTGATGGTCGGCGCGATGCTCGTCAGCTCGATGGAGCTGACCTGCTGCGACGTGCCGGCGCTGGCGCGCGATGCGCGCGGTGTGAACCGGCTCGCGCTCGCCGAACCCGCGCACTATGCGCGGGGCGCCGAACTCGGCCGCTTCAACATGGGGTCGACGGTGATTCTGTTGTTGCCGCCGGGTGCGCCGGCGTGGCGACCTGCACTCGCCAACGGCGTGCCCGTGCGGATGGGGGAAGCGCTGGCCCTGCCCTGAGCGAGGCCTTCGCATCCCGCTCTCTACGGCCCCGGCGATACGGCGTGCGTCTTCCGAACTGCCGGCGCCGCGACCGGCTGCCGGCGGATTGGCATTACCAGGGCAGGTACGGCAGCGTTGCCGACACGCACACGGACATCAGTGCGCTCGGCGCGAGGCCCAGTGCCAGCACCGCCAGGCCATTGACCGACAGCACCAGCTTCAAATCCTGGCTCGCTTCAACCGCCTGATTGCGCACGGGCTCGTCGAAGTACATCAGCTTGATGATGCGCAGGTAGTAGAACGCGCCGACCAGCGAGAACATCACGGCGACGGCGGCGAGCCACACGTAGTTCGCCTGCACGACTTCCTTCAACACGAACCATTTCGCCCAGAAGCCCGCGAACGGCGGCACGCCGGCCATCGAGAACATCAGGATCAGCATGATGAAGCCGAACCACGGGCTGCGCCGCGCGAGGCCCGCGAGATCCTGCAGTTCGTCGGCTTCGGACGTCTTCGACCCGAGCAGGATGATGAGGCCGAACGCGCCCATGCTCATCAGCGCGTAGACGGTGATGTAGAACATCGAGGCGGCATAACCCGAAGCCGTCGCGGACAGCATACCGAGCAGCAGGTAGCCCATGTGCGCGATCGTCGAATACGCGAGCATGCGCTTCAGGTTGGTCTGGGCGATAGCGAGGATGTTGCCCACGCCCATCGACAGCACGGCGAGGATCACCAGCATCTGCTGCCAGTCCTCGGCGAGGCCCCACAGGCCATCGACGAGCAGGCGCATCGCCATCCCGAAGGCCGCGAGTTTTGGCGCCGTGCCGATGAATTGGGTAACCGGCGTTGCCGCGCCCTGGTAGACGTCCGGCACCCACATGTGGAACGGCACGATACCGAGCTTGAAAGAAATGCCGACCAGCAGGAAGACCAGCGAGAAGGTCAGCAGCAGGCGCTTGTCTTCGGCGACGCTGACCTTGATCAGCAGTTCCGACAGGTCCAGCGTGCCGGTCACGCCGTACAGGAACGACATGCCGTACAACAACATGCCGGACGCCAGCGCGCCGAGCACGAAGTACTTCATCGCCGCTTCCGACGCCATCACTGAATCGCGCTGCGTGGCGACCATCGCATACATCGACAGCGACAGCAGTTCGAGACCGAGATAGACCGTCAGCAGGCTGTTCGCCGACACCAGCAGCATCATGCCCAGCGTCGCGAACAGCGCGAGCGAGTAGTGCTCGCCGTGCGGCATTTCGCGCTTTGCGAAGTACTCGCGGGCGTAGAAGAACGACACCAGCACGAGCACCACCATGAACGACTTCAGCACCGTGCCGACGACGTCGACGCGGAAGGTCCCGGCAAAGCCGAACTTCGCGGTTTCCGGCACATAGCTCGCCAGCTGTGCCAGCACGACCAGTCCGCCGATCATCGCGCACCAGAACGCGGCCTGCGGCACGCGCTTGCCGATGAAGGCGTCGAGCAGCAGCACCGCGCACGCGAAGCCCAGCAGCGTCATTTCGGGAAGAATCAGGGCGATGTCGTTCATAGACGGGCGACGCTCAGTTTGGACTGTGCGACCTGCTCGACGAGGTGCTCGACGCTCACGTGCATCATGTCGAGCAGCGGCGCGGGCCAGATCCCGAACAGCAGGACCATCACCGCCAGGGTGCCGAGGATCAGGGCCTCACGGCCGTTGATGTCGGTCAGCGTGGCGACCTTGGGGTTGCGGACTTCGCCGAACACGACGCGCTTGTACATCCAGAGCGTGTACGCGGCACCGAGAATCAGGGTCGTCGAAGCAAGGAATGCATACCAGAAACTGGCCTTGTAGGCGCTCAGGATCACGATGAACTCACCGACGAACCCCGACGTGGCTGGCAGACCGGCGTTGGCCATCGAGAACAGCAGCATGAACGCGGCGAACTTCGGCATGTAATTGACGACCCCGCCGTAGTCGTTGATCTGCCGGCTGTGCAGGCGGTCGTACAGCACGCCGACGCAGAGGAACATCGCGCCCGAAATGAAACCGTGCGAGACCATCTGGACCATCGCGCCCTCGATGCCCATCGCCGCATCCTGCCAGTTGCCGGTGTTGGCGTAGATCTGGAACATCATGAACAGGCCGAGCGTCACGAAGCCCATGTGCGAAATCGACGAATAGGCAATCAGCTTCTTCATGTCCTGCTGCACGAGCGCGACGAAACCGATGTAGACGACGGCGATCAGTGACAGCGCGATCATGAACGAATCGAGCGCATGGGCGGCATCAGGCGTGATCGGAAGGCTGAAGCGGATGAAGCCATAGCCGCCCATCTTCAGCATGATGGCCGCCAGCACCACCGAGCCGCCGGTCGGTGCTTCGACGTGCGCATCCGGCAACCACGTATGCACCGGCCACATCGGCACCTTGACCGCGAACGCCAGCAGGAAAGCGATGAAGATGTATTTCTGCTCGGTCGCGGTCAGCGCCACGGCCTGCATCTCGGCGAGGTCGAAGCTGCCGGTCTGGCGGTAGAGATACAGCAGCGCCACCAGCATCAGCACCGAACCGAGGAAGGTGTAGAGGAAGAACTTGATCGTCGCGTACACGCGTTTCGGGCCGCCCCAGATGCCGATGATCAGGAACATCGGAATCAGCATGGCTTCCCAGAATACGTAGAACAGCAGCGCATCCAGCGCACAGAACACACCGACCATCAGGCCTTCGAGAATGAGGAACGCGCCCATGTACTGGTTCACGCGGTCCTCGATCACTTCCCACCCGGCGCCGATCACGAGGATCGTCGTGAAGGTCGTCAGCAGAATCAGCGGCAGCGCGATGCCGTCCGCCCCGATGTGGTATTCGACCTTGAAGGCTTCGATCCACGTCATGCGTTCCGTGAACTGCATCGCCGCCGTCGTCGGATCGAAGTCCTGGTAGAGCAGCATCGAGATCAGGAACACGGCGATCGAAATGACGAGCGCCTGCACCCTGACCATGCCCTCGCCCAGCTTGCTGCCCGCGAAAATCACCCACAGGCCACCGAGGATCGGTAACCAGATGCAGATGCTGAGTATCGGTAAGTCCAGTTGCATGGGGATTTCCGCTATGTCGATCGCGGCGCGAGGCGGCTCACGCGATCACCTTGTGGACGAACACCGCGAGCAACGCCAGCAACCCGACGATCATCGCGAACGCGTAGTGGTACAGATAACCGGACTGGACGCCGCGCAGCAGCTGCGAGAACCAGCCGACCAGCCGCGCCGATCCATTGACCAGCAGGCCGTCGATCAGCCGCACGTCGCCGAAGCGCCACAGCAGGCCGCCGGTGCCGCGGGCGCCGCCGGCGAAGAACATCTCGTTGAACGCGTCGAAGCCGTACTTCGCTTCGAGAATGCGCTGCAACGGACGCAGCGCGGCGGCAATACGGGCCGGCAAGTGCGGCGCCTGCATGTACAGGTACCAGGCCGTGGCGACGCCCGCCATCGCGAACCAGAACGGCGGCTGCATCATGCCATGGAGCATGAACGGCAGAACGCCGTGGAAGTGCTCGGCCATGTGGTGCAGCCCCTTGGCATGCGCTTCGGTGATGAAAATGCTGGCGCCGAAATAATCGCCGAACAGCATCGGCTGGATGGCGATTGCGCCGATGACGACCGACGGAATCGCGAGCGCGACGAGCGGCACCCAGACCACGGCCGGCGACTCGTGCAGGTGCTCCTCGGTGTGGTGGTCCATGCGGCCCTTGCCGTGAAAGACCATGAAATACAGGCGGAAGGAGTACAGCGCGGTGATGAACACGCCGAACAGGCAGGCGTAGTAGCCGATCTGCGCGCCCGGCGTCGAGGACAGCTTGACCGCTTCGATGATGGCGTCCTTCGAGAAGAAGCCGGCGAAGCCCGGAAAGCCGATCAGCGCGAGCGAGCCGATCAGGCTCGTGATCCAGGTGATCGGCATGTGCTTGCGCAGGCCGCCCATCTTGCGCATGTCCTGCTCATGGTGCATGCCGATGATGACGGAACCAGCCGCGAGGAACAGCAGCGCCTTGAAGAACGCGTGGGTCATCAGGTGGAACATCGCAGCCGAATAGGCCGAGGCACCGAGCGCGACGGTCATGTACCCGAGCTGGGACAGCGTGGAGTACGCGACGACCCGCTTGATGTCGTTCTGGACCAGGCCGAGCAGGCCCATGAAGAAGGCCGTGATCGAACCGATGATGAGCACCACCGACAGCGCGGTTTCGGTCAGCTCGAACAGCGGCGACATGCGCGACACCATGAAGATGCCGGCCGTGACCATCGTCGCTGCATGAATCAGCGCGGAGATCGGCGTCGGACCTTCCATCGAGTCCGGCAGCCACACGTGCAGCGGCACCTGGGCCGACTTGCCCATCGCACCGACGAACAGCAGCAGGCAGATCAGCGTCAGCAGCGACCACTCATGGCCGTCGATGATCGAAACCGTCTTGCCGACGAGGCCGGGCGCGGCCTGGAAAACGGTCGCGTAATCGAGCGATCCGCACACCATCAGCACCGCTGCGATACCGAGCAGAAAGCCGAAGTCGCCGACACGGTTGACGAGGAAGGCCTTGAGGTTGGCGTAGATCGCCGTGTCCTTCTTGTACCAGAAGCCGATCAGCAGGTAGGACACGAGGCCCACCGCTTCCCAGCCGAAGAACAGCTGCAGGAAGTTGTTCGCCATCACCAGCATCAGCATGCTGAAGGTGAACAGCGAGATGTAAGAGAAGAAGCGTTGGTAGCCCGGATCTTCGTGCATGTAGCCGATGGTGTAGACGTGCACCATCAGCGACACGAAGGTCACCACCACCATCATCGTGGCGGTGAGTTCGTCGATCAGGAAACCGACGTGGAAGCTGATCCCGCCGGTATCCAGCCACGTATAGAGGTTGGTGTTCAGGGGCTCGACGTCATTGAGCACCACCTGCTGGAACACATGGGCGGACAGCAGGAAGGAGATGCCGACCCCGATGATCGTCACCCAGTGCGCGCCGGCGCGGCCGATGCTGCGCCCGAACAGGCCCGCGAGCACCGCGCCGACGAGCGGCGCCAGCACGATAATCAAACACAGTTCTTTCACGATCTTTTTCCCGCCCTGTTATGCGCCCGCGTGCACAGGCCAGCCCCCAGCAACCAACTCATCCCTTCATCGCGTCCAGATCCTCGACGTTGATGGAGTTCCGGTTGCGGAACAGCACCACGAGGATCGCGAGACCGATGGCGGATTCCGCCGCGGCCACGGTGAGGATGAAGAACACGAAAACCTGTCCCGCGATGTCCTGGTTGAAATGCGAGAAGGCGATGAAATTCATGTTGACGGCCAGCAGCATCAGTTCGATGCACATCAACAGCACGATCACGTTCTTGCGGTTGATGAAGATGCCGGCCACGCTGAGACAGAACAGCGCGGCGCCGATGATCAGGTAGTGGGACAGTGACAACATGTCGCTTCAGGCCTTCCGCGTGCGGGTGACGGCAGTCACGCGCCCTTCTCCGCATCCATCTTGATCAACCGGATGCGATCTTCACGACGCACCCGCACCTGGGATTCCGGCTTCGGCGCCTTGGTCTGACGCGTCGAGCGCAAGGTCAGCGCAATGGCCGCGATGATTGCCACCAGCAGCACCACCGACGCAATCTCGAGCGGCAGCACGTACTGCGTGAACATCGCGAGTCCGAGCTGTTCGGTATTGTTGACGTCGCTCGCAACCGGCGGCGGAATCGGCACCTGGGCGGTGCCGAAGTGCGCCGGGCCGACGACCAGCAGCAGTGACACCCCCATCAGCACCGCGAACATCGCGGCGATCGGGAGGTAGCGGGCGAATCCTTCGCGCACTTCCGCAATGTTGATGTCGAGCATCATCACCACGAACAGGAACAGCACCATCACCGCGCCGACGTACACCAGCACCAGCGCGATGGCGAGGAATTCGGCTTCGAGCAGCAGCCACAGGCCGGCGCTCGCGAAGAATGCCAGCACCAGCGACAGCACCGCGTGCACGGGATTGCGCAGCGTGATGACGAGGACGCCAGCCGAGATCAGCATCGCGGCAAAGACGTAGAAGACGATCGTTTCGAAGGTGATCACGGGCGGGCTCCCGGGGATCCGGCGCGGTGCGCGGTCTGGCTCATCGGTAACGCGCCTCGGCGGCGCGATCGGCCGCAATCTGGGCTTCCATGCGGTCGCCGTGCGCCAGGAGCTTCTGCTTGGTCATCAACAGGTCGCCGCGAACCTCGCCGTGGTACTCGAAATGGCGCGTTTCGACGATTGAGTCGACCGGACAGGACTCCTCGCAGAAGCCGCAGAAGATGCACTTGGTCAGATCGATGTCGTAGCGCGTGGTGCGGCGGGTGCCGTCGTCACGCGGTTCGGACTCGATCGTGATGGCGAGTGCCGGGCACACTGCTTCGCACAGCTTGCAGGCGATGCAGCGTTCTTCGCCGTTCGGATAACGACGCAGCGCGTGCAGGCCGCGGAAGCGTGCCGATTGCGGCGTTTTCTCTTCTGGATACTGAATCGTGATCTTGCGGCTGAACATGCGCTTGCCGGTCAGGCGCATGCCGTTCGCGAGTTCGACGAGGGTCAGGCTCTTCAGATAACTGACGATGGCGTTCATGGTGTCCCTTGGAGGTGCGTCACGCGCGGTCGAACCAGGGTGGCAGTTCCAGCACCACGGCAGTGGCGGTCACCACGATCCAGACGATCGTGATCGGGAGGAACACCTTCCAGCCGAGGCGCATGATCTGATCGTAGCGGTAGCGCGGGAACGTGGCGCGGAACCACAGGAAACAGAACAGGAAAAAACTGAGCTTGATCAGGAACCAGTGGATGCCGTCGCCGACGAGCGCGCCGATGAACGGCCAGTCGCCCCACGACGCCGGCAGCGGCGACAGCCAGCCGCCGAAGAACAGCACGGCGGTCAGGCCCGCGATCAGGATCATGTTCGCGTATTCGGCGAGGAAGAACAGCGCAAAGGCCATGCCTGCGTACTCGACGTGGAAGCCGGCGACGATTTCCGATTCGCCTTCGCTGACGTCGAACGGGGCGCGGTTCGTTTCGGCCACGCCCGAGATGAAATAAATCAGCCACATCGGGAACAGCGGCAGCCAGAACCAGGTCAGCACGTTGCCGCGCTGGGCCTCGACGATTTCGCCGAGATTCAGGCTGCCCGCAGCGACCAGCACGCAGACGAGCGCGAATCCCATAGCGATTTCATAGGACACGATCTGGGCGGCCGAGCGCATCGCGCCGAGGAACGCGTATTTCGAATTCGACGCCCAGCCGGCAATGATGATGCCGTACACGCCGAGCGAGGTCAGCGCGAGGATGTAGAGCAGGCCGGCGTTGATGTTCGCCAGCGTCATCTCGGCGCCGAACGGCACCACGGCCCACGCCGCGAGCGCCGGCGCGAGCGCGATGATCGGCGCGGCGAGGAACAGGAACTTGTTGGCGCCGCTGGGAACGATGATTTCCTTCGTCATCAGCTTCAGCGCGTCGGCGATCGGCTGGCCCCAGCCGCGCAGGAAATCGAGTCCCAGCAGGCTGACGCGGTTCGGGCCGAGCCGCACCTGCATGTAGCCGATGACCTTGCGCTCGGCGAGGGTCAGATAGGCTACGCAGCCCATCAACGGCGCGACGATCAGCACGATCTTGAACAGGATCACCATCACCGCCGCGACCGATGGCGGCAGGAACGGGGCCTGGGCGAGCAACCACTCGTTCATCATGCGCTCCCGAGTTTGACCGACGTCGACGCCGGCAACTGCGCGGCCAGTTCGGAGCCGGCGAGAATCACGCAGCTCTGGGCCGGGACGGCGTCGTCTATCAGCAGGTCGGCGGCGACTTCGGCGCCACCGGCCTGCACGCTGACGCGTGCGCCGTCGGCGAGACCGAGCGCCGCGGCGGTTGCCGCCGCCACGCGCACGCGGCTGTCGGGCGCGCCGACGGTGGCCTGCAGCGCCGGCGCGCGCCGGACCAGCGCATCACCGCCATACAGCGCGGCGGCGTCGATGCGGTCGAGTCCGGCGACGGCGGCGATCGCGGGGGCCGCCGCCTGTGCGCCGGCCGCACGCGACGTCGGCGCCAGCGGACCCGCGAGCGACGTGAGTTCAGCGGTAAGCGCGCCGACCGACACGGCATCGAAGCCGTCGAGCCCGAGTCGCTCGCCCAGCACGCGGAGAATCTTCCATGCCGGCCGTGCTTCGCCCGGCGGCTTCACTGCGGCCTGGAAACTCTGCCAGTGGCCCGCCGCGTTGACGTAGCTGCCTTCGTTCTCGGCGAAGCCCGCGATGGGCAGCATCACGTGCGCGGTCGCTTCGAGCGACGGCGTGGCGAAAGCACTCAGTGCGATCACGCAACGCGCGCCGCCAAGGGCAGCGAGGGCTGCCAGCGGATCGGCGCAGTCGCGATCCGGTTCGACACCGAGCAGCACGTAGGCATCGAGCGGATCGGCGAGCATCGCGAGCGCCGGTTTGCCGGGCGCGGCGACCGCTGCGCCGGCGGGGCCGCGATGCGGGACCGCGCCAGCGAGCCAGGCGCCGGCGACGTTCGCGCCGTCGGTGGCCTGGGCGAAGTGGCTGCCCGTCAGGGCGGCGATGGCGGCGCAGCGGTTCAGCAGTTCCGCGCGCTGCGCGCTGCGTTCGAGTTCGCAGGTCCCGATGACGACCGCGTGCGAGGCGTCTTTGAGCGCTTGCGCGATCGTGCGCAGCGCGGCCGACGGCGTCGCGCCCGACAGGCCGGCGATACTCTGTTGATCCTGCGCAGCCTCCGCCGCGGCGAGTGTGAGGCCGGCCAGCGTGGCGGCGAACTCACCCGGGCGCACCGACACGCGCGCCGTCAGGTCGAAGTTGTAGGGCTGGGCCCAGGTATCGACGACGAAGACCCGCGCGCCGCGCAGCGCAGCCTTGCGCACGCGGTGATTCAGCAGCGGCTGGTCGTAGCGCGGATGACCACCGACGATCAGCACCGCGTCGGCGCGTTCGATGTCGTCGAGCCCGCAGCCAAGGCCGGGCATCGCGGGATCCGCGGCGTCGCCGCTGAAATCGCGCTGGCGCAGGCGGTGGTCGATGTTCTGTGACCCGAGGCCGCGTGCGAGACGCGCCAGCAGCAGGAATTCCTCACTCGTCGACGACGGCGACGCCAGCATGCCGATGCGCGTCGCGCCGCCCTGGTCGGCGACGGCGGACAACTGCTCGGCGGCAAAGCGGAACGCCGTTTCCCAGTCGCATTCACGCCACTGTCCGTGGTCGCGTATGCGCGGCGCCAGCAGGCGCTGCTCGCTCTTCAGGCCCTGGTAGGCGAAGCGATCACGGTCCGACAGCCAGGTTTCGTTGACTGCCTCGTTCTCACGCGGCACGACGCGTTTGACGACCTGTCCTTTCACGTGCACGTAGACGTTCGAGCCCAGGCAATCGTGCGGCGCAATGCCGTCGCGCTGCTGGAGTTCCCACGCACGGGCGGAGTAACGATAGGGCTTGGAGGTCAGCGCGCCAACCGGGCACAGGTCGATCACGTTGCCCGACAGTTCGGACGTCATCGCGTGCTGCACGTAGGTGCCGATTTCCATGTGCTCGCCGCGCCCGGTGGCGCCGAGTTCGCGCAGACCCGCGACTTCCTCGCCGAAACGCACACAGCGCGTGCAATGGATGCAGCGCGTCATGTCGGTCTGGACGAGCGGCCCGATGTCCTTGTCGCGCACCACGCGCTTGCGTTCGACGTACTGCGAGACGTCGCTGCCGTAGCCGAGCGCGAGATCCTGCAGTTCGCATTCGCCGCCCTGGTCGCAGATCGGGCAGTCGAGCGGATGATTGATCAGCAGGAACTCCATCGTCGCCTGCTGGCCGGACACCGCCTTCTCGGATTTGGTGTGGACTTTCATGCCGTCCATCACCGGCGTCGCGCAGGCCGGCTGCGGCTTCGGCGCGCGCTCGACTTCGACGAGACACATGCGGCAATTCGCCGCGACCGACAGCTTCTTGTGGTAACAGAAGCGCGGGATGTAGATGCCGGCGGCGTCCGTGACGTCGATCAGCATCGCGCCCTTGCGCGCCTGCATCGGCTGTCCGTCGACTTCAATCGTGACCAGGTCTTCGCTCATGCTGATGTTCTGCTCAGGCCGCGGACGGGCGCTTGGCGAGCACGCTGCACCCGTGGTCGATGTAATGTTGGAATTCGTCGCGGAAGGTGCGCACGAAACTTCGTACGGGCATCGCCGCGGCGTCACCGAGCGCGCAGATCGTGCGGCCTTCCATCTTCGACGCGACGTTGTCGAGACGGTCGAGATCTTCGTTGCGACCCTGGCCGTTGACGATGCGCGTGAGCATCCGGTACAGCCAGCCCGTGCCTTCGCGACACGGCGTGCACTGGCCGCAGGACTCGGAATAATAGAAACGCGAGATGCGCTGCAGGGCCTTCACCATGTCGGTCGTGTCGTCCATCACGATCACGGCACCCGAGCCGAGCATCGAACCCGCCTTCGAAATCGAGTCGTAGTCCATGTCGAGTTCGAGCATCGTTTCGCCACGCAGCACCGGCACCGACGAGCCGCCGGGGATCACGGCCTTCAGCGGCCGCCCGTCGCGCATCCCGCCGGCGAGTTCGAGCAGCGTGCGGAACGGCGTGCCGAGCGGAATCTCGAAGTTGCCCGGCTTCGCGACATGGCCGCTGACCGAGAAGATCTTGGTGCCGGCATTGTTCGGCTTGCCGTAGCTCGTGAACCATTCGGGGCCGTTGCGCAGAATGGTCGGCACCGACGCGAGCGACTCGGTGTTGTTGATCGTCGTCGGCTGGCCGTAGAGGCCGTAGGTCGCCGGGAACGGCGGCTTGAAACGCGGCTGACCCTTCTTGCCTTCGAGCGACTCGAGCAGCGCGGTTTCCTCGCCGCAGATGTAAGCGCCGGCGCCTAGGTGGTCATAGAGTTCGAAATCGACGCCTGAACCGAGAATGTTCCGGCCGAGCAGGCCAGCGGCATAGGCTTCCTTCAAGGCGCCGACGAAATGCTGATAAGGCTCGTCCATGAACTCGCCACGCATGTAGTTGTAGCCGGCGGTCGCGCCGATTGAATAGCCGGCGATGGCCATGCCCTCGACGAGCGCATGCGGATTGAAGCGCAGGATGTCGCGGTCCTTGCAGGTGCCGGGTTCGGACTCGTCCGAGTTGCAGACGATGTACTTCTGCACGCCCGGCGTCTTCGGCATGAAGCTCCATTTGACACCGGTGGGAAAGCCCGCGCCGCCGCGGCCGCGCAGACCTGAGGCCTTGACCTGCTCGATGACATCGGCCGGCGGAATCTTCTCGCGCAGGATCTTCTCCCACGCCTGGTAGCCACCGAGCTTGCGGTAGGTTTCCATCGACCACGGACGGTCGTGGCCCAGCGTCGCGTAGCACGTCAGGTTCAGCGGGATGTCGCTCATGTCAGTTTCGCCAGGATGTCGTCGATCTTCTCGGGCGTGAGATGCTCGTGATACACGTGATTGACCTGCATCATCGGCGCGCCGCAGCAGGCTGCGAGGCACTCTTCTTCGGGCTTCAGGAAGATGCGGCCGTCGGGCGTGGACTCGCCAATCTTGATGCCGAGCTTCTTCTCGACATAGTCCACGATCTGGTCGCTGCCGCGCAGCCAGCACGAGATGTTGGTGCAGATCGCCACGCAGTGATGACCGACCGGCTTCGTCTCGTACATCGAATAGAAGCTCGCGACCTCGTAGACCGCGATACGGGGCATGCCGAGATAGTCGGCGACGGCGTCCATCAGCGGTGTCGTCAGGAAGCCACCGTTCTCGTGCTGCACTTCGCTCAGGGCCGCGAGCACTGCCGACTGCTTGCGCTCGGGCGGATACTTCGCAATCCACTCGTCGATCACGTGGCGCGCGTGCGCGGACAGGAGGCTGTTGGCGTCGTCGTTACTCATCGAGCGTTCAGTTCCACTTGCTATCTGTCGATCTCGCCGAACACGATGTCCATCGTGCCGATGATCGCAACCACGTCGGCCAGCATGTGGCCAGTGGCGAGTTCGTTCATGGCGGACAGGTGCGCAAAGCCCGGCGCGCGCGCCTTCAGCCGGTACGGTTTGTTCGCGCCATCGGAGACCAGCCAGATGCCGAACTCGCCCTTCGGGTGTTCGACTGCCGCGTAGACTTCGCCGGCCGGCACGCAATAGCCTTCGGTGAACAGTTTGAAATGATGGATCAGCGACTCCATGTCGCCCTTCATTTCGCCGCGTGTCGGCGGCGTCAGCTTGTGATCGTCGATGATCACCGGGCCGGGATTCGCCTTCAGCCACTTCACGCACTGCGCGATGATGTGAGCCGATTGCCGCATTTCCTCGATGCGCACGAGGTAGCGGTCATAGCAGTCACCGTTCGTGCCGACGGGAATGTCGAAGTCGAGATCGGCGTAGACCTCGTACGGCTGCTTCTTGCGCATGTCCCACGCAATCCCCGAACCCCGCAGCATCGGCCCGGTGAAGCCGAGCGCAAGCGCCCGCTCCGGCGTCACGATGCCGATGTCGACAGTGCGCTGTTTCCAGATGCGGTTGTCGGTCAGCAGGGTTTCGTACTCGTCGACGCAGGCCGGGAACCGGTTCGCGAAGTCTTCGATGAAGTCGAGCATCGAGCCCTGGCGGTTCGCATTGAGGTCCTTGACCTCGGCGGCGCTGCGGAACTTCGACGCCTCGTACTGCGGCATACGCTCGGGCAGATCGCGATAGACACCGCCCGGCCGGTAATACGTGGCGTGCATGCGGGTGCCGGACACTGCTTCGTAGCAGTCCATCAGGTCTTCGCGCTCGCGGAAGCAGTACAGGAAGACGGTCATCGCGCCGATGTCGAGGCCGTGCGCGCCGAGCCACATCAGGTGATTCAGCACGCGGGTGATCTCGTCGAACATCACGCGGATGTACTGCGCGCGCACCGGCGGCGTGATGCCGAGCAGACGCTCGATCGCCATGACGTAGGCGTGCTCGTTGCACATCATCGACACGTAGTCGAGGCGATCCATGTAGCCGATGCTTTGATTGAACGGCTTGCTCTCGGCGAGCTTCTCGGTGGCCCGATGCAGCAGGCCGATATGCGGATCGGCGCGCTCGATCACTTCGCCGTCCATCTCGAGAATCAGGCGCAGCACCCCGTGCGCAGCCGGATGCTGCGGACCGAAGTTGAGCGTCATATTGCGAATTTCTGGCATGTCTCGACCTCAGTGCCCTGGCCGGCCGTCGTTGCGGATCACGCGTGGCACCAGCACCCGGTTCTCGATCGAGACGGGCTGGTAGACGACACGGCCCTTCTCGGCGTCGTAGCGCACTTCGACGTACCCCTCGAGCGGGAAATCCTTGCGGAACGGATGACCGATGAAGCCGTAGTCGGTCAGGATGCGACGCAGATCCGGATGTCCTTCGAACAGGATGCCGTACAGGTCGAAGGCTTCGCGCTCATACCAGTTCGCGGACGGAAACACGTCGACGACCGACGGCAGGCGCGGCGGCTCGTCGGCGAGATAGACCTTCACCCGCAGCCGCAGATTGTGCGCGACCGACAGCAGGTGATAGGCGACACCGAAGCGCCCGGGAAAGGCGCCGTTGTCGACGCTTTCCTGGGCCCGGCTGACACCTCGGCTGAAGCCTGAGGTCGTGGCGTCGTGCGTGCGCCAGTCGGCCTGGCCGTAGGTCTGGTAGTCGATGCCGGACACGTCCAGCAGCAGCTTGAATGCGAGGTCGGGCGCGTCGCGCAGCTGTTCGGCCACGGTGACGATATCGCGGCCGTTGACGACCAGTGTCGCCTCGTCGCAGTCGATCACGATGTCGAGGACGCGTTCGCCGAGCAGTTCACGCAGACGCTCGGCAAGACGATTCAGGGCTTCGATGCTCACGTCCGCCTTAACCTGTCCGCGAGATCGTGTTGGTGCGCTTGATCTTCGCCTGCAGCTGGACGATGCCGAACATCAGTGCCTCGGCGGTCGGCGGACAACCCGGCACGTAGACATCGACCGGCACGATGCGATCGCAGCCGCGCGTCACCGCGTAGGAATAATGGTAATAGCCGCCGCCATTCGCGCAGGATCCCATCGAGATCACCCACTTCGGCTCGGTCATCTGGTCGTAGACCTTGCGCAGCGCCGGCGCCATCTTGTTGACCAGTGTGCCGGCGACGATCATCACGTCGGACTGGCGCGGGCTGGGACGGAACACGATGCCGAAGCGGTCCAGGTCGTAGCGCGACGCGCCGGCCTGCATCATTTCCACCGCGCAGCACGCCAGACCGAAGGTCATCGGCCACAGCGAGCCCGTGCGTGCCCAGTTGACGACGTTGTCGAGCGTGGTCGTCACGAAGCCACGATCGGCCATGGCCTGTTCGTTCACTCCCATTCGAGCGCCCCCTTCTTCCATTCGTAGATGAAGCCGACGACGAGGACGGCGAGGAAGAACATCATTGCGCCGAAGCCGGCGAAACCAATCTGATCGAGCACCACCGCCCACGGAAAGAAGAAAGCGATTTCGAGGTCGAACAGGATGAAGAGAATGGCGACGAGGTAATAGCGCACGTCGAACTTCATGCGCGCGTCTTCGAACGCCTCGAAGCCGCACTCGTAGGGCGAATTCTTCTGGGCGTCTGCCTTGTAGACGCCGATGAGTTTGCCGATGACGTAACCGGCACCGAGGGCGATGACGCCCACTGCGACGCCTACGCCAAGGAAGATCAGAATCGGTAGGTATAGTTCCAGCACGCCTCAGCTTCCGCGTCAGGTCAAAATCGCTGCCGTTTCGCGCCGTCTTCGGGCCGACGGAGGGCTCTCTTCAATGGCGCGGCGGTTGTGCCGCATACAGGGCGCGTTCGGGCCCGGCTTGTCCAGGACTTTCAGTCCCGGCGTCCGGCGCATCGCCGCCGCTGTTGAGCGCGTTGCTGTCATGTCCAGATGGTGCCGACGGAGAGACTCGAACTCTCACGGGTTGCCCCACCACCCCCTCAAGATGGCGTGTCTACCAATTCCACCACGTCGGCGCTTTTTTATCTGGTCAACCGAGCTCCGCGCGGCCGGCACAACCGGGCGCGATCATACGAGATGCATACAATCCGTGCCAGAAATTTATGCTGCAAAGTTGATCAAGGCGAAGTGGATGCAGGCGGAATGTTCGGCATGTCGGCCGCGCCGCTGGCAGGTGCAGGCGCTGAATCAGGCACTGCAGGTGTGGTCGTGGCCGCATTTTCGCTCGCCGCAGTCGTGGCCGGTGCGGGTACGACCGGCACATCGGCATTGCCGGCGGGCTTCGCGTCGACCGCATCAGGCACTGGCACCGGCTCGTTCGCCAGCGCTTCGATGACGCTGGTCGGGCCCTGACGCTGGCCGCCGAGGAACGCGAGCAGCAGGCAGTTCGAGAAGAACACGATGGCGAGAATGGACGTCGTGCGCGACAGGAACGACGACGAGCCGCGCGCGCCGAATACCGTGCTCGACGCACCGCTGCCGAAGGCCGCGCCCGTCGCCGCGCCCTTGCCCTGTTGCAGCAGGATGAAGGCGATCAGCGAAATGGCGACCACGACGTGCAGGACGAGCAGAATGGTCTGAAGCATGATCTGGATCTCCGAAACGGGTTCAGGCGGTGGCCAGGCGACCGCGTGCAGCGGCACAGATGGCGACGAAATCTTCGCTCTTCAGCGCGGCGCCGCCGATCAGGCCGCCATCGATGTCAGGCATCGCGAACAGTTCGGATGCATTGCCTGGCTTGACACTTCCGCCATACAGAATGCGCAGCGCGCCGGCAGCCGAGCCACCGATGCGGCCGCGAATGAATGCGTGCACGGCCTGGGCCTGTGCCGGTGTCGCGGTCTCGCCGGTGCCGATCGCCCATACCGGCTCATAGGCGAGCACGAGACGTTCGAGCAGGGCGGCGGCGTCGGCCTGCTGGAGCAGCGCGTCGAGCTGACGCGCCACGACCTGTTCTGTCCGGTCTGCCTTGCGCTCCTCGAGCGTTTCGCCGACGCACAGGATGGGCAGCAGGCCCGATGCCTGGGCCTGGCGCAGCTTGAGCACGGTCAGCGCATCGGTGTCGCCGTACATTGCGCGTCGTTCCGAATGGCCGATGATCACGAGCTCGGCGCCGAACTCCTTGAGCATCGCCGCCGACACTTCGCCGGTGTAGGCACCGCTGACCTGTTCGCTGACGTCCTGCGCGCCCCAGCGCACACCGCTGCCGCGCAGGGTCTCGGCGACCAGCGGCAACAGCACGTACGGCGGACAGACCCCGACGTCGACCCCGTCATACTGGCTCCGCGCGGCGACGATGCCATCGCAGAGTTCGCGCGCCATCGCGCAGGATCCGTGCATTTTCCAGTTGCCGACGACGAGTGGGGTGCGCATGAATGGTGTGGGGTCTTGCGGGCGGGCCGGCAGCTTAACGGCCTTGGCTCACCAGATCAATTTGTCCGCCGCGGCACGGGCCGCGCACCGCCGGGGCGACGTTTCGGGTCGCGCGGATTGCGCGCCGTCGGCGGCACCGGCGGCGCCGGCAGGTCGACGAGGCCGTAGAGCGCCGCCAGGGCGTCGCCGGTCACTTCGTACCACTTGCCGCTCGGCACATCGCGCGGCAGGCCGATCGGACCGAAGCGGATGCGGATGAGGCGGCTGACGACCAGCCCCTGGCTCTCCCACAGGCGCCGGACCTCCCGGTTGCGCCCGGTGTGCAGCTCGCACTCGTACCATTGATTGACACCGGTGCCGCCGCGCGGGGTCACCAGGTCGAAGCGCAGGAGTTCGCCGTCGACCTCCACGCCCTTGCGCATGGCGGCGATGTGTTCCGGCTGCACCTCGCCGAGCACGCGCACAGCGTACTGGCGCGGGACCTCGCTGCTCGGGTGCATCAGCCGGTGGGCCAGTTCGCCATCATCGGTGAACAGCACCACGCCGCTGGTCGTCAGGTCCAGGCGGCCGACCATGATCCAGCGCCGCGTGCCCGACGGCAGCAGGTCGAAGATGGTCGCCCGCTGTTCGGGATCGCTGCGCGTGCAAACGACATCCGGCGGCTTGTGCACGGCGATCACGCGCGGCGCGCGGCCGACGACGCGCGCGGTGTAACAGGGCTTGCCGTCGATGAGAATCCTGTCGTTGCCCGTGACTTTCGCGCCCGGCTGCGCCTTCTCGCCGTTCACGACCACGCGGCCGGCTTCGATCAGCGCATCGATTTCGCGGCGCGAGCCGTACCCGGCTGCGGCCAGGAACTTCTGCAGGCGCTCAGGACCGGCGGGCGCGGCCACGGGCGCCGGGGCCGCCGGTGCTGCCACCGCCTCGGCGGCCGTGCGTCGCGCGCGCGACACGCCGCCGTCAGCGTCGGGACGCGTGCGCGCATAGGACGATCTCGGTGGCATGCCCGGGACCGGCCCGGCGCGGCGCGGCGTGCTGTCGGGGTCTTCGTCGTTGCGCGTCGATCGGCGCGGGGCGTTGCCGGCGCGGCGCGGGCGGGCGGCCTCCCGTTCTTCTGACGCGCGCGCCGGGGCATGCGACGGACGCGCCGACGTGGCCGCGGGCCTGGTCGCGCCGCGCGCACTGCGGGCCGTGCTCTTGTCGTCCGCCGCCCGGGGCGGCCTGGCCGGCAGCGCGCTGCCGTCGGCGCGGCGTGGGCGATCGGTGCGGCGATCGCCGTCGGCACGCGATGGCGTGTTCGCGGTGCCGCGGCCGGGTTTGGCCGTCGGTTTGCGCGGCCCGCCAGCGCGACCGCCACCGGCAGGTGGTCGACGGGGCCGATCGGCGCTCAGCGGGAGTCTCCGCGCGTGGCGTCTTCTTCTTCGTCCGACTCATCTTCGTCCGACTCATCTTCGTCCGACTCATCTTCGTCCGAGTCGTCTTCGTCCGAGTCGTCTTCGTCCGCGTCGTCCCCGTCCGCGTCGTCCGCGTCGTCCTCGTCCGCGTCGTCCTCGTCCGAGTCGTCCTCGTCCGAGTCGTCCTCGTCCGCGTCGTCTTCGTCCGCGTCGTCTTCGTCCGCGTCGTCTTCGTCCGCGTCATCCTCGTCCGCGTCATCCTCGTCCGAGCCGTCTTCGTCCGACTCATCCGCGTCCGCGTCGCCGCTGCCCGTTTCGAGCTGGTCGACCGCTGGCGCCTGCCCGTCGGCCGGCGTCAGATCGGGTTCCGGCGCGATTTCGTCTTCGATGGCTTCGCCCTTCGGCTCAGCCGCCAGCGCGGCCTCGGCTTCCGCGGCCTGGGCCTCGAAGTCGGCGAACAGATCGGGATTCAGTTCGTCGATGTCGCGCAGTTCGGCGAGCGTCGGCAGATCCGACAGCGACGACAGGTTGAAGTAGGACAGGAACTCCCGCGTGGTCGCGAAGATCGCCGGGCGGCCCGGCACGTCACGGTGACCGACAACCTTGATCCAGCCGCGCTCATGCAGGGTCTTGATGATGCCGCTGCTGACCGCCACGCCGCGGATGTCCTCGATCTCGGCGCGGGTGATCGGCTGGCGGTAGGCCATGATCGCCAGCGTCTCGAGCAGTGCGCGCGAATAGCGCGGCTTGCGCTCTTCCCACAGCCGGTTGATCCACGGCGCACAGGAGGCGCGCGTCTGGAAGCGCCAGCCGCCGCCGACTTCGGCGAGTTCGATGCCACGATCGGCATAGTCCTGCGCAAGTTCGGTCAGCGCCGCGTCCAGCACTTCGCGCGATGGCGCGTCGTCGCCGAGATCGGCAAACATCGCGCCGAGGCGGTCGAGCGCGATCGGCGCGTCCGAACCCATGATGGCGGCTTCGAGCAATATCTTCAGAGGCGGCTGTTCCATAGCGTCAGGCCACGAGTTTGATGTAGATGGGCGCGCTATCGTCGTTCTGCACGAGTTCGATCATCGCCTGTCGCAGCAGTTCGAGCACGGCGAGCAAGGTCACGACGACGCCCGCCTTGCCCTCTTCGAACGAAAACATCGCACTGAACGACGTGAACGTGTCGCTGCGCGCGCGTTCGAGCACGATGCCCATGCGTTCGCGCACCGACAGCGGTTCGCGCTCGACGCGGTGATCGGTGAACATCGAGGCGCGACGCAGCACGTCGCGGAACGCGGCGAGCACGGCTTCGAGCGTGACCGTCGGCGGCGCGCTGCGCACTTCGCGGTGTTCGAAGGCGACGACGACGCGATGCAGTTCGCGTTCCAGGCGCGGCAGCGCATCGAGATCCTCGGCGGCCTTCTTGTAGCGCTCGTATTCCTGCAGGCGGCGCACGAGTTCAGCGCGCGGATCGGCCTCTTCTTCGCTGACGCCCGGCGGCCGCGGCAACAGCATGCGCGACTTGATCTCCGCGAGCATCGCCGCCATCACGAGATACTCGGCGGCGAGTTCGAGCTTGAGCCCCTGCATCATGTCGATGTAGGACATGTACTGCTCGGTGATGCGCGCGATCGGGATGTCGAGAATGTCGAGGTTCTGGCGCTTGATCAGGTACAGCAGCAGATCGAGCGGGCCTTCGAACGCCTCGAGAAACACTTCGAGCGCGTCCGGCGGGATATAGAGATCCTTCGGTGGTTCGGTGATCGGCATGCCCTGCACGATCGCGAACGGCATCTCCGCCTGCTGCGGTGGCAGCGGCATGTCGTCGGCCGGCGCGTCGTCGGCCGGCTGGTCGAGTTCTTCGACGTTCATCTGCGGTAGCTCAGGTTCATCGCCTGACGCACTTCGTCGAGGGTTTCACGCGCGGCTTCGCGGGCCGCTTCGCAGCCCTCGTCGACGATCGCGCGCACGGTGTCCGGATCGGCGAGGAATTCCTGGCTGCGCTCGCGAATCGGCGCCTGCTCCTTGAGCACGGCATCGATCACCGGCTGCTTGCAGTCGAGACAGCCGATGCCAGCCGTGCGACAGCCTTCCTGCGCCCAGGCCTGGACGTCAGGCGGCGAGTAAATCTCGTGAAACTTCCACACCGGGCAACGCGCGGGGTCACCGGGGTCGGTGCGCCGTACGCGGGCGGGATCGGTCGGCATCGTGCGCAGCTTGGTGCGCACCGAATCGGGTGCTTCACGCAGCGCAATCGTGTTGTTGTAGGACTTCGACATCTTTTCGCCGTCGAGCCCGGGCATCTTCGATTCCGGCGTCAGCAGCGCCTGCGGTTCCGGCAGGATGACCTTGCCGCCGCCCTCGAGGTAGCCGAGCAGGCGTTCGCGATCGCCGATCGAGATGTTCTGCTGGGCGTCGAGAAATGCATGTCCGCGCGACAGCGCGTCCGGATCGCCCTCTTCCTGGTAACGCTTGCGCAGATCCTCGTAGAACTTCGCATTGCGCTTGCCGAGTTTGCGGACCGCCGCCTCGGCCTTCTCCTCGAACCCGGGTTCGCGGCCGTAGAGGTAGTTGAAACGGCGCGCGATCTCGCGCGAGAGCTCGATGTGCGCCACCTGATCCTCGCCCACCGGCACGTGCCCGGCCTTGTAGATCAGGATGTCGGCAGTCTGCAGCAGCGGGTAACCGAGAAAGCCGTAGGTCGAGAGGTCGCGCTCTTTGAGCTTCTCCTGCTGGTCCTTGTAGGTCGGCACGCGTTCGAGCCAGCTGATGGGCGTGATCATCGACAGCAGCAGGTGCAGTTCAGCGTGTTCGGGCACGCGCGACTGCACGAAAATGGTCGCCTCGCCCGGGTTGATCCCGACCGACAGCCAGTCGACGACGATGTCGAAGGCACTGTCGCTGATGATGCCGGTGTCGTCGTAGCTCGTGGTCAGTGCGTGCCAGTCGGCGACGAAGAAGAAGCACTCGAACTCGTGCTGGAGCTTGACCCAGTTCTTGAGCACGCCGTGGTAGTGGCCGAGGTGCAGTTGGCCCGTCGGCCGCATGCCGGACAGGACACGTTTGTTCGCAAGGAGGCTCATGACGCGGATGTCTTCCGGGCAGGTAAAGAGTCGTCTGTCGTTGTGCTCGTGTGGCGGCCCGGTCCCGGGCGCGCCGTCGGGCCCGGCGTCAGCGGCGCATGGCCGCTTACAGCACGAGCCAGGTGACCAGCTTGCCCACCAGCGCCAGGACCGGCCCCATCAACCAGCCCAATATGCCAGAAAACAACAGCAAAGCGGTCAGCACCAGGCCGAATGGTTCGAGCCGGTTGTAGACGATGGCCATGCGCGTCGGCAGGACGGCGGTCAGGATGCGGCTGCCGTCGAGCGGTGGTATCGGGATCAGGTTGAGCGCCATGATTGTTGCATTGAACAGCGCACCCGTCCAACACATGTCATTGATGAAGCCGACCCGCGCCGGGGGGGTGTTCAGCAGCAGCGACCAGCCGATGAGCATCACCAGGTTCGCGGCGGGCCCGGCGGCGGCCACCAGCGCGACGTCGCGGCGCAGATGCCGCAGCTTGCTCCAGTTCACCGGCACCGGCTTCGCCCAACCGAACAGGAACGGCGACCCGAGCAGTTTCAGCGCCAGCGGCACCAGCACCGTGCCGACCGGGCCGACGTTTCGCAACGGGTTCAGGCTCAGGCGACCGAGACGCCGCGCCGTGGGGTCGCCGAGCTGGTTGGCGGCCCAGCCGTGCGCGACTTCGTGCACTGTCACGGCGAATACCGCCGGGATCGCGATGGCGAGAAAATTCAGGAACAGTGTCATGAAAGGCGGAAGTGTCGTCATGCCGGACCGCGGACGCTCAACCGTGTTCCAGGTCGAGAATGCGGGACACGTCACCCCGCCCCTCGCGCACCAGCAGGGGCCGCGGGCCGGTCAGATCGAGGATGGTCGTCGGTTCGAGGCCGCAAGCGCCGACGTCGAGCATCAGGTCGATCGATTTCTGGTAGCGATCGAACAGTTCCTCCGGTTCCAGCAGCGGCGTGTCGAGCGACGGGTCGGTCAGCGTCGCGCTCAGCAGCGGTTCGCCGAGTTCGGCGAGCAGCCCCTGCACGACCGGGTGGTCCGGGATGCGCAGGCCGATGGTCTTGCGTTTCGGATCGAGAATGCGCTTCGGGATCTCGCGCGAGGCCTGCAGGATGAAGGTGTAGGGGCCGGGCGTCAGCATTTTCAGCAGGCGGAAGGCCTGGTTGTCCACGCGCGCGTGGTTCGCGAGCGAGGACAGATCCGGGCAGATCAGCGTCAGGTAATGACGCACGCTGTCGCGACGCACCGCATGGATGCGCTCCTGGCCGTCGCGCGCGTTCATGCGACAGCCGAGCGCGTAGGTCGAGTCGGTCGGGTACACGATGATGCCGTCGTCGCGCAGGATGTCAGCCGCCTGCTTCAGCAGGCGCCCCTGCGGGTGCGTCGGGTGAATATCTATCCTTCTGGCCATGATGTGGAACCGGGTGACATACTGCGGGCGTCTCACCCGCGCGTTACATGAATACTCTGCTCGAATTCCTGCCGATCGTCGTCTTCTTCGCCGTCTACAAATATGTCGGCGGCCTCGAGGCAGTCTATCCGGCTACGTTGGCGGCCATCGTCACCGCCCTGATCACCGCAGCCTATACCTGGTGGCGCACGCGGCATATCGCAAGGCGCCAACTGGTGATGCTCGGCGTGCTGGTGGTGCTCGGCGGCCTGACGCTCGCGCTGCAGGACCCGCGCTACATCAAGCTGAAGCCGACCATCGTCAGCTGGTTGACCGCCGTCATCTTCCTCGGCAGCCAGTACATCGGCGACAAGCCGCTGATCGAGCGCGCGATGTCGGGCAGCCTCAGTGCGCCGGCGTTCGCATGGCGGCGCCTGAACCTGGCGTGGGTCGGCTTTTTCACCCTGATCGGCGGGCTGAACCTGTACGTGGCCCATGCCTATTCGACGGACACCTGGGTCGACTTCAAGGTCTTCGGCGTCCTCGGCATGACACTCGCGTTCAGCGTGCTGCAAGCGTTCTATCTCATGCGCTACGATGACAGCGCAGCGGACACGCCCCGCGACAACTAGGTCACCATGCTCTACGCCATCATCGGGACGGATGTTCCCAACAGCAGCGCTGCGCGCCTCAGCGCGCGGCCCCGACACCTTGAACGCGTTCAGGCGCTCGTGCAACAGGGCCGGCTCGTGGTGGCCGGCCCGTTCCCGGCGATAGACGCCGAGGATCCCGGCCCGAACGGCGTCACCGGCAGCCTGATCCTCGCCGAGTTTCCCGATCTCGACGCAGCCCGCGCCTGGGCCGCCGCCGATCCTTACACGACGGACGGCGTGTTCGGCAGCGTCGATGTCAGGCCTTTTCGTCGGGTATTGCCATGAGCGACCCGGGCACCCGCGACGCACGCATCCGGGAGACGCTCGCCGCGGCCTTTCCCGGTGCCAGCTTCACGCTGACCGACGACAGTCACCTCCACCGCGGACACGCCGGCGCGCGTGACGGCAAAGGTCATTTCAGGCTGGAAATCACCGCCGCCGTATTCGACGGCCTGCCACTGCTGGCACGCCATCGCACGGTGTTCGCCGCGCTCGCCGGGTTGATGGACACCGACATACATGCCCTCTCGATCGACGCCAAAAGCCCGCGCGAACGCGGCGCATAGCGCACCGGCGCCGTGGCGGGCCGACGACGGTCGGGCCGAACTCCACTGCGCGGATCAGCGCGCGTTCCTGGCCTCGCTGCCCGACGAAAGCGTCGACTGCGTGTGGACCGATCCGCCCTACTTCCTGTCCAACGACGGGCCCACCTGCGTGGCCGGCAAGCGGCGCAAGGTCAACAAGGGCGAATGGGATCGCAGTCAGGGCCTCACCGGCGACCACCAGTTCAACCTGGCCTGGCTCGCCGAATGCCAGCGTGTCCTGCGGCCGGCGGGCACGATCTGGGTCAGTGGCACCACGCACGTGTACCTCAGCGTCGGCATGGCGATGATGGAACTCGGCTTTCGCATCCTCAATGACATCGTCTGGGAAAAGCCGAATCCGCCGCCGAACCTCGGTTGCCGCTGCTTCACGCATTCGACGGAAATGATTCTGTGGGCGACCAAGGCCCCGCGCGGCAGCCGTCATCGGCACGTCTTCAACTACGATGCCATGAAGCAGGTCAACGACGGGCGGCAGATGAAGAACGTATGGCGTTTCGCCGCGCCTGGCGCCGACGAGAAGCGTCATGGCCGGCACCCGACGCAGAAGCCGCTGGCGCTGATCGAACGCTGCATCGAGGCCAGCACGCTGCCCGGGCAGCGCGTGCTCGACCCGTTCGCCGGCAGCGGCAGCACCGGCGTGGCGGCGCTGCGCCGCGGCCGGACTTTCGTCGGCTGCGAAATCGAACCCGATTACGCCCGGCTCGCGGCCGCGCGGCTGCACGCCCTCAACGACGGAGCCTGAGATGTCGTCCCCCGTTTTCGATCTGACCTGCGAACTGATCGCCCGGCGTTCGGTGACACCGGCGGACGAGGGTTGCCTCGATCTGATCGGGGCGCGCCTAGCACGCTGCGGCTTTACGCTCGAGCGTATCGATCACGAAGGCGTGTCGAACCTGTGGGCGACGCGCGGCACCACGGGTCCCGTGCTGTGCTTTGCCGGTCATACGGACGTCGTGCCGGCGGGCGACCTCGGTGCGTGGCGCTCGGATCCGTTCGTGCCGACGGTGCGTGACGGACATCTCTATGGCCGGGGCGCGGCCGACATGAAGAGCAGCCTGGCGGCGATGGTCGTCGCGCTCGAACGCCTGTGCGCCGGCAGCGCCCCCGGCGGCACACTCGCCGTGCTGTTCACCTCGGACGAGGAAGGCGTTGCGATTCACGGCACCCGGCGCGTCGTCGAACAACTGCGCGCGCGCGGGCAGGCGCTCGATTACTGCCTCGTCGGCGAACCGAGCAGCCAGCGCCGGCTCGGCGATCTGCTGCGCAACGGCCGTCGCGGCTCGCTGAACGGGCGCCTGCGCGTGCACGGCGTGCAGGGCCATGTGGCTTACCCCGACAAGGGGCGCAATCCAATCCACCAGGCTCTGCCGGCGCTCGACGCGCTGCGCGCGATTGAATGGGATCGCGGCAACGAATTCTTTCCGGCCACCTCGTTCCAGATCTCCAACCTCAACGCCGGGACGGGCGCCGAGAACGTCATTCCACCGACGCTCGAAGCCTGGTTCAACTTCCGCTACTCGACGGCGAGCACCGCCGAAGGCCTCAAGGCGCAGGTGATCGAGGTGCTCGATCGGCATCGGCTCGACTATGAACTGACGTGGCAGTTGTCCGGCGAACCCTTCCTGACGGCGGGTGGACGCCTGCTCGACGCCGTGCAGGCGACGCTGGCGGCAGAACTGGGCGTCACGCCCGAACTCTCGACCGGCGGTGGCACGTCCGATGGTCGTTTCATCGCGACGCTCGGCACCGAAGTCATCGAACTCGGGCCGCTCAACGAGACCATCCACAAAATCGACGAATGCGTGAAGGTCGAGGATCTGGAGCCACTGGCCAGGCTGTACGAAGGAATTGCGCGGCGGGTGCTCGGCGGGTAACTCGGACTGGGTGACTGGTCACCGCGGATTTTCAGCCACCGAGAACACCGAGATTTTTTGAATGAGTCCGTGCAGGTCTGATGCGTGGATGAGGAGTGCGGCAAGCGCATTGCCGCCTGTGCCTTGCTCTATTGCGATCGCGGTGTCCTCTGTGTTCTCGGTGGCCAATCACGACCTCACCGGCACGCACCAGGTCGGTCCCTGCTCGATGTGACACGTTGGCTGCGCCGGAATCCGGGGCCGGAAACGAACCGGCCCGCAAAAGCGGGCCGGTGGTGAGACTCGGGAGAGGTCAGCGGTTTAGTGGAACTGCTCTTCCTCGGTCGAGCCCGTCAGCGCCGTCACCGAGGACTTGCCGCCCTGGATCACGGTGGTGACGTCGTCGAAGTAGCCCGCGCCCACTTCCTGCTGGTGGCTGGCGAAGGTGTAGCCGCGCTTGGCCGCCGCGAATTCCTTCTCCTGCACCATTTCGACGTAGGCGGTCATGCCCTTCGTCACGTACTCGTTGGCGAGGTCGAACATGTTGTACCACATGTTGTGAACACCGGCCAAAGTGATGAACTGGTACTTGTAGCCCATCGCGCCGAGTTCACGCTGGAACTTCGCGATCGTCGCGTCGTCGAGGTTCTTCTTCCAGTTGAACGACGGCGAGCAGTTGTAGGCCAGCAGCTGATCGGGGAACTGCTTGCGGATCGCCTCGGCGAAACGCTTGGCTTCGTCGAGATCCGGCACCGCGGTTTCACACCACAGCAGATCGGCATACGGCGCATAGGACAGGCCACGGTCGATCGCCTGGTCGAGGCCGGCACGCGTGACATAGAGGCCTTCGCTGGTGCGCTCGCCGGTCACGAAGCGCTTGTCGCGCTCGTCGACGTCGGAGGTCAGCAGGTTTGCAGCGTTCGCGTCGGTGCGGGCGAGAACCACCGTCGGCACGCCGGCGGTGTCGGCGGCGAGACGCGCGGAGGTCAGCTTCTGCACGGCTTCCTGCGTCGGCACCAGCACCTTGCCACCCATGTGGCCGCACTTCTTGACGGACGCGAGCTGGTCTTCGAAGTGCACGCCCGCGGCGCCCGCTTCGATCATGTTCTTCATCAGTTCGAAGGCATTCAGCACACCGCCGAAACCGGCTTCGGCGTCGGCGACGATCGGTGCGAAGTAGTCGATGTCGTTCTTGCCCTTCGACCACTGGATTTCGTCAGCGCGCTTGAACGCGTTGTTGATGCGGCGGACCACCGCGGGCACGGAGTTCACGGCATACAGCGACTGGTCGGGATACATCGTTTCGCTGGTGTTCGCATCGGCCGCGACCTGCCAGCCCGACAGATAGATGGCTTTCACACCGGCCTTCACCTGCTGCACGGCCTGGCCGCCGGTCAGGGCGCCGAGGCAGGGGACGAACGGCTCTTCATTGACCAGCTTCCACAGCTTCTCGGCGCCACGGCGGGCGAGCGAGTGCTCGATGTGGACACTGCCGCGCAGGCGCACGACGTCTTCAGCCGTGTAATCGCGGCGGACGCCCTTCCAGCGCGGGCTCGTGGCCCATTCTTGCTTCAGTTGTTCCACCTGGTCTTTGAACGATGCCATCTCAGTTTCTCCTGCCAATCAATTTGTTCGTGGCTGCCATTACCGGCGCCGTTCGCGGCGGGTGGCGCGGGTCGTCCCGCGGCGCAGCCTTGATAAAAAGGTGTGCTCTTGACCCCCCCGGGTCCAAGGGTCCCGGGGACAGCGTCAACGCGGGCAACCGCGGGTTGCGTCGGGCGCCGGAAGTCTGATCGCTGCCGAAGTGCCGTTCCGCGCCGCTCCGTCGGCCGTGCGCGCCGCCGTCGGGGCGGAAGGCGGCGCATCGTAATCCGCGGCCCGGTCGCCAGCAACGAGGCGGGGCGCGGGTCCGGTGCAGTGTGACGCTTGTTATCGATCGGGCATCGCCCGCTCGTCGGAGGTGCCGCCCGGTCTCGAGGCTGCCGCGAGACTGCAGCTTTCCACCCGTCTTATCCGGTCGATGGTGCGCCGCACAGCGGCCGCTGTCAACCGGGCGCCGCCGGGCCTGCGAAGCAATCCGCGTTGCTGCCGGCGACGTAGAGATTTCACGGGGATTGGCGCTATCGATTGGGTGTCCGTCTGCCACACAGCCGGATGTCGGTAGCGCGCGGCCGCATTGTGAAACGGTGGCGGCGGCCCCATCTGGAGAGGCAGACGGCAGCGCCCACCGCGCCTATCGCCGAGAATTTCGAAGTCCGTATAATCGGGTCGAACCGGTATTGAACGTCAAGAATCGAGCAGTTCCAGAACGATGGCCGACAAGCAGCGAACCGAGCGGGAATCCGGTCTTGCGGTGCAGGATGCACGCCCCAAGGTCAAGAAACCGCCGTTGTACAAAGTCGTGATGCTGAACGACGACTACACGCCGATGGAATTCGTCGTGCACGTGCTCGAAACTTTTTTCAGCCTCGATCGCAATGCAGCGACGCGCATCATGCTCGAGGTGCATACTCGGGGCAAAGGAATCTGTGGCGTATTTACGCACGAGATTGCTGAAACGAAGGCGGCGCAGGTCAATACTTATGCGCGTGAGAATCAGCATCCGCTGCTGTGCACGCTAGAGCTTGCATAGAGGTCTCGTACCCGGTGATGGAACCCACGCGTCCCATATCATGAAAGGCAGGTAAGCGCCGTGCTCAGCAAAGAGTTGGAAGTCACTCTCAACCTGGCGTTCAAGGCTGCGCGCGAGCAACGCCATGAATTCATGACGGTCGAGCACCTGCTGCTCGGCCTGCTCGACAACCCCACCGCGGCCAAGGTGCTGCGCGCCTGCGGCGCGGACCTCAACCAGCTGCGGCGACAACTCGTCGATTTCATCCGGGACAACGCCCCGGTGTTGCCCGACGACGACGATCGCGATACCCAGCCGACACTCGGCTTCCAGCGAGTCCTGCAGCGGGCCGTGTTCCACGTGCAGTCCTCGGGGAAGAAGGAAGTGACCGGCGCGAACGTGCTGGTCGCCATCTTCGGCGAGCGCGAATCGCAGGCCGTGTACCTGCTGAACCAGCAGAACATCGCGCGACTCGATGTCGTCAACTGCATCTCCCACGGGATCTCGAAGGTCAACGAGGAAGAATCGAGCAGCGAGACGAACAACAACACCGAAGAGGAAGCCGAACAGGGCGAAGGGCAGAAGAACGCGCTCGACCAGTTCTGCACCAACCTCAACGAACAGGCGCGCAAGGGCAAGATCGACCCGCTGATCGGCCGCCAGGAGGAAGTCGAGCGCACGGTGCAGATCCTGTGCCGCCGGCGCAAGAACAATCCGCTCTACGTCGGCGAGGCCGGCGTCGGCAAAACCGCGATCGCCGAAGGCCTGGCGAAGAAGATCGTCGACAAGGACGTGCCCGAAGTGCTGCAGAGCTCGACGATATACTCGCTCGACCTCGGCGCGCTGCTCGCCGGCACCAAGTACCGCGGCGATTTCGAGAAGCGCCTGAAGAGCGTCATCAACGCGCTGAAGCGCGAACCCGGCGCAGTGCTGTTCATCGACGAAATCCACACCATCATCGGTGCGGGCGCGGCGTCCGGCGGCGTGATGGACGCGTCGAACCTGATCAAGCCGATGCTCGCCTCGGGCGAGATCAAGTGCATCGGCTCGACGACCTACCAGGAATACCGCGGCATCTTCGAAAAGGATCGCGCGCTGTCGCGCCGGTTCCAGAAGATTGACGTGCCGGAACCGTCGGTCGAGGAAACCTTCAAGATCCTGCAGGGCCTGAAGTCGCGCTTCGAGGAGCACCACGAGGTCAAGTACACGAACCACGCGCTGCGCTCGGCGGCGGAACTGACCGCGCGCTACATCAATGACCGGCATCTGCCGGACAAGGCGATCGACATCATCGACGAGGCCGGCGCGCGCCAGCGGCTGGCACCGCCGTCACGACGCAAGAAAACGATCGGCTCTCCGGAGATCGAGGAGATCGTCGCCAAGGTGGCCCGCATTCCGCCGAAGACCGTGTCGAGTTCGGACCGCGAAGTGCTGCAGCATCTCGAACGCGATCTGAAGATGACGGTGTTCGGCCAGGAGGAAGCCATCCAGATGCTCGCCGCGGCGATCAAGATGGCGCGCTCGGGACTCGGCCAGACCGAAAAGCCGATTGGTTCCTTCCTGTTCGCGGGACCGACTGGCGTCGGCAAGACCGAGGTCACGCGCCAGCTCGCCCGCGTGCTCGGCATCGAACTCGTGCGCTTCGACATGTCGGAATACATGGAGCGTCACACGGTCTCGCGGCTCATTGGCGCGCCGCCCGGCTATGTCGGTTACGACACGGGTGGCCTGCTGACCGAAGCAATCAACAAGCAGCCCCACGCCGTGCTGTTGCTCGACGAGATGGAGAAGGCGCATCCGGATGTCTTCAACGTGCTGCTGCAGGTCATGGACCACGGCACGCTGACGGACGCCAACGGCCGCAAGACCGACTTCCGCAATGTCATCATCGTGATGACGACGAATGCGGGCGCCGAACGGGTGAGCCGGACTTCCATCGGATTCTCGACGCAGGACCACTCGACCGACGCGCTCGAGGAAATCAAGCGCATGTTCAGCCCCGAGTTCCGCAACCGGCTCGACGCGATCATCCAGTTCCGCGCGCTGGCGCCGGAGACGATCGCCCACGTCGTCGACAAGTTCCTCATCGAGCTCGAAAGCCAGCTCGATGCGAAGAAGGTCACGATGGAGGTCACGACCGAAGCGCGCGCGTGGCTGGCGGAGCACGGCTACGATCGCCTGATGGGTGCGCGGCCGATGAGCCGGCTCATCCGCGAGAAGATCAAGAAGCCGCTCGCCGAGGAACTGCTGTTCGGCAAACTCGAGAACGGCGGCCATGTCAGCGTGGTCGTGCGCGATGACGACATCGCCATCGAGATGGAAGCCGAGACGCCGGTCGCCAACCCGGTCTGAACGCCAACGGCGCGGCGCGGTGCGCCGCGCCGTCAGCGCGCGAGCGTCTTGCTCAGTACCAGCGAGTTGCGCTGGTAGTTGTACAGCGCCTGCCGCCCCATCGGCAGGCTTTCCAGCCCCTGCTTGACGTAGCCATGCTCCTGGAACCAGTGCGTGGCCTGCGTCGTCAGCACGAACACTGAATTTACGCCCGCCTCTGCCGCGCGCCGTTCGAGCGCCGCGATCAGCAGGGCGCCGAAACCGGCACTGCGATAATCCGGATGGACCGCGATGCACGCGAGTTCGGACATGCCGTCCGACGGATACGGATACACCGCACCGCAGGCAACGGTCAGACCATCGCGCACCATCACCGTGAAGTGATCGATCTCGATTTCGAGCTTCTCGCGCGAGCGCTTGACCAGCACCCCGGACGCCTCCAGTGGCTCGATCAGATCGAGGATGCCGCCGACATCGTCGATCGTCGCGCGCCGCAGCTGGTCGAAAGGGGCGTCGCTGAACATCGTCCCGACGCCATCGCGCGTGAAGAGCTCGAGCAGCAGCGATCCGTCGTCGACGCTCGACACGAGGTGCACGCGGCCGACCCCGAGCTTGCAGGCGCGCAGCGCGGCGGCCAGCACCGGTGCCGGCGGACCGCCCTCGGCGATCTCGGTCGCCCGGATCTCCGGCGGCGTCAGCTGTCGCAAGGCGCGCCCGGACCGGTCGCGAATTTCCGGCGTCGGCGTGAACAGCACGAGCTTGCCGGCGGCCAGTTCGCCCGCCACGGCGGTGGCGAGTTCCAGCGCGTTCAGGCTGAACAGCTCGCCGGTCGGCGAGTAGCCCAGCGGTGAAAGCAGCACGAGATCGGCGTGCTCGAGCTGTGCGCGCAGGCCTGCGATGTCGATGCGGCGCAGTTCGCCCGTGAACTGCAGGTCGATGCCACCGATGACGCCGGCCGGCCGCGCGACGACGAAGTTGCCGCCGAGGATTCTGATCGCGCCGCCTCCGGGCTGGCGCTGCCCGGTCGCATGCGCGAACTGCGCCTCGATCGTGAAGCGCACCGCGGCGACCGCCTGTTTGACTTCACCGAGTGCGGCGCTGTCGGTGACGCGCAGATCACCAGCCATGCGCGTGGCGATGCCGGCGGCGGCGAGTCGGTCCTCCACCTGCGGCCGCGCGCCGTGCACGACGACGAGCTTCACGCCAATGCCGGTCAGCAGTGAGAGATCCTGCACCACGTGCTGGAAAGTCGGCCCGGCCACGAGATCGCCGCCGAGGTACACCACGAAGGTCTGGCCGCGATGGGCGCGCAGGTATGGCGAGGCTTCGCGCATCCAGCGCACGAAACCGGCATGGTCCTGGGGACTGAGCTTGCTCATGCGCAGCAGATTCTCCGGATGAAGGCCTCGGTGTACTCGACCATGCGCAGCAATGCTGCGACCTCGACGTATTCGTCGGGTTGATGGGCCTGCGCGATGGCGCCCGGCCCGAGCACGATGGTCTCGATGCCGAGTTCGCTGAAGAACGGCGCCTCGGTCGCGAACGTCACCGAGCCGGCGCGCGTGCCGGTGATGGCCTGCGCATGACGCACCATCTCGCCCGCTGCACTGGTCGCATAGGGGGGAATCGGCGTCATCAGCTCGCGCACATCGCAGCCCAGGCCGCTGCCGGCGACTGCGGCATCGACCCGGGCGACGAGCTCATCGACGGTTGCGGCCGGATCTTGGCCGGGCACGAAGCGCAGGTCTAGCAGCAGCTCGCAGTGCCCGCAGATCCGGTTCGCATTGTCGCCGCCCCTGATCGCACCGAAATTCAGCGTCGGATGCGGCACATCGAAATCGGGGCTGTGGTGGCGGGTGGCGAGGGCAGCGCGCCAGTCATCGAGGGCATTCAGCACGTGGCGCATGCCGTCGAGCGCATTGACGCCGAGCGCCGGATTGCTGGCGTGACCGCTGCGCCCGTGCAGGTCCACGCCGAGTTGTGCGACGCCCTTGTGCATGTGGACGGGTTTGAGCCCGGTCGGCTCGCCGATCAGGCCGAAGCGCCCGAGCCGCCGGCCGCTCGCGACCAGTGCCCGGGCACCGGCCATCGAGGTTTCCTCGTCGGCGGTCGCCAGGATCGTCAGCGGGCGACGCAGGACCGCGCCGTCCAGCGCGTCGACTGCGGCAAGCGCGGCCGGAAAGAAGCATTTCATGTCGGCACTGCCGAGCCCGTACCAGCGGCCGTCGCGTTCGTCGAGCATGAACGGATCAGAGTGCCAGAGTGCAGGGTCGCAGGGCACCGTGTCGGTATGGCCGGCGAGCACGAGGCCGTCGTCGCCACTGCCGCGCTGCGCGATCAGATTGACCTTGCCGGCGGCGCCAACGCTCTGCAGTTCGACGTCGAAACCGCGCTCGGCGCACCACTGTGCGAGCAAATCGACGACCGCCCGGTTGCTGCAGTCGAGCGCCGGATCGGCGCTGCTGATCGAGCGCGCGGCGACGAGCGCGCCGAGCTGAGCTTTGAGGCTGGCAACTGGCGTCATGGTGACGGCCCGGCTGGAAGATGTCGGCATTCTACACGCCACGCCGCCGCCCGGGCACGACACCCCGGCTGCGCTCGTCTATGATCCGGCCGCAGAAATCCCGGCACCGTCCGTGCCGCCCTACCCCTCTGGAGTGAACGATGGCGAACAAATTGAACCGCGTCAGCGCCCGCATCACCGAACCGAAATCGCAGGGCGCCTCGCAGGCGATGCTCTACGCGACCGGGCTCACGCCGGACGACATGTCGAAGGCGCAAATCGGCATCGCCAGCGTGTGGTTCGAAGGCAATCCCTGCAACATGCACCTGCTGAGCCTCGGCGACTCGGTCAAGCAGGGCGTGAGCGCCGCCGGCATGATTGGCATGCGCTTCAACACGGTCGGCGTCAGCGACGGCATCTCGATGGGCACCGACGGCATGAGCTACTCGCTGCAGTCGCGCGAAATCATTGCCGACTCGATCGAAACCATCATGGGCGGCCAGTGGTACGACGGCCTGATCACGATCCCCGGCTGCGACAAGAACATGCCCGGCTGCGTGATGGCCATGGCGCGCCTGAACCGGCCGTCGCTGATGCTCTACGGCGGCACGATCAAGCCCGGCCACTCGCGCGGTGAAACGCTCGACATCATCTCCGCCTTCCAGAGCTATGGCGCCTACCTTGCCGGCACGATTACCGACGAGCGCCGCCAGGAAATCGTGCGCCACGCCTGCCCCGGCGCGGGCGCCTGCGGCGGCATGTACACCGCGAACACGATGGCCTCCGCGATCGAGGCCCTGGGCCTGTCGCTGCCGTTCAGCTCGTCGACCCCGGCGGTCGATCCGCTGAAGAAGGAAGAGTGCCGCCGCGCCGGCGAGGCGATCCGCCTGCTGCTCGAGCGCGACATCAAGCCGCGCGACATCATGACGCGCGCCGCGTTCGAGAACGCCATGGTGGTGGTGACGGTGCTCGGCGGCTCGACGAACGCGGTGCTGCACCTGATCGCGATGGCGCGGACGGCCGGCATCACGTTGACGCTCGAAGACTTCCAGGCTGTCAGCGATCGCGTGCCCTTCCTCGCCGACCTGAAGCCGAGCGGCAAGTACGTGATGGAAGACGTGCAGACGATCGGCGGCATCCCGGCCGTGATGAAGTACCTGCTGAAGCACGGGCTGCTCGATGGCTCGTGCCTGACCTGCACCGGCTTCACCCTGGAAGAGAACCTGCGCGACGTGCCGGATCTGGCGCCGGGGCAGGAAGTCATCCGCCCGCTGGAGAACCCGATCAACCCGCGCGGCCACATCCAGATCCTCAAGGGCAATCTCGCGCCCGGCGGTTCGGTCGCGAAGATCACCGGCAAGGAAGGCCTGCGCTTCGCGGGCCCGGCGAAGGTCTACGACTCGGAAGAGCTGATGCTCGCAGCGCTCGAGCGCAAGGAAATCGCCAAGGGCGATGTCGTGGTGATCCGCTATGAAGGTCCGCAGGGCGGTCCGGGCATGCCGGAAATGCTGACGCCGACGTCCGCCATCATGGGCGCCGGGCTCGGCAGCGATGTGGCGCTGATCACCGATGGCCGCTTCTCCGGCGGCTCGCACGGCTTCATCGTCGGCCACGTGGTGCCAGAGGCCCAGCAGGGCGGTCCGATTGCGCTGATCAAGACCGGCGATCACGTCACGATCGATGCCAGCACGAACCGGCTCGATGTCGACGTCAGTGACGAGGAACTCGCCAGGCGCAGGGCGGCATGGGTGATGCCGCCGTACAAGGCGACGCGGGGCACGCTCTACAAATTCATCAAGAACGTGAAATCGGCGTCCGAGGGCTGTGTGACCGACGAGTAAGTCGTCGCGGGCAGGAGGCAGCGGCGAACAGCCGCTGTCTCAGCTCTTGCTCTTCTTGTAGTCGTTGTAGAACTTCAGCACGCGGCGAACGTAGGTCTGCGTTTCCTGGTAGGGCGGGATTTGGCGGCCGTGCTTGATCACCGCATTCTCGCCGGCGTTGTAGGCCGCGAGCGCGAGTACCAGGTCGTTGTCGAACATCCCCAGCAGGTCTTTCAGATAGCGCGTGCCACCGGCGACATTCGCGCGCGGATCCTTCCGATCGCGCACGCCGTAGCGCTCCGCCGTGGCCGGCATCAGTTGCATCAGGCCGACGGCCCCCGCACGCGACACGGCGTTGGGGTCATAGGCGGACTCGGCGGTGATGACCGCGTGCAGCAGCGCCGACGGCAGCTTGTTGTGCTTGGCCGCGAGTTCGATCGTCGGCGCGAAACGCTTGCGGTTCTGCGCGAGGTGCCGGTAATTGATGGCACTGCTCGTCACTTCCGACCAACCCTTCCAGGTCTTCACCAGCCGCTTGTAGCCGGTGTGCGCGGGCCGGTCGGTCAGGTACACGCGCCCGTACTTGTCGACATATTTGTAGATGTCGGCGCCGGCCACGATGGGCAGGCCTATCAGGAGCGCAATACCGAGATATCGCTTTAACTTGTTCTGCTTTGACTTTGACATTCTGGGCTTTAATTCGCGTTGTTAATGTCAATTATTTTCTTATATTTTTAACTATATGAAATATATTCGAATAATGCCAGCCCCGCGCCCGCATATAGCGCGGCGAGCAGATCGTCGAGCATCACGCCGAGTCCGCCGGCCACCTTGCCATCGGCCCAGCGCACCGGCCACGGCTTCCAGATGTCGAAAATCCTGAACAGCACGAATCCCAAGGCTAGGCTGGCCAGGCTGCCCGAACCGCAAACTAGCGTAAAAAACACCCCGACGACTTCGTCCCAGACGATCGCCGGGTGATCGTGCACCCCCAGCGCCCGGGCCGTCCGCGCGCATAGCGGCACCCCGACCAGGAACATCAGGACCAGCGCCACCGCGCAGACCTGCCAGCCCAGCGGGGCCAGCCCGAGGTAAACCCCGACGCCGACGACCGAGCCAAAGGTCCCGGGCGCCTTCGGCGCGAGGCCGCTGCCGCCGCCGAGCGCCAGAAAGTGTCCGGGATCGCGCAGCCAGGTCCAGTCCGGCCGGCGTGCGCCTCCTGCGCTCACGGCGCGTCAGGCACGGGGACGCCGCTCATCAGCGCAAGCTGCCGGACGCTCAGCATGCGCGTATAGCGGTTGCCGTTGATGATCCAGGTCGGGTAACCCTTGATCTCGTGCGCCACGCACTCGGTGGCCTGCGGCGCCTTGGGGCCGTTCGGCGCGCATTCGACATACGGCAGGTGACGTCCCGCCGCGCCGAACAGCGCTTTCTGCTGCTGGCAGTGCGGGCACCAAGAGGCGCCGTAGAACTTCGCGCCGGCAGCGGTCAGGGCGTCCGCCACGGCCCGTTGATGCGGGTCCTCGGGCCCGGCCGCCGGGTCGAAGACGCCGGCGTAATGCAGATGGAGCACGACCAGCACCAAGCCTGCGATGCCGGCGCTCGTCAGGCGCCAGGCGGGCGGCATCGGCGCGGGCGACTGCCGCCAGGTCAAGGCCATGGCCGCGACCCACAGCGCGAGCGATCCGAGGCACCACACACAGGTGGCGTCGAGTTCGAGGATGCCGACGAGCGTCAGGTAGACACTGATGAACAGGCCGACACAGGCGAGCAGCACCTGCGCGCGCCAGCGGCCCGCCTGCGCGCGCATGGCCCACGTCGCGAGGCCAAGCGCGGCGAACGCCATGCAGCCCCAAGCCGCGAGCGGCACACCGAACAGCGTCGACCAGCGGCTCGACTGCACGACATCGCAACCACTGCCGGCAGCACAGAAGGCCAGTGCGTCCTGACGGCCGGACATGTAGGTCAGGTAAGCCGTCAGCAGCACGCCGACGACCGACAGCGCGAGCATCGGCACATCGGCGCCCGTCGCGGCCCGCGCCGTCGCGGTGGATTTTCGGGCGCCGCTTTTCTGATTCGTCATCGTGTTCCCCGGGTTGACTGACGCAGGCATCGCAGGCCCGCAGGTATACCAATAATGCAGCGCTTCAGTCACCATGCCGCGGCGGGCGGACCCGCGTCCGGCGACCCAGATGAAGGGGCATCAGTGCTGACACTCGGCGATATTGCACAGCGTTTCGACCTCGAAGTCCGCGGCGACCGCACGCTCGCGATCGCGGGCGTCTGCGGCATCACTGACAATCTTCCAGACCATCTGTCCTTCGTCGCCAGGGCGAAGCACGCGCGCGCGGCGCAGACGTCGAGCATTCCTGCCTTCATCGTGCGCCCCGGCATCGACGTCGACGGCAAAGCCTGCCTCGTGCACGACAATCCCGAATATGCCGTGGCATTGATTGGCCGCCTGTTCGAACGCTCGCAGTACACACAACTGGACGCGATCCATCCCAGCGCCGTGATCGATCCGTCGGCGCGGCTCGGCGACGGCGTGCGTATCGGCCCGTTCGTCGTGATCGGTCAGGGCGTCGCGATCGGCGCGCGCAGCGTCGTGCATGCAGGTAGCGTGCTGATGGACCGCGTCGCGCTCGGGGAGGACTGCCTGATCCATCCGCGTGTGACGATTCGCGAAGACTGCCTGCTCGGCCATCGGGTCATCGTGCAGCCGGGCGCCGTGATCGGCGCCGATGGCTACGGCTTCGTCGCCCACGAAGGGCATCACTACAAGGTGCCGCAACTCGGCAACGTGGTGATCGCCGACGACGTCGAGATCGGCGCCAATTCAACGATCGACCGCGGACGGTTCACCGCCACCACGATTGGCCGCGGCACGAAGATCGACAATCTCGTGATGGTCGCGCACAACGTGCAGGTCGGCGAGGACTGCCTGCTCGTGGCGCAGACGGGGATCTCCGGCAGTACCCGGCTCGGCGACCGTGTGACGCTCGCCGGCCAGGTCGGTGTGACGGGCCACCTGAACGTGTGCAGTGACGTCACGGTGCTCGGCAAGTCCGTCATCGCGAAGCACGTGCTCAAGCCCGGCACCTACGCCGGCATTCCGATTCGGCCGGCCGATCAGTGGCGCAAGACCGTCGCCTGGCTCAACGCGCAGGCCAAGGGCGCCAGCGACGGCGACGACGACTGAGCGGCACCCGCGCTCACGCGCGGGCTGGCGCGGAGCGCCCCACCTCCAGGATCACGATGCCGACGACGATGGTCAGGGCGCCGACGATCTGCATCACCTCCAGGCGTTCATCAAGCCCGAACCAGGCCATCGCGAGCGTCGCGGGCGGGCCGACCGAGGTCAGAATCGCCGCGCGCGCGGCGCCAATGCGCCCGATGCCGGCGGACAGCATGAACAGTGGCATCACGTTCGTGAATACCGTCATCACCACCAGCAGCGCCCAGTCGTAGCGGTCGAGCGCGAACAGCGCCACCGGCCCGCTCGTCACGAGAAAATGCACGCTCAGTCCGAGCGCCGCCGCGGTCGCCGCGACGACCAGGAAGCCGACGCTGCCAAGCAGTCTGCCGACGTGCTCATTGGTCAGCAGGTAAGCGGCGAAAGTCGCCGCCGCAATCAGCACGTAGCAGGCGCCGCGCGCGTTCGCCGCCCACAGCCCCGCATCGAAGCCGCCCACGGCAAGGCCGACCCCGATGAAAGTCGTCAGCGCGGCCAGCAGTTCGCGGCGTGCTGGCCGCTCGGCGCGCAGCAGCGCGCGTGCGAACACGACGATGGCGGGATAGGTGAACAGCAGTGCACGTTCGAGACTCGCATCGATCAACTGCAGCGCGCGAAAATCGAACCAGGTACCAACGTAATAGCCCGCAAGGCCGCCGAGCGCGGCCAGGATCCACACTGACCGCGGCGCAGCAAATACACGGGGCAGTTCGTTTCGCCACAGCGCCCAACCCCAGATGAACGGCAGCGACAGCACGGCACGCGTCACCAGCAGTGCTTCGAGCTGCACACCGTTCGCATACAGCAGCTTGGCGAAAATCCCCTTTGCAGCAAGCAGTAATGCACCGCCGAGCACCAGCACGAGCGCCAGCGGATCGCTGCGCCGCGGACTCATGCGCAGCCCGCCGGTTGCGGACGTGCGCGTGGAAAGATACTTTTCACCCACGGTTGGACAGCGGCGCCGGGCGCGTCCCTTCGTAGCATAAAAACGAAATTGCACGGCGCCGGCCCTGCCGGAAGCCGCGGGGAGTGAGGCGCATGAGCAAGGCCGCGGATCTCGCCTACGAGCGGATCAGGAACAAGATCATCACCGGCGACTACGTGGCCGGATCCCATCTGAAGGAAGAGCAGGTCGCCGAGGATGCCGGCGTCAGCCGCACGCCCGTACGCGAAGCGTTGCGTCGACTCGATGCCGAACACCTCGTGAAGTTCGTACCGAATCGCGGCGCCTATGTCGCGTCGTGGTCGACCGCCGACATCGAAGAGATATTCATCCTGCGCGCCATGTTCGAAGGCCATGCCGCCTATCGCGCCGCGAGCCGGATCACGCCGGCGGCGCTCACCGAACTCGAGGCCTGCGCCGACGCCATCGATGAGCAGTTGCCCGGCCAGACCGAGCGACAGCGCTTCGCCATCCTCGCCGCGAACCAGCGCTTTCACGCCATCGTGCTCGACGCTGCGCACAGCGAACGTCTCAACAAGGCACTGTCGTGGCTGGTCGAGATCCCGATCATCCTGCGCACCTTCGAGCGCTACACCGAGCGCGACATCATGCGCAGCAATCATCATCACCGCGAGATGATCGACGCCTTCCGGACCCGCGATGCGCGTTGGGCACAGAACGTCATGGACACGCACCTGCGTGCCGCCTTCCGGCGTTACGTCGTTCACGGCAACGGGAGCGGGAGCGGGAACTGAGTCGTCAGCCGGCGGCGAGCGCCGGCGGAAACACGCTGGCGCGGCTGACCATCGCCGGCGTCGGCGCGCCGAGCGGCCCGGCGAGCCATTTCGCCACCGCGATCATGCCCTCGAGCGACATGCCGCTGCGGTACCCCATGCGTTCGAGCATGTACAGCAGGTCCTCGGTGCCGACATTGCCGGTTGCACCGGGCGCGAAGGGGCAACCGCCCACCCCACCGCAACTCGCATCGAAAATGCGCACGCCCGCCTCGGCGGCGGCATAGACGTTCGCGATGCCGGTATTGCGCGTGTTGTGGCAATGCAGCCGCAGCGGCGTGGCGCCGAGGATCGGCAGCACCTGTTGGAGCATCGCGCTGATCTGCCCCGGCACGGCGACGCCGATCGTGTCGGCCAGCGCAATCTCGTCGACACCCAGATCGGCATAGGCGCGGACCATGTCGAGGACACGCGATACCGGCACTTCGCCTTCGAACGGACAGCCGAAGGCCGCGGCGATCGTCACGCCGAAGAACCGCCCGGCCGCCTGTGCGGCACGCGCCATGTCGCGGATCTGCTGATACATCTGCGCCGATGTCACACCCTGGTTGCGCTGGCAGAAGGTGTCGCTGGCGACCGCCACCGAGTTGATCTGATCAATGCCGCTGGCCGCCGCGCGCTCGAAGCCGCGCTGATTCAGCACGAGCCCGATGTAGCTGACGCCGGGCCGGCGCGGCAGTCGGGCAATCACTTCGTCGGCATCGGCCATCTGCGGGACGCGCTTCGGGTTCACGAAACTCGCGACTTCGAGGCGGCGCGCGCCGGCGTCGATGAGCCGGGTGATGAATTCGATCTTGGTGTCGGTGTCGACGAGCGTGGGCTGGCTCTGCAGGCCGTCGCGCGGGCCGACTTCGACGATTTCAACTGGAATGCTCATGTCACGCTGCCATCGCGGGGAATCCTCCGATTGTATCCAGATGCGCGGCCCGCAGCCCAGCCGGCGACGGTCATGCGCCTGTCATCCGGCGGGTGGAAAGTGCGGGCGCTCGAGACCTGCCTTGCCCGTCCCCTGATCCCCCCGGATCACGGGGCGGGACTTCTCCCCGCCCCTCACTCGCGATTGCGCACCCGCTCCGCCGGTACCGACAGCTGCCGGAACAGATATCGCTTGAAGTCGTCAGCGTAGGGTTGCCGGTCGAGCGCCTCGACCATGCACGCGAGCCAGGCATCGCGCGCGGCGGTGTCGACCGCCAGATGCGCGTGCACGCCGGGGATGGAAATCGCGCCGTACTTCTCCTGGTAACGCTTCGGGCCGTTGAGCCAGCCGCACAGGAAGCGCGCGAGCTTGTCGCGCGAGACAGCCAGGTCCGCCGGGTGCATCGCACGGATCCTCGCCGCTTCGGGCAGGCGCTCCATCGCGTCGTAAAACGCGTCGACGAGCCGGACTATCCCCTCCTCGCCCCCGGCCGCGACAAAGGAAGCGTCGCCCACGCCGTACACGGGCCGGTTCTCTGCTGTGTCATCGTCTTGCATGCCACCAGTGTAAGCGACGCCGGCCGCCGAGGTTCAGGTGCAGGTGGCATTCCAGTATCCTGCCGACACGAACGATGAGGTGACGGATGAGCAAGTACGACTTCGATTTCTTCGTGATCGGCGCCGGATCCGGCGGTGTGCGCGCCGCCCGCATGGCGGCGACCTTCGGCGCCCGCGTCGCCGTGGCCGAGGATCGCTATTTCGGCGGCACCTGCGTCAATGTCGGCTGCATTCCGAAGAAGCTGTTCGTCTATGCGTCGAAGATCAGCGAGGAACTCGCGATTGCGCCAGGCTACGGCTGGACGGTGCCGCCAGGCAGCTTCGACTGGCCGACGCTGGTGCGCCACAAGGACGCCGAGATCGCGCGCCTCAACGGCGTCTACGAGCGCCTGCTGAAGGGCGCGGGCTGCGAGGTCCTCAATGGCCGCGCGACGCTCGTCGATCCCCACACCGTCGAGGTCGCCGGCCGGCGCGTGAGCGCCGGGCACATCCTGGTCGCCACCGGCGGCTGGCCGACGGTGCCCGACATTCCCGGCCGCGAACACATCATGACCTCGAACGAAATCTTCCATCTGCCGGCGCTGCCGCGGCGCATGGTGGTCGTCGGCGGGGGCTATATCGCGGTGGAGTTCGCCGGCATCCTGCAGGGCCTCGGCTGCGCGGTGACGCAGCTCTATCGCGGCGAACTGTTCCTGCGCGGCTTCGATCTCGAGATTCGCCAGTTCCTCGCCGAACAGATGCGCCACAAGGGCGTGGACCTGCGCTTCGACACGGATGTCGCGCGCATCGAGCGCCACGGCGACGCGCTGCGCCTCACCCTGAAAGACAGCAGCACCCTCGACTGCGATGGCGTGCTCTACGCCACCGGCCGCCACCCGAACAGCGCGAATCTCGGTCTCGAAGCCTGCGGTGTCGCACTCGACAAGGCGGGCGCAGTCGTCGTCGACGGCGAGTACCGCACGAACGTGCCGTCGATCTACGCCGTCGGTGATGTGACCAATCGCGTGAACCTGACGCCGGTTGCCCTGGCTGAAGGCATGGCGCTCGCGCGGCGCCTGTTCGCCGGCAAGTCCTACCAGGTCGATTACGATTACATCCCGACGGCCGTGTTCAGCCAGCCGCCGATCGGCACCGTCGGTCTCAGCGAAGAGCAGGCGCAGCAGCAGTACGGGGCGATCGACGTGTTCACGTCGAGCTTCACGCCGCTGCGTTTCACGATTTCGCCGGTCAAGGAAAAGGCCTTCATGAAGCTCATCGTCGACAAGGCGAGCCAGCGCGTCGTGGGCCTGCATCTGTGCGGGGAAGATGCCGGGGAGATCACGCAGGGCTTCGCGGTCGCGATGCGTGCCGGCGCCACCAAGCAGATCTTCGACACGACCATCGGCATCCACCCGACCGCGGCCGAGGAGTTCGTGACGATGCGCGAGCCGGTGCGCTCGACCTGAAAAGCCCCCATCCGGGCGATGAATCTGGCGCTTGCGCCGGCGATGATGAAAAGAATCTAGCCACGGAGAACACGGAGAGCACGGAGGAAGATCGGGTGGGTAAGCAGCACCGATACTGGTGAGCGGCACGCATCGACCCCTCTTTCTCCAGGCCACCGTGACGCCGTGTACGGCTGAATAGGGAGTGGACATGGACTGGTATCGCAAGCGGACGCTGGGTGGAATCCTCGAGGAAGCGGCGCAGCGCTGGCCGGCGCGTGAGGCGTTCAGCTACGGCGACCGACGCTGGACGTATGCCGCGTTCAACGCCGAGACCAATCGCGTCGCGAAGGCGCTGATGGCGTCGGGCGTGCAGCCGGAGGAACACGTCGCGCTGTGGATGACGAACCGGCCTGAATGGCTGTTCCTGATGTTCGGCATCGCACGCGTCGGCGGCTGCATCGTGCCGCTGAATACGCGCTATCGCACCGACGACGTCGCCTACACCGTCACGCAGTCGCGCAGCCGCACGCTGATCACGCTGGACACGTCGGGCCCCGTCGACTACCAGGGCATGCTGATGGAGAGCATGCCGCGCGTCGAGCAGACCGCCGACGGTCTCGACATCGACGGCTATCCGGATCTGCGCCGCGTGATTGTCGTCGGCGGACCGACCCGCCTCGCACACGCGACGGCGTGGGACAGCTTTGTCGCCGCCGGCGAGGCCGTCACCGATGCCGAGCTCGCCGCGCGTGCGCAGGGCGTCGATCCCGAAAGCCTGATGATGCTCTGCTACACCTCGGGCACGACGGGCCATCCGAAGGGCGTGATGCACAGCCACCAGCCGATCCGCAACACCCACGAGCGCGGCCAGATCATGGGCTATACGCCGCATGAAGTGCACATGAACTATCTGCCGCTGTTCCACATTTATGCGTTCAGCGAAATCGTGATGATGTGCGTGCTGACCGGGGCCCGCCACGTGATGATGGACGTGTTCGATGCCGAGCGCGCACTCGATCTCGCCGAGCAGGAAGGCGCGACGATCCTGCATGGCTTCGAAGCCCACTGGCTGGATCTGCTGAACGCGCAGGCACGCAAGGCGCGCACGCTGAAAGTTCGCCTCGGCACCCTGCCGTCCGGCGTCGAGAGCACGATCCCGATTGCGGACAAGGTGCAGGACGTGTTCTGTCCCACCCTGTCCGGCTTCGGGATGAGCGAAGTCTGGGCCTATGTTGCGGTGTCGAACCCGTCGCACACGCGCGAACAGCGCGTGCACGCGTCCGGCGTGCCGATGAACGACTACGAGTTCCGCGTCGTCGACACCGAAACCGGTCGCGACCAGCCGGTCGACGTACCGGGCGAACTGCTCGTGCGCGGTTATGCCGTGATGAAAGGCTACTGGGACAAGCCCGAAGCGACGCGCGACACGATCGACCCCGACGGCTGGCTGCACACCGGCGACATGGCCCGCATCCGCGCCGACGGCCACTTCGTGTTTCTCGGCCGCTACAAGGACATGCTGAAAGTGGGCGGCGAGAACGTGTCGCCGGCCGAGGTCGAAGCCTACCTGCGCGTGATGAACGAAGTGCAGGATGCCGCGGTCGTCGCCTACCCCGATCCGCGCCTCGCCGAAGTGCCGGTGGCATTCGTCATCCTGAAGGCCGGCCAGACGATCGATGCCGAGACGCTGCTGAACCGCATGAAGGGCAAAATCGCGAGCTACAAGATCCCGAAACACGTGATCTTCTGCGACGCCTACCCGATGACGTCCTCCGGCAAGATCAGGAAGATCGAACTGCGCGCGCAGGCGAAGGAGATCCTGGGCGCTTGAGCATCTGCCGGCAAGGCAACGCTGCAGGAGGCACAGGGGACGTGGGGCCCCGTGTCAATTGAGAGCGGGCTGCGGCCGGCCACGGAGAACATCGAGATCACGGAGCGGAAAAACGGTCTGTGTTCTCCGTGGCCGGGCGCAGCCCGATTCAATAAGGGCTCTGCCCCGGCTTGCGCCCCAGCGCATGCGCCTGCTCGATGCCGTCGAGGAACAGCGTGTAGAACGCGCGCAGCATGTCATCCATCTGCGCCGCCGGCAGGCCGTGCTCGGTGTAATGACCTTCCCAGGTGACCTGCGTGCCGCTCGCGCCAGCGTCGGCCATGGTCACGACTGCGACGTAGTCCCGCATCGGCAGCGGATACTGCTCGACGATTGAATACACGATCACGCTTGGCGCGTGCACGACGTCCAGACGCTCCACGATTTGCCCGTCGACGCCCAGCTCGGGCTTGAAGCGCGCGAAACGTCGCGCACCGACGTGGCTGCCTTCGCAGCTGAACTCGGTGAGGTTGCCGGGCGGATGCAGGAACTGCAGCGCGTTGAAGTCCGAGAGCCATGCCCAGCAGTAGTCGCGGGGGGCGTTGACGGTCCGTTCGAGTCTGGCGAGAGGCATCGTGAGTCCTTTGTCGGTCGGGCAAGAGAGCGAGGTGTCAGGCAGGCAGTTCGCCAGCGCCCCACGGATGATCGATCACATACAGCCAGCGGCCGTCGGGCTGGCGCCGCACGACTTCGACCGTGCGGCCGGTCGAGGTGAATGGCTGGCCGTCGTCGCCGGTGCCCGTCAGCGTCCACTGATTGCTCAGCAGCGCGAGATCGCCGTGCTGCACGGCATAGCGTGTTTCGAGCCTGATTTTTCCGCGGGTGCCGAGAAAGGCCTGCAGGCCTTCGCCGAGCGCGGCCTTGCCCTGCACGTAGTCGTTCGCGCCGCGCACGAACGTGGCACCGTCTTCATAGAGGGCGAGCATGCCGTCGAGATCGCCGGCATTGAAACGCTCTTCGAACAGGCGATGCGCGCTTTCGGGGGGCTGTGACATGAGGGACTCCTGAGGCTGTTGGCGCGTTCGGCGAGTGTATCGCAGCCATCCGGCCTGCGGCGCCCTCCCCGCTGGCTCTGCAATGCAACAAGAGGACAGCCACCACGTGCCGATGACCGTTGGCGGGCACCTGCTGCTCCGAGGCGACACCTCCATGCGCGAGTCGCGACAGTCTGACACCCGGCGCGCTGATCGGGCGCACGGTCGATCGAGGCCAGGCCCCGGTATTGCGGCGCACACAACGCGAGTGTCGGGAGGATCAATCGGGCACTGCGATGTCGGGCCAGAAAATCACGGCGCACCCGATGCGCAGCGTGGCCCTTAGCGGTACTCTTTTCCCCGTCACCGACACGGTGCAGCCCTGAGGGAGACAACATGACCGGATTCGATACGCTGATTCGTGGCGCGAAGGTGGTGGACGGCTCGGGCGCTCCGCCCCGCATCGCGGACGTCGCGATCAAGGACGGCGTAATCGCGGCGACCGGCGACAATCTCGGTCACGCGTCGCGCGTCATCGATGCCGGTGGTCTCGTGCTCACGCCGGGCTGGGTCGACATCCACACCCACTATGACGGCCAGGCGAGCTGGGACCCCGAACTCGCCCACTCGCTGCGCCACGGTGTGACCACGGCCGTGATGGGTAACTGCGGCGTCGGCTTCGCGCCGGCGCATCCTGCCCAGCGCGACTGGCTGATTGGCCTGATGGAAGGTGTCGAAGACATTCCCGGCGCGAGTCTGCGCGCGGGCATGCAGTGGAACTGGGAAAGCTTTCCCGAATATCTCGATTCGCTCGACAACACACCGCGCACCTTCGATGTCGCTGCGCAGCTCGCGCACGGCGCGTTGCGCGCGTACGTGATGGGCGAACGCGGCGCAGCCAACGAAGTGGCAACGGAAATCGACATTCGCCGCATGGCCCAGCTCACGCGCGAAGCGATGGAAGCCGGCGCCGTCGGCTTCTCGACCTCGCGTACGGCCGTGCACATCGCCGCCGACGGCCGCCCGGTGCCGGGTACTTATGCGAGCGAGCAGGAACTGATTGGCATTGCGCGCGCGGTCAAGGAAAGCGGCCGTGGGCTCGTCGAAATGGTCAACCCGGGCATCATCGGCGAAGACGTCGAGGGCCTCGAACGCGACATGCAGATGATGCGCAAGATTGCAGGGGCGTCCGGCAGCCCGGTGATGTTCCTGCTCCTGCAGCACAACACCGAGCCCTCGCAGTGGAAGCGGCAGCTCGCGCATTGCGAAGAGGCGGCGCGTGCCGGCCAGCATCTGATCCCGCAGGTCAGCGGGCGGCCGATTTCGATTCTCTTCAGCTTCGAGGGCGAACATCCGTGGCGCTTCATGCCGAGCTACCGCGCGCTGCAGGATCTGCCGTTCGAGGAGCGTTACCGCCGCATGCGCGATCCGGCCGTGCGCGCGCAACTGCTCGCCGAGGAAGATCCGAACGACACCGGCTTTTCGCTGATCTACAAGAATCCGACCCTGTGGGATCACACCTATGTCGCCGGCGATCCCATCGACTACACGCCCCCGAAAGAACGCAGCATCGCATGGCTGGCGCAGCAGCGCGGCGAGAGCCCGTGGGCGGTGGCCTATGACGCGCTGCTCGGCGATGGCGGCCGCGCGATGCTGACGCACTTCGGCGTGAACTACGCCGAAGGCACGCCGGACGCGCTGAATACGATGTTGAAACATCCGCTCGGTGTGCTCGGTCTGAGCGACGCAGGCGCACATGTGCGTTTCATCGCCGACGCCGGCGTGCACACCTACATGCTGACGCGCTGGGCGCGCGATGCCGAACCGGGTTCGCCGTATCACATCCCGCTGGAGACGGTGGTCCGCAAGCTCACGCGCAACAACGCCGCGCTCTACGGCTTCAGCGATCGCGGGCTGATCGCGCCCGGCATGCGCGCGGATCTGAACCTGATCGATCTCGATCGGCTCGTCGCCCGCGTGCCGCGCATGAGCTACGACCTGCCCGCCGACATGCCGCGGCTGACACAGCAGGTCGAAGGCTATGTCGCGACCTTCGTACGAGGTGAAGTCGTGCAGGAATACGGCCAGACCACCGGCGCCCGCCCGGGCCGCGTGCTGCGCAGTCGCGCCGGCTGAGCGCTGTCAGGCCCCGGTGGCGTCGCACGCCACCGGGGCCTGGGAAACGAGTGGCCGGTTACCGGCGCGAGAACGGCGACACGAGCACCTCGACGATGCCAACGCCGACATTCGCCGCGCCCGTCACCAGTTGACCCGCGGCACGGGCGCCGCCCTTGACGGTGCCCGTCACGACGCCCACCGGGCCGAGCGCCGCGGTGTCCTGCGAAATGCCCTCCGCGAGCCTGACCGGCGAGGTCACCGCATCGGTGGCGCCATTCGCCGCGCGTTGCGCGCCGGCGTTCGCCGCGGCCTGCCCCGCCTGCAGGGGCATCGCGCCCGTCAACAGCATGCTCGTCACGAGTGCGACCGGAAAACTTGCTCTGTTCATCACAGACTCCCGCGATTGAATGCCGCCTTAGTGTACCGGTTCAACCCGAACGAACCGTGAACTGCCTCGCGCTGTGGCCCGCGCCCGGCCGCGTCCTGCGGGCCACCTGTCCGACGTCCACTGACCGGCGCCGGAAAAGACCCGGCGCTCAGCCGACAGCGAACAGGCCGGCCGAGGCCGCCACGACCAGTTGCGGCAACAGACCGATACCGAGCAGCAACAGGATCAGCAGCAGTGCCACGCCGCGCTCGACGGGCGTCAGATCGGGAGCGACCGAGGTGACCACCGGCCCCATGAAAGCGCGCGTGATCGCGCGCAGGGTCGCCACGGCCAGCAGCGCACTCGACACCGTCACGGCGATCGTGGCAACCACGCTTTCGGACCACAGTGCATGCAGGATCAGATCATCGGCAATGAACCCGGCGGTACCGGGCATGCCGACACCGGCGGCGCCGAAGAAGCCGAACGCCGCGGCGAGCCTGGGAAACGCCCGCGCCCGTCCGCACGACTGTTGCAGGCCCACTTTGCCCACGCGTGCTTCGAGCGCCAGCACGGTCAGGCTCAGACCGGCGAGCGCCAGCGTCATCGTCAACGCAACGAACAACGCGGCAATGTGATGCCCGCGGCCCGCCGCCCCGATCGCGGCGAACATCATGCCACCGTGCATCAGCAGGGAAGCCCGCAGCAGGCCAGCGAGATCGCGCTGTACCAGTGACAGCAGCGCGAACACCAGGGCCGTGGCGGCACCTGCCAGGACGACGGGGACGGCCACCGCGGCTGCCGCCGGCACGTGATCGACGAAGCGCAGATGAATGACGGCAAACGCCAGCAGGCTCGAAAACTGCTGCGCCTGCACGACGGGTGCGGCCCGACACAACGACGACACGCCCGCATGCAGTCCGACAACGCCGGTGCGCAACGCCAGTGCGGCCAATGACAACAGTAGAGCGCTGTCAGTGGCGCCGACGCCCGCAATGACCGCGGCACACAGCAGCGTCACGCCGGCGGCGAGCATCAGCATGCCGGCGCCGACACGCGCGGTGTGTCGGATCTGCGCGGCCATCGCTGCGCAGCCCAGCGCCACCAGGACATAGGCGAGCACGGGCGACGGGCTGAGCACGGCCAGCGCCGGCAGCACGGCGTTGAGCAGCGTCGTGCCACGCGGGCGCTGACGCTCGACGAAGTCGGGCACGATGACCAGCGTCGCCACCAGCACGGCCAGGAATACCAGCATCGGCAGACTGTCCAGCCTTGCGCTCATGCGGGCGGACCGTCGTGTTCATCGCCAGTGGCCTGCGCATCGCGGCCGAGCGTGCGGGCCAGGTATCGCTCGTCGAGGCGCTGCAGAAAGCGGGCGAGCCCGATCACCGGCGCGACCGCGGCGTCGAGGCGATCGTCGAGCCGGAAGCGATGGAGCTGGCCGAGGTACAGACGCCGCGAGGCGCGCGCACCGGCCTGCACCGGCGGCTCGACCGCGTGCCCTGCGTGATGCGCGTGATGATGGGCGTCGTGCAGCATGTTCGGTGCGCGCAGGTACTGCCATACCCGCAGCAACGCGTGGGACACCAGGTGCACCAGCGCCAGGGTCGTCAGACCGAGACAAATCTCGGCGAGGATGAGCCCGGTCTGCGCCAGCGTGGCCTGCGCCAGACCGCCTTTCGCGTCAGCCTGCGTGCGCACCACGGCCGACGCGTATGCGGCCGTCGCAAGTCCGACAGCGGCACCGAAGGCAGCCGCCAGCGGTGCTGCGTCGAGCACCGGCGAGGTCCGCAACAGCAGGTAGAGCCCCGCGTGGATCGACACGCCCCCGTAGAACAGCGCGCTCGACGGGGTCGGCCCCTCCATCGCGCGCACCAGCCAGCCCGAGAACGGCAGTTGCGCCGACTTTCCGAACGCGGCCAGCAGCAACAACAGGCCCAGCAGGGTCACGGCGATGCCGGGCAGTTCGTCGGCACGGCCGAGGTCGGACAATCGCGTCGATCCGAGCAGTTCGTGCGCGAGCACGATCGCAATCAGAAAGCCGACGTCGCACATGCGATACGTCACGAAGGCGCGCACCGCCGAGCGCACCGGCTCGGCACGCTCGTGGAAGAAGCCGATGAACAGCGTCGAGGCGATGCCGATGGCCTCCCAGCCCGCGAAGAACAAATCCAGCGCGCCGGCGAATGCCAGCAACTGGGTACCGGCCGCAAACAGGCCGAGCAGGACGTAGAAGCGGAAGAAACCGGGATCCTTGTGCAGGTAGGTCTCGGAAAACCGGGCGACCAGCGCAGTCAGCACCGCCCCCAGCAACGAGAACACCACGGCCACGTTGTCGATGAAGAACACGGCCGGTATTTCATAGGTGCCGATGGCTATCCAGCTGCCGAAATCGACTTCGCCGCGCACGGCAGGCTGCCAGACGCCACCGTGGGCCGCGGCGATGAAAAAGCTCGCTGCGAGTGAGCTGACCAGGCCCAGCAGCAGCAGCGTCGCCACGCCGCGCTCGGCCGGCCAGGTGTCGCCAAGCAGCAGCCGGCTGCCCGCCGCGACCGAGGCCACCAGTGGCGCCAGCACGACCACCGCCAGGGCGACATGAATCGCGTCAGCCATGTGCTGCGCGCGCCGCCCGGACCGCCGACGGCGGCATGTCGACCGGCGCCTCGATCAGCGCCGGTGTCAGATGTTCACGCGACGTGCCGTGCCACGCCTGCGAATACGCGACGCGCGGAAAGAAGCTGCGGCCCGGCACGTAGGGCACGAAACGACCGCGCTCGAAGACCTGCATCGCGCCGGAAGCGGGATCGACCGACACCAGCTGCACCCATTCGTTGACGACGAGTTCGCGGACTTCGGCCTGACGTCCAGCGACCTCCAGCAGTCGCGCGGGCGTGGCTTCGACGATCAACAGCAGCCGCATCGGCTCGTGCAGTTCGACCATTTGCAGCGGCAGACCGGTGCGCAGATCGCTCAGGTGCCCGTTCATGATGCCGATCAGGCCGGTGACGTTGTGCGGGAGCTTGGTGCCGCAACCGTAACGTTCGTTGTCCACCGCTGAAAAGTAATACTCGAGATTGATGCCGGCGCCGACCGGGCCGACTGCCGCGAGCACGCGTTCGATGATGCCGCCATCGGGATCGAGGGACGGGTCGTAACTGATCAGGAAGGGCCGCCGGTCGAGATGCAGGCCGCGCGTCAGCTGGCGTCGGCCCACGACCGCGATCGCATTGGTGCAGTGGCCGTATTCCGGCCGCGGCTGCCCGAAATGCGCTGCACGCGCCTCGACATGCCGCAGTGCTGACGCCGGCGACAGGCCCAGGGCCGCATGATGAAAGCGCCGGCAGCGTTCCTGCGCACTGAGCTGTCGCGCGGTCTGCAGGACCTGGTCGGCGACTTCGAACGCCCCGTAGAGCGTCGTCGGCAGCGCCTCGAGATCGTAGTAATGCACGCCATCGTCGGCGGTATCGTGCAGGCCGCCGATGAACCAGGTGTCAGCAGGAATCTCGACGCCGCGTGCGCGCACCGCTTCACGCACGTCGGGACGATTGGCGATGTCGGCGAACAATCGCGCATTCGCGCCGCCGCGTCGGCCGCCACAGGCACCGCAGTCGTGCGCAGACTCGTGCGGATTGTTCAGACTGGTCGAGCCATGGCCGAGCAGAATGACGATCGGCGCCAGATGTCCGGCAAGGCCCGTCGAGCGCAACACCGCCGCTACGCGGTCGGCCGCCTCGTCGAGCGAGAAGCCCGGCAGTTTGCCGCGCTCGGTCCTGGTGTCGGCGGTCGCTGTGCGCAGCGCCGACAGACGCGTGCGCGGACGTGGAAACAGGACATCGCGCAGGCGTGCGTGCAGCGACAGCGACGCCCGCGGCATCACGACCCGGACGATCGCCGCGATCGCGGCGAGTGGTCCCAGCAGCAACGACAGGCCGGCGCCGCCGGCCAGCGTGCGCGAGCCGCAATGGGCGCCACGATGCACGCTGTTCCACCCGTCGCGCAGCCGCCGCCGCAGGCGATCCCGGGCGTGCTCGGTCGGCAGCGGCGCTTCGTAGATCTCGTGCTCGGGCGTGACCACCACCGGGCAATGGGCGGACGGGGCCGTGTCGTACAGCCCCTGGTAATCGATGGCGACGCCGAAGAAGCCGGCGCCGCCGAGCGTTTCGAACTGCAACCCCTGCTCTTCGATGGCGCGGCGCATCGACTCTTCGCGTTCGTCGATACAGAACAGGAACTGCGCGGCCGGACGGTCGGGTGGCTCGATCAGGCCGGCCGCGCGGCGCGCGACCATCGCATCGAGGATCTGCCGGCGGTACCAGCCTTCGTAGGCTTCGAGCCACACCGCGCGCCGCGCGAGGGCGGGAAACGCCGCGCACTGCTGCCACACCGCACTTATCGCCGCCGTGTCGAGGGCGTCGACCGCCGCCGCATCGAGCCCCGCCGCGCGCGCCAGCGCGGTGAGCCTCTCGGCGTCGTCGTCAACCGCATGCGCGTTGACCACGGGCGCCGCTGCACGCAGCGCAGGCAATTCGAGGGGCACCTCGAGCACGGCTGCCTCATGGGCGATCGCACGATGCTCGAGGATCAGCCTGACCGCCATGTAGTCGGCAAGGCTGACCGGCACACCGTGGCTTTCCTCGGGGTGTGCCTCAAGCCGGGCAAACATGCCGGCCCACCCGGCGAGCGCCACCGCGCTGGCCACGAGATACGCTTCGTGCTCGGCCTGCGCCACGCCGAGCAGGGCGAGGCGTTCCGCGATCACGGCACGCGCGTCCTGGCGCTGCGTATGGACGCGCGTAAAGTCCCGGTCGACACCCGGCGCGCCGCGCGGCGCCGAGGTGCCGTCGGCATAAAGAGCGGCGACCGCGGCCAGAAAGCCACCGTCACGCCCCGGCATGGGCGCCAGCATCTGACCCTGGTCGAGAAACGCGGCGGCGAGGCGCACGAGTTCTCGCATCACGCTGAGGTCGGTGTCGCCGCCGCCGAGTGCGAGCAGGACATCGCGATGCCGCGGCAGGACTCGCGGACGCCCGTCGGACGGTGACGGGCAGCGCGCCACGGCGTCGCGGCAGGCGCGATGGCGGGCATCGTCGCGTGCGTCCGGCGGCCCCCGGCGACGATTGAACGCGAGCCCGGCCGCATCGACGGCGACCGGATCGTGCAGCATCAACAGTTCGCGAAACGCGCGAAGCGACAGCCCCAGCGCCACCGGCGTCGCAGTGTCATCGTCAGGCAACTGGCTGAGCGCATGCGCCACGTCAACCGCTTCGATACGGCCGACGGCATAGGCGGCGCGATAGGCATCGAGTTCGAGGTAGGGACGCGCGCCGAGCAGCTCGGCCCCGCGCTGGACTGCCGCATGAAACGGCAGGTGCTGAAACGCATGCAGCGTGTTGTGGTGGATGAAGACGCCGAGCGGGCCCTGGTCGGGCAGGATCCGGCTGGCCGCTGCCAGTGCTGCCGCCAGCGGGTCCTCCGACCCGTCCGCCTGCCGATGTCCCATCAGTGCGCGAGGCTGGAACCGTTGACGAACTTCTCGAGGCCTGTCAGGCGCACGTCGAGGTGCCGTTCCGGCGCCGATTGCAGGAACTCCCGTAACACTTCGGCTACGTCATGATCGATCCGCTGCACGGTGCTGCCATCGATCTCGACGATTGAACCGGCAGGAAAGGCCTGCAGACGTGCAGTCAGGTTGGCCTTGGCCAGAAATGTCAGGTGCTCGTTCAGTTGCAGGCGGGTCCGGTTGCCGTCGACCTCAATCACCTTGCAGCTTTCCACGCGCAGATGCTCGAGCAGGATGAAGACCATGCTGATCGCGAGACCGACCGCGATCCCCTTCAGCAGATCGCTCAGCAGAATCGCGGCGATGGTCACGATGAACGGCACCCACTGGTGATAACCCTTGCTCAGGAAGTACTTGAGCTGACGCGGGTGGGCGAGCTTCCAGCCGGTATGAATCAGGATGGCGGCCAGGATCGCGAGCGGGATCCGGTTGAGCAGTGCAGGAATGGCGAGGACCGCAATCAACAGCAGGAAGCCGTGCATGATCGCGGACGCCTTGGTCCTTGCGCCGGCGAACACATTCGCCGAACTGCGCACGATGACGCCCGTCATCGGCAGGCCGCCGACGAGGCCGCACAGGCTGTTGCCGAGGCCCTGCGCCACCAGTTCACGGTTCGTCGGCGCTTCGCGTTTCAGCGGATCCATGCGGTCGGTCGCCTCGAGACTCAGCAGCGTTTCGAGCGAGGCCACCAGCGCCAGCGTCAGGGCGATGCCCCACACGCCGCTGCTGGTCAGCCCGCGCCAGTCCGGAAAGCTCAGCGCACTGCGCAAGTCTGCCATCGAAGCGATGATCGGCAGATTCACCAGGTGGTCGCCCGTCACCGCCAGTGGCGAACCGCTGGCGGTGAAAATGCCGTTCAGCACCACGCCGCCCACCACGGCGAGCAGTGCCGCAGGGATCAGCTTGAAGCGCTTCATGAACGGCTGTTCCCACAGCACCAGCATGCCGAGCGCGAGCAGGCTCAGCAGGATCGCGCCCGTGTGCATGTCGCCGAGCGCGCTCAGCAGCGCCGTAAAGGTATTTTCGCTGTTCGGCTGCAGGAAGGATTCGTCGCCTTCGAAATCGGCGTCGTAACCGACCGCATGGGGCAACTGCTTGAGGATGATGATGAGACCGATGCCGGCGAGCATGCCGCGGATGACCGCGTTCGGAAAGTAATAGCCGATGACGCCGGCGCGCATGAGGCCGAGCCCGATTTGCATCAGGCCGGACAGGAAGACCGCGGTCAGAAACGCCGAAAACGAACCCAGCGAGGTGATGGCGCTGAGGACGATCGCGGTCAGGCCCGCGGCAGGGCCGCTGACCATCAGGTGCGATCCCGACGCCATGCCGACGACGATGCCCCCGATGATGCCGGTGACGATGCCGGAGAACAGCGGGGCGCCGGACGCCAGCGCGACCCCGAGACACAGCGGCAGCGCGACCAGGAAGACGACTATCGAGGCCCCGAGATCGGCCCGCCACGACTCGCGAAAAGACGGTTCCCAGTGGGCGGAAGGCGGGTCGAGCGGCTTCGGGCCGCTGGTCGCGGCCGGTGACAAACCTTGTGTAGTAGGGGCTTTATTCACAGCCCCGGGAGATTACGGCAACAGGCGACGGCGTTACTGCCGTTTTTCCGTCGTACCGATCAATTTATTGCGACTTGTCCGAACTTCTGAAAAGTAGTCCGGCGGCGATTCCGAATGCCGGCCGTCAGTTCGGATCTTGCGCCTTCAACACCAGGACTGGCCCCCGGCAGGCGTCTGCAGCAACTCCCGCACGTTGGCTTCGATCACACGGTAGCCGACATTGCCGGTGAGGCGTTGTCGTCCTTCGTTGAACATCAGCGTAGGACTGGCGCGAACGTTGTTGTCCCGCGCGAGATCGAGATCGGCGGCGAGCGCGGCGTGGGCGGCGCCGCTGTCGACCGACGCCTGGAGCCGGCGCGCGGGCAGACCGGTCTGTTCGGCAATCGCGATTAGCTCCGCCCAGTTCGACACGTCGATCAGATCGCGAAAGAACGCCGTGCGCACGGCACTCGCGACATCGGCCACGCGTGCGTTGCCGTCGGTGTCGTCGAGCAGGCGGACCGCACACAGCAGCAGGTGCGCAGGCATCGACGACGTCGGCGTCTGCTGCGCCCAGATGCCCTCGTGCACGGGCACATGACCGAAGCGGGCGACGACGTCGCGCACGTGCCCGCCATAGCCCGCGGCGCCCCCCTTCTCGCGCCAGTTCGAGAAGATTTTCGCGCGCACATCGCCGAAGACGTGAAACCAGTGGTAATCGATGACGACCTCGTCCGGAAAGGCGTCCTCGAGTTCGGTCAGACGTGCCTGTGACACGTAGGCCCACACGCACAGGATGTCCGAGTAATGCTGAATGCGGATGCTGGTCATGGGATCTGGCCGGACTGGACTCCGGCGCGATTCTAGACGCGTGCCACGCCCGGCACTTGACGCCGGTCACGGCCAGCGCCCGCGCCGGCCGAATTGCGCTGCAACATCCCGCCACGCTCAGCCTGTCGCCCGCAGATGAAGGAGATCGGCGCCGTGCACGCCGATAGGCGCTGTCGAGTGCCGATGATAAATTCCGGCCTCGACTTCAAAAACACGAAGCGCGCGCGTCGCGCCGAACAGGGGAGCTCCGATGGCAGCATTCGATCTCGTGATCCGCAACGGGATGGTCGTCGATGGCACACGCGTGCCGCGCTATCGTGCCGACATCGGCATCCGGCACGGCGTCATCGCCGATATCGGCCGACTGCCAGCCGGCGCCGGCAGACAGGAAATCGACGCCGGCGGTTGCGTCGTCGCGCCAGGCTTCGTCGACCTCCACACGCACTACGATGCACAGCTGTTCTGGGACCCCTATTGCACGCTGTCCGGCTGGCACGGCATCACGTCGGCGGCGATCGGCAACTGCGGGTTCGGCTTCGCGCCAGTGCGGCCCGAAGAGCGCGAACGGGCGATGTTGTCGATGACGCGCGTCGAAGCGATTCCCTATGCCTCGATGAAGGCCGGCATGCCGTGGGACTGGATCACCTTCCCCGAATTCCTCGACAGCGTCGACCGCGCGCCGAAAGCCATCAACCTGCTGCCCTATGTGCCCATCGGTCCCCTGCTGATCTGGGTGATGGGCATGGAAGCGGCGAAGGCCGGCAGGAAGCCGACCGAGGCCGAACATGCGGAAATCTGCCGGCTGTTCGAGGAATCGCTGGACGCCGGCGGCTGCGGCTGGTCCGCCCAGCGCCTGATGCCGACGGGCCCCGCCGCCGTGCAGCTCGATTACGACGGCACACCGATGGTGACCGACATCATGCACGATGAAACCTGTGAGCGCCTCGCTGCCGTGCTCGGCCGCCGCAACGAGGGCTTCATGCAGATGACCATTTCGAGCGGCTCACATGGAGAAGCTGTCGGAGCTGAGCGGTCGGCCGATGCTGTGGAACGTGATCCAGGTGTACGACCACAAGCCCGAAATCCATCGCGACGGCCTCAAGTGGCTGAACAGTTGCCACGCGCGCGGCATCCGTGTTTACGGCCAGGGCCTGACGACCGACGCCGGTTACGGTTTCACGTTCGAAGACTGGAACCTGTGGGACGAACGGCCGGCGTGGCGCGAGGCCACACTCGGCACCGTCGAGGAGAAGCTCGCCAAGCTCGCCGATCCGGCGCGCCGCATCGCCCTGAAATCGCAGATGCCGATGCTCGTGACCGCCGGCATTCCACAGCTCGTCGTCACCGGACCGGCATCGCCCGAAACCGAGCAGTACCGCGACATGATGATCGGCGCGATCGCCGAGAAGCTCGGCAAGCACCCGGTCGACGCGATGCTCGACATCGCCGTGCACGACAGGCTCAAGACCGAGTTCTTCGCCGCCGGCACCAATACCTGGCCCGGCTACATGAAGGAAATCGTCGACAACCCCTACGTGCTGTTCGGCGTGTCCGATGGCGGCGCGCACACGAAATTCCTGACCGCCGGCCGTTACCCGACCGAAACCATCATCAAGGGAGTGCGTGAGCACGGCATGATGAGCCTCGAGGAGGCGCACTGGCGGCTGAGCGCACTGCCGGCGATGGTGGCCGGCTTCGAGGATCGCGGTGTGCTCCGGCGCGGCGCGCCGGCCGACATCATCGTCTACGACTACGAGGGGCTCGAAGTGCTGCCCGCGGAAATCGTGCACGATCTGCCGGGCGGCGAGTGGCGCCGCATCCAGCGCGCGAAGGGCTACCGCTACGTGCTCGTGAACGGCCAGGTCACGATCGAAAACGATCAGGAAACGAATACCTGCTCGGGACGTCTGCTGCGCTTCGGTCGCAGCAAGATGGCGGCGGCGGCGTGAGGATCGGAAAACCCGTCGGCGGTTGCTGACGGCCCCACACGACATCGGCGCCCGTGGGCGCCGATGCTGCATGCCGAATGGAAGGACAGCGGCGCGAGGCCGCGTCCCGGCGCTCAGCGCACCCTCAATCCCGCGTAATCGCCGGCCTCGCGCCATCTGGCGAGCATCTCGTAGAACGCGAGGCCTCCTTCGGGATAGTGCCCCTGCAGAAAGCCGTCGTTGTTGCTCTTGGCGGTGCCTTCGGCGTTGTAGTAGCCGGGCGTGCAGTTCGCGAGATAGTCGGTCATCGCGTTCGGCGCCGTGACCAGCCTCAGATACGTCTCTTCCGCTTCCAGCGTCGGTTCCAGCACCGTGTAGCCGCGATTCCGGGTGTCGGTGAACACTGCGGCGAGATGCTGTGCCTGCTTGTCGAGCTGGTAGGTGAAGTTCGGCGTGTAACCCGTCTGCGTGAAGCCCATGTGGTGGAGATTCGGAAAGCCGTGGCTCATCAGGCCGTGATAGGTCCGCATGCCGTTGGCCCAGTAGTCACCGAGCTTGACGCCATCGCGGCCGACGATCTCGAGCTCTGCCTGGTGCGTGTAGGTTGCGCGGCTGACCTCGAAGCCCGTCGCGAAGATCAGGCAGTCGAGCTCGTATTCGACGCCATCGACGACCACGCCCTTCGCCGTCAGTCGATCGACGCCCTTGCCACCGGTGTCAACCAGCGTGACGTTCGGGCGGTTGAAGGTCGGCAGGTATTCGTCGTTGAAACACGGCCGCTTGCACCATGGACGGTACCAGTGCTTGAGCGCTTCGGCGGTCTTCGGATCCTTGACGATGTCGTCGCAGCGCGCGCGCACGCGATTGTCGTGCTGGTAGTCGAGTATCTCACCGAGCTGCTTGAGTTCTTCGTCCGTCAGGTTCGTCGCGCCGGTCCCGTCCAGCAGTTCGCCGAGCGACTTGAAGAGCTCGGTCCAGCCATCGTTGACGAGATCTTCGTCGACCTGCACGCCAACGAGCAGTTTGGTGAAGTTGTCGTTGCGGTCCTGCTGCCAGCCCGGCGTCAGTGACTTGTACCACGCCGGATCGGTCGGACGGTTGCGCCGTTCGTCGACCGACGACGGCGTGCGCTGAAAGACATACAGATGGCCCGCAGCCGCGCCCAGATGCGGGATCGCCTGGATCGCAGTGGCGCCGGTGCCGATGATGCCGACGCGCTTGTTGGCGAGCCTGTCGAGCTTGCCGGCCGGGGACCCGCCCGTGTAGTCGTAGTCCCAGCGGCTGGTGTGAAAGGTATGGCCCTTGAAATCGCGGATGCCGGGAATGCCCGGCAGCTTCGGCCGGTTCAGCGAGCCGCTCGAGATCACGACATGCCGCGCCTGGATCACGTCACCGCGATCGGTGGTCACGATCCAGCGGGCCTGCGCGTCGTCCCAGCGCATGTCGCGGACCTGGGTCTGGAAGTAGGAGCGCGGGTACAGATTGAAATGATGGCCGATGCGCTGCGCGTGAGCATGGATTTCCGGCTGGAACGAGTATTTCAGCGACGGCATGTAGCCGGTCTCGTCGAGCAGCGGCAGGTAGATGTAGGACTCGACGTCGCACTGCGCGCCCGGGTAGCGGTTCCAGTACCACGTACCGCCGAAGTCACCGGCACGCTCGATGATGCGAAAGTCGTGAATCCCGGCTTCTTCGAGGCGCGCGGCAATCAGCATGCCGCCAAAGCCGCCACCAAGGATCGCAACCTCGACCGTTTCCTGAACCGCCGCGCGCTCGATCTGCTCGGTGACGTGAGGATCGTCGTTGTAGCGATGCAGATCGCCGTCGATGTCCTGATACTGTGCGGTCGCGTCGGGACGCAGGCGACGATCGCGCTCGAAGTCGTACTTGCGGCGCATTTCCAGCGGATCGAAACCGAGCTCCGCGGCGCTCGGCAATTGAAACTTGCCGTTCCTGACGAATTGCTGGGGTTTGTTCATGGACGGGCTCCTGGCATGCCGGGCGGGGTGAGGTCACGCGCGTCTTGCAGCAGCCGTCAAGGAAGCAGGCCGCGACGCGCGATGTCGGATGCGGGCCAGTATAGGGATTGCGGCGGCGCACCCGAAAGACGGCGACGGGCCCGAAGCGTAGTCCCCCGGTGTCATTCTGCTATCGATTGGTGACAGCGCGCGAAGCGCCGCGTCGCAAGCCCGTGCCGGTGGCCGCCTGGCTCCCGCGCGTCAGTCGGTGAGCGTGGCCAGCAACGGCGCGATGGTCGCGAGATCCCAGTAGTCGACCCAGCGCGCGATCAGGCCGTCACGCACGATGAACAGGCCCGCCACGGGCAGTACCGCGCGCACGCCCTTGCGCTCCCAGGTCTCGACGCGGGCGTTCATCACCACGTTGCCGTCGGCGACGGTGTGCTCGATGTCCATGACTCTCAGCGCGCAGCCCGGGCCGTGCACCAGCGGGTCTAGCACCTGGCGAACCGCTGCGTGGCCCGTCACCGGCGCCCACGGCATGTTGTGGTAAACGACATCCGGCGTCAGGAAGCTGCAGGTCTTCGCCATGTCGGCATCCAGCAGCGAGCGACAGAATCGGGTGACGAGATCGGCGGCATCTGCGTTCATGCGTTTCTCCGGTGCAACGGTGGACGATTCGGGGGCACAGCACGAGGGTTCGTCGTGGTCCGTGCGTGAATTGTGCCTGTCCGATCGATGCTCAGGCCACCGGCGGGACACGGCCGCGCCATGGCGCATCGGTCTCCAGCTGCGCGGCGAGGCGCAGAATCGTCGCTTCGTCCCCGTAGCGACCGACCAGCTGAACGCCGACGGGCAGACCCTCCGGCGTCCAGTGCAGCGGCAGGCTGATCGCCGGCTGGCCCGTCATGTTCGCGATCGCGGTGAACTTCGGCACGTCACCGATGCGCTGCGTGGCCTGCTTCGGATGCGCCGGATCGAAGTCGAACCAGCCGTTGGGCTGTGGCGGCTGCGTCGTCGTCGGGGTCAGCCAGACATCGTGGCGATCGAAGAACGGCGCGATATCACGTGCCATGCGCTGCATGTCCTGGATGGCGAGAAAGAGATCGGACGGCCGGCGCGTCGCATCCAGCGCGAACATTTTCCAGGTGTGGGCCTCGAAGTCGCGGGCGGTCGGCTCGCGTCCCGTGCGCCGTCCCCAGTCGCGAATGGCCCAGGCGACCATGCCGAGCCAGAGCGTCGTGAAGATCTCGGTGAAATGCTCGCCCGACACCTGCGGCGATGCCTCCTCGACGTGATGGCCCAGGGCCTCGCAGCGCCGCGCCGCCGCGATCGCCGCCCGCCGGCACTCGTCGTGCACGGGGGCGCTGGCGAGCGGCTCGGTGCTGAAGGCTATCCGCAGCCGACCCGGATCGACGCCGACCTCGGCCGCGAAGGGCCGCGGGTGCGGCGCGGGCGCGTACGGCGCGCCGACATCGGCGCCGGCCGTGCAGTCGAGAATCGCCGCGCTGTCGAGCACCGTATGGGTCACCACGTGTTCGCAGATGAGGCCCGCGCCCATGTCGCCATACGCGGGGCCGAGCGGATTGCGACCACGGGTCGGCTTGAGGCCGACCACGCCGCACCACGAGGCCGGACAGCGGATCGATCCCCCGCCGTCGTTGGCGTGCGCGACTGCCGCCATGCCGGCCGCGACTGCGGCGGCCGAGCCGCCCGACGATCCGCCGGCCGAATACGCGGGATTCCACGGGTTGCCCGTCTTGCCGAACAGTTCCGGTTCGGTCGTCGGCTTCGAGGCGAACTCGGGCGTGTTGGTCTTGCCGACGATGACGAAGCCTGCGCGGCGATAGCGGGCCACGAGTTCGCTGTCGTGCGTCGAGACGTAATCGAGCAGGAAACGCGAGCCGTCGGTCAGGCGGGTGCCCGCATACTCGGCGAGGAAATCCTTCAGCAACAGCGGCACGCCGGCGAACGGCGCGTTGGAGTCGAGCGTCTTGAGGGTCTCCTTCGCGCGCGCGAACAGCGGCAGCACCACGGCATTGATCCGCGGATTGAGTCGCTCGATGGCGCTGATCGAAGCTTCGAGCATTTCGGCGGCAGACACCTCGCCGGTCCTGATGAGCCGGGCCTGCTCGACCGCACTCAATCGCATCAACTGTTCCATTCAGTGCTCCCTGGTGCGCCCGTCGTGCGGGCACCGCGCAGATCAGACAGGGACCGCGCCGCATCGGCCAGCCGGTCGGTCGCGTGCACGGCGTCAGCGATCGGCTGCGCGCCGGTCGACACTCCCTTCACAGCGCGGCCGCCGCAGCGAGATACGCCGCTTCGTCGAACTTCGCGGGATAGTCGAAATCGCTGACCGTGATCCGGCCTTCGCGTATCAGTTTCTCGGCATGAGGACCGCGATTGATCATCTTCAGGGGCGCGCGCGTGGCTTTCACGCCGGCGCGCAGCGCCGTGGTCGCGGCGTCATCGACCTCGTAGCGACGGCCGGGATCGGCGACCTCGTTCAGCACGACGCCATAGTCCTCGCGCGCGCTGTCCGGCGAGACGAGGCCACGCTGCACGTCGAGACGCACCATCTCCGGGATCCGCGCCAGCGGGTCGCCCCAGCCGCCGCCACCCGGGGTCAGGATGCGGACGATGTCTCCCGCTTTCACCGGAATGGCTTCGCGCTTGTAGAAGATCTGCTGCTCGTGCGGCGTGCCGGGATTGATCAGCGCACCGCCGGAGCGGCCCGCCATGCCGCCGTTGACGCCGAAGCACGAGAAGATCGTGCGATACGACACCGTCAGGAAGTGTCCGTCGACGAGGATTTCGACATCCTTGAGGTAGCCGAGCCCGCCGCGGAATGCGCCCGGCCCACCTGAATCCGGGAACATGCCGACGCGATGGACGATGACGGGAAACCGCTGTTCGATGAACTCGCTCGGGAGATTCTTCGAATCCGGCACGAGGTCGACCGTGTCGGTGCCGTCGGCGAATGGACGTGCACCGGATCCGGCGCCGAAGATTTCGCGATACAGAAAATCCTTGCCGTCCTTGTCCTTGCCATAGAAACCGTAGAGCTGGATGCACTGCGAGTCGCCGACCATCTGCCCATCGGTCGCCTTGGCCATCGCCGCCATGTACGCGCCCAGCATGCGCAGCATGCAGTCCATGCGGTCGGCACCGGCCGCGGGATACTCCGCCGACAGCACCGTGCGCGGCGGCAGATAGGCCTTGAACACGCGCGTCATGCCTTCGTTGACGATCATCCCCGGGACCTGGGCCTTGACGAAGCCGCCGAGCCATTTCGAGTAATGCCGACCGTCCATCACCCAGTTCACGGGCCCGGGCACCTGGGGATCGGTGCCGGTGAAGTCGACGATGATCTTTTCGGGATCCTTGCGCACCGTGAGCATCAGCTTCACGGGTCGATCCAAATCGATGCCGTCGGTCTCGAGGAAATCCTCGCCGATGTACTCGCCGTCCGGGAAATGCGGCAAGGCCTCTTCACGGACGATTTCCTCACAGCGATCCATGATGCGATAGAAGCCTGCCTCGACGACGTCGGTGCCGTAACGCCGGCACAGATCCTCGACGCGACGCTGGATGATGCGCGTCGCGCCGACGAACGCGTCGATGTCGCCGCGCAGATCGTCCGGATAGCGGCTGTTGCGCAGGATCACCTTCCACACATCCTCGTTGCGCACGCCGCGCGCGTACAGCTTGATCGGCGGCACCTGAATGCCCTCTTCGAACACCGTAGTCGCGGTCAGCGCCCAGCTGCCCGACACCTTGCCGCCGACATCGTTGCAGTGACCGAACAGCTGCGAGAAGCCGATCAGGCGGCCGTCGGAGAAAATGGGCACGACCACGCAGAAGTCGGGCAGATGGCCGATCGTGCCGCTCGATTCATGGATGTCGTTGTAGAGGAACACGTCCCCTTCGTGAATGTCGTCGAGTGCGTAGTAGTTGCGGATTGGATCGGCCGTCGCAGCCCATGACACGCGGGTGACGCTGTTGCAGTCGACGGTGTTCAGCGAGGCGCGATAATCATGCTGCTCGCGCACGATCGTCGACACCGCCGTGCGCTCGACCGCTGCCTCCCCTTCGTCGATCGCCGCTTCGAGTGCCCACTCGAGGACATCGAGCGTGACGCTGTCTATCGAGTCCTTCAGCGCCTTGATCCGTGGCCAGTGTTCATCGAGCCGTTCGAAGGTCGATTTGCGCGTCGGCGCATAAGCGTCCGTCAGATAGGGCGCTTCGTCGAAGATGATCGCGTCCGCCTTGAGCCGCGCGCCGGCAGTGCTGTCAACCATGGTTCACGCCTCCTGATGCTGATGGGTCAGAATGATCTGGCCGGCCTCGTCCAGCGCCGCGCGCCAGCCCGGTTCGACCACCAGTGTCGAGTCATACTGTTCGATGATGCAGGGGCCCGGAACGCTCACGCCGATCGGCGCGAGCGAACGTTCGTAAATCGGCAGCTCGACCTCGCCGACGCCGCGGAACACGCCGCGGCGCACGTCCTTGCGCGCGCCCAGCCACGAACAGTCCGCACGCTGCTCCTGCGCCGTCACCAGCGGTGGGAACAGCCCGAAACCGGTGGCCCCGATGTTGACGATCTCCACCGGATGCCGGCCTTCGTATTCGTAACCGAAGCGGTCGTCATGCGCGCGATGGAAGGCCTTGATGGCATTGCGCACCGCGGATTCGGTGAGCGCGGCGTCGAGCACGGTCATCGGCACACGGACCTCATAGGCCTGCCCGGCGTAGCGCATGTCCGCAAAGCCCGTGACGGCAGTCTCGGCGCCGGTGAAGCCTTCGCGCGCGAGATCGTCGATGACTTGGGCGTGAATCGTGTTGAACTCGCGAATGAGACGCGGCACGTCGAGCGCGTCCTCGCGTTGCACATCCGTGATGACACGGTCGGACCGCACGTTCGTCGACAGCAGACCTTCGGCGGACGTGACCCCCGGTGACGGCGGCGCGATGATGACCTCGATCCCGAGGGACTCCGCGACGAGGCACGCATTCAGACCACCCGCGCCGCCAAATGCCATCAGCGCGTAGTCGCGCGGGTCGCGGCCGCGTTTGACCGACACGACATTGATGCCCTGCGCGATGTTGTTCGTCGCGAGATCGAGAATGCCCATCGCGGCGTCTTCGACACTGATGCCGAGTGGCCGCGCGATCTGTTCCTCGATCGCGCGCCGCGCGGCCTTCGGATCGAGTCTGATCGAGCCGCCGAGGAGGTACGGCGACACGCGGCCGAGCACGATATGCGCGTCGGTCAGCGCGGGCGCCGTGCCGCCGCGGCTGTAGCAGACCGGTCCCGGCTGCGCACCGGCGCTCTGCGGCCCGACGCGCAGGCTGCGGCCGGCCGACAGCCAGGCGATCGAGCCGCCGCCGGCGCCCACGGTGTGCATGTCGATCATCGGCGCCTTGATGTTGTAGATGTCGATGCGGCCCTCGGTGAGCATGTGCGGCGTGCCCTGGTCGATCAGGCAGATGTCCGTCGATGTGCCGCCGATGTCGATGGTGATCAGATTCGGATAACCCGCCGCCTTGCCGTAGTAGCAGGCGGTCACGATGCCCGCCGCGGGGCCTGACAGCACGGCGGCGATGGGCTGGGGCGCCATCTCGGACGCATGGATGATGCCGCCACTCGATTTCATCACGTAGAGCCGGGCGGCGATGTCGGCGCTCGCGAGGCGGGTCTGCAGCCTGTTCAGGTAAGTCGTCACCAGCGGCATGAGCCCCGTGTTCAAACAGGTGCTCAGGGTGCGTTCGTACTCACGGTATTCGCGGATCACGTCCGAGGACACGGACACGAAGCATTCCGGATGCACCGCCAGGATCAGCTCGCGCGCACGCTGCTCGTGCGCCGGATTGCGATAGGAGTGCAGAAATGACACGGCAATCGCGTTGATGCCCATCGCCTTGAACTCGAGCGCAATCGCGCTCACCGCGGCTTCGTCGAGCGGTGTGAGTTCCTCGCCCTTGAAATCGAGGCGACCGGCGGCCTCGCGCACCAGTTCGAGCGGCACGACGCGCGGTGGCTTCAGCCACCACGTGATATCGCCGAAGTCGCCGGGCACGGTCTGGCGACCGACCTCGAGCATCTCGCGATAGCCACGGGTGACGATGAGGCCGAGCCGGGCATAGCGCGACTCGAGGATCGCGTTGGTCGCCACCGTCGTGCCGTGACTGATGAAGCTCACGTCTCCCGCGTCGACGCCGACCTCCTCGAGCAGTTCGAGAATGCCCTGCGTGAAGGCGCGCGATGGGTCATCGGGCGTGGAGGACGTCTTGCGGACATAACGCTTGCCCGTGGCCTCATTGACCGCGACCACGTCGGTGAACGTACCGCCCGTGTCGACCCCGATTCGCCATGCCATACACGCCTCCTCATGCCACCACCGATGGAAACTGGACGGATGACGGAACGCCGGGCGTCCTGTCGTCCGTCATCATGCGGGAGTCGGATGAACTGCACCAACCCTCAAACGGGGCAGCTCGCACCGGTCAGCGCAACAGAGGGATGATTCCCGACCAAAGGTAGGACACGAGTCCTCTGTTCGCTGTCGGCGATTTGCAATTGCCATGCCGGCGCCTCCGGACGGCGTCCGCGCACGAAATCCGGTCACCCCGCAGGCCAGCAGGCCAGCCCGGCGAGCGCGAGTTCGGATCGCTACCGCGACGCCACCGAAGTGTCCACACCGGCGGCCCCGATTCGAGGCGTGCGCGCCATGTCGGCTGCCGCATTGCACTCGATCGCGGCACGCCACCAACGGCTCCGGACCGCACACGGGCGGTCAGTGAATGCTCGGCGAGTCGCCGGGCCAGCTGCCTGGACGTTCGGCGAGGCCGCTCCATTGCAGGGGCTGGTTGGCACGGCGACGTTCGAGCAGCGCGGTGATGTCGGCCGCCGGACGCGCCTCGCTGACGAGATAGCCCTGAATCTGATCGCAGCGATGGGTGCGCAGGAAATCGAGCTGCGCCGGCGTTTCGACGCCTTCGGCGACGACCACGAGCCGCATGCTGTGCGCCATCGCGATCACGGCGCGCACGATCGCGGCGTCGTCAGGATCCACGCTCAGGTCCTGTACGAACGAGCGATCGATCTTCACCTGGTCGAGCGCCAGCAGGCGCAGGTTGCTCAGCGACGAATAGCCGGTGCCGAAATCGTCGAGCGCGATGTTGACGCCGAGTTCTTTCAATTCCTGCACCAGGCCGGCAACGCCCTGCACGTCGTGCATGATCAGGCTTTCGGTGATCTCGAGCATCAGCATGCGTGGGTCGATGCCCGTCTCCTGCAGCACCTCCTGCACGAGTGGCAGGATGCCGCGCCGCGAGAACTGGCGCACGGACACGTTGACGCCGACCTGCAGCGCATGCCCCATGTCCTGCCAGATCCTGGCCTGACTGCACGCGGCCTGCATCACCGTCGCACCGATCTGATTGATGAGATCGGAGGATTCCGCGATCGCGATGAAGTCACTGGGCGGCAGCAGCCCGCGCTGCGGATGACGCCAGCGCAGCAGCGCCTCGACGCCGACGACCTCGCCCGTCGTGAGCGACACCTGTGGCTGATAATGCAGCTCGAATTCGCCCCGCTTGAGCGCCTGCCGCAGTTCCTGCTCCAGCGACTGGCGGGCTCGCGCGTGCAGGTTGAACTCCTCGTCGAAAAAGGCGATACCGTTCGAATCCCGCTGCTTGACCCGGTGCAGCGCGGTGTCCGCGTGCTGGAACAGGCTCTGGGGTTCGTCGCCGTCACGGGGAAACAGGCTGATGCCGACGCCGGCAGACACGTGCAGTTCCTGATCGGCAATCAGGAACGGGCGACGGATTTCCTCGAGCAGCTTGCGCGCGATCGCGGCCGCGCCTTCCGCGCTCTTGAGGCCGACACAGATGATCGCGAACTGATCCCCGTCCCAGCGTCCGACCGTGTCGCTGTCGCGACCGTGCGCCGCGAGCCGCGCCGCAACGTCGATCAGCACGGCGTCGCCGAACTGATGGCCGAGGCTTTCGTTGATGTGCTTGAAATTGTCCAGGTCGATGAACATCACCGCGATCAAATCGCCGCCACGACGCGCCAGGCTCACCGCCTGACTCAACAGGTCCGTCAACAGACCGCGGTTCGGCAGCTGGGTCAGCGCGTCGTGCGTGGCCTGGAACTGCACCTGGTTCGACAGGTCGACCGTCTCGGTGACATCGGTCAGCGCGAGCACCACACCGTGCATGCGGCCGGCCTCGTCGCTGATGGGGCTCGCAGTGACGCGCACGATATAGTCATCGCCAAGGCGCGTGCTCAGCGTCGCATACACCATCGAACGCACCGGCCGGTTCTCGGCAATGGCCTGCGAGACCGCCTGCATCAGTTTGTCGCGCTCGGCGCGACTCGGCGACCAGAACACCTTCGAAATGTGCATGCCGCGCGCGTCGCGCTGGCTGTAACCGCTCATTCGCTCGGCGATCGGATTCATGTAGCTGACGTTGCCGGCACGATCGGTCGTGACGATCGCTTCGGCAACCGCCTGCAGGGTCGCGCGGGCATATTCCTTCTCGACGATCAGGTTGCGCGCGACCTCCTCGATTCGGCGCCAGCTCCACAACGGATAACTCGCCAGCAGGGCGAGCAGCACCGGCGCCGGCGCGCACCACAGATGCGCCACGCGCAACAGGGCCACGGCACCGACGAACGTCACGAGCAGCAGGCCGCCGCACGCAGCCAGCGCCGCGCGCGGCGTCAGGCGCGGGTAGATCAGCACCGGCAGAATTGCGAGCAGGATCAGCACCCCCCCGCGCAGCCAGCCGGCGGGGGCGACGATCCAGTGCCGGTTGAGCAGGTTGTCGAGCACGTTCGCATGTAGTTCGACGCCGGCCATCGGCCGGGTCTGGCCGGACATCGGCGTCACGAGTCCTTCGCGCAGGCCCGGCGCGGTCGCGCCCACCAGCACGTACTTGCCGCGCAGACTCGCCGCCACTGCGTCGAGCTTCAGGACATCGATGAACGACACCTGCCGGAAACTGCCCGGAGGACCGACGAAGTTCACGAGCAGGCGCCGATCGCGCACCCAGGCGCCGTCGGCACCGACGCTGCCCTCGCGCGATTCGCCGGGCAGCTCGGACCAGGCCGCGCTGTCGGCCACTTCGATCATCGCGAGCGCGAGACTGGGCCACACCGGCGACCCGAGACCGGCCTTGAGATAGACGCTGCGGCCTATCGCATCGGTGTCGAGTTCGACATCGACATGGCCGAGTTTCGCCGCGGCATTTGCCAGCGCCGGCAAGGGCAACACCTCCGCCAACGGCGCATCGGCCGCGTTCAACTGATCCGGGAACACCGGCAGCACGACCTTGCGACTGGCCGCGATAGCACCCGCCAGCGCCGCATCCTCGGCCTCGGCGCCGGGTGGCGAGGCTTCGGCGAACGCGATGTCGAACCCCGTTGCCCGCACGTCGTAACGGGTGAGTCGCGCGACGAGTTCGGCGTGCAGCGATCGGGGCCACGGCCAGCGGCCCAGCGCCTGCAGGCTCTTTTCGTCGACGGCGACGACGACGATTTCCTCGGACGCAGGCCGGACGTCGAGCCTCATCGCCGCGTCGTAGAGCAGAAAATCCCAGCGCCGCAGCACATCGCTGGCCGTCAGCACCAGCGTCAGCGCGGCCAGCACCAGCGCGAGCGCGACGCGCTCGCTGGCCATGAGGCGTCGCAGCCAATAGCGCCAGTCGAGGGTCACAGCACGAACAGCAGGGGCACCAGCAGCAGCCACCACGGCTTGTGCGTGGACGGCAGTTCAATCATCTGCGGCTTGCCGTACGGCGCTTCGAAGCCATCGGGATAGATCGAACGCACGCGCAGATAGTACGTGCCGCCCGGCGGTCGCGGCAGGCGCACCGACGGTTCGCTGCTGTCGATGGTCGCCAGCGGAGATTCGAACGCTTCGTCGGTGCCGATCTGCAGCTGATACCGTTCACCCGGCAGGCCCGCCGGCCAGCTCAGCGTGAGTTCCTTGTCATTGACCTCGGACGCCGCCTGCGGCGCCGGCGGCACGCGCCGGAAGGTCTGCGCATCGCTGTAAGGACCGGCGCCCTCGGTGGCGTCGATCGACATCACGCGCCAGTGATAGTCGCCGAGCGGCAGCGCGGCAGGCGTGGCGAACGCGTTCGTCGTCAGCTGATCGACGTCGGCGACGAGCTCAGTGAAGTCCTTGTCCTTCGCCAGCTGCAGTCGGTAGCGCCCGATGCCGCTGACCGCCGCCCACTCGAACGTCGGCTGCTCGTCCATGACACCGGCACCCGGCGCAGGCTCGCTCAGCAGCGGCGGTTCGGGCCGCGCGTTCAGCGTGAACGTGCGATCGGCATTCAGGCCTTCGAGGCCGCGCGCGTCGATGCCGCGCACGCGCACGTGGTAGTCGCCATCGGGCAGATCGATCGCGCGCAGCAGCGTCGCGTCGCTGCTGCCGTCGTACAGCAGCGTATCGAACGCGGGACTTGCGGCAATCTGCAGGCGATAGGCCACGGCCCCGGGCTGTGTCGGCACAGTGAAGGCGACCGGCACGCGTTCGACCACGGCAGGCAGCCCGTCGAGCACTGGCGCCGGCAGCAGGGGCACCGGCGCTTCGGGTGTGGCGTTGGCGGCCGCCACCGTGCCGAAGCCGGCCCCCACGGCGGTCTCGCGTGCGCCGCCGGCACCGGCCTGCACGCCGACCTGGCCTTCGAGCACCTCGGTGCGTGTCGCGTCCTCGGCGGCATTGACGCGGAAGCCAGTGCCGCGCACCGAGGTCACGGCCGCCGGCGTGCGGATTTCGAAACGGCTCGGTTCGCCCGTCAGCGGCCGCACCAGGTTTTCCGCGCGGCCGCGCACCAGCTCGACGCGGGTGTCGACGAGGTCGGTATTGGCAAAGGCGGCCAGATCGGCCATCCGCAGTTCGCTGCCGGCATGCACCAGCATGCGTGATCCGTCCTTGAATTCGACGGTCACATTGCCACGTTCGCCGGTGCGCACGACGTCGCCCGTCCGCAGCAGGGCACCCGACTTCAGTGCGCGGGGAGGCGTGCCGCTGGTGCGCAGCAGCTCAGCGGCCCCCTGGACGGCGGCGACGGTCGCGGTGACCTCCGTCCGCCGCAACCAGCCCACGGGGATCCGCAGGCGCGTACCGGGCGGAATGTGGTTCGCGTCGACGATGTGATTGTGACTCTGCAATCGGGGCCAGTACTTGATGCCCGCCAGCAGACGCTCGGTGAGGCTCCAGGGGTTGTCGCCAGGTTGGACCGTGTAGACCCATTCTGCGGCCCGGGCGGCGCTCATCGAGGCGACCAGCGCCACCATCACACACCATCGTCGTGCCGTATCCACTGGCGTTCCCTGCTTTTTTGTTCTGACACCAGGCAGCGACACAGCGTGCAGTCGCACGCCCCCTTGAGTTCGCGGCCGGTGCCCCAATTTATCCGATGCGCCGCACGCTGGGTATGGTCCGGACTGTGACGCAGCGCCCGGGGTGGGCAAAGGGGTCCGCGCCGACGGCAGTCCAGTTCGGCTTTCTCGATGAATCGAAACCTTTAACGGGACTTTTCTTGAGGCGTCAGAACGCTAAGCTGCAGACCGGCCGGTCCGCGCAGGCGGGCCGGCACCAATCAGGGACAAGTCAGGAGTGCTGGATGAAACGCATAGGCCTTTTTCTGTTGACCAACATCGCGGTGCTCGCCGTGATCGCCATCAGCTTCCGCCTGCTCGGCCTCGACTCGGCGATGCAGCAGGGCGGCGGGATCGACCTCGGCAAACTGCTCGTGATGTCGGCCATCATCGGCTTTGCCGGCTCGCTGGTGTCACTCGCGATGTCGAAGTGGTCCGCCCTGCGCATGGTGGGCGCGCGCGTGATCGAGAACCCGGCCAATGCGAGTGAGCAATGGCTCGTCGATACCGTGCGCCGTCAGGCCGACAGCGTCGGCATCGGCATGCCCGATGTCGCGATCTTCGATTCCCCCGAGCCGAACGCCTTCGCCACCGGCGCGCGCCGCGATCACGCCCTGGTGGCCGTCAGCACCGGCCTCTTGGCCGGCATGAGCAGGGATGAGGTGGAAGCCGTGCTCGCGCACGAGGTCAGCCATGTCGCGAACGGCGACATGGTCACGCTGACCTTGATCCAGGGGGTGGTGAACACCTTCGTCGTGTTCCTCTCGCGCCTCGTCGGCTACTTCGTCGACCGGGTCGTGTTCAAGTCCGAGAACGGCCACGGGGCCGGCTTCTTCATCGCGTCGATGGTCGCGCAGGTGCTGTTCGGGGTGCTCGCCAGCATCATCGTGATGTGGTTCTCGCGCCAGCGCGAATTCCGCGCCGACGCCGGTGCTGCCACGCTTGCCGGCCGCGACAAGATGATCGCCGCGCTCGAGCGTCTGCGCGCCGTGCACGAACCGGCGGATCTGCCGGATCAACTCGCCGCGACGGGCATCAGCGGCAGCAAGCGCAACGGGCTCATGGCCTTGTTCATGACGCACCCGCCGCTCGAGGATCGCATCGCCGCGCTGCGCGCGCTGTGATCTGATCAAGGACCACGTCGCCCGGTGCGCTGCCGGGCGACGATCCGTCGCTCCGGACCTCAGCAGCCCCCGCGCCGACGCGCCACACCGGCCAGCGGCAGCAGGCCCGACACCAGCAGCCAGGCCGCAGCCGGCACCGGCACGGCGGTCAGGCTCGGCGTGATCGCCGGCAGGCCGGCGAATTCAGCGCTCAGTGTGCTCAACGACAGTGCCGACGAACCTGCCCCGCCCGCCCCGGCCATCAGCCCCATCACCAGGTAGAACTGCGCGCCATCGGTGACGTCGATGCTGAGCGTGCCGGATTCCTGCACTGCGCCATTCGCGTTGAATTCCAGGAAATTGTCAGCCGGCGACGCCAACGCCAGCGACGTCAGCAGCGTGAACGCATTCAGCGGCGTCGAGACATCCGGGAACACGAGACTCGTTGCATCGAAGAAGCCGACGAACACCACCAGACCCGTGACGGGATCTGCGTCCGGGTTGAGGATCGTGCCGTCGAGTTGCCAGTTCAGCGACAGCGTTTCAGGACCCGTGCCCGAGTAGGTATAGGCCTGGGACACGAGCGCCTGGCCACCGAGCCAGGCGTTGGCAGTGCCCAGCGCGCCAGCCTTCAACACCGGCACCGCGAAACCGGGACTGACCGTCGCACTGGCCTGGACACCGCCAGGCTGGTCCGTCGGGGCGATCGCGACGTTCGCGCTGTGCGCGCCCGCGCCGCCGTCGGTGGGCCCGACCTGCAGCGTCGTGCCCAACAGCAGCGCATCGGCCACCGTGTCGCCGCCGCAACTGTCGCTCGGGCAGGCAAACGAGGACACCGTCGCCAGCGCGCCGAACTCGGTCAGCGCAGTCGCAGCCTGCGCCGCGGGCGTCAGGCACGCGGCCAGCAGGCCCGTCAGACACAGCACCTTGTCGCTCGAGATCATGCTTCGCTCCTGGCGCCGGCGCGCCTGCTCGTGAGGGGTCCGGCGAGTATGCTGCCGCCGGCCAGCGTCATGCACGCGCTTTTGACGGACCTGTCGGTCATTTCACACTCTTCGACACACGCAGACCGCGTTCAAGGCAACGCGCCGTGGCCTATCATCGCGCAAGCGCGACAGCATCCGCGGCGCCAGACATCCTGAATCGGAAAGGAAGAGCACATGGGCAGCACTGCGACACTGGCCGACGTCCAGGCGGTTTACGACGGCGCCGAGGGCGATCTGTGGGAACTGATCATGGGTCAGCAGATTCACATCGGCGGCATGCGCTCATCGATGGAGCTTGCCGATCGTGCCGGCCTCACCGCCGGCAGCCACGGCATCGATCTCTGTTGCTGCAACGGGGCAGGCATGCGCTTCCTGGTCCGCCTGCGCGGGGTGGCGGGCATGACCGGCGTCGACGCCACGCCGACCGTGATTGCGCGCGGGCAGGCGCGCTGCACGACCGACGGACTGGCCGACCGCATCCGCTTCGTGCAGGCCGATGTCTGCGCCAGCGGATTGCCGGCAGGTGAGGCCGATTTCGTCTGGGGTGAAGACGCCTGGTGTTACGTCGCGGACAAGGGCCGCCTGGTGCGTGAGGCCGCGCGGCTGACGAAGCCAGGCGGCCTCATCGCGTTCACCGACTGGGTCGAAGGCGCGGTGCCGCTGGCGGCCGACGAACGCGCGCGCCTGCTGGCGTTCATGAAGTTTCCGAACGTCGAAACACTCGCCGGCTATCGCGCGCACCTCGAAGCCGCCGGCTGCGCGGTGCTCGAGGCGGGCGATACCGGCCGCTTCGCGGACTACGTGGATCTTTACCTCGCGATGGTCGATCGGCAACTGACTTACGACGCGCTGCGCCTGTTGAATTTCGACTTTGCCACGCTCGACGCCGTGGCGGACGAAATGCGCTTCATGCGTGACCTGGCCCGCGCCGGCAAACTCGCGCAGGGTCGCATCGTCGCACGCACCGCGCGTTGAGCATCGATGCTCGCGGAACCCGAGCGACCTCGCGCAGGTGGTCTGCACAATCGACCAGCTATCCATTCGCGCGCTTTTCCCGCGATGAAATGTCCTGCCAGGCTGCCAACGCTGTCGATCAAGCACTTGCGGCGCAGGACTGCGCCGCCGCCAGGGATCGAATGCCCATGGCTCATCAGCGCAGGGAAGCGTCTGCATGAACAGCAAACGCCGTGCAGTCTCTCTGGTCATCGCCCTGTGTGCCGCCGGCGCGGCCGCGCCGGCAGCCGTGGTGTATCGCGAAGCAGACGATGGCGAACGCCCGGCGAACGGCCTCAGCCCCACCGCGATCGCGCTCGGCGTCGGCTCGAACGAAATCTTGGGCCGCATGAGTGGCGGCGGTGGCGGTGCCGACCGCGACGACTTCGTCGTCACCATCCCCGAGTCGTTCCAGCTCACGGCCCTCACGCTGCTGCCGGAAACGCGCGTGCTGGGCGTGTCGTTCATCGGCCTGCAGGCTGGCAGCGAGGTGACCCTGAGTCCGCACGCGGGCTCTGCCAGCGGACTGCTCGGCTGGCACCATGACGGCGTTGGCGACATCGGCACGGACTCTTCGATGCCGAGTGCCTGCAAGGTGCGCTGAAAGCTGAACAGGCCACTTGCCAGTTCGGCCAGGCGCTCGCCGTGCTGCTGCAGATGATTGCCGTGCGTGTCCCAGCCGGTAATCTCGACGAAAAAGAACTGGCGACGCATGCCGACCTGTTGTCGGATCGACTTCAGCCTCGCGACCGTGCGCAGCTGGTGGTCGAGCCAGCTGTCCGGATTGAACGGCGTGGCGAGACCGGGTGCCGTCGCCAGCGCCGAGCGCAGCAGGTCCGATCGCTGCTTGGTGCCGGGCATCGCCGAGGCGGCCTGCGCCTCCAGCGGATGTGAAAATCTGCGCCCCAGCAGCGCTGCCCAGGCCGCCGAGCGACTTGCCTCCGAGGGCGGCCAGCTAACCGTCATACGGTCCGCAGACGCCTCTGTCGCTCACGGCCTGTGCCGCCGCGCAGATCGCACTGGCACGGGACAATGAAGCGACGCATGCCGCGGACCGCGCCGTCGCGCCCTGTGCGTCGTCACGAATCGACGACGACACAGGTCTCAGGGAAGAAGCCGTTGAAGCGCGTCGCCAGCGCGTTCGAGTAGGCGCCGAGCTGACCGATCTCCAGCCAGTCGCCTTCGCGCGCATCTGCCGGCAGGTCGAAGGTGCCTGGCAGCACATCAAGGCTGTCGCAGGTTGGCCCGTACAACTTGAACGCGCGACTCTCGCGCGCGGTCGCGGCCCCGCGGCGAACCAGCCGCACCGGCATGCGCAGGCTCGACAGCGCCATTTCGGCGAGGCTGCCGAACACGCCGTCGTTGAGGTAGAGCGCGTCGTCCTTGCGCAAGTGGACCTGGACCAGCAGCGAGCAGGCGTCGGCGACGAGCGCGCGACCGGGCTCCGCGAGCACCTGCGTCGCGCCCGGCAGACCGAGCCGTTCAAGCCCCTGTTCGATCGCGCGCATGAAGTCTTCGAGCGGCGGCACGCCGGCACCGGCATAGGCGGCGGGGAAGCCGCCGCCGACATCGATGACGGCCGGTACCGGCGCGCGCATCATCACCTCGCCGACCAGTCCAAGCGCGGTCGTGAAGGACGCCGGCGATCCGCATTGCGATCCGACATGAAACGCGATTCCGCCCCGGCAGCCGGCGGCCTCGACATCGCGCAGCAGGGCCACCGCGGTCTCGACATCACAGCCGAACTTCGACGACAGGTCGTAGACCGTATTGGCAGCGGGCGGCGTCTTGAGCCGCACCACGACCGTCAGGTCGCGGCCCGGCGTTTCCGCGAGCAGCTTCGCGAGTTCGTCCGGATGATCGACGACATAGTGACGTACGCCATGGTGGGCATAGGCGGCCCGGATCGCGGCGCGCGACTTGACCGGATGCATGAAATAACAGGTGGCACCGGGGTAGCGCGCGGCGATCAGCGCAATCTCGCTCAGCGAGGCCGTATCGAAATGCTTGATGCCGGCAGCAGACAGCGCATCGAGCACCCACGGATGCGGGTTGCACTTGACCGCATACAGCACGGTGCCCGGAAACAGGGCGACAAAACGTCGCACGTGCCGTGCGAGGGCGGCCGGTCGCAGGCAATACACGGGTTCACCCGGCGCGAGCACGTCCGCCACTTCCTCGATCGATTCGAACTGCTGAAGCCCCGACACGCGCGCCTCCCGTGAGTTGTTCACCGCGTGGCGCTATTGCGCTGCGCGCGGCAGTCCATTATTGATGATTTCATGTCCGATACGCTGTTCGAACGCGTCCTGAACCGGCGCGACACATTGTCACTGGCCTTTGGCGCGATGATCGGCTGGAGCTGGGTCCTGCTGACCGGCGAATGGACGACCAGCGCCGGCAGCGTCGGCGCCACCATCGCGTTCGCAGTGGGTGGCGCGGCCATGGTGTTCGTGGCGCTGGTCTACGCGGAACTCGCGGCCGCCCTGCCCGAGGCCGGCGGCGAACACGTCTACAGTCTGCGCGCGCTGGGGCCCGTGTTCTCATTCATCTGTTCATGGGCGATCGTGCTCGGCTACGTCTCCGTCGCTGCATTCGAGGCGGTCGCCCTGCCCTATGCGCTGACTTTCCTGCTGCCCGGCACCGACTGGATCCACCTCTGGACGATCAGGGGTTTCGATGTGCACCTGAGCTTCGTGCTGATCGGCATCGGCGGCGCGTGCGCCGTCACTGCGATCAATCTTCGCGGCGTCGCGACCTCGAGCGGCCTGCAGAAGGCGGTGACCACGCTGATCGTCGGCGTCGGGCTCGTGTTCCTGCTCGGCGCGGCCCTGAACGGGTCGGCCGCGAATCTCGAGCCCCTGTTCGTCAACGGCACGCACGGCATCGCGGCGGTGTTGATCATGATTCCGATCATGTTCGTCGGCTTCGACGTGATCCCGCAGGCGGCCGGCGAGATCAGGCTGCCGCCACGGGCGATTGGGGGGCTTATCGTCGTCTCCGTCGGCTGCGCGATCGCATGGTACTGCCTGCTCGTGCTCGGCGTCGGCTATTCGCTGCCGGCGGCCGAACGCGCCGTGCCCGGCATGACGACGGCACTCGCCAGCGCGCGGGTCTGGGGCGGCGAATGGGCCGCCGATCTGATCGTCATCGGCGGCATCGCCGGCATCGTGACGACCTGGAACGCGTTCATGGTCGGCTCGAGCCGGCTGGTGTTCGCGATGGCCGAATCCGGGATGCTGCCGGCACCGCTCGCGCGGCTCCACCCGCGTTATCGCACGCCGCATCTCGCGCTGCTCGCCATCGGCGGCCTGACGTGTATCGCGCCCTTCTTCGGCAGGCCGGTGCTGATCTGGCTTATCAACGCCGGCAGTTTCGCCGTGATCGTGGGTTATGCGTGCGTCGCCGTATCCTTCCTGCTGCTTCGCATGCGCGAGCCGGCGCTGCCCCGCCCCTATCGGGTCCGTCACTGGCGACTTGTCGGCGGACTCGCGGTATTGCTGTGCCTGGCCCTGGCGATCCTGTATCTGCCCGGCAGTCCGGCCGCGCTGCAACCGGTCGAGTGGGCGATATGCGCGGCGTGGGCGATGCTCGGGCTCGTCCTGGCCCGCGCGGCTCGCGCCTGACGCAAGCCACGACGCGCGCGTGTGGCAGACGTGGCGCCGCCTGCGCGCCCCCGCGTTCGTGCCGCGTCAACCGGCGGCGGTGCTGTCGGACTGCGGCTTGTGCTGGACCACGACGATGAAGCCCTGTTCGATGCGATTGAACTGCACCAGGTCGAAGCGGGCGAGCATCTTCGGCAGCCACCATGCCGGCCCCTGCTGGATCAGGTGCGCGTTGCGGCCATCGGCCAGGTGTTTCATCGCCGGCCCGGTGTGGACGGTGAAGACGCCGAATCCCGCGGTCACGCGCTGCAGGTCGTCGAGCACATTGTCCAGCAGCGGTGGTTCGATGTGTTCCAGCACATCGATGCAGGCGACGAAGCCCGCCGGCGCCGGTGTCGCCGACCACTCGTCAATCGCCGGATCGTAGTGCACGACGCGCAGGGGCTGCTTCAACAACGGCGTCAGCGCCTGCTGCAGACGCCCCTTGCCTGCGCCGTAATCGAGCAGTTCAGTCGCGTTGACGGCCGTCACGACGCTTGCGACGAACGGCGCGAAGTGCGTCGAGGCCGTGCCGTAATCCGGATTCTCATGGAGCTTGCGCTGGAGTTGGCGATACGCCGTCGAGATCAGATCGCTCATGCCCGAGATCACCTCGTCCAGTTGGCCCATTGTGCTGACGCGATCCTCGCAAACCGGACGCCACTTGTCCCGCCGGCCTTCCGTCGGACGCATTGCCGTCAAGATCTTTTACACGGCAGGCCCCGCGATGCGCGGTCTCTGACGTCGCGTCCAGTGCAATCAATCGTTTGAGTATGCTGGCCGGTTAATTGCTTCCAATCCGCGTGCGATCGCGCCGGCAACGGCGCCGGCATTGATTCCATTGACCATGCTCATCGAGTTCCACTCGCGAACGGAGGGTTTCGTGTTTTCATTCCTGCGCTCACGCGCGCTGGCGGCGGCCGCCACTTCCTGTGTTTTCATCGGTTTCAACGCATCGGCCGGGGCAGCCGAATGGCTCTACTGGACCGAAACCGGCCCCGGGGGCTTCCAGACGAACGGTCCGGCTTTCGTCATTCGCGCCAACGCCGACGGCACGGGCGCCACGGCCATCGTCTCCGGCGCCAACGTCATCAAGGGCCCCAACGGGCTCGAATCCTTCAACGGTGCGCTGTACTGGCCGGATCAGCAGAAGGACAGCGGGCGGGTTGCCGTCGACGGGAGTCAATTGCTCGAACTCGGCAGCGGTGCCTACGATATCGCAGCCAATGCCAACGCCGTGTTCTACTCGCTGGGCAGCGCCAACCGGATCCTGAAGTCGAATGCGGACGGATCCGGTCTCACGACCCTGATCACCGGGTTGTCCTTCCCGTTCGCCATTGATGTCAGCGCGACCCACCTGTACTGGTCCGAATTCAACAGCGGCAAGATTCGGCGTTCGAACCTCGACGGCAGCGACATCCAGGATCTGCTGGGCGGAATCGTCGCCTACGACTTCGAAGTCACCGACGATGCGATCTTCTACGCGAATACCTTCCAGGGTGAAATCTGGCGCGCAAATCTCGACGGCAGCCAGGCGGTACGGCTGATCGACACCAGCGACTTCATCAATGGCATCGACGTCACGGCCGACTTCCTCTACTGGTCGGACCTCGGCGGAGAAATCCGACGCGCGAGCCGGGATGGCAGCGGTGAACAGTTGCTGTACACCGCACCTGCCGGCGTCAGCATTCGGGGCGTCGTGGCCCTGACCAGCGTCGCACCGGTGCCGGTACCCGCCGCGCTGCCACTGTTGCTGGGCGCCATCGGCACGCTGGCCTGTCTGGGTCGTCGCCGCGCCTGAATGTAGCGGCCGAGGTCAACGACACGGCGCGCCGATGCGCGTCGTGTCCCGCCGGTACAGTCAAGGCTCGACGGGCGAGCCCGACTCGGGTTTACTCCCGTCCCCGGGCCCCCGCCCGCCGTGTTCAGCCCCGTGAGGTCCAGTGATGTCCGCCGCTTCCCGCTCTGCCCGTCCGCTGCGCATCGTCATCATCGGCGCCGGCATGGCCGGCATCCTCAGCGCCATCAAACTGCGCGAGGCCGGCTTCGATGATTTCGTCCTCTACGAGAAGGCCGCCAGACTGGGCGGCACCTGGCGCGAGAACACATATCCCGGCATCGCCTGCGACGTGCCGGCGCATCTGTACACGTACTCATTCGAACCGAACCCGGACTGGAGCCACGTGTTCGCGCCGGGCGACGAAATCCAGCGCTATTTCGAACGCGTCGCCGACAAGTACGGTGTCACGGCGTCGATTCGCTGTGGCGTCGAAGTGCAGCGCTGCGAGTTCATCGAAGGTCGCTGGCAACTCCATCTCGGCAACGGGGCGACCGACACGGCCGACATCGTGATCGCGGCGTCCGGCGTGCTGCATCACCCGAATCTGCCCGACATACCAGGGCTCGACTGCTTCGGTGGCGCGAGCTTCCACAGCGCGCAATGGGATCACGCGGTGCCACTCGACGGTCGTCGCGTCGGCGTGATCGGGACCGGCTCGACGGCGATCCAGATCACCTCGGCGCTCGCCGCACGGGTAGCCCGGTTCACGCTGTTCCAGCGCACGGCGCAGTGGATCGCGCCGATCGAGAATCCGCCGTACAGCGCGGAAGAGCGTGCCGCCTTTGCGCGCGACCCGTCGCTGATCGAGAAGCTGCGGCGTGACATCGACAAGGCGGCGATCGAGAAAATCTCCAACGCCGTGATCGACGCCGAGTCGCCGGAGATGAAGAAAATCGAAGCGATGTGTCGCGCCAATCTTGAACGCCATGTGCACGATCCGGTGCTGCGCGAGAAACTCCGCCCGAATTATCGCGCCGCCTGCAAACGGCTGATCTTCTCGTCGGATTTCTACACGGCGATCCAGCATCCGAACGCCGAACTCGTCACCGATGCCATGGAACGCGTCGAAGCCGGCGGCGTGCGTACCCGCGACGGCCGTCTGCACGAGCTCGATGTCCTCGTGCTGGCGACCGGGTTTCGCGCCGATCGCTTCATCCGGCCGACGGTGGTTCGTGGCCGCCATGGCGTGGTGCTCGACGACGTGTGGGCCGATCACCCGACGGCGTATCTGTCGTTGTCGGTCCCGGGCTTTCCGAATTTCTTCCTGCTGAACGGGCCGAACGGACCGGTCGGGAATTTCTCGCTGATCCAGATCGCCGAATTGCAGATCGGCTACGTGCTGCAGTTGATGACGCACATCCGCGACGGACACTGCCGCGAAATCAGCGCCAGTGCCGCGGCCACCAGGGCCTTCGATGTCGAACGCATCGAGGCGGCGAAGAAGAGCATCTGGGCCACGGGCTGCAAGAGCTGGTATCTCGACCGCAACGGCGTGCCGGCGAGCTGGCCCTGGACCTACACCCGCTTCGAAGACGAAATGTCGACGCCCAAGCTCGAAGCCTACGACCTGAACTGACGCAGCCTGCGCGCGCCGAGCGCCGCGCAGGCGCCCCCCAGGGCGAGCAGCGCGACCGCTGGCAGCGCGGGTACCTGCTCCGCCTCCAGCGGGGCCATCGGGTGCGGCGCAAAGCGATACACCGCGCCCAGACCCAGCATCACCACATACAGTGCACCGTCGGGCCCCTGGCGCAAGGAGACGGGCCGCGCGCCCGCGTAGTTCGCCACGTCGACCAGCGTCGCAGACGTGAACCCCGTGCGCGCGCCGTTGACCGGCAGCGCACGGACCCAGTGCGCGCTCGAATCACCCAAGACGTAGTGCAGGCCACCGAGCGCGGCCTGCCAGTCGGCGCTGTCGAGCACGAGTCCGCCGGTGACGGCCCGGCCGATCGTGCGGCCATACGCAAAGGCCGGCGGCGAACAGGGGCGCGACGGCGTCAGGCTTGCGCAGTTCAACCCTTCGACATCACCCCAGACGCGCGCACCCTCGACAAAGGGATAACCGAAATGTTCACCGGCGCCGCCGATCTACACGTCTTCGCTGCTGCCCTCGCCGACGTCCCCAGCCCACACCAGGCCGGTGACGGAGTCGACCCAGATCCGCCACGGATTGCGCAAGCCCCAGGCGTAGATGCGCGGATCCGGTGGTGCACTGGTCCACGCGCCGGTTGGCGTCGCGCAGGCCGTCACTGCGGCCACGCCCACGAGCGGGTTGTCGCCGGGCACGCTGCCGTCGAGATTCACGCGCAACACCTTGCCGTTCGGCTTGTTCAGACAGCTGCCGTATTTGTTCGTCGGCGGCGACGCGTTCGCGCCCGTGTCACCGACGCCGACGTACAGCTGTCCGGCATGGACGGCAAGCCCGCCGCCGGCATGATTGGCCGGCCCTTCGAGCCCCGGCAGACCGGGGCCGGCGGCGATGAGCGGCTGGGGGTCGACGATGAGCGTGTTGGCCGGCGTCAACACCGCGGCGTAGACGCGATGCTTGTCGCTGGTCGGCCCGTTGGACACGTAGAAATAGAAGCGATGGTTCGTCGCCACTGCCGGATCGGCGACGACGCCGAGCAGGCCTTTCTCCGACGCGCTGTCGAGCGTGCCGCCGAACGGATAGGCCACGTTCACCAGCGTGCCGTCGGCCTGGCGAACGACGACTTCGCCGGTCTTGCGAGTGATGATCGCGCGCCCGTCGCCGCCGAACGCAATGTCGGTCGCGAGCGGCAGCCCGGTCGCCCAACCGGTGTCGACGTCGATCTTGCCGATCAGCGCCGGTGCGAGCGTGGCTTGGACCGACGCACTCAGCAGCAGCGTGGCCCACAGGCAGGCGCCGGTCAGCGCCGTCATCGACGTTCGAGCAGACATCCTGTCCTCCCGGCGGCGCCTGTCAGTGACTGGGGTGTCTACCTTACCTGCGAGGCGATGACATTTTGATGACAGCGTCGATGACTGCTAACGCACCAGGCCCCTGCCCGTGCCGACACCGACCGGGGTCGCGTAAGGGCCGGCACAGGTGTTCTGCGCCGACGTGCCCGGTCGCACATGCGACAGCGGGTTCACCGGTGCGGCCGGGTTCGGCGGAAACGTCGGCGTGCCACGTGCAGCGTAGCCGCTGTCGCCGAACGGCTGCTTCGTGATGGCGAGCGCATCGATGGCACCGACATTGGCCGGCGTCGACATCAGCGTGACCAGCGACGACCAGATCGCGTTGGCTCGGCTGAAGTCGACCGGATTCGGCACGTTGACCAGGTCGTTGACGTTGTTGCGGCGGACCGCGACGAGTTCGGCGAAATTCCCGTAGTTGCCCTCGATCAGGTTCGACAGCGTCGGGGCCACGCCGTCTATCTTCAGAAAGCGATAGCTCGCGCTGAGATCGGCGTTCTTCTCCGTGCTCTGATAGCCGACGGCCCAGATGTTCGAAGTCGCATGCGCATTGAGACACGCGTCGACGCCGCTCGCGCTTTCGCTGCTGTTCACGGCGCACAGCGCCGACCCCGTGCAGGTGCCGGCCGGCATGTTGACCGCACCCGACCCGCAGCCCGTGCTGAGGAAATGCATGCTGGTCACCGCGTGCGCGCCGGAGCCCGCGTTGCGGCGGCAGAGGTTGATCGCGCCGCCGAGGCCCGCGTAGTCCTTGCCGGCCGTGCGCGAGGTCAGCGTATCAGCCGCATTCGGGCCCACCCAGACGTTGTTGCCGGTGCTCAGATCACGCGCGAGCAGCGAGCGCACCTCGTCGCGCGAGAGTATCGGCATGCAGGCCAGCGTATCGCCGACGGTGTGGCGAGGATGTACGGCATTCGCAGCAGGCGCCTCATAAGCGTCGCGAATGCCATTGGCGCCACTGATCGGAGACCCGGGATTGGCCGGGTTGTGGCGGGTCAAATCAACGCCGCCGACGGGATCGGGATTGCAGTCGCTGGTGGACGGGAATTTGGTCGCCTGCAGTGCGCGATAGAGATCGGTGGTGGCCACGAAGCCCAGCGCGAGACTCGCGATGGGTTGCACGGTCAGCGGGCTCACGTTCAGAAAGCTCGCGCCTGCGGGCGCGAGGGGCCCTTTCAGCGCGGCAGGCTCCACATCCGACAGACCGAAGTCAGGCGTCAGGTTCGCAAGCGCGGCAGCGGTCGTGCCGCAGTTGCTCCGCTCCGTGTAACTCCTGCCGCCGAGTGTCTTCGCGACGCTCGCGCCACAGCCCGCGAAGCCCGTGTTCAGAAACGGCTGCGGCGTCTTGCTGTCGACTCCGATCACACCTGCCGCCGAGCCACCTTCGTTCTTGCGGAACAGCACATTGAAGCCACCGACCTGACAGGCGATGTTGAAGTGCCGCGTGACGCCACCGTGTATCAGCAAATCGATAGGCTGACCCGCATCGCAGATGTCGCGGATCAGGATGTCCCGCAAGGCACCGGACGGCGAAGACGCGCCGGCAATGACGACGCTGTAGGTCGCGCTCACCGTGCCGGGATCGAAGGCGTGCGCCTGGGTCATCAGCAGCGCTGAGGCGAGGCTCGCCAGCGTGGAAACTGTCTTCATCTTTTGGCTCCCGTTATCGGGTGTGCCGTGGCAGCGCGCGGCCGAACCGCGTCACGCGCTGCCAGCAGCGTGTCGGACTCAGCGGCGGCGCCGCGCCGCGCCCGCGAGTGCCAGCAGGCCGGAACCCATCAGCCAGGCTGCGGCGGGCACCGGGATCGGCGTCACCGCCGACGTGAAGCTCAGCGTGCCGTTGGCGTCGAGCCGGAAAGTCCCCAGTTGTTCGGCCAGCACCGGCAACAGGTTCGACCCCGGCAACTGCGGGTCCTCGAGCAGCGGCGCATCGACCGGGCGCGACGGATCCTTGCGCAGGTAGTAGAAGGCCAGCGCGACATCGAGGCCGTCGGCGGTGGCGTCCTGCTTGGCAATCACGAAATCGTGATCGCCGGTCGGCGACACGAAGAAGTGATCCTGGCCGTCGGTGGCGGTGAGCACACCGTTCTCAGCGATGCCGGCAAGCTTGTTCGCCTGCAGCCACAGCGCATTGGACTCGACCTGGAAGTTGAGATCGCCACCGAGGGCTTCCTGGAGCGGACCGTCGACCGTCATCGCAAAGCCGAAATCGGTCGCGGTGTCCGGTGCGAAGATGTCGCCACCGGTGGTGCCGACGTTCGAGATGCCGAACACCTGCCACTTCGCGTTCGCGGCGCGTTCGGGCGTCAGGAAGGCGCTGACTTCACTGTTCGTGATGCTGAACGACTGGCCGGCAGCCGCGAGCTGACGGATGTCGCGTACCTGCAGGTCGTCGTTCACCGTGTTGAGCGTCGCCGACAGGTCCCAGAGCAGGGATTCGCTGCCGGAAATCAGCGCGAGCACCAGATCGCCGCTGCCATTGCCGGTGTGGACGGCGCCAACGGCGTCGTCGAAAGAAAGTGCGTGTGCATTGACGCTGAACGCTGTCAGCAGCGCCGCACCGATGAGTGTCGAAGATCGGGTCATGCCGTCCTCCTCCGTCGTTGTTGTCGTGATATCCCTGAAGCAGGCCCCGGTGTGCCTGTCGAGACCGGGGCGTGCGGCGCGCGCTTGCGGATGCCGGCCCCGCGGAGCCGGGGCTTCATTTCACCGGCCCAGCGCCTGCTGCGCTGTCCGGCGCCGCTTCAGGGCCAGCAGTCCGAGACCGGACAGCATCAGCGGCAGTGCGGCTGGCACCGGCACCGGCGCCGGCGCGAAACCCGACAGGTTGGCCATGTACGGCAGCTGGTCTTCCTCGCCGCCCTGGAACAGGCCAACCGCGTTGTCGCGCAGCACGAAGTTCGGCGCGTTGGTCTTGATCAGGTACCACGCCGTGACGGGGTTCAGCTCTTCGACGTTGACGTCGGTGCCCAGCCCGATCACGTCCGCGTCCGGCAGATCCGGATCGTCGGTCGAGAGATGCGAGCCGGTGGAGCGCGCGGCGCTGAACATTCGCAGGTCATTGGCCGTCACCGCCAGCCATCCGAAGTCCGCGCCGAAGCCGGTGAAGCCACGCCGGTAGATGTCGTTGATTTCGCCCTCTTCCGCCGGGTCCATCACGATGCGGGAGCCGAACACCAGCATGCCGTCGGTCGAGTCGCGCAGCACGACGTCGAAGAACGTGCCGACTTCTTCGAGCTCACCGTCGTCCTCGTCGGGCAGCTCGAAGTCGGTCTGCCGCAGCGCGAGCACCGAGAAGTTGCTCGGCAATGCGAACGTGAGCCCGCCGTCGTCGGACGGCCCTTCGGGAATGTAGAACGGGTCGAACGCGGGGTTGGCATTGCCGAAGATGCGCACGCCATTGACGAATGCGGAAGCCGGGAGTGCGGCGGCCACGAGGCCGGCGCAGATCAGGGCACGGACAGCTTGCATGAAAGTTCTCCTCCGACGAGATGCGTTATTGGTATTGTCACGGTCGCCGGCGGATGCGCCGACGACGCGGGTGTTGCCTGACGATGCGAGTGGAGCGACGCACGAAGTCGTGCATTTGACGGCACTCTGCCGATGACGCTGAGGGCTCCGGTCGCTTCAGCGCGTTCAATGCCGTCGGCGGATTCTAAGGTGGTCATGACAGCTGTCCGTTAGGGAATTCTTCTCGACGCGGAGGCAGAGTTTTCCTCGCCCGCAAATGCGTCATGAACATCTCCCATGCCGAGCATTCACTCTTCCCGCCGCATGCGGGAATGATTCCTTGGCGCGACTCCGTACGGTTGATTAGTCTGCCGCAGGCGTCGCGTGCGCGTGTCCAGCGGGACACCACGTCGACGGCCTGTGCACCGTTCCACGTCGCGTCACGGATTCAATATCGATATGCCCCGTCGCCCGCCGCGCCATGCGCCAGGTTTCGCTGCGATGTCGCGCTGGTGCTGTGCGTGCACGCTGGCGTGGTGCCTGGCGCTCGACGTGGCCGCACAGGAAACCATCGTCATCGAAGAGAGTGCCGACGACGCGGTCACGACTGACGGATCCGGCGACGACGTCACGGCAGCCGACGAAGAGCTCGAAGTCACCGGCCAGCGGCTGCGACTGATCACGCCGCTGCCCGGCGTGGTGCTCGACGAGAGCCAGATGACGACGAACACACAGAGCGCGACGTCACAGCAGATTCGCGACTCGGGCGCCGTCAACACGACGCAGTTCCTCAATGAACAGCTGCAGTCGATCACGGTCGCCGACAACGCAGGCAATCCGTTCCAGCAGGACGTGGTCTTTCGCGGATTCTCGGCGTCGCCGCTGATCGCCACGCCGCAGGGCCTGTCGGTCTACCTCGATGGTGCGCGCGTCAACGAAGCCTTCGGCGACGTCGTGAACTGGGATCTGATCCCGCTGAACGCCATCGAGGGCCTTGCCCTGTTGCCGGGTTCGAATCCGCTGTTCGGCCTGAACACGCTCGGCGGCGCGCTGTCGCTGACCACCAAGTCCGGCTTCTGCGCGCCGGGCGTCGACGCCTCGATCCTCGGCGGCAGCTGGGGGCGGCACCAGTTGCAGTTCTCGGCCGGCGTCAACGACGGCCCGGTCGGTGCGCTGCTGGCATTCAACCGGCTGCGCGAGGACGGCTGGCGCGACAACTCGCCGTCCGAGCTGAACCAGGTGTTCGGCCGCGTCGATGTCGAAACCGGCATTGGGACTCTCACCGCGTCGCTGCTGCACGTGGACAATTCGCTGGCCGGCAACGGACAGGTGCCCTATGAAGACGTCCGGCAGCGCCCCGAACAGATCTACACCGCACCCGACGCTGTCGAGAACACGCTGACCCACGGCTGGCTGACGACGCGCTTCGATGTCACCGACACACTGTCGATCTCGGCGATGGCGTTCCTGCGCGAAGCTGCCCAGCGCTCCGTCAACGGCGACTTCTGGGACGGCTGGAACGCGGCGACCAGCGGCCGCGTCGATGCCTGCGATCCCGGCGGCGCGAATGGCATCGCTGACGGCGTGCGCGGCGACAATACGCTGGCGGACGGTGCGAACGCCGGCACTGGCCCCGGCATCCCGGGCTGCATTCCGAATGGCGTGCTCGGCCGCGGCGTCACCGATCAGTCGAGTCACGGTTACAGCCTGCAGCTGAACTGGTACACCGAGCGCCACCAGCTTGCGCTCGGCGGCACGTGGGATGCGAACCGGGTCGACTTCGAACAGAGCGAGCAACTCGGCGACATCGATGCGAAGCGCGCGATCGTGGTCGACCCGGATCGGCTGTTCCCGTTCGACCGGGACGACCTGGCCGCCTTCGAGGCGTTTCTGGATCTGCAGACCTTTCTCGATCAGAACTTTCCGAACGACCCCGTCACGCAGCAGTTGTTCATCGACGAAATCAAGCGGGACAATGGTGGCGTGCTGCCGGGCGCACCGGCCCAGCGCATCGGCGACATCCTGGCCGCCACCGAAGTCCCGATACTGCGCAACCGGCTCGACGGCAGGAACTCGGCGTGGGCACTGTTCTTCTACGATGTGTTCTCGGTGCTGCCCAGCCTGAACCTCAGCCTCGGTGCGCGCTATGCCCGGACCCGCGTCTCGAACCGCGTGCGCGCCGACCGGCCCACCCCGCTGCACCAGTTCACGCCCGATCTGCTGTCGCGCCGCGAAGAGCGCTGCGGCGTCGAGGACGGTGACGAGAACGCGCGCTTCCAGTGCACCGCCGAGGCCTTCGAATACCAGTCGTTCACGCCGGCGCTGGGGCTGTCGTGGAGCCCGCGCGACACGTTGACGCTGTTCGCGAATTACAGCCGCGGAGCGCGCACGCCGTCGGCCATCGAACTCGCCTGCGCGCGCGACAAGGGCGTGGTCGATCCGGACATCTTTCAGGGCTGCACGATTCCGACCGCGCTGACCAACGACCCCTACTTGCCGCAGGTGAGGTCGACCAGCGTCGAGGTCGGCGGGCGCGGCGCCTGGCAGTCGCTGGTCGAATGGAACGTCGCGGCCTATCGCACCGATCTGGCGAACGACATCCTGTTCGTCTCGCTGGGCGTCGGCAATCGGGGCGTGTTCGACACGTTCGGTCGCACGCGCCGACAGGGCTTCGAACTGGGCTTCTCGGGCGACGCGTCGCGCACCCGCTGGTTCTTCAACTATGCCTACGTCGATGCCACGTTCGAAGATCCCGCAACGATCATCAACCTGTCGAACAGCAGCTCGCGCAAGATTCAGGGTGAACTGAACGAGTTCACGATCGAAGCCGGCGACACCATTCCGGGCGTACCCCAGCACTCGTTGCGCGCCGGTGTCACGCATGACCTGACGGATCGCCTGACCGTCGGCTTCACCGCCATTGCACAGGCCGCGTCCTATGTGCGGGGCAACGAGAACAACGAACACCGGCCGGGCGGCACCGATGCCGACGACAGTCCACGTCCGCGCAGCCGGCGTTACGTCGGCAACGGTGAGCTCGCGGGATTTGCCATTTTCAATCTCGATGCGAGCTTCGACATCACGGAGCGCTTCGCGACCTTCGTGCAGGTCGACAACCTCTTCGACAAGCGCTTCGCCACCGCCGGCGTGCTGGGTCTGAACTCGTTCACCGAGTCACGCTTCGGCATCCGTGACGAGTCCGGCTTCAACTACAACAGCAACGACTGGACGCACTCGCAGTTCGTCGGCCCCGGTGCGCCCCGCGCGGCATGGGTGGGCGTGCGCTATGCGTTCGACTGATCGCCGGCCGGCCGGACGGCGGGCGCAGCGATGCCGTGGTCATGATTCAGGACCATCGCCAAGCCCAGACCCGGAGAACTTCCGCTGGCGGACAGGAAGTGTTCCCGCCCTTCGCAATGCGCGTGCGACTGCGATGATCCCCGGGCCCCGCCTGTGATTAACTCGCGGCAACGCTGCCTCTTTCCACTCGACACAGGCGATCAATCATTCCATGCGTAGCTTCTCCATCCTGCTCACGCTGATGCTCGTGGCACCCGCTGCCAGCGCGCTCTATCAGCCCCTGCCGACGACCCCGCCGCTGCGCATCACCGGCTTCAATTCGGTCACCACCGATCTGATCTCGGGCTTGAAGATTCCGGACGGCCCGATCGTGAACCCGAGCGCCGGCGCGCTCGTGAAGTACGGGCCGCCATCGACCTACACACAGCTTGCCACGCGTTCGAACACCCTGACCGTCAGTGGCGCGACGGTCGGCACGCTGACCGACTTCGTGTTTCGCGACACGACCGACAACCGCCTCGTGTTCGGCCTGCGCGTGGTGTTGAACGCGACTGTGAACGGGGCACCGAACACGTTCGAAATCAACGATTTCTTTCGCAAGGGCAACGCCGGCTACTCGGCGCAGGCGGCGTGGTCGCGTGCCTCCGATCCCGATCTGCGCATGTATGCGGCCGTCCGCACGGCGGTGAAGTTCGGGACCGGCACCGAAACGTTCGATCCGGACGTCGTGAAGTTCCAGTCCGACATCAATACCAGCGAAGGCAATCCGCGCTCGGGCTATTTCTTCCTGAAGAGCAACGCGCCGAACTTCAAGACGCTGGCGAACGGCCTCAGCGTCTATCAGGGGGGCGAGGAAGGCCAGCCGCTGGTCGAACTGTTCATGCCGGGCTTCGTGCCGAGCGCCAATCCCGACAACGATGGCGACGGTTACGATTCGGGTGTCGATTGCGACGACAACAATCCGGCGATCAATCCCGGCGCGCCCGAAGTCTGCGGCGACGACATCGACAACAACTGTTCGGCTGGTGACAACGAGCCGGCCTTCTGCCCGGTGGCCGAGCAGGTGCCGTTCATCGGTCATGCGGGCATGGTGTTGCTGGGCATGGCGTTGTCCGCCCTCGGCGTTGCCCGCGCCCGCCGACGCGGATGAGCGCGTCGCGGACCGGGACCGCGATGGCGCGGGGTTGGGGGCACAGAGATGCCCATGTTGGGCTTCCTGCGTCAGCCCAACCTACGGGGTGAGCGGAAGGTCCGGCCCGGCGTCATGACGAGTGATCGATATTGGCGCCGAGCCGGTCAGAACGATTCCTTGAACGGCCTCAGATCGATCTCCTGCGCCCAGGCCGACTTCGGCTGGGCGTGCAACTGCCAGTAGGTCTCGGCGATCGCATCGGGGTCGAGCAGCCCACCCTCGCCCAGCCGTTCGACCATCGCCGGAAAGGCGGTGCGCAGTTTGTCGCCGTCGATGCCGCCGTCGATGACGACGTGCGCGACATGGATGCCGAGCGGCCCGTACTCGCGCGCCATGCTCTGGGCAATCGCGCGCAGGCCAGCCTTGGCGGCGGCGAACTGCGCGAAGCCCGGGCGGCCGCGCAGGCTCGCCGAGGCACCGGTGAACAGCACCGTGCCGCGCCCGAGCGGCACCAGCCGTCGCGCCGCTTCGCGGCCGACCAGGAAGCCCGCGTAACAGCCCGTGCGCCAGAAGTCCTCGAACTGCGCGGCACCGAGTTCTCGAAAATCAATCTTCTGGTTGTTGCCGGCATTGAACACCACGACCGCGGCCGGATCGCGGCCGGCGCCGGGCGCCATCGCGCAATCGAACAGCCGCAGCACCTGGTCTTCGCGCGTGGTATCGGTGACCACGGCCTGCGCGCTGCCGCCGCGCGCCACGAGATATGCCGCCACGGCCTCGATGCGTGTCGCCGTGCGCCCGGCGACCAGCACGTGGTAGCCCCCGGCAGCAAAACGTCGACAGATCGCCGCACCCAGCCCGCGCTCGGCGCCAACGCCGATCACGACCGCCGTCGGCATGTTCATGCTTGCACGCCGCGCGGGCGCGCGGTCTTGCCTGTCTCGAAGCTCATGACGCGTGTTCCTCTGACTGTGGCCCGCCGACGGCCGACCGGTGCAACGATTGTAGCCCGCCGCGCATCGACCTCACGGGCCGCGTGGCGGTGTGCTGACCTCGGGCGCGGGCGACGGCGCTGCCGCGGTCTGCGCAGTCAGCACGATGTCGCCGTACCAGGCGTGCGCGACGGCACCGGTGTTGTCCGTGTCGGTCGCGATGGCGATACCGACGATCGCCGGTGCCTCGTCACCGAACGCGGCGTGGAAGTCGGCGCGCAGATCGCGCACTTCCTCGACCCAGACCCCGGCCCGCGCGTTGCCACTCTCCACGACGATCATCCGCGCACGATCGGTATAAGCGTTCGGCCGCAGCGTGCCGACGGGCTGGCGGTTGTCCCAAACGTAGTTCAGTGCCGCTGTCGGGAGGGGTTCTCCATGCAGCGCTTCGGCAATGCGCAGACCCGCGCGCGTACCGAGCGACAGCTTCGAGCGCGGATAATCGAACAGCACGTAGACACGCGCGGCGTAGTCGTCGCCGTCCTTGCGCGTCAGATCGGCGTTCGGCACGACGGCGTCGATACGCCAGCGCCAGCGCAGCACGCCCGCCTCGCGCGGGTCGACGCGCAGTGCGTACACCAGGCCCGACATCGATGCTTTGGCGTCGGCTTGCAGCACCACGGTGCCGCCGTCTTCGATCAGCGTGTACACGGTGTCCGGCGCCTTGGGCGCCGGGCGCAGCGGCCGCCAGCCGGTGACGGCCGAGCCGGCGCGCATGCCCGAGAAGGCCGGCACGTCGCTGGCCAGTACCCGTGCGCCGGCACCGAGGCCGATGATGAGCAGCGCCAGCAGTATCGCGCCGTGCGTTCGCCGTTTGTCCGACATGGAGCCTCCAGACCGTTTCATTCGACACGCCCCACAGTGGCGGGTCCGCGTCATCATAACGTCCTCGTCGGGGGTGTCCCGGCTCGTGCACGGTGTCGGGCATTGCGGGGCGGTCACGCGGCCGCGGCGCTGGCGCGCGTTTCACGCGCCCGGATCGGGCACGAAGCCGCCGGGAAACGGCACCGGTTCGGCCAACAGCCCTCGCGTCGGCAGCGGCACGATGCCGCGCGCGATCAGGGCGTCGCGGCGGTCGTAGTGAATCGCGATCACTTCGTCGGGCTGCATCGACGCACGCCGGAATTCGGTGTGGGTGACCACCGAATGCAGGCGCTCGCCATGGCCGGTGCCCAGACGTTCGCGTTCGGCGAGCGCACTCGGAGACTTGGGTGCGGCCGGCGCTGCACGCTGCGCGCCGGCTTCGTCGCGCGCGCTGCCGGGCGCGTCCGATTCCGACTCGGCCAGCGGCCGCGGCGGTGTCCATTCGCGGAACACGGCGATGCCGATGACACCGACCTGATCGCCGCGCGCGGTGCGCGCCGCATAGCTGTCGGGCAGTTCAGTGAAGTAGAACGCTGCGGTCTGTGTCGTGCTCTTGCGCCAGCCACTGATGTCGTAGCGTTCATGCGCGGAGAACACGTAGCCGGACTGCGCCGGCGCGGCAGTCTCGCCGCTCAGCACGTTGACGCCATCGACCGCCACGACCGCGAGCAGTCGCGAGGCGGAGCGATTCGCGACGCGCACCGCGTAGCGGGCACCGGGTGTTCCCGCGACGTACAGCCGCCCGTCATGGCGATAGACCGGCAGCACGGTGCCGCTCGACGTGTCGACGATCTCGAGGTCGGCCAGCGCGCCGGCACGCACCGGCGCACTGCCCAACATCAACAACAGGGCGATGCACAGCGCACCGAGCGTCGGCAGGGCCACACGGGCGGAGCCCGATGACGGCCCCAGGGTCAAGCATGTCTTCATGTCGCAACTCCATGGTTGAGCCCGCGGAGTGGGCTCGATGGAGACTTGAACGGCCGGCGCGCGCGTTCGGGGTCAACGCGCGGGTGCAAAACTCAGCGGGGCGAGATCGGGCGGCAGCGGAAACTGCGGGTAGCGTTGTTGAAACGCTCGCACGAGGGCAGCAGCCTCGGCGCGTTCGCCGCGGGCGAGCACGGCCCGGATGGCCTCGAGAGCGGCCTCCGGCGTCGGCAGGGCCGGCACGGCCGGCGCCCGCAGGCGTGTGCCCTCAGGCAACGACATGGCATCGACCGCGTCATGGGCCTCGACTTCACTCGCGGCGGGCGCGGCAGGCGGCGCGGGCAAGGACATTGATTCGCGCGCTGGTTCGGCTCGCGACGCGCCCGCTGCGGCGTCCGTGGGCGGTGTCTCGTCCGCTTTCGACTCCGCCCGCAAGCGGGACGCAGCAGTCACGCGGCTCGCTGGCGTCGGGCTGTCGGGCACGCCGGCCGGCGCCATGTCAGCGGCGACCTGCCCTGCGGCTTCACCCGGCCCCTCGGCGTCGACGGTGTCTACCGCGCGGCCCACGACCGCGGCGTCCGGCGGTGGCAAGGAGGTGCTTCGCTGCTGCAGGCCCAGCCCGACGGCGATCACGAGCGTCGCGGCCAGCGCGAGCGGGACCGCGTAGCGCGGACGGCGTGGCGCCGGCTGCACTGCCGCGCGCGCGGCGGCGAGGATGTGGGCGTCGAGTGATGCTGGCGGCGCTTCACCGGGATCCGAGTCGACGGCCTCGCGCCAGGCGGCAGCAATCGCGGCCTCGTGATGGCGGCCCTCGTCATTGTTGCCGTCGCTGAAGCGGTCGTTGCGGTCGTTGCTCATGGCCGGCCGCCGAGGTCGCGTCTGAGTCTGGCGAACGCATACCGCAGGCGGCTCTTGGCCGTCTCTGCGTTGACGCCCGTCGCCTGTGCAATCTCGGCGAGCGCCAGTCCGCCTTCCTGCTGCAGCACGAAGGCTTCGCGCTGAGGGCCCGGCAAGGCCTCGACCGCGGCGACGACGCGCCGCACGAGTTGTTCGCGTTCGAGCAGTTGATCGGGTGGCGGCGTCGACGGATCGGCGATGTCGTGCAGACCTTCGCCTGCGTCGTCGTCGTCGACGGCCAGCCCGAGGCGCCCCGCCTCGCGCAGGCGGGCGGCGCGAAAATGGTCCATCACGCGGTTGTGCGCAATCGTGTAGAGCCAGGTGGTGAAGCGGGCGCTGCTGACATAGCGATCGCGGGCATTGATCACGCGCATCCACACATCCTGGTAGAGATCCTCGGCCAGCGCGCCATCGCGCAACTGCCGTTTCAGATAGCGGAATAGTGGCCCGCGATGCCGCGCATGTAAAACCTCGAAGGCAGCCGGATCGCCAGCCGCGTATGCGATCATCAGGCTTTCATCGCTCGCGTCCGTCACGGACTACTCCTGCAGCGGCGCCTGCGCCGCGACCCGCACATGCCGGCGCACGACCGCGCGGAAACGCAGGGTCAGCACGACTGCCGCGCAGCAGAGCGCACTGGCGAGGCCGGTCCAGATCCCCTGCGCGCCGTAGCCGAGCCGCACACCGAGCACGTAGGCGAGCGCGAAGCCGATCCCCCAGTAGATGGCGCCATTGATCAGCATCGGCACCCGCGTGTCCTTGAGCCCGCGCAGGGCGCCCGCCGCCGCGCTCTGCGTGCCATCACCGGCCTGCAGCACCGCGGAAATCGCGAGCAACGAGGTGGCGAGCGCGATCACGGCCGGATCGCTGGTGTACGCGCGCGCGATGTACGGGGCGACGAAATAGGTGATCAGCCCGATCGTCGTCGCGATGCTGCCGCACAGTGCCACGCCCGTAAAACCGATGCGCCGCGCCCGGGCCGGCAGTCCGCGCCCCATGTGCTGGCCGACGAGCACGGCGGTGGCGAACGCGAGACCCAGCGGCAGCATGAACACGAGCCCGGCGTAGTTCAGTGTGATCTGGTGGGCGGCCGCGTAGGTCTTGCCGAGCGTGCCCATCAGCAGCGCGAGCGTCGTGAACAGTCCGGCCTGGAGCATCAGCGACAGGCCGATGGGACCACCGAGCCCGATCAGCCGGCGCAAGGTCGGCCACTGCGGCCCCTCGAAGCGCGTCCACAGGGCGAAGGGCGCATAGCCGGGCGCGCGATGCACGTGGATCGCGATCATCGCGAACATCAGCCAATAGGTGATGCCGCTGCCGAGCCCGCCGCCAATCACGCTGAGTCGCGGGGCGCCGAACGCGCCGAAGATGAAGACGTAGCTGAGGCCGACATTGGCGAGCAGCGCGATGCCCATCACGACCATGATCGGCACCGTGCGGCCGATGCCCTCGTTCATCTGCCGCATCACGTGGTACAGATAGTACCCGGGCACGCCGAAGGACATCGCACGCAGATAGCCTTCGGCCAGCGTCACGACCTCGGCCTCGATCCCGAGCCGCAGGAGCAGCGGATCGACATTGTTCATCAGCACGATCACGACCACGGAAATCGCGAGCGCGAGCCATGCCGCCTGACGCGTGTCATGACCGATCTCGGTAAAGCGCTGCGCACCATAGTGCTGCGCGACGGTCGGACCGAGCGCCATGATGACGCCGAGTCCGGCGAGGAAAATACCGATCCACAGGCTCGAGCCGATCGACAGGGCCGCGAGCTGCGTCGCACCCAGCCGGCCCACCATCAGCGTGTCGGCGACATTGACACCGATGCTGAACAGATTGTTGAGAATCAACGGCCAGCCGACGATCGCGATGGCCCGCAGGTCGCGCATGACGGACGGCTGAGGGGGCGATATGAGCGGAGGTGAATTCACCGCCGCGTAGTGTACGGGAAGCCGCGGTGTCACGGGCCGTGCGCCCTGTTCCGAGGCGGGAGCACCCGTTTCGGTGCGCGACGGACCACGCGTGGCGAGTGCACACCGGGCCCCGGCCCATCGCCACGGTGCACGGCGCGCGCGCGAGGATGCGCGGCGTACCACCCGTCGGCCGGTGGAGGCCACGCTGCGCCACCGCTAAGCGGCTGAGACAGCGATGGAATCGTATCGCGCACCGCCACCGGCGCGGCGCCGTTCACGCCGGCGCGAACGGGCACGGGTGCCGCCACGGGCGCCGCTGGCACAGGGATTGCCCTGTCGTCCTGGTAGACCCAACGCCGGACCTGACCGCATGACGACCCGCACGGCACACGCCACAGCCCCGACGCCGCCAACCGCGGCGCCTGCGCGCAGCGCTGTGCCCGGGACCCCGTGGTTCGAGTTCAAACAGACCCTGCAACCGTGGACACGTGTCGTGCTCGGCATCGTCGGCGCGGCGCTGTTCCTCGGGGCCTGGCAGATCGCCGGCACCAGCGACGGCGTACCGCGCGCCCTGTTCCCGCCCCCGACCGACGTCGGTCGCGCGCTCTGGCGCCTGTTCGCCGAACAGCATTTCGCGGCCGATGTCTGGGCGAGCTTCGTGCGCATCATGCTGAGCTTCGGCCTCGCGGCCGTGATCGCGTTGCCGCTCGGCATGCTGATGGGCGCATTCGCCGGTGTGGCGGCAGTGCTGAACCCACTGCTCGCCGGCTTTCGCTACCTGCCGGCAACCGCCTTCATCCCGCTGTTCCTGATGTGGCTCGGCGCCGGCGAGGAACAGAAAATCGCGTTGCTGCTGGTGGGCGTGGTGTTCTTCCTGATCACCCTGTTGATGGACAACACGCTTGCCGTCCGGACCGAACTGATCGAAACCGCGCGCACGCTGGGCGCCAACCGGCGCCAGATCCTGTGGTCGATCGTGCTGCCGGCGAGCCTGCCGGCCTACCTCGACACCCTGCGCCAGATGCTCGCCGTAGGCTGGACCTATCTGGTCGTCGCCGAGATCGTCGCCACCACTGATGGCATCGGCGCGATGATGATGCGCGCGAAGCGCTTCGTGCACGTCGACGAGATCATGGCCGGCATCGTCATCATCGGCGTGCTCGGCGTCGCCTGCGACGGCGCCTTCCGCCTCGCGCGCCATGTCGCCTTTCCGTATCTCCGTTACCAGCGCTGATCAATGCCATGAACGAACCTGCTTCGCTCCACGCGCCGCGCCCCGCGGCCCTCGATACGCTGCTCGCGACCCTGCGCGCGACCGCCGGGGCTCCGCTGTCCGAGGCGCGCGCACTTCCTGCCGCGTGTTACACCGATCCGGATTTCCATACCCTCGAGCGCGATGCGCTGCTGGAGCGTGAATGGCTGCCGCTGGTACACGTGTCGCAGTTGCCGGGTGTCGGCGCCTATCTGTCGCTTGACCTCTTCGACGAACCGCTGCTCGTGGTGCGCGGCAAGGACGGGCAGGTGCGCGTGCTGTCGCGTGTGTGTCAGCACCGCGGCATGGACATGCTGCCGCCGGGCTATGCCGAGATGCCCTGCGCAGGCCATTTGCCGGCCATTCGCTGCCCCTATCACCTGTGGACCTACGATTTGAACGGCCAGCTGCTGGCCGCTCCTGAAATGCAGCACTCGGCCTGCCATGCGCGCGACGACGTGAAACTGCGGGAGTTCCGTAGCGAAGTCTTCGAGGGCTTCGTGTTCGTGACCCTGAATCCCGCCGCACGCCCGGTCGCCGAGCGGCTCGCCGGACTGCGGCAGGCTCATCTCGCCAAGTGGGATCTCGGCACGGCGAAGCTGGTGTGGGAACGGGAGTGGGACTGCGCCTTCAATTGGAAAGTGCTCGTCGAAAACTTCATGGAGCCCTATCACCACATGGGCGCACATCGGCAGACGCTGCAGCCGCTGATGCCGGCCCTCGGCTGCTGGACCGATCCAGCCGGTGACGACGACTATCTCGCCGTCCATCTGCCGCTGAACGCTCAGCTGCGCGACGAACTGCAGCGCACGGGCAAGCCCGTGCCCGGCTTCACGCCGTTTTCGAATCTCGCGCCCGTCGATCATCTCGAATGGTGGGTGTTCCTTGGCTATCCGCTGTTCCTGCTGTTCACCGCACCCGACCGGGCGTTCTGGTATCGCCTGATCCCGACCGGGCCTGACAGCTGCCGCCTGCTGACCACCCTGCTCGTCGCGCCTGATGCACCGGACGCGCCCGACTATGCGGGCTGGCTGGCCCAGGCCGAGCAGGAGGCGATCGCCTTTCACCTCGAAGACATGGCGGTGTGCACCGGCGTGCAGCGCGGCGTGAAGTCGCGTGCGTATGCCCAGGGCGCGCTGAGCCGCCTCGAGGAACCGATTCTGCGCGTGCAACGTTATCTCGCGCGCCAGCTGTGTGCCGTCGACTGATTCGATCAATCTTCTGGAGAATCTCCATGCCTGTTGCCCCTACGAGTAAACCTTCGCGCCTGCTGCGCGGCCTCGCCGCCGCGGCGCTCATCGCCCTCAGCGTGCCCTCGATCGCGGCGGAGAAGGTTCGCGTGTCGCTGTTCTCCTGGCCCGGCTACGGGTTCTGGTTCATCGCCAAAGAGAAGAACCTGGTGCCCGAGATCGACTGGGACATCCAGATCATCGAAGACCCCTACCAGAGCTTCGGCGCGATGGCGGCGGGCCAGCTCGACATCACGAGCAGCACCGTCGAATACGGCCCGATCGCGGCTGAAAAGAAGGTGCCGGTCAAGTTCGTGACGTACACGAACCCGTCGATCGGCACCGACAAGATCATCCTCGCACCCGACATCAAGGGCCCGGCCGATCTGAAGGGCAAGAAGGTCGCCGTGCTCGAAGGCGGGCTCACACAGATCTACATGGGCATCTGGCTCGAGAACAACGGTGTGAAGTTCGACGAGGTGCAATACGTCAACGTGATCATGGACGACGCGGTCGGCGCGATGGTCAGCGGGCAGGTCGCCGCCGGCGAACTGTGGGAACCGTTCGGCGGCAAGCTGCTCGAGAACCTGAAGGGTTCGCGCGTCGCCACGACTTCGGCCGAACCGTTCTGGAAGAGCAACGGCCTGCTGGCCGACGGCATGTACATGTCAGAGAGCTTCCTCAAGGACAAGCCTGCGCTTGCCGCGCAGGCGATGAAGGCCTACTTCCTGGCCGTCGACTACTGGAAAAAGCATCCGGCCGAGGGCAATGACATCATTGCGCAGGGGCTGAAGTTCGCGAAGTCGGACGTCGAACTCGTGATCGGCACCGACGGCAAGGCGACGGAAGGCGGGATCTGGGTGTTCGATCTCGACGAGTCGGCGCGCTTCATGCGCGTGCGCGACGGGGCGCCGCCGATCGGCAGCGCGAACGGCGTGCTCGACCACTGGGCGCTCACGAACGAGTGGTGGATCAAGTTCGGCCTGATGAAGGAAACGGTGCCGCCGGAAGCCGGCATCGACCTCGCGCCGCTGAAGGCGGCCGCCGCGGCGCTGCCGTGAGCGGCACGGGGCGCTGATGATGCTGCCACTCGAAGCCGCCGCCCTGGCCCGGGGTCGCCCTGTCGGCGACCCCGACTTCCTGCACTTCAGCCGCGTCTGCAAGGACTACCCGCTGCGCGGCGGACAGACGCTGCGCGCGATCGACGATGTCAGTTTCAGCGTCACAGAACGCGAAGTCTGCGTGTTGCTGGGCCCATCGGGTTGCGGCAAGTCGACGTTGCTGCGCATGGCGGCCGGCCTCGACCGGCCGAGCGTCGGCGAGATCGCGCTGGCCGGTGAACGGGTGACCGGGCCGAGCCGCGATCGCGGCATGGTGTTCCAGAGCTACACGTCGTTTCCGTGGCTCACGGTGCGCCAGAACGTGGAATTCGGCCTGCGCATGAACGGTGATTCGCTGGCGCTCAAAGAGGGCACGGCGGATTATTTCCTCGAGCGCGTCAAGCTCGAACCGTTCCAGGATGCCTATCCTGAACAGCTGTCCGGCGGCATGCGCCAACGCGTCGCGCTGGCGCGCGCGCTCGCGAACTATCCGAAACTGCTGCTGATGGATGAACCCTTCGGTGCGCTCGACGCCGAAACGCGCTGGCAGATGCAGGAGCTGCTGCTCGACGTCGTGTCGAAAGATGCGATGACGGTGCTGATCGTGACGCACGACATCGACGAGGCACTGTTTCTCGGCGATCGCATCGTGTTCCTGTCCCGTCACCCTGGTCGCGTGCGCGAAATCCTTCAGCCCCCGTTCAAGCAGGGTGGCCGCCTGACGACGAAAGAGGCACTGTACGACGCACCCGGCTATCACGACATCGAAAAGCACGTGATGCGGATGATGCGCGAGGAAGGCGCCGGCGCGCCGCACTGAGGGCGCGCGCTGGTACCGCACGCGCGGGAAAGTGCGATTGTCGGCGTTTTTTTGCCACCGGGAACACAGAGAACGCCGAGAGGGAAAGGTGACTAGTGGACGTAGTTCGCCCCCGCGCGCGACTCGGCGCCGGGTGGCGTGGGGGTCAATGCGCACGGTAAGCGAGCGCCGCAGACGGCGACCGCGGTCATTTCCCGCCAGCCGGTGAGCACTGCCGCAGTCCGCGCGACGCACCCGGCACGATCAGGCGTCCGCCCCGTCCCCGATTTTTGGCACCGCCGCGAGCAACTGCTGCGTGTAGGCATGGCACGGCGCGAACAGGACTTCTTCGACCGGCCCCTCTTCGACGATCACGCCCTGATGCATGACCGCGACACGGTGCGCAAGCTGGGCCACGACGCCGAGGTTGTGCGTGATGAACAGGTAGGCGAGCCCCAGTCGCTGCTGCAAATCGCGGAGCAGATCGAGAATCTGCGCCTGCACGGACACGTCGAGCGCACTGGTCGGCTCGTCGCACACGATCAGTCGGGGCTCGACGGCAAGCGCGCGGGCGATGCAGATGCGCTGACGTTGGCCACCGGAGAATTCATGCGGATAGCGTCGCGCGTGCGCGGCCTCGAGCCCGACCTGCGCGAGCAGTTCCGCCACGCGCGTCTCGCGTGCCGCGCGACTCGCGCCCAGGTGCTGCGCGAGCATCCCTTCCTGGATGATGTCGCCGACCAGCATGCGTGGATTCATGGCGGCGTAGGAATCCTGGAACACCACCTGCAGATGGCGGCGCCGCTGACGTAACGCGGCTGCACTCAGCGCCGCCAGGTCCTCGCCGCGAAAGCGCACGCTGCCGCCGGCGAGCGGCACCAGGCGCAGGATGCCGCGGCCCATCGTCGTCTTGCCCGATCCTGATTCGCCGACGACGGCGAGCGTCTCGCCGGCATCCAGCCGCAGACTCACGCCGTCGACCGCGCGCACGCTGTCGACGATCCGCCGCAGGACGCCACGCCGGATTGGAAACTCGACGCGCAGATTGTCGACTGCCAGCAGCGGCTCGGCCGCGGCCGGCGGGGCACTGACGACGCGCCGCTCGAGTTTGGGCAGCGCGGCGAACAGCGCACGCGAATACGGGTGCCGGGGCGCACGGTAGAACGCTTCACGCGCGGCGGTCTCGACGAGCCGGCCGGCCTGCAGCACCGCGACGCGATCGGCGACCTGCCAGGCCACGCCGAAATCATGCGTGATGAACAACATCGCCATGCCGCGCCGGCGCTGTTCGGCTTTCAACAGCGCCAGGATCTGCGCCTGCAGCGTGACATCGAGCGCTGTCGTCGGCTCGTCCGCGATCAGCAGCTCCGGCTCGCCCGCGAGGGCGATCGCGATCATCGCGCGTTGCTTCATGCCGCCCGAGAACTGGTGCGGATACTCGCGCGCGCGGCGCGCCGGATCGGGAATGCCGACGGCCCGCAGCGCCTCGACCGTGCGCTCCTGCCGTTCGGCGCCGCGCAGTCCCAGGTGCTGGTGCAGGACTTCGCCGATCTGATCGCCGATGCGCATCACCGGATTCAGCGCGACCTGCGGTTCCTGGAACACGAAACCGATGCGCCTGCCGCGCACCGCGCACATGCCGGCGGCCGGCAACGCGAACAGGTCGTCACCGCCGAGCATGACCCGACCGCCGGTAATTCGCGCGGCCGTCGGCAGCAGACGCGTCACCGCCAGTGCCGTCAGCGACTTGCCACTGCCCGACTCGCCGACGAGCACCAGCGTTTCGCCACGGGCTATCGTCAGCGTCAGATCGTCGATCGCGACCGTCGGCGCCTCGGGTGCGCCGAACTCGACGCGCAAGCCTGAAATCTCGAGCAGGGCCGGCGCAGCGGTCGGCGTGTCGGTCACTATCGGGGGCTTGTCCATCGTCAACTCTCCCGGGTCGCGGCCGGCAGGTCCCGGTCGGCCCCGAACTGGCGCAGGCGCGGGTCGAAGGCGTCACGCACTGCATCCGCAAACAGGTTCGCCGCCAGCACCAGCGCGAACATGAAACTCATCGCCGCCGCCAGTGACCACCACACGGCGGGCTCGCGCGCCAGTTCGAGCCGCGCCCCGTTGATCATGTTGCCCCAGCTGTCCATGCTCGGGTCGACGCCGATGTCGATGTAGGTCAGGGCCGCCTCCGCGAGCACGAGGCCGCTGAAGTCGAGCACCGTCGTGATCATGACGATGTGCATCACGTTCGGCAGCAGATGCCGCCGCAGGATGGTCGTCGAGCGCACACCGAGCGCCTGGGCCGCCACGACGAACTCGATTTCACGCAGCTTCAGGGCCTCGGCACGGAGCAGACGGCACAGGCTCGTCCAGCTCGTGATGCCGAGAATCGCGCACAGCGCGAGCAGGCGCAGATCTGCGCGCGCGGCCAGCATGTCGAAGTCGGCGGCGTGCCGCGTCATGTAGACGTCCAGCATCAGGGCCGCGGCGGCAATCAGCAGCACGCCCGGAATCGACGACAGCGTGGTGTAGAGATACTGCACCGCGTCGTCGATCGGGCCGCGAAAGTAGCCGGCGGCGATCCCGAGCGCGAGCGCGAACGGCAGGCTGATCAGCGTCGTCAGCAAGCCGATGAGAATGCCCGTGCGCACGCTCTTCAGTGCCTGGTAGAGCACGTCATTGCCGACCTTGTCGGTGCCGAACACGTGGTAATGAGGCGCCAGCGCCGCACAGATCCCGATGACGATCAGCAGTGCGGTCGAGACTCCCAGCAGGCTGCGCCACGGAAAGCCGGCGCGGCCCGCCAGCAGCAGGCGGGCGGCCGCGACCGGCGCACGGTTGCGCCGCCGGGCCACGGCGAGCACGCACAGCGTGCTCAATGCGAGCCCGCCCAGCAGCCCGCTCGCTGCACCGGCTGCGGCACGGCGCGCGACATCCGCGCCATGCTCGCGCCCGGGGTCAGCCAGGTGCGCGCCGCCATGCACGAGCCGCGGGTAGATGCGCGTGAGCTTGCCCGATTCGTCGACCACGCTTTCGCGGCTATAGGCGTACGCGGCCAGCGGCGCCGAATACGTCGTCTCGCTACCGGTACGCAGCGGGCGCAGCGCGATATCGAGCGCGCTCAGCACGTCACCGTCACCGCTGCCGGCACGCGACTCGAAGTGGATCGAATCGGCCACGGCGACCAGCATGAAAGCCCCCAGCACCACGGACGCGCCCACGGCGACCGGCCGTCGCCAGACCTCACGCCACGGTGCACGCAGATGCTCGTGCCGACGGGCCTGCAGGCAGTAGACGATGGCGACCGCGAGCAGCGCGAACAGGCAGGCATCGGTGGTCAGGAGCGTGAACTCGCCCATCGCGCTATTCCAGCCTGACGCGCGGGTCGGCGATGACGTAGGACAGATCCGTCAACAGCAGGCCGAGGATGTAGAGCAGCGACCCCAGGAACACCATCGTGCGCACGATCGCGAAATCCTGCGCCTGGATGGCGTCGATCGTGTAGCTGCCGAGCCCGGGAATCGCGAAGAACGCCTCGGTGATCAGCGCGCCGAGAAACAGTGACGGCAGCAGCACGACGACGCCGGTCAGAATTGGGATCAGCGCATTGCGCAGGACGTGCGCGAACATGACGCGCGCGTCGGACAGGCCCTTGGCGCGCGCCATGCGCACGTATTCGCGGCCCATCTCCTCGAGAAACACCGTGCGATACCAGCGCACGTTCGAGCCCAGCGAAATCAGCACGCCGACGAGCACCGGCAGCGCGAGGAACCGCACCGCCGCGAGTCCGCCGTCGTAGCCCGAGATCGGCACCAGTCGCCACAGCTTCGCGATCAGGTACTGACCGCCGATGATGTAGAACAGGCCCGAGATGGACATCATGGCGACGCAGATGACTGCACTCCAGGCATCGAAGCGACTGCCGCGAAGCCACGCGAGCAGCAGCGCCCAGGCCAGCGCGACGACGAGCTGCAGCATCAGCACGGGCACCGCAATGGCGAGGCTCGGCCCCATGCGCTGTTTCAGATCGGTGCCAATGTCGCGGCCACCGTCGGACTTGCCGAAATCGAAACTGAACAGCTGCAGGGTGCTGGTGAAGAACAGCGTGTCGGTCGCCCTGGCCACGCCGCCGGCATCGGCGTGCCAGAACAGCGGCCGGTCATAGCCGCGTTCCACCTTCCATTTCTCGATCGCCGCCTGCGTCACGCGCCGATCGCCCAACTGCATGCGCGCCATGTCATCGGGCGTGTTGACGACGAAGAACAGCAGGAACGTGATGAGGTTGACGCCGAGCAGAATCGGCAGCGCATAGAGCACGCGTCGGAGCAGGTAGGCGCTCATGCGGCCGGCAGCCGTCGACGCTGACGCAGCACGAGCCAGACACCGACGACCACTGAACCCAGCAGCGCAGCAGCTGTCGCCAGCGGCGCCAGCGCCGGCCGGTTCCACTCGCGGCGGCGCGCCGCGCGCTGTTGCGGGTCGAGGCGGCGGTACTTCAGCGTATTGCGCGCCATCATGTTGGCCTTGCCGTTGCGATACCACTGGTGGTGCAGCGAATACCCCTGCGGATGGATGCCCCACATCCACGGCGCGTCCTCGCGCACGATCTTCAGCATGCGATCGATCACGGCCTGGCGCTCGGGTCCGTTCGGCAGGCTGCGCATGCGCAGGTACTCGCGATCGAAAGCCTCGTTCGCGTAGTTCGACGCGTTCTCGCCCTGGTGCAGCACTTTGCCGTGCGGCCCGTAGAGCAGGAAGAAGAAGTTTTCGGGATCCGGATAGTCCGCATTCCAGCCCCAACCGAAAATCTGGGCGTCGCCCTTGCGCACCTTGTCCTGGAACCGGTTGTAGTCGGTGGTGCGCACCACGAGCTGGATGCCGAGTTTCGCGAACTGTTTGCGGTACCAGTTGAACTGCGCCTTGACGTCCGGCCCGGACGCATAGGCGTCGAAGTACAGCGTCAGCGGCTTGCCGGTGGCGGGGTGGCGACCGTCCGGATACCCGGCGGCTTTCATCAGTTCGCGCGCGTGCGCGAGTGGCTTGCGCACGGCGCGGTCGTGCTGCCAGTCGTAGACCACCGGATTGATGCCGGGCTCGCCGGGCTTGTGACCGAAGATCCCGGGCGGCAGCGGGCCCTGCGCCGGCACCCCGCGGCCGTTGGTGAAGATTGAGATCATCTCCTCGCTGTCGAAGGCGATCGAGATCGCCTGCCGCAGCTCACGCTGGCGCGTGTCGTACCCGCCGACCACGGGATCGAGCATGTTGAAGCCGATGTAGACGATCGTCGGTTGCGTCGCGACCGCGAGCCGGATGTCGCGTGCCTGCATCTCGGGGGTCAGCTCGGGCAGACCGTCGGGCGTGAAGCGGATGGCCTGGTCGAAGCCATCAGGGGCGATCGGCGAGATGTCGTAATAGCCCTGCAGGAATTTGCCCCATTCGGGGATGTCTTCCTTCTCGAGCATGAAGTGGATTTCGTCGATGAACGGCAGTGGCTGTCCGGCATCGGCGAGGAGCCCCGCGGCGAAGTCCGCGGGTTCGCCTTCGGCCGGATATCGCTCACCGCGAAAGTTCGGATTGCGCGCGAGCACCATGCGGCGGTTCGGGTTGTTCTCGCGCAGCAGGTAAGGGCCGGTGCCGACCGGATACCAGTCGAGCGTCAGATTGCGTTCCGCCATGCCAGGCTCGCTGTAGAAGCGCTCGGCCTCCCAGGGAATCGGTGCGAAGAACGGCATCGCAAGCCAGTAGACGAACTGCGGATAGCGTTCGGTCAGCGTGATTTCGAAGGTGTAGTCATCGATGACCCTGGCGCCGGCGAGCTCGACCTCGCGCAGGTCGAAAAACGGCGGCGCGGTCTGCACCTGCTCGCGCAGCGCGGCGGCCAGGTCATCGAGTCCCGCGATGTACTTGGCCATCAGGCTTGCGATCGGCGAATGCAGACGGGGATGGGCGAGGCGCTTGATCTGGTAGACGTAGTCGGCAGCCCGCAGTTCGCGTGTATCGACATGCGGGTAGTCGGCTGGCGCGCGCGCGTCCTCGAGGTGGACTGCGCCCGGACCGTGATAGCGATACCGTCCGTCGGGCAGTCGCGCAAAGGCCGGATGGGGCTGGAAGCGGATGCCCGGCGCAATCGAGATGCGGTAGACGGCGCGGGCAATGTCCGAGTCGGCGGCGTCGTCGGCAAGGGGACGCCCGGCGGCATCGAAATAGCGGGCGACCGGGACGGCAGTGGCCGTCAGCGGCACGAGCGCATAGGGCCGCTGCAGGAAATGGTACTGCACGAGGGGCTCGTAGATCTGACTCGTGAACAGCGCTTCGTTCTCGCTGTACGAGGACACCGGGTCCAGATGCTTCGGACGCTCCTGGAACGTGGTGTAGAGAATCGCCGCTTCGCGCTCGGTCGGCGGATACGGATTGTTCCAGGGCTCACCATCGCAGGCCGCGATGCCGGCGCAGGCGACGAACAACAGCGCCGCGCGCCGCGCCCGCGCAAGCATCGAACGGTGCCCGGTCGGTCTGTGCATCGGCTCCGAGGTCAGGGTTATAAAGACGGTGTCGACACTGTACACTTCCCCGCCATCACGGTGCCAATCAGCGGGCCGGGGGAGACAACATCATGGGAATTCTCGAGGGCAAAAAAGCCCTGATCGTTGGCGTGGCGAGCAACCGCTCCATCGCCTGGGGCATCGCGCAGGCCATGCGTCGTGAAGGCGCCGAGCTTGCATTCACCTATCAGAACGAGCGCCTGCGCTCGCGCGTCGAAGACTTTGCCGCCGAGTGTGGTTCCGAAATCACCCTGCCCTGCGAAGTGCAGAGTGA
>LNEL01000061.1 GCA_001464935.1 Gammaproteobacteria bacterium Ga0077536
CGTCGCCGCTGCTGGACGCTTCGGCGTTCGCGCGTGACATCGAGGCGGCGTACCGGGCGATGTGGACCCAGTGGTGCGCGGGCGGGGAGGCGGCGGCGTCATCGACCTGATGCGCCACGTGCGGGCGCCCTGTGGCGACGCGTCGCGTCCGGGCTAGGCGGCGTTGCTCCGGCCCGGCGCGCCGTCGCGTGCGCCCTTGCTCAGCGCCAGCGCAAAGGCGGGCGCCGTGTGGTCCTTGCCCTGTCCGGCGTAAACGGTGACATGGGGGTAGGGGATCTCGATGCCGCGTTGGTCGAACGCCTGCTTGAGCCGGCGCAGAAATTCGCGACGCACGTTCCATTGTTCGAGCGGCGCGACCCTGAACCGGCAGCGGAGGATCACCGCGGAATCCGCCCAGCGCTCCACGCCGGCAATCTCGAGCGCATCGAGAATCCTGGGCGTGAAAGCCGGATCGCTGCGCAGCTCGGCCCCCGTTTCACGCATGACCTCGAGGCACTCGTCGATATCTTCGCGGTATGACACGCCGACATCGACGACGGCCCACGCATAGTGGCGACTCATGTTGGTGACGGTCGTGATCAGATTGTTGGGCACGAAATGCACGTGACCGTCGTAGTCGCGCAGCCGCACGTGGCGCAAAGTCACATCCTCGACCAGCCCTGAGAACTCGCCGACTTTGACGACGTCGCCCCGGCGAATCTGATCTTCGAACAGGATGAAGAAGCCGCTGAAGAAATCCTTGACCAGGCTTTGCGAGCCGAAGCCGATCGCAAGCCCGATCACGCCGGAAGCACCAAGCAGCGGGGCCATCGACACGCCGAGTTCGGCCAGGATCAGCATCAGCGCGATGCCACCGATCAGCAGGGCGACCATGTAACGGAACACCCGGCCGAGCGTCTCCGCGCGCTGGCGGGTATTCGCGTCCGTCATCCGGGACTCGAGTCGCAGCCGGAAGCTCGAGATGAGCCGCTGCAGGACGCGAATCGCAAGCCACGCGCACAGGGCGATCACGAGCATGCGCGTGGCGCTCGTGGCCGGCCCCATCCACAGTGCGGCGTCCAGCGCCTGCAGCCTGTCCAACTGTTCGATGAGGGTGTCCTGCATGATGTTCTCCGTCTGGCGCCGGCGCGATGCCGGCACCGGTCCACAGCCCGTCGTCAGACCACGTCGTCCCACGGACGTGACAGCCGTACGGCGCCGTTGATGATGCCGACCATCGAATAGGTCTGCGGAAAATTGCCCCACAGTTCGCCGCTGGACTGAGCCATGTCTTCGGACAGGAGTCCGACCGGATTGCGGGAGCCGAGCATCGTTTCGAAAATCTCGCGCGCCTCTTCACGACGACCAATCCGGGCCAGCGCATCGACCCGCCAGAACGTGCACACATTGAACGCCGTTTCAGGCGGACCGAAGTCGTCGGGGGCTTCGTAGCGGCGCATGAACGGGCCATCGCACAGATGCTGTTCGAGCGCGGCCAGGGTGGCGGTGAACCGTTCGTCGCGCGGGTCTATGAACCCCACTTCGGCCATCAGCAGCACGCTCGCATCGAGATGCTCGCCGCCGAAACTTTCGACGAAGCAGCGTCTGCCCTCATGCCACGCGTCGTGCTGGATGCGGGCGCGGATCCGGCCCGCGCGTTCGGCCCACAGGGTCCGGCGATCGGGCAGGCCCAGCGCATCGGCTATCTTGCCGAGCCGATCGCAGGCGGCCCAGCACATCAGGGCTGACGAAGTGTGCACGCGCGCCCGCGTGCGCAGCTCCCACATCCCGGCGTCGGGCTGATCGTGGAGGCTCCAGGCGCGCTCGCCCATGCCCTCGAGCATCGCGAAGTCGACGAGGCTGCCGGGGCGGTAAAGCCGCCGATCGTGGAACGACTGTGCGGCGCCGAGCACGATATTGCCGTAGACATCGTGCTGGAAATGTTCGTGGGCCTGATTGCCCACCCGGACCGGACCCATGCCGCGGTAGCCGGGCAGCCGTTCGATGATGCGCTCCGGCAGGTGTTTCTCGCGCCCCAGGCCGTACAGCGGCTGCACGTGGCCGCCGTCCGCATCCCGCGCCACGTCGTGCAGCCAGCGCAGGTAACTCTCCATCGTGCCGACTTCGGCCAGCCCGTTCAGGGCGCGCACGACAAAGAATGCATCCCTGAGCCAGCAGTAACGATAGTCCCAGTTGCGCTGCGAGTCCGGTGCTTCCGGGATGCTGGTGGTCATGGCCGCGACGATGGCGCCCGTCTCCTCGTACTGGCACAGCTTCAGGGTGACCGCCGAACGGATCACGGCCTCCTGCCATTCGAGCGGCACGGCCAGTCGTCGCGTCCACTGTCGCCAGTATGCGCAGGTCTGCTCTTCGAAGCGTCGTGCGGTTTCCTCCAGCGCGCCCTCGAGCGTTTCATCCTGACCAATGACCAGACTCACGGGTTCGCCGAGCGTGAAACGGGTCTCGTCGAACAGGTAGGTCAGTGGCGCGTTGGTGGTGACGCGCAGCGTGAAATCCGGCGCGACATAGCGCAGGTGATTGCTGCCCCGGGTCACGGTAGGGACGACGGCTCCCCATTCGCCGCGCGGACGAACGAACAGCCGGATGCGGGGCGTGCCTGCAATCGGCCGCAGGCGCCGCACGAGTTGCGCCGGCCGGAATGTCCGTCCGTGATCGGCAAAGCGCGGCGCGAAGTCCGTGACTTCGACGCCATTGCCTGCGGCGTCGTACAGGCGCGTGCGCAGCACCGCCGTGCCGGGATCATAGGACTGCTCGCTGCGCACGGTGTTGTCGAGTTCGATGCCCATGCTGCCGTCTTCGCTGAAGCCCTCCGCGGAATCGAGCAGGGCGTGGAAGACCGGATCGCTGTCGAAGCGCGGCATGCAGCACCACACGATGCGCGCGCTCTGATCTATCAGGGCGCCGATCGTGCAGTTGCCGATCAGCGCAAGCGACAATGACGCCTTCGGCCGATGCGCGCCGACAGCGGTGATTGAGACAGGCATGGGTTTCATCCTAACCCAATGAAGCACATTCGCAAGTGGGCTCCGTTCGCAAATGGTTGTACGCAATGTCGCGCCAGAATATCTGCTCGCGCGGCGTGGTCGTTTGTCCTACATGCGAATGGCGAAGTTGTTTTTGCCTGCTTATCGCTCTACGGTAAAAAAGACCTTGCCGAGGAAAATCGCTCTTGATGAATTCATTGCGCCTGCAGTTCCGCTTTCTCTTTCCGCTCGTCATCGTTCTGGTTGCTGCCGCCTACTTCTCGCTGCCGTTGATCGACAAGCTCACGCTCAGATGGTTTTCCCGCGATCTCAGTCTGCGCGGCACGCTGGTCGTGAGTTCGCTCGAGGATTCGATCTCGGACGCGCTGCGCACGCACGATCTGGAGCGCATCCAGAAAGCGATCGAGCGTGTCGTCACCGATGAGCGGCTGTTGGGTGTGGGCCTGTGTGACACGACGGGAAAACTGATCGTCAGCGCCGGGGTCTTTGCGCCTGGCGAAGGGTGCGCAGCGGCGTTGGAGACGGCCGGCGAGACATTCCCGGTGCGAAGCTTTGCCGGCGGCAACGTGCACGTCGGCGTGCATCCGATTCGCGGCAGCAGCGGGGCGGTCGTGAACCTCGTGCTGTTGCATGACCTGAGTTTCATCGAACGGCGCAGTCGCGATACGCGCCGCTACCTCGTGATCCTGTTGACGGGGCTCGGGCTGGTGGTCGCCGTGACGACGATAGTCGTCGCCCAGTTGACGCTGCGCGGCTGGATGCAAAACACCCGAGCCCTGCTGAGCGATGGCGGTTCAGGGGTGGAGAACGAACGCAGACTCGGCGAACTCGCGCCACTCGCCGTCGAACTGCGGGCCCGCCTGCGCGATCTTGAGGATGAGTTCCGACGTGCGCTCGGGCCGCAGCTCGAATGGGATCCGGAGCGTTTGCGCAGCCTGCTGCGCACGCAGTTGCGCGACGACGAGGTGATCGTGGTGTCGAACCGCGAGCCGTATATCCACGAACAGGTCGACGGCAACATCGTCGTGCGGCGGCCCGCGAGCGGGCTCGTCACCGCGGTGGAACCGGTGATGCGGGCTTGTTCCGGCACGTGGATAGCCCATGGTGGCGGCAGCGCGGACCGCCAGACCGTCGACGCAAAAGATCGCGTGCGCGTGCCGCCCGGGCGCGAGGAGTACACACTGCGCCGGATCTGGCTGTCGCCGGAGGAGGAGCAGGGCTACTACTACGGTTTCGCCAACGAGGGGCTATGGCCCTTGTGTCACGTGGCCCACGTGCGCCCGGTGTTCCGCGAATCCGACTGGCATCAGTACGTCGCCGTCAATCGCCGCTTCGCCGAGGCGGTGGCGGCCGAAGCGGTCAGCGAGGACCCGGTGGTGCTGGTGCAGGATTACCACTTCGCGCTGTTGCCGGCGATGATCCGCGAGTACCTGCCGCGCGCGACGATACTCACGTTCTGGCACATTCCGTGGCCGAATCCGGAGTCCTTCGGTATCTGTCCGTGGCGGCGCGAAATCCTGCGCGGCATGCTGGGCAGCACCATCCTCGGCTTCCATACGCGCTATCACTGCAAGAACTTCATCGAGACGGTCGATCGCTACCTCGAGGCGAGAATCGAGCACGAGCATTCGATCATCTCCCACCAGGATGACGAAACACTGGTCGAGAGCTACCCGATATCGATTGAGTGGCCGGGGCCGCGGCAGGTGGCCGACTGGCCGGCGGTCGACGCGTGTCGCCGCGCGGTCGTCGAACGTCTCGGGCTTGCGTCCAATGTGCGCCTGGCCGTGGGTGTCGATCGCTTCGATTACACCAAGGGCATTCTCGAACGGCTGAACGCCGTCGAGCGCCTGCTCGAGAAGCATCCCGAGTGGGTCGGCAAACTGGTGTTCGTGCAGGTCGCGGCGCCGTCGCGGAGTTCGCTCGAGGAATACCAGTCCTTTCAGCAGCGGATCCAGTTGCAGTGTCAGCGCATCAACGAGCGCTTCGGTGGTGCGGACTATCAGCCCGTGCTGCTGCTGGCCGAACACCACGAGCACGAGGCGCTGACCGAGCTGTATCGCGCGGCGGATGTCTGTCTGGTCACCAGCCTCCATGACGGCATGAACCTCGTGTGCAAGGAGTTCGTCGCGGCGCGTGATGACGAGCGCGGGGTCCTGATCCTGAGTCGCTTCGCCGGGGCGGCGCGCGAGATGACCGAAGCCTTGATCGTCAATCCGTACCACGTGGAGGAGTCGGCGGATGCGCTGCACCAGGCGCTGACGATGCCGGATGCCGAACAGCGCGAACGGATGGCGAGCCTGCGCATGACGGTGCGCGAATACAATGTGTTCAGGTGGGCCGGGCGGATGCTCGCCGACGCCGGACGCTTCCGGCTGCGTCAACGCATCGAGGCACGGGTCCAGCGCGTGCGGAGTGAATGATGAAACATGCGTTCAGTCCCGCCGGCAAACAGGCCCTGCGGGAAACCATGCAGCGCAACGCGCTGCTGGCCTTCGATTTCGACGGCACGCTCGCGCCCATCGTGCCGCGACCGGAAGCGGCAGCGGCGCCGTCTGCGATCGCGCAGCGCCTGGCACGGCTCGCGAGCCTGCGTCCGGTGGCCGTGATCACCGGGCGCGCCGGCGATGATGTCCGCAGCCGCCTGGGCTTCACGCCGCAGTACGTGATCGGCAATCACGGCGCCGAGCGCTCGCCGTCGGATCGCCTGGCGCCGGCGGCAGGTCAGCTCGATCCGTTGCGCGCGCGGCTCGGTGCGTCGCAGTCGAAACTGGCGGCGGCCGGCGTCACGGTGGAAGACAAGCGCCTGTCGATCGCATTGCATTACCGCACGGCCCGCGAACTGGCGCACGCCATGGCGGTGATCGAGGAAGTGCTGCGCGACGCCGGCAGCGACGTGAGGATCTTCGGCGGCAAGTGCGTCGTCAATGTCGTGCCCGCAGGCGTGCCGGACAAGGCCGGCGCGCTGCTTGCGCTGGTGGCGCAGACCGGGGCCGACACGGCGGTGTTCCTCGGCGACGACGTCAATGACGAAGTCGTGTTCGAGCTCGCGCCACCGCACTGGTTCACGGTGCTGGTCGGGCGCGCGCCCCAGGGCTCTCGCGCGCGCTTCTTCGTCGACGGTCAGAACCTCGTCGCGACGCTGCTGCAGGACATGCTGGACCTGCTGACCGGGCGCAGCGGCGCCTGAGCCAGGCGCTCGCTCAAGCGCCGCCGTGGGCGCGGCTGATGCCGAGCTGCAGGATGCGGTTCAGCATCTGTGGGTAAGTGATGCCCGCATGCAGCGCCGCTTCCGCGAACTCTTCGCTACGTGCGATATCCGGGTTCGGATTGGCCTCGAGGAAGTAGGGCACGCCGTCGTGCGACAGGCGAAAGTCGACGCGCGCGTAACCGTCGACTTCCAGCGTGCGGCAGATCCGTTTCGCGGTCTGCTGGATGCGCGTGGCCAGTTCCGGTGGCAGATCTTCCGCCGGACCCTGCAGGATGCCGCGTCGCTCCTGGTATTCGGGATCGTGTTTGACGCGTTCGGTCGCGATGCGCACTTCACCCTGACGCATCTCACCGAATTCGAGTTCCCACACCGGCAGCACCTGCATCCGGCTGTTGCCGAGCACACCGACGTAGATCTCGCGGCCTTCGATGTATTCCTCGGCGATCGCATCGGTGCCGACGCGCTCGTGCACGAAACCGACGCGCTCGGCGAGCTTCTCGTCGGTGTCGACGACGGAAGCCTGGGCGATGCCGATGGACGCATCCTCGCTGACGCTCTTGACGATCAGCGGAAACGCCAGCCGCTTCGGCCGCACGACCTTGCGGCCCATCGGAAAGACCGCGAACGCCGGCGCCGGAATGCGGTGATAGGCGAGCAGCTTCTTCGATAGCGCCTTGCCGCGTGCCAGCATCAGGCCGCGCGGATTGCAGCCGGTGTAGGGGACGCGCAGCAGTTCGAGATAGCTGGCGACATTCTGGTCGTACATCGTCTCGCCGTGGAACTGCTCGAGCAGGTTGAACACGACATCGGGCTGCCAGTGGCGCACTTCGTCGCGGATGGGCTTGAGTTCGTGCTGGACGCCGATCGCGCGCACGTCGTGGCGCGATTCGCGCAGCGTGGTGACGACATCGAACTCCGTCTTCCACGCGTGCGCTTCCTTCTCGGTATAGCCCTCGCGCGAGGCCGGCGGCATCAGATCGGGGTGCATCAGCACCAGGACGCGCAGGCGCTTCATAGTGCGAACCACTCGCGGCGCGACGGGCTGTACAGCGAATGTACGGTCTTGGTCGCGAGCAGCACGGTGAAATCCATCACCAGCTGGCGTTCCGGGCCGGGCGCGCGCAGTTTCAGTTCGCGCGCGCGCGCAATCATGCCGTCCAGCACGGAATCGAGGGTCAGCTGATACTCGCCGGTCCACTTGGCAATCATCTGGCGGATGCGCGCCCGATGGCGACGCAGGAACTGGGAGGCGGTCGGGGCGCGGCGGTGGCGCTCGTCGGTCGAGAAGATTTTCATCAGATCGCGATCGTAATGCGTATGCGTGGTCAACACGTAACGGGCCTGTTTCTGGGCGTAATACTCGCTCAGCGTGCGGTTCAGCCCACTGAGGGGATCGACTCGCAGGCGGCGCATGGGTTCCGGGCGGATGCCGGCAATGGCGGTCATCAGGGCGTCGACATAGGTCAGTTTGCGCAGCGCCGGCCAGTCCGCGTAGCGCTTGCGCCAGTCCGAGCGCGGCTTCAGCCAGACCGCAAAGGTCTCGGCGAAGTCCTCGTCCGGATGGCTCTGCGCGTACCACAGCCGCAGGTGCTGCACGAAGTTCTTGCTGGCGGGATTGGGCCGGTAGTACGACGGGTAGGGAGTCGACGACTTGCCGAACTGCTCGCGCCAGGCGCGACGGCGATGCAACTGGAAGGCGTGCTGGATCACGTGGCCAGCTTCGTGACGCATGATCCGCATGCAGTCCGCGACGGTGCCACCCTCGACCTCGAGCATCATCCGCCGCTCGAGCTTCATCAGCCGCGGATGGGCGAGATAGAACGGGATGGCGATGCCGGGCGTGGTGTCGGGACTGAACCATTCGTCCGAGATCCACGCGTGCGGTCGCACGCGCAGATCGCGCTGCTCGAGTTCCGTGTAGAGATCGGCCAGGCAGTCCTCGAGCCAGGTGCCGGTCACCGACACCTTCAGGGCTTTCAGCGGCAACTGCAGCAGGGCCTCGTCGGACCAGTCGGCCCACGGGTATCTACGCGACATGAACTTCAGCGCCGTCTCTCAGATCCGATCGAAGTACGGAATGTGCCAGTTGCGCCACGCGGCACGCCGCGCACGCGGTGACAGCATACGCCAGTATGCGAGCTGTTGGCCGCTGAATTCGATCGGCACCTGCCGGGCCAGCCAGCGGTGCAGCGGGCTGCCGATCGACTCGTTGACGTACACGGCCGTCACCCCGGCAGTGATCGTCCGCCACAGGGCGGGCAGGGCGGCGTCGTCACCGTGGGCTTCATAGACATAGCGTGCGTCGCCGGCGGCACCGACGAGCGCCGCTGCCGCATGTGCGCCGTGGCTCGCGAACAGGGTGCCGACCGCAGTCACGGGCAGGGGCAGCGCGCGATAGGCCGCCGCGTCGCGCACGATGCGGTCGCTGTCGCTGCGGGCCCGCAGGGTCTCGAACCGGTCGCTGTCGATCGTCAGGACGGCGGGCGTGCCGACGGCGGCGAGCGTCATGCTGCCGAACACGCCGCGGTCGTGGGCCTCCCATCCGAGCCGCTCGTAGAAGCCATCGAGCCCGCTCCACAGCACGACGAAATCGCTGCCGGCCGCCGCCAGCGCGTCGACCGTGGCTTCGAGCAATGCCGCGGCGTGGCCCTTGCCGCGCGCGGCCGGAAGCGTGTGGACGAAGCCGATCATCGCCGCCTGCCAGCGCTCGCTGCCCGTCAACCAGGTGGCGCGACGCGCGACGCAGCAGGCGACGATCGTGTCGCCCTGCCGGCGCACGTGGATGTGGTCGAGATTCGCCTCGCTCAGCAGGTCCGGGTAACGCCCGCCGAGCGGGCCGCTGCGGCCGCGCGACTGCACGAACTCGGCCTCGAGCATCGCGATCACCGCCGGCAGCTCGGCTGCCGTGCAACCGCCGACGCGCGGCCGCGCGCTTACCAGTCGCCGGACACGCATTCGAGAATCCGTTCGCGCTCGCGCGGCCCCACCCACCAGCCGCAGGGCAGCGCGAGGTTGTCCCGATCGAACGCATCGGCGCCCGGCAGTGGCCAGGCCGCGCGTTCGAAGCAGCTGTAGTGATCGTTGCGCAGATGCAGTCGTTGCGCGCCGATGCCATGGGCGTGCAGCCTGGCGATCAGCTGTTCGCGGCGTGTCGCGCGCAGCGCGTAGACCCAGTACGCGGATGTCTCGCCCGGCCTGCGCTCGAGGAGCGTCAGGCCGCGGACCGCGCGCAGCGCCGCGTCGAAGTGGCGGCCGTTCTCCTGGTGGCGCGCGACGAGCGCGGCAACCTCGCGCAGCTGACAGAGGCCCAGGGTCGCCGTGAGGTTCGTCATCGCGAAACTGTAACCGGTGATCGGGATGTCGCTGTCCGGGTTCAGGTCGCCGTTGGCGAGGCGGAAATCCGGTTGATGGATGCCGAAGCGGCGCTGCCAGCGCGCGGACTCGGCCGCGTCCGGCGACGGGCAGCACAGGGCGCCCCCTTCGACGGTGTTCAGCGGGTTGACCGCATAGAACGACAGTACGGTCCAGTGTCTGCCGGCATGACCGAGGCGCCGGCCCTGGTACTCGGCGCCAAACGCCGCCGAGGCGTCCTCGATCAGCGGCAGACCGGCGGCATCGGCCGCCGCGCGGATCCCGCCGAGCGGTCCCACGTCACCGCCCCAGTGATAGTGCACGATGGCACGTGTGTGCGGACCGCGCCGCCGCTCGATCTCCGACGGATCGATCATGCCGGTCGCCGGGTCGACATCGCACCACACGGGTCGCGCGTGAAGATTGGCGATCGGCATCGTGGTCGCAAGGCAGCTCAGCGGCGACACCAGCACTTCGGTGCCCGGGCCGACGCCGCAGGCCCGCAGCGCGAGCGTCAGCGCGCCGGCGCGATCGCTGGTCGCGACGCAATGGGCATCGCCGAGATAGCGGCCGAGTGCCGCTTCGAATTCGGCGACGGCCGGGCCGCTGGCCAGCGGTCCGGTGCGCAATGCCGTCGCCAGCGTGTCGGGGGCGGCGTCGGCCACGAACGAGCGAAACAGCGGGATTGGCGGCTCACCAGCCACGGCGCACCGTCTCGACGATCCGCGCGCGAGCCTCGTCATCGACCCACCAGCCGCATGGAATGTGCAGCATCCGCGCATAGAAGCGATCGAGGCCGGGCAGTGCCACTCGACAGTCGGCAAAGACGCTGTGCAGGTCGTTGCGACGGTGGGCCTTCGAACTCGCGATGCCGTGGGCCGCCAGGTGACGCGCGAGGCCGTCGGCGTCGTCGCTCAGCAGGGTGTAGAACCAGTACGACGGATCGGCCGCGGCGTCGAAGGCGCAGCGCTCGACACCGATCGCATCGAAAGCCGCATCGAAGTAACGGCCGTTCGCGACATGCCGCGCGATCATCGGCGCGATATGTTCGAGCTGCGTGAGTCCTATCGTCGCGTTGACATTGTTCATGTGGTACTTGAAGCCGACTTCGCTGACGTCGACGTCGGTGCGCGACGCGGCGCGATCGATGCCGAACCAGCGCAAGCGGCGGCCGCGTGGCAGCAGCTCACGATCGGCGAGCGTCAGCATGCCGCCGTCGACGCTCGTCAGGTGTTTGATCGCCTGCAGCGAGAACATCACGAACGGCGAGTGGCTGCCGAGGAGGCGTCCGTTGTAGCGCGCGCCGAGCGCGTGCGCGGCATCTTCGATCACCGGCAGACCATGCTGCGCGGCGAGTGCGAGGATCGCCTCGATCGGAACCGGAATGCCGCCGTAGTGCACGACCAGAATGGCGCGGGTCCGCGGCGTCAGCGCGGCGGCGATGGTCTGTGCCGTGACGTTGCCATTGCGGGGATCGACATCCGCCCAGCGCGGCGTTGCGCCCGCGTGCCGAATCGCGAGATTCGTCGGTTCGGCGGTCATCGCCGTCGACACCACGTCGTCCCCGGGCTGCACGCCCGCGAGCAGCAACGCGATGTGCAGCGCCGCCGTGCCCGAGTAGAACGACAGGCAGTGCGGATTGCCGACGAAGTCGCCGAAGCGCTGTTCGAACTCGGCCACCGGCTCGCCTTCGCTGATCTGTCCGCTGTACAGCACGGCCTCGAGCCGCGGCATCAGCGCGGCAGGCGGGGCCATGAAGACCTTGAACAGGGGAACCGCGGGTGGCGTCGTCATCGGTCGTTCAGAACTTCGCGAACTCGCCGTCGGCCATTTCCATCACCTCGAATTCGCGGTCGGCGAGGTCGATCATGCGCCTGACCTCCGCGGCGTCGGTCAGGTGCTCGCCCGAGCCGAACTCGCTGTCGATTTCGTGATAGCGCCCGTCGCTCCACCACGGCTGCACGGCATAGTACTGGCCGAAATCCCGCACGCGTACCAGTTCTTCCTCGGAGACGAGGATCTCGTGCAGCTTCTCGCCGGGCAGGATCCCGATCACGCGGTACTCGCACGGCTTGCCTGCCTCGTCGGCCAGTACCTTCGCGATGTCGGTGACGCGCGCCGCCGGCGCCTTGCGCACGAAGATTTCGCCACCCCGGGTATGCTCTGCCGCGTAGAGCACGAGGTCGATCGCTTCGTTGAGCGTCAGCAGGAAACGCGTCATGCGTTCATCCGTGATCGTCATGGTCTGACCGAGCGCGAGCTGGCGCCTGAAGAAGGGCACGACGGAACCGCGCGAGCGGAGCACGTTGCCATACCGGACGCAGCACAGTTTCGTGCCGCGATTCTGCCGTGACAGATTGCCCTTGAGCACCAGCCGCTCCTGCAGCGCCTTGGTCATGCCCATCACGTTGACCGGCTTCACGGCCTTGTCGGTGCTGATCATCACCAGCGTCTCGACCTGGTGGCGCAGTGCGCAGTCGACGAGATTCTCGGCGCCGAGCACGTTGGTCCGGATCGCTTCGCCTGGATGCTGTTCGCAGGTTGGCACCTGTTTGAGCGCCGCGGCGTGGAAGACGATGTCGATGCCGCACATCGCCTCGTCGACGACGTCGCGGTTGCGGATGTCGCCGATCACGAAGGTCAGGTCCTTGCGGCCCTGGTAGAACACCCGCATGTCGTACTGCTTCTTCTCGTCGCGCGACAGCACGCGAACTTCCCGCACGCCGGCGTTCAACAGCCGCCGCACGACGAAATTGCCGAACGAGCCGGTGCCGCCCGTCACGAGTACGGATTTATTGGCGTAGTCCATTCCCCCTCCTGTACGCGAAACCGGCGTGGGCCACGTCGGCGCCGGCGACCTGCTGCAAGTACCGGGCCAGAAATTGTTGTAGGTGCCGCGCGCTGGCCGCTGTCAGAAACCGGCAATGCCGCACATTCACCCCCGTTCGCCCAACAGTTGCCCGATGGACTGCCGATAAGGTTTGCGGACCGGACGGGCGGCGCGCCGCAGCCGGGTGTCCACTCCCGAGAACTGAAGGGTCACTGAATGAATTCAATGCCTCGTACCATGCAGAACGGCATCTTCGAATATCGCAAGGTCGGCGTGCAGTCCGGCGTCGAATCAGCCAGTCCGCACAAGCTGATCCAGATGCTGATCGATGGTGCCATCGAAAAGGTCCAACTGGCCCGCGGTTACATGGAACGTCATGAAATCGCGAAGAAATGCGAAACGGTGTCGTGGGCGATGGCGATCATCGACGGCCTGCGCAGCAGCCTCGATCTGAGCGCCGGCGGCGACATCGCCGCGAACCTCGATGCGCTGTACGACTACATGCTGCGGCGTCTGCTCGACGGCAATCTCGACAACGATCCGGCGGCGCTCGATGAGGTCGGCAAACTGCTGAACGAATTGCGCGAAGGCTGGAACGGCATCGGCCGCGACTGAACACGGAGACGCGCGCCATGGATCCCCTGAATCAGATCGCGGATCTGACCTGCGCCATGGCGCAGGCCGGTGCGGCGGGCGACTGGGAACGCGTCGAGGCTTTCGAAGAAGCCCGCTACGCGCTGCTGTCGGCGCTGCCGCCAAGCCGGCTCGCCAGTGGCGATCCGGCCGTCAAATCCGTGCTTGAACAGGCACTTGACGTGACCAATACGCTGCTCACCCAGGCCCGTGCCGCGCAGGGTCAGCAGGCCGGCAGCCTGCGCGAATTGCACCGCGGGCAACGCGGCGCCCAGGCCTATCTAGCCGCTGAAGGCTGATTTTTCGGGTTTCGACGGCCGGCCAGACCCCGGCCAGCCCTGCTCCGCCACATTGCCGGCGCCCGCCGTCGGTCTTCCGACGCGCCCCACGACGCTTTAATCGAATGTGCCAAGCTGTGTCGCCACGCTTGCGAAATCATTCAGGCTGACTAGACTGCGCTTTATACAGCGCGTCACGAATTTGACTTGGGTCGTGCCGGTTTTTTAGTCACTGGCCACGATTCTCTGACGCCCGACAACATAAAAAACCAAGAGTGGGGCCCAGATGGCGGACACGCCAATAATCGTCATTGAGAACGATCCCGAAACTGCCCGACAAATCTGCGAGGTGCTGTCTTACCTCGATCTGCCGAGCCAGGCCGTCACGGTCGACGCGAACTGGAGCAGCCTGCTCGATGCGCAACATCCCGCGCATCTGATCATGCTCGGCGACTGCGGGTCGGTCGAAGCGCGACGCCTCACGTTCCGCCAGGTCAAGGCCCTCGATGCCTATGCGCCGCTGGTGCTGCTCGATCTGCCTGAGCAGGACACGGCGCTGCTCTCGGACATCGAAACAGGTGTCCTGGCGCATGTGCGCATGCCGTTGCGGCATGCGCAGTTCGAGAAGGTGCTGCAGAAGGTCGACACGTATCGCGAGAATCGCCACCAGGTCGGTTCGCCGCGCAATCCCGAACTGTTCCGCAATCTCGCCGGCTCGAGCAAGGGCATCCAGCGCGTGCGGAGCATGATCGAGATGGTCGCGAAGAGTGACGCGAACGTGCTGATCACCGGCGAGTCCGGCACCGGCAAGGAAGTCGTCGCGCGCCATATCCATCATCATTCGGTGCGGCGGAGCAAGCCGTTCGTGCCCTTGAACTGTGGCGCCATTCCGCCGGATCTGCTCGAGAGCGAACTGTTCGGCCATGAGAAGGGCGCATTCACCGGCGCGATCTCCTCGCGCCAGGGGCGCTTCGAGATGGCCGACGGCGGAACCCTGTTCCTCGACGAGATCGGTGACATGAGCCTGTCGATGCAGGTCAAGCTGCTGCGCGTGCTGCAGGAGCGCACCTTCGAACGCGTCGGCAGCAACAAGAGCATTTCGGTCAACGTGCGCATCATCGCCGCGACGCACGTGAATCTCGAGCAGGCCATCCAGGATGGCCGCTTCCGCGAAGACCTCTACTACCGTTTGAACGTGTTCCCGATCGAGACGCCGCCGCTGCGCGATCGCGCCGAGGATCTCCCGCTGCTGGTCAGCGACCTCGTCGAGCGGCTCGGCCACGAAGGGCGCGGCACGATTCGCCTGTCGCCCGACTGCGTCGACTCGCTTGCCACCTACGCCTGGCCCGGCAATGTCCGCGAGCTCGCGAATCTCGTCGAGCGGCTGTCGATCCTCTACCCGAACGGCGTCGTCGATGTGCACGACCTGCCGGAGAAATATCGCAGCGACGACAACGTCGTGCCCATCCGCAGCGTCGAGCCGCCGGCCGTCGAAGCCGCGGAGCCCGGCGCGCCACGCCTGCCGCGCGCGGGGCTCGATCTCAAGGAACACCTGACACAGATCGAGACCAACCTGATCGTCCAGGCACTCGAAGAGGAGAGCTGGGTCGTCGCGCACGCCGCGAAGCGCCTGCAGATGGGCCGCACGACGCTGGTCGAGAAGATGCGCAAGCTCGGCCTCGCCCGCCAGGATGAAATGACGGGTCCTTGACGCCCGGTCACTGACACGCGCGGCCGGCGGCCCAGCCGCCGGCGCCGCGCGGGACTTTCCCTCCAATAAAATCAATCGCCTACGGATTTCCGCCGCGGCTCTCCGCCGTGGCACAGTCCTTGCTCAACCCTCTTCGTCGCGCATTGCGCATTCGAACCGACGAGGAGCACCGCCGCTCATGGGCCGCGAACAGACAGTCGACCGCGCCGAACTCAGGGCTGCCTTTGCGCAGTTCGAGGAAGCGTCGAGCCTGCTGACGAGCTTCTATTCGAACCTCGAGCAGCGTGTCGCCGAACTGACCGGCGCGCTGAATGCCTCGCGTGCCCAGCTCGAAATCGAACTCAACGAGAAAGAGCGGCTGGCGACGCGCCTGTCCGCGCTGCTCGAGGCATTGCCGGCCGGTGTGATCGTGCTCGACGGGCAGGGTCGTGTCGCCCAGGCCAATCCCGGCGCGACCGAGTTGCTGGGCCCCGTCACGGCCGGCGAAGCCTGGCGCGAGGTGGTCGCGCGCGGCTTCGCGCCGCGCTGGGACGATGGCCACGACGTCTCGCTGACGGACGCAGGCCCTCGCCGATGAGCCAGGCCAGATCCTGATGTTGATGGACGTCACTGAGACGCGTCGCTTGCAGGAGCAGCTGACGCATCATCGCCGGCTGTCGGCCAAAACCGAGATGGCGGCTGCGCTCGCCCATCAGATTCGCACGCCACTGGCGGCGGCGCTGCTCGCGCTCGGACCGGTGGCGCGCGCCCGCGACCTCGCGCCGGCCCAGGCCCGCGGCGCCCAGCGCGCCCTCGACGCGATGCGCCAGCTCGAGCGCCTGGTCGAGAACATGTTGAGTTTCGCGCGCGGCGCCGTCGTCGACGCCGCCCCGATCGAAGTCGGCGCGCTGACGCGCCGCCTGACCGACGAAGCGCGCGCGCTCGTCGATGGCAGCGAGTTCGAGCTGGACTTCGACTGCCAGGCCGATCCCCGGCTCATCGTTCACGGCAACGTCGACGCCCTGATCAGCATCATGCTGAATCTGGTCGCCAACAGCCGCCAGATCACGCAGAGCAAGGGCTGGCTCAGGATCGCGACCCGCCATTTCGGCGACTACGCGATGTTCCGTTTCATGGACAACGGACCGGGGGTCGCGGTGCACGACCGCGAACGCATCTTCGAACCGTTCTTCACCACGCGTGGCGGCGGTACCGGGCTCGGGCTGTCCGTTGCGCAGGCAATCGCGCGCGCGCACGGCGGCGATCTGGCGATCGACCCGGAGTACACCAGCGGCGCCTGTTTCGAACTGACGCTGCCGGCGCGGGCTGCCGTCGAACCCACCACCGAGCGCGTCGGCGTTGCCGCGCTGATCGAGGATTGATGCCATGACCGAACGAGCCACGATTGCGATAGTGGAAGACGATCCCGCGCTGCGCGAGATCCTGTGCGAGACGGCAGAGACCGCCGGCTATCGCGTGCTCGGCCATGAAGACGGCACGGCGTGTCTGAAAACCCTGCAACACCAGGACGTCGACCTCGTGCTGACCGATCTGCAGATGGCGCCGATGGACGGCCTGACGCTGCTGCGCGAAATCCGCCGCCGCACGCGCGAACTCCCGGTGGTGCTGATGACCGCGCACGGCACGATCCAGAGCGCGATCGACGCCATGCGCAACGGCGCCACCGACTACCTCGTGAAGCCCTTTGAAGCCGAAGTGCTGATGGCCGGCCTCGACCAGTGGCTGCCGCCAACGCCACCGGCGCAGGACGAGGAGATGATTGCCGAGGACCCGGCGACCCGCCGCGTGCTCGAACTGGCGCGCCGCGTCGCGGCGACCGACGCGTCGGTGCTGATCACCGGCGAGTCGGGCGTCGGCAAGGAAGTCTTCTTCCGCTTCCTGCATCGCCACTCGCCACGTGCGAAACACGAGTCGATTGCGATCAACTGCGCGGCGATTCCGGACAACATGCTCGAGGCCATTCTGTTCGGCCACGAGAAGGGCGCGTTCACCGGCGCATACAAGCCCTACCCCGGCAAGTTCGAACAGGCGCAGGGCAGCAGCCTCCTGCTCGACGAAGTCTCGGAGATGAGCCTGCCGCTGCAGGCGAAGCTGCTGCGGGTCCTGCAGGAACGCGTGGTCGAACGTCTCGGCAGCCAGGAACTGATCAAGCTCGACGTGCGGGTCGTGGCGACGTCGAACCGCGATCTCGCCGCCGAAGTCCGCGCCGGGCGCTTCCGCGAAGATCTCTATTACCGGCTGAACGTGTTCCCGCTCGCGATTCCGCCGCTGCGCGAACGGCCCGCCGACATCGTGCCGCTGGCGCGCTTCCTGCTCGCGCGCGCGGCGAGCAAGGGCGACTCGACCGTGCCGGTGCTATCGGCCGCGGCGCGCCAGGCGCTCACGGATTACGCCTGGCCGGGCAACGTGCGCGAACTCGACAACGTGATGCAACGCGCGCTCGTGATCCAGTCCGGCGGACTCATCGAAGCGGCGGACCTGCTGTTCGAGGCGGCGCTGACGCCGCGTCCGGCGGCGGCGATCAGCCGCCCGATCATCGCCGACGACGACGTCGAGGACGATCTCGACGAAGGCGAGCTCGATTCACTCGGTGATGGTCTGCGCGATCACGAACGTCGCCTGATCATCGAAGCACTGGAAGAGGGCCGCGGCAGCCGCAAGTTCGCGGCCGAGAAACTCGGCATCAGTGGCCGGACGCTGCGCTACAAGCTCGCCCGGATGCGCGACCAGGGTGTCGCGGTGCCGGGTCGCTGACGCGCACGCGCAGGAGGGGAACATGAACACGATCGACCATCAATCCTTGCTGTTGCAGATGCGGGCGCTCGCCGCCCGCGCGCAGGGCATTCAGGACACTGCGCCCGCGGCGCCCGCCGCCGCGCCCGGGGCCGGATCGCCGGAACGCGTGGATTTCAGCAAAGTGCTGAAGTCCGCGCTCGACAACGTCAACGAGACGCAGCAGAAGGCGGGCAACCTGAGCCAGAAGTTCGATGCCGGCGACCCGAAGGTCGACATGGCGGAGGTGATGGTCGCGATACAGAAGGCCAACGTGTCCTTCCAGGCCGTCACGCAGGTACGCAACAAACTCGTGTCCGCCTACCAGGACATCATGAACATGCCCGTCTGAGCAGGCTTAGATAACCATGGCCGAAGCAACCGTATTCGTCGAACAGAACTCTCCGATGGCGCTCCTGCGCCAGGCCGGGGTGCTGATCGGCATCGCGGCGGCCGTCGCCCTCGGCGGCTGGGTCGTGATGTGGTCGCGCACACCGCACTACAGCATGCTCTACTCGGATCTGTCCGACCGCGACATGACGCAGATCGTCGACGCGCTGAAGAGCACGCAGATCCCCTACCGCATCGATCCGGATTCCGGCGCGCTGATGGTCGAGGCGGCGAAGGCCGACGACGCGAAGATGCAGCTCGCCGCGGCCGGCCTGCCGAAGGGCAGTGCGCGTGGCTTCGAACTGATGGACGAGCAGCCGGGCTTCGGCACCAGCCAGTTCATGGAAAAGGCGCGCTACCAGCACGCGATCGAGGGCGAGCTGTCGCGTTCGATTGCGCGCATCGACAACGTGCGCGCGGCGCGCGTGCACCTGGCGTTGCCCCCGGAGTCGGTGTTCGCGCGCGTCAGGCGCGAGCCCAGCGCGTCGGTCATTCTCGATCTGTACGGTGGCCATCGACTCGAAGCGTCGCAGGTCGCCGCGATCACCCACCTGGTGTCCGCCAGCGTGCCGAACCTGCCGTCCTCGCGCGTGACCGTGGTCGACAGCCGCGGCAACCTGCTGACGGACGAGAAGCGCGACGAGCAGATGGCGGTCACCACGCAGCGCTTCGACTACACGCGCAAACTCGAGCAGTCGTATACCGATCGCATCGAAGCGATTCTCGAACCCTTCGTCGGTGCCGACGGTGTGCGCGCGCAGGTGACCGCCGATCTCGACTTCACGTCGAGCGAGCAGACCCGCGAGACCTTCAATCCGGACCTGCCGGTGGTGCGCAGCGAACGCCTGATCGAAGAAGAGCGTGCCGGCGGTGGTCCCGGCGGGGTCCCGGGCGCATTGTCGAACGCGCCGCCCGAGCAGGCGACCGCGCCCGAGCAGGCCGTCGCGGCAGACGGCGCCGCCGCCGAGGGCGCCGCGCCGGGTGCGCCGGCCGCCGCGGCACCCGCGGGCAGCAAGCGCAGCCAGACCACCCGCAATTACGAAATCGACCGCACGATCAGCCATACCAAGCCGTCGGTGGGCACGATCCGCAAGCTGTCGGTCGCCGTGGTGTTGCGCAAGCCCGCGCCACCGCCGGCGGCGCCCGCGGCACCCTCCGACCCGGCAGCGGATCCGGCGGCCGATCCGGCCGCGGCCGCCGCGGCGCCTGCCGCCGCGACGCCGGTCGAGTTCACGCCCGAGGAAATCGCGCGCATGACCCAGCTCGTCAAGGACGCGGTGGGCTTCGATGCGACGCGCGGCGACACCGTGTCGCTGACACCGGCGACCTTTGTCGCGCCGGCCCTGCCTGAACCGCTGCCGGCGCTGCCGATCTGGGAACAGCCATGGGTGTGGGACGTCGGCAAGCAGGCGCTCGGTGGGCTGTTCGTGCTGATCCTGTTCTTCGGCCTGCTGCGACCGGCGATGAAATCGCTGACGGCGAAGCCGACGGTCGCCAAGGTCGGCGATGCCCAGCGCAACGGCGAGGACTCGCCGCTGGCGCTGCCGCCGGGCCAGGGCGGCGCCAATCCGGCGCTGACGGACGGGCGCGGCGCCGACGGCCAGCCGGCGGCGCTGCCGCAGCCGGGCGGCACGCCGATCGCGATGCCGGCGAACATGCACGACAACCTCGATCAGGTGAAGAAGATCGTGTCTGACGACCCGCGGGTCGCGGCGCAGGTGATCAAGAACTGGGTGGGAGAAGGCTGATGGCTGGCGAAATGCAGGCGCTGACGAGCACCGACAAGGCGGCGATCTTTCTGATGACGCTGGGCGAGGCATCGGCCGCCCAGATCATCAAGCATCTCGGACCGCGTGAAGTGCAGAAGATCGGCACGGCGATGGCCGGGCTGCAGAACGTGTCGCGCGAGATGATCAAGGTCTCGATCGACGAGTTCGTCGTCGACATGCAGAAGCAGACGCCGCTGGGCATCGGCAACGACGACTACATTCGCAAGGTCCTCACCGACGCGCTCGGCGAGGACAAGGCGAAGAGCATGATCGACCGCATCCTGATCGGCGGATCTACGAAGGGTCTCGAGTCGTTGAAATGGATGGACGCGCGCAGCGTCGTCGAGCTGATCCGCTTCGAGCATCCGCAGATCATTGCCATCGTGCTGTCCTATCTCGACAGCGACCAGGCGGCCGAAGTCCTCGGCGCGTTGCCGGAGAACACCCGCAGCGACCTGATGATGCGCATCGCGACGATGGACGGCGTGCAGCCGGCGGCGATGAAGGAACTGAACGACATGCTCGAAGTGCAGCTGCGCGGCGGCGCGCAGGGGCAGGCGTCCGGCATGGGCGGGCTGAAGTGCGCGGCGAACATCCTCAACCTCGTCGATCGCAGCGTCGAAGCCAAGATCTCCGAACAGATGTCGGAACATGATCCGGAACTCGCCGGCAAGATCCAGGACCTGATGTTCACGTTCGACAACCTCATCGACATCGACGATCGTGGCATCCAGACGCTGTTGCGCGAAGTGTCCACCGACAACCTGGTGCTGGCGCTGAAGGGCACCGACGACGGTATCAAGAACAAGATCTTCAAGAACATGTCGCAGCGCGCCGGCGACATGCTGCGCGAGGATCTCGAGTCGCGCGGCCCGGTCAAGCTGTCGGACGTCGAAACGGCGCAGAAGGAAATCATCGGCATCACGCGTCGCCTGGCCGAAGAGGGGCAGATCAGCCTCGGCGGCGCCGGCGGCGAGGCGATGGTCTAGTCGGACCGGCACCCGAGCATGATCACCCGCTTCACTGCCGCCGAACTCGATACCCCGGTCCGGCGCTTCACGCCGCCGGTCATCGAAGGCCCGATTGCCGGCGAAGATCACATTGCCTATGCCGAGATGCCGACCGCCAAGGAACTGGCGGCGCTGCACAAGCAGGCGCAGGAGGAAGGCTACCAGCAGGGCCTCACCGAGGGGCGGACCGAAGGCTGGCGCCGTGGCGAACGCGAGGTCCAGACCGCGGTGTCTGCGTTGCAGAACATCATCGTGCAGCTGGCCGAGCCGCTCGAGAAGGTCGACGAATCGGTGGTCGAAGCGGTCAGCGATCTCGCGATCCTGATTGCGCGCCACCTGGTCCGGCGTGAACTGAAGGCCAATCCGGGCGAGGTCATCGGCGTGGTGCGCGAGACGATGCGGCATCTGCCGATTGCCCCGCGCGCCGCGCGCATCCGGCTGCACCCGGAAGACGCGGAACTGGTGCAGACAGCCTTCGCGCTCGGCGACGACAGCCGCAGCTGGCGGCTGGAGCCCGATCCGCTGATCACCCGCGGCGGCTGCATCGTCGAGACCGATTCCTCGCGCATCGATGCGTCGGTCGAGTCGCGGCTCGCGGCGATCGCTTCACGCATGCTGGGTGGCGAGCGGGAGAGCGACCGTGTCCGCTAGTGGCGCGCAGCGCTGGCTGCCGCGGCTGCGCGATTACGCCGGCCGGCTCGACGAAGCGCCGCCCGTGATCGTCGAAGGCAAGCTGACCCGGATGGTCGGTCTGACGCTCGAGGCGGTGGGCTGCGAAGCCGCGATCGGCGATCGCTGCGTGGTGCTGAACCGCAACGGCGAGCGCGTCGATACCGAAGTCGTCGGCTTTGCCGGCGAAAGCCTGTTCCTGATGCCGACCGGCCACACCCGCGGCCTCGCGCCGAACGCGCGCGTGATTCCGTGTGGCGGTTCCGGCGAGATTCCCGTCGGCCCGGGCCTGCTCGGGCGCGTGATCGACGGCGCCGGCAATCCGCTCGACGGACGCGGCCCGCTGCGCCTCGAGGAGCGGCAGCCGCTCGCCGGCACGCTCGTCAATCCGCTCGACCGGGCGCCGATCCGCGAGCCGCTCGACGTCGGCGTGCGCTCGATCAACGCGCTGCTGACGGTCGGCCGCGGCCAGCGCATCGGCCTTTTCGCCGGCAGCGGTGTCGGCAAGAGCGTGCTGCTCGGCATGATGACGCGCTACACGAATGCCGACATCATCGTCGTCGGCCTGGTCGGCGAGCGCGGACGTGAGGTCAAGGAATTCATCGACGACAGCCTGGGCCCGGAAGGCCTCGCCCGCGCGGTCATCGTCGCGACGCCGGCCGACAATCCGCCACTGATGCGCATGCACGGTGCGACGATTGCGACGGCGATCGCTGAATACTTTCGCGATCAGGGCAAGCATGTCCTGCTGTTGATGGATTCACTGACGCGCTACGCACAGGCGCAGCGCGAAATCGCGCTGACGATTGGCGAGCCGCCGGCAACCCGCGGCTATCCGCCGTCGGTGTTCGCGCGGCTGCCGCAGCTCGTGGAACGTGCCGGCATGGGCGTCGGAGGACACGGCTCGATCACGGCGTTCTACACCGTGCTGACGGAAGGCGACGATACCAACGATCCGGTGGCCGACAACGCGCGCGCGATCCTGGACGGTCACATCGTGCTGTCGCGTCGGCTGGCCGAGCGCGGCCAGTATCCGGCGGTCGACATCGAGTCGTCGATCAGCCGCTTGATGAGCGTGGTGGCGGCACCCGAGCATTACGCGCTCGCCCGCCAGTTCAGACACTATTACTCGCTGTACGAGCAGAACCAGGATCTGTTCAATGTCGGCGCCTACCAGGCCGGCACCAATCCCGAACTCGATCGCGCGGTCGAACTGCGTCAGCTGCTGACCGCCTACATGCAGCAGGATCCGATGCAGCCCGTCGGCAGCCAGGCCGCCATCGAACAACTCGGGGCCATTTTCCGCAAGAACCCGTGAGCGGCTCCGCTCACCAGGCCTGAACGATGAAAAAATCCGCGCGCCTGCAGCGCATCGCCAACCTGTCGCAGACTGCCGAGCAGATCGCGGCCCAGGCCTTTTCGCGCGCGACCGATGAAGTCACGCGCTATGAGCACCAGATTCGTGAGCTCGAGCGCTACCGCGACGAATACCTGCGCCAGTTCGAACGCGATCACCCCGACGCGATGGACGGTTACCGCGCGCAGAAACTGCGGGCCTTCGTCGGGCGCATCGAAGAGGCGCTGGGCACGCTGCTCGAGCGTCACGCCCAGGCCGAGCGCCGGCGCGAGCAGGAACGCGCGGTATGGATGGAGCGTCGCCGGCGCGCGAATACGATGAACGACGTCGCGGTGCGCGCCCGCGGCGTCGAAGACGTGGCGTTCGAGAAGGCCTTGCAGCGCGAAATCGACGATCGTCCGCGCGGCGCACTGCGCGAACCGACCGGCTGAGCGCAGCCGGCCGGTGCGCGTACCGGTCAGAGATCCTTCAACGTGTCCTTCGTGAACGTGCGGAATGCGACCATCGTGCAGGTGTCGACGATATTCGGCACCCGGTGCAGTTCCTCGTTGATGAAGCGGCCGACGTCGACGTCACCCTCGAGGTGGTATTTCGCTATCAGGTCGTGTTGACCGCTGATCGAATAGACCTCCGGGATCTGGCTGCGGCTTTCGTCGGTCAGCGCTTCGGCGACTTCATAGGTCTTGCCGAGCGCGGTCTTGATCAGCACGAATATCGTACGCATCGCTGCCTCACTTCTTTTTCTTCTCGACCAGGATTTCCCGATAGGCGCTCGGGCCGGCGTTGACCGCGCTGTGGGTCTTCGGCGCGCGCAGGCCCTTGTCGTCGGTCGACACCAGCTCGTCGCCGTCGACCGCCAGCGCAAAAGTCGCGCCGGTCGGCGAGTCGAAGCCGCCGAGGTGGCGGTCCTGCGCGTCGTAGACCTCCAGGCGCGTGCCGGCCAGCACATAGAACAGGTAGTCGTGCTCGTGCGTGTGACAGGGAGTCTTCTCGCCGGGGGCGAGTTCGAACTCCCACAGGATGATGTCGTCGTCTTCGAAGATCTTGCGCGAACCGACGTCGCCCGTCGGCTGCCTGCTGGTGTCGCCCATGTTCAGTCTCCGCTATTGCCGATGGACGCCCAGGCGCCCAGCTTCAGTTGGGAATCGAAATATTCAATCGTCCGCGCCAGCCCTTCGCGCAGCTGCACGGCCGGTTGCCAGCCGAGCGTCGCGCCGGCCTGCGTGATGTCCGGGCAGCGCTGCCGCGGATCGTCGCTCGGCAACGGGCGCCGGACGAGGGTGGACTTCGAGCCGGTCAGCTCGATGACGAGCTGTGCCAGCTCCGCGATCGTGAACTCGTGCGGATTGCCGAGGTTGATCGGGCCCGTGACCTCGCTGCTGGTGTTCATCAGGCCGAGGAGGCCGCGGATCAGGTCGTCGACATAGCAGAACGAGCGCGTCTGTGAGCCGTCACCGTAGAGCGTGATCGGCTGGTTGCGCAGCGCCTGCATGATGAAATTCGACACCACCCGGCCGTCGTTCGGGTGCATCCGGGGGCCGTAGGTATTGAAGATGCGGGCGACCTTGACCTGCACGCCGTGCTGCCGGTGATAGTCGAAGAACAGCGTTTCCGCGCAGCGCTTGCCCTCGTCGTAACAGGCGCGCAGGCCGATCGGATTGGTGTGGCCCCAGTATTGCTCGTGCTGCGGATGGATCGTCGGATCGCCGTACACCTCGCTGGTCGAGGCCTGCAGGATGCGCGCGCGGACGCGCTTGGCGAGCCCCAGCATGTTGATCGCGCCGTGCACGCTGGTCTTCACGGTCTGGACCGGGTTGTGCTGGTAATGCACCGGCGAGGCCGGGCAGGCGAGGTTGTAGATTTCGTCGACCTCGACGTACAGCGGGAACGTCACGTCGTGGCGCACCAGCTCGAAGAAGGGCTGGCCGATCAGCGCGGCGATGTTGTCCTTCGAGCCGGTGTAGAAGTTGTCGACGCACATGACGTCGTGTCCGGCGTTGATCAGGGCCTCGCACAGATGGGAGCCCAGAAAGCCGGCGCCGCCGGTCACGAGCACGCGTCGGCGCGTGCTGACCATATTCGAGTCCAGTGGCGAGGCCTTGTTCATCGGCGGCGATACCCGGGGTGGCACATGGCTTGCAATTTAGCAGTCAGGAACGCAACACGGTACCAGCCAACATGTCCGATGCCCTTGCCGTCAGCCCGCCGGTGACACCGCCAAGTCCCCAGAATGTCGAGAAAATGCCCGCAGAAAGGCGCGAAAGCGTCAATGAGGGCGGCGACGACAGCCAGCAGTTCGCAGCCGCGCTCGAAGCCGCGGTCGAGCCTTTGCTGCTCGAACCGGCAAGCGTTGACCCGTTGGCGGCAAGCGCTGTCCCCCAGTTGCCGGTGCTTGCCGCTGCCGAGGTCGATCCGGCGCTCGACGGCGGCAGCCTCGGCACGGGCCCGGCACCGCTGGTCCACGGCCGGCATCCGGCCACTGTGTTGCCGCTGCGACCTGAGTCGCGCGCCGCGCTGCAGGCAGCACAGCCCGAGGCGAACCTCGACGCATCGAATCTCGCGGCCGACGCCGCCGACGCACAGCGCGTGGCGCCGGAAGACACGGGCCGACAGGCCCGCGCCGACTCGTGCTCGAACGCGCGGCCTCGCCGGCGTCCGCCACCACGGCCACTGCCGTCGAGCAGCCGGCGACACCTGCACCGACGGCCACCGATGGCCTGACCGAGACCGCGCGTCGCGATCGACCGCCGGTGCTCAAACTCGATACCCAGCTGCCGGTGCACACCCCGCGCTTCGGCGAAGGCTTCAGCCAGCAGGTGGTGGTGCTGGCCCAGCACGGGATCCAGCAGGCGCAGATGTCGCTGAGCCCGCCGGATCTCGGGCCGGTCGACGTGCGCATCACGATCGCCAATGACGAAGCCTCGGTGCAGATCGCGGCGCCCACCGGTGCCGCGCGCGACGCCATCCAGGAAGCGCTGCCGCGACTGAAGGAAATGATGGAACAGTCCGGCGTGCGCCTGAACGATGCCGGGGTCTTCGCGCAGCTGCCGCAGCGCGACCAGTCTGCGGGTACGCAGCATCGCGCCGACTGGTGGCAGCAGCATCAGCAACACGGGGACGGCATTCCCGCCGACGATCCGACGCCGACGCCCGTGCTGTTGACGCGCATCGGCCTGATCGACGCCTACGCCTGACGCCTGCCCCCGTGACGGCGCCTCTGCACCGTCAATCCCGCGACACGCGCGGCGAGCTTCGCCGCGCCCCCCGTCAAAGCGCTGGCGATATGCCGGCCGTCATTTCCTAAGCCGTTGAAAGCAATGACCTGAAATCGTTGGCACAGGGATTGCTCACTCGCCTTCCATTCAGTGTGGAGGTGGGTCATGGCCGATGCGAAGCAGGAAGCTGCCCCGGGTGGCAGCAAGAAAAAGATGATCATCATCATCGTCATCGCGGCGATCGTCGCGATCGGCGGCGCCGTCGGCGCGACCGTGATGCTGATGGGCGGCAAGGCTGACAAGGCCGAGACCGCGAAGAAGGACGGCGAGCACGGCGAGGAGAGCGCCGATGCCGAAGAAGGCGAGGACGGCGAAGAAGTCGCCGAAGGCGAGGAGGGCGAAGGGGGTGAAGGCCACGCCGCCGCGCCGGTCTACGTGCCGCTCGATCCGGCCTTCGTCGTCAACTTCCAGGACAAGAAGCACCGCACGAAATTCCTCAAGGCCGAGATCAGCGTCGTGGCGAAGACGCCGAAGGTCCAGGAAGCGATCACCGCGCACATGCCGGCGGTGCGCAACAGCATCGTGATGCTGCTGAGCCGCCAGGTCTACGAAGACCTGATGTCGACCGAAGGCAAGGAGAAGCTGCGGACCGACGCACTCGACGAGGTCAAGGCGATCATGAAGAAGACCGCCGGCAAGAAGGTTGGCAAGGGCGTGGAGGATTTGTACTTCTCCAGCCTCGTGATGCAGTAGGCGACGAGCAGGACACCCAGCCATGGCCAACAACGATCTGCTGTCACAGGACGAAATCGATGCGCTGCTGTCCGGCGTGGACAGCGGCGACGTCGACACCGCGCCCGACGAGGGCCTCGAGCCCGGCGGCGCGCGCGGCTACGACTTCGCCACGCAGGACCGCATCGTCCGCGGCCGCATGCCGACGCTCGAGATGATCAACGAGCGCTTCGCCCGCAACCTGCGCATCCGCCTGTTCAACATGCTGCGCCGCTCGCCCGTGATCTCGGTCGAGGGCATCCAGATGCTGAAGTTCGGCGAATACGTCCACACGCTGCTGATGCCGTCGAACCTGAACGTCATCAAGATCAAGCCGCTGCGCGGCTCCGCGCTCGTCGTGTGCAATCCGAAGCTGGTGTTCTCGCTCGTCGACTGCTTCTTCGGCGGGGACGGCCGCTTCCACACCAAGATCGAGGGTCGCGACTTCACCGGCACCGAAATGCGCATCGTGCGCCGCCTCGTCGAAATGGTGTTCGAGTCGATGCACGAAGCCTGGGAGCCGGTGATGCCGGTGCAGTTCGAATACCAGGGGGCGGAGATCAACCCGCACTTCGCGAACATCGTCACGCCGAGCGAAGTCGTGGTGGTGTCGACCTTCCACATCGATCTCGAGGGCGGCGCGGGCTACCTGCACGTGACGATGCCCTACGCGATGATCGAGCCGATTCGGGACATCCTCGATGCCGGCATCCAGAGCGATGTGGCGGAGAAGGACCACCGCTGGGCGCAGTTGCTGCAGGAAGAGGTCAAGCTCGCGCCGGTCGAAATCAGCACCACGCTCGCGACCGCCGAGGTCACGGTGCGCGACGTGCTCGAGTTCAAGCCCGGCGATGTACTGCCTCTGGACATGCCGGAGGCCCTGACGGCCTGCATCGATGAAGTGCCGATCTTCCGCGCCCGCTACGGCGTGTCGCGCGGCAACTATGCATTGAAAGTCGTTGAGATGTTGCGGCATTCGGAATTGACGCCGCGCCATCTCGAATTCGGGGGACAGCAGACATGACAGAGCTCGACAACGGCGCCGGCGCCGAAGAAGACGACTGGGCGGCCGCCCTCGCAGAGCAGCGCTCGGTCGAGGCCGGCGGCGAGAACGTCGCCAAGGCCGCGTTCGAATCGTTTGCGCCGCCGGGCGGCGAGAGCGCCGGTCGGCCGACCGCGGATCTGGACCAGATCCTCGATATCCCGATCACGCTGTCGGTGGAAATCGGCAAGTCCAAGCTCAGCATCCGCAACCTGCTGCAGCTGAACCAGGGCTCGGTCGTCGAACTCGACCGTATGGCCGGCGAGCCGCTCGACGTGATGATCAACGGCACGCTCGTCGCGCACGGCGAGGTGGTCGTGATCAACGAGAAGTTCGGCATCCGGCTGACGGATGTCGTCAGTGCCCAGGAACGCGTGAAGAAGCTGCGCTGAGCGATCGCGAAATGCATGCCCGTACCGCCCTTGCCGTGTTGAGCGCCGCCGCGCTGCTGCCCGCCGCTGCCATCGCCGGCGCGAGCCCGGCGGCCGAGCCGGTCGGCCTGTCGAAGGCCGTGCAGGTGATAGGTGCCCTGGGGCTGGTGCTGGTGCTGATCTTCGGGCTCGCGATCGCCGCGCAGCGCATGCGGCTCGGCCGCGGTACGAGCGGCAAACACCTGCGGGTGGTCGACGCGCTGGCGCTCGGCGCGCGTGAACGGCTGCTGCTCGTCGAGGTGGCGGGCGAACGCGTGCTGCTCGGCGTGGCCGGTGGCCGCATCGAGCGGCTGCACGTGCTCGGCACGCCCGCGGGCGGGGATTTTCCGGCCATGCTGGACGCGGCGCTGACGCCCGGCACGCAGCCCTCGTGAACGCGCTGCTCCGCTGGCTGCCGCTGCTGGGCCTCCTGCTGATGGCGCCGGCCCACGCGCAACAGGGGCTCACCGCGATGTCGGTGACCACCGGCGCCGACGGCACCCAGACCTACACCCTGACGCTGCAGGTCCTGCTGCTGATGACGGCGCTGACCGTGCTGCCGTCCATCCTGCTCGCGATGACCTCCTTCACGCGCATCATCATCGTGCTGGCGATCCTGCGTCAGGCGCTCGGCACCGCGCAGACGCCGTCGAGCCAGGTGCTGATCGCTTTGTCGCTGTTCATGACGGCTTTCATCATGACGCCGGTGATCGACCGCATCCACGCCGAGGCGATCACGCCCTACATGAACGAATCGATGGGCTTCAGCGACGCGCTCGACAAGGCGCAGGGGCCGCTGCGCGAATTCATGCTCGCCCAGACGCGCGAATCGGATTTGAAGCTGTTCGCCGACCTCGCCGACACCGGGCCGATCGCCGAACCGGCGGCCACGCCGTTCACCATCCTCGTGCCGGCGTTCGTGACCAGCGAGCTGAAGACCGGATTCCAGATCGGCTTCCTGATTTTCCTGCCGTTTCTGATCATCGATCTCGTGGTCGCCAGCGTGCTGATGTCGATGGGCATGATGATGCTGTCACCCCTGATCATTTCGCTGCCGTTCAAGCTGATGCTGTTCGTGCTCGTCGACGGCTGGGCGCTGATCGTCGGCAGCCTCGCCGCCAGCTTCTACGCCTGACGCAGACCGGAGGACGCCTGCATGATGACCCCGGAACTGATCGTCAACTTCGGCAGGCATGCGCTCGAAGTGACGCTGATCATGATGAGCCTGCTGTTGCTGCCGGCGCTCGCGGTCGGCCTGCTCGTCAGCATCGTGCAGGCGGCGACCCAGATCAATGAAATGACGCTGAGCTTCATCCCGAAGCTGCTCGTCACGGCGGCTGCACTCGTTCTCGGGGGACCGTTCCTGCTGCGGGTCCTGACCGACTACACGATCACCCTGTTCGAATCCATTCCCGCGCTCGCCCACTGACGGCGTCGGCGCGTGATCGAGCTCACCGAAAGCGAACTGTTGGGGTGGCTTGCCGCGTGGCTGTGGCCGTTCCTGCGCATCAGCGCGTTCGTGCTGGCGGCACCGGTCATCGGCACGCGTTCGGTGCCGGCGCGCGTGCGGATAGTCTTCGCGATGGGCCTGACCGTGGTGCTGGCACCGCTGGCGGCGACGCAGACGCTGCCGGTCGCGGCGCTGCTGAGCGCCGACGGCCTGCTGATTGCCGTGCACCAGGTCTTCATCGGCGCCGGGCTCGGCCTCGTGTTGCGGATGGTGTTCCTGGTGCTCGAATTCGCCGGCCAGATCATTGCCCAGCAGATGGGCCTCGGCTTCGCTGCGATGATCGACCCGTCATCGGGTTCGCAGGTGCCGGTCATCTCCCAGTTCTACGTGATTCTCGGCACCCTGATGTTCTTTGCGTTCGATGCCCATCTGAAGCTCATCGAACTGCTCGCTGACAGTTTCGAACTGATGCCGATCGCGGGGACGAGCTTCACGGTCGCCGGGCTGGACCGGGTGATTGCCTGGTCCGGCGAACTGCTCGGCTTCGGGGTGCTGGTGATGCTGCCGGTCATTGCCTCCCTGCAGGTGGTCAATCTCGCGTTCGGCGTGATGGCCCGTTCGGCGCCGCAGCTGAACATCCTCGCCGTCGGGTTTCCGGTGATGATTCTGTTCGGCGCGGTGATGATCGTGCTGACGCTGGGCATGTTGCCGGAACAGATGGAGACCCTGCTCGCCTCCGCGTTCGCCGCCGCCTACGAACTGTTGCAGGGGCGCTGAACGATGGCACAGGAAGCGTCCGGCGGTCAGGAGAAAACAGAACAGGCCACAGCGAAGCGGCTGGACGAAGCGCGCGAGCGCGGTCAGATCGCGCGGTCGAGGGAACTGACGACGGTGCTGCTGCTGTTCGCGGCGGCCGGCGTGCTGTGGGGCGCGGGCGACGACGTCGTGGCGGTGCTCAGGCAGTCGATGCAGTCGAACTTCGATGTCAGCCGGCACCTGCGCTTGAATGACGCGGACGTGCTCGCGATCACCGGGCAGGTTCTGACGGATGTGCTGATCTGCCTGGCGCCGTTCCTCGGCGTGGCCGCCATCGCGTCAGTCGCCGGCAGCGTGGCGCTCGGGGGCTGGGCCTTCTCATCGGACGCGCTGGGCTTCAAATGGAACCGGATCGACCCACTCGCCGGCATCGGCCGCCTGGTGTCGATGCGCAGTCTGACGGAACTGCTGAAGGCGTTCGCCAAGTTCATGCTGCTGCTGGGGTTCGGGCTGGTCGCAGTGTGGCACGAAGCGCCGGAGATCCTGGCGCTCGGGCGCATGCCGCTGGCCGCCGGCATCGCGGCCACGACGGCGCTGTCGTTCAAGGCGTTCCTGATCGTCAGCGGCGGCACGGTGCTGATCGCGCTGTTCGACGTGCCGTTTCAGAAATGGGACCACGCGCGGCAGCTGAAGATGACCCGCCAGGAGCTGCGCGAGGAGTCGAAGGAGAGCGACGGGTCGCCCGAAGTGAAGGCGAAGATTCGCGGCATGCAGCACGAACTCGCGCGGCGCCGGATGATGGAGCAGGTGCCGCTGGCGGACGTCGTCGTCACCAACCCGGAACACTATGCGGTGGCGCTGAAGTTCGACCCGGCGACGATGTCCGCGCCGCGGCTCGTCGCGAAGGGCGCCGATCGCGTCGCGCTGCGCATCCGCGAACTCGCGCGCGAGTCCGGGGTGACGGTGCTGGAGGCGCCGCCGCTGGCGCGCGCCGTCTATCACACGACCAAGCTCAATCACGAGATTCCGGCCGGCCTCTACGTCGCCGTCGCGCAGGTGCTCGCTTACGTCTTCCAGCTGAAGCGCCGCGATCCGCTGCGGCCCGCGCCGCAACTCCCGGCCGAGCTGCCGATCCCGCCGGAACTGCGTTTCTGAGAACACGACCACCGATGAACTGCCACCCATGACCACTGGCGCACCACAGGAACAGGACTGATCCATGGCTACCCTGGCGAACGGCTACTCGAGCCGCATGCTGCTCAATACGGTGATCCGCAACGGCGTCGGCATTCCGCTGATGCTGATTTCACTGCTGGCGATGATGGTGCTGCCGCTGCCGCCGCTGCTGCTGGACGTGCTGTTCACCTTCAACATCTCGCTGTCGATCGTGATCCTGCTCGCCGGCATCTACAGCCGCCGGCCGCTGGATTTCGCCGCGTTTCCGACGGTGCTGCTCGTCGCGACGCTGCTGCGCCTGGCGCTGAACATCGCTTCGACGCGCGTCGTGCTCCTGCACGGCCATCTGGGGCCGCAGGCGGCGGGCGAGGTCATTCACGCGTTCGGCGATTTCGTCATCGGCGGCAACTATGCCGTCGGTTTCGTGGTGTTCACGATTCTCGTCATCATCAATTTCGTCGTCGTCACCAAGGGCGCCGGCCGCATCTCCGAAGTCAGCGCGCGGTTCACCCTGGATGCCATGCCGGGCAAGCAGATGGCGATCGACGCCGACCTGAACGCCGGCGTGATCACCCAGGAAGAAGCCAAGAAGCGCCGCGCCGAGGTGTCGCAGGAGGCTGATTTCTACGGCGCGATGGACGGTGCCGGCAAGTTCGTGCGCGGTGACGCGATCGCCGGCATCCTGATCGTGGTGATCAATATCATCGGCGGCTTCGTGATCGGCGTCGTCCAGCACGACATGGCGATGTCGGAGTCGGTGCGGGTGTTCACGCTGCTGACGATCGGTGACGGCCTGGTGGCGCAGATTCCGGGCCTGATGCTGTCGGTCGCCTCGGCGATCATGGTCACCCGCGTGTCCGGCGAGTCGGACATGGGGCAGCAGATCTCCAGCCAGCTGTTCGAAGACCCGAAAGCGCTTGCGATCACCGCGGCCATCCTCGGACTGATGGGTGTGATCCCCGGCATGCCGAACCTCGCGTTCCTGACGATGGCCGGCGCCGCCGGCTACGGCGCCTACGTCATCCATCAGCGGCGGCAGTTGCGCGCCGTGGCACCGGTCGAGGCGCCGCCGCCGCCGCCGCCGATGGAGAACCGGGAACTCTCCTGGGACGACGTCCAGCCGATCGACGCGCTGGGTCTCGAAGTCGGCTACAAGCTGATCCCGCTCGTCGACCGCAACCAGAACGGGGAACTGCTGGGCCGCCTGCGCGGCGTGCGCAAGAAGCTGTCGCAGGAGCTCGGTTTCCTGGTGCCGTCGGTGCACATCCGTGACGACCTGCAGCTCAAGGCTGACGAATACCGGATTTCCATCCAGGGCGCGGCGGTCGGGCAGGGCAAGGTGTACGCGAACCGCAAGCTGGCCCTCGATTCGGGTCAGGCGAATGGTCAGCTTCGTGGCGAATCCGTCAAGGATCCGGTGTTTGGTCTGAACGCGGTCTGGATCGCCGAGGACCAGGAGGACCGCGCGGTGCAGTCGAACTACACCGTCGTCGACGCGAGCACGGTCATCGCGACCCACATGAGCCAGATCATCCAGGACCACGCCTACGAGCTGCTGGGTCACGACGAAGTCCAGAAGCTGCTGGACGGACTGGCGAAAACCAGCCCCAGACTCGTCGAGGATGCGGTGCCGAAACTGGTGTCCCTCGGCACGGTGGTGCGGGTGATGCAGAACCTGCTGCGGGAGAGCGTGCCGATCCGCGATGTCAGGACCATTCTCGAAGTCCTGGCGGATCGGGCGCCGAAGAGTCAAGACCCCGTCATCCTGACCGCCGCGGTCCGCGAATCGCTCGGTCGACTCATTGTTCAGCAAATCAACGGCTTGGCCGAAGAACTGCCGGTCATCACGCTGGATTACTCACTGGAACAGATATTGCTTCGTTCAGTAGAGAGCGGAGCAGAGAACGGGGTCGCCATCGAACCGAACCTTGCCAACCGCTTCGCACAGTCGCTGCGCGAGGCGCACGAGCGCCAGGAGATGAACGGACAGGCATCGGTGCTGCTGGTCCCCGGTTCACTCCGCGAGTTCCTGTCGCGATTCGTGCGGCACAGCGTGAAGGGGATGCACGTCATCAGCTTCAACGAAGTGCCAGACGACAAGCAGATCCGCATCGTCGCCTCCGTCGGCGACGGTACGGGTGAACGGCGCCGCTGACCGCGCGATGCGACAGGGCCCACCACACGCAGGCGTTGAACGAGGAAACCACGCATGAAGGTGAGACGGTATTTCGCCGCCAATATGCGCAGCGCCCTGGAACTGGTGCGCCAGGAGCAGGGGCCGGACGTGCTGATCCTGTCGAACCGCAAGGTCGACGGCGGCGTCGAACTGCTGACGGCGGTCGGCGAAGCCGATCCGGAACTCATCGAGAAGTTCACGCCGCGTCCGGCCCGCGAGCGCCGCGCCGAAGAGCGCTACGACGAACGCCGCGACGAAGCCCGCCACGAATCACTCGCCGCTGCCCCCGCGCCGCGCGACGTCCCGCGCAGCGTGCCGCCGCCGGCCCCGGCCCCGACGATTCCCGACGGCGCGCTGTGGACGCGCCAGGAAACCATCGACCAGATGCAGCGCGAACTCGGCGCGCTGAAGCACCTGCTCGAAAACCAGTTGTCCGGCCTCGCCTGGAACGATTACTCGAGCCGCAGCCCCCTCGCCGCACGCCTGATGCGCGCGCTCGCCCAGTACGGCATTGCGCCGCGCCTGGCACGCAGCGTGATCGCAGAGACCGCCGCGATCGGCGATTTCGACGAAGCCTGGCGGCAAGTCATCGCCGCCCTGCGGCAACGGATCACCTGCCTGTCCGATCCGGTCCTGCGTCACGGCGGCCACTTCGCGCTGTGCGGGCCGACCGGCGTCGGCAAGACCACGCTCGCGAGCAAGCTCGCCGGCCGCTATGCGCTGGCCCGCGGCAGTCACACCGTCGCGCTGGTGTCGACCGATGAACAGCGGCTCGGCGCGCATCAGCAGTTGCGCACCTTCGGCCGGCTCGTCGGCATCACCGTGCGTTCGGTGCGCAGCTTCGAGGAACTGCCGGAGCAGCTCGCCGATCTGCACGACCGCGAGCTCGTGATCATCGACATGCCCGGCTTCGCGCCCACCGATCCGGCGTTCCGCCAGTCGCTGGCCACGCTGTACTGCCTGCCAACGCCGGTGGACACCTATCTGGTGATGTCGGCGAGCACCGATCACCAGTCGCTCGAGCGCATCGTCGGCGCGGCCGAGGGCCAGGCGCTGGCGGGTTGCTGCATCACCAAGCTCGACGAGGCCGCGACACTCGGGCCGGCGCTGTCGGCGATAGCCGAATCGCGCCTGCCGGTCGCGTATCTGTCGCAGGGCCAGCAGGTGCCCGACGACGTCGAGGCGGCAACGCCCGCGGCGTTGCTCGAACAGTTTCTGACGATGGGGAAGGCCAGTCCGGCAAGCGTCGAGCCGGCCTTCATGGAACAGGCGTTCGCGATATGAATATTCATGGAATCAAGCGTATGAATGCTCCCTCCGAGCACCGCGCACCGCGCCCGACGCGGGTGATCGCGGTGACGAGCGGCAAGGGCGGTGTCGGCAAGTCGACGGTTTCGATCAATCTCGCTACCGCGCTCGCCGCGAGCGGATTGCGCGTGACGCTGCTCGACGCCGACCTCGGTCTCGCCAACGTCGATGTGCTGCTGGGCCTTACACCCACCCGCACGCTCGCCAATGTGATCGCGGGCGAATGCGGCCTGCGCGACATCGTGATCGAAGGCCCGGCCGGCGTGCGCGTGCTGCCGGCGGCCTCCGGCGTGCAGCGGATGGCGGAGCTGACCGATGCCGAACGCATCGGCCTGATGCACGCGTTCAGCGAGCTCGAAGGCACGATGGACGTGATGGTGGTCGACACCGCCGCCGGTATCGCCGCGAACTCGCTGCAGTTCTGCGAGGCCTCGCAGGAAGTCATCGTCGTCGTGTGCAACGACCCCGCGTCGATCACCGACGCCTACGCGACGATCAAGGTCATCAATCAGCGGACGCGGCGTTCGCGTTTCCGGGTGCTCGTCAACATGACACACACGGACCACGAGGCACGCGACATCTTCGGCCGCCTGGTCAAGGCGACCGACCGTTTTCTGGACGTGGCGCTGGATTTCGTCGGCGTCATTCCATTTGACCGGTGCGTCGGGCAGGCGGCCCGCCGTCGCGCCCCGGTCGTCACCGCGTATCCGGCGAGTCCTGCCGGGTCCGCATTCAAGAGGCTGGCTGCCCAGGCCGATAAGTGGCCCGAACCACGTGCCGCAAGCGGCCAGCTCGAATTTTTCCTGGAACGGATGATCCGCTCCGAAGTGATGGGGAGGCACGCGCTGGCATGAAAGAAGTCGCGAAGTACAAACAGGCCGCGCATTCGGGCCTCAATGAAGTCAATCAGGACGAACTCGTCCGCAAGCACGCGCCGCTGGTCAAGCGCATCGCCTATCACCTGATGAGCCGGCTGCCGCCTACGGTGCAGATCGACGATCTGGTGCAGTCGGGCATGATCGGACTGCTGGAGGCGTCGCGAAACTATGACGCCGCGCAGGGCGCGAGCTTCGAAACCTACGCCGGCATCCGCATCCGCGGTGCGATGCTCGACGAGATCCGCAAGGGTGACTGGGCACCGCGCTCGCTACATCGGAAGGTGCGCGAGATCAGCAAGGTGGTCGCGGAGATCGAGGCCGAATGCGGTCGCGATGCGCGCGACGCCGAAGTGGCGGCCAGGCTCGGTATGGAACTGAACCAGTACTACCAGACCCTGCAGGATGCGAGCAGTCACAAGGTCTTCAGTTTCGAAGACTTGCCGAGCAAGGACGAAGTATTGTCGGAAGGGCTGTTCGAGCGCATTCCGGAACCGTCCGAGAATGTCGAGAAGGAAATGTTCAAGAAAGCGCTCGCGCAGGCGATAGCCTCCCTGCCGGAACGCGAGCGACTGGTGATGTCGCTGTACTACAAGGAAGAGCTGAACCTGCGCGAGACCGGTGAGGTCATGGGCGTCAGCGAGTCGCGCGTCTGCCAGATTCATTCCCAGGCGCTGATCCGGCTCAAGGCAAGAATGGTCGACTGGTATTCGTGAGCGCTGTGCCGGGCGCTGCAAACGAAGCTATTCGGAGGTAATGGTGAATCCAAACATGAAGATCCTGATCGTCGACGACTTCTCGACGATGCGCCGGATCATCAAGAACCTGCTGCGCGATCTGGGGTTCAACAATACGCATGAGGCCGATGACGGCAACACGGCGTGGCCGATGCTGAAATCGGGCAACTTCGACTTTCTGGTCACGGACTGGAACATGCCCGGCATGCAGGGCATCGACCTGCTGCGGGCGGTGCGTGCCGATCCGGGGCTCGCCAACCTGCCGGTGCTGCTGGTCACGGCGGAAGCGCGTCGCGACCAGATCGTGCTCGCCGCCGAAGCGGGCGTGAATGGCTACATCGTCAAGCCGTTCACCGCGCAGACCCTGAAGGAAAAGCTCGACAAGATTTTCGAACGCCTGGCAGCGACGGCCTAGGCCGCAGCTCCCGAAGAACGACCCAAAAAAAAGAGGGCAGCGGAGATGGATGTGGCCGACCGTCTGGAACTGGCACGCAAGCTGGTGGGCGCGCTCGAGCGCGGCGAACAGGGTGATGCCGATCACTGGCTGCAGAGCCTCAGCGACCAGCGTTCTTCGCAACTGCTCAAACAGGTGGCCGAAGTCACCCGTGAAGTACACCAGGCTTTCGGCGGGGTGATCTCCGACCAGCGCCTGTACGAAATTTCCAAGCACGCGATGCCCGATGCACGCGAGCGCCTCACCTACGTCGTCGAGAAGACGGAAGAGTCGGCGCACCGGACCCTGACCGCCGTCGAGGACATGCTGTCACTGACCGACCGGCTGGTCGCGAGCGCCGATGCTGCGGGTGCCGATGGCGCGAACGCATCCGCCTTCGTGCAGGAGGCCCGACAGTGCGGCGAGCGACTCCGCGGTGGCCTCACCGAAGTGCTGATGGCGCAGGAGTACCAGGATCTCACGGGCCAGGTGATCAAGAAGACGATCGAGATCGTCGAACAGGTCGAACTGAAACTCGTCTCGGTCCTGATTGCCGCCCGCCCGGCTTTCAGCGGTCACGAGCCGGCCCGCCCGGCACACGGCGAAGCGACGGGTCCGGCCATACGCCAGGCCGCCGACGTCATGAATCACCAGCACGACGTGGACGATCTGCTCGCCGAACTCGGCGTCTGATCCGCCGACCGTGCGACGCTGCGCAGGCCTGCCTGCGCTGGCCCGTCACCTCCAGTCCCCCGATGTCCGCGCCGGGCGCATCTGTCGCGCCGCGCACGCGCGCCGGTCCGCCGGCCCCGGCACCCGTTCATCTCCCTAATTTCCGATTCAGCCTTTGCGACGGATTGCCGATACAGCGAGACGCGAAATCGAAATCCCCGGCCGCTGTGGGTCGGGATCCGCCGAACGAACAAGGCACGACACGATGGATGACGAAATACTGCAGGACTTCCTGGTCGAAGCGCAGGAGATCCTCGAAAACCTGGATTCGCAGCTGATCGAACTCGAAGGCAAGCCGGATGATCGCGGCCTGCTGAATGCGATCTTCCGAGGTTTCCACACCATCAAGGGTGGCGCCGGATTCCTGAGTCTCGACGCACTCGTCGAGGTGGCCCACAAGGCCGAAGACGTCTTCGACCAGCTGCGCAACGGCAAACGGACGCTCGACGCGGCGACGATGGACGTGTTCCTGCAGGTGCTCGACGCACTGCGGGCGATGTTCGGCGCGCTGCACGCGGGGCAAGTGCCGGAACCGGCAGAGCCTGCGCTGGTGGCGATCCTGCGCCGGCTGGCCGCCGGTGAGACGCTGTCCGATCACGCGGCCGCGCCGGCCGTCGAGGTCGCAGTCGGCTCCACCCCCGACATCGTGAGCGTCACCGAATCACCGTCCGTTGCCGGCGGTGAATTCGACGAGGTCGTCGCCGGCATGATCGCCGAAGAAGTGTCGAACCCGAGCCCGGCCAGCGATTTGATCACCGATGATGAATTCGAAGCCCTGCTCGACAAGCTGCAGACCGAGGCCCCGCCGGCGCCCCCGCGCGCCGCCGAGCCCGCGAGCGGCACGCCTGATTTGATCACGGACGATGAGTTCGAGGCCCTGCTCGACAACCTGCAGGCGGCGAAGCCTGGCCCGGTGCCGGCGCCAGTGGCGGCCGCCGATGCCAGCGACGCGGCGCTGATCACCGACGACGAATTCGACCACCTGCTCGACAAACTGCACGGGCCCGGCAAGTTCGTGGCGGCGCCAGCGACACCACCGGCACCGGCCGCCATCGCGCCGGTGGCGCCGCCACCCGTCCCCGAGAAGCGGGCCGACGCGGCGGCCGCCGACGGCCAGGCCAAGGACAACACGATCCGGGTCGGCACCGACGTGCTCGATCGCATCATGAACATGGTCGGCGAACTCGTGCTGATCCGGAACCGGCTGACGAACCTGCAGGCCACCGTCGGCAACCCCGAGGTCACCCAGGCGGTATCGAACCTGGACGTCGTGACCAGCGACCTGCAGATGGCGGCGATGAAGACCCGCATGCAGCCGATCAAGAAGGTCTTCGGGCGCTTTCCCCGCGTGGTGCGCGATCTCGCGCGCAATCTGCACAAGGAAATCGAGCTCGAGATGGCGGGCGAGGAGACCGATCTCGACAAGAATCTCGTCGAAGCACTGTCCGATCCGCTCGTGCACCTGGTGCGCAATGCGGTCGACCACGGAATCGAAACGCCGGAGGTCCGCGTCGCCAACGGCAAGTCGCGCCATGGCACGCTGCGCCTGGCGGCCGAGCAGGATGGCGATCAGATCCTGCTGACGATCAAGGACCAAGTCGGTCGAGAAGGGGCTGCTCGAACACGATGCCGCGGCCCGCCTGTCCGAACGCGAATGCTTCGAACTGATTTTCCTGCCCGGTTTTTCGACGAAGGAAGAGATCTCGGACGTGTCCGGTCGCGGCGTCGGCATGGACGTGGTGAAAACACGCATCACGCAGCTCAACGGGTCGATCGAAATCGATTCGAAGCTCAACATCGGTACCACGATCAAGATCCGGGTGCCGCTGACGCTTGCGATCATGCCGACGCTGATGGTCGTGCTGGGTCAGCAGATCTTTGCGCTGCCGCTCGTCAACGTCAAAGAAATCATCGATTTCAAGCGCAACCAGGCGCGTGAAGTCAACGGCAGCAAGACGCTCGTGGTGCGCGGCAAGGCGCTGCCGCTGTTCTATCTGAGCCGCTGGCTCATCAACGGCGTGCACGATTATGCCGTCGACAACGGGCATGTCGTGGTGGTATCGGTCGGCAGCCAGTCGATGGGCCTCATCGTCGACGAACTGATCGGGCAGGAAGAAGTCGTGATCAAGCCGCTCGGTGCGATGCTGCAGGGAACCAAGGGCCTGTCGGGCGCGACGATCACCGGCAATGGCCGCATCGCGCTGATTCTCGACCTGCCGGAACTGATTGACGCCTACGCGCGGCGCTGAGCGCGTAGCGAACCGCCCTGATGTCGCACACCGCCACCGACCGTCGCCCGGGTACGCCGCTGCGCGTGCTGGTGGTCGAGGATTCGCTGTTCTTCCGTGGCCAGCTCGTGCGCTTGCTGCAGGACGAAGGCGATATCGTCGTGGTCGGCGAGGCCGGTGACGGCATCGAGGCGATTCGCAAGGTGCAGACGCTGCGGCCCGATCTGGTGACGATGGATATCGAGATGCCGGTGATGGACGGCATCGCCGCAGTACGCGAGATCATGAAGATCGCGCCGACCGCGATCATGATGCTGTCAGCGCTCACCCGCCTCGGTGCCGACGCGACCTTTGCGGCGCTCGAGGCAGGCGCCGCCGATTTCATTCCGAAGCAGAGCCTGAGCGGCGACGGTTCGGCGGCCGCTGCGCGCGCGCTGCGCGAGCGGGTGCGTCAGCTGGCGCGCGGCGGTCTGCGCGTGGGCGCCGTGCCGCGTGCGCCGGCGGCGAATGCCGCCGCGGCCGGTTTCGCCGAGCGCAGTCTGCTCGTGATCGGGGCCTCGACCGGCGGGCCGGCCCTGGTGTCCGAACTGCTCGACGCGGCGGCGCCCGACCTGCCGTGCGCGGTGCTCGTGGTCATGCACATGCCAGCCGGTTTCACCCGCTACTACGCCGAGCGCACCGATCGCCGGTGCGCGTTGACGGTCGCCGAAGCGGTCGACGGGGCGGTCCTCGTGCCTGGACGCGTGTGGATTGCGCCTGGCGGCAGCCAGACGACGATCCGGCGCGGCGGCGGGCTCGAACTCGAACTCGACGTGCGCGAGGCGGCGTCCTCCGACGTGTACCGCCCCTGCATCGACCTGACGCTGACCAGCGTCGCCCAGACGTACAGATCGCGCGCGCTCGCCGTGATCGCCACGGGCATGGGCTCCGACGGCGCCCACGGCTGCCGTGCACTGCGCGCGGCCGGCGGCGGTATCTGGGCACAGGACGAGGCGAGCAGTGCGGTGTTCGGCATGCCGGCCGCCGTGATCAATGCCGGCCTCGCCGACGAAGTCGTCTCGGCCGGCGAGCTCAAGCGCAGACTGCAACAGGGACGTTGACGCATGGATCTGTTGAGCATATTCGGTCTCCTGCTCGGCCTGACCGCCGTGGTCGTCGGGCAGTATCTCGAAGGTGGGCACCTGTCGATGCTGGTCAACGGCCCGGCGCTGTTGATCGTCGTCGGCGGCACCCTCGGCGCGACGATGGTCCAGTCGCCGCTGCCCGTCTTCACGCGCGCGCTGCGCATGAGCAGCTGGGTGCTGCGGCCGCCGGTGCTGCCGCTGGAAGCGGCGATGAAGGAGCTGATTCACTGGTGCCGCGTGGCCCGTCGCGACGGCCTGCTGGGCCTCGAGGGTCTCGTGGAATCTGTCCGCAATCCGTATGCCCGCAAGTCGCTGCAGCTGCTGATCGACGGCAATGAACCGACGGTGATCCGCGAAACCCTGCAAATCGATACTGCCGTGCGCGAACAGCGCGATCTGCTGGCGGCGAAGGTGTTCGACAGCATGGGCGGCTATGCGCCGACGCTGGGCATCCTCGGCGCGGTCATTGGCCTGATTCACGTGATGAACAACCTCAGCGATCCGTCGATGCTCGGCCAGGGCATCGGCGTCGCGTTCGTGGCAACGGTGTACGGCGTCGGACTCGCGAACCTCGTGTTCCTGCCGATCGGGGTCAAGCTCCGCGCGCTGGTGCGCCAGGAAACCCGACTCGAGGAGATGATAGCGATCGGCATCACCGCGATAGCCGACGGCGAGAACCCCCGCGTCGTCGAGTCGAGGCTGCAGGGGCTGCTCAGATGATGCCGCGCGGGCCGTCGCCGTGGCTGCGCCCGCAGGCCGAGGAAGAAGACCACGGGCGGGACCGATGGATGGTCTCGTATGCTGACTTCATCACGCTGCTGCTTGCGTTCTTCGTCGTGCTGTACTCAATCTCCTCGATCAACAACGGCAAGTTCCGCGTGCTGTCGAATTCAATCGTCACCGTCTTCAACGACGAGGTGACGCGCGCGACGCCGATCGACATGGGCGGTGGCGCGCCGCCGCAGACCGGCATGCTCGACGGCAGCCGCAATCTCGCGGAAATCGACGAGCCGACGGGCGAAGACTCGGTGACGGCGCTGACGCCGTCGCCGCTCGCGCCACCCGCGGTACCGGCAGTCGGCACGCCGCGCGAGCGCATCGAGGCCGTGCTCGCGCCGTTCGAGGAGACGGGCGACGTCAAGGTGCGCGAGACGAAGGATTTCCTCACAGTCGAACTCGGCAGCGAGCTCCTGTTCGACAGCGGCAGCGCGCAACTCAGCGCGGCGGCGCTGCCGATGATCGACAAGGTGGCCGCAGTCGTCGCCGACACCGGCCAGCCTGCACGCGTCGAAGGCTTCACCGACAACGTGCCGTTGAACGGCGGCCCTTATGGCTCGAACTGGGGGCTGTCGGCCGCACGGGCGGCAAGCATTGCCGATCGGTTGGCCGCCGCGCGCGTGAACCCGGACAAACTTGCCGCCGTCGGCTACGGCGAATACCGGCCGGTCGCTGACAATCGCACGGAGGAGGGCCGTCGGCAGAACCGGCGCGTCGTCATCGCCATCGCAAAACATGAAGGCGCATCGGTACTTGCGGGCGAATCGGCGACCGAGGCCGAGACTTTGCCTGACGCGGAGCCGCCGACGGCACCAAGCTTGCAACGCATCACTGAACTTCCCGGCCCAGCGGAGATAGGCCCATGAAGATTTGGACGATTGCGGCACAGAAGGGTGGCGTCGGTAAAACGACGACGACGATGAACCTGGCCGGCACGCTGTTGCGCGAAGGCGCGCGTGTGCTGCTGGTCGATCTCGACCCCCACGGATCCCTGACGAGTTACTGCGGTCTCGACCCCGATACGGTCGAGCCGAATGTCTACGAGGTGTTCGCCGCCGCGGCGCGCGACGAGACCCTGAACCTCGCTGACATCGTGCATCCCACGCGCCTGGCGGATCTGTCGATTGCACCGGCCTCCGGCGCGCTGGTCACGCTCGAGCGGCGTTTCGGCTTGCGCTCGGGCATGGGCCTCGCGCTCAGTCGCAGCCTGCAGACCGTGGCCGACCATTACGACTACTGCCTCGTCGACTGTCCACCGACGCTCGGCGTGCTGGTGATCAACGCGCTCGTGTGCTGCGAGCAGTTGATAGCGCCGGTGCAGACGGAGTTCCTTGCCGAGCAGTCGCTCGACCGCCTGTTGCACACGCTGAAGATGATCGAGCGCTCGCGCGGCGCGCCGCTGCCCTACCTCGTCGTGCCGACGATGTACGACCGCCGCACCCGCGCGGCCACCGACACGCTGGCCGCGATCCGCGCGCGCCAGGATCTCGTGCTGTGGGACGAATTCATTCCCGTGGACACCCAGTTCCGCGAAGCCAGCCGGCTCGGCGAACCGCTGACGCTGCGCCAGCCCTATGCGCGCGGCAGCGTGGCCTACCAGCACCTGCTGGCGGCCCTGCGTGGGGAAGAAGCCATGACTTTGATGAGGGCGGCCGGATGAGCGCCGCCGATCTCGTCGCTGCCTATCTCGATGCGCATCTGCATCTGGCGCCCGACGGCCCGGTGTTGCCGGACACCGTCGAAGTGCTGGCCTTTCGGGTGGGCCCGTTTCGTTTCCTGTGTCGCGCCGACGCCTTGACGCCCACGGCAGGCGACGTCGCCGCCGTGACGCTGCAGGCCGCCGAACTCGTGCCGGTGCCGTATCGCTCCCATCTGCGCCAGGGGCTGTTCCCCGGCCGCGATGTCCTGCGCCTCAAGGGTGGCCGGCTCGAGATTCGCGGGCTCCAAATCGAGCACACGATGCGGCTGCCGCAGGCGGCCATGGCGCCGCGCGGCCCGCGCGCCGAGGCGCCGTGGATCAGCGCGACGACGCGCGAGCCGCCGGCCTTCGTGCTGGACCCGGATGCCGCGCAACTGCATTTCATGCGCCGGAACCGGCCGGGCGGCTGAGTCCCGGCTGCGGTGCGCCCGGGGGCTGGCACGATGAATGCACTAATCCTTCTGCCAGGGCCTGCGACGTCGGATTTCTGTCGCATACCCGGTGGCCCAACCAGTGAGGTGAGCGTATGAGCGCAGTGATGAAGCCCCAGGAGAACCAGTTCAATCGCTGGGTGACCTTCCGGCTGGCAGAGGAGATTTACGGCATCAACGTGATGCAGGTGCAGGAAGTGCTGCGCATGACGGAGATCGCGCCGGTGCCCGGTGCGCCGTCGAGTGTCATCGGCATCATCAACCTGCGCGGCAACGTGGTGACGGTCCTCGACACCCGCGAACTGTTCGGCCTGATGCGCGAAGACGTGACCGAACAGACGCGGATCATGATCGTCGAATGCAACAAGGTGATCGTCGGCCTGCTCGTCGACAGCGTCGCCGAGGTCGTGAACCTGCAGAACACCGACATCGACTCGGCGCCTAACATCGGCAACGAGGAAAATTCGAAGTACATTCAGGGCGTCTACAGCAAGAACGGCGAAATCCTGATCCTGGTCGACCTGAACCGCCTGCTGTCGCCCGACGCGCAGTTCTTCGGCGGCGCCTTCTGATCATGGCGCCGCTTGACGTGCCGCCGATCCACCCGCCGATGCCGGCGCCGCCGGTGCGACGGGTCGAGGCGCACGAACAGCGGCAGGATTCCCGGCGGCGCCAGGCGCCGCGCCAGGCACCCGGCGAGACGCCACCCACCACACCCGACGAACCCGGTCACGTGGATATCCATGTTTGAATTGCTGCCACTCGCGCTCTGCCTGCTGCTGGGCGCCACGTCCTTCGGGCTCGCGCTGTTCGTCCGCCAGCAGGCCCGCTGTCTGAACCTGCTGGCCGCGACCGTCCGCGAGGAACGCGCCGCGCGCGAGGAAATGGCGCGCGATCTCGCTGCGCTGCTCGACTGCTCACGCACGATCGGCGGCCGTGTGCGCGAACAGGCCGTGCGCCAGAAATCGGTGCTCGACCGGATCAATGAAATCGCCCAGCAGGTCGACGGCGCGCCGGCCATCGAACACGTCGAACGCCTGATGGCCGATGGCCTCGGCGTCGACCAGATCAAACGGGTCTGCGAACTGTCACAGGGTGAGGCCCAGTTGCTCGAACGCTGGAAGCGACACCGCAGCGCCGCCTGAGCCCGACATCCTTTCCCTGCGCCGCCATCCAGTTTAAGCTTGCGCCGCGTTCCGGGCCCGGCCCGGCATTCGATTCCCGGAGAGGTGTCCGAGTGGTTTAAGGAGCACGCCTGGAAAGTGTGTATAGGTTAATAGCCTATCGCGGGTTCGAATCCCGCCCTCTCCGCCAGACCATAAAAAAAGCCCCGCTTGCGGGGCTTTTTTTATGGTCT
>LNEL01000062.1 GCA_001464935.1 Gammaproteobacteria bacterium Ga0077536
GAGGGGGTTGTGGACGAACGCCGCCGGTTCGACGACCTCGCGCAGCGAGGTCGGACGCGCGCAGCGCGCCCCGCAGGGGTGAGCAAACGCGTCAGCGTGTGCGAATCAATCCCGCCCTCTCCGCCACTTCATCAGACGCTAAGAAGCTGAAGGAAAAAAAGAAGAGCTGCCAATTTCCCGCTATTGTTAGCGCGGCTCGCCCCACAAAAGCCCACAATTTGCACGCGCTTCGCGCCCCTCGAAGCAGCCGCCGCGCTGTGTGCCTCGCTCCGACTCGATATCCGCCCTGCAACGCTCCGTGCAGCGCTCAGCTTGATGATTCAGATCTAGATGATCCGACTGCGGTGGGGCACTCGGGCGATTCCGCTTCCATGACTTTGCATTCTCACCGTGCTTGCTGTCTGGCCATGGAGCGACCTACTTGCGACAAATGCCGAGCAGGCATGAAGAGTCGCCGGAGCAATTCTTCAGTTGCTCTGCATTGGAACCGTCGCGTGTGATATCCGAAGCAAGCGCAACGAGGTCGGCCTTGATGGTCTTCTGGACCATGTAAAAAAAGCACCTCTTCGGATGCCCTCGGAGAAAGAATGCCGTCGTTCACTTCGCGAGCGGCGCCGTTCATGCGATCGGCCACGCCTACTATCGCCGTAGGGTCTACGCGACCGGGACCCCGCCTCGATTGAACAGTAAATCGAATGGCTTGAGAAACAGCCAGATTTGGACGCAGCAGCGATGGTCGAAACGAAAAAGCGATCAAGGAACAGAGAAAAGCGCGAAAGAGCGAACTTAGTGTCGCGCATCGCTCGGCTTCGGCCTCAACTTCGCGACGCGGCGCACGCGCGCCGGCTTGTCGCTCTAGATCGAGCACCATGCGCTCCGCGTGCAGCCGTTGAAAGCGTTCTCGCACCGGATTCTGGCTTCGCGGGTCGCGGGTGTGCTTGATACGAGTCGGGGGTCAGATGCCAGATTGAAACGGCCACGGATCGACGTTGAGCGCGCCGGCTGTAACCCGTGCACCAACCACGTCTGCGCCTCCCGGAAAGGAAGCCGGGTTTTCGGCGGCTCCTGGTGGATCAGGAGCGGGGCCCGGATGACCCTCGTTGCAGGGGGTGCAAGAAGAACCTAAACCCTCGTTTTCATTGTGCTTATTAGCCATTCGAGCATGTCCGGCACGTTTGTCGTGCCGACAGGTGCAGCGCTAAAATTCTGCTCAGCCTACAAGTAAACGCGATTCCTAGTGCTTTTAATCCATGAAATTGCTGTATAAGAAGCGCGCCCCGCGCGGGGTTTTACCTTTGGTAGGGCCAGACGAATGACTAGCCAGCTACACAGGTTGATCGAGGAACTCGATCGAGAAGAAGTCCCCGTCACCACGCAGCACCTGAAATTGCTCGCGATGGCGTTTGAGGAACAGATCGCCCAGCTCCACCAAGCACTCAGCATTCTGCGACTGCGAATCGACGCAGATGCACTAAGGCGGCGATAACTGCGGTCGGCGCTGCCGTTCACGGAAATTCGACCTCGACGATCGACGGCGGCCGAATCACAGCCCCCTCAAGCGGCACACCGGACCGAGTGAGCGACGCGACGATTTCGGTCACCACCGTGGCTGGCAGGGGGTCGAGCCGACGTGCTGCGTCCGCTATGACCGCCTGATCACCTCCGCATAGACGGATGGAAATATGGCGAAGAATGCGTTGTCGACGAACGCGCCGGTTCGACGACCTCGCGCAGCGCGCCCCGCAGGGGTGAGCAAACGCGTGAGCGTTTGCGAATCAATCCCACCCGCAGGTCGAGTACGCAACCTCACCAAGGCACGTGTGGGTCTTTTTTCAAGGTCTGACGGCGCGCGAATTGCGGGGCATCCATTCAACAGACGGTGAAACCCTACATGGTGAAACCCACAAACGAGACTACAGTGTAAAGAGCAAGGCGCTGCGTGCCATTGAACGAACATGGTGGCTCGACTCGACAAGGACTGGCGCCGCCTCACACCCGCGGCCATCAAAGGCATCAGCGGGGCGGCACCATTGACCTCAGGGAGGGGCGATGAAGACACAGCCAGCGCCAGGCACTTGTTCGCAGGTACTGCAGTCACGCCTGCGGCCGGGTCGATACCCGACGGTTGACGAGGCACTGTCGCCGCGGCGCAATCGCCTGCTGGCGATGTGCTCCGAAGAAGATTACGCACGTCTGCTGCCGGACGTGGAATTCGTTCGATTGACGCGCGGAGACAACGTTTTCCGGGTCGGTGAGCCACAGACCCACCTGTATTTCATCACTGCCGGAATCGTCATCCGGCTCTATGAGGCAGAGGAGGGGGACAGCACGGGGTTCGCTGTCACAGGCTGCGAAGGCGAAGCCGGAGACGTGTCATTTCTGACCGGCAAACCATTGCTGACCCAGACGCTGGTCGTGGAATCCGGACATGCGTACCGGTTGAAGGTGGATGTGGTGAACAGCGAGGTGGTGCGCGGAAGTTCGCTCGCCGTTGCGCTGTTGCGACATATCCAGACGACCATCACCCAGATGACCCTCGACATCGCCTGTGCCCGCCACCATGCGATTGAGCAGCAACTTTGTCGCTGGTTCCTGGACTGCCTGGATCGGACACCGCGCCATGAATTCACGATGACGCAGGAACTGTTGAGTCACATCCTCGGCGTACGTCGTGAAAGCGTCACCGCGGCTGCGGGCCATCTCAAGTTGGCCGGTGTCATCGACTATTATCGGGGGCGCCTCGTGCTGCGCGACCGTGCCGGACTCGAAGCGCGTGTCTGTGGATGCTATGAAGTCGCAAGGCAGGCGCTTTCGATGGGTCACATCAATGATCCAGTCGGGCATGCTGCCCGGCAGGGCTTGGCGAGCCGATGAAAGCGGGCTGCGGCTGCCGCTTGCGGGGTGCCCCCGGCTGAGGAGCGCTCACCTGCGGTACTGCCCCCCACGTATGCTCCGGTCCTCGTCTCGCGCGTGCATCCGGACGGCGGCATCGAGAGGTTTTCGCCTGCCCGGCCGAAAAGCCGGGGACCGGCCGCCGACAGCCTGGTCCCCGGCCATTCCAATCGCGATGCCATCCGCTCGGTGACCCCGGTACAGGCAGCTCAGGCCATCTGCAGGAACGATGGCATGGCGCCCGCCGGCCGCGGAATTTGCCGATAGCCGCGGCAGGTTTTGGGGCGGACAATCACAGCGATGGAATTCGCCATCTGGTCGACGCTCGTCGGCGTGCTGTTGATCGTGATGGCGCTCAGCGCCACCGTGCTCGCGCGACTGCCGCTGTCGACGGCGCTGCTGTACCTGCTGACCGGCGTGGCCGTGAGCCCTATCGGGTTTGGCCTTGTGGCGGCTGGTCCCCATCAGCACACCGTCCTGCTCGAGCACGTGACCGAGATCGTGGTGGTCGTGTCGCTCTTTACCGCCGGCCTCAAGCTCAGTGCGGGACTGTCCGACCGTAGCTGGCTGCTGCCGCTGCGTCTGGCGCTCTCGGTGATGCTCATCACCGTCACGGCCATTGCAGCGCTTGGCTATTTCCTGCTGGACCTGTCGCCGGGGGCGGCGATCCTGCTGGGCGCGATCCTCGCACCCACCGATCCGGTACTGGCCTCGGACGTGCAGGTCACCCAGCCCGGTGATCGTGATCGCCTGCGTTTCGCCCTGACGGGTGAGGGCGGCCTGAATGACGGCACGGCATTTCCGTTCGTGATGCTGGGCCTGGGCCTCCTCGGGCTGCACGAGATGGGCGCGGGCGGCTGGCGCTGGGTCGCAGTCGACGTGGTGTGGGCCACCGCTGCGGGCTTGTGCGTGGGCGCCTACTCAGGCGTGGTGGTGGCGCGCCTCGCGCTCTACCTTCGCCGCGAACACCAGCGCGCAGCGGGCCTGGACGACTTCCTGGCCCTCGGCCTCATTGGGGTCTCTTATGGCGTGGCGGTGCTGCTTCACGCCTACGGTTTCCTGGCAGTTTTCGCTGCCGGCGTGGCACTGCGTCACCTGGACCAGTCGCAAGCCGGCGAGCCGCCGAACCCGGCAGTCAACTCCATCATGCAGGCTGCGCTGGACGCGCCCAAGACGCTGGCGCAGGTCGCCACCGCCGGGGACGAGGGTGCGCCGGCACGGATGTCGCAAGCCCTTCTGCGCTTCAACGAACAGCTCGACAGGATTGGCGAGGTGGCGATCGTGATCACCATCGGCGCGCTGTTATGGGCCGTCGAGTGGGACTTCGCGCGCTGGTGGTTCGTCGTGTTGTTGTTGCTGGTGGTGCGGCCCGTGGCGGTCGCCGTGGGCTTGCTCGGCTCGCGCAGTTCGGGTCATCAGCGTTGGCTGATTGGCTGGTTCGGCATCCGCGGCGTTGGTTCGCTCTACTATCTGATGTTCGCGATCAACCAGGGAATGGACGCTGAGCTGGCTGCCACGCTCACCGCGTTGACGCTCTCGGTGGTGGTCACCTCGGTGGTCGTGCACGGCATTTCCGTGACGCCACTGATGGCAGCATACGAAAAACGACACCAGCGATAGCGCCAGTGACGGCGCTGGCGCCGCGGGCGTGGTGGCATGCGGTCGCCGTGTCAACCGGCAGGACCCTTCGTGGCGACAGGTGTGAGCGGCTGCCCGAGCCGGACTATTGTCGCGTCAGGCTGCTGAACATTGAGGGATCCGCTGACGACTGCACAGGAGAACACTGCTCAGCACAGTGAATCACGGCGCTCGAATCCGCGACTGCACTTGCCGCGGCGGGTGCACGGGCTGGTGAGCGACATTGGCGCTCGGTCGTACCATCCGAGCTGGCGGCTGCCCGCACCCCGAGAGCGGGCAAGCCGGCGCCACTGCTACCCGGTGGGCCAGGTCGCGAAGGCGCATTCAGACCCGGTTCGTGATCTGGCGCAGGCTGCCCGTGGAGGCGCCTGCCATTGTCTGCCATCGCTGCCGCATGTCAGCGCCCGACGAATCATCGTGTCAGCCAATGCCAGTGCGCTGCTTCACCCTGCTGAGCGGCAAGGCCGAATGACGTTACTCTCGGACGACCAACCCGACTTTTGTGCACGCTCGCAAGGAGACTGATGATGGACAGCCCGCAATCAACGTCAGGCGGCAAATGCCCGGTCATGCATGGGGGCGCGACCACCTCGGACATGTCGAACATGGCGTGGTGGCCGAAAGCGCTGAACCTCGACATCCTGCATCAGCACGACACCAAGACCAATCCGATGGGCGAGGGCTTCAACTATCGCGATGAAGTCAGGAAGCTCGACGTCGAGGCGCTCAAACGCGACCTCAAGGCCCTGATGACCGACAGCCAGGACTGGTGGCCAGCGGACTGGGGCCACTATGGCGGTCTGATGATCCGCATGGCGTGGCATGCGGCGGGTACCTACCGGATCGCTGACGGCCGCGGCGGCGCGGGCACCGGGAACCAGCGCTTCGCGCCGATCGGGTCGTGGCCCGACAACGCCAATCTCGACAAGGCGCGTCGTCTGCTGTGGCCCATCAAGAAGCAATATGGCAACCGCATCAGCTGGGCCGATTTGATCGTTCTCGCCGGCACCATGGCCTACGAGTCGATGGGTCTGAAGACCTTCGGCTTCGGTTTCGGACGTGAAGACATCTGGCATCCGGAAAAGGACGTCTACTGGGGCTCCGAAAAGGAGTGGCTGGGCGCCAGTCGCTACGACGGTGACAGCCGCGAGACGCTGGAGAACCCGCTGGCCGCGGTGCAGATGGGCCTGATCTACGTGAATCCCGAAGGTGTCGACGGCAAACCGGATCCGCTGCGCACCGCGCAGGATGTGCGGCTGACCTTCGCCCGCATGGCGATGGACGACGAAGAGACCGTTGCGCTCACGGCAGGCGGCCACACGGTCGGCAAATGCCACGGCAACGGCGATGCGGCGCGGCTCGGGCCCGCGCCGGAAGGGGCCGACGTCGAGGAACAGGGGCTGGGCTGGATGAACCATGCCACCCGCGGCGTCGGTCGCGATGCCGTGACGAGCGGTCTCGAAGGCGCCTGGACCACGCATCCGACGCAGTGGGACAACGGTTACTTCCAGCTGCTGCTGAACTACGAATGGGCGCTCAGAAAAAGCCCGGCTGGCGCCTGGCAGTGGGAGCCGGTCGGCATCCGTGACGAAGACAAGACGGTCGACGTCGAGGACCCGTCGATCCGCCACAACCCGATCATGACCGACGCCGACATGGCGATGAAGATGGACCCGGCCTACCGGCAGATCTCGGAGCGGTTCCACCAGGACCCTGACTACTTCTCTGCGGTCTTCGCGCGCGCCTGGTTCAAGCTGACCCATCGCGACCTCGGGCCGAAGACCCGCTACCTCGGGCCGGACGTGCCGCAGGAGGATCTGATCTGGCAGGACCCGGTGCCCGCCGGCCGCACCGATTACGACGTCGCGGCGCTGAAGGCGACGATCGCCGCCAGTGGTCTGTCGGTCGGTGAGCTGGTCGCGACGGCGTGGGACAGCGCCCGCACCTTCCGTGGTTCGGACCTGCGCGGCGGCGCCAACGGCGCGCGCATTCGGCTGGCGCCGCAAAAGGACTGGGAGGGCAACGAGCCGGCGCGTCTGGCCAAAGTGCTGGCGGTGCTCGAGGGCATCGCAAAAGACGCCGGCGCCAGCGTCGCCGACGTCATCGTGCTGGCCGGCAATGTCGGCGTCGAACAGGCGGCGCGGGCCGCCGGTTTCCCGATCGACGTGCCGTTTTCGCCAGGTCGCGGTGACGCGAGTCAGGCGATGACGGACGTCGAGTCGTTCGCCGTCCTGGAGCCGCTGCATGACGGCTACCGCAACTGGCTTAAACGCGACTACGCGGTCAGCGCCGAGGAATTGATGCTCGACCGCACGCAGTTGATGGGCCTGACCGCGCCCCAGATGACAGCGCTGGTCGGGGGCATGCGGGTGCTCGGCACCAACCACGGCGGCAGCCGCCACGGCGTGTTCACCGATCGCGAAGGCGTGCTGACGAACGACTTCTTCGTGCACCTCACGGACATGAATTACACGTGGCAGCCGGTAGGTCGGCACCTGTACGAAGTCCGCGATCGCAAGACCGGTGCGCTCAGGTGGACGGCGACCCGGATCGATCTCGTGTTCGGCTCCAATTCAATCCTGCGGGCTTATGCCGAGGTCTACGCCCAGGACGACAACCGGGAAAAATTCGTGCGCGACTTCGTGGCCGCGTGGGCCAAAGTCATGCACGCCGATCGCTTCGATCTTGCGTAGGTCTTGCGTCGTCCGGGGCAGGTGCCCCGGACGGCCACCGGTGGCGTCAACCGGCCTTCGATTTGCCCAGCATCTTCTGGTAGCACCCCGGACAGATCCCGTGTGACATGTCGGCGCCGTGATGGCGCACAAGGTAGTGTTCGAGCGTGCTCCAGTAACCGTCGTCATCACGGACTTCGCGGCACCACGCGCAGATCGGCAGCAGGGCACGCAGGGATTTGACGTCTTCGAGCGCCGCGGCGAGCTGATCGGCCGCGCGGCGCAGTTCGAGTTGCTCGATCACCTGGCGTGACAGCGCTTCGAGACAGTCGCGCTGACTGGCGTCGAGCTGACGCGGCTGTTGATCGAGCACGCACAGCGTGCCGAGCGCGTAGCCGTCGCGATCGATCAACGGCGCACCCGCATAGAACCGCAGCTTCGGCTGGTCCGTCACGAGTGGGTTGTCGGCAAAGCGCTGGTCGAGCGTGGCGTCCTCGACGATCAGGGGCGCCGTGTCGAGGATGGCATGTGCGCAGAAGGCCTGCTCGCGCGGCGTCTGGTCGACGTCGAGACCGCGTCGCGATTTGAACCACTGACGATCGGCGTCGACCAGCGACACCAGCGCCATCGGTGTGCCGCACAGCGTGGACGCCAGCAGCGTGATGTCATCGAAAGCACGCTCGGCCGCGGTGTCGAGCAGACGGTAACGCTGCAATGCGGCCAGGCGGGCTTCTTCGTTCGCAGGAAGCGGGGCTTTCATCGCTGATCCTCGGGTCTGTCATGTCGACGCGGTGCACGGGCGCTGCGGCCGGCACCCGAGAGGCTAGCGACCGGCCCCGCTGCAACCTGAGCAGCAATGGGGTAAATGACCCGACGCGGCTGCGGCGCCAGCCGCTGCAGCACCGGCGCGCGGGCCCCGGACGCACTGGCCGCCCGGGCGCTGCTGACGACACGCGCGCCTGCTCCGGTGCCGCCGTGGCTGCGACCGTCCTACGCGGCACTGCGCCATGGACCGGCATCCGCCACCGCCCGCGTGGCCGATGATCGATGCCGACTATCTATCTGTCCTGATGGGCAAGCCCGCGGCGCGCAAACCCCTGACCCCCAGACCCCAATTTGCGCCGCGGGTCTCTTCTCGCACGCGTCCATGTCCCGGCTCGCCGTCAGGACCTGCCTCCCGGCTACACTGCAGCCACGCACTGCGCGCCGTCGCGCGCCCCGGAGGACAGATGTCGCCATCCCCCCGCCCGTGGCTACGCACGACTGCACTGGCAGCGTGGTGCCTGGCGCCGCTGCTGCTTGCCGTCCTGCCTGCGGCCCATGCCGAATGTCCGGTGCTCGAGCAGCGCGCTGCGAACGCGGGGCGCCAGCAGCCGGCTTTTGCCGGTCAGACCCGCGCCTGCGGCGTGCGCACGCAAACGACACTCGAGCTGGTCGTCGTTGCGCGCGGGCTCGAACACCCGTGGGCGGTCGAGCCGCTGCCGGATGGACAGTACCTGGTCACGGAGAAGCCGGGGCGACTGCGGCTCGTCACGGCGGACGGGCGCGTGCTGCCCCCGATCGCAGGCGTGCCGACGGTCGATGCGCGCGGGCAGGGCGGTCTGCTCGACGTGGCCCTGAGTCCCGGCTTTGCCGCGGATCGCACGCTTTTCTTCAGCTACACCGAACCCCGCGAAGGCGGCAATGGCACGAGCGTCGCACGCGCGGTGCTCGCGCCAGCGGGCGATGCGCTCGAGCAGGTCCGCGTGATTCTGCGATCGCAGCCCAGCCATGACGGCACCAAGCACTACGGATCCCGGCTCGCGTTCGGCCCCGACGGTCTGCTGTACGTGACGCTCGGCGAGCGCGCCGATCGGGGCATGCGCGCGCACGCCCAGCGCCGCGACAGCCACCTCGGGAAGATTCTGCGGATTACAGCCGACGGTGGCGTGCCGCCGGACAATCCGCAGGTCGGTGTGACGGGGGCGGCGCCCGAAGTGTGGTCGCTGGGACATCGCAACGTGCAGGCCGCCGCCTTCGATCCCGCCGGGCGCCTGTGGGCGGTCGAGCACGGCACGCGCGGGGGCGACGAACTGAACCTGATCGCGCGCGGCGCCAACTATGGCTGGCCCGTCGCCGCGTACGGCGAGGAGTACATCGGGCTGCCGATTGGCGGCGCCGACACAGTGCGCACCGGCACGCAGCAGCCCGTGTATTACTGGGATCCGGTGATAGGCCCTTCGGGTGCGCAGTTCTATACCGGCAGCGCCGTGCCCGAATGGCAGGGCAACCTGTTCGTCGGGTCACTCAGGGACATGCTGCTCGTGCGACTGGTGATCGAACAGGCGCGCGTCGTCGGCGAAGAGCACCTGTTCGCCGCGCGGCGCCAGCGCGTGCGCGATGTGCGCCAGGGGCCGGACGGCGCCCTGTACGTCGTGACCGATGCGCGCAAAGGTGAACTCTGGCGCATCACGGCGCGACGCTGAACGCGCGGCGCCGGTCGCGGGACCGCCGTTGCGGGGCGCGCGTTGTCGCGCTCCCTGCTCGAGCCTGTCCGTACGGCTCCCGGTCTTGCCGCCTACCCTGGTCACGCAGTACGTGGACACGCGCAGGAAGCCGGAGCGATGGGGCAGTCGCACGCGCGCTGCGGCGCGCGGCGCAGACCTTGACGCCGAATCCGTCAAGCTTCGGAGGCGAGCAACACAGGTGCGCGCACGTGAAGATCTGTCGTCGACAGCCGGGGCTCGAACTCACGTCGCGCTCGTGCTCGCCACGCCCCGGGAGCACGCGGGAAGCGGCGCAACGAGCAATGCCGAACTCGAAGTGGGCGCACACGGGCGGCCAGGACTCGACGACGTGCTCGGTTCGACACCGCACAGCGTGCCGCCAGGCGGCGGGGCAAGCTCGATACGACAGGCGACGTATCACCGCCGGACCCCGGGATCACCACCCTGCGCGTCGTATTCAAGGACATGCGGGGTGAGGGCGAAGTGCCGCCAATTCAGCAAAGCACGCCAATCGGGACTGCCACTTCATGCACACGCCGAAAGAACATGGAGGTCCTTCTCGAATCGATCAGCTGGTGTGATCGCGATGGTGCGCTTTCACGCCGCACGCATCGCTGGCCTCGCCATTCGTCACCAGGCATCACGGGAAGCGTGGGCGGTGCTGTGCGAATACTGGAAACGCGCGGCACAACGGGTCTGTGCCGCGTCGAACACCGCGACGACTCACGCACGAAGCGCGTAGGTCAGCAGCTTCGCAGGTCGGATGGCTGCATGCGGCTGCAGGGCGGCGAGGTCGCCGGCGACCTCGCCCCCGGCCCACCGGGCAGTGTGAGGCGAGGCATCACCTGCCCACGCCCGGGCACTACCGGCCGGGTTTGAGCACGACCTTGGTCCAGCCACTTTTGCGCTGGTCGAAATTCGCATAAGCACCAGGAGCGTCGCCCAGCGGAAGCTCGTGCGACACGATCCACGATGGCTTCACCTTGTCGTGTTCAATCAAACGGCTCAACTGTCGGTTGTAGGCCTTCACGTTGGCCTGGCCGGTGCCCATGCTCTGGCCCTTGAGCCAGAACTGCCCGAAGTCGAACGCGATCCGGCCCTGCTTCGCCAGGGTGTCCGCCGCGCCCGGGTCTTCGGGCAGAAAGACGCCGACGACCCCGATGCGGCCCGTGGCCTTCACCGTCTGCACGAGATTGTTCATCGTCAGGTTCGGCACTTCCTCCCGGTGCATGTTGCAGCACTGGTAGCCCACGCACTCGCAGCCACGGTCGGCACCTTTGCCGCCCGTGAGCTCCATGATCATGTCGACGCCGCCACCTTCGGTGTCGTCGATCGCGATCGCGCCCAGCCGTTCGGCGAGTTGCAACCGATCCTTGTGCGTGTCCACCACCATCACCTGGCTGGCACCCTTGACGGCAGCGGCACATGCCGCCATCAGGCCCACCGGGCCGGCGCCATAGATGACGACGCTTTCGCCCGGCTGCACACCGGCCAGTTCGGTCGCGTGATAGCCGGTCGGCAGGATGTCGGACAGCATCACGTAGTCGTTCTCCTTTTCCTCCGCGTCGCGTGGCAGCACCAGACAGTTGAAGTCACCGTAGGGCACGCGCAGGAACTCGGCCTGGCCGCCGCTGTAGGGGCCCATGCCCGCGAAGCCGTACGCACCGCCAGCGGTGCCCGGGTTCACCGTCAGGCAGAAACCTGTCAGCCCCTTTTCGCAGTTCGCGCAGAAGCCGCAGCCGATGTTGAACGGCAGGCACACGCGATCGCCGACCTTGATGCGATCGACCGCCGCACCCACCGCAATGACCACGCCGAGGTTCTCGTGCCCCAGGATGCGGCCGGGCGCCATGCCGGTGCGACCTTCGTACATGTGCAGGTCGGAGCCGCAGATGTTGGTGCTGGTGATCTTCACGAGCACATCGGTGGCGCGTTCGATCGTCGCGTCAGGCACCTCGTTGACCGACACGTCACGCGGACCGTTGTAGACCAGTGCTTTCATGCGGCCTCCTGTGCGCTGAGCGCATCCGCCTGCTTCTTCAACTGCTGCCGTCGCTTCAGCAACGGCAGCGTCATGCCGCGCAAATCCAGGGCAGCCCGGCGCGCCTGCAGGAAAATCACTTCCCGCTCTTCGAGCACGTGCAGGTCGATCAACATGCCCAGTTGCTTGACGGCTGCGTCGAGGCCGGTGTCGGGCGTCTTCTTCGAGACGAGCAGCGCGATGATCTCTTTGGCCGCGGCATGTTGCTGCAGCGCTTCGTCCATCAGGGCATCGTCGCCGATGGCCTTGCGCACCTGGGGATAGAAGATCTCTTCCTCCAGTTGCGCGTGCATGGTCAGGGCCTGACAGATGCGTTGCGTCAGCAGGCGCTTCGTCGCCGCCGGCGCGCCGGCCTCGCACAGGGCGGCATGGTCGATGAACATCTTTTTGACGGCCTTGTGGTCTGCGTCCAGCAGGTCCACGGCGTCGTCATAGGCGATACGTTTTTTCACGGGCTGCCTCCTTGAATGAACGGCAATGCTGGGCGCCGACGGCGGTTTCCTCTGTGCGCTGCCGTACTGGGTGGGCGAACAAAAGCCCGCCCGGAGCGCGGCCAATGTGCGCGACACGCCGCGCACGCCGGCCGAACGTCGAGGGCCGACTCCGGCATTCACGCCGCTTGTGCAGGCTGGTGTCGCGCCAGTGAACGATGCATGCGGGCGCTGTGCTCGACGCGTACGCCAGCGAACCGACAGCCCGGGCCACGTCGCTGAAGGTGCAGGCTGCAACCAGCCTCCACGCTGACGCGGCCGCGTGAGACACCTGAACGATTCGGCCCGAAAATCATGCACCACATCACAGCAACAGACGGGACCAGGCTTCATCCGCAGGTCCACCTGTTCGCCCGGCCTGAATGTCCCGCCTCGTCGCCATGCGTTGCCTGCTGATCCTTGCTCACCCTCGCCGCGACAGCCTGTGCGGTGCGCTCTTCGACGCCTGTGCCGACGGCGTGCGCCAGGCCAGCGTGGACTGTCGCGAACTGATCCTGAGTGAGTTGCACTTCGACCGTGACGTGCTCACGCGCGCACCCGAACAGCAGCGGCTGGAACCCGATCTGCTGCGCGCGCAGCGTGACATCCAATGGGCGGATCATCTCATCTTCGTGTATCCCACCTGGTGGGGCACGTTCCCCTCGTTGCTCAAGGGCTTTCTGGATCGGGTATTGACGCCGGGGTTCGCCTTTCGCCATGGCATCGACGATCGCCGGGACCAGTTGCTCCGCGGCCGCACGGCAGACCTGGTCACGACGATGGACACACCACCCTGGATCTATCGCTTCATCTACCGCGCTCCCGGGCAGCAGGCGCTGGTGCGCGCGACGCTCGGCTATTGCGGCATACGTTGTACGCGCGTCGAGATTTTCGCGCCGGTGATGTCGGCGAATGCCAGCCAGCGCCGGCAATGGCTCGAACGTGCGCGACGTCTCGGCCTGCGCCTCGACGCTGGCGCGTGGTCCACCGCGCAGCGCCGCGGGCAACGCATCGGCGCATGGCTGGCGGCATTGCGGCTGCAGTTCTACCCGATGACATGGGTCGCCTACACCGTCGGCGCACTGACGGCGGCCGTGGGCGCGTCGCTGGCGATGACGCCGTATCTGCTCGGCTATCTCGTCCTGTTCCTGCTCGAGGCGGCCACGGTCTTTCTCAACGACTGGTTCGATTTCGACAGCGACCGTCTCAATCGTTTGGCCGGCCCCTTCAACGGTGGTTCACGTGTGCTGGTCGACGGCCGACTCGACCGCGCGGCGATGCGCAGCGGCATTGGTCTGACGATGCTGGGCGCTGCGGCGTCGTTTGCCGTGCTCGTTGCCATGGCTGCCATCTCCACCGGATCGACTGTCGTGATTTTCGTCCTGCTGGCCACGCTCGCACTGGCGTATACCGTGCCACCCCTGAAACTGTCCCACCGGGGCTTCGGCGAGGTCGATGTCGCGCTCACCCACAGCGCCGGCGCGGTGATGGCCGGTTACGTGGCCCAGGGCGGCCACTGGGCCGACAGTGCGCCGTGGCTGCTGGCACTGCCGCTGGGGCTGGCGGTATTGCCGTCCATTCTGCTTGCCGGTTGCCCGGATCGGACGGCCGACCAGGCCGTCGGCAAGCGCACGCTGGTGGTCAAGTTCGGTCCGCGCGCAGCCATCCGCCTGGCGATGGCAGCCTGCCTCGCCGCACCGGTCATGGCCGCGATTCTGGCGCTGACGCGCGCGGACCTGTCGGCACTGCTCGGCTTCAGCGCGGCCGGCGGCACACTGCATGCGATCTGGCTGTGGCGATGCCTGCATCGTTTGACCGTCGGCGACTTGCCCGATCGCATCGACGGACCCATCGTCCTGGCCTTGACCTTCATGCTCTGGTTCTGTGTACCGCCGCTGTTCGTCCTCTTGATCGGCTGGGGGCGGTAGCGTCGAGCAGGCACGAAGATCCTCCCGTGGCGGCTGCCCGGCTGGCGCATCCACGAGCGGTGCAGGCGCATGCACATGCCCGCTGCACGTGTCCAGACCGCGTCACGTGGCGCGAGGCCGTCGTCGGCCAGGCGCGGGCGAGACGGGGAGCGGCATTCGTCGGAGGGCAATGCGCGCCGCGCCCTCAACCCATCGCCGCCGGCTGCAACGGCAGTTTTTTTCGCCAGCCGGTTGGCCGCGCGACGCCCGGGGCGGGTACCATCCCGCTGCGGTGGCCGGGCAGCGGTCCCTGCCACGCCCATTCCCTATCCAGGAGTTCCAGATGATTGATCACACAGTAGGCACCGGCGACCTCGCCGAGAGCGGCAAGGAAGTCGTCGTTCATTACACCGGCTGGCTGTTCGACGCTGCGGCGCCGGACAACAAGGGCCGCAAGTTCGACAGTTCCCGCGATCGCGGGCAGCCGTTTTCGTTCCCGCTGGGTGCGGGTCATGTGATTGCCGGTTGGGACCAGGGTGTCGCCGGCATGCGCGTCGGTGGTCAGCGCACGCTGACGATTCCGCCGGAACTCGGCTACGGTGCGCGCGGCGCGGGCAACGTGATTCCGCCGAACGCGACATTGGTGTTCGACGTCGAACTGCTGGCAGTCGGCTGAGCGCTGCCGCGTGGCCCGACGTCCGTGCGCCGACGCGCCGCGCGTGCTGTTTTGATCAGGCGGCAGCGCCTCGTGTGCGTGCTGTTCGCGGTGCTGGCGCTCGTCGTCAGTATCCAGGCCATCCCGGGCGCGCACGCTGCGGAAACGCGTTATCTGCAGCGCGCGCCGAGCGCCGACGGCATCGGCAAACGCTACATGGGGCGCGAAATCTCCGCCGTGATGGGCTGGCAGGGCGCAGCCTGGCTGGAGCGCAGCGCACGCGAACAGGAAGAACGCACCGATCTGCTGCTCGCCGCACTGGCGTTGCGCCCGGGCCTGCACGTCGCCGACATCGGCGCGGGCACCGGCTATCTCGCGCGGCGCATCGCCGCGGCCGTGGCGCCACACGGCAAGGTCTACGCGGTCGATGTCCAGCCACAGATGGTCCGCCTGCTCGAGACGCGCGCGGCCGCCGAGGGCCTGACCAACCTGCTGCCGTCGCTCGGCGCGCCGGCGGACGTGGGCCTGCCGGCGGGCGTCGTCGATATCGCCCTGATGGTCGACGTCTACCACGAACTCGAGTTTCCGCACGAAGTGCTCGCCAGCATTCTGCGCGCGCTGAAACCTGACGGGCGGGTGGTGTTCGTCGAGTATCGCGCCGAGGATCCTGCGGTGCCGATCAAGGCCCTGCACAAGATGAGCGTGGCGCAGATCAGGCGCGAGGCCGAGGTTCACGCGCTGGACTGGGAGCGCACCGTCGACACCTTGCCGTGGCAGCACCTGGTGGTGTTCCGCAAGCGCCAGGCCAGCCCCTGAAAAAAAAGTTCGCACCGGCTGTCAACCGCTCGCCGTCTCCTGCGTTGATCTCCACAAGGGACCGGTTGTCGGGCCCATCACCGCACACTGGAGATCGACATGAAAACTGCCATACGCCCGCTGACGGGCATCGCCCTGCTGCTCGTGACGACGTTCGCCCACGCCGCCGACCGCGCCGAGCGCGTCGAGGAACGCTTCGACCGGCGCGGCGACCGGATCGAGGAGCGCCACGATCAGCGCGGCGACCGCATCGACTCGCGTCTCGACCGCCGCGCCGACCGCGCCGGGGCGGCCGGCTTCGAACAGCGAGCCGGGCGCCTCGATCTCAAGGGTGACCGCGTCGACGCGCGACTGGACCGCAAGGGTGAGCGCATCGACAATCGGCTCGACCGCCGCGGCACGCGCGTGGCGAATCGCATCGAGCGCCGCTAAGCCCCGGGGCCGCCACGGCGTGAACTCGTCGCCCGTGTGCACACGGACGTCCATCAACGCCCGAAAGGGGGCCGCGACTGTCGCGCACGGAGACTCTCGAAGCCTTTCTGGCCGATGTCGAGCGGCGGGCGTTCAAGATGGCCGAGTACGCGCTCGGCCATCGCGACGACGCGCACGACGCCGTGCAGGAGGCGATGTGCGCGCTCGTCGAGCGCTATGCCGATCGTCCGCCGGCGGAGTGGCCACCGCTGTTCTACCGCATTCTCGACACGCGCATCACCGACGAGCATCGACGGCGCGCGACGCGGCGGCGCTGGCTGTCGGTCTTCACGCGCGCGCCGGCACCCGACGGCGACAGCCAGGACGACGATCCGCTCGACACCGTGCCGGCCCCGCCCGACTGGCAGCCCGAGCAACGCGCGCTGAGCGCCGAGAATCTCGCGCGGCTCGAGGGCGCGATCCGCGAATTGCCGCTGCGCCAGCGCCAGGTGCTGCTGCTGCGGGCATGGGAGGGCTTCGATGTACGGGCCACGGCGGCTGCGCTAGGCTGCTCCGAAGGGGCGGTGAAGACCCATTACTTTCGCGCCCTCGAACGCCTGCGGGCGGCCAGCGGAGACGATGAAGCATGACGCAGGATCACGAGCCCGGACACGCCAGCATTCGCGCGGCACTCGATGCGGCCGCAGATGCGATCGCGCTGCCCGATCGCGAACGCCTGCGGCGCGCGCGACAGCGCGCGCTGGCGGGGCGCGCCGCGGCCGTGCCGTGCCGGCGCGCGCTGCCGCTGTGGCCGGCGTCCGCGCTCGCCACCGCGGCGCTGCTGCTCGTGATGCTGCGAGGGAATCTCGCCCACCTGCCGGGGAGCGGCGAGACGGCCCTCGACGCGGAGCTGATCGGGTCGGCGACCGAACTCGAACTGCTCGAGGATCTCGAGTTCTACGAGTGGCTCGACGCCGATGGCGCTGCGGGTTAGTCGCATGGCGCTGGTGCTGGGGCTGTGGTGTGGCCAGGTCTGTGCGCAGGGCACCGAGGCGCCGCCACCCGACCCGGCGCTGCTCGAGTTCCTCGGCGAATGGGACGACGGTGCCGGCAGCCTCGTCGACTGGGAAATGCTCGATGACGCGGGTGACACTCGCGCCGGGGCAGTGTCCGATGGCGGACGCTAGGCGGATGCGGCGCGGGTGGCTGTGCGGCGCGCTGCTGTGGCTGACGCTGGCGGTGGCCGCCGACGAGCGCGTGCCGTGGACCGCGCTGACGCCGGACGAGCAGCAACTGCTCTCGACGCTGCGTGGCGAGTGGGACACCTTGCCGGTCGAGCGGCAACAGCACTTGCGACGCGGCGCGGCGCGCTGGGCGACGCTGGCGCCGGATGAACGCGCATTCGCCGCCGAACGACTGCAACGCTGGCGCCAGATCGATCCGGCGCGCCGCGCGCTGATCCGCGAACGTTACGAGCGCTACAAGGCGCTGCCCCCGGCGCGGCAGGCGCGTCTGCGCGAGGTGTATGCGCGCTTCCGGCAGTTGCCGCCGGCCGAACGGCGCGCGCTCCGACAGCAATGGCAGCAGGCGACGCCGACGGAGCGCCGCGCGCTGCGCCGCCAGTGGCGCGACGCACCCGGACGCTGAGCGTCTGCCCGCGCGCAATCGGTCCTTGCGTCGCGCCGCGCGTCGCGCTTAGATCCCCCGACCCATGCTGGAGTACACGCGATGCGCAATGCGCTGCAGGACCAACTGCTGAAGGCCGGACTGGTCAAGGACAAGCAGGTCAAGGAGGCTCACAAGTCGCGGCAGCAGGCCCAGCGCCAGCAGCCCGGCAGACAGCCCCAACGGTCCGAAACGAAGGAAGTGGCCACTGCCGCCCAGTTGCAGAAGGCTGCGCGCGACAAGGCGCTGAACGCCGAGCGGGAAGCCCGCGCGGCGCGCAAGGCGCTGGATGCACAAATCCTCCAGCTCGTGCAGGCGCATCGTCGGCCGCACAACGATGGCGACGATCCCTACAGCTTCGTCGACGGCGCGAAGATCAAACGCGTCTACGTCACGACGCCGACGCGCGAGGCGCTCGCCCGCGGTGAACTTGGCATCGTGCGCTTGCGCAACCGCTATTTCGTGGTCACCACCGACGGTGCGACGGCCGTGCGCGAACGGGCGCCGCAATACCTCGTGGTGCTGAACCAGGACGCCCCGGCGGGCGCGGACGCCGACGCCTATGCCGAGCATCCGGTGCCCGACGACCTGATGTGGTGAGTCCGCGCGAATAAGCGCGTGCCGGCGCGGACGCAGCGCCCCCGGGTCCGCTAAAATCCCCGCCCCAGGTGCGGCTTTCAGCCGCCGTCCCACCGCCGTCGGCGGCCTACAGGAGCGATGCAATGGACGAACAGGTCAAGAAAGCCGCGCTGCGCATGATTCCCTACGGGCTCTACGTGCTGACCAGCGCCGACGGGCGCGGCCAGGTCGCCGCCGCGACCGTCAACTGGGTCACGCAGACCTCGTTCAAGCCACCGCTCGTGGTGGTCGGCGTGAAGGTCGATTCCGGCGCCCACGACCTGATCAAGGACACCCGGCATTTCGCGTTGAACGTGCTCGGCAAGGGGCAGCAGGGGCAGGCCTTCGCGTTCTTCAAGCCGGCCGAACTCGACGGCGCGACGATTTGCGGCGAGCCGTTCGTCACCGGCGACACCGGTTCGCCACTGCTCGCGAACGCCGCGGCCTGGCTCGATTGCCGGCTCGTGCACGTCTATGAACAGGGCGATCACTCGGTGTTCGTCGGCGAAGTCGTCAATGCCGGGCTGAAGCAGGTACCGGACGGCCGGCCCGACGACGTCACGCTGACCTTGAAGGATCTCGGTGACAAGGTGTTCTATGGCGGTTGAAGATCCCTCCGACTGGCTGGGCGATGACGAGCGCGAGAAGAGCAAGTCGCGACTCAAGCGCGAACATCACGACGTCAAGGCGCTTGGCGAGGAATTGCTGGCCCTGTCACCCAAAATGCTCGCGCAGCTCAAACTCGGCGAGGCCGCGCTCGACGGCATCGCGACGGCGCGCAAGCTGAAGCACGGCGCGCTGCAGCGCCAGTTGCGCCACCTCGCGAACGTGCTGGTCGGTGACGAGGATCCGGCGCGCATCCGCGCCGAACTCGATCGCATGCTGCGGCCGACGCAGGACGACATCCGCGCGCTGCATCAGCTCGAACGCTGGCGCGACGCGCTCGTCGCGGGCGACGAAAGCTGTCTCGATGAAATCGCCGTCAGGGCACCGGCGGTCGATCGCGCACTGCTGCGGGAACTCGCCCAGGGCGCCCGTGCCGAGCGCGAGGCCGGCCGTCCGCCCAAATCCGCGCGGCGCCTCTACGCGTATCTGCGCGATCTGGGGCAGGCGCCGGCCGCGGGTGCCTGACCTCAGGGTGACGGGCCGGCGAGAGGTCCCCCCCCCGCGGCGCGACCCGGGACGCCGACACCCGCGTGGCGTGTTTCACCAGCCCGTTAACGTTTAAGATCGGGCGCTTTGCCGCGCCAGGACCGACATGTTCACCTATCTCAATCCCGACGTCCGTCAGCGCCTCATCAGCGACGGCAAGCTCGTGCGCATCAATGCGACGGGCGGCCGCATCAGTCCCGAGCAGGCCTCGCCCGACGGCGAGATCGCGATCAACGTGCTCGGCCCGATCCCGCTGCCGATCAAACTCGGCGAACTGGAAATCCAGGCCCGCTGGTATGCGACCGTGCGCAGCACCGAACTCGCGAAGGTCGAAGAACTCGCATCAGAACTGAGCCGTCACGGCGGCCAGCGGCTGTTCTCGATGCTGGCGAGCAGCATGGCCGTCAACAGCGTGCTCGCGATAGGCAACGGCGAGCGGAGCAGCAACCCGCTGGTGCGCGTGCATTCGAGCTGCCTGACGGGCGATGTGTTCGGCTCGCAGCGCTGTGAGTGCGGCCCGCAGTTCGTCTCGGCGCTCGATCGCATCAGCAAGGACGAGCACGGCGGATTGATGATTTACATGTCCGGCCACGAGGGCCGTGGCATCGGCCTGTGGGCGAAGGCTGCCACCTACCTGCTGCAGGACGCGGGCGAGGACACCTACGAAGCGAACCGTTCGCTGGGCCTGCCCGACGATTCGCGCGACTTCAGCGACGCCGCCGCGTTGCTGCACTACTTCGTGCGCGGCCAGCCGTTCCGGCTGCTGACGAACAACCCGAAGAAGATTGCCGATCTGGGCGCGTTCGGCCTGAAGGACATCACGCCGGTGCGCCACGTCACCGGCGTGAATCCGTGGAACACGCGCTACCTCGCCGCCAAGCGCGACTGGGGGCATGCGCTGTCGGAAACCGACCTGGGCCTCGACAAATCATGAAAGGACCCGCGATGCGCCTGCTGCCGACCGTGCTCGCCCTGAGCCTGATCACCGCGGCGTACGCCGCTGAACCCGTGTCGCCACAGCGCGCGCGCGGTCTGGAGACGCTCGAGACCATCACCGGCGGCGGCACCGCGGCACTGCGCGAAAGCCTGCAGGACATCGCGCCCGAACTCGGCGACTGGATAGTCGATTTCGCGTATGGCGACGTGGTTTCGCGCCCGGCGCTCGATCTGCGCACCCGCGAACTGGCGACCGTGGCCGCGCTGACCGCGCTCGGCAATGCCCAGCCGCAGCTGAAATCCCACATCAAGGGCGCACTGAATGCCGGCTGCACGCCGCGTGAAGTCGTCGAAGTCATCCTCCAGATGAGTGTGTACGCGGGTTTCCCGGCGGCGCTGAACGGGGTCGCCGCGGCGCGCGAAGTATTCACCGAGCGGGGCATCGTGCTCGAACCGGCGCCGTAGCAGGCGCCGGCGTCGGCGTCCTCGTCGCACCCGCAGCATTCGGGCGTCGATCGGTTAAACTGGCCGCATGAACCCCGCGTCCTCGCGGCCGCTCGCATGAAGCGGCCTTTCGTCATTGGCCTGTGCGCCGCCCTGTTCGCCGTCATTCTGTGGGGCGTGCAATTGCCGATTGCCAAGGACGCCTTCACCGCTGTCGATCCGTTCTTCCTGACCGCGAGCCGCTATTTCGTCGCCACCTTGTGCCTGCTCGTCGTGCTCGTGGCGCGCGAGGGGCGCGCCGCGGTGTCCTACGACGGCAGACTGTGGCGGGCCAGCGCGCTCGGTACCGTCGGCATGTGTTTCTCGCCGATGCTGGTGTTTCTCGGGATGTCGATGTCGCGGGCGGAACATACGGTCGTGATCGTCGCGCTGCAGCCGGCGATCACCGCGATCGCGCTGTGGCTGTTCCAGGGCCGGCGCCCGGCCGCCATGACGCTCGCGTGCCTGGTCTTCGCGTTTCTCGGCGTCGTGCTCGTCGTCACCAAAGGCAGTCCGAGCGTCGCGGCGTCGCCGCGTGAACTGCTCGGCGATCTGATCGTGTTCGTCGGCGCGGCCTGCTGGGTCTACTACACGATGGGCACCGTGCGCATGACGGGGTGGTCGATCTGGCGCATCACGGTCTTGACGATGCTGCCCGGCGCGATTGCCTGCATGCTCGTCAATGCCGTGCTGCTGCTGCTGGGCACGACCTCGTGGCCAACGCTCGCGGCGCTGCAGAGCGTGGCCTTCGAGATCCTCTACCTGACCTTTGGCGGCGTGCTGACGGCGATGCTCGCGTGGAACTTCGGCGCGCGCCGGATCGGCGCGCTGAACGCGGCGCTGCTGATCAACTTCATGCCGGTCGTGACCTTCACGTATCGCGTCTTCCAGGGCCAGCGCTTCCTGGCGGTGGAAATCTTCGGCGCGCTGATGGTCGTCGCGGCGCTCGTCGCGAACAATCTCTATCTGCGCGCGAAGAGCCTGCGTGCCGACGAGGAAACGCGGCTCGCCGCGGTGCGCGCCGAGTAGCCGGCGCCCGCGTGTCATTGATGGCGCACCCAGCGATGGACCTGCCCCTCGAACCGCCGGCGTGTCGGTGTCGCCTGCTGCCGTGGCCGTCGTGCCGGCAGCACGACTCCCTGCGTCGTTGCCGCGGCTGACGCGGACGCCATGCGCGAAGCCCTTGCCCTGATCAGCGGCGCCTGCGACACGGCCGTCGGCGAACTGCCCGGGTCGACCTGCCTCGGGCTGCACGCAGAAGCCGCATTCGGCGCGATCGCCGACGCCGGCCTCGTGCCCGGCGACATCGATGGCCTGCTGTGCTCGTATTCGATGACCGAGCCGCACCTGATGCTCGCTTCCGTCGTCGCCGAGCACCTTGGACTGCAACCGGCGCACTGTGCCGCGCTGTCGGCGGGCGGTGCGACGGGCGTGATTGCGGTGATGCAGGCACAGGCGCTGATCGCGGCCGGCCACTGCCGGCACGTGCTGGTGGTGACCGGTGACAACCGGCTGACCGGCATGTCGCGCGACGGCGCGGTGGCGGCGCTCGCCGGCGTCGGGCATCCGCTGTTCGAGCAGCCCTGCGGCCTCAGCGTGCCTGCCGCCTACGCCCTGATCGCCCAGCGTTACCTGCACGAGTACGGCGTGCCCACGACGCATCTCGCCGCGGTCGCGGTGGCGATGCGTCGACATGCGGCGCGTCATCCGAAGGCGCACAAGCGCGCGCCGATCACACTCGACGACGTGCTGGCCTCGAAGGAAATCGCGAGCCCGCTGCGGCTGCTCGACTGCTGCCTCATTTCCGACGGTGCGGCGGCGGTCGTGATCAGTGCACCGCGCGCCGTGCCGGCCGCCACGCGTGCGCGCGTCGCGCTCCTCGGCGCGGGGCAGGGCCATACGCACGAACACGTCAGCTATGCGCCGGGTCTGCGTGAATTCGGCTGTCATCGCGCGTCGGCGCTGGCGTTCGCGCAGGCCGGGCTCACGCCGCGCGACATCGACGTCGCGGAAATCTACGACTCCTTCACGATCACGCTGCTCGTCGAACTCGAATCGATGGGCTTTTTCGCGCCCGGCACCGCTGGCGCCGCGGCTCTCGCGGGCGCGCTCGACCTCGACGGCGAACTGCCGTGCAACACGCACGGCGGCCTCCTGTCGTATGGTCACTCCGGGCCGGCCGGCGGCATGTTCCATCTCGTCGAAGCCGTGCACCAGCTGCGTGGCGAGGCGGGGCCGCGCCAGGTGCACGACGCGGCGCTCGCGTTCGTGCACGGCGATGGCGGCATCCTGTCCGCGCACGGCAGCCTGATTCTGGGGGCCGCATGACGGATGCGAGCAGCGCGGCGACCTTCCGCGCGGGCTGCGCGCGCGGCGAACTGCTGTACCAGCGCTGCGCAGCCTGTGGCGCCGTGCAACTGCATACGCGTCAGCGCTGCGGACACTGCCATGCGGCGTCGCTCGACTGGCTGGCGTCGCGCCGGCGCGGCATCGTCTACAGCCACACCACCGTGCAGCGCGCGCCGAGCGCGGCGTTTCGCACCCGTGTGCCGTACGTGATCGCGCTGGTCGACGTCGACGAAGGGTTCCGGCTGATGCTCAATGTCGTCGACTGCGCGCCCGCCGCGGTCGCCATCGGCGCGCCGGTGCGTATCGAGATGCGGGACGGCCTGGACGGTGCGCCGTGGCCGCACGCGGTGCTGGACGTCGCACGCGGCGATTGACCTGATGCGCCGAATCTGCGTCACGCCTCGCAGAGGTTCCATAAGCAGCGGCCAACCGCGATAATGCCAAGCGGTGGCCCTGCCGGTCCCCTCGCGACGTAAGACTGTGAACCCCGTCAGGTCCGGAAGGAAGCAGCGGTAACGGTGACTGCGGGTGCCGGGGTGTGGCTGACAGGGCCGCCACTTCAACTCTCTCCGACAGGCGCTGGGTACCGGCACATCAGATGAACTACCAGGTCCTGGCCCGTAAATGGCGGCCGCGCGACTTCACCGAGGTGGTGGGTCAGGGGCACGTGCTGCGCGCCCTGATCAACGCGCTCGATTCCGGCCGTCTGCATCACGCCTATCTGTTCACCGGCACGCGCGGCGTCGGCAAGACCACGCTGGCGCGGGTGTTCGCCAAATCCCTGAACTGCGAGCTGGGTGTCACCAGCAAGCCCTGCGGTGTCTGCAGCGCGTGTCGCGAGGTCGACGAAGGCCGCTTCGTCGATCTGATCGAGGTCGACGCCGCCTCGCGCACCAAGGTCGATGAAACCCGCGAGCTGCTCGACAACGTCCAGTACGCGCCGAGCCGCGGGCGCTACAAGGTGTACCTCATCGACGAAGTGCACATGTTCTCGAACCACTCGTTCAACGCGCTGTTGAAGACGCTCGAGGAGCCGCCGCCGCACGTGAAGTTCCTGCTGGCGACGACCGATCCGAAGCGCCTGCCGATCACCATCCTGTCGCGCTGCCTGCAGTTCAATCTGAAACGGCTCAGCGTCGAGCAGATCGGCGGCCAGCTGCGGCACGTGCTGGAGCAGGAGAAGATCGACGCCGAAGAAGGCGCGCTGCGCCTCATCGCGACCGCGGCCGACGGCAGCATGCGCGACGCGCTGTCGCTGCTCGATCAGGCGCTGGCCTTCGGCGCGGGTGTGATCGAGGAGCGCGAAGTCGCCGGCATGCTCGGTACACTCGGCGCCGACCAGGTGTCGACGCTCGTCGAGGCGCTTGCCGCCGGCGACGGCGCGCGCCTGATCGCGCATGCGCGTGAACTGGCCGGCTTCGCGCCCGATTTCGCGCAGGTGCTCGCAGAAATGCTGTCGCTGCTACGGCGCATTGCCATCGTGCAGACACTGGGCGAGGCGGCCGCCGATCTCGAGGACGACCCGCTCGTGCAGCGGCTGGCGGGCGCGATGACCGCCGAGGACTGTCAGCTCTACTACCAGCTGGGCCTGGTCGCGCGCCGCGACCTGCCGCTCGCCCCCGAACCGCAGACCGGCTTCGAGATGGCGCTGTTGCGCATGCTGGCGTTCCGGCCGTCGACGTCAGTGCCCGCCGCTGGCGCTGCCGCCACGCCCGCCGTCGCGCCCCGCCCGGCGACGCCCGAGCGCGCCGCGCCGCCGGCCGTCAGCGCGCCGTCCCGGCCCCCTGGGGGTTCGCCGACGTCGCAGGCCCGGGCCGCCGTGGCGCCGCCGCCGCGCGAGGCTGCGCGCGCGCCGACCCGACCAGTGCCGTCGCCAGCGGCCACCGCACCGGCCACGCCGGTCACGGCCCCGGCCGTCGCGTCGACGTCACGCCCCGCCAAGGTCACGGCACCGGGTGACATCGACTGGCAGGTGCTGGTGCAGCGGCTCGATGCGTCGCCGCTGGCGCGTGAGCTCGCGCGCAACAGCGCGCTGCGCCACTTCGACGGCCGCGTGCTCGAACTGGTCGTCACGCCGCAATACCAGAATCTGAGCGGCGAACGTACGGTCCGATCGCTCGAACAGGCCCTGCATCCGGAACTGGGGCAGGCCGTCGTGGTCCGCGTCAGTGTCGAGGATCGTCCCGGACTCGCGACGCCGGCGCAGGCGATGAGCGAGCAGGAGCAGGCCCGTCTCGCCGAGGCGCGGGCTGTCATCGATGCCGATCCGAACGTGCAGGCGCTGCAACGCGAGTTCGGCGCGAGTGTCGAACGCGTCGAGATGACGCCGCCGCGCGGCACGACCGTCCACCAGACCACAGGCTCGCAAAACGGAAGGAGCGCGGAATGAAAGGTGCCCTGGGCAACCTGATGAAGCAGGCGCAGCGCATGCAGGAAGAAATGCAGCGCGCGCAGGAACAGATCGCGGCGATGGAAGTCACCGGCGAAGCCGGTGCCGGTCTCGTCAAGATCACGATCAACGGCCGTCATGACGTGAAGAGCGTCAGGATCTCGCCCGAGCTGCTCGGCGAAGACGTCACGATGCTCGAGGACCTGGTCGCCGCGGCGGTCAACGATGCGAACCGCAAAGCCGAGCAGATCAGCAAGGAAAAGCTGTCGGGCGTCACCCAGGGGCTCGAACTGCCGCCCGGCATGAAGCTGCCGTTCTGATGCCGCGACGCGTGCGCTGACGAGCGCTCCCAGATGACGACTCCGCTGCTCGGCGATCTGATCAAGGCGCTGACGATCCTGCCCGGCGTCGGACCGAAGTCGGCGCAGCGCATCGCGTTCAATCTGCTCGAACGCAATCGCGACGGCGCGCGCCGGCTCGCGCGCGTGCTCGAAGACGCGATGGAGCACATCGGCCAGTGCACGCGCTGCCGCACGTTCAGCGAAACCGCGCTGTGCCGCGTGTGTGCGGCGCCAGGCCGCGATCCGGGCGTACTGTGCGTCGTCGAAACGCCGCTCGACGTCGCCTCGATCGAACAGTCGGCGTCGTTTCGCGGTCTGTACTTCGTGCTGATGGGGCGGCTGTCGCCGATCGACGGCGTGACGCCGGACACCCTCGGGCTGCCGGTGCTGGAGCAGCGTCTCGCGGAAGGCGAAGTCCGCGAGATGATCGTCGCCACCGGCACGACGATGGAAGGCGAGGCCACGGCGCACTACCTGCGCCAGATGGCGCGTCGACACCACGTGACGCCAACCCGCATCGCCTACGGCGTGCCGGTCGGCGGCGAACTCGAATACGTCGACGGCACCACGCTGTCCCACGCGATCAGCAGCCGCCGCGAATACTGAACCGAACGAGAGGGCCGCATGCAGTTCTCCGCCGACAACCTGATCTGGATCGATCTCGAAATGACGGGGCTCGAACCCGAACGTGACGTGATCATCGAAATTGCCACCGTCGTCACCGACTCCCGGCTCGAACACAGTGTCGAAGGCCCCGTGATCGCGATTCATCAGTCCGATGCGACGCTCGCGGGCATGGACGAGTGGAACACGCGCCAGCACGGCGCCTCCGGCCTGACGCAGCGCGTGCGCGCGAGCACCTTCAGCACCGCGCAGGCCGAAGCACAGACGCTCGAGTTTCTCGCGCGTCATCTGCCGCCGAACGTGTCGCCGATGTGCGGCAACAGCATCTGCCAGGACCGGCGCTTCCTCTACAAGTACATGCCGAAGCTCGCCGAGTTCTTCCACTACCGCAATCTCGACGTCAGCACGTTGAAGGAACTGAAGAAGCGCTGGGCGCCCGATCTGCCGTCCTTCGACAAGACTTCCAGCCACCTCGCGCTCGACGACATCCGCGATTCGATCGCCGAACTGCAGCATTACCGCGCGCATTTTCTGCGCCTGCCGTCCTGAGCACGCTGCCCGTCAATCTCCATACCGCGCAGGCGGTGCGCGCGCTCGATCGCGCAGCGATCGAGGTCGCCGGCATTCCCGGTCTCGACCTGATGCGGCGCGCCGGCGCGGCGGCCTATCGTCTGTTGCGTGCGCGCTGGCCGCAGGCGCGCCGCCCCGGCATCGTCTGCGGTCCCGGCAACAACGGGGGCGACGGCTGGGTGATCGCCGAACTGGCGCGGGGCGACGGCTTGCGACCGGTCGTGATCGAACTCGGCGACCACGGCCGGCTCGGGCCCGACGCCGCCGCCGCGCGCGCGGCGGCGCTCGCCGCCCATGTCGGCGTGGCGCGCGGGTTGTCCGAGCTGGACGACGTCGACCTGGTCGTCGATGCGGTGTTCGGCATCGGCCTCGCGCGCGAGGTCGACGCCGGGTACCGTGCCGCCATCGACGCGATCAACGCGTGCGCCGCGCGCGGCCTGCCGGTGCTCGCCGTCGACATCCCGTCGGGCCTGCATGCCGACACCGGCGCCGTGCTCGGTGCCGCCGTGCGCGCGACGGCGACGATCACCTTCATCGGTCTCAAGCAGGGCCTGGTGACCGGGCTCGCGGCCGATTGCGTCGGCGATCTCGTGTTCGATGCGCTCGGCACGCCGGCGTCCATCCATACCGGCATCGCGCCCAGCGCGCGGCGCGTGACGCACGCGTCGCTGAAGCATCTGCTGCCGCGCCGCGCGCGGGCCGCGCACAAGGGGCAGCACGGGCATGTGCTGATCGTCGGCGGCGCGCCGGGCTATGCGGGGGCTGCGCGGCTCGCCGCGGAGGCGGCCCTGCGCGTCGGCGCCGGCCTCGTCAGCGCCGCCGTGCATCCCGCGTGCGCGGCGCAGCTGAACGAGGGACGGCCCGAGATCATGGTGCACGCGGTCGCGGGCGCGCAGGCGCTCGCGCCGCTGCTCAAGCGCGCAACGGTCGTCGCGGTCGGGCCGGGCCTGGCCCAGCTCGACTGGAGCGCCGAGCTGTTCGGGGCGGTGTGCGACGCCCAGCGGCCACTCGTCGTCGACGCCGATGCGCTGAACCTGCTGGCGCGAGATCCGCAGCACCGGTCGGACTGGTGCCTGACGCCACATCCGGGCGAAGCGGCACGCCTGCTCGGACTCGCGTCGACGCGCGACATCGCGGCCGATCGCTATGCCGCGGCCGCCGCGATCGCTGCACGCTACGGCGGGGTCGCCGTGCTGAAGGGCGCGGGGAGCATCGTCAGTGGCGGTGAGTGCCCGGCGGTCATCGCCGGCGGCAATCCCGGCATGGCCGGCGGCGGCATGGGCGACGTCCTGACGGGCGTGATCGCGGCCCTGCTGGCGCAGGGGCTCGCGCTCGGCGACGCCGCGGCCCTGGGCGCGGCGCTGCATGCCGCCGCCGGTGATCTGGCCGCGGCCGACGGCGAGCGCGGTCTGCTCGCGAGCGATCTGTTCGGCCCGCTGCGCCGGCTCGTCAACTGAGCCCGGCGCAGTGGGCGCCGGCACCACGTTCAGCCTTGCGCTGCCGAGTGAGGCGCATACACGGGCGCTGGCCGGCGCGGTCGCCACGATTGCGCTGCCGGGCATGGAGATTCACCTGACAGGCGATCTCGCCGCCGGCAAGACGGCATTCGCGCGCGGCTTCCTGCACGCGCTCGGGCATCGCGGCGCCGTGAAGAGCCCGACCTTCACGCTCGTCGAATCCTACGACCTCGCGCCGGGCGGCCACGCGCTCAGCGTCCATCATTTCGATCTTTACCGGCTCACCGATCCGGAAGAGCTGCACTATCTCGGCTTCGAGGACTATCGCCGGCCGGACGCCATTGCGCTGATCGAATGGCCCTCGCGCGGTGCCGGCCTGCTGCTGCCGTCGATCGCGGTCGAACTGTCGATCACGGGACTCGAAAGCCGGCTGGCCCGGGTCGAGCTGCTGGCCGCCGACGCCGTTGCCCGGGCCGCAGATTTCCGGAATCTCGTCATGAAGATCAAATAAATAGGTGAAAAGCTCGCTAATCACTTGAATGAACGGCGATAAACGGCTACAAAAGCCCCATCTGCACTGAGAAGTCGCCCGTATCCCCATGCACTTGCTGGTTTTTTTGCTGTTTTCGCTGGTCTCGCTGACGGTCGGCGCAGCGGAAATCACCAAGCTGCGCGTGTGGCAGGCCCCCGATCAGACGCGATTCGTCTTCGATCTGAGTGCACCGACGGATTTCGAAGTCTTCCCGGTGGCCGACCCGCATCGCGTGGTGATTGACCTGGCGAAGGTCGTCAGCCGCGACAGCCTCAAACTCCCGCCCGGCCTCACACAGCGCGTGCGCGGCCTGCGTCACGGGCGTACGCCGCAGGGCGGCGTGCGCGTGGTGCTCGATCTCGAACATGCGGTCGAAGTCCGCCACATCCTGCTGCCGCCACGCGCGCAGTACGGCCACCGCCTGGTCGTCGACGTGATCGACCCGCCGGGCCTGGTGCGCCGGCCCGTCGCACCGCCGGCCGTCGCCAAAGCCGCGCCTGCGACGAAACCCGCCGCGCCCGCACCGGTGGTGACGGCGGCGCCCGTGACCCCGACGGCGCCGGTCATCCCGGGCGCGCAGATCGCACCGACGCCGGTTGCGTCGGCCGACACGACCCCGGCCTGGCGCCAGGACGGCGTGGTCATCGCGATCGATGCCGGCCACGGAGGCGACGATGTCGGCGCGATAGGCCCGCGCGGCACCTACGAGAAAGACGTCGTGCTCGCGATCGCGCGCGAACTCCAGACGCTGATCAATCGCGAACCGGGCATGCGCGCGGTGATGATTCGCGACGGCGACTACTACGTCGGCCTGCGTCAGCGCATCGAGCGCGCGCGCGAGCACCGGGCCGACATGTTCGTTTCCATCCACGCCGACGCGTTCCGCGATCGCCGTGTGAAGGGCTCGTCGGTATTCGTCATTTCGCGCTCGGGCGCGAGCAGCGAGGCCGCGCGCTGGCTGGCCGAGCGCGAGAACGCGGCGGATCTCGTCGGCGGCGTGACGCTCGAGGACAAGGATCCGCAACTGCGTTCGGTGCTGCTGGACCTGTCACAGACGAAGTCGCTGGAGACCAGTCTGACGGTTGCCAATGCCGTGCTCGGGTCGCTGCGCAAAGTCGGCGCCGTGCATTCTCCGCGCGTGCAGCAGGCGGGCTTCATGGTGCTCAAGTCACCGGACATTCCATCGCTGCTCGTCGAAACCGCCTTCATCAGCAATCCGACCGAAGAACAGCGCCTGCGCAACCAGGCCTTCCGGCGCAAACTCGCCACCGCGATCCGCGATGGCATCACGCGCTATTTCGACGACGCAGCACCCGCGCGTCAGCGCATGGCGAGTCGCGAAATCGCGAGCGCCGAGGCAGCGGCGGCCGAGGCGCGGCGTCACCGGGTGAGTCGCGGCGAGACGCTGTCCGGGATCGCGCTGCATTATTCGGTGAGCCCGGAGCACATCCGCCTCGCGAACAACAAGAACGACGACGTGGTGCGCATCGGCGAACTGCTGCGCATCCCGTAGCGGGCTGGCGATAGCGGCGGCAGCCGCCACCCGCGGCGAGCCGGCGGGCAGCCGACGAGCAGCCGCCATTGGGCCGATGACGAGGGCGTGCCGACCTGCGGCGCGCCAGGCCAACCCGAATTTCCGTCTCACGCGCGCCCTGCGCAAGCCGCGCGCCTGACCACCTTGTGCACCAGCCTGTGGAAGTCCGCCGCCCGCGGTGCTGCCCGATATATCCAAAAGCGTCACTCCACCGCACACTAGCGGGCATGAATGTGCGCGTGATTCGACCGCTGCCGGAGTCGGTGATCAACCAGATTGCGGCCGGCGAAGTCATTGAGCGGCCGGCCTCGATCGTCAAGGAACTGGTTGAAAACGCGCTCGATGCCGGCGCCGGCAGCATCGAGGTCGAACTCGATGACGGCGGCATTGCGCGCGTGCAGATTCGTGATGATGGCGAAGGCATCGCCCACGCGCAGTTGCCGCTCGCCCTGACCCGGCACTGCACGAGCAAGATCACGAGCGCAGACGATCTGCCGATGCTCGTGACGCTCGGCTTCCGCGGCGAAGCACTGGCGGCGATTGCCTCGGTCGCCGACACCACGATCATCAGTCGCACGGCGGACGCCGCTCACGGCTGGCGCATTGCGCAGCGGGCCTCCGCGCTGCCCGGTGCCGCCGAGCCGGCGCCGCATCCACGCGGCACGACGGTCATCGTGCGCGATCTGTTCGCCCAGGTGCCGGCCCGCCGCCGGTTCCTGAAGCGTGCCCAGACCGAAGGCCTGCACGTGCTGAACCTGCTCAGGCGCATCGCGTTCTGCACGCCTGCCGTGGCGTTCACGGTCACGCTGGACGGTCAGCGCAGCCTGCAGTTGCCCGCGGCCAGCGATGACCAGTCAGCGGAGCGGCGGCGCCGCGCGCTGTTCGGCGCCGAGTTCAGCGGCAGCGCACGCTACGTCGACATCGATCGTGACGGCGTGCGCGTCGCCGGCTGGGTGGCCGGGCCGGCGCTCGCGCATTCGCAGGCCGATCTGCAGATGCTCGCCGTCAACGGCCGCGTGATCCGCGATCGCCGGCTGGCGCATGCGGCGCGCACCGCCTTCGACGATCGCCTGCCCGCCGGGCGCTTCCCGTGCTTTGCCCTGCATCTGGAGATGGCGCCGGACGCGGTCGACGTGAACGTGCATCCGGGCAAAATCGAAGTGCGGTTTCGCGATCTCCGCACCGTTCACGATGTGCTTCACACCGCGGTTCGCGAGGCGCTCGAGCCGTCCGCGCCGGTACCGACACGGGCCTATCTGCCACCGGCGCCGGTGTGCCGGCCCGCGCGCGAGGCCGAGGTCCGCGACGACCGCCCGCTGCAGCCCGCGCCATCGGCACAGCGCACGGTGGCGGCGCACGGCGCGCTGCCGGCGGTGCTGCGCCTCGTGGGGCTGCGTTACGCGCTCGTCGCCGACGATGCGGGCGTGGCGCTGATCGACCTGGGCGGGCTGGTGGAAGCCACGCTGCGGGTGCGCCTGGCGCCGAACGGGCCCGTGCGGCCGCTGATGATCCCGATTCGCATCGAGTGCGGCGAGGAAGCGGCGGCCCTGGCCTGCGCGCAGACGCTACGGGCTGCCGGGCTCGAACTGAACACGCTCGGACCCCGGACGCTGGCCCTGCGGGCGCTGCCCGTCGCGCTGCCGGCGGTGGACCCGCTGCGCTTCGGGCCTGCGCTGGGGGCAGGCGACGCGGCGCCGGCGGAGGTGCTGCTGGCGCGCGCGGCGGCCCGATCCCTGCAGCCGCCGCCGGCAGCGGAGCAGGCGCGCTGGCTTGCCCATCTCCTCGACCTGGCGAGGGCCGCCGGCGTCGAATCCGCGCGTTACGAGCGACGTCTCGACGAGGCGGCACTGGGCCGCCTGTTCGGACCGGCCAACGGGCCGACGACATGACGGGTCCGGCGCACGACGCGGCGCCACCGGTGGTGTTCCTGATGGGGCCGACCGGCGCCGGCAAGACCGCGGCGGCGCTGTGGCTCGCGGCGCGGTTGCCGGCGGAAATCGTCAGTGTCGACTCGGCCCTCGTCTACCGCGGCATGGACATCGGGACTGCCAAACCCGATCCGGGCGAGCGGCGCCGCGTGCCGCATCATCTGATCGACGTCTGCGAGCCGACCGACGCGTGGTCGGCCGCGCGGTTTCGCACCGAGGCGCGTGCCGCGATCGACGCGGTGCGCTCGCGTGGACGGCTGCCGCTGCTGGTTGGCGGCACCGGCCTGTACTTTCGCCTGCTCGAAACCGGCATCGCCGAGCTGCCGGCGGCGGCGCCCGGCGTGCGTGAGGCCTTGCAGGCCGAACTGCTGAGCCTAGGCTCGGCCGCGCTGCATGCGCGGCTTGCACGTGTGGATCCCGTCAGCGCAGCGCGCATCCACCCGAACGACCCGCAGCGCACGACCCGCGCGCTCGAGGTCTTCGCCGCCGAGGGCCGGCCGCTGTCGTCGTACCTGGCGGCGGCCACCCACCATGGTCTCGGGCTGCCGCTCGTCAAATGGGTGCTCGCGCCGGCCGATCGCGACGCGCTGCGTGGGCGGCTGGCGAGCCGCTTCGCGGCGATGCTCGAACAGGGACTCGTCAACGAAGTGCGGGGGCTGCGTGCGCGTCCCGGGATCGGACCGGACTGCCCGGCGCTGCGCGCGGTGGGCTATCGTGAAGTCTGGCGTCATCTCGACGGTGAACTAGATCGCGCCGCGATGGTCGATGCAGCAGTGACCGCCACCCGCCAGTACGCCAAGCGCCAATACACCTGGTTTCGTGCCGAACGTGACGCGCAGTGGTTCGACAGCACCGACCGCGGTGTGCTCGACGAACTGATCAATGATCTCAATTCGCGAGCCAAAATCGTTGATTTTTGAGTATACTCGCAGCCGACTTAGCCTTTTCTGCTGGCTGTCCGTCCGACGGCATCGGGGTTTCAAGGGAGACCGATACCGCCACTTTGGGCAACGGCACTACGGCCGGAACGCGACGACCAATAACAAGGAGACTCTCATGAGCAAAGGCCAATCCCTGCAGGAACCCTATCTGAATGCGTTGCGCAAGGAGCGCATCCCGGTTTCCATCTACCTGGTGAACGGGATCAAGCTGCAGGGCCAGATCGAGTCGTTCGATCAGTTCGTCATTCTGCTCAAGAACTCAGTGAGTCAGATGGTCTACAAACACGCGATTTCGACGGTTGTGCCCTCGCGCAACGTCAAGCTGCCGCGTGCCGACGGCGAGCCCGAAGAGGAATAAACGGAAGCATGAAATTTGTTTGATCGACACCAGGGCGGCGAACGCGCCGTCCTCGTCAATGTCATCCTGGCGTCGCCCGCGACGCCGGGTGACCCCGCAGAATTCGCCGAATTGGCAAGCTCGGCCGGCGTCGAGTGCGTTGGCACCCTCAGCGCGCGCCGTGATCGTCCCGATCCGAAGCACTTCATCGGAGAAGGCAAGGCCGAAGAACTGAAGGCGCTCGTCGCCGACGTGCAGGCCGACGTCGTGCTGTTCGACCGCACGCTGAGTCCGGCCCAGGAACGCAACCTCGAACGCCTGTTGAGCTGCCGTGTGATCGATCGCACCGGCGTCATCCTCGACATCTTCGCGCAGCGCGCGCGGTCGTTCGAAGGCCAGCTGCAGGTTGAAATGGCGCAGCTGCGTCATCTGTCGACGCGCCTCGTGCGCGGCTGGACCCACCTCGAACGGCAACGCGGCGGCATCGGCCTGCGCGGTCCGGGCGAAACGCAGCTCGAAACCGATCGACGGCTCATCGGCAACCGCATCAAGCAGCTCAACGAGAAGCTCGAAAAGCTGCGGCGGCAGCGTCAGCAGAGCGCCCGCGCGCGCCGCCGCGCTTCGCTGTCGACAGCCGCGCTCGTCGGTTACACGAATGCCGGCAAGTCGACGCTGTTCAACCGTCTGACCAGCAGCGAAACCTATGCTGCCGACCAGCTGTTCGCCACGCTGGACACCACACTGCGACGCATGAACGTGCCGGGCGAGCATCCGGTGCTGCTGAGCGACACGGTCGGCTTCATTCGCGATCTGCCCCCCGATCTGGTCGCGGCATTTCATGCGACGCTCGATGAAACGAAGGACGCCACGCTGCTGCTGCACATCATCGATGCCAGCGCCGAAGACATGGAATCGAAGCGCGAGGAAGTCATCAACGTGCTCGAGAGCATCGGGGCGCGCGAGACGCCGCTGCTCGAGGTCTACAACAAGATCGATCTCTGTGCCGGACTCGAGCCGCGCATCGAACGCGACGAACACGGCGCACCGGTAGCGGTGTGGGTGTCGGCGTGGAGCGGCGTCGGGCTCGATCTGCTGCGCGCGGCGATTGCCGAGCGCCTCGATCTCGAAAAGCTCGCGCGGCGTATTGAACTCAGGCCCGCCGATGGCAGGTTGCGGGCCCAACTGTACGAAATGGGCGCTGTCCTGCACGAGGAAGCGCTCGAGGAGGGCGGCTGGCGTCTGGATGTCACCCTGAGCCCGGGCCGCTGGGCAAGGTTGATGCCGGACGTGCCGTTGCCGGCACCGCTCGCGGCCGTCGCGATCGACGATTTCGAGGCAGATACGGAGGCGGAGGTGGGCCCCTGAGCCCGCCGCCGCGTCTGCTGCATCGCGTTGCCCTCCCTGTCGTAACCCACTTACAATCCGCGCACCCGCAAGTCCGCCCCGACTCGAGAAAAGCCAATGGCCTGGAATGACAACAACAACAACGACCGCGACCCATGGGGCGGCCGGCGCAATGAGCAGGGCCCGCCCGATCTCGACGAGGTCGTGAAAAAGATGCAGGAGAAACTCGGCGGCCTGTTCGGCGGCGGGCAGCGCGGCGGCCGTCAGCGCCCGCCGGCCGGCGAGACACCGAAGGCAGTCTGGTTCATCGGCGGCGCGATCATCCTCGCGCTGCTGTTCGTCGAAATGTTCTGGCGGATCGAACCGGCCGAGCGCGGCGTGGTGCTGCGCTTCGGCAAGCACGTCACGACGCTGCAACCGGGTCCGCACATGCGCTTTCCTCGGCCGATCGAAAACGTGATTCGGGTCAACATCGATACCTTCCGCACGTTCACGCTCGATGCCACGATGCTGACGCGCGACGAGAACATCGTCGACCTGCAGATCGCGGTGCAGTACCGCATCAACAACGTCGAGGACTACCTGCTGCGCATCGCCGATCCCGACGAATCCGTGCAGCGCGTGGCCGAGAGTTCGATCCGCGACATCATCGGCGCGAGCACCTTCGACTACGTGATCGGCGAAGGCCGCGCCGACATCGCGGTCAAGGCGCAGGAACTGATGCAGGACATGCTCGACAACTACGAAGCCGGCATCGCGGTCACCAGCGTCAACATGCAGTCGGCGAATCCGCCCGAAGAAGTGAAGGCGTCGTACGACGACGCGATCAAGTCGCGCGAAGACGAGCAGCGCAAGATCAACGAGGCCGAAGCCTACCGCAACGAAGTCGTCGAGCGTGCCCAGGGTGATGCGGCGCGTATCCGCCTCGAAGCCCAGGCGTACAAGGAACAGGTCGTCGCGCGCGCCGAAGGTGAGGCGCGGCGCTTCGAGCAGATGCTGACGGAGTACGAGAAGGCGCCGGCGGTCATGCGCGAACGCCTGTACCTCGAAACAGTCGAGAGCGTGCTGCGTGACAGCACCAAGATCGTGATGGACGGTGGCAGCGGCAACGTGACCTACCTGCCGCTCGACAAGCTGATGGACCGTGGTCGCGGCAGCGCACCGGCGAGTGATGCACCGGTGGTCCAGCCCGGCAACGAAAATTACGTGCCTGCGCCTGCGGAATACGCCCGCGAGCGCGAAGCGGCGCGCCTGAGAGGAGCCCGCTGATGGCCGCCCGCATCGTCATTCCAGTCGTCATTGCGCTGCTGATTGCGTGGGGCTGCATGTTCCGCGTGTTCGAACAGGAGCGCGCGATCTTGTTCCAGCTCGGCGAGATCAAACGCGCCGATTATGAACCGGGTCTGTACCTGATGATCCCGGTGTTCCAGAACGTGCTGAAGTTCGACGGACGCCTGCAGACACTCGACGCCGAAGCCGCACGCTTCCTGACCGGTGAGAAGAAGGACGTGATCGTCGACTCCTTCGTCCGCTGGCGCATTCGCGATGTCGTGAAGTTCTACCTGGCCACCGGCGGCGATCAGCGCCGCGCCGGCATCCTCGTCTACCAGAAGATCAACGACGCGCTGCGCGTGGAGTTCGGCAAGCGCAAGGTGCAGGAAGTGGTTGCGGGCGAGCGCGGCAAGATCATGGAGATCGTGAAGAAGACGGCCGACGAGCGCGGCGAGGAGCTGGGGCTCGAAATCGTGGACGTCCGCATCAAGCGCATCGATCTGCCGGCGGAAGTCAGCAGCGCGGTGTACGAACGCATGCGCGCCGAGCGCGCCCGGGTCGCGCGCGAGCTGCGTGCACGCGGTGAGAAGGAAGCCACGCGCATTCGCGCCGATTCGGATCGGCAGGCGACAGTCATCAGCGCCGAAGCCTATCGTGATGCGGAAACCCTGCGCGGCGAAGGTGACGGCCGCTCCTCGCAGATCTACGCGCAGGCCTACAGCCGCGATCCGGAGTTCTACGAGTTCTATCGCAGCCTCAGCGCCTACCGGAACAGTTTCCGCAGCAAGGACGACATTCTGCTGCTGCGACCCGATTCGGACTTCTTCAAGTATTTCAACGATCCGTCGCGCCGCTGACGCGGCGGGCGTTGTCGATCGGCGATGTGGCAGGACCTGATGGCGGCAACGGCGCTGGTGTTCGTGTTCGAGGGCATCCTGCCGTTTCTCAGTCCCGTGCGTTACCGGCAGATGATGTCGCAGATGCTCGGGATGAGCGACGGCGGCTTGCGGACACTCGGTCTCCTCAGCATGATCGTCGGCCTTTTCGCACTCTACCTCGTGAGATGAACGATGACGGGCGTTAGTCGCTGGTTATTGCCGGATGGCGTGGATGAAATCATTCCGCCGCTGGCGGCGGAAATGGAACAGCTGCGGCGCCGGGTCATCGATCTGATGGCGGGCTGGGGCTATCGACTCTGCATGCCGCCGCTGGTCGAATTCCTCGACTCGCTGCTGTCGGGGCTCGGCGAAGATCTCGACCTCCAGACTTTCAAACTGACCGACCAGGTCAGCGGGCGGATGCTGGGCATCCCCGCCGACATGACGCCGCAGGTCGCGCGCATCGACGCGCATCGCCTGCCGACCGACTGTCCGCAACGGCTGTGCTACATCGGGCCGGTGCTGCACACGCGCCCGGACAAGTTCGCGGGATCTCGCAACCCGCTGCAGATTGGCGCCGAGCTCTACGGCCACGCCGGCATCGAGAGCGATGCCGAAGTGATCTGCCTGCTCGTCGAAACGCTCGCCTGCGCCGGGATCAGCGACGTCACGCTCGAGCTCGGCCACATGGGCGTGTTCAAGGGGCTCGTCGCGGCGGCGATGCTCGACGCCGCCGGCAGTGCCCGCGTGCTGGAAGCGCTGCTGTTGAAATCTCCCGATGAACTGGAGACGGCCTGCGCGCAGGCGCAGGTGCCGGCCGGGCCTGCGACGTGGCTGCGGGGCCTGCTCGCCCACAACGGCGGTCCCGGGGTGCTCGACGCCGCGTCCCGCGAGCTGGCCGATGCGCCGGCCGGCGTACGTGCCGCGCTGGCTGAACTGCGCGCCCTGATCGACCTGCTGCGCCAGCGCTGCCCGCATCTCGACGTGCACGTCGACCTGGCCGAGCTGCGTGGCTATCACTATCACACCGGCGTGATGTTCGCGGCCTACACGCCGCGCGCGGGCAGGGCGATCGCCCGCGGCGGCCGCTATGACAACATCGGCGTGCAGTTCGGACGGCCACGGCCGGCCACAGGCTTCAGTACCGACCTCAAGGCGCTGGTGGCGCTGGCCCCGGCCGCCATGGCGCCGGCGCCCATCTTCGCGCCAGCCGGCACCGAGCCGGCCCTGCTCTCCGCGATTGCCGCGGCGCGCCGGGCGGGCGACATCGTCATCCAGGGCCTGCCCGGGCAGGCCGGCAACGGCGCAGACATGGGATGCTCGCGCCAGTTCAGTATCGTCGCGGGCAGTTGGCAGGTGGTCGACGCGACCGCCGTGAACACAGCACCGCAGTAAACGGGGACCAAAGGGGACCAACGTGAGCAGATCCGTCGTAGTCATCGGCGCGCAATGGGGCGATGAAGGAAAAGGCAAGGTCGTGGACATGCTGACCGACCGGGCCGGCGCCGTCGTGCGCTTCCAGGGCGGGCACAACGCCGGCCACACGGTCGTCATCGGCGGGGACAAGACCGTTCTCCACCTGATCCCGTCCGGCGTCCTGCGCGACGGCGTGCGTTGCCTGATCGGCAACGGCGTGGTCGTGTCGCCAGCCGCGCTGATGGAAGAAATCCTGATGCTCGAATCGCGCGGCGTGCCGGCGCGTGAACGCATCATGCTGAGCCCGGCGGCAACGCTGATCCTGCCGTATCATGCAGCGCTCGATCAGGCACGCGAGAAGGCGCGCGGCGCGCAGGCCATCGGGACCACCGGGCGCGGCATCGGCCCGGCCTACGAAGACAAGGCCGCGCGGCGCGCGCTGCGCGTCGACGACATGCTCTATCGCGAGCGTTTCGCGGCGAAGCTCGGCGAAGTGCTCGACTATCACAACTTCGTCCTCACGCAGTACTACAAGGTCGCGAAGCTCGACTTCCAGCAGATCCTCGACGAGCAGATGCGCTTTGCCGAGGAGATCAGCCCGATGGTCGGCGACGTCACCGGCGAAATCGACCGGCTGCAGAAGGCCGGCGAGAACCTGATGTTCGAAGGCGCGCAGGGCAGTCTGCTCGACATCGATCACGGTACCTACCCGTATGTCACCTCGTCGAACACGACCGCAGGCTATGCCGCGACCGGCAGTGGTGCGAGCCCGCGCTGCATCGATTACGTGCTCGGCATCACGAAGGCCTATACGACACGCGTCGGCGGCGGCCCGTTCCCGACCGAACTGTTCGACGAACTCGGCCAGCATCTCGCGACGCGTGGGCACGAGTTCGGCGCGACCACGGGTCGCGCGCGACGCGCTCGCGGATGGTCAACGGGATTTCGGGCCTCTGCGTGACCAAGCTCGACGTGCTCGATGGCATCGACGAAATCCGCGTCTGCGTCGGTTACCGCTCGCCGCGCGGCGAAACCTCCGCCGCGCCGATGGGTGCCGAAGCGATGGCGGAAGTCGAGCCGATCTACGAAACGCTGCCGGGCTGGCGCGAGCCGACTTACGGCATCACCGAATATCCCCGGTTGCCGGAGAATGCGCGGCGCTATCTCGAGCGCATTGCCGAACTGACCGAAACGCCGATCGACATCATTTCGACCGGCCCCGATCGGGCGCAGACCATCGTGCTGCGCCATCCGTTCGCCTGATCGCGACGTCTCGCGAGCGGGCCCCGAGGAAGCAAGCAGGATGGATGATCCTTTCGAGCGCTTCGCGAACTGGTTCGCGGAAGCCGAGCAGCGCGAGCCGAACAATCCCGGCGCCATGTCGGTGGCCACCGTGGACACCCATGGCAGACCTTCGTCGCGCATGGTGTTGCTGCGCGGCTTCGATGCCCGCGGCTTCGTGTTCTACACGAACCTCGAGAGCCGCAAGGGGCATGACCTGCGCACGAACGCCTATGTCGCGCTGTGCTTCCACTGGAAGTCGCTGGACCGCCAGGTGCGCATCGAAGGCAAGACCCAGATCGTCAATGCCGAAGAGGCCGATGCCTACTTCGCCAGCCGGCCGAAGGATTCGCAGATAGGTGCGTGGGCATCGAAGCAGTCCGAGCCGCTGACGGCGCGCTTCGAACTCGAGACACGAGTCGCGAAGTACGGCGTGCTCTATGGGATCGGCAAGGTGCCGCGCCCGCCGTTCTGGTCCGGCTATCGCGTGGTGCCGGACGCCATCGAGTTCTGGGAAGAGCGGCCATTCCGCCTGCACGATCGCACGCAGTATCGACTGGGCGCAGACGGCTGGCAGAGCACGAAGCTGTTCCCCTGAGCGTCCCCGCGCCCGCTCAGACGCCCCGCAGCTTCGACGCGAGGCCGAACGTCAGGACCAGCGCGAGCGCGTTCAAGCCGGCGGCGATCCCGAACGCGGGCCCGTAGCCACCCGTCGCGTCGTACAGCCAGCCGGCGAGCCATGGCCCGAGCGCCGACGGCGCCGCGGCGAGTGCGAAGATCGCGCCGACGATACCCGCGACGTGCGCGCGGCCGAACAGCAATGAACACAGCGGCGCGAGCACGGTCACCCCGCCACCATACGCAAAGCCGAAGAGGGCGCCTGCCGCCCACAGCAGCGCCAGATCACCCGCCGCCATGAACAGACCGAAGGCGATGCTCTGCAGCGCGAAGATGCCGAGCAGCGTCGGCAGCTGGCCGCAGCGATCGAGCATCAACCCGCAGGACAGGCGGCCCGCGACGCCACCCACCCCGATCGCGCTCAACACGGAGGCCGCCGCCACCTTGCCGAGACCGAGATCCTCGGCATACGCAGCCGCGTGTACGAACGGCACGAACACCGCGAGCCAGGTCGCCACGTAAATGGCGACGAGCAGCCAGAATTCGCGCCGTCGCAGGCAGTCCCGCACGGTGGCGCCGGTCGTCGCCGCGAGACCGGCCGCGGGCAGCGCGTCGCCGTCGGGTGACAGGCCGTGCGACTCGGGATCGCGCAACATGAAACGCGCCGCGACGAGCATCAGCGCCGCACAGGCTATCGACAGCACGCCGAGCGACACGCGCCAGCCCCAGGCTGCGGCGAGCGCGGCGGCGAGCGGCGGCACGAAGAAATTGCCGAAACTCGTGCCGCTGGAAGCAAGGCCCACTGCCGTGCCGCGCCGGCGCGTGAACCAGCGCGCGACCGTCGCATTGCACGGCACCCACGCGACGCTCATGCCGAGCGCGGCGATGACGCCCAGACTCAGGTTCAGTTGCCATAGCGAAGTCGCGAGCGCGCTCAGGCCCCAGCCGAGCCCCAGCAGCGCAGCGCCAATCGCAATCACCACGCGCGGTCCGACGCGATCGGTCGCGCGGCCGGTATACAGGCTCAGCACGCTGTAGCCGAACACGTAAAGGGAATAGGGCAGGGCCGTCTGCGCGCGCGTCCAGCCGAGTTCATCCGACATGCCGGTGACGAAGATGCCGAAGCTGAACTGCAGGCCGTAGGCGAGAAACAGCACGGAAAACGCCGCGGCAACGACGAACCAGCCCGGAAACACGCGCGCAGCCGGTGACATGGCGTCAGCGCGTGGTCGCGCGGGTGCGCGGCGCGGGCACAGGCCGAAAATGAGCGCGGGTGAGCAATGACACCCGCGCAAGCATAGCCGAACGGGGCGGTGAACATCGGCGGTGGGCAACGCCTGAGGGCATGTCTTTGCTCGCCGCCCTTGCTGCGCTTCGCCACCGCCCGGAGCCTTGGCAGGCGACGACGTCGCCCGCGCCCTGAACGGCGCGCCGGACGTCGTGCCGGGCGCCGTGTCGGATCAGGCGGCAGCGCGGCGCGCGCCGGCCTTCATCACCTCGGCCAGCATCGTGTAGGTGGCGGCCCAGGCGTCGCGGACCGCCGGCGTGAAGGCGTCGCCGAGCCCCTGGCCCAGCGTCCACAGCAGCGCTTCGCCGACGGTGTCGTAATGCGCCTCGGTCACGCCGTAGCCGACGTGGCGTTGGCCCATCTGCTCGACGCTCTTGATGATGGCCGCCGGCTGGCGCAGGTTGCGCACGGCGAGGCCAATGGTCTGCATCAGCATCTGTCCCTGCTGCTTCATGTCGCCGCGAAACAGCGTCTTCAGGCTCGGGTCCAGCGTGAACAGGCGTTGATAGAACAGGGCTGCGGCGTCGTCCGCAATGGGCGCGACGAGCGCGAATGTCTGTTGCACGAGTTGGATCTGGTCATCGGTCATGGTGGTCTCCTGCCTGGTGGCGCGCCGACATGACGCGCGTTCCAGCATAGCGGCCAGGAAGTCCATCGACTTGAGTGTTTGAAGCGGTTTTGACGCGTGAATCAGCGCCGTTCGACGTAGGACGCTGTAGGACAGCCGCCGCGTCGGCGCGCAGGCGCCGACGCGGCGTGTGATCAGGCGATGAAGCGCGGCGTGCGGACGAGACCTGGTGCCTGGTCGCGCGGGGGCACGTGCGCGTTGCCGCCGCGGCGGCTCGGCTCCTCGCCATACGCCTTCATCTCGAGGCGCGCGATCTGGTTGCGGTGCACTTCGTCCGGGCCGTCCGCAATGCGGATCAGGCGCGCGTTCGCGTACTGGTAGGCAAGGCCGTACTCGGCGGACACGCCGGCGGCACCGAAGGACTGGATCGCCCAGTCGATCACCTGGCAGGCCATGTTCGGTACGGCGACCTTGATCATGCCGATTTCCTTCAGCGCAGCCTTGTTGCCGACGGTGTCCATCATGTAGGCAGCCTTCAGGGTCAGCAGCCGCGACTGGTCGATCAGAATGCGCGATTCGGCGATGCGCTCCTGCCACACGGTCTGTTCCGACACGGCCTTGCCGAACGCGTGGCGCAGCCGCAGCCGGCGAATCATGCGTTCGAGTGCGCGCTCGGCCGAACCGATGAGGCGCATGCAGTGATGGATGCGGCCCGGCCCGAGGCGACCCTGCGCGATTTCGAAACCGCGGCCTTCGCCGAGCAGCATGTGGCTGGCCGGTACGCGCACGTTGTCGAAAATGACTTCAGGATGGCCGTGGGGCGCATCGTCGTATCCGAACACCGGATGCATGCGCTTGACGGTCACGCCCGGCCACGGCAGCGGCACGAGGATCTGCGACTGCTGGCGATGACGGCTCGGATTGTCGGGATCGGTCTTGCCCATCACGATCATGATCCGGCAACGCGGATCGAGCGCGCCGCTGGTGTACCACTTGCGGCCGTTGATGACGTACTCGTCACCGTCGCGCGTGATTCGGGTGTCGACGTTCGTCGCGTCGGACGAGGCGACTTCGGGTTCGGTCATCGCGAAGGCGGAGCGGATTTCGCCGGCGAGCAGCGGCTTCAGCCACTGCTCCTTGTGTTCGGGCGCACCGTAGCGTTCGAGCACTTCCATGTTGCCGGTATCGGGTGCGGAGCAGTTGAAGATCTCGGGCGCGAACATCGAGCGGCCCATTTCCTCGCACAGCGGCGCGTATTCGAGATTGCTGAGACCGGCGCCGCGTTCGCTTTCCGGAAGGAAGAAGTTCCACAGGCCCTGCGCCTTCGCCTTGGCCTTCAATTCTTCGATCAGGGGCACCGGCTGCCAGCGATCGCCGTCGTCGATCTGCTGAATGATGCGCTCTTCGTTCGGATAGACATTGGCCTCCATGAACTCGGCGATGGCCGCCTGCAGGCGCTTGGTCTTGTCGCTGTACTCGAAATTCATCGGGCTCTCCTCGTGAACGTGCGGTTGGAATCTGCTTTTCGGGCGGGCCTGACGGGCAGCCCGGACTCGCGGCGGCCCGCGGAGGGCGCCCGCCGGCTTGTGCGGGCATCGTAGGAAGCCGCCCCGGATTAGTCCAATTTATTCGAATGATGCGTGACTATTGATCTCGATGATGAAAATGGCGTGCGGGCGTTCAGACACCGTTGATTCAGCCGATACCGATGAAATCGTTGCAGCGCGATGATCGAGCGCGCGGGAGGATCGACATGAACGGCTTCAGCTTCATCAGCCTGCCCCGGCAACTGGGCCTGAGCCTGCTGTGTGTCGCGGCTGGCGCGTTGATGACGCGCACCGCGTATTTCCACGGTGTGGTCCGGGCCGATGAAGACCCGTTGCGCTACTGGGCCGCCATCGGGGGCTGGGTCGGGCTCGGCCTGTTTCTCTGCGTCGGTTCCCTGTTCGCCGAATGACGGGGCGGGGCGGCGGTCGCCCGGCTGCGCGTCAGGCCGCGCTCGAGCGTGCCAGGATTTCGCGGAACCACTGATTGCCGCGATCGAGATTCGCGCTCTTGTGCCAGAACGCATAAATTTCGGCCGGCGGCGTGGCGAACGGCAGCGGCAGGGCGCGCAGGGCGTGCGCCACGGCGAGTGACCGCGGCATGCTGGCGGCGAGGTCGGTCGCGGCGACGATGTGCGGCAGCGCGAGGTGGTGCGGCAGTCGCAGCGCGATGCGCCGCTGCTTGCCGAGGCGCTTCAGCGCGAGGTCGGTCAGGCCCGGTCCCTGGCGACGGCTCGACGCATGCACGTGCGACAGCGCCAGGTATTGCGCGAGCGTCAGCCGGCGCCCGACCAGCGGATGCCCCAGGCGCACGGCACACACCATTTCGTCCTCGAGCACTTTCATCGACAGCAGTTGCGGATCGGCGAGCGGAATCGCGTCGAGCGCGAAGTCGATCTGGCCGGACGCGAGTTCATGGACGGCGGCCTCGCGCTTCAGCGGCAGGATCTCGAGTTCGACGCCGGCGTCGCTGGCCGCGATCAGCCGCAGCAGACGCGGTGCGAGCATCGCGGCGGTCTGATCGCCGGCACTGAGCCGGAAGCGGCGGCGCGCGCGGCGCGGATCGAAGGCCTCGCCTGGCTGCAGGGTGTCGTCGAGCAGCTGCAGCGCGCCCCGAATGTCGGCGACGATGGTTTCCGCGGCAGGCGTCGGCACCATGCCACCCGCGGTGCGCACGAACAGCGGATCGTCATAGGCGGCGCGCAGTCGCGACAGCGCATTGCTGACCGCCGGCTGGGTCAGATGCAGCACTTCGCCGGCGCGCGTCAGGCTGCCTTCCTGGTATATCGCATCGAACACGCGAAACAGGTTGAGGTCGACGCGGCGCGGTCGTTTCATCATCGCGATCAATACTCTTTCATCATGCGGATAAATTGGACTAATTCTGCGCCGTGTCCGACGATGACGCCACGCCCGCGCGCTGCCGCCGGCGCCTCGCCACTGACCACACATCAGTGACCCGGGCGCCCGTCACGGTCGCCTGCCGGTCCGAGCGGGACGCTGGTTTCCCCCGTGCGCGGGCTTGACAGCGTGCGCGGAGATGCCGCGTCAGCCCGAGAGTGTTGCCGCTGGCGCCCGCAGCGTAAACTTTCCATCACCGTAGCGATTGCCAGCCCAGGAGTCCGTATGTCACGCGATCATTTCAATCTCGACGGCCGTGTCGCGCTCGTCGCCGGGGCCAGCCGCGGCATCGGCGAAGCCATCGCCCGACGCCTGGCGGAGTATGGCGCCCACGTCATCGTCACCAGCCGTCGCCTCGATGGCTGCACCGCCGTCGCCGAGTCGATCCGCGCGGCCGGCGGCAAAGCCGATCCGATGGCCTGTCACATCGGCGAAGTCGAACAGATCGAGGAGACCTTCCGGCAGATCGACGCGCGCTATGGCCGCATCGACATCCTCGTCAACAATGCGGCGGCCAATCCGTTCTACGGCCACATCCTCGACACGCCCGTGTCGGCGTTCGAGAAGACGCTCGATGTCAATCTGCGCGGCTTCTTCTACATGTCGGTCGAGGCCGGCAAGCGCATGCGCGCGCAGGGCGGCGGCAGCATCGTCAACGTGGCCTCGGCCAATGGCATCACGCCGGGCGACAAGCAGGCGGTCTACTCGATGACGAAGGCCGCCATCCTCAACATGACGCGCGCCTTTGCCAACGAATGCGGCCCGTTCAACATCCGCTGCAACGCGCTGGTGCCCGGCGTCACCCGGACGAAGTTCGCGCAGGCACTGCACGATGACGAAAGCTTCCTCGCCCCGGCCCGCGCCCGCACGCCGCTCGGCCGCTCGGCGGATCCGGAGGAAATGGCCGGTGCGGTGCTCTATCTGGTGTCCGATGCCGCGTCGTATACGACCGGCAGCTTCATCACCGTCGACGGCGGGTATCTCGCATGACGGGCACGCTGAAACCCTCGGCCAGCATGTCGCTGGCCGGCAAGATCTGCCTCGTGACCGGCGCTGCCGGCGGCATCGGGCTCGCCGCGGCGCAGGCCCTCGCCGGCGCCGGTGCGCGCCTGATGCTGTCGGATGTCGACGAGGCGCGGGGGCGGCAGGTCGTGGCGGATTTCCACGCGCTCGGCCTCGATGCGCGCTTCATGGCCTGTGATGTCACGAATGCGGCCAGCGTCGAGGCGCTCGTGGCGCGCGCCGTCGAAGAGTTCGGGCGCATCGACTGCGCCGTCAACAATGCCGGGGTCGAGACCAGGCACGCGAAACTCGCCGATCACGACGATGCCGAGTTCGACCGCGCCATCGCGGTCAACCTGAAGGGCGTTTATCTCTGCATGAAGCACGAGCTGCGTCAGCTGCTCGCGCAGGGTGGTGGGGTGATCGTGAACGTGGCGTCGGTCGCCGGCCTCGGGGGTGCGCCGACGCTCGGCGGCTACTCGGCGAGCAAGCACGGGGTGATGGGGCTGACGCGCACTGCGGCGATCGAGTACGCGAAGCGCGGCATTCGCGTCAACGCAGTCTGCCCCAGCTACACCAACACCGACATGGTCCAGCGCATGCTCGAACGCAATCCCGGCCTGCGCGAGGCGCTGGTCAACGCCAGCCCCATGAAGCGTCTCGGCGAGCCCGAGGAAGTCGGGCTCGCGGTTGCGTGGCTGTGCGGCGACGAATCCTCGTTCATCAATGGCCAGGGCCTCGCACTCGACGGCGGACTCACCGCCTGGTGAGCGACCGCCCGGCCATCACCGAAGTATTCCGGAGACATTTCCCATGAGCCTGCTGCTCAATCGCCGCGATCTCGAGTTCGTGCTGTATGAATTGCTGAAGGTGGATGCGCTGGCCAAGACTGAACGCTACGGCGGGCAGGATCGCGCGCTCTACGACCAGACGCTGGACGCCGCCGAGCGGCTCGCCACCGAGAAGTTCGCGACGCACGCGGCCGAACTCGACGAACACGAGCCGACCTTCGACGGCGAACGCGTGCACCTGCTGCCGGCGGTCAAGGACGCGCTCGACGCCTATGTCGAAGCCGGATTCATGGGGGCATCGCTCGATGCCGACATCGGCGGCATGCAGTTGCCGTGGACGATTGCGCAGGTCTGCGCCGCCTATTTCAATGCGGCCAACATCGCCACCTCCGCCTACCCGTTCATCACGATCGCGGCGTGCAACCTGCTGAACAAGTTCGGCAGCGACGAGCAGAAGCGGCGCTATCTCGGCCCGCTGGTCGAAGGTCGCTTCTTCGCGACGATGGTGCTGTCCGAGCCGCAGGCCGGTTCATCGCTCGCGGACATTCGCACGCGCGCGGTGCCGACGGACGACGGCCATTATCTCGTCACCGGCAACAAGATGTGGACCTCCGCGGCCGAGCACGACCTCGCCGAGAACATCATTCACTTCGTGCTCGCGAAGATTCCGGGCGGCCCGCCGGGCGTGAAGGGCATCTCGCTGTTCATCGTGCCCAAGTACTTCGTCAATGACGACGGCAGCCTCGGGGCGCGCAACGACGTGCGCATCGCCGGACTCAATCACAAGATGGGCTACCGCGGGACCGTCAACGCGGTGTTCAATCTCGGCGAGCGCGGGCAGTGTCATGGCTGGTTGCTCGGTGCGCCGCACCAGGGGCTCGCGTGCATGTTCCACATGATGAACGAGGCGCGCATCGGCGTGGGCCTCGGCGCGGTGGCGCTGGGGGCCACCGGTTACCTGCATTCGCTGCGCTATGCGCGCGAGCGGCCACAGGGCCGGCACCCGACGAACAAGGATCCGCAGAGCCCGATGGTGCCGATCGTCGAGCACGCCGATATCCGCCGCCTGCTGCTGGCGCAGAAAGCGGCTGTCGAAGGCGGCCTGGCGCTCGAACTCTACTGCTCGCACCTGATCGATCTCGAGCGCACGACCAGCGATGCGGCGGCACTCGACCGGTTGTCGTTGCTGCTCGACATCCTGACGCCGATCGCGAAATCCTGGCCCAGCGAGTTCTGCCTCGAAGCGAACAAGCACGCGATCCAGATTCTCGGCGGCTATGGCTATACGCGCGACTATCCGCTCGAGCGCTTCTATCGTGACAATCGGCTGAACCCGATCCATGAAGGCGCCCACGGCATCCACGGCATCGATCTGCTGGGCCGCAAGGTCGCGATGCGTGGGGGCGCGGCGCTGAACGCGCTGCTCGCGGAGTTCGACGCAACCTTGGCCGAGGCGGACACCTGCCCCTCGCTCGCCGAACACGTCACCAGCTTCCGTGCGATACGTGCGGGGCTCGTTGAGACGACGGCGGCGCTCGGCGCTGTGCGTGACGGCGGTGATGTCGCGCTGGCGCTGGCCAATGCGGGCATCTACCTCGACACCTTCGGGCACATCGTCGTCGGCTGGCTGTGGTTGAAGATGGCCATCGTGGCGGCGCGCGGCGCGCAGGGCGCGAGCGGGGCGGATGTCGACTTCTACGCGTCGAAACTGCACACCTGTCGCTATTTCTTCCGTTATGAACTCGGCAAGGTGCCCGAGCGCCTCGCGCTGCTCGCCCGCGTCGACGACACCTGCTTCGCGATGCGCGACGCCTGGCTGTAGACCGCGCGCGTCAGCTCGCGCCGTCCTCGAGCCCGTGTTCGATGGCGTAGTGGATGAGATCGGCGGTGCTGCCGAGGCCGAGTTTGCGCAGCATGCGCATGCGGTGGGTGCTGACCGTTTTCACGCTCAGCGACAGCTCGGTCGCAATGGCGGTCACCGTGCGTCCGGCGACGATGAAGCGCAGGATTTCGTATTCGCGCGCCGACAGGTCGGTGTGCCCGCCCGGCTGGTGCTGCTCGAGCAGGCGCGCGACGGAGGCGGAGACGTATTGCTCGCCGCGCGCGAGACACTGGATCGCGTGCAGCAGGTCGGCCGGATCGGCGCCTTTCATCACGTAGCCCGACGCGCCGGCGCGCAGTGCGCGCACCGCGTACTGATCTTCCGGGAAGCGGGTGTAGATCAGCACCGGCAGATCGGGATGGTCGGCGATGATGCGCCGGAGCACTTCGATGCCATGGCGGCCCGGCATCGAAATGTCGAGGATCAGCACGTCGCAGGTGAGACCCTCGAGCAGGCGCAGGGCCTCGTTGCCGCTGGCAGCCTCGGCGACGATCTCGAGGTCGGGCCCGGTCATCAACTGGCGCATGCCGACGCGGACCAGCGGATGATCGTCGACAATCATCACGCGCGTGACGACGTCGCCGCGTCCTGTCGTCGTGCCCGGCATCACGCGGCCTGCGCCGCCGGGACGAAGGGGGCCGAGATCGACGCACGCAGCCCGCGTCCGGGCCGGGTCTCGATGTCGAGACTGCCGCCAATCGCGCGCAGCCGTTCGCGCAGACCCCGCAACCCGAAACGGGGGCTCGCGGCCAGCGAGTCCGCCGCGCAGCCGATGCCGTCGTCGACGATCTCCAGCACCAGGCGATCGGGATTCGCGCGCAGACGCAGATGGACCTTCGATGCCCGCGCGTGACGGCTGGCGTTGGTCAGGCATTCCTGCGCAGCCCTGAACAGGGCCAGCGCCGTGACCGGTGGCATCTCGAGATCTTCCGCGGGAAGTTCCGCGACGCAATGCAGGCCCGTATGCGCGCTGAAGTCGCGGACATACCAGTCCAGTGCCGCCACCAGCCCGAAGTGATCGAGCACCGGTGGCCGCAGGCCATTGACGATGCGCGAAGTCGCCTCGCTCATGCTGTCGATGCCGGCGCCGAGTTCGCGCAACGCGAGCCCGACGTCGCGACGTCCGCTGTCGGCGAGGAAGACCACGGTTTTCATCGTCGTCAGCGATGCGCCGAGTTCATCGTGCAGTTCCCGTGCGAGCACGGCACGTTCCGCTTCCAGCCGCTGCGCCTGCGATGCATGCAGCGCCTGCAACTCGTCGCGCGAGGCCGCGAGCGCCAGTTCGGCCTCGCGCCTGCGCGTGATGTCGAGCGCGGTGACGACCAGCCGCCGCGGTGCTCCATGACGATGGTCCAGCGGCGAGCGCGCGGCGAGCACCGCCAGTTCGCCGTCGGCGGTGCGCAGCCAGTGTTCCGAGCGTCGTTCCGACAGCGCGGTCCCGTCGTCGGTGGCACGCAGCACCGCCGCGATCGGCCGCCCGGCGAGCGCGCCGTCGGCGCAGCCGGTAAGTTCGTGCGCGGCGCGGTTCGCCAGTTCGATGTCGCCGCGTTCGGAAGTCACGAACAGGGCTTCGTCGAGCGCGCGCAGGATGTCGTCGAACAGGGCGCGCGAGATGGTCGTCTGCTCGAGCCTGCGCGCCATGTCGTTGAAGGCACGCGCGAGCGCCGCGATTTCGTCATTGCCGGCCGCTTCCAGGCCGTGGCGGTATTCGCCGCCGCCGATCGCATGCGTCGCGTCGAGCAGCCTGCGCACGGGTCGTAACACGTTGCGGATGATGACCACGTACACGAGCGTGCCGACGAGGCCGGCGGCGGCCAGCAGCCAGGCGGCGCGGTGGTCGGCGTCGCGGATCCGCGTCAGCGCGGCAGCCGTGGCCTGCCGCATGTCGCGGCGCACGCCCGGCTCGAAGCGCGTGCTGAGCCGGTAGTCGATCATGCGCGCGAGGGCGTCGAACGCCGGCATCGAAGTCGCGAGCGCACGGTCCGACTGGATGGCCGCGTATACCGCGCGATCGATGTCGTCGGCGCTGCGCCGCACCGTGTCGGCGCGACTCGCTGCCGACAGCAGCGCGCTCGGCGCGAGCCGCGCGCTGAGATCGCGCTGGAAATACTTCAATGCTTCGTCGACCCGCCAGGCCTGGCGGCCATCAGGCGCCAGCAGGAACTGGCGTGCCGTCTCGTCGAGACGATCGATCGCGCGTCGCAGGTCTTCGGCCGCGGCCTGGTCGAGCGTCGACTGGCCGGTCGTCGGCAGCACGGCGTCGAGCAGCACGCGCTTGAAGGCCGTCAGCAGCGACGCGACGCGCTGCAGGTCCGCATCGCGGCGTTGACCGAGCGTGACGATCCGCTCGGCGTGCTCGAGATACGACGCATGCAGGGAGGCGAGTTCGCGCAGCTGGCCGCGATTGTCGTCGCCCGCGAGCTGTTGCATCGCGTGCAGATTGCCAGCGAAGTCCTGGCGGGCGTCATCGAGCCGATGCGGCGCATCGCGGCCGAGGCCCGCGAGCGCGTCGCGCACGGTCATGCCAATCGCGACATGGCTCAGGTGCATCTTGTAGGCCGCATCGAGCGCCGGATCGTGCACGGTGACGACGCGCGAGTAGAGCCGTTCGATGGCGGCGAATTCGTGGTGGACGAGCCACCACGAGGCGGAGAAGGTCGCGAGGATCACCGCGACCAGCGCGCCCAGTTTGAGGCCGAGGCTCAGGCGTATCTGCATGGTCATTCCGACGCGGGCGCGACGCCTGGCAGGCTGTTCCGACATCGGCGACAGCCGCGGGCCGCGGGCGCGGGCGGCAGTATGTGGAGGGGGGGCGCGTCCGGCAAGCCGGGTCTGACAAATGCGGGACCTTGTGCTTAAATCCCGGGCCTATCCGCGACAGACCCGGTAGCCCCCATGCCCAACATGACCGACTACGAATCCGAGCGCCAGCGCTTCGAATGGAACCCGCCCGCCCGCTTCAATTTCGCGCGCGACGTCATCGACAAATGGGCCGCGCAGCCGTCGCTGCGGGCCCTGTACTGGATCGACGATCACGGACACGAAGTCCAGATGACCTATGCGCAGATGGCCGAGCGCTCGCGTCGCCTGTGCAACGTGCTGGCGGCCGCCGGTGTGCGCCGCGGCGACACCGCGATCATCCTGCTGCCGCGGCTCGTGGCCTGGTGGGAAGTGCTGACGGCCTGCCTGCGCATGGGGGTGGTCGCCTCGCCGGGTACGACGCAGCTCGCGCCGAAGGATCTCGCGTATCGCATCGAGGCCTCGCGCGCGACCGTGCTCATCACCGATCCGCGCAATGCGTCGAAGTTCGACGAAATCCCCGCCGGCACGGTCAAGGCCAGACTCGTCGTTGGCGGGCAGCACGCCGGCTGGGCGGACTACGAGTCCGCGGTCGCGGCGGCGTCGCCTGACTTCACGGCGGCGGACACGGCGGCCGACGAGGATGCGCTGTGTTATTTCACGTCGGGCACCACCGGTTATCCGAAAATGGCGATCCAGCCCCAGTCCTACGGGCTCGCCCATCGCATCACCGGCCATTACTGGCTCGATCTGCGGCCCGAGGATCTGCACTGGAACATGAGCGACACGGGCTGGGCAAAAGCGGCGTGGAGCAGTTATTTCGGGCCGTGGACCTGCGGCGCGGCCATCTTCGTCCATCACACGGAGACCTTCGTCCCGAAACGCCTGCTCGACATTCTGTCGCAGTACCCCATCACGACCTTCTGCGGCGCGCCGACGATCTACCGCATGCTGGTGCTGGAAGACCTGGCGGCCTGGAAGTTCCCGCATCTGCGCCATTGCGTCGGCGCCGGCGAGCCGCTGAATCCGGAAGTCATCGACACCTGGCAGCAGGCGACCGGCCACGTCATTCGCGACGGCTACGGCCAGACCGAATCGGTGCTGCTGTGCGCGAGCTTCCCATGCCTCGAGCCGCGCTTCGGTTCGATGGGCAAGCCGTCGCCGGGTATCGATCTGGCCGTCATCGACGACGACGGCGCGCGCCTGCCGCCGGAGCGCGAAGGTGACGTCGCGGTGCGCGTGAAGCCGCAGCGACCGCCGGGCCTGTTCAGTGAATATCGTGGTGACGAGGAGCGCACCGCGCGCGCCTTCCGCGGCGACTGGTACCTGACCGGCGATCGCGCTTACGTCGACGAAGACGGCTACTTCTGGTTCGTCGGGCGCGCCGACGACGTCATTCTCTCCGCCGGCTATCGCATCGGCCCGTTCGAGGTCGAGAGCGCGCTGATCGAGCATCCGGCGGTGGCCGAGTCCGCCGTGGTGTCGAGCCCGGACGAGATGCGTGGTGAAGTGGTCAAGGCGTTCATCGTGCTGGCGCCGGGTTGCACGGGTGACGATGCGCTCGTGCGCGAACTGCAGGAGCACGTGAAGACCGTGACCGCGCCGTACAAGTATCCGCGCAAGATCGAGTTCGTCGACACGCTGCCGAAGACCGTCAGCGGCAAGATTCGACGCATCGAACTGCGCGAGCGCGAATGGGCGCGGCCCAAGGCGTGAAACCGGATGGCGCGTCGCCCGCGGTGCAGCGGGCGGCGCTTGCGATGGTCGTCGCGAACTCCTTCGGGAATGCGCTGATGATGTCGTCCGTCACCGTTGCATTGCCGTCGATCGCGCAGGCGCTCGCACTCGATGCGGTGCTGCTCGCGTGGGTGCCGTTGATGTTCCTGATGACCAGCGCCGCCACGGTGCTCGCGTTCGGCCGGCTCGCCGACATGTACGGGCGCAAGCGGCTGTTCATCATCGGCTCGATCGGGCTCACGCTGTCCTCCGTGCTGCTGGCCTGCGCTCCCGACGGTCGAACCCTGATCGGACTGCGCGTGTTCCAGGGCATCAGCGCCGCCATGCTCTACGCGACCCAGGTCGCGATCCTCACCTCCGTCTATCCGCCGCAGCGCCGTGGCCAGGCCATCGGGGTGCTCGCGTCGTCGGTGTATTTCGGCCTGACCTGCGGGCCGCTCGTCGGCGGCTGGCTGATCGAGCATTTCGGCTGGCGCGCCGCGTTCGTCGCGCACCTGCCAATCAGCCTGCTGGTATTGCTCGTCGCGTTGCCGCGCGTGCCGGGCGACTGGATGGCCGAAACCCGGGGACGTTTCGACTGGCAGGCAGCTCTGCTGTACGCGGTCGCTATCAGTGGCCTGATGGTCGGGGTCGCGGCATTGCCGGCGCCGCACGGGCTCATCGGCATCGGCGGGGGGCTCGCGCTGATCCTGCTCTTCATGCGACAGCAGTACCGCTCTCCCGATCCGCTGCTGAACGTCGCGCTGCTGCTCGGCAATCGCGTGTTCGGCCTGTCCTCGCTGGCGTCGCTGCTGATGTACGCGACCACCTTCTCGATCCTGGTGCTGATCAGCCTCTACCTGCAGTACCTGAAGGAACTGTCTCCGACCGAGGCGGGCTTGGTGATGCTCGCGCAACCGCTGGTGACGGCGGTGATCTCGCCGCTCGCGGGCAAATGGTCCGATCGCATGGAGCCGCGGATTCTCGCCACCGCCGGCGTGTGTTTCACGGCGCTCGGCCTGTTCTGGCTGTCGCGCATCGGCCAGGACACGCCGCTCGGGGAAATCGTCGGCTGCCTGCTGCTGACGGGTTTCGGCTTCAGCCTGTTCGGCTCGCCGAATGCGAGCGCGATCATGGGGGCGGTTGGCCGCAGCGAGTTCGGCGCCGCCGGCGGCGCGGTCGCCACGATGCGCATTCTCGGCCAGCTGTGCAGCATGGGCGTGGTGGCGATGGCCTTTGCGCTGACGATAGGCGAAGTCGAGATCACCCCGGCCAGCTATCCGGCGCTGGCGCGCGCGCTGGAAGTCAGCTTTCTGATCGCGGCCATGCTGTGCGTGCCGGCGGCCTGGTGTTCGCTGGCGCGCGGGCGCGTGCGCGCGGCGACGGCCTGAATCCCGGCGCGTATCCGGCGCTTCAGACCCACATCACCTGCCGGCGGCCGTGCTGGAAGCTGAGGAAAGCGGCGCGGCGATCGTCGGCATCGAGTTGACGTGCCAGGGCCTCCAGCATCAGCAGCGTGACAGGCATCAGTTCGAGCCGGCCGGTGTCCGCCAGCGGTATCCATTGCACGTCGGTCAGTTCGCCGGACGGCTGGGGTTCGCCGTGCGCGACCGCGGCATCGACCGCGAAGAAGCGCGCATGGAAGCGGATCGGCTGCACGCTGGGCGTGATTGCGCGGCCGAGATAGGCGAGGCGACCGAGCGGCGGCGCGAGGCCCTGCTGCCGGAAGGCCTGCCAGCTCGGCGACGCATTGCGACCGATATCGCCGGGCTCGCCGACCATCACACCCACTTCCTCGTAGGTCTCGCGAATGGCCGCGAGCGCGAGCGCATGGGCGCGCGAGTGCGAGCCACCGACGGCGAGGCGCTGCACGATGGAAGCGTCGAGCGGGCTTGGGGTCCTGACCAGGTGATCGGCGCGCTCGAGGCCGCCGCCCGGGAACACGTACATGCCGGGCTTGAAGCGGGCGCGCTCGCTGCGGCGTCCGACGAGCACCTGCACCTGGCCGTGTGCGCGACGCCAGATCACGAGACTCGCGGCGTCACGAGGACGCACCGGGGGCTGCTCGACGGGCATGGTCACCTCGGGCTGATGGGTCCTGCATGATACGATTCGGCGCCGCAGGCGGGAATTCACCCGCACCGCAATATTCGCAAGCCGAGGAACGACATGCCTTACCTGATCCGGACTGCCGACAAGCCCGACTCGCTCGAACTGCGCAACACGACACGTGCCGCCCACCTCGAGTATCTGAAGGGACATACCAGTCGCATTCTCGCGGCCGGCGCCCTGTTGAACGATGACGGGAGTGGCGGACACGGCGGCGTGATCATCTATGACGTCGAGGACAGAGCCAGCGCCGAGGATTTCATCAACAACGATCCGTTCACGAAGGCCGGCCTGTTCGCGACCATCGAGGTGACGCGATGGCGCAAGGCCTTCTTCAATTTCGAATGCCTGGTCTGACCTCACACCTGCTTCCCACACAGATTCAGAAAAGTCCTACACCCCCGCCGCTTGTCGCGCTGGGGTCATCTCTTTAGCGTTCGAGGTCTGGAGCGCCGCGTCGAGACGCGGCCGATGATGCCTGGTCCGGAAGGACCTGGCACGGCCTTCCAACCCACGACCAGACCACAAGAGCTGACCCACGATGAGCAACCAAGGTATCGACAAGGCCAGGGAAACGCGCGGCGCCGCGATTGCCAACTGGCTGATGGATCGGAAATGGATGTCGTTCCTGATCATCTGCGTGCCCACGATCCTGCTGGCGCTGCACATTCCGAAAATCGAGGTCTACTCCCGCTTCGCCGATCTGCTGCCCGAGCAGCACGAATACATCCAGAACTACAACCGCATGAAGCAGACCTTCGGCGGCGCGAACGTGGTGACGATGGCACTCGAGACCACCGACGAACATCAGGACATCTTCACCCACGAAACCCTGCAGAAGGTCAAATACCTCACCGAGGAAGTCGACCTGATCACGGGCGTCAATCACTACCAGGTCGCGAGCATCGCGCATCCGAAGATCCGGCGCGTGAAGACCACCGGCGGCGGGCTCATCAAGTCCGAACCCGTGCTGCCCAAGGACATTCCGACCGAACCGGAGAAGCTCAAGCAGCTGCGCGAGGAGACCTTCAACAATGACATCGTCTACGGGACTTACATCTCGACGGATGGCCGTTCGGCGCTGATCCTCGCGGGCTTCGACGAAGAGCGTCTGAACTACACCGAGATTCACACCCGCTTGCAGGAACTGAAGGCCGAGGTCGAGAAGGACGGCAAGACCCATCTCTACGTGGCCGGTGAACCGATGCTGAAGGGCTGGATCTATTTCTATTCAAAGGAGCTGAAGATCATTTTCGGCGTCACGGGTCTCGTGATGGTGGCGCTGCTGTGGTTCCACTTCGGTTCGATCGTCGGCGTCGTCGTGCCCGCGCTCGGCACCTTCCTGTCGGCCATATGGGGGCTCGGCTTCGTCGGCTGGATGGGCTTCAATCTCGACCCGCTGATTCTCGTCGTGCCGATCCTCATTTCGGCGCGCACCGCCAGCCACTGCGTACAGATGATGGAGCGCTATTACGACGAGATCCGCGTCGGGCATGAGCGGGAAATGGCCGTGCGCACCGCGATGGGGGAACTGCTGCTGCCGGCGACGCTGGGCATCCTGGCCGACGCCTTCGCGCTGCTGGTGCTGACAATCTCGTCGATGCCGATGATCGCCAAGCTCGGCATGTACTGCGCGTTCTGGGGCGCCAGCAATCTCGTCACCGTGGCGGTGCTGGTGCCGCTGATCATGTCGATCCTGCCGACGCCAAAAGTCTCGATCCAGGAGGAACACAAGCACCTGCCGTCACGCATGATGCACACCATGGGGGTGTTCCTCGTCGGTCCGAAGGCGGGCTTCGTGGTCATGGGGGGCGCGGTGCTGTTGACCGTATGGGCCTTCTATTTCGGCTGGCACGTGCAGATCGGCGAGAGCAAGCCGGGATCGCCGATTCTGTTCCCGGATTCTGACTACAACATCTCCGCGGCGAAGATTGCCGAGAAGTTCGCCGGCGCCAACCAGCTCAGCATCTACTTCGAGGGTGACAAGGCGCATCGGATGAAGGACCCGAAGGTCGTGGCGACGATGCAGGAGTTCGGCCGCTACATGGCGGACACCTTCAATTACGGCGGCACGCGTGACATTCCGCAGTTGGTGCGTTCGATCAACCGTCTGTATCACTACGATGATCCGCGCTGGTCGATCATTCCGACCGCGCAGAAGGACATCGGCAACACGCTGTTCATGTACGAGGCCGGTGCATCGATGCCGGGCGTGATCCTCGAGTACATGGATCTCGAGGGCAAGACGGCGAATTTCGTCATCTTCTACAAGGATGCAACGGGGCGCACGGTGCACGAGGCGGTGGACAAGGCGAAGGCCTGGCTCGCCGCGCACCCGATGGAAGGCGTCACGCCGCGTTTCGCGGGCGGCATCATCGGCACGACGGCGGCGGCCAACGAGGAGACGGAAATCTCCGATCTCAAGACCACTGCCGCCATCATCGCGGCGGTGACGCTGGCGATCACCGTCGCCTATCGCTCACTGGTGGCCGGCGTGATGGTGTTCGGGTTGCTGGTGCTGTGCGTGATGACGAACCGGGCGTTCATGACGATGCGCGACATCGGCCTCAACGTGAATACGCTGCCGGTGACGGCGGTCGGCATCGGGGTCGGCGTCGACTACGCGATCTACATGCTCGATCGCCTCAAAGAAGAGGCGCGGCACCGCACACTGGTGGATGCGATCGTGACCTCGATGCGCACCACGGGCGCGGCGATCCTGTTCACCGCGGTGACGATCTTCGCAGGCATCATCTACTGGATCCCGGGGTCGTCGCTGCGCTTCAACAGCGAGATGTCGCTGCTGCTGTGCCTGCTGCTGTTCAGCAACATGGTCGGCGCGATTACGCTGATTCCGCTGCTGGTCCGAATCTTCAAGCCGCGTTTCGTCACCGACTCCCATGTCGACGATCGCGACACGCTCCGCGACCAGGAGCTCGCCGGCTGGCAGGCGAAGTCGCTGGCCAAGATGGGCACCTGATCACCGTTCCCTCCCCCGGATGAGGGGTCGCTCGCCTCTCGTCCGGTGCACGCAGCCTGGCGGCCTCCCGGTGAGGCCGCTTTTTTTTGGGACGCCGGCCTTGATCGGCTGCAGTCGCGCTGCCACCCTGCACGGGTCGTCTCCATCACCCCGGGGGGAAACCATGGCGAAGTCCGACGCGGATCTCGAACTCTGTTACCTGAGCGCCACCGAGGCCATCGCGAAATTCCAGTCGCGGGAGCTCTCGCCGGTCGAACTGACGCGCGCGCTGATCGCGCGTTCCGAAGCGCTGAATCCGACGCTGAACGTGCTGACCGAACTCAAGCGCGACACGGCGCTCACGGCCGCGCGCGCGGCGGAAGCGCGCTACAAGAATCCGCGCGGCGCGCGCCTGCGGCCGCTCGAAGGCGTGCCCGTGGCGATCAAGGATTTTCACCCGGTGAAGGGCGAGATCACGACCTTCGGCTCGCATGCGTTCAAGGACTTCCGGCCCGCGCAGTCGGCGCCGACCGTCGATCGCCTGTTCAAGGCCGGCGCGATCCTGTTGTCGCGCACGACGACGCCGGAACTCGCGCACGGCGGGATCACGAAGAGCCCGCTGTGGGGCGTGTCGCGCAATCCGTGGAACCCGCGTTATACCTGCGGCGGATCGTCGGGCGGATCGGGCGCGGCGATTGCCGCCGGCATGACGACGATCGCCGATGGCACCGACGGTGGCGGCTCGATTCGCATTCCCGCGGCCATCAACGGGGTGTTCGGCTACAAGCCACCGTTCGGGCGCAACCCGCTCGATCTCGAGCACCCGCTGGAAACCCTGCTGCATTACGGCCCGATCACGCGCAGCGTCGCCGACGGTGCGCTGATGCAGAACGTGATGTCAGGTCAGCATGTCGCCGATATCTGCTCGCTGCGCGAGAAACTCGAACTGACGATGAGCGGGCCCGGCATCCGCGGCATGAAGATCGCGTTTTCAATGAACCTGGGGTATTTCGAGGTGGCCGAGGACGTCCAGCAGAACACGCGTGAGGCCGTGCGCGCGATGAAGCGCCTCGGGGCGACGGTCGAGGAAGTCGATCTCGGCTGGGACTACACCGTGCTCGACGCGTGGCAGACCTGGTGGGAGGGGTTGTTCGCCGCGCTGTGCGGCGACCTGCTGCCACGCTGGCGCCACCAGATGACGCCGCTGGTCGTGAGGCTGCTCGAGGCAGGCCTCGGTCACAGCGGCGCCCGGCTCTACAAGTCGAACGTCGTGCGCGGCGCGATGTGGCAGAAGCTCGGGCCGATACTCGAGAAATACGACGCGCTGATCACGCCGACCTGCGCGGTGTCGTGCCTCGACGCCGAGCACGACGACTCGGCAAAGGAACTGCTGATCAACGGTCGGCCGGTGCCGGCCTATGTCGGGTGGGCGATGACCTATCCGTTCAACATGATGTCGTGGTGTCCGGTCGCGAGCGTGCCCAGCGGCTTCGGCAGCACCGGCATGCCGACCGGGCTGCAGATCGTCGGTCGCACGTTCGATGATCCGACCGTGTTCAGAATCGCGGCGGCCTTCGAGAAGGCGCGCCCGTGGCGGGGCGTCAGACCGAAAATCTGATTGCGCGCCAGCGGCCGCCTGCCGGGCGCTCAGCCGGCGCGTCGACGCAGCAGGAAGCTGCCGATCACACTCGTGCCCAGCAGCAGCACGCTGCTCGGCAGCGGCACCGGGGCCGGCGACTGGGCCGGCAGCGGCGCGGCGGCGAGCGACGCGACTTCGATCGCGGTCAGGGCGCCGCTGTAGAGGCGCATGAATGCAATCGCGCCGCCCGAATACTCGCCCTGGCCGTTGCCGACGGTGTTGTCGAGAAAGAAGTTCAGCGTGTCGGCGTTGCTCAGGTGCAGCGTATTCGTGTTGAACGAAATCCCCTGCACGCCATTCACGTAGCCGCGAACACGATTGCCCTGCGCCGTCAGCGCGACGTGCTGAAAGCCCGTATCGCTGACCGTGCCACCCGCGTTGCTGCTGCCGGTCCACACGTTCAGCCGATCGTCCGGATCGACATACAGCCCGTTGTCGGTGCTGCGGTCCCTGACGTCGACGAGGCGACGGAAGCCGCTGGTGCCGGTGAAGTCGAACACCATCTCGATCGAGTACGAGGTCCGGTTGATCAGCGACGCGGTCGACAGGCTGAGGCCGCCCTGCTCGCTGGCCGTGCCGCCGAAGTTGTAGACGATGCGCGTTTCGCCGAACACCTGCGTGGTGCCGAAATTTGAAGCGCCCAGCGGATCGACCGCCGTCAGCGCCGGCGCACCGCTTTCCTCGGCGAGCAGCGTGCCGTCGAAGAGATAAGTGGCTTCAAGGGTGGCTGCCTGCGCGGTCCAGCCGAGCGTTGAGGCCAGGGCCAGCGAGGACAGGGTGCGAACGAAACCGGATTTCATGGACTCTCCATCTGGGCGCGGGGCGCCGTGCGTGTTGGAGAGCAAGATAGTCAGTCGGAGCGCGTGCCGTTGCGACTTCCATCGCAGTCGACGGGGACCAAACGTTGCAGATCGTGGAAGGCGGAAGACGCGCGCCGCCAACTGCGACGCGCGTCACGGGACGTGCGGGCTCAGAGCACCTGGCAGACGGCGTCGCAGAAGTAGTCGATGTTCTGCTGGTTGATGCCGGCGACGTTGATGCGGCTCGAGTCCACCATGTAGATGCTGTATTCGTTCTTCAGGCGCTGCACCTGATCCTTGCTGAGGCCGAGGAACGAGAACATGCCGAGCTGCTGCGGAATAAAGTCAAAGCGCGGGCTGCCCAGGCGCTCTCGGAACTTGCCCGCGAGCTGCCCGCGCAGGCCGTTGATGCGGTCGCGCATCGAGGCGAGCTCCACACGCCAGTCCGCGGTCAGCTGCGCGTCCTTGAGGATGCGGCCGACGAGTGCGCCACCGTAGTTCGGTGGCATCGAATACACACCGCGCGCCACGTTCTGAATCTGACCGTAGACGATGTCGGTCTGCGCCGCGTTCGGCGACAGCAGTGACAGCGCGCCGACGCGCTCGCGATACAGGCCGAAGTTCTTCGAGCACGAGCTCGCGACGACGAGCTCGGGCACCGAGGCCGCCAGCTTGCGCACGCCATAGGCATCTTCATCGAGGCCGGTGCCGAGTCCGAGGTACGCGAGATCGACGAACGGCGTGAAGCCGCGCTCGACGGCGAGTGTCGCCACCGCGTCCCATTGCGCCGGCTTCAGATCGACGCCGCAGGGGTTGTGGCAGCAGCCGTGCAGCAGGACGAGGTCGCCGGCCGGAATCGCCGCCAGCGCGCTCAGCATGGCGTCGACTTTCAGGCCCTGGCTCGCCGCGTCGTAGTACGGATAGGTCTTGATTTCGAGGCCCGCGTCGCCGAGCAGCGGCACGTGGTTCGCCCAGGTCGGATCGGACACCCAGATCGCGGCGCCGGGCTTCGCGCGATTGATCAGTTCCGCCGCGATGCGCAGCGCGCCGCAGCCGCCGGGCGCCTGCACGGTGCGAATCAGGCCGGCTTTCAGCGCCGGATGATCGGCGCCGAAGATCAGCTGCTCGATGCCGGTGTTGAAATCCGGATCGCCGGGCGGGCCGACGTAGGTCTTGCTGGTTTCCGCCGCGTGATGCAGTTCGTCCGCGCGTTTCACGCAGTCGAGAATCGGCGTGTGGCCGGCTTCGTCCTTGTACACGCCGACGCCGAGGTCGACGCGCTTCGGATTCGTGTCCTGGCGGTAAGCCGCCATCAGGCCGAGGATGGGATCGGGGTTCAGGGCTTTGAGCGTTTCGAACATGGCGGTTGTGATCGTCCGGGTTGTCTGCCGACGCGGCACGGGTGGATGGAAACCGGCGCGCATGATACCGCCGGGCGCAGGTCATGACCATGCAGTGCGGCAAAGCCGCCGCGCCGAATCAGCGCACGAAGCACCGTCGGGCCGCTGAGGCATAGCGCAGTTCGTCGAGTTCGCGCTCGGTGCGGACCCGGCGATCCTCGCCGACGTAGTCCTGGATGGCCGAGAACGGCAGGAAGTAGAAGCCGGGCGTGAAAATCGTCCCGATGAACACGGCCGCGCGATTGCGCGGGTCGTCGGTGTATGGCGGCCGGTAATCGTACTGGGTGCGCATCAGCGCGACGCGGCGCTCGTAGAGTTCGCTGCAGCTCAGATCCGCGGGCGCGGGTGCGACCTGGGGCGCCGACGGGCCGAGCAGCAGTCGCCGGCCGTCCCGGGCGCGGTCGCGCGCGAACGCCTCGGCATGGGCCTGGACGGTGGGCCAGTCCGGCTGGGCCTCGGCGGCGGTGGCCGCCAGCAGCAGCAGCGGCAATATCAGGTGACGCATCGACCTCCCTCCCGAATGCCAGTATGGCTTTCTCTCCGTTCGCGCTGTGTCGGCCGGCCGGCAGGGGGCTTGAGGGCCGGCACCCCGAGCGCTGCGCCGGGGGCGGCCGGCGCTGCCATTGACGGCGGGCGCCGGCGCCGCTCAAATACTGTATATAAATACAGTATTCCGGTTCGCCCACGATGCCCGACCCCGACTATGCAGAACTCCACTGCGTCAGCAATTTCAGCTTCCTGAGAGGCGCCTCGCATCCCGAGGAACTGGTGCGGCAGGCGGCGGCGCTCGGCTATCGGGCGCTCGCGCTGACCGATGAATGCTCGCTGGCCGGCATGGTGCGGGCCCATGTCGCGGCCGGGGAGGCCGGCTGCCGGCTCATCGTCGGCAGCGAACTCGGCCTCGACGACGGGCTGCGTGTGGTGCTGCTGGTGCCGGACGCCGCCGGCTATGCGGCGCTTTCGCGCCTGATCAGCCAGGCCCGCCGCCAGTGCGCGAAGGGCAGTTACCGGCTGGCGCGGGCGGATCTGGCGGCCGCCGCGCCGCGGCTGCTCGCGCTATGGCTGCCAGGGCACGAGCCTGATGCTGCGGCCGGCCGCTGGCTGGCGGCCCATTTCCGCGGCCGGCTCTGGATTGCGGTCGAGCGGCTGTACGAAGGCGACGATCTCGCGCGTCTGCAGACCCTGCAGACGCTGGGGGCGAGCCTCGGCCTGCCGCTCGTCGCCACCGGCGACGTTCACATGCATCTGCCCGCGCGGCGCCCGTTGCTCGACGTGCTGACGGCCATCCGCGTCCGACGTCCGCTCGCGCAGGTGGGCGATGCGCTGTTCCAGAACGGCGAGCGTTACCTGCGGCCCCGCTCGCGGCTGGCACGGCTCTACCCGGCAGCTCTGCTCACCGAAGCGGCGCGCATCGCCGATCGCTGCCGGTTCTCGCTGAAGGAGCTGCGCTATGCCTATCCGCGCGAACTGGTGCCACCCCAGCTCACGCCGACCACGCATCTGCGCGGACTGACGCTGCGCGGCGCGGCGCAGCGCTGGCCGCGCGGCATGCCCGCGCCCGTGCGCGCGCAGGTCGAACACGAACTGACGCTGATCGCGGAGCTCGGTTACGAAGCCTTCTTCCTGACGGTGCACGACATCGTCCGCTATGCGCGCAGCCGCGGCATCCTGTGCCAGGGGCGCGGTTCGGCGGCGAATTCGGCGGTGTGCTACTGCCTGCGGATCACGGAGGTCGATCCGGCGCGCATGGAGATGCTGTTCGAACGGTTCATCTCGCGCGAACGCGGCGAGCCGCCCGACATCGACGTCGACTTCGAGCACGAGCGGCGCGAGGAGGTGATCCAGTACATCTACCGCAAGTACGGTCGCCAGCGCGCGGCGCTCGCCGCCACCGTGATCAGCTATCGCGCGCGCAGCGCGATCCGCGATGTCGGCAAGGCGCTGGGCCTGTCAGTCGAGCAGGTCGATCGCATCGCGCGCAACGTGTACTGGTGGGATGGGGCGACGGGCGTCGCGGAGCGGCTGCGCGAAGTCGGTTTCGACCCGGCCCATCCGGTGATGCAGCGGCTGCAGATGCTGGTCGCCGAACTGATCGGCTTTCCCCGGCATCTGTCGCAGCACGTCGGCGGCTTCGTGATCTCCGACGGGCCGCTCGACGAACTCGTGCCGATCGAGAACGCCGCGATGCCGGATCGCACCGTCATCCAGTGGGACAAGGACGATCTCGAAGCGCTCGGCCTGCTGAAAGTCGACTGCCTGTCGCTCGGCATGCTGTCGGCGCTCCGCCGCGCCTGCGATCTCGTCGCGGCGCGCCACGGCCGTCCGTTCGCGCTCGGCGACGTGCCGGCGGACGACGCCGACACCTACGCGATGATCCAGCGCGCCGACACCGTCGGCGTGTTCCAGATCGAATCGCGCGCGCAGATGGTGATGCTGCCGCGGCTCAGGCCCGCGTGTTATTACGACCTCGTGATCGAGGTCGCGATCATCCGCCCGGGCCCGATCCAGGGTGAGATGGTGCATCCGTATCTGCGGCGGCGTAACGGCGAGGAGGCGATCGAATATCCGAGCGAGGCCGTACGCGGCGTGCTCGAGCGCACGCTCGGCGTGCCGCTGTTCCAGGAGCAGGTGATCAAGCTCGCGATGGTCGCGGCCGGTTTCACGCCGGGCGAGGCCGATCAGCTGCGGCGTTCGATGGCGGCATGGAAGCGCAGCGGGGGGCTCGGCCATTTCGAGGCGAAGCTGATCAACGGCATGCGCGAACGCGGCTACGACGAACAGTTCGCGCAGCGCATCTTCAACCAGATCCAGGGCTTCGGCGAATACGGCTTTCCCGAATCGCACGCGGCGAGTTTTGCGCTGCTCGCCTATGTGTCCGCGTGGTTCAAATGCCACGAGCCCGCGGCCTATGTCTGCGCGCTGCTGAACAGTCAGCCGATGGGCTTCTATGCGCCGTCGCAGCTCGTGCAGGACGCCCGGCGCCACGGCGTGGCGGTGCGCCCGATCGACGTGCTCGAGAGTGACTGGGACTGCAGTCTCGACATCGCAGCGCCGGATCGGGAACCGGCGCTGCGGCTGGGCTTCAGGCTCGTCAAGGGTCTGCCGCAGACGGCAGCCGAACGCCTCGTCGCCGCGCGCGCGTCGGCCCCGTTCGCCGACGTGCAGGATCTCGCGCGCCGCGCGGGCCTCGATCGACGCGAACTCGCGGCCCTCGGCGCGGCGGGCGCGCTGGCGGGCATCGCCGGCCATCGCCATCGCGCACGCTGGTCCGCGCTGGGCGTCGAAGCGCCGTTGCCGCTGCTGGGCAACGCCGGCGTGCGTGAGGGGCAGCCGCTGCTGCGCAAGCCCGCCGAAGGCGAGGACATCATCGCCGACTATGCGTCCACCGGCCTGACGCTGGGCCGGCATCCGCTCGAACTCCTGCGGCCACGACTGGACCGTCTCGGCTGCGTCACCGCCTTCGAGATCCACCAGCTGCCGCACGGCGCGCCCGTGCACATCGCCGGGCTCGTCGTGATGCGTCAGCGGCCGGGCACGGCGACGGGCGTGGTGTTCGTCACGCTCGAGGATGAAAGCGGGTCGGGCAACGTGATCGTCTGGTCCAGCCTGGTCGAGGCGCAGCGTCGCGAACTGCTCGGCTCACGCCTGATGGGCGTGGTCGGCGAGGTGCAGCGCGAAGGATCGATCGTGCACGTGATCGCGCGGCGGCTCCACGACTATTCCGCGCTGCTGGGCCGGCTGCCGACCGCCTCGCGCGATTTTCACTGAGCGGGCGCGCTGCCGTGGGCGAGGGCGAGCAGGTGCGCGAGATCGGCCGGCGTCGGCGTGCCCGCGATGCGCGGCACCTCCGGCGCAAGGGTGTCCCACGGCTGCGCGCTGTCGGTCCAGATGTGGGCAACGAGCCGGAACTGGCCCGGATCGTCGAAGCTCGCGGCGCTGAGGCCCTGGATGTCCGGGATCAGATCGGCCCTCGCCGCGAGCGGTGAGCCGCATTCGACGCAGAAGCCACGCCACGTCCGCTGGCCGCTGGTCCCGATGCGCGGCGAATAGGTCGGCTCGCCCTGTGTGAAACGCACGTCCACCTTGCGGAACACCACGTTCACCGCGCCACCGCCGCCGCTCGCACGCTGGCATTCACGACAGTGGCACACCCACATGAACATCGGCGCCGCGTCGCATTCGTAGCGCACGGCGCCGCAGGCGCAACCACCACTCAGTCGTTCAGGCATCGACGTGCTCCTCAAGACGCCTCAAGGGGTCTGGTAACCGGCGGGATACTGGATGAACTCGAACAGGATGCCGAGGATCGACGTCGGGTGCGAGAACGTGAACTGCAGTTCATCGGCAAACGCGCGCCCGGCGAAATCGACCGCCGGCAGCACCTGGCTCAGCGGTGCTTCGTCGACGAAGCGCACGGCTTTGCCGCGCAGGCTCGCCATCGTCGCCGCGACGTCGTCGACGGCGAACGCGATGTGATGCAGTCCCTCGCCGCGTTTGGCCAGGAAGTCCGCGATCACGCCGGTCTCGCCGGTCGGCGCCATCAGTTCGAAGTCGACCTTGCCGACACGACACATGCGATAGCGCATGCCGTACGCCGGCACTTCGGTGACGTCGCTGGCCACCGCGTTGAACAGGTCGACGAACAGCGCCGTCGCCTGTTCGAGATCGCGTACAGCGACGCCAACTTCAGTGATGCGTTTGATGTCCATGGGCCAGCCTCGTCGATGAACGAAGCACCACGCAACGCCGTGCGCGACGCTGCGTCAAGCATAGCGCGATGTCACCGGCCCCGGGTGTCCGCCCTACAGCGATGGGTACGGTATCGCACAGACAGCCGGCACCGCATGCGCCTAGAGTCGGGCCAAGACAATGGACTTCCACCCAGCCCACGGAGACTCGGACATGCGAAAGACTCGAATACTGATGGCGGTCACCGCCGCACTGTTCATCGGCGGTTGCGCCAACATGACGGAAGGCCAGAAGCGCACGGCCACGGGCTCGGGCGTCGGCGCCGCGACGGGCGCCGTCATTGGCGGCCTGGTGGGCGGCGGCAAGGCGGCAGCGATTGGCGCCGGCGTCGGCGCTGCGGTAGGCGCGGGCGGCGGCTACCTGTGGAACGAGCGCATGGAAAAGCAGAAGCAGGACATGGAAGCAGCGACGGCCGGCACCGGCATCGCCGTCACGCAGACACCCGGCAATGAACTCAAGCTCGAGATCCCGAGCGATCTGTCCTTCGATACCGGCAAGGCAGAGGTCAAGAACAACCTGCGCCCGGTGATCGACCGCTTCGCGCAAACCCTGCAGGCGAACCCCGGCACGACCGTGCGCATCGTCGGCCATACCGACACCACCGGTTCGGATGCCATCAACGATCCGCTGTCGCTGCGACGTGCCGAGAGCGTGCGCGGCCAGTTGGCCTCGCGCGGCGTCGCGACCGCGCGGGTATCGGTCGAAGGCGCCGGATCGCACCAGCCAATCGCGAGCAACGCGACCGTCGAAGGCCGCGCGCAGAACCGGCGCGTGGAAATCTTCATCGTGCAGCCGCCGGCCACGGCGCAGTACTGAACGCCGCGCCACTCCCGCAAGATCAAGGATCGACCATGTCATACGTCCGCGCCAGACAGGCCTTCAAGGACGCGCAGCGCGCGATCAAGTCCAACCACGACGTGGCGCTGCTCGGCATCGTCGAGGGCTTGCTGCAGCTGACCTCCTCGCTCGAGAAGCACGTCGCCGAACTGCATTCGGAAATCGTGAAGTCGCGACAGGACGGTGGTGGACGCCGCGCGCCGCGCAAGTCGGGCACCGGCCCGGGCTGACGGCGCGGGGCAGGTCGTTTCTGCGTTGACGTCGCTCATGCGGCGTCAACGGCGGCCGCGTGAGACCTGGCGGGCCGCGCGGTCCGTATAATCCCCGCGCATGTCCCGCTATCGCCCCCCACGTCCGCCGTCGTCCCCGTACATCACCGCTGCCGGTTACCGCGTGCTCGAAGCGGAGCTCAAGGCCCTGTGGGAGCGGCGGCACGATGTCGTCAGGCATCTCGCGGCCGCGGCCGCCGAAGGCGATCGGTCGGAGAACGCCGAATACCAGTATCGCAAGAAGGAGCTGCGCGGCATCGATGGCCGCATCGGCTACCTGCAGCGGCGCATGCCGACGCTCAAAGTGGTCCAGGCGACGCCGCCGGATACCTCCCGCGTGTTCTTCGGAGCGGTCGTCGAACTCGAGGACGAGGCGGGCGCGACGCTCGTCTACCGGATTGTCGGCAGCGACGAGACCCACGCGGCGCTGGGCCACGTGAGCATCGATTCGCCGCTGGCCCGCGCGCTGCTGTCGAAGACGCTCGACGACGAGATTGAAGTCAGTGCGGAGGGTGCGGCCCGACGCTACTGCATCCTCGACATTCGCTACCCCGGCGACGGCGACAAGGTGCCCGATTCCGTGTAGTGTCCCGGCTCCGCTGCCGCACAGTCTGGATCTTCGATGAGCACCGCCTCCGACTCGACGACTTCGCCGATCGAATCCCGTTACGCCTGGGTGCGACTGATCGCGGCCCTGCTGCTGATGACGGTCGGTGGCGCCGGCATGTACTCCGTGATGGTGGTGTTGCCGACGCTGCAGCTGGAATTCGGCATCGCCCGCGCGGACGCCTCCTTTCCGTTCACGGCCACGATGCTGGGCTTCGCGGCCGGCGGGCTGATGATGGGGCGCGTGGCGGATCGTTACGGCGTGTTCGGACCCGTGGTGGTCAGCGCCTTTGCCCAACTGCTCGGCTTCACGCTCGCCGCGCACGCCACCAGTGCGTGGCAGTTCGCGCTGTGCCAGGGTCTGCTGATCGGCATGCTGGGCTGCTCGGCGACGTTCGCGCCGCTGCTCGCGGACATCTCCCACTGGTTCTCGCGCCGCCGCGGCATTGCGGTGGCGATCTGCGCCAGCGGCAATTACGTCGGCGGTGCGCTGTGGCCGCCGATCACGCAGTACCTCGTCGAACAGCACGGCTGGCGTGACGCGTACCAGACGCTGGGCATTCTCTGTGTCGTGCTGCTGCTGCCGATTTCACTGCTGATCCGCCGCCCGTCCCCGATCGATCATCCGGCGCCGCTGACGGCGTCCGGCCACCGGGCACCCTTGCCGCCCCCGCTCGCGATGTCGCCGCAGGCGCTGATGGTGCTGCTGTGTATCGCGGGTGTGGCCTGCTGTGTCGCGATGTCGATGCCGCAGGTGCATCTCGTCGCGCTGTGCGGGGACCTCGGGTTCGGCGCGGCGGCCGGCGCGGAGATGCTGTCGCTGATGCTCGCGTGCGGCATCTTCAGCCGGCTGGCGAGCGGCTACATCGCCGATCGCATCGGGGGGCTGCGCACGCTGCTGATCGGGTCGACCGCCCAGGGCGTCGCGCTGTTCCTGTTCCTGCCGGCGGATACGCTGACCTCGCTGTACGTCGTCTCGGCGCTGTTCGGCTTCTTCCAGGGCGGCATCGTGCCGTCGTACGCGATCATCATCCGCGAGTACTTCCCGGCGCAGGAAGCCGGCCGCCGCGTCGGCGCGGTGGTGATGGCGACGCTGCTCGGCATGGCGCTCGGCGGCTGGATGTCGGGCGCAATCTTCGACTGGACCGGCAACTACACCGCCGCGTTCCTCAACGGCATTGCATGGAACCTGCTGAACGTGACGATTGCGGTGTTCCTGCTGTTGCGTCTGCCCGCGCGGGGGCGGCTCGCCATGGCGCAGGCCTGAATGGCTGGGCGCGGATATCGCTCCCTGCTGATGCACCCCGAAGGAAGCCTCGGCTCATCGTAGGTTGCTGTGAAAGTGCATCGTCCGGCGCTCTTTCGGTGCCCGGTCGCAGCGCGCGCACGGCCTCTCGTAGCCCGGATGAAGCGCAGCGAAATCCGGGATTGCGGTGGCGCCGCCGCTCATCCCCGGCACCCGCGCCGTAGGGTCCGGCTGCCGCGGTTCAACGCCGTGCTAACCCCCGATCCCGGATTCCGCGAGGCTGCATCCGGGCTACGAGAGGCCATGCGCGCTTTACACCAGGGCTGCATGAGCGAGTTAGAAAGGCACTTTCACCGCAACCGATGACATGAACGGATTTCCGATCCGCTGGCCGATGAAAGACGGTGCGAGGCCGTCGTCTGCACGGCGCGCGCAGTCCTGTTCAACAGCCTGCCAAGCCGCGCTGCACCCGCGTCAGCGAAAGAACTCCATCAGTTCGATCACCGCGCCGTCCGGGTCGAGTACGCAGACAAACTTCTGCGTGTTGCCGACCAGGCCCGGCATCGCGGGCTCGTCGACGAAGCGCACGCCGTCGGCGCGCAGCATCCCGATCATCTCGTCGATGCCCTTGACGCGCAGACACAGCCGCGCGATGCCGGCGTGGGCGAGGTGCGGGTAAGGCGCGCCGACGGTTTTCGGTTCGGTCCACTCGATCAGATCGAGCAGCGCCCCGCGCGGATCCTGGCCGTAACGCAGCAGTTTCGCGCGACCGCGTTGCGGCACGGGCCCAAGGCCCGGCACCTGGCAATCCGGGATGTCGTAGGCCTCTTCGAAGCCGATGCGCCGGTAGAACGCGAGCGAGCGCTCGAGATTCGAACAGTTGATGTTCACGTGATAAATCTGCAGGGCCTGCCACATCGCCCGTCGCCTACAGGTGCGGCGCGCCGCGCGAGATCATGCGCAGCGTCTGCTCGTAGGTGCCGGGGGCGTCGTCGATCCACTCGAGCCACCAGTTCGCGCCCGCCGCGTGGTAATCGCGCAGCAGGGCGCTGGCCGCCGTCGACGACTCGGCCGTCGCGCGGCCGGTGGCGGTGAACGCGTAAGGGCCGTCGTTGCCGCGCAGCGCGCGGACGCAGGCGAGCGCGTCGGCAGTTTCGGCCGGTGACAGCCACCACTCGGGCCATGCCGCCTGCGACACCGTGCCCTCGGCGATGACCGGCGGGACCTTGATCGGAAAGCAGCCATCCCAGCGCGCGGCGCGGCGCAGGCCGGCCTGCGCCGGCAGCGACGCGGCGACCCAGATCGGCATGCGCGGCCTCTGCACCGAACTCGGCGTGAGTCTGGCGTTCGTCAGCTGGTAGTACTCGCCGTGGTGGTTCACCGTCTCTCCCTGCAGCAGCGGGTCGAGTATCGCGAGACCTTCGTCGAGCCTGCGCGCACGGACCTTCGCGCTCGGGTCCTCGCCGAACGCCGCGAATTCCACCATCGCCGGTTCGCCGAGGCCGACGCCCAGCATCACACGGCCGCCGGACAGGCGGTCGAGCGTATTGAGTTCCTTGGCGAGCTTCCACGGCCGACGGCGCGCCAGCGGCGTGATCATCGCGCCGAAGCGGATGCGGCGCGTGGCCTGCGCGATCGCGGCGAGCACGATGGTCGCATCGGCGATTTCGAGCAGGCCGGAGGGTTCGATCGCGAGGTGGTCCCAGACGAAGAAGGCGTCGTAGCCGGCCAGTTCCGCCGCGCAGGCCAGTTCGACGAGCCGGCCGGGGTCGCTGTAGTCATGGAAGACTGGGGCGTAGACGGCGGTTTGCATGCGGGCTGACCTCGATGTTTGAGCGTCTCGCGACGTTAGCCGGCGGGCGCCACGCTTGTAAACAAAGGTCACCCCTCTTGATCGTCGCCGGCCGCCGTTCGATAGTGCGCGGATTGGGGGAACTCGTGATCGTGGCCGCAGGGTGCGCAACGCATCCGGCCGCGTCACGCCACCGGGGCAGTCAACTCGTACAGGAAGTCATCGATGCCAGGCCGGCCAGAACTGGATGCCGCGATCCGCGCGCTCGTGCCGATCAATCGGCTGCCGCCGCACGACCAGCACCGCATTGCGGCCGGTGCGAAGATTCTCGAGTTCAGCAGCGGACAGCAGGTCTACGTTCAGGGCCAGTCGGACCCGTTCGTGCACTACCTCCTCGCCGGCGAAATCGAACTGTCGTGGAACGGGACCGAGGTCCGCCGTCTGTCCGCGCACTCGAAGGCCGCGCGCCGCGCTCTCGACACGCCGGGGCGCAAGAAGTTGACGGTGCGCGCCATCGACGCCGTGGTGATCGCGCGCTTCCTGCGCGACACGCTGGATCGCGACACCGCGGCCGCGGTGCTGCCGGCCGCCACGCGGGAACTCGAGGTCAGCGAGATCGCGACCGAGCAGGCCTCGGACTGGATGACGCGCATGCTGCAGTCGCCGCTGTTCGCGGGGCTGCCGGCGACGAACATCCACCGCATCTTCGGCCGCATGGAGCGCTTTGAGGTCCTCGCCGATCAGGTCGTGATCAGGCAGGGTCAGCCCGGTGACTACTACTACGTGATCGAGCACGGCTACTGCGAGGTCACGCGCGAGATCGCGGGCGGTCGGCGCGAGATTCACCTGTCCGATCTCGGTCCGGGGCACGCGTTCGGCGAGGCCGCGCTGGTGTCCGGCAAACCGCGCGACGCCACCGTGACGATGCTCACCGACGGCTGCCTGATGCGGCTGAAGGCGGCTGATTTCGACGAACTGATTCGACAGCCCGTGCTGTCGCCGCTGAACGGGGCGCAGGCTCTGGCCGCGGCCGACGCCGGCGCCCGCTGGCTCGACGTGCGCTACCCCGAGGAATATGCCCGGCTGACGCTGCGCAACAGCCGCAATCTGCCGCTCACGGTGCTCCGGCTGCAGTCGCAGCGCCTGCCGAAGGACGAGCGCTATCTCGTGTGCAGCGACGAGCCCGGGCAGAGCGCGGTGGGCGCGTTCCTGCTCGTCGAACGCGGGTTCCAGGTCGAGTACCTCGACGAACCGCTGAGCGCGCTCGCGCGGAGCCATCCGGCACTGGTGTTATCGCACCAGATGGCGGACAGTGAACCATCCAGTATCGTCGCGTTTCCCGGACCGGGGATGCCGGACATCGTGTCCGCCCAGACGCCGAACCTCGAGGCCCCAACCATGGACCACAACATGGACCACAACGTGGACCAGCAGCAAGTCAACGCCAGCTTCTCGAACACCATCGAGCGCATCGACCGGCTGTATACGCAGCAGGAGTTCGAAGAGGCCAGCCGCCAGCGGGTCCCGGTCGAAGCCTACGCGGACACCAGCACGGGCCGCGCACTGGCCGAGATCATCGATGACATCGAGGAGCGCCACGACGCGATCGAAGTCGACGGCAGTCCTGATTTCGAACCCGCGAGTTCGGAGTTCATCGACTTCGCTCAGCTCGAAGCGACCGCGGCGCGCGCAGCGAACCTTGCGCCCGTGCTTCCGCAGGTCATGCCGATCGACACGCGCCAGCCGCTGCCCGCGTCCCAGTTGTTCGCCGACATCGCAGCGGCCCAGGTGGCGCCGCCGCCCGCGCTCGACGAACTCGGCGAAATCATGGCCGATTTCCAGCAGCGTTTGCGCGGCCATGTCGACGGTGCGCTGCTCGAACGCAGCATGGGCATCGAACGCCGCTACCAGGACAAGCTCCAGCGCGTGCGCCACAACGCCGCCGCCGAGCTGCGCAAGCGAGAAGCGGTGCTGCGCGAAAGCCTCGAGGCGGGTTACCGCAAGAAGGAACTGGCGCTGCGCGCGCACTACAAGAAGCTGATGGCGCTCGCCAACCGAATCAGCCAGCAGAAAGCGCAACTCCAGCAGGCGCGCCGCCAGTTCGAGGAGAAACTCGTCGCCGTCAACGCGCTGCACCGGCAGGTCGAGGAGATGCGTCGTCAGTTGCGCGAACACCTCGGTCCGGGACTCGACCGCGAACAGCCGCCGCAGCGGATGCAGGGCTAGCCCGGGTCACGGGCCAGGCGGATTCGCCACCGAGAACACCGGGGTCACGAAGAGTCGACCGGCGCGCGGAGGCGGCGGGCTACCCGCCATTGCCGCCGTCGTCTGAGCCGAGTCGGGCAGCTCACCCGACCCGGCATGCTGCGCGTGCGCCCGGCGACCGAGTCTTGGGTAATCCGGCGGCCGTCAGCGGGCGCTGCAGAGGGCGCAAGGCCTGCGGTCCGGTTGTGCATTGCAATCGAAGGCACGGCCAGTAGAATGCGCGCCTCACCCGCTGAACCGACGGTAACCGCATGAATAGAGAGATGCAGAAGCCCGCGGCGAAGCCTGCCAATCCGTGCTTTTCGTCCGGACCCTGCCCCAAGCGGCCGGGTTGGAGCGTCGCCGCCCTGGAGCGTGCGCTCGTCGGGCGCTCGCACCGGTCGAAAGAAGGCAAGGCCCGCCTCAAACTCGCCATCGACGACACCCGCCGCGTGCTCGGCGTGCCGGCAGATTACCGCATCGGCATCGTGCCGGCGTCCGATACGGGCGCGGTCGAGATGATGCTGTGGAATCTGCTGGGCCCGCGCCCGGTCGATGTCCTCGCCTGGGAATCCTTCGGCCAGGAATGGGTCTCCGACATCACCGAGAGCCTGCGCCTGCCGAACACCCGCGTGATGTCCGCGCCCTACGGCGATCTGCCGGACCTCGCGCAGGTCGACTTCGCGCACGATGTCGTGTTCGTGTGGAACGGCACCACGTCCGGCGTGCGCGTGCCGAATGGCGACTGGATTCCCGCCGATCGCACGGGCCTGACGATTTGCGACGCGACATCCGCCGTGTTCGCGATGGAGATGCCGTGGGACAAGCTCGACGTCGTCACCTACTCCTGGCAGAAAGTGCTGGGCGGCGAGGGCGCGCACGGCATGGTGATCCTGAGCCCGCGCGCCGCGGAGCGGCTCACGACGCATGAACCGCTGCATCCGTTGCCGAAGATTTTCCGCCTCGCGAAGGATCGCAAGATCGACGAGGCGATCTTCGAGGGCGCGACGATCAACACGCCGTCGATGCTGTGCGTCGAAGACTATCTCGATGCACTGCGCTGGGCGGACTCGGTCGGCGGGCTCGAGGGTCTGTGTGCACGGTCGCAGCGCAACCTCGCCGTGCTCGCCGCGTGGGTCGCGAAGACGCCGTGGGTCGAATTCCTCGCGGGCAATCCGGCCGAGCGTTCGAACACCTCGATCTGTCTGAAGATCACCGCGCCCTGGTTCGAGGCGCTCGACGCCAAGGCGCGCGCGCAGACCGTCGACCGGCTGGCCGCACTGCTCGCGCAGGAAGGTGTGGCCTACGACATCAATGCGTATCGCAGCGCCCCGCCGGGTTTGCGGATCTGGGGCGGCGCCACCGTCGAGGCGAGCGATCTCGAAGCCCTGTTGCCGTGGCTCGACTGGGCCTTTGCCCAGGTGACGCCAGCATAGAACACCGCCGTCCCGCCGGCCGCGACGCTCACGTCGTGGCCGGCACGCCGTTCATCACACCGTCGAAGAAAAGGGTGATTACGTCATGATCAAAGTATTCGTCGCCGACAAGCTGGCGAAGGAGGGCATCGCCGCCCTCGAACAGTATCCCGGACTCACGATCGATTTCACGCCGGGTCTCGACGTCGAGGCCGCCATCCCCCATATCGCCGACGCGGACGCCGTGATCGTGCGCAGCGAGACCAAGATCAAGGGCAAGCTGCTCGACGCCGCGCAGCAGCTGCGGGTGGTCGGGCGTGCCGGCATCGGCGTCGACAACATCGATCTCGACGGCACCACCGAGCGCGGCATCGTGGTGTTGAACACGCCGGACGCGAACGCCACGACCACCGCCGAACTCGCCATCGCTCACCTGTTCTCGCTGTCACGCGCGTTGCCCGCCGCCGATCGCTCCGTGCGCGAGGGCAAGTGGGAGCGCTCGAAGTTCATGGGCTCGGAAGTCACCGGCAAGACCCTCGGCATCCTCGGTTTCGGCACCATCGGCCGGCTCGTCGCGGAGCGCGCGCGCGGCCTGAAGATGCGCGTCGTCGGCTTCGACCCGTTCGTCAATCCGCAGACCTTCGCCGACTACGGCGTCGAGCGGCTCGAACTCGACACGTTGCTGACACAGGCCGACTACGTGACCCTGCACTGCCCGATGACGGCCGACACGAAGAACCTGCTGTCGGCCGAACGTCTGCGCACGATGAAGAAGGGCGCGCGCGTGATCAACTGCGCGCGCGGCGGCCTCGTCGACGAGGCGGCGCTGCTCGAACTCGTCGACAGCGGGCACCTGGCCGGTGCCGCGCTCGACGTGTTCGACAGGGAACCCCCGGGCGCGAGCCCGCTGTTCGCGTGCCCGCGCATCCAGTTCACGCCGCACCTCGGCGCCTCGACCGAGGAAGCGCAGACCGCGACCGGCGTCGAGATTGCGCACCAGATCGCCGCCTACCTGCTGCGCGGCGAAGTGCGCAACGCCGTGAACCTGAAGAGCGTGGCGCCGGAGCGCCTCGCGCAGCTCGAGCCCTACCTGAAGCTCGCACGTCGCCTCGGCAAGCTGATGTCGGGCATGCTAGAGAAGCCGCTGCTCGAGGTCGAGGTCGGCCTGTACGGCCAGGCTGCCGAACTCGACAGCCAGCCGCTGGTCGCCGAAGCGCTCGCGGGGCTGCTGCAGGATCACCTCGACACGCCGATCAACCGGGTCAACGCGGCTCACCTCGCACGCCGGCAGGGCATCAAGCTGTCCGAGACGCGCGCCGCTGACGCCCGTGACTACCTGTCGGTGATCCGCGTGCAGGGTCGCTTCGAAGGCGGCGTGCGCTGCCTCGAGGGCACCCTGTTCGACGGCCGTCATCCGCGGCTGGTGCGGGTCAACGATTACGCGATCGAGGCGGCACTCGAAGGGCACCTCGTGGTCACACGTCATGCCGACCGGCCGGGCGTGATCGGCGCGCTGGGCGAGCTGTTGGGCCGCGGAGGCATTAATATCTCCCGCATGCAGGTCGGCGCGGCAGAGGGGCGCGACTGGGCGATTGCGGTGCTCGGCGTCTCGCGGCGTCTGACCGACGGCGAGCTGGCCGGCATCGCCGGCATTGCGGCCGTCGACAAAGTACTGCAGGTCGATTTCACGAGCTGAAACACTCGGCAGCATGGGCCTGCCGAAGAAAAGGATAGGGCGTGCTGACGAAGATCAAAGGGTTTCTGCCGGGCCGGGATGGCGCGCGCGGCGTGCTGGATTACGTGCTCGCGGCCAGTGCCGTTTACGCGATCATCATCGTGGTGCTGATGGTGCTGTTCGACCACGAGCCGGCGCAGTTCGACGTGCGCGAGGTCACCGCCCGCCGCATGCCGACGGCCGACGGCACCCCCGTGCGCGGCGCGACGACCACCGCCGCGATGGTCGAAGTCATCGACCGGCTGCTGCACAAGCGCGGCGGTTACCTGACGAACGACGTGGTGCCGCCCGGCATCCTGATGGACAACGTCCCGAACTGGGAGTGGGGCGCGCTCGTGCAGACGCGCGACCTCGCGATCGCGCTGCGCAACGACCTCGCGCGCTCCCAGAGCCAGTCGACCGAAGATCCGAACCTGGTGAAGGCCGACAACAAGCTGCGGATCGACTCCGAGTCCTGGATGTTCCCGGCTGCCGAAGACGAGTACACCGAGGCGTCCGAAGCGCTCGCCGTCTACCTGAACCACATATCGAACCCGGGCAGCCAGCAGGCGCAGTTCTATGCGCGCGCCGACAATCTGCGCAACTGGCTGGCCGTGGTCGAGAAGCGGCTCGGCGACCTGTCGCAGCGCCTGAGCGCCAGCGTCGGACAGGTCCGCATCAACACCGATCTCGCCGGCGAGAGCGGGGCCGAGCAGTCGACGCAGGGGCCGGACGTGCTCGTCGTACAGACGCCGTGGCTCGAAATCGATGACGTGTTCTACGAAGCCCGCGGCGCGAGCTGGGCGCTGCTGCACTTCCTGCGGGCCGTCGAACAGGACTTCGCGTCGGTGCTCGACAAGCGCAATGCGCTGGTGAGCCTGCGTCAGCTGATTCGCGAACTCGAAAGCACCCAGGACATCATCTGGAGCCCGGTGGTGCTGAACGGCGAAGGCTTCGGCTTCGTGGCCAACCACTCGCTGGTGATGGCGTCCTACATCTCGCGCGCGAATGCGGCGGTGATAGACCTGCGGATGCTGCTCGAGCGCGGCTGAGGCCGGCGCCGGCGGCGCCCGCCACGCCTCCGGACCCTGAGAACCTGCTCGAAGTCGTCATTTATTTCTGAATGAAGACAAAGGCCTGCCTCTTCTTTCTCCAGCTCGTCGCGGTGCGCCCGCAGTCCTGCAAGGCTGCGATCGCCGCGACAGCCTGATCCGGCGCAGGGCTGTCCCGCGCGCGTCTCCCGGTCACTCCCACCCTGCGCCTGCGGGTCGCCGGCTTGAGTCTGGCGGGCGGCCGCCGCTAAGCAGGGCATCCTGACTTCGAGCGTGCCCGGTCCCCGTGACGACTGACACCCTGGCCTGTCCTGCGCCGCCGCGCAGTGCGTATGAGTGCTAACGCCTACGTGACCAGCGCCCTGCTGCCGGCGCTGCGGATCGGCGCGATGCTCGCAATGCTGGCGGTGGCCGCCGTGATCGCAGCCGCCGCGCTGGGGCTCGTGCCGGACCGGCTGGCGCTGCAGTTGGCGGAGCGCACGCGCACGGTCGACTTGCTCGCGTACACCGCCCGGCAGTTCGCGCAGGCGGACGACGAGCCGGCGCTCGAGAGCCTGTTGGCCCATCTCGTCGACAGCGGCATCGCCCGCGGCGTGTATGCGCAACGCGAGGACGGCAGCCTGCTGACGGTGCACGGCGCAGTCGATCTGACACGCGCGACCAGGCCCGCCGATCCCGATTTCGCTGTGATCGAACTCGTCACCCCGCGCGGCGCCTGGGGCCGTCTCGGCGTCGCTTTCCCCCCGCTGGCCGGCCTGCTGCCGCCAGCCTTGGCGCATCCGCTGCTCGGACTGTCGGTGTTCGTCGGCCTGATCTGTCTGCCGGCCTTCACGCTGTACCTGCGCCGCGTGCTGACGACGCAGGATCCGACCAGCGTGATGCCGGAGCGGGTGCGGACCGTGATGAACGCGCTCGTCGAAGGCGTCGTGCTGCTCGATGCACGCCAGCGCATCGTGCACAGCAACTGGGCCTTCGCCCGCAACTTCGACACGCCGGCGGACGAGATGCGGGGGCGCTCCCTCAGTGCGTTCGAATGGCGTTACCTGCGCGCCGAACGGCCGGACGAGCCGCTGCCCTGGGACCTCGCCCTGCAGACCGGCAAGACGCAGATCGACCGCAGCATCGTCCTGACCACCGCCACGCATGGGCGACGCATCTATTCGGTCAACGTGACGCCGATGTTCGACAGCAAGCGGCAGCCGCGCGGTGCGCTCGCCACCTTCGACGACCAGACGCTCGTCGTCGAGAAGAACGCCGCGCTGCGCAAGGCGCTGGCGACGCTGGACCGCCAGCGCAACGAGATCGCGAAGCAGAACGAGGAGCTGAAGGGGCTGGCGACGCGCGATTCGCTGACGGGCTGCCTGAACCGGCGCGCCTTTCTCGAGATTTTCGAGGCCGAGCTGCTCGCCGCGCAGAAGCGCGGTTACGGCCTCGCCTGCCTGATGTGCGACATCGACGCCTTCAAGCTCATCAATGACACACACGGGCACTCGACCGGCGATCGCGTGATCGAGCAGGCTGCGCGCCTCCTGCAGATGGCGGTGCGCGAGAACGATCACATCTGCCGCTACGGCGGCGAGGAGTTCTGCGTGCTGCTGCCGGGCCTGTCGAGCAGCGAAGCGATGAACATCGCCGAGCGGATGCGCGCGACGATCGAAGCACAGATGACGACACTGGTGCGCCTGCCGGACATTCCGGTCGTGACCGCGAGCTTCGGCATCACCGATCTGCAGCGCGGCGCGCAGACCCTGTCCGAACTGATCGATCAGGCCGACTCCGCGCTCTACCGCTCGAAGGAGACCGGCCGCAACCGCGTCACCGTGTTCACCGCGACTGGCGGCAGAATCCGCCACCTGCCGGACGTTCGGTCCAGGTCATGAGCGCGGTGCCTGGCGGGTGTTCAGGGGTAGCCACCGAGAACACCGAGAACACCGAGTTGAGGCACGACTTGAGAATCGAACAGGTGAGCGCAGCTGTCGATCACAGGCAACGAATCAGGGCGAAAACCCCGGCTAGTCACCTGGTCATGCAGGTTGCTGTGTAAGCGCATGTCCAGCGCCGTCCTGTAGACCGGGTGTAGCTCGCAGCGCGGAACCCGGGAGCCGCCTGTCAGCCCCTCGATTCCCGGGTTCCACTGCGTTGCACCCGGGCGACCCCGAACTTTCATGAGGTCGCATCGTTGTGCGTCGGCGCCGAACGGGCTTCGGTAACAGCCGGTTCTTCTCGGTGTTCTCTGTGTTCTCTGTGGCTATTCCAAATTCGAGTCAGCGCTCAGAATCGCAGCACCCCGCAGCCTTCGTCGCCGAGCGGCGCGTTCAGCGACGCGCTGATCGCCACGCCGAGCGCGTTGCGGGTGTCCCGTGGATCGAGGATGCCGTCGTCCCACAGTTCGCTGGTCGAGTAGTACGCCGACAGCTGCTCCTGGTAGGCCTTCAGGGTTTCCTGGTACACGCCGTCGATGATCTTCTCGTCGAGCGCGAGTCCGTTGCGTTCGAGCTGGCGCATCTTGACCTCGGCGAGGGTGCGCGCCGCCTGTTCGCCGCCCATCACGCCAATCTGGTGGTTCGGCCAGGTGAACAGGAAGCGCGCGTCGAAGGCGCGGCCGCACATGCCGTAGTTGCCGGCGCCGAAGGAGCCGTGGCACATCACCGTGAACTTCGGCACGCGGCTGCACACCTGCGTCATGATCATCTTGGCGCCGTCCTTGGTGATACCGCGCGCTTCGTATTCGCGCCCGACCATGTAGCCGGTGATGTTCTGCAGGAACACCAGCGGCGTCGCGTTCTGGTTGCACAGTTCCATGAAGTGCGCGCCCTTCAGCGCCGAATCATTGAACAGCACGCCGTTGTTGGCCAGGATGCCGACCTTGTAGCCCCAGATGTTCGCGTAGCCGCAGATCAGCGTGGTGCCGTAGGCCGGCTGGTATTCGTGAAAGCGGCTGCCATCGACGATGCGCGCAATCACCTCGCGCATGTCGAAGCCGCGTTTGATGTCGTCCGGAATGATGCCGAGCAGTTCGTCCGGGTCGTAGTACGGTGCCTCGATCGCGTCCTGCTGGATGGCCCATTTTTTCGGCCGGTCCCACTGCGCGACGATCTCGCGCCCGATCGCGATGGCCTCTGCTTCGGTCGAGGCGGGATAGTCGCAGGTGCCGCTGACCTGGGTATGCAGATCGCAGCCGCCGAGGTCGTCGACGCTGACGATTTCCCCCGTCGCCGCCTTCACGAGCGGCGGCCCGCCGAGGAACACCGCGCCGGTGCCGCGCACGATGACCGAGTAGTCGGACAGCGCCGGGATGTACGCGCCGCCGGCCGTGCAGTGGCCGAACACCATGGCGAGCTGCTTGACGCCCATCTTGCTCAGCAGCGACTGGTTGCGAAAAATCCTCCCGGCCATGTAGCGGTCCGGGAAGAGCTCGGACTGCAGCGGCAGGAAGCCGCCCGCGCTGTCGCACAGGTGCACGATCGGCAGGCGATTCTCGATCGCGATGTCGAGGCAGCGGACGATCTTCTTGATCGTCAGTGGATACCATGCACCGCCCTTGATGCTCGAATCGTCGGCGTGGACGATCACCTCGCGCCCGCTGACGACGCCGATGCCGACGATGCAGCTCGCGCCGGGCGCTTCGCCGTCATAGGCCATGTTCGCCGCCAGCGACGACAGCTCGAGGAACGGCGTGCCCGGATCGAGCAGCTTCTCCACGCGTTCGCGCGGCAGCATCTTGCCCTGCTTCGCGAGGCGCTCGACGTCGCGCGCGGGCCGCTTGTGTCGCGCGTCATCCTGCCGGGCGCGAAATTCCGCGAGGCGAACCTGGCTCGCGGCGTAATTGCGCCGGAACTCGGCGCTGCTGGTGTTCAGACTGGACTGGATGCGGGCCATGGGCGGCTACTCCGACGCCTGCAGCGAAATCAGCAGGGCGCCTTTCTGGAACGGGGCGTTCTTGGCGACGTGCACGGCATCGACGATGCCGGCGCGCGGCGCGACGAGGGTCAGCTGCATCTTCATCGATTCGATCACGAGCAGCGCATCGCCGGCGCTGACGCTGGCGCTCGCGGCGACATGCAGGTCGACGACGACGCCGGGCATGTCGGCGCGGATTTCGTTGCCCGCATTCCCGCCCTGGGCGGCCGCCGTCACCGCTTCCGTATAGCCCACCGAGTAGGTTCGGTCGCCGAGTTTCACGTGCACACGGTCGCCTTCACGCACGCACCACGCGTGGTGCACGACGCCGTCGACGCACAGGCTCAGCGCGCCGCTCGGGTCCGGCCGTTGACTGACGACATGCGCCTGTCCGTCGACGCGTACGCGCAGGTCCGGGCGCCGCGCGAGGATTTCGACCTCGGCCGGCGCGCCTTCGAAGACAAGTCGATGACTCATGCGGATTCCTCAGTTGCGCCAGTGCCCGATCGAGGCATGGGGGTCGGGGCAGTCGTCGACGAGTTGCCGGAACTCGTCAGTGGCGAACAGCGCGGCGAGCAGCACCGTGGCGCGTTCGTTGGCCGCCAGTGCGGCCGGCGCCAGCGTCGCGGCGTGTTCGACGACGAAACCCGTGTGCAGATCACCGGCCAGAAACGCCGGGTGGGCGAAAATGCGCGACAGGTAGTCACCGTTGTGATCGACCCCCAGCAGCACCAGCGCCGCGAGTGCGTCGCGCATGCGCGCTGCGCTCTGCGTGCGGTCCGCGCCGTGGGTGATCAGCTTCGCGAGCATCGAATCGAAGGCGGCCGTGACGGGCAGGCCTTCACGCAGACCGCCGTCGAAGCGCACGCCGTCGCCAGCCGGTTCGCGCAGACGCTGCACCACGCCGGTCGCAGGCCGGAAATCGTGTTCGGGCTGTTCGGCGCAGAGACGGCATTCGAAGGCGTGGCCGCGCTGCGTGATGTCCTGCTGCGTCAGCGCGAGCGGCTCGCCGGCGGCCAGGCGCAACTGCAGTTCGACGAGGTCGAGTCCTGTCACGCACTCGGTGACCGGATGCTCGACCTGCAGGCGCGTGTTCATTTCGAGAAAGTAGAACTCGCCGTCCGGCGCGAGAATGAATTCGACGGTGCCGGCATTGCGGTATTTGGCGGCCGCTGCGAGTTTCACCGCTGCCGCGCAGATCCGGTCGCGCAGGCTCGCCGGCAGATTCGGTGCCGGGGACTCCTCGATGATCTTCTGGAAGCGCCGCTGCACCGAGCACTCGCGCTCGAACAGATGCAGCACCTTGCCGTGACCGTCGCCGAACACCTGCACCTCGATGTGGCGCGGGCGTTCAATGTAGCGCTCGGCATAGACGCGCCCGTCGGCGAAATAGCGCAGCGCCTCGCTGCTCGCGGTCATCGCGCGCGCGGCGAGTTCACCGGCCTCGCGCACGATGCTCATGCCCTTGCCGCCGCCACCGGCCGCCGCCTTGATCAACAGCGGGAACCCGATCCTGCTCGCGCCGGCGACGAACTCCTCGATCGAACCGTCCTGCCGGCAGCTCGGCGCGACGGGCACGCCGTGCTTCACCGCGTATTCGCGCGAGATGATCTTGTCGCCCATCAGGCGAATGACCTCCGGCTGCGGGCCAATGAAGACGAGGCCGGCTTCCTCGACGGCGGCCGCGAAGCCGGCGTTCTCGGCGAGAAAGCCGTACCCGGGATGAATCGCATCGGCGCCGGCGCGTTGTGCCGCGGCCAGCAATTGTGCGACGTCGAGATAGGCGGCGGTCGGCACCTCGGCTTCGAGCTCGATCGCCCGATCGGCGAGTGCCACGTGCGGGGCACCGCGATCGGCGAAGTGATACACGGCGGTGGCGCCGATGCCGAGCTTTTTCAGACTGCGGATGATGCGGCACGCAATTTCGCCGCGATTGGCGATCAGCACGTTCTTCAGCATGTCGGCGCTCCGGTGTCGGCAACGGGTAGCAGGGAGGCGAGGTGCCGGCTCGCCTCGGCGAGCAGGTCGGGCGGCACCGTGAGCGGAAAGTCGAGCAGCATCTGGGCGTACGCCTTGCCCTGGGGATCGTGGCGCAGCGAGGCCACGCCGCCGCCACCGAGGGCCTGTTTCAGCACGAAGTTCAAACCGTCGAGGCCCGGCCACTCGTAACGCGTGACTTCGCCGCGCACGAGATGCGCGAAATAGGCGGCGACCGCGTCGGCGGTCAGCTGCGCGCGCAACAGCGGCAGATAGCGGGGGTCGCGCGCCAGGATGCCGACGTTCGCCGAGTCACCCTTGTCGCCGCTGCGGCCGTGGGCGAACAGGAACAGCGGGGCGGTCACGGCATCGGCCGTCGCGGGCTGCAGTGGCAGCGCCGGGGCAGGCGACGGGGCGCGTGGCGGGACAGTCGTCCCGGGGACGGGCACGGCCAGCGCGCGGCCATCGATCTCGACCGTCGGCGTCAGCTGCGACTTGTCGATCAGACAGGAAAACAGCCGCACCACGGGCTGCACGTTCGGCCGGCCGCCAGCGAAGCCGGTGAGGCCCTGGGCCATCGCGGTCGCGCTCGGAAAGATCTCCCGCGCAAAGAGTTCGAGCGCGTCCTTCTCGCGATGCGCGACCCCGATCTTGAGGATCACCTCGCGGGTGTCGCCGTGACGGGCGTGCGGTCCGTAGGTGCTTTCTGCGCCCAGCACTTCGACCGACACGTCGGCGTAATCGTCGAAGCCGCGTCCAGCAAAGAGTTGCCGGGTGCGCGCGAGGATCGCCTCGGCCACGCGCCGCGCCTTCGCATTCGCGTCGCGACCGCCGATCATCATCGTTGCGGTCGCGCGATAGCCCGCCTGCCAGGTCACCGAGACCTTGTACGTGCTGCCCGGCGCCGCGCCGCGCGCGCCACTGACGTGCACACGGTGTTCGCCCGCCTGGCGGAGCCGCACCTGCGTGAAATCGCAGGCGACATCGGGGAGCCGGTAGCACGCCGGATCGCCGATCTCGTAGACGATCTGCTCGCCGACCGTGGCCGGCGTCACGAGCCCACCGGTACCGGGCGGCTTGGTGATCACGCAGCTGCCGTCGGCGTGGCATTCGGCAATCGGAAAGCCCATGTCGTGCCAGCCCGGCACGGTCTGCCAGTCCGTGAACAGGCCGCCCGTGCACTGTGCGCCGCATTCGATGATGTGGCCGACGAGGCTGCCGGCGGCGAGACGATCGTAGTCGTCCGCACGCCAGCCGAACTCGTGCATCAGCGGGCCGAGGGCCAGCGCGCTGTCGACGCAGCGGCCGGTGACGACGATGTCGGCACCGGCCGCGAGCGCGGCGGCGATCGGCGTCGCGCCGAGGTAGGCATTCGCGCTCCATGGCCGCGCCGGAAACGCGGCGCCGCTGTCCATCTCGGTCACGCCGGCCTCGCGCAGCGCGTCGGTACGGGAGAGGAGGTCGTCGCCGACGACGGCGGCGACTTTCAAATCGAGTCCGGCTTCGCGGATGGCCGCCGTCAATGCCGCGCAGCAGGCGGGCGCGTTGACGCCCCCCGCGTTGCTGACGACCTTGATGTGCTGGCGCGCGATCTCGGGCAGCAGCGGCTTCATCACCGCGTCGACGAAATCCGTGGCGTAGCCCGCCTCCGGTTTCTTCGCCTTCGCGCGCGCGAGCAGCGACATCGTGATCTCGGCGAGGTAATCCATCACGAGGTAGTCGATGCCGCCGGCGCGCACCAGTTGCGCCGGGCCTTCTGCGCTGTCGCCCCAGAAGCCGGCGCCGCAGCCGATGCGCACGACCTTGTCCACGCTCACTTGCCGGTCCAGTCCGGTTTGCGCTTCGCGTTGAACGCGGCGAAGCCTTCCTTCGCGTCCTCGGACTGCGCCATGATCGGCAGCATCACCTGCGTCAGTTCGAAGGACTGGTCAAGCGCCATGTCCTCGATCGCGTGGAAGACCTGCTTGCCGATGCGGATCGCGGTCGGTGATTTGTCGACGATACGCGCGAGCAGCCAGTCGACCTTCGCGTCGAGTTCGGCCGGAGGCACGACGTAGCTGACGATATCGAGCGCCAGCGCGTCCGCGGCGTCGATCAGTTCGCCGGTGATGCACATCTCGAGCAGTCGCCGCCGTGGGATGATGCGCATCATGTACGGCAGGATCATCATCGGAAACAGGCCGACGCGCGTTTCGGGCACGCCGAAGCGGGCGGTCGAGGTCGTGATCGCCATGTCGCAGGCGCACACGATGCCGAGTCCGCCCGCCATCGCGTCGCCATTGATGCGCGCGACGATGGGCAGACGGCAGGCCTGCATGCGTCGGAACAACCTGATCACATAGTGGTTCGGCTCGGCGGGTTCGAGCGCGAACGGCGAACCGTCGGCGCTGGGCTTCAAATCGCCGCCGGCGCAGAACACCCGCTCGCCCGCACCGGTCAGCACGATGGCGCGCACGGCGGGGTCGGCTTCTGCCGCGTCGATGGCGGCGATCACGCCCGCGCACAAGGCCTCGTTGATTGCATTGCGCCGCTCCGGACGGTTGATGGTGATCTGGACCGCCTGCCCGCGCGCCTGACTGAGGACGACCTCGGCCACGTCTGCCTCCCGGTGTCGTAACGATGTTAAGCGCCGGACTCTAGAGGACAGCGCGCGGCACGGTCAATCAATGTGGGCACCGTGGCCAGCGCGGGTGCGGGCAGGGTAGGCGTCGCCGTGCCGTCCCGCCGCCCGGGTCGGCGGGACGGGTCATCCGTGCGAATGCCAGAAATGCCCGTTCCTCGTGCTTGACGACGACTGTCGTGGCACGGCACTTTCGACGTGGGTCAGCCACCGAGAGGATGCACAGGGAGATGAACAACAAGCACGAATGCACGCGCAGGCTGTGGGGTCTGCTGGGCGCGTGTGCCGGTCTGGCGCTGAACGCGGGCGCGGCACAGGCCACGATTCTCAATTTCGACGATTTGTCGCTCTTCGCGGTCATTCCGCAGAATTACGGCGACCGCGCCACCGGCACCGCCGCTGACGCGTTCGTGTACGGCGAGGGCGAGGGTTACACGCCGAATGTCGTCGTCGAGTACACGACGACCAACACGGCGACGCCGTTCAACGTGTGGGACGGCTACGGCGACCTGTCACGGGCGCTGGGCCACAACCAGTTCAGCGTGCTGGGCGATCTCGTCCTGCGTCCCGACGCCGGTTTCCGCGTCGTGCTGCACAGCTTCGAGCTCGGGGCGTTCCAGGCCAACTATCCGAACAGCCGGGTCCAGGTGCTGGATCTCGATGGCACCACGCTGTTCGACACCGGCGTGTTCACGGCGCTGCTGGCACCGGCCGGGGCGGGTGCGGGCCACTACACCTTCCCGGACAATGGGCCTGTCAGCTCTGCGAACGGGCTGCGCCTCGTCGTCACGGAATTCGGGGACCTGGGGCTCGACAACATCAGCTTCAGCCAGACCCCCGTCCCGGTGCCGGCGGCGTTGCCGTTGTTCGCCAGCGCGCTTGCCGGCCTTGCGGTGCGGCGCCGGCGGCGCAGGCCCGACTGACGCCGACTGCCGCGTCCCGCCGCGGCAGTGTGGGTCGCCCGTGCGACGGGTGGCTACAGGCCGAGCCGCCCGCGTAGAATCTCCCGCGTCCCTGCCATGCCGGCAGACGCGGGAGTCCCCATGAGCGATTTCGAGATCACGCCGCGCAACCGGGTGATGCGCTACCCGAAGCGCGCCGCCTACGACACCGACACGATCTATCCGATTCTCGACGAGGCGCTGGTGTGCCACGTCGGCTTTGCAATCGACCACCAGCCGTTCGTGATTCCGACCATCCACGCCCGGATGGGCGACCAGCTGCTGCTGCACGGCCTGAAAGGCGGACGAATGCTCGAGCACGTCAACGCAGGCAATCCGCTGTGCGTGACCGTGACCCTGCTCGACGGGCTCGTGATGGCGCGCACGGTGTTCAATCATTCGATGAACTACCGCTCGGTCGTGCTCTATGGCCGCGGCGCGACGATCGAGGACCCGGCGACGAAGCTCGCTGCGCTCGAATGCCTTACCGAGCACGTCGCGCGCGGGCGGTGGGCGGATGCCCGGCCGCCGACCGACAAGGAACTGATGGCGACGACCATCGTCGCGATCGAGATCGAATCGGCGTCGGCGAAAGTCCGCCAGGGTCCACCGGGCGACGACGGTGAGGATCTCGAGTACCCGGTGTGGGCTGGCGTGATTCCGTTGCCGGTGATGCCGCAGGCGGCCGAAACGGATCCGAAGCAGACGGTGGTCTATCCGCAGCCCGACTACGTGCGTCACTATCGCCGCCCCGGCCGTGCGTGAACATCCCCAGCGCTATGCGCTGGTCAACGAGCTCCATGCGCGGCCGCACCTCGATTTGCACGGGGCCGGCCGCGCGTCGTACTACGCGCTGCTGCGCGACGAGAACTCGCAGGACGATCACGCGCACCTGGTGGCCTACTGTCAGCGCCACGGGCTGCCGTTGCCGCCGCCCGAGGCGAAGCACTATGCGGCGCACACCGATGCGGTGACGCTGAAATGGGAGTCGCACACCGAGTTCACGAGCTACCTGTTCGTGCGCGAAGGCAGTGCGGCGCCGTTCACCGAACGCGTGATCGACCGTGTGCCGGCCGACTGGTGGCAGGCGACACCCGGCGAACTGCTGGTGGCCTTGCACATGGAAGTCTGTGGCCGCGACTGGCCGGAGCCCGGCGAAGAGGAGCTCGCCGCCTGGTTCGGTCGCGACACGCTGTGTTCCGCGAGTCTCTATCTCGGCCGCGCAGCGGTGTGGACGGACTTCCGCGTGCATGCGGACGGCGCCGCGCGTCTGTTGATTCGCAACGACAGCATGAGCCCGCAGCAGACCGGCCGTGCGCTGCAGCGGCTCGCGGAACTCGAGACCTATCGCGCGATGGCGCTGCTCGCCCTGCCGCTGGCGCAGGACGCGAGCCCGCGCATCAGGCAGGTCGATCTGCGGCTCGCGGCGCTGACCAGCCGGCTCAACGTGATGGCCGGCCTCGACGAGCAGCGCGCCGCGCTGCAGGAGCTGTCGATGCTGTCGGCCGAAATCGAGCAACTCGCCGCGAACACCGCCTACCGCTTCGGCGCGACTGCCGCCTACCACGCGCTCGTGCAGGAGCGGCTCGAGGGCGTGCGCAATGCCCATGTCTCCGGGCGGCCGTCGATCGCCGAATTCATCGACCGCCGACTGCTGCCGGCGATCCGCACCTGCAACTCGGTCGCTGCGCGCGGCGAAGGCATTGCGCGCCGGCTGTCGCGCAGCCTGAACCTGCTGCGGACGCAGGTCGATGTCGCGGTCGAGGCGCAGAACCGCGATCTGCTGGCGTCGATGAACCAGCGCGCGCGCCTGCAACTGCGCCTGCAGGAAACGGTCGAGGGCCTGTCAATCGCCGCGATCACCTACTACGTGGTCGGACTCGTCGGCTATGTCGCGAAGGCGGCGCACACGTGGTGGCCGGCGCTGTCGGTCGAACTGACGCAGGCCGTCGCGATCCCGCTCACCGCAGGCCTGCTGTGGTGGGGCATCGGCAGGGTCCGCGCGCGCATCGCGCGGCGCATCGATGTCTGAGGCGCTTGATTCGGTCAGCGAGAACACCGAGCTCACAGAGGCAGGAACGAGCATGAGGTGAGAGGTGCATCAGCTTGCCGACCGTTCTCATCCTTTCTATTTCATGCCCTGACTCCGTGTCCTCGGTGGCCGATTTCGCCGCTTCGCCGTCGGCGGGAATTTCAAATTGAGTGCCTGGACCGGGACGTCGTCCCGATTCAGCGCCAGACGTCGCGCTGATAGATCACCGTGCGTGGCCCCGCATACAGACCGAAGCTCGCGCGGCCGCGCGGATCCTCGACGAGCTTGCCGTCGCCGTTCCAGTCGTAGCGCAGCCACTCGCTCGCGGCGATGCCGAGATCGATGCGGTAGTCGAGTTCGCCGATGTTGCCGCTGCCGGGTGCGCTGAAGCCGAGACCGAGCAGGCCGCTGGCGAGTGGCGCATGCGCGATGCCGGCGATCGATTTGCCGCCGCCGACGGCGATCGCCGTCTCGCCCGGGGCAGGTTCGGTGTCCGCGCTGCCGCTGCCGAGATCGATAGCCTGCGCCGGGATCGCGGTGCACACGTCGGCGTCGTTGCGCGTGAATCCCCGGCCATTGAAGTACTCCGCGCGCACGGGGGCGGCGAGCGGCAGCAGTTCGGAGCCGAGCACGTTGTCGGTGGCCAGCCGCCCGTAGCGCAGATTGGCGCCGGCGATGTCTTCGAACGTGAAGTCGTCGCAGGCGCCGTCGTCGGCGGCGTCGAAGCAGATCGCGTCCGTGTCGGTCAGGTTCTGCGCCGGCATCGTCAGATCGACCGCGGCGCTGAACGGGCCGACGGGTGTGCTGCGTGTATACGTGAAGCGATCGCCGGCCGAACCCGCCGGCAGGCTCAGGACGAAACTCCCGGTGCCCGTCGTCGTGTCGGTGGCGGCGGCGCCGGCGCCGGCGGTGTGGCGCAGGTCGCGCGCCGCGCTGTCCGCCGCGCGTCGCCCGGCGAGCGTCGAATGCAGACGGAAGAAGCCGCTGGTCGTGTAGTTGCGGGTCGTCGTGCCGAGCGCGTTCAGCGCGGTGACCGTCAGCGCCGGTGCGGTGCTGAAGGCGAAGGGCTGATCCATGTACGTGAACGCGCCCTTGTCGCAGCCATCTGCGAACAGCGGCTGGTTCGGCGTCAGCGCGAAGCGTGCGGGGTGAAAGCGTCCGACCGCGCCGGACAGGCCCCGGATCGCGGCCGTGGCCGCCGCGCCGATGCCGAGATAATCGCCGGTCTGCACGGCCGACACTTCGATGATGCCGACCTCGTCATACCGCAAACCGCTGACCTTCGCGATGCCGTTCGCGAGCGTCGCGGCCGGCGCGCCACTGAGCCCGGGGTGGCGGCCGGCGACCGGTTGCAGCAGCGCGGCGCCGAGGCTCAGCGGTGCGGCCGGCGCAAAATTCGGGGCCGTTGAATTGTCCGACAAGCGCGCATTGTTGGCCGGATCGCTGTCGCCGCTCTGCATGCCGTCGGCGATGCCGTCGCTGTTGCGATCGTCTGCCGCACTCCACACCACCGCGCGTACACTCGCGCCGAACGACTCGCCGGCGGCGAGATAGGCCGCGCCGCTCGCCGAGGTCGCGCCCGGATTGCCGGGTATCGTCACGTCGAGCGCGAACGGGCGCCAGGCGAAGACGTTGCTGCTGCCGCGCATCGCGTTGTCGGACTCCTTGCCGTTCTCCAGCGGCAGCTGCCTGCGTGCGTGCAGGCGCACGCTGCCCGCGTCGTCGAACGTGGTCGCGAAACTGGTGGCACCGGCCGCGTCGAACGCCATTTTGACCGGTGTGAACGCGGTGACATTGCCGCCGGGATTGCCGGCGACACTGGTGGCGCTGCCGCCGTCGATCAGCAGGCTGCGCCCGCTGCAGCGGGCCGGTGCCACGCACTCGAAGCCGAACTCGATCAACTGCGTGCCCGCCAGGGCGGCCTCGCAGGCGCTGGTGCCTTCTTTCGTGCGCACGGCGCGCAGCGTCAAAGTCTGCGCGCCGGGTGCCAGCGCCGAGGACTTGCCGGCAATCTGGGTCCCGATCAGGTCGTCGGGACGCGCGCGGGTGCTCGCGCCGAACACGAACCCGGTCTCGACGAACTCGAGATCGGGATCATCGGCCGCCGTGGCCCTGCCGCTGCGCTCCGATGCACTGCCGTCGCTGACATCGATGTTCAGACTGCCGGCGGCCGTGTGACGCAGGCCGAACGCGACGCCGCCACCGTCGGCGCTGGCGAACCTGTAGACGGCCTTGCCGTCGTTGCTGTCACCGTTGTCGAGCGAGCCGGCGCCCGACAGCAGCGACCAGTCGCCCGCGCCGATCGACGTCGACAGATCGACCACGCCACCGTAGTCCGATACGACTTCGCCGCTGGCGGTCAGGGCGACGATTTTCACCGTCGCCGGTTCACAGGTCACGGCGGTGCCGACGTGCGAGAGGCCGAAGCGGTCGATGCCACCGCACGGACGCGTCAGTGCCATGTCGCGCTGCACGACCGTCTGCGGCGCCTCGTAGTTGTAGATGCGGACTTCGTCGAGGGTGCCGCCAGCCGCGTCGGTGCGGCTCGCGAGCGCGGATTCCGCGATCCGCGAGTCGCCCAGATAGAGGGTCGACAGCGAACGGTGCAGCTCACCGCTGCTGCTCTCGGTCGCGGACGCATACAGCTTGCCGTCGAGATAGATGCGCAGTTCCGAGCGCTTGTCCCCGGCCGTGATGCGCCAACTGATCGCCAGATGTTTCCACGTGTTGGCCGGCACGGCGTTGTCGATCGAGGGCAACAGGTCGATGGTGTTGGGGCTGCTCGCATTGTCGGTGACGACGAAGCGCAGCCGCCCGCTGCGGGTCTTGCCGAACGTGAACGAGCGCCCTTTCGCCGAGCTGCCGTCGAGCAGGACATTGTCCGTGGCCGACCAGTCGCGCGCGCTGCGATACCAGAAGGTGATCGTGCCGCGGCTGCCGATCTTCAACACGGGCAGGCCGGTGTCGACGGCATCGAGGTGTGACTGGGTGGCGCTGGCCGGGATTTCGATGCCGCGGCAAATCCGGCCGGTGACCGATTCGACGAGCGGCGCCGCCGCCGGGCTGTCGACGCGCGTGCCGTGGAAGCCGTTGGCGCTGCTGTCGAGAATTTCGCCGGCCGCACCCGTCAGGCGTCCCTGTTCGAAGCGATACTCCGCGATCGGCGCTTCGATGAAGAAGCGCAGGCCGCTGCGGTTCGGCGGCAGGCCGCTCTGCACGAGCCTGAAGTCGGTCGTCGTCAGCTGCCAGCCGATCTGGGCCGGGCCGACCGCCTGGTTCGCCGGCTCCGTGATGTCGTCGGAATCGCCGTACATGTAGCGGAACTCGCCGCTCTCCAGGATCTGAATCTGGAAGGTATAGGTGGTCCCGGCGCCGAGATTCGTGCTGCCGCCGGCCTGCCACGCGGACACCTGATTCCACGTGACGATGAATGCTTTCTGATCGCCGAGGCTGGTCTGCGCAAACGTGATCGTGCCGCCACTGTTCAGGTCGAGGTCCGCGCCGTAGATGCGCATCGTCCGTACCGTCGAGGCGTCCGGCATTGGCAACGGATAGGTGCGCGGCGGCCCCACGCTTTGCGTGCCGAATCCGCAGGCCGTGTTGTTGAACTGCAGGCGGCCGTTGGTGTGCACGCGCACCTGCGTGTAGTCCGTGCCCCCGAAGTTGAACGTGAACCCGAGATCGAGCAGCGCCGACAGGCTGTCGTCGCCCGTCTTGTCCGAACATCCGGGCCACGACGTGATGCGCGTGTGCGTGCTGCTGTCGACGAAGCTGAAGGCCGTGGTGGCGTGCTGGTACGTGGCGCCGGCCAGCACGTTGAACACGCATAGCACCAGCAGCACGCACGCCCGCGCCCAGCCTGTGGCCAGGGCCGCGGGAGGGCGGGGGAGCGAGGCGTGATCCGGCCTGTCCGCTTGAGGGTCCATCCCCCCGTAGCGGCCGGCAGGCAGGCGGCCTTGAACCGTATAGCCCGTCCTGCGTCAGCGCGAACGCTTGAGGGTATTGCGGTCGAAATCGCGCGTGGTCAGGCCATTGCCGAAGCGGTAATCGAGCCAGTGCAGGGTGGTGCTCTTGCCGGTCTGATGATTGACCATCAGCATCTCCGTCGGCCGCCAGTAGCGCTCGAGATGGCGGGTGTAGCCGCTGGCAGTCAGGGTCTTCAGCAGGCTGTCCTTGCGGTCGTAGAACTCGACCTTCAGCGGTTGATACATCTGCTGGTCCAGCCACACGACACGGCGCGTGTAGCCGGAATGCGGATAGGCCGGGCGCTGCTCGATGACGAAGGTGTCGCGTCCGTCGAGCGTCTCGTCGCGCAGCCACCGATATGCGTACTTCTCGATTTCGCTCGAGCTCAGGTCCTCGTAGGCGAACTCGCTGCCGACGAAGGGGCCGGACTTGTTCGCGGAGGCAATGCGCTTGACGCGCTTGAGAGCCGGCAGGTACAGCCACTGGTCGTCAGGCTCGAGGGCGTGTGTGTAGCTCAGAAACGCCGTGCCGGCGATGTCGCGCGGCGACTTGAAGATGGTCAGGCTGCGATCGCCGTCGCCCTGCATCTCGAGGGTGCTGACGGCGAGCGCGCGGGTGCTCTGCTCGCCGTGGCGATTGCGCAGGACCATGTCGAGCGTGGCCCGCTGATCGCCCCAGCCGCTGTCGCGCGCCTGCGCTTCCTCGGCGATTCGACGTCCGCGCGTGGTGTCCTCCTGCTCGGCGAAGGCACTAGGCGGCAGCAGGATCAGCAGGGCCGGCAGGGCCAGACGGACGAGCGCCAGGCGTCGATGCATGCCATTTCTCCTCCAGCGTCAGCAGCAGTGGGCCCAGCAGCAGCAGATCGGCCAGCGCCGCGAAGGCGATGACGATGGCTGTCAGCAGGCCCATGCCGGCATTGAGTTCGAAGTGCGATCGCGACAGCACGAGAAAGCCGGCAATCAGCACCAGGGAAGTCACGATCATCGCGCGGCCAGCCGTCGCGAAGGCGTAACGCAGTGCGCCCTCAGGGCTCGCGCCGAGCGCGGTACGCGCGCGACGGTACTTGACGAGGAAGTGTACGGTGTCGTCGACGATGATGCCGAGCGTCATGCTCGCCACCACCGACAGCGACAGTCCGATCTCCCCGTCGACCAGCCCCCACAGGCCGAAGCCCAGCGCGGCCGGCAGCAGGTTCGGCACCAGGCTCACGAGCCCGAGCCGCAACGAGCGGAGCATCAGCAGCAGCACGACGGAGATCAGCACCAGGGCCACCGCCGCGCCCTTCAACATGCTGCGAATGTTCCGCTCGCCGATATGCGAAAACATCATGATCGTGCCGGTGCCATAGCCCGACTTCACGGCCGGGGCATGCTCGCGCAGCCACTGCTCGGCGCGTTCGTTGAACGCGATCGCCTGGGCGCTCGACAGCGTGCGAATCGCGACGACGAGTTTCAGCGCCGACTTGTCGAGGTTGATCTGGTTGTTGAGATCGAGGCCGTAGGGCAGCGACATCTCGTACAGCAGCAGGTACTGCGCGGCAAGCTCCCGCGTCTCCGGCAGGCGATACGCCTGCGGATCGTCGCCATGCATGTTGCGGTTCAGGCGTTTCATGATGTCGCTGAAGCTCGCGACATGCATGACTTCGGGCTGGGCGCGCAGCCAGCCCGTGTACGCGTCGAGGTCGGCCAGAAAGGCCGGTTCGCTGACGCCGCCCGGCTCGAAGGATGCGAGCGAGTACTGCAGGTGATAGAGACCGGTCAGGTGCTCGATGGTGAAGTCGGTGTCGGCACGGAACTCGATCGTGTCATCGAAATAGTGGATGAAGACGTCGTTCAGCGTATTGCGCGGCAGGTTCGCGACGAGGGCGCAGGCCGCGGCGCCAAGACCCCACAACAGGACACGCCGGCGCCGGATGACGAAGCCGGCGAGCGCCGCGAGCCACGCGACCGGCAGCAGGCTGCGTGTCGGCGGCTTCAGCGGCAGCACGGCTAGCACGGCGGGCAGCAGTGTCACGGCCAGCAGGTAGGACGCGATGTCACCGAAGGCCACGAGATTGCCCAGGTGCCGGAACGGCGGTACCTCGGAGAAGTTGAAAGTCAGAAAGCCGATGACCGTGGTGAGGCTGGCGAGAAAGATCGGCGTGAAGTTGCTGCTGAGCGATTCGATCAGCGCCGAGCGCTGATCGAGGCCTGCGGCCATGCCCTGCAGGCAGCCGTCGAGGATGTGCACGCAGTTGGCGACGCCGACGGTCAGGATGATGACGGGGGCGGCGGCAATGGGCGGCGAGACGGGATAGCCGAGATGGCCGGCAAAGCCCATCGCGGTCGCGATCGCGAGCCCCACGACCAGCGCCGTGCCGAGGGTGCCGACCACACCGCCGACGAACAGGCCGACGAGCGCGAAGATCACGCCGAAGCTGACGGCGACGAGCGTGCGCGCGTCATGCAGCGACGCCTCGGAGAACGCCATGTCCATCATCAGCACGCCGGTCAGCCGCACCTCGCTGCCGGGGTACTGCTGCTCGATGTCGGCCGCGAGCGCGCGGGCGGCCGACACCACGGCCGGAATCTCCTGCTGTTCGTCGAGACGCGGCAGCTGCGCGGTGACGTTGACCGCGGTCACCCGCCCGTCGTAGGCGACGAGGTTGCCCGCGAGCAGCGGTTCGGCCAGCGCGACTGCGCGCACCGCTGCCAGCGCGGCAGCGTCGAGCCGCGCGGCGTCGGTCACGAGATCGCGCACCGTCAGATCGTCATCGACGGCGGTGGTGTACTGGAAATTGGTGATCGAGTCGACGCGGTTCACATAGGGCAGCTGCCAGGCCCGCGTCGTCAGCGTTTCGACGAGCGCCAGGCTTTCGCGACTGAACACGTCACCGTCGGGGGGCACGACGACGAGCATCACGTTGTCGTGTTTCGAGTAGGTGTTCTCCATCGCTTCGAACGCGAGCAGCTCCGGATTGTCGGGGCTGAAGAACACGCGATAACTGTTCGTGAACTCGAGCTTCAGCACGCCGCTCGCGATGCTCGCCACGAGCGCGAGGCAGGCCGCGATCACCCCCCAGCGCAGGCGGATGACGGTGGTGGCGAACCAGTGCTCAAAGCGTTTCAAGAAGTGGTGTTCCGGGGTTCCGCTCGAGTCCGGCGCGCGGCGCGGGACGCCACTGCCGGGGTTGTGTCGTGCGCCGTGGCCGGACGGCGCGCGGGT
>LNEL01000063.1 GCA_001464935.1 Gammaproteobacteria bacterium Ga0077536
CCGCCGGCGGCCTACTGCGCGGTCCAGCCACCGTCGACGGGCATCGAGACGCCGGTGACGAACGAGCTTTCGTCCGACAGCAGCCAGGCGACCGTGTCGCCGATCTCGCGCGGCTCGCCGAGACGACCGACCGGTTCCTGCGCGGCATACGTCTCGAGGCCGAGGCCACGTTCGGCGGCCATGCGCTCGAGCATCGGTGTCTGGATGATGCCGGGACAGACCGCGTTGACGCGAATGCGTTTGCGCGAGAAATCGAGTGCCGCGCACTTGGTCATGCCGACGACGCCGTGCTTGGAGGCACAGTACGCGATGCCGCCCCGCGTGCCGACGAGGCCCGCGACCGAGGCCGTGTTGACGATGGCGCCGCCGGTACCCTGGGCGAGGAACTGCTCGATCTGGTACTTCAGGCACAGCCACACGCCCTTCAGATTGACCGCAATCGTGCGATCGAAGGCCTCCTCGGTCATCTTCACGGTATTGCTGAAGCCGCCTTCGATACCGGCGTTGTTGAAAGCGCCGTCGAGCTTGCCGTAGCGACGCACCGTGTCCGCGACGAGCTGGCGCACCTGGGCGCTGTCGACGACATCGGTGGCGATGAACGCGGCGCGTCCGCCGGCCTGCTCGATCTCGGTCGCGGTCGCCTGACCGGCGGCGGTGTTGACGTCGGCGACGACGACGGCGGCGCCGTCGGCCGCGCAGCGCAGGGCGGCCGCGCGGCCGATGCCGGTGCTGCCGCCGGTGATGATGATGACTTTGCCTTCGAGCTTGCGTGACATGAATCCTCCTGGGAACGTGAGCGCCGGAATGCTGCGCTGCAATTTGGCGGCGACGGATCGAGTGCGTCAGTGTAACCGCATCGATCGGGGACGGCGTCGCGGTTGATCGCGCGTGCGAGTATCGGTAAATCTATCGGGCAACAGCCTGAAGGCCTGCGTCCGGTCGGGCCCCCACGACACAGCCAACGAATGGAGCCCCGCATGCCGATGATGATCACCCGCGGCAAGACCTACGACGAAATCTGCAAGGCGTTTCAGTGGCAGATCCCCGAGCGCTACAACATCGCCAACGATGTCTGCGACCGCTGGGCGGACGACCCGACCCGCGTCGCGCTCGTCTATGAAGACGGGGCGCGCAACGTCACGCGCTACACCTTTCGCGAGATTCGGCAGCATGCGAACCGCCTCGCGAACACCCTGTTGAAACTCGGCCTCGGGACCGGGGATCGCGTCACGCTGCTGCTGGCGCAGAATCCCGAATGCGCGATTGGCCACGTGGCCTGCTGGAAAGCGGGCATGGTGTCCGGCCCGACTTCCGTGCTGTTCGGCGGCGACGCGATCAGCTATCGCCTGAACAACAGTGGCGCGAAGGCGCTGATCACCGACAGCGCGAACTTTCCGAAGGTCGCCGCGATACGCGCCGAATGTCCGACCCTGCAGCACGTGTTCGTGATCGATGGCGCGCCGGACGGCGCCCTCAATTTCTGGGACGCCATCAGGGACGCGCCGGACACCTTCACGAATGTCGACACCGCAGCCGAAGACATCGCGTGGATCAGCTATACCTCGGGCACGACCGGCATGCCGAAGGGTTCGGTGCAACCGCATCGCATGATGCTCGGGCACATGCCGGCGCTCGAGTTCATCTACGATTTCTTTCCGCAGGCGAACGACGTGCTGTGGTCACCCGCGGACTGGGCGTGGATGGCGGGCCTGATGGACGTGCTGATGCCGGGGTGGTTTCACGGCTGCACGGTCGTGGCCACCGCGATGAAGGGCTTCGATCCCGACTATGCCTACCAGGTGCTCGAGCGCCACCAGGTGACGCTGTCGCTGCTGACGCCGACCACGCTGAAGCTGATGCGTCAGGTGCCGAACGCGCTCGAGCGCTACACGCTGAAACTGCGCGCGGTGCTGTCGGGCGGCGAGGCAGTCGGCAAGGAACTGTTCGAATGGGCCGATCGCGAACTGCACCTGAAGATCAACGAAGGCTTCGGCCAGACCGAGTGCAACGTGATGCTCGGCAACAATGGCAACGTGATGCCGATCAAGCCCGGCTCGCTGGGCCGGCCGACACCGGGCGCGACGGTCGCGATCATCAACGATGACGGCGTCGAAGTGCCGCCGGGCACGATGGGCCACATTGCCTGCAAGCGGCCACACCCGGTGATGTTCCGCGAATACCTGAACCGCCCGGACGCGACGCGCGACAAGTTCATCGGCGACTGGCTGATCACGGGCGATCTCGGGCAGATGGATACGGACGGCTATTTCTGGTTCCACGGTCGCGCCGACGACGTCATCACGAGCGCCGGTTATCGCATCGGCCCGAGCGAGATCGAGGATGCGCTGCTGAAGCATCCGGGCGTGAAGATGGCGGCCGTGATCGGCGTGCCCGATCCCGTGCGCACCGAGGTGATCAAGGCGTTCATCATCCCTGCCGCCGGCGTCACGCCGTCGGACGCGCTGGCCGACGAACTGCGCGAATCGGTCAAGACGCGCCTCGCGAAACACGAAGTGCCGCGCCTGATCGAATTCGTCGAGTCGTTGCCGATGACGACCACCGGCAAGATCATGCGGCGCGAACTGCGCGACGCGGAGAAGGCAAAGGCAGGCTGAAGGGGTTCCATGACCCGTATTCCGTAGCTCGGACGCAGCGGCAGCGGAATCCGGGATTCTGTGCGTACTGACAGGCTGAATAATTCAGCCACAGAGAACACAGAGAACACAGAGAAGAAATTGATTGTATGGGCAGCGCGGAAGCCCCTGCGCATCCAGTGACGCCAGCGCCTGCGACCCCTCGCGCGCAATCCCTGTATTCCTCCGCGTTCTCTGTGTTCTCGGTGGCTCAATTCACCAGCACATCCAAGGGCAGAGGATCCCGGATTACGCTGCCGCTGCATCCGGGCTACGGTTGAGGGTGGCGCCTCAGCGGCCGAACTCCTCCAGCCAGCGGTGCAGGGCCTCGGGCGTTGCGCTCCACCATGACACGCCGGTCCACGTGTAGCGCACGAGGATGGGTTCGTCGCGGAACATCGGCACGTCGTTGTACTGGGGATACTTGTCAGCAAGCGCTTCGATCGCCGCGTCCCAGTCGGGATGCTTGCCGAAGACGATCTGCGCCGTGCAGCGCAGCCGTATCCACCAGAGATCCGCCCAGTCCTCGGCGTAGTGATCAAGCACGAGCATCACCTTCGGTGCGCGCTCCAGGCGCCCGAGGCGGCCGAGGCTCGCGCCGCTGCGCTTCGGCTTGCCGTCGATCGGCATCCACAGCGCGCCGGCGGCGCGGGCGAAGACGATCGGCAGGGCCTCGGGTTCGTCGTCGAGATCCTTCAGCGCGAGCCGCGCGACGGGCATCGCATCGAGCACCGCGCACAGGGTCCGCTCGGCGAGTGGCTTGGCGGCCATCGGCCTACAGCGCTATCTCGCGTTCGCGCGTGATCACGAAATCGAGCGGCTCGATCACGAAGTTGTGTTCATCGTCGCGCGTGCGGTCGTATTCGGGCGTGGTGGCCGACGCACGCATCGCCTGCGTGTCGGTGAACCAGGTCAGCGCCACCCCGTCGAGCGGCGGCTGGCGGCCGTCGCGATAACCGCCGCTGCGCGTATGGCTCTGCACGTAGCGCAGCACCTGCGGAATCGATCCGCCGAGCGGGCCGTGCACGACTTCCCAGTGCCGGTGGAAGGCTTCCGGCGTCAGGTCCGGGCGCTTCTTCACGAGCTCGATGTTCTTCACGCCGCCGGGCGGGCGCGGTCCGTCCTTGATCACGATGTCGTCGGTCAGGATCTCGATGCGCGACGCGCCATCGATGAAGTTCGGCTCATCGGCGAGCACGGCGGCATATTCTGGCGTGCCGGTCAGCGCGCGCAGTGCGGCCGTGTCGTCGAACCACAGTTCCGCGACCCCGTCGCAGGCGGGCGTGCGCTTCGCGTAGGCCGAGGCGAGCGTCTGCGACTGCACGTAGCGGCGCAGGCCCGGCAGCCTCGCCACGAGGGGTCCGTGCGTGTGCTGCCAGTAATGGCCGAAATCCTCGACCGACATGCCGGGCTTGCGGCGAAAGACGACAACGGACTTGATCATGTCTGGGGTTCTCCGGTTCGGTCGCTCAGCCGAGCGAGTTCGCGAGCGCATCGCGAAACGTCGGGTGCGCGATGGCGATCAGCGCTTCGGCGCGCGCCCACAGGTCCTTGCCGCGCAGCCGCGCGACGCCGTATTCGGTCACGACGATATCGACCGCGAAGCGCGGGGTCGTGACCGGCGCGCCGGCCGCGAGGCTGGCGACGATCTTCGAATGCTGACCGTCGTCGGTCGTCGACGGCAGCGCGATGATCGACAGACCGCCGGCCGACAGCGACGCCGCTTCGACATAGTCCATGCTGCCGCCGACACCGCTGATCTGCGTGCTGCCGAGTGTCTCGCCGTTGCTCTGTCCCTGCAGGTCGATTTCGATCGCGGAGTTGATCGACACGAAGCGCGGCAGGTTCGCCAGCGTCGGTACATCGTGGGTGACGCGCGTCGGCGCCATCACGATGCGCGGCGTGTTGCCGCAGAAATCGTAGAACGGCTGGTCGCCGGCGAGTTCGCCGACGATGATTTCCGGCGTGTGCGAGGTCTTCGTCATGAATTCCATCAGGCTGCCGGTCAGCAGGCCCGAGAATAGGTGGATGCCCTGCTTCTCGCCGAGGCGGGCGAGCACGCGGTCGGGCACTGCGCCGATGCCGAGCTGCACCCACGCGCGATCGGGCACGAGTTCGAGCACGCGTTCGACGATGCGGTGATCGCGTTCCTGGGCGGCCGGCGTGCGGTAGGTGCACAGCGGCGTCGCCGATTCCGTCGCATAGTCGATGCGCGACAGCGGGATGCGGCTCTCGCCGGCCGTCACCGGCATGTTCGCGTTGAATTCGGCAATGACGATGCCGGCGCTCTTGACGATGTCCGGAAACGCGCCGACCGACACGCCGAGGCTGACATTGCCGTCAGGGGTCGGCAGCGAAGTCTGCAGGACGACGACGTCCGGCCGAATCGGACCATCGCGATGCACCACGCGCGCGACATCCGCTAGGCGCAATGGCACGAAGCCGACCTTGCGCCGGTCGTTTTCCTTGAACAGCTTGCGCAGTTGGGGCGAGGCCTGCCAGGTCACGAAGCGGAAGTTCGTGCCGAGGCCGCGTTCGAGATAGCCGTAACGGCCGAAGCCGAAGCCTGAACAGACGGTCAGCGAAGAAAATCGGTCGACGCCAGCGGCGAAGGCCGCGTACAGGTCCACCGGCTCGGCGCAACCACCCGGCATGATGACGGTGGCGCCGTCAGGGATCGCCGCAATGGCCGCGGCGGGCGTGACTTTCTGCATGATGGGGCGCTTGTAATGTGGACCGCCGGACGATACCGGATTCGCGCGCACCGGTGCTCACCAGCCTGTCGGCAGGCTGTTAGACTTTGCAGCACTTCGACCCAGCCTGAACGGACCCCTGCACGATGTTCACGATGAAGCGATACGCCGGTTTCCTGTTGCTGTGCATGACGTGCGGACTGGTGGCGGCACCGACGTCCGCATCCGGGCCCGATTTCTCCGGCCACTGGGTGCTGAACGAGGACGAAAGCGACGACCCCCGCGACGCGCTGAAGGGGCTGACCTTGATGCGACAGTCGACGCGGGCCGATGACGTCGATGAACCGGGCTATCGCTCGGGCGGCGCGGATCGCCGTTATTTCTCGCAGCAGGAACTGCTCGCGAAACGACGCGCCGAAAACGCCATGGTCGATGTCGGGCCGATTCAGCAGATTCTCGATGCGCGGGTCGTCGACATCACCGACAGCGGTGGCACCGCCAGCATCCGCTACGACGCCGGGCATGTGCGCGAGCTGAAGCCGACCGAGGGCGGTCCGGTCTATTCGGCGAAGGGGGGCGAGTACAAGGCCGATTCGCTGGGCCTCGAACTGTCGTATCGGCGCGACGGCCTGCTCTTCATCGAGACGATGCTGAAGCCGCGCGGGCGGATGCTCGAGGAGTTCAAGCTCGATGCCGGCGGCCGTCAGCTCACGATCACCACCCTGATCGACAACCCGGACTGGATCATCGAAGCCCGTCTGCGGCGCGTGTTCGCGCGTGACGCCGCGCCCTGAGCACACGCCCTCGCGCGACGGGCCCGCGGCCGACGTGCGCAGCGCCGCCGCGCGGCGTTATGCTGTGAGCCCGTCCGCCCGCTGAGACTGACCATCGTGCGCACCGCCCCCGCCGCCTCGACGCTCCTGACGCACACGCAGCTGGCGGCGCTGCGCACGCGTTCGAACGGCTGGGGGCTGTGGCTCGTCTTCCACGCGTGGGCCGTGATCGCCGGCGCAATGGTGCTGGTCGCCGTGTGGCCTAACCCGCTGACCTGGCTGCTCGCGATCGTCGCCATCGGCAGCCGGCAGCTCGGCTTGCTGATCCTGATGCACGATGGCGCGCACGGCATGCTGGCCCGTACGCCCTGGCTGAACCGCGTGCTGGCCCAGGGCTTCTGCGCGTGGCCGGTGCTCGCCGACACCGATGTGTATCGCCGCTACCATCTCCAGCATCACGCGCACACGATGCAGGATGGTGATCCCGATCTCGTGCTGACGGGCCATTACCCGATTGCGCGCAGCAGCCTGTGGCGCAAGCTGCGTCGCGATCTGCTCGGCAATACCGGCTACGCGCAACGGCGCGCGCAGTGGCGCGCCGCGCTCGGCGACCCGTCGCAGCCGCTGGCCGCCCGGGCACGCGGCTACTGGCAGTCACTGGGGCCGCAAACGGTGATCAACCTGGGCCTGTGCGCCGGCCTGTCCGCTGCCGGCTACTGGTATTTCTACCCGCTGCTGTGGCTGCTGCCGCTGCTGACGTGGCAACAGCTGGTGCTGCGCGTGCGCAACATCGCCGAGCATGCGGCGATTCCCGACCGCGACGATCCGTTCAAATTCGCGCGCACGACGCTGGTCGGCCCGCTCGAACGGGCCTTCGTCGCGCCGTACTGGGTCAACTATCATCTCGAACATCATCTGCTGATGTGGGTGCCATGTTACCGGCTGCCGCTGTGTCACCGGCTGCTGCGCGCCAACGGTCACGCCGGCGCGATGCTCGTGCGGCACGGTTACCTCGAAGTGCTGCGCGAGGTCACGCATGCAGACGGCGACGAACGCACGCCGCCCGCGCCGGGCCGCCGTGAGCGCGCCGTCGGCACGTTCAGCGACGGTTTTCGCACGACCCCCTGAAGAGGGCACGCCGGCACCACGCCAGCGCGCCAGCAGGGGCCCGTGATTTCAAGGCTGGCGACCGCCGGCCGCTAGGTGCTGGGATGCAGCCCCTGATCCCCGTCCCCACCCCCAATGTGCACCGGCATCAAGGCCTCCTGCGGGCGCAACTGGCAGTGCTGCTCATTGGGCTGGTGCTGACCGGCGTCGTGTATTGGCGCGGGCAGCGAGACCTGGCAACGGCGCTCGCCAATTATCGTTCGGAGCAACAGGAGCACAGTGCCATCGTGGCGTTGCGCGTCGAGGCCACGCTGCGCGATATCTACGAAGGCTTGCGGCTCGTCGCGCGTCTGCCGGGTGTACGGCGGATCGATCGGCACGCTGCAAACTTCTCCGCTGACGCCCGGCAGACCGTCCAGGAGGTTTACAACAACCTGGCGAGCAAGGTCGCTCTGTCGGAGATTTACATCGTGCCAGCCGACCTCGACCCCGAGGCGCTGGATCCGGTGACAGGTAAGCTGCAAGCGCCGATCACGACTTTCGATGAACTCATTCTTGGCCGGAATCTTGACCGCGTCGGCACGATCAACCGGCAACGTCCGACCGTGCAGCAGGGCCTGGCGCACGCTGGTGCCGCGCCGCGCAGCGGGGACAGTGAGGCCGTCGAAGAGATCGAGCTTTTCGAATACCGCTGGATGAAGCGGCAGAACGCGGTCTTCGAGGCGCGCTATCCGCTCGAGTCGAGCGTCAGGGCGCTCGACTATCCGGCGGCGGCGAGCCCGGAGCTGGTGACCTGCGACAATCGGTTCTATTCGCCGTCGGTGCCCGATGACGCGGATCGCTCAGGGCTGATCTATGCCGTGCCCTTCTTCGGCCCGGATGGGCACTACAAGGGGTTCATTGCGGGTGTACTGTTGACGCGGGTGCTGACCGAGCTGCTGCCTGACGGCCACTATGCCCTCCGGCATGCAGGACATGGCATTGCCACCGGCCGGCGCGATCGTTCGCAGTGGCAAAAGCACCTGGCGGCCATCACCGATGGCAAACCGGCCGAGCTGCCGTTCTCTGCGGTGCGACCGCTCGACGTGCGCGACGAGCGGCCAGGTTGGCAGCTATGGACGGGGCAACCGGCCGCGCGCTTCGAACAGCGCCCGGATGTCCTCGCGGCAAAGCGCATGATGCGTCATTCGCTGCTGTCAGTGGCCGCGTTGACGCTGCTGGCCTGTCTGGCCATCCGTCAGGTCAACGCGCGACGCGAGTTCGTCGAGAAGCGCAATGCCGAGCTCGAGGATGCGGTGCGCCTGCGCACCCTCGATCTCGAACAGGCGCGTGACAGTGCGCTCGAAGCTTCGCGTGCGAAGTCCGAGTTCCTCGCCAACATGAGTCACGAAATCCGCACGCCGATGAACGGAGTGATGGGCATGGCCGATCTGTTGCTCGGCACCGCGCTAGACGAAACGCAGCGGCGCTTCGCGACAACCATCCAACAGTCGAGCGAAAACCTGCTGACAGTCATCAACGATATCCTCGACTTCTCGAAGATCGAGTCCGGCAAGCTGGTGTTGAGCCCCTATGATTTCGAACTTCGCGAGCTGCTCGAGGACACGCTCGTCACGCTGTCGGGCTCCAGCGCGGCCAAAGGACTCGAACTGACGCTGGTCTACGACGAAGCGTGCAGTGCCGCCCTGCATGCCGACGGCATTCGGCTGCGACAGGTGCTGACCAATCTCATTGGCAACGCCATCAAGTTCACGCTGCAGGGCGAGGTGGTGGTCGCGGTGCACGCACTCGAACCGCCGGCGCTGCATCAGTCGCTGCGTTTCGAGATTCGGGATACGGGCATCGGCATCGCGCCGGACGCACTCGCGCGGATCTTCGAGCCCTTCAGTCAGGCAGACGGATCGACGACGCGACGTTTCGGTGGCACCGGACTGGGGCTGTCGATTTGCAACAACATCCTTGCGTTGATGGGCAGCCGGCTCGAAGTCGAGTCCAGGGTAGGCCGGGGCGCCGTGTTTTCGTTCACGGTGTCGCTGCCTACCGCCGCGTCGCCGTCGCCGACCAATTCGGACCTGTCGCTCGCTGGCCGCCGCCTCCTCGTGGTCGACGACAATGCCACTAATCGGGAAATTCTCGAACGGCAAATCGCGGGCTGGGGGGCGGTCTGCGAGTCTGTCGACAGCGCTGAGGCAGCGCTCGAACGGCTGCTCGGGGCTGGTCGCAGTGGCGAGCGGATTGATCTCCTGATCGTGGATTACCAGATGCCGGACATCGATGGTCGCGAATTGCTGGTGCGGTTGCGCGACGCGCCGACCGCGCCGCCAATCCCGGCCGTCATGCTGAGCTCGGTGAACCAGACGCTCGATCCGGCGACACATCTAGCGCTGAACATCCAGGCCGCGCTGACCAAGCCCGCGCGCCGCCGAGAGTTGCAGCGCACGCTCGATCGCATCCTCAACGGGCACGTCGCGGATGCGACGGAACCGTTGGCGGCATCCCCGGTCGTGGCGCGCTTCGACGGTGTACGCGTGTTGCTGGCCGAGGACAATCCGGTGAACCAGGAACTTGCCCGCCTGATGCTCGAGAAGTACGGCTGCGAGGTGAGCGTGGCAGGCGATGGCGCCCTGGCCGCCGACCTGGTCGCTGCGACGCCATCCCCATTCGACCTGGTGCTGATGGACTGCCAGATGCCGGTGCTCGACGGTTTCGGCGCGACTGCGCGTATCCGCGCCTGGGAAGCCGCAGCCGGACACGCACCGCTGCCGGTGGTCGCGCTCACCGCCAATGCCCTGCACGGCGATCGGGAGCGCTGTCTGGCTGCCGGCATGGACGACTACCTGTCCAAGCCTTTCAGCGAGACGGCCCTGCATGCTGTGCTGTCGCGGACGGTCGCGGCGCGCGGGTCCACCCTTGCGACAGTGGCCACGCGAGTGGCCGAGCCGGACTGCGCGCCGGCCTGACGGCGTTCAGCCCGCGATGATCTCCAGGGCCTTCAGACACGGACGCGCGGGGTCGTCGGGATCGACCGCCTGCACGCAGACGTGGTTCGCGCCGGCATCGAGGTGGGCCTGCACGTAGCCGCGAATCTTCGTCTCGTCGCCCCAGCCGATCAGCTGGTCGATCAGGCGGTCGCTGCCGCCGTTCTCGAAATCCGCTTCGGTGTAACCGCAGTCGAGCAGCATGTTGCGGTAGTTCGGCAAGCCCAGGTAGAACCCGACGAACTGCCGGCCGATCTGGCGCGCGCGGCGCGCGTCGTGCGTCAGGCACACCCGCTGCGCGGGGCACAGCCACGCGTCCGGCCCGAGGATCTGGCGGGCGCGCGCCGTGTGCACCGGCGTGGTGTTGTAGGGGTGCGCACCCTGGCCGATTTCGCCGGCCAGCGCGACCATCTTCGGCCCGAGGGCCGCCAGGACGATCGGCAGCTCGCCGACCTCGGTCCTGATCGCGCCGAGCTGGCCGCTGCCGACATTCTGCGGGCTCAATCCTTCGACGAGCAGGCTTTTCGACACCGACACGCCCGTGTGGCACTGGCGCAGCGCCGCGATGTAGTTGCGCATCGTCTGCAGCGGCTTGCCATAGGTGTGCCCGCGTGCCTCGACGAAGAAACGGTGCGAGACGCCGAGACCGAGCAGGAAACGCCCGCCGGACATTTCCGCGAGCGTCTGCTGGCCCATTGCCGAGACCATCGGATCGCGGTTGTAGATGTTGACGATCCCGGTCGCGGCGACCAGGTGCTCGGTGTTCTCGAGGATCAGGGCGGCGGTGGCGAAAGGTTCGCGGCCCACCGCTTCGGGAAACCACACCGCGCCATAGCCCATGCGCTCGAACTGGCGCACCAGCGTCTTCAGTTCAGCGGCCGGAATCCCTTCGTTGAAAAAGAACACGCCGTGCTTTTTCAGATCCATGCTGGTCTCCCGTGGAGCGGTTGCGGTGCGCGAGCGATCGTGACACGCGGCCTGACGGCGAACAATGAGCGGGCGGGCAGCGATCTTGCAGGCAAGTCATGCCACCGATGACTCAGCTGACCCAGCGGCGGGACACCGTCGCTGGCGCGCCCGGGGGCGCCGAGTGCACAGTGCGCCACCGGCGCGCCGCTGACAGGCGCCCGTCGCGACGCCATTCACCTGCCTGACTGTCGAAAGGAGACAGCGATGACCGCTCGACGCAAGGTGCTCGTCCTGCAACATCTCGAAGTCGAACATCCCGGCGTGTTCCGGGACTTCCTTGCCCGCGACGGCTTCGACTACGTGCCGGTCGAACTCGATCTCGGCGCGAGGATTCCGCCGCTGGAGGACTACGCGGCGCTGTGGGTGATGGGAGGTCCGATGGACGTGTGGCAGGAAGACGGCCATCCGTGGCTCATCGAGGAGAAGGCCGCCATCCGGCGCGCCGTGCGCGAACTCGACATGCCATATCTCGGCTTCTGTCTCGGCCACCAGCTGCTGGCCGTGGCGCTCGGCGGTGAAGTCGGGCTCGCGCAGGTGCCCGAAGTCGGGATCATGCCCATCGACTGCGCGGCGGGCGCCGACAGCCCGTTCCTCGCGGCGGTGCCGGCCGCGTTCGACGTGATGCAGTGGCATTCCGCGGAAGTGACCCGCGTGCCGGACGGCGCGCGCGTGCTGGCCTCGTCGCCAGCGTGTGGCGTGCAGGCGATGAGCGTGGGCCGGCGCGCGTTCTCGATGCAGTTCCACGTCGAGATCACCGCCGAGACGGTCCCGCAGTGGCATGCGATCCCTGAATATCGGGCGGCCCTCGACCAAAGCCTCGGGCCGGCCGGCGCCGCGCGCCTCGAGGCCGAGGCGGCGGGGCGCATCGCCGAGTTCAACGCGCGTGCCGCAGTGCTCTACCGGAACTGGTGCGCGGCCTGCGGCCTGACGTGAGCATCCGTGCGCCCGAAGTCGGTGCGCGGCGCGCCGGTTTGGCGCGAACCTGCGAGCGGTCTGGGATCGATCCCGCGCTTGCGGTCGCCGCTGTCGCCCGTGCGGGCCGCCCCCTTGAACCTGCCGCGCGCAGCGGCACACGGGCCGGGGCCCCGGTGGCACGCGGCTGGTGGCGGGGTGCCGACGGGCTTCGCCCGGCGTGAGCGCCGACGCCGGACCGCCGCGCGCCGGGCTTGGCACTGAGCTTGCACTGTCTCGATCAAGACGATCCGCCGTTGCCCCGACCCGCCATGTCTGCGCAACGGCACCACCCGACGGGTGGCCCGCGATCAGCAACGACGAGTGCCTGCCGCGCTGTGCGCCAGGGGCGCCGCGCAGGGAAGTGCCAACGGCGCGGCAGGCATTCGGCGACTAAATCTCTGCTGTTCTCTCCTCCTCCTCCTGCAGGACGGTCGGTCGGGCACCCGGAGCCCGACCGACCTGGTGCGTCGTCAGCCATCTGCTTCGAAGTCGTCGCACAGGACGCCAGATTGTCGCGTGCATAGGGTTGCATGTGATGCAACAAAATTGCATAGTGCGAACAAATGGCCATCCGACTTCTCAAGTACGCGCTCGACCGCCACCACGCCGAACCGCGCTTCTTCAATACGCCGCAAACACCGGGCGAGAGCTATGACGTCGTCATCATCGGCGCCGGCGGCCACGGACTCGCGTGCGCCTATTATCTCGCGCAGGTACACGGCATCCGCCGCATCGCGGTGCTCGAAAAGGGCTACATCGGTGGCGGCAACACGGGCCGCAACACGACGATCGTCCGCTCGAACTACCTGACGCCGGAAGGGGTGAAGTTCTACCAGCGCAGCGTCGAACTGTTCCAGACGCTGGGCGAAGAGCTGGATCTGAACCTGTTCTACTCGACGCGCGGGCATTTCACGCTCGCGCACAGCGAAGCGACCCTGCGCACGATGCGCTGGCGCGCCGAAGTCAACAAGCACTACGGCATCGACAGTGAACTGGTGGGGCCGGAAGAGGTGCTGCGCGCCTGCCCCCGCATCGACCTGTCCTGCGGCGGCAACCATCCGATCATGGGCGCGCTGTTCCATGCGCCGGGCGCGATCGTGCGCCACGACGCGGTGGCCTGGGGCTATGCGCGGCGTGCCTCGCAGATGGGGGTGGAGATCTTCCAGCAGACCGCCGCCACCGGCATCGAAGTCGAACACGGCCGCGTCGTCGCGGTCCAGACCACGCGCGGGCGCATCGCCACGGGCAAGGTCGTGTCCGCCGTTGCCGGCTCGACGCCGACGCTGCTGAAGATGGTCGGACTGCCGAGCCCGATCGACATCGTGCCGCTGCAGGCCTGCGTGTCCGAACCGATGAAGCCCTGGCTCGACCCGATCATCGTCTCCGGCAGCCTGCACGTGTACGTCAGCCAGACGGCGCGCGGCGAACTCGTCATGGGCGCGGCGGTCGACCCGGCCGAACTGCACTCGACGCGGTCCTCGCTCGATTTCGTGACCTCGCTGTCCGACCAGATGCTCGACCTGTTCCCGTTCCTGGCCGGCGTGAAGATCGTGCGCCAGTGGGCCGGCATGGCCGACATGACGCCGGACTTCGCGCCCGTGATGGGCAAGACGAGCGTCGGCGGATTCTATCTCGACGCCGGCTGGGGCACGTGGGGCTTCAAGGCGACCCCGGTGTGCGGCGAGACCATGGCGTTCACCGTCGCCCACGACACCAATCACCGCCTGATCGACGCCTTCGGGATGTCGCGCTTCGAACGCCTGCAGATGCTCGGCGAAAAGGGCGCGGCGGCGGTCGGGCACTGAGAGCAGCGCATGAAGCAGTTCGATTGTCCCCATATCGGCCGCCGTCCCGCGTCGGAGTTCGTCTGCGCGGGCGGCATGATTGGCGTGATGCAGATGGAAGACGCGGACGCGGCGCGGCGCGCGCTGTACTTCGGCGATGCGACGGCGCGCGTGAAGCGCGAGTGGTGGTTCCATCGTCCGTCGCGGCTGTGGTTCCGGTTCGAACGCGACACCTCGAACGATCAGGTGCTGTCGATCGAACTTGCCACGCCCGACGCCAACGTGACCGTCCCCGCGGGAGCCGCTGAATGAGCGCCTACCGACTGCCGGCCCAGCCGGGCGAATGGATCGACCGCACGCATGCGTTCGATTTCCGCTTCGAGGGCGAAACCTACACCGCCTTCGACGGCGACACGATCACGAGCGCCGTGCTCGCTGGCGGACGCACGGTGCTCGGCCGCAGCTTCAAGTATCACCGGCCACGCGGCGTGCTGTCGGCGGCGAACCACGATGTGAACGTGCTCGTCGACAGCGATGAGGCCATCAACATCCGCGCCGATGTCACCGCGCCGACGCGCGGCGCGAGCTATCACGTCGTCAACACGCGCGGCGGTGTCGATCGCGATCGCGGGCGTTTCATCGGCGCGCTGGCACCACTGTTGCCCGTCGGCTTCTATTACAAGGCCTTCCATCGGCCGCGCGCGCTGTTTCCGTTCTGGGAAAAACTGATCCGCCAGTTCAGCGGACTTGGCGAGATCACGACCCGGCATCCATCGACGCGCGCGACCAGTCGTCGCGCCAGTTGCGATGTGCTGGTGATCGGCGGCGGGGCGGCGGGGCTGACGGCCGCGCGCGAACTGGCGCAGCACGGCGTGTCGCTGATCGTCGTCGATGAGAACGCGGCCGTCGGCGGTACGCTCGGCTACGGCCATGACCCCGCGGGCAATGCGCAGGCACATCTGCGCGAGGCCCTCGCCGTGCTTGGCGATGCCCCGCAGGTGCGAGTGCTGCCGGGCTCCTGCGCCGTCGGCTGTTATGCCGACCGCACGGTGGCGCTGGTGACGCCCGACGGCCTGCTCACGGTGCAGGCGCGCACGATCATCGTCGCGACCGGTGCCCTCGAGCAGCCGGCCGTGTTTCACAACAACGACCTGCCGGGCGTGATGCTGGCGTCGGCGGCCGAGCGCCTGGTGCGCCGTTATGCCGTGGCGCCCTGCGCCCGCGCGGTGGTGCTGGCGGGCAACGCCGATGCGTACGCCGCGGCGCTGGGCCTCGCATCGGCCGGCCTCGAGATCGCGGCGATCGTCGATCTCGATGAACCCGATCAGCGTGGTGAACAGGTCGCGCAGGCGCGCGCACGCGGCATCCGGATTCTGCCCCGCAGCCAGGTGTCGGCCGCGCAGGCCAACGGCCTCAGGCTCGGCGGCGTGACGGTGACCGCGACCGGCAGCCCCGGCAGCGACGGCGGCGAGACGATCGCCTGCGACGGCCTGCTGATGAGCGTCGGCTGGGCGCCGGCGTCGCCGCTGCTCGCGCAGGCGGGCGCCGAGATGAGCTATGACGCCGCGCTCGGCCACGCGCGTCCGACCCGGCTTCCACCGGGCGTGTTCGCGGCCGGGCGCGTCAACGGTCGCTTTGGTCTGCAGGCAGAGATCGAGGACGGTCGCGCCGCCGCCGCGGAGGTGCTGCACAGTCTCGGCCGCCAGGTCGGCGCCGTTGCCCGTCCGCCGGTGGCCGCCGCACAGTCGCACCCGTGGCCGATCGTCGAGCACCCGTCGCGCAAGAACTTCGTCGATTTCGACGAGGACATCCAGGTCGAGGATTTCCGCGTCGCCGTGCGTGAAGGCTTCGACAGCATTGAACTGATGAAGCGCTACACGACCAACGGCATGGGACCGAGCCAGGGCAAGCATTCGAATCCCAACGCGGCGCGCGTGCTCGCGGCCGCGCTCGGTTGCGACGCGGGTACCGTCGGCGCGACGACGATGCGTCCGTTCTATCATCCGGTGCCGATGGGCGTGCTCGGTGGGCGTCGCCTGCGCGCACATGCCAGCAGCGCGCTGAACGCCGCGCACCAGGCCGCCGGCGCGGTGTGGACCGAGGTCGGCGCGTGGCAGCGGCCGAAGTGGTATCAGCGGCGCGAGCCGGGTGCGGCGATCGTCGCCGAGTACCACGCGGTGCGCGAGCGCATCGGCCTCATCGATGTCTCGACGCTCGGCAAGATCGAGGTCCGCGGACCGGACGCCGGGCGGCTGCTCGATCTCTGCTACACCTCGGCGGTGTCGAAGACGAAGATCGGCATGACCCGCTACGTGCTGATGGTCGATCACCGCGGCACGATCATCGATGACGGCGTTGCCGCGCGTCTCGACGAGGAGCGCTTCTATGTCACCGCCGGCACCACGCATGCGGTCGGCAGCTATCGCCTGATGCTGCAGGTCGCCGCCGCCTATGCGCTCGATGTCGATGTGATCGATCTGACGCGTCATCTCGCCGCGATCAATGTCGCCGGCCCGCTGGCCCTGCCGCTGCTCGAGTCGCTGCTCGAAGGCGGGCTCGACCTGCGCGCCATGCCGTTTCTCGCCGTGCGCGAAGGACGCATGGCCGGGGTCGACGTGCGGCTGATGCGCGTGGGCTTCGTCGGCGAATACGGCGTCGAAATCCATCTGCCGTACGCCGCGGCGCCCGCGCTGTGGGCGCGCGTCATGGCCGCCGGCGAGCCGCACCGGATTCTGCCTTTCGGGGTCGACACGCAGCGTCTGCTGCGGCTGGAGAAGGGACATCTGATCGTCGGCCAGGACACCGATGGCGTGATGCACCCGTTCGAGACGCCGCTCGGGGGCCTCGTGAACTTCTCGAAACCGGCCTTCGTCGGGCGTGCCGCGTGCGAATACCTGAAGGCGCACGCGACGCGGGCGATCGTCGGCTTCGACACCGATCATCGCGATCCGTCGGCGCCCATCGAAGAGTGTCACCTCGTGATTGACAACGACCGCATCAAGGGCCGCGTGACGAGCGTCGGCTACAGCCCTACGCTCGACAAGACCATCGGGCTGGCCGTGCTCGAAGACGTCGTCAGCTTGCCAACGAGCCTGAGCATCCGCGTCGGCGGCGGGCGGCTGGTCACCGCGCGCGTCGTGCCCACGCCGTTCTACGACCGCGACAACGAACGCCAGCGTGTGGCGCCAGCGGTGGCGTCATGAACGCGACCGCACCGCTGCTGCATGCCTATCGCGCCGCCGGCGCCGTGATCGCCGCCGTTGGCGGCATGGAGACGGGCACTGCGCTCGGCGCCGCGCCAGGGGCGCTGTATGTCGCGGATCTCACGCCGCTGCGCAAACTGCTGCTGGTCGGTGGCGGGGCGCACGACGCACTGACCGGGGCCGGTCTCGACGTGCCGGCGCTGATGCGCATCGGGCCGCTCGCGGGTGGCGGCTACATGGCGTGCCGCGCGCCGCGCCAGTACCTCGTGTCGGCGGGTGACGGTGCGGATCTGTCCGCCACGCTCCGCGGCGCGGCCTGTGCGCTCACCTACGACAGCGTCGATTTCGCACTCGGCGGTGGCAGCGGGACGCAGGACGTCGAAGACCTGCTCGCCGAAGGCTGCCCGACCGACCTCGCGCAGTTCGACGCCACGTGCTGGATCCCGACGCAACTGTTCGGCGTCGAAGTGGGCTTGTGGCGCCCGCGCGCCGGCCACTACCGCGTGCTCGCCGCACCGGCCGACGGCGAGTTCCTCGGCGCCTGCGTGCTCGACGCCGTGCGTCGCCGTCACGGCGAACTGGCCGGCTACGACGACTATTTCGCCATCCAAAGAACCGCAGCAGGGGGCTGATCGATGAATCTCAAGCAGGCGCAGAAATTCCTCAAGGACAACAGCGTCAGCTATGTGCTGGCGCAGTTCGTCGACATCCACGGCGTCGCCAAGACGAAGTCGGTGCCGGTGGCCCATTTCGAGGACATTCTGACCGGTGGCGCCGGCTTTGCGGGCTTCGCGGTGTGGGGCATGGGCCTGGCACCACACGAGGCCGAGTACATGGCGGTCGGCGATCTCGACACGCTGTCGCTCGTGCCCTGGCAGCCCGGCTACGCGCGCATCGTCTGCGACGGTCGCGTCAAGGGCAAGCCGCATCCGTTCGATACGCGCTACGTGCTGCGCCAGCAGGTCGAGGCCGCGCGCGCGAAGGGCTGGACGGTCAACATCGGCATCGAACCCGAGTTCATGATCCTGCAGCGCCACGCCGACGGCTCGATCTCGCCGGCCGACGCCGGCGACACGCTGGAGAAGCCGTGCTATGACTACAAGGGGCTGTCGCGCAACCGCGAAATGCTCGAGCGGCTCGTCGCCGCGCTGCTCGCCGTCGGCATCGACGTCTACCAGATCGATCACGAAGACGCGAACGGCCAGTTCGAGATCAATTACACCTACAGCGATGCGCTGACGGCGGCCGATCGCTTCGTGTTCTTCCGCATGGCGGCCGGCGAAATCGCGAAGGAACTGGGGCTCATCTGCACGTTCATGCCGAAGCCCTTCCGTCATCGCACCGGCAGCGGCATGCACATGCACCTGTCGCTGGCCGACAGCGCCGGCACGAACGTTTTTCACGACGCGAAGGACAAGCAGGGCCTGGGCTTGAGCAAGCTCGGCTATCACTTCGTCGGCGGGCTGCTCGCCCATGCGCCGGCGCTGACCGCGCTGCTCGCGCCGAGCGTCAACTCGTACAAACGCCTGGTGGTCGGCGAAGCGCTGTCGGGCGCGACGTGGGCGCCGGCCTATATCTCCTACGGCGACAACAATCGCACGACGATGGTCCGCATTCCTTACGGGCGTCTCGAGATGCGACTGGCCGATCCGAGCTGCAACCCGTATCTCGCGGCGGCGGCGGTGATCGCGGCCGGCATGGACGGCGTCGCGCGCAAGCTCGACCCGGGCGCGCCGCAGAACATGAACCTCTACGACCTGTCCCCGGCCGAACTGAAGGCACGTGGCATCGGCGTGCTGCCGCAGAACCTGGGCGCTGCGCTCGATGCGCTCGACGCCGATCCGCTGTTCGGCGAGAAGCTCGGCGGCGCGCTGGTGGCCGAGTTCACGCGGCTCAAGCGCATGGAATGGATCGAGTACTCACGCCATGTGTCGGACTGGGAAGTCAATCGCTATCTCGAATTCTTTTGAGGAGATCTGCCATGTGCGGAATCGTCGGCCTGTTTTTGAAGAATCGCGCGCTCGAATCGAAGCTCGGCGAACTGTTCGAGCCGATGCTGCTCGAGATGACGCAGCGCGGCCCCGACAGCACGGGCTTCGCGATCTATCGCGATCCGGTGCCGGCGGGCACCGTGAAGCTCGTGCTGCAGCACGCGGCGCCCGATTTCGACTGGTCGCATGTCGCAGCGCTGCTGACCGAGCGCTTCAAGGCCGACGTCGACTACCGGCGCATCCACACGCACTGCCTGCTGAAGCTCGCCGCTGCCGAAGGGGCGGTGCGCCAGTACCTGCACGAAGCCCTGCCGGCGGTCGCGGTCGTCAGCGCGGGTCAGCACATCGAGATTTACAAGGAAGTCGGTTTGCCGGGCGAAGTGGCGAACAGTTTCGGGCTGAAGGCGATGCGCGGCAGTCACCTGATCGGCCACACGCGCATGGCGACCGAGAGCGCGGTGACGACCGCGGGTTCGCACCCGTTTTCGACCGGCAGCGATCTGTGCCTCGTGCACAACGGCTCCCTGTCGAACCACAATCGTCTGCGGCGCAAGCTCGAAAAGGCCGGCGCAGTGTTCCACACCGAGAACGACTCCGAAGTCGCGGCGCAGTTCTTCGACATCCAGATGCGTCAGGGCGCGAGCCTCGAACAGGCCTTGCGCAATGCGCTGACCGAGCTCGACGGCTTCTATACCTTCACCATCGGCACCAGCGACGGTTTCGCGGTGCTGCGGGATCCGATTGCCTGCAAGCCGGCGGTGATGGCGGAAACCGACGACTGGGTGGCGATGGCGTCGGAATACCGCGCGATTGCGCGCCTGCCGGGTGTCGCCAGCGCGCGTCTGTGGGAGCCGGAACCGGCGACCGTTTACGTGTGGGAAGGATCTGGCGCGGCCGGTCGCCAGCTCGGCAGCGGCCCGCTGGCGAAGGCCAGCTGAGCGCGTTCCATCACGACAGTTAAGAAAAGGCGATGACATGACTGCCGAACGAGTGTTCGATCTCTCCACGCACACGGTGCGCGAACTCAACCAGGCCCTGCACGACGTGGCGGGCGGTACGCCGTCGCGTTTCAAGGTCGTCAACGCGATGGGCGATCACGCGCTGGCCGTGGGTATCGATGCGGCCGTGCAGGTCGAGATTCATGGCCACGTCGGCTATTACTGCGCCGGCATGAACAAGCATGCGGTGGTGACGGTGCACGGCAATGCCGCGACGGGGCTCGCCGAGAACATCATGTCCGGGTGCGTCCGCGTCAAGGGCAACGCGAGCCAGTCCGCGGCGGCCACCGGGCGCGGCGGGCTGGTCGTGATCGAAGGCGACGCGTCCGCGCGCTGCGGCATTTCGATGAAAGGCGTCGACATCGTCGTGCACGGCTCGGTCGGCCACATGTCGGCATTCATGGCGCAGAAGGGCCGGCTCGTCGTCTGCGGTGACGCGGGCGCGGCGCTCGGCGATTCCATCTACGAAGCCGAGCTCTACGTGCGCGGCAAGCTCGCCGATCTGGGCGCCGACTGCGAAGAAAAGGAAATGACCGCCGAACATCGCGCATCGCTCGGCATCCTGCTGCGCGAAGCGGCGGTCGACCTCGACCCGGGTGAGTTCCGGCGCTTCGGTTCGGCGCGCAGGCTCTATCACTTCAACATCGATCACGCCGACGCTTACTGAGGAGACACCCATGCACGGCAAGCCCCCCGGACTGATCGAATCGGCCCTGTTCGATCGCGACGTCATTCACGAAATCCAGCGCGCCGCCACCGAAGGCATCTATGACATCCGCGGCTGGGGCGCGAAGCGCCGCCTGCCGCATTTCGACGACCTCGTGTTCCTCGGCGCGTCGATGTCGCGCTACCCGCTCGAGGGCTACCGCGAGCGCTGCGACACGAATGTCACGCTCGGCACGCGCTACGCGAAGAAGCCGATCGAGCTGAAGATCCCGATCACCGTCGCCGGCATGAGCTTCGGTTCGCTGTCGGCGCAGGCGAAGGAAGCGCTCGGCCGCGGCGCGACGGCGGTCGGCACCAGCACGACGACCGGCGATGGCGGCATGACGCCCGAGGAGCGGCAGTCGTCGAAGACGCTCGTCTACCAGCTGCTGCCGTCGCGCTACGGCATGAACCCGGACGATCTGCGCAAGGCCGATGCGATCGAAATCGTGCTCGGGCAGGGCGCGAAACCGGGTGGCGGCGGCATGCTGCTCGGCCAGAAGATCAGTCCCCGCGTCGCCGCGATGCGGGACCTGCCGCCGAACATCGATCAGCGCAGCGCGTGCCGGCATCCGGACTGGACCGGGCCGGACGATCTCGAGATCAAGATTCGCGAACTGCGCGAGATCACCGACTGGGAAAAACCGATCTACATCAAGGTCGGCGCGAGCCGCACGTATTACGACACGATGCTCGCCGTCAAATCGGGGGCTGACGTGATCGTCGTCGACGGCATGCAGGGCGGTACGGCCGCCACGCAGACGGTCTTCATCGAACACGTCGGCATCCCGACGCTGGCGGCGGTGCGCCAGGCGGTCGAGGCCCTGACCGAACTCGACATGCATCGCAAGGTGCAGTTGATCGTCTCGGGCGGCATCCGCACCGGTGCCGACGTCGCCAAGGCGCTGGCGATGGGCGCGGATGCGGTGTCGATAGGGGTCGCGGCGCTGATCGCGCTCGGTGACAACAGCCCGGCGCTCGACGAGCAGTACAAGGCCATTGGCAGCGGTGCGGGCTATTACGACGACTGGCAGGCCGGCAACGATCCCGCCGGCATCACGACGCAGAACGACGAGCTCGCGGCCCGACTCGATCCGGTGCTCGGTGGCCGGCGTCTCGCGAACTACCTGCGCACGTTGACGATGGAAACGCAGATCATCGCCCGCGCCTGCGGCAAGTCCCATGTCCACAACCTCGAACCCGAAGACCTCGCGGCGTTGACGGTCGAGGCGGCCGCGATGGCGGGCGTGCCGATCGCAGGCACGAGCTGGATACCCGGCCGGCCGTTCTGAGCGGCGGGTGACACAGGGCCGCGCACGCCGCGTGCGGCGTGGCCCGCCTGCCCGTTGACGAGCGCGCGGGCGGCAAACGGGGCGGGGCACGCCAAGGCCCCGCCTGATCCATTAGCATGGGAGGCATGAGTGCGAGTGCCCGCCGCCCGATTCCCCGCCAGACGACCCAGGTCGACGCCCCCGTGCGACGTGCCCAGGCCTCGGGCGTGAGCCTCGGCAGTTTCGTCGGCGCCGCGCTGAAGAAGCAGCGCCAGGCCCAGCGGCTGACGATCCAGGACGTCGCGGAACTCGCCGGGATCAGTCGCGGCATGCTGAGCCGCATCGAGAACGGCCAGGCGACGCCGAGTCTCGACACGCTGGCCCGGGTCTGCAAGGCCGTCGGCCTGTCGCTGTCGAACCTGTTCAAGGATCACGATACCCCGGACGGCATCGCCCGCCACGTGCCGCAGGGCAAGGGCATGGTGGTCGTGCGACGTGGCACCAGGCGCGGCCACAGCTACGAGCTGCTGTCGTATGACCAGGGGCCGAAGAAGCTCTTCGAACCGTTTCTGATCACGCTCGACGACCAGAGCGAACTGTTCCCGCGCTTTCAGCACCCCGGCATGGAATTCATCTACATGCTGAAGGGCCAGATCGACTATCGCCACGGCAACCAGGTCTACAGCCTGAAGCCCGGTGACGCGCTGACCTTCCAGGGTGATATCCCGCACGGGCCCGAACGCCTGGTCAAGGTTCCCATCCAGTTTCTGGCGATCATCCACTATGACGGCGACGAATCCTGAACGCGCGAAGGGGCCGGCACAGCACGCGGCCGCCCGGCGCTCCCGCACGACCGTCCGTGCTCGACTGACCGCGCTGACGGGCGCGCTCTGCCTCGCGCTGGCCCTGGCCGCGCCGCTGGCAGCGGCGGACGGTGGCGGTCGCGAACTCGACATCCTGCTGACCAATGACGACGGTTTCGAAGCGCCCGGCATCCGGGCCCTGCAGGCGGCGCTGAGCGCTGCCGGCCACCGCGTGACGATGGTCGCGCCGCGTGAGAATCAGAGCGGCGCGAGCTGGCGCATCTCGACCGGTCCCGTGCGCTATCGCGAAGAGGCACCGGGGGTGTGGGCCGTCGACGGCAGTCCCGCCGACGCCGTCGCCGTCGGGCTGCAGGTGATCGTCGGCGACAGGCGGCCTGACCTGGTCGTCTCCGGCGCGAATTTCGGCCACAACGTCGGCGCCACCGCGAACGTGTCCGGCACGGTCGGCGCGGCGCTGATGGCGGAGTACCTCGGCGTACCGGCAATCGCGGTGTCGGTCGGCATGGATCTGGCCGAGAAGGCCGCGACACCAGCGCCGTTTCCGAGCACGACAGCGGCGTTACCGGCCGCGGCCGAGTTCACCGCGCAACTCGTCGGGGATATCGCGGCGAGCGCCGGCAACGGCCCGCTGCTGCCGGCCGATGCGGTCCTGAACGTCAATTATCCGGTCGCGCCTGCCGCTGCCCCGCGCGGCGTGCGCCTCGCCGAGAACGGGCGCTATAGCGCGTTCACCTATGACTACGTGCAGACCGGCGCCGACAACGAGGTCAGGCTGGCCTTCACGAGTGACGAGGCCGCGGCACGCGAGGCCGGGACCGACACCGCGCTGTTCGCGCAGGGCTATGTCACGATCACGGTCCTCGACGCCGATCTCGCGGCACCGGACGGCGCCGAGCAGACTGTCGCGCAGCGGTTACGGTCCTTTCTCGCGCGCTGATGTCAGCGTGCCGCATGCCGTTGTCCGGTGGCCGCGACGCTGAGCGCGGGCGATGAGCCTGCTGTTGCAGATCGTCGCCTTGATGGGCGGGCTCGCGCTCGACAGCCTCGGCATCAACGGGCGTCCGCTCGACATCGGCACCGACTGGGCCGCGGTCGAACTGCGTGAGCCGCTGACGGCGAAGACCGGTAACCCGCGCCTGCTGCTCTACGTGCGCGACCTGGACAGTCTCGGCATCGACAGGCGTCGCGTCGTCGAAGAACTGCCGCGCGTCCTGCCGCCGGGCAGCGTGGCGGCGATCGTCTACGACAAGGCCGGGTCACGCTATCCGCTGACGCACACGGGCTATTCGTTCTATCGCGGCATGCCCGGCCTCGTGCTCGAACGTGACGATGTGCCGCGCGGCACCACGTTTTTCCGCCTCGACCTGCGTGCCGCCAGTCCACTCGACAACGTCGTGATGATCTGGCTCGACTCGCTCGGCGCGGCGCGGCCGGATTTCTGACGGAGTCTTGCGATGCAGCCTCGCCCCAGACGACCCGTGAACAGGACGGCCGGCGTGCCGGGCGCCGGCTGGCGTCCGCTCGCAGCGCTTTGCGCCGTGTTCCTCGCCGGCTGCACGAAGGAGCCGGTCGCGTCGTTCGAAGTCAGTGTGCCGTGGGCGCTCACCGGCCGTACGCTCGCGATCGACACCCACACGCATACGCAGTTCTCGGATGGTTCACTGAGCGTCGAGGCACTCGCCGCGCTCGCGGCAGAGCACGGCTGCGACGCGCTCGCGATCACCGATCACACCGATCATGCAGTCGCCGCGACGAACGAGGACTACTTCGCCGCCGTCGACGCCGCGCGCCAGGCCCACCCCTCGATGACGTTCTTCGCCGGCGTCGAATGGAACATGCCGCCGTACGACGGCCGTGAACATGTGACGGTGCTGGTCGAGCCGCGCCTCGAGCGCAGTGTGCTGCCGGCCTTCAAGGCCGGCTTCGACGGCATGCAGGACGCGGTCGATCCGGCTGCCGCACTGCGCTGGCTGGCGGAGCAGGCGTCGCCGGCGCGCAGCGAGGTCGCGTTGATCTACAACCACCCGAGTCGCAAGGACGAGCAGGCGGACGAGAACCGGCTGGATTACCTGCAGTGGCGCGAGGTCAACGATCTGTTCATCGGCTTCGAGGGCGGCCCTGGCCACCAGCGCAGCGGCACGCCCGGCGCGTATCGCGCGTCGATACGGCCCGTCGACCGCTGGGACCCGGTGGTGGCCGATACCGGCGGCACCTGGGATCAGTTGCTCGACCAGGGGCAGAACGTGTGGGGCGCGATTGCGAGCAGCGATTTCCACGAAGACCGCAACGATTACGCCCCGTGCCGCTTCTCGCGCACGATCGTGACCGCCGACAGTCCCGACGCGCGCGGCATCCTGCGCGCGCTGCGCGCCGGATCGTTCTGGGCCGGTCATGGCCGCGTGCTGTCGAACCTCTGGTTCATCGTCGCCGAGCCCGCGCTGCCGCTGCCGGCCGCGCCGGGCGAAACGGTGCGGCTCGGGCCCGGCGCGCAGCCGGTGTTCCGGGTCAAGGTCGAACGCAGTCCCGAACACCTGACGCTGCCGCTGGTGGTCGAACTGATCGGCAACGGGTTGAGCGGCATTCCCGAGCAGGTGGCGCGCGGCGAACTCGCGCCGGCGACGGACACCTTCGACTGGCAGCCGCCGCAGACGCTCGTGGCCGGTGCCGATGGCCGCAGCGCCTATTTTCGCGCGCGCGTCACCGCGCTCGATCCCAAGCGCGGCCGACTCGTCGCGTACACGAATCCGATCCGCATTGTGCTGGCGAATTGAGCGAAGGTATCGCACTGGCCGTTTTCCTGCGTGCGCAATGGCGAATTCCCTGCTTCGTGAGGCGCGAGTCCCTCGCCTTCAGGCGCCGCAAGCGGAATGATGGGCGCACTTCACGACTATGACCTGTGCCCCGGCAGCGGTTGCGCTGGCGGGGCTTTTTTTCCCGGCGCATGACGTCACTCTCTGTGACATTTGCGCGCGCTGCGTTTAGCTTCCGTTCAGTTTCCCGCCCCTAGTGTTCGAACCGGGGGATCGTCCGCGCTGTCGATTCATTTGGTTTAGTCCATTCGGGGGGATTACCCAAGCACGGGATTCCCACTAGGATCCGCGCTCGCCAGTCGGGTGCGGGGCGCGTGCATTGCGTGCCTGAAGGCAGACAGGGAGAGGGCGTTTTGGAGTTGCACACAGGGAAGGACGGGCGAACGCTGACGCTCGTCTTCGGCAGCAATGTGGCGGGCCTGCATCGGGAGGCCAACGCCGCGTTCGCGGTCAGGCATTTCGGTGCGGAAGAGGGGCGCTGGAACGGTCCAGTCGGCGTGAGTTATGCAATTCCCTATCGCAGCAGCAAACTGGAGTTGCTGCCTATCGATGTCATCAAGCGCTACGTCGATCTGTTCATCGAACACGCGCGCGCCCAGCCGCAGACCGATTTTCGCATCACCCGTTTCGCGTGCGGCACCGGGCAGCACGCCGAGCAGGACATGGCGGGCCTGTTCAGGCTCGTCCCGTCGAACTGCGCGCTCAGCGGCATCTGGCAATGTCAGCTCGAACCCTGGCGCGGGCCGCGGATCCTGATTTCAGATCCCACCGATGCGATGCGCAGCCAGGATGCGCAGCGCAAGATGCGGCATCTGCTCGAAGACAAACTGGCGGCCACCGACAACGGCGAGATCGTCAGCATCGACGGCGTGTCGAACCTGCGCATGGACGAGGCGCTTGCGCGAGTGCTCGATTTCGAGCACCGCATCGTCCGTCCCGATCTCGCGCGCTATGGCGCGCACGCCGGCATGGCGTGCGAAGTCGAGGCAGTGTGGAGTTCAACTCATCTGATCAGCATCGCGAGCAACGTGCGGCGCACGCAGCCGATGCAGATCCGGCTCGTCGCGCTCGCTTCCCGCGAGGGCCTGCAGGTCAGCGACCTGCACGTGTGATTCCCGGTGACGGC
>LNEL01000064.1 GCA_001464935.1 Gammaproteobacteria bacterium Ga0077536
CGACGCTCAGGACCTACGACCGGCCCATCGTGTAGAACTCGTCGTTCGGGCGCATCCCGGTGAAGTTCGCCATGCGGTTCGACATGCCGAAGAACGCCACGATCGCGGCAATGTCCCACACGTCTTCGCGGCTGAAGCCATGTGCTTCGAGCGTCTCGAAGTCGTCGTCATCGACGGCATAGGCTTCGAACGACACTTTCATCGCGAAGTCGAGCATCGCGCGCTGGCGCGGCGTGATGTCGGCCTTGAGGTGATTGATCGCGACCTGGTCGGCCAGCAGCGGATTCTTGGCACGGATGCGCAGGATCGCGCCGTGCGCGATCACGCAGTACTGGCACTGGTTCGCGCTGCTGGTGGTCACGACAATCATTTCGCGATCGGCCTTGGACAGGCCGCCCGGCTTGTCCATCAGCGCATCGTGATAGGCCATGAAGGCGCGGAATTCGTCCGGCCGGTGGGCAAGGACGAGGAACACATTCGGGATGAAGCCGGACTTTTCCTGCACTGCGAGAATGCGCGTCCGGACGTCGTCCGGCAGGCTGTCGAGGTCGGGGACGGGAAAACGGCTGATGGCTGGCGTCGTCATGCGGACTTCCTGGTTGGGCTGTGACCTCCCAGTTTACCCCTATAATGACCGTCCAATGCCGACGGCCGGCCGGCCGGGCCCATCCTGGAGGAAGCTCAGATGACCGACGCCTTTGTTTACGACTGCGTCCGTACCCCACGCGGCAAAGGCAAGCCCAACGGCGGCCTGCACGACATCACCCCGATCCAGCTCTCCGCGCAGGTGCTCGGTGCGCTCCGCGATCGCAACCATCTCGATACCGCCCTCGTCGACGACATCGTCTTCGGCTGTGTGTCTCCGGTCGGCGAACAGGGCGCGGTGATTCCCCGCGTCGCGGCGCTCGTCGCCGACTACGCCCAGAACGTGCCGGGCAAGCAGTTGAACCGTTTCTGCGCCTCGGGCCTCGAGGCGGTGAACACCGCCGCGGCGCTGATCATGGCCGGCCAGGCCGATCTGACGATCGGTGGCGGCGTCGAATCGATGTCGCGCGTGCCGATGGGCTCCGACGGTGGCGCGTGGGCCACCGATCCGGCGGTCGCCTTCAAGACCTACTTCGCGCCGCAGGGCATCGGCGCCGATCTGATCGCGACGCGTCACGGCTTCTCGCGCCACGACGTCGATGCCTATGCGTGCGAGAGCCAGCGCCGCGCCGGCCATGCGTGGAGCCAGGGCTGGTTCTCACGTTCCGTCATCCCCGTGCGCGATCAGCTGGGCCAGATTGCGCTCGAGCGCGACGAACACATGCGCCCCGGCACCACGCTCGAGGAACTCGGCGCGCTGAAGGCCGCGTTCACCCAGCTCGGCGAGGACTACGGCTTCGATGCGGTGGCGCTGCAGCGCTATCCGGATGTCGAACAGATCGATCACGTGCACACCGGGGGCAACTCGAGCGGCATCGTCGACGGCGCCGCCGGCGTCCTGCTCGGCTCGAAGGAAATCGGCGAGCGCCTGGGCCTCAAACCCCGCGCGCGCATCCGCGCGTTCACCTCGATCGGATCGGAGCCTACGATCATGCTGACCGGCCCGACGCCGTCGGCGCGCAAGGCGCTCGCCCGCGCGGGCATGCAGGCGTCGGACATCGACCTGTTCGAACTGAACGAGGCATTTGCGTCTGTCGTGTTGTTGTACATGGAGCAGATGAACATCGCGCACGACCGGATCAACGTCAACGGCGGTGCCATCGCGATGGGCCATCCGCTCGGCGCGACGGGCGCCATGATCTTCGGCACAGTGCTCGACGAACTCGAGCGGCGCGGGCTCGGCACGGCGCTGATCAATCTGTGCGTCGGCGCCGGCATGGGCACGGCGACGATCATCGAACGCATCCACTGAGTCGCGATCGCGGCGTCACAACATCGAGGCAGCCGCCGGCCATGACCGGCGGCGCGACCCGCAGGGGAAACCTATGAACCAATGTCTGACCATGACCGTCGGTGACGACGGTATCGCGCTGGTGACGATCGACGTCCTGGGCCGGCCGATGAACGTGCTGACCGCCGAGTTCGGCGTCGAGCTCACGCAAATCGTCGCGCAGATCGCGGGGAACCCGCAGATCAATGGCGCAGTGTTCACGTCGGCGAAGGCCGACTTCATGGCCGGTGCCGATCTGAAATGGATTCTGAAATCCGTGTTCAGCATCCGGACGCCGGCCGATGCCTGGGCCTTCGCCGCCCCTTTGAATGAAATCTTCCGCAAGCTCGAAACCTGCGGCAAACCGTGCGTCGCCGCGATCAACGGCACCGCGCTCGGCGGTGGCCTCGAACTCGCGCTGGCCTGCCATCACCGCGTCGCGGCCGACAATCCGCACACGCGCATCGGCCTGCCCGAAGTGCTCGTCGGGCTGCTGCCCGGCGCCGGGGGCACGCAGCGCCTGCCGCGCATGATCGGCGTGCGCGATGCGCTGCAGCTGATCGTCGAGGGCACGCACCTGACGGTCAAGGACGCCGCGGCGAAGAAGATCGTCGACCGCGTGGTGCCGGCCGACACGCTGATTGCCGCCGCGAAGGAATACATCACCAACGGCGGCAAGGCGAACAACCCGTGGGATGAGAAGCACTTCAAGGTGCCCGGCGGCGCCGGCGGCATGCATCCGGCGGCCGCGCAGACCTTCATGGGCGGTGCTGCGCTGGTGTCCAAGCGCACGCTGCACAACTACCCGGCGCCGATGGCGATCCTGTCCTCGGTCTACGAAGGCACCCAGCTGCCGATCGACATGGGGCTCAAGGTCGAGTCGCGCTATCTCGCGACGCTGCTGCTGAATCCCGTGGCGCGCAACATGATCCGTACGCTGTTCGTCAACAAGGGCGCGGCGGAGAAGGGCGCGGGCCGGCCTGAGGGCGTGCCGAAATCCGAAGTCAAGACACTCGCGATGCTGGGCGCCGGCATGATGGGCGCCGGCATCGCCTACATCTCGGCGCGCGCCGGAATTACCGTCAGGCTGCTCGATTCGACGCTCGAGAAGGCGCAACTCGGCAAGCAGTACAGCGAGAAGCTCCTGGCGAAGGATCTCGAACGGGGACGTACCACGCCGGAGAAGGCTGCGGCCCTGCTCGCGCGCATCCAGCCGACGACGGACTATGCCGAGTTGAAGGACTGTGACTTCGTCGTCGAAGCGGTGTTCGAGGATCGGGCGATCAAGGCCGACGTCACGCGCAAGACCGAAGCGGTGCTGCCGAAGACCGCCGTGTTCGCGAGCAACACCTCGACGTTGCCGATCACGGGCCTCGCCGGCGCGTTCTCGCGTCCGCAGGATTTCATCGGCGTGCACTTCTTTTCGCCGGCCGAGAAGATGCCGCTGGTGGAGATCATCAAGGGCAGGGAGACCTCGCCCGCGACGCTCGCCCGCGCGCTCGACTACGTGATCCAGATGAAGAAGACGCCGATTGTCGTCAATGACGGCCGTGGCTTCTACACCAGCCGCGTGTTCGGCACCTTCACCAACGAGGGCATGACCTTGCTCGGCGAAGGCGTGAAACCGGCGCTGATCGAGAACGCCGCGAAGTTCGCCGGCATGCCGGTCGGCCCGCTCGCGGTGCTCGACGAGGTGACCGTCGAACTCGCCTACCACGTGACGAAACAGGCGGAGCAGGATCTCGGCAGTGCGTATACGCCGGTGTCGGGCTGGCCGGTGATGCGCAAGATGGTCGAAGACCTGAAACGCCTCGGCAAACGCTACGGCCAGGGCTTCTACGAGTATCCGGCGAATGCGAAGAAGCGGCTGTGGGCCGGGCTCGGCGAACACTTCCCGCTGGCGGCGACACAGCCGGACGTCGAGGAAGTGAAGAAGCGCCTGCTCTACATCCAGGCGCTGGAGACGGCGCGCTGCATGGAAGAGGGCGTGCTGACGAATCCGGTCGACGGCGACCTCGGTTCGATCCTCGGCTGGGGATTTCCGGCGTGGACAGGCGGTACGCTGTCGTTCATCGATACGGTCGGCATCGAGGCCTTCGTCGCCGAATGCGAGCGCCTGGCGCAGGCCTACGGCCCACGCTTCGCGCCGTCGGCCGCGCTGAAGGCCAGGGCGGCGAAGGGCGAACGCTACTACGCCTGATCCCGTTCGCCCGACGGGCCGCGTCGCCGCGGCCCGTCGGGCATTGCGTCAGCCCGCTTCGAGCTGTCGCGCAATCACCAGCCGCTGCACGTCGCTGGTGCCTTCGTAGATCTGGCACACCCGTACGTCGCGATAAATCCGCTCGACCGGGAAGTCCGCGACATAGCCGTAGCCGCCGTGCACCTGGATCGCATCCGAGCACACCTGCTCGGCCATCTCCGACGCAAACAGTTTCGCCATCGACGCCTCGCGCAGGCAGGGCCGGCCGGCGTCGCGCAGGCTCGCCGCGTGCAGCACCATCTGGCGCGCGACTTCGATCTTCGTCGCCATGTCGGCGAGCCGGAACGACACGGCCTGGTGCTCCGTCAGCGGCACGCCGAACGCGGTGCGCTCGCCGGCGTAGCGTATCGCCGCGGCCAGTGCCGCGCGCGCCATGCCGATCGCCTGCGCCGCGATGCCGATGCGGCCGCCTTCGAGATTCGACAGCGCAATGCGGTAGCCCTCGCCGGGGCCGCCCAGCATGTGGTCGGCAGGAATCTCGCACTGGTCGAAATCGATCTGGGCCGTGTCCGAGGCGCGCTGGCCGAGCTTGGACTCGACGCGCGCAACGCGATAGCCGGGATTGTCCGTCGGCACCAGGAAGGCGCTGATGCCGCGCTTGCCGGCGGCCGGATCGGTGACGGCGAAGACTATCGCGAGTTCGGCATGCTTGCCGGAGGTGATGAACTGTTTGGTGCCGTTCAGCACCCAGCCCGCGTCGGTCTTCGTCGCGCGCGTGCGGATCGCCGCGGCGTCGGATCCGGCGTGCGGTTCGGTCAGGCAGAACGCACCGAGCGCCGCGCCGCCGGCGAGGCGGCGCAGGTAACGTTCCTTCTGCGCCTCGGTGCCGTATTTCAGCAGCGGCATGCACACGACCGAGTTCTGCACGCTCATGATCGTCGACGTCGCGCCGTCGCCGGCCGCGATTTCCTCGATCGCCACCGCCAGCGCGACGTGGTCCATGCCCGCGCCATCCCATTCCGGCGGCACCAGCATGCCGAGAAAGCCCAGTTCGCCCAGCGCGCGTAGCGCCGCGGCCGGGAATGTCACGTCGCGGTCCCAGTCCGCGGCATGGGGCGCGAGGTGCTCGGCGGCAAAGCGGCGGGCGGTATCGCGAATCAGCAGTTGGTCATCGTTCAGCAGCATCGAAATCGGTCCTCGGCGTGGCGTGATCGGAGTGCCTGCAGTCTAGCAAAAGCCCCTGCTGCGCCGGCGATTTCGCCAGCGCGGCCGCGGACGTACGACGTCGCACGCAAGGCCCCGATCCGGTTACGGACGAGGTGGTCGATTCGGATCCCGGTCGCGGCGGCCGCCGCGGTCACGCATGGCCCGGCACTGCTGACGCACGCTACAGTGGGGCAGGGCCGGTACGCGCCGGCCATCGACCTGAACCGTCCGACAGAAAGGAAGGCCCCATGAGTTCGAGTCTCGCCGACGCCATCGTCGCTGCCGACAGCCAGTTCCGCCGCGAGCCGGTCAAGGCGCGCGGCACCTTCAAGTCCGAGTCGACGCTCGGCGAACGCTTTCGATCCGAGGTCAGACTCCGCGGACACCGCCTGACCGTCGACGAACCGCACGGCATCGGCGGCACCGACGCGGGGCCAACGCCGATCGAACTGGTGCTCGCCGCCCTCGGCACCTGCCAGGAAATCACGTATCGCGCGTTCGCGACGGCGCTGGGCATCCCGCTGGCCGGGGTGGCGGTGACGGTCGAGGGCGACATCGATTTCCGGGGTTTCTTCGCGATCGACGAGCACATCCGTCCCGGTTTCGAACGCATCCGCGTCGAGGTGCGCCTGGACTCGAGCGCGAGCGACGAGGCGCTAGAACGGCTGACTGCCGCCGTCAATCGTCATTGTCCGGTCCTCGACATGCTGTCCACGCCGGTCCCGACGGCGCTGTCGGTGATGCGCGTGGCGGGGTGATCCGCCGCGCAGGGCAACTGGCCTGGCAACAGTTGCCGGGGACGATTCGCCACCGGTGGGGCGCAAACCGCCGCCGGCCTGCACGCGCCCGGGCAGGCGTTGTGGCGGCAGGTCACGCGAAGCGGGTCACGTCGGGTGTCGATTCGGCCCCGCGCCCGGCCGCGTGATCCCGGGTTTTCCTTCAGCGTCCTGCCGCCTCGATGGCGCGCAGCCCCCGATGAGGGCAAGCGACACCCGGGCACCGACCAGCCCCGTTCCAATCCCGATCGGCTCCAGTAAGCTGTCCCCGCATCACCTGCGACGCGGTGCGCCGTCCCGGCCCGCACCACCAGCCCATTCGACGAGGTAAGCGATACATGGCCTTTGATCCATCGATACTCAAAGAAGTGCAGATGTTCAATCTGTTCGACGAGGAAGAACTGCGCGAGCTCTGCCAGCACATCGAGGAACGTGAGTTCGTCGCCGGCCAGACGGTCTTTCGGCTTGGCGATCCGGGCGGCGAGATGCATGTCGTGCTGTCGGGGCGGGTCGAATTGTTCATCGTCGACCGGGAGGGACGACGCGCGCAGGTGGGGGTCGCGGAGCCCGGCGAAATCTTCGGTGAGTTCTCGCTGTTCGACAGCGAGCCCCGTTCGGCCAGCGCGATTGCCGTCGTCGGCACGCGCACGTGCTGCATCGATCGCGATGACCTGACGCTGCTCTTCACCAAGAAGCCCCAGGCGGCGCTGGACATCCTGGCAGTGCTCTCGCGCCGGCTGCGGCGGACCGATCTGATGCTCGCCGAGCACATGGCGCCGAATGCGAATGCGGTAATCGAAGAGAAAGCCACGCTCGGCGATCGGGTCGCCGATGCAGTTGCCCGGATCGGCGGCTCGTGGACCTTCATCAACCTGTTCGGGGTGATCCTGGTCGTGTGGATGGGGCTCAATACCTGGCAGTGGTTCGGCATTCCCGGCTTCGATCCGCCGCCGTTCATCGGCCTGAACCTGTTGCTGTCGACGATTGCCGCGCTGCAGGCGCCCATCATCATGATGAGTCAGAACCGGCAGGATTCGAAGGATCGGGTGCGTGCCGACATCGAATACGAAGTCAATCTGCGGGCCGAGATGGGCGTGCGCGATCTGCAGGCGAAAGTCGACCTGATGAAGGAGGAGCTGATCGACCTGCTGCTCGCGGTGAAGAATCAGCGCTGACCAAATTCCTGAATAATTACAAGGTTTTCGGTGAGGTCTTTGAATTGAAAAAAGTCGATTCGCCGCCGCGTTCTAAGCAATTTGAATGATGTTCATCCTGATGTGATCGCTCAGCATTTCATGCGGCGGGAACTGCATTGCACGGCGGATCCTGACAGGGACAGACCCGCGGGAACGGACTGCCAGGCGGATCGCAAGTGTCTGCCGACAGAACGGGACCACAGCGGGCCGACAACACTGGCCAACAGGGGTGGGGGCTGTGATGGAAGCTGGGGCATTGACGCGCGCGATCCACCAGACGACGCTCGACGAGAGCCGCTGGCCGTCGGTCATCGAGCACATGGCGCAGTACCTCGGCGCGACAGGCGCTTACCTGTTCTCAGCCCTCGAGCAGACCGGTCCACGCTCTTTCGGTTACACCTATGAAGTCGGCGCGGACATGAATGCCCGCTACCGACAGTACTATCACCAATGCGATCTACTGCTGCAGGCCGCGCGCGAGCGCGGCGCACTCGTCGCCGGCAGTGTCGTGAACTCGACCACGCTCGTCGCGGAGCCGACGCTGCTGCAGTCCGAGTTCTACAACGATTTCATGCGCCCCTACGGGCTGCGTCACGCGATGGGCGGCATCCTGACCGATGAGCAGAGCGAAGCCCTGGGCCCGCGGACGCATCTGGTGTTCTGGCGCCCGCCCGGTGGCGAACACTTCGAGTGCGCCGACGAACAGCGGCTGGCCGCGCTCGTGCCCGACCTGCAGCAGGCCCTGACCGCACACTGGAAACTGCGCAGCCGGGGCCTGCTCGGCGATACCAACGAGCAGTGGTTGGCGCAGATCGAACAGCCCGTCTTCATCCTGAGCCGCGGTGGTCGCGTGTTGTACAGCAATGCGGCCGCGCAGTCGCTGCCACAGCAGTACCGCGGCATCGGCGTGCGCGATGGCGAGTTGTGCCGCGGGGATGGCATGACGAGCGTGCTCAGCCAGTTCGATGCGTTGACCGGCTCCATCGTGTTGCTGCCCGCCGTGGAACCCGACGTGCCCGCCCTGCAGATCATTCCGTTGCGGCCCGCGGCGTCGACCCAGTCGCTGTTCTGCTGGTTTCCGCGCGCGGCTTATGCGGTGCTGCCGCTCACCGAAAAGCGTTCGCGTGCAGACGCGATCCGGGCGTTCGCAGCGCGCCACCGCCTCACCGATGCCGAATCACGCGTCCTGGCGCTGCTGGTCTGCGGCAAGGCGCCGAAGGAAATCGCCGAGCAGCGCAATCTGGCGATTCATACCGTGCGCGCCCATCTCGCGCACATCTTCCAGAAGACGAACTGCACGAATCAGGTGAAGCTCGTCACGGCGGTGCTGAATACGCCGAGAACGTATTGACGCGTCGACGCGCTGGCGGGCCGTGCTCCGCAAGGACGTACGCGATACGAGGCGCGAAGTCGATTGAGGGTCGACGGGCAACGCAGCCTTGCGCCCCGCACTGGTTTACTCGCCTCAGTGGTTTTTCACCGGCCCGCCGTACCGCTGCTTGCGAATTCATTCCGGTCGTCGGGCTGACGCAGACGTCAGCCGGCCATGAGGCACCGGCCTCACCCGAGATCATGAAAGCTCGGTACAGCCTGACGTAGCCCGGATGCAGCATCGCGGAATCCGGGACCGGGTGTTTGCTCGGCGTTGAACCGCGGCAGCCCGACCCCCTGTCGCGGGTGCCGGGGATGAGCGGCGGCGCCGCCGCGATCCCGGATTGCGCTGCGCTTCATCCGGGCTACGGGAGGTCATGCTCGCGCTGCGTTGCCGTCGCCTGAGGGCGGCGGCAACCCGGGTTTCATGCTGCCACCGGGCCACCAAAGAGCGCCGGGCGTGCACTTTCATCGCAACCAACGCGATCGATTCCTGAGCTCAGCTGTTCACGGTTCGATCGCGTGCGCCCCGGTCAGATCCGGGTTGGCCGCCACCCAGTCGGTGAGCGGGTAGTCCGTGGCCCAGCGGGTCACATAGTCGCCCATTGATTCGAACACCACGCCAGCGTGGCCTGCATAGTAGTCGAGCAGCCGCTCGAGCAGCAGAAAGTAGCGTCCGCGACCGATCGTTTGCGGATGCAGCGTCAACACGAACGCGCCACCTTTGCAGTCGCGATACGCGAAGTCGAAGTCGGCGCGCCAACTTTCTTCGAGCGTTGACGGTGCCTGCAGCCCGGTATTCATGCCGAGCACGAATTCGGTCGGCGGAAAATCGTCGAGCAGCCAGGTCACCGGCAGTTCGATGAGGTCGACCGTGGTGCCGAAGTGATACGCGCGATCGAGCGACCAGCGGTCGCCGCTGCGCAGGTAGTACGGGTAGAAGTCGTGTCCCATGCAGCTCGAGTCGTACTGGAAGCCGTACTCGAGCAACAGGTCGACCGTGCGCGGACTGAAGTCCCAGGCCGGTGACCGATAGCCGAGCGGCCGCACGCCGGCCACGCGGTCCAGGGCCTCGAGCCCCAGTTCGAGCACGCGCCGCTCGCCGGCTTCATCGAAGGCGGCGGGGTTTTCGTGGACCCAGCCGTGGTGGCAGATCTCATGCCCGCCATCGCAGATTTGATCGATGAGCCGCGGGTAGGCATACGCCGTGTGGCCCGGGACCGCGAACGTCGCGCGGATACCGCGTTCGTCGAGCAGGCGCAGGATGCGCGGCAGGGCGACGGCACCGAACTGCCCGCGCGAAATCATGCTCGGATTGCTGGTCTTCAGGCTGCCGATCCACGATGACATCGCATCGAAGTCGAACGTGATACAGCAGGACAGCGTGCGTTCGGCCATCGTCAGTCTCCCTCTTGCGTGAACAGGCGGATCGCCGGCGCGGATCAGGCGCGCGTCAGACGATGTTGCAGCAACACGAGACGGTCATTGCCGAAGTACATGTCGCTGCCATCGAGGAACAGCGTGGGCGAACCGAAGCCGCCGCGCGCGATCAATTCGTCGGTGGTCTGACGCAGATGGTCCTTGTAACCGGTCTGTGCAATACGCGTGAAGAAGTCGGTGCGATCGAGTCCGGCGGTCGCCACGGCTTCGGCCAGCACGTCGTCGCGCGAGATGTCGGCAAGCGCCGACCAGTACAGCTGGAACACGGCGCGCGCGTACGGCACGAGGCAGCCGTGCTCGAGCGCGACGAAGGCGCCGCGCATCGCTTTGACGCTGTTGACCGGAAACACCGGCGGCTGGCCTATCGTCAGGCCCTGATAGGCCGCCCAGTCCTGCAAATCCTTGCGCGCATACGCGGCTTTCGCCGGCACGGGCTGCTCGCGCGCGGCATAGACGCTGGGATTGACGGTATTGAACACGCCGCCGACGAGAATCGGCTTCCAGACGAGCTCAGCGACGGTCGGCGGGAACAGGCTCAGGGCCTGTTCGAACGCGAGATAGGTCCAGGGGCTGGAACAGTCGAAGAAGAACTCGATGCGGTGCATGCCTCACCCCGGCGGCAAGTGCCGCTTGAATGCCAGTCCAGCCACGGAGAACACGGAGAAATCAACCAGACCCGATTATCCAATTTTTCTTTCTCCGTGTCCTCCATGTCTCCGTGTCTGAACAGCTGAGCGTCATTGCGCTCCCGTGGTAGGTTGGGCTGACGCAGGAAGCCCAACCTACGACCGGAGCGTATTTGCGCTCAGCAATTTAGATCGAATTCAAACCACGCCGTACGCCAGCATCGCGTCGGCGACCTTGACGAAGCCGGCGATGTTCGCGCCGCGCACGTAGTCGACGAACTTCTTGTCTTTCGTCTGCCCGTATTCGACGCAGCTGGCGTGGATGTCCTTCATGATGTCCGTCAGCAGGCGCTGCAGCTCTTCTTCCTTCCACGAGATCTTCGCGCTGTTCTGGCTCATCTCGAGGCCCGACACGCCGACGCCGCCGGCGTTGGCTGCCTTGGCGGGACCGAACAGGATGCGGGCGTCGAGAAACGCGTCGATGCCCTCGATGACCGTCGGCATGTTCGCGCCTTCGGAGACGCCGATGCAGCCGTTCTTCAACAGCGTCTTCGCGTCCTCGAGCAGGATTTCGTTCTGCGTCGCGCACGGGAAGGCGAGCTGGCAGGGCACGCCCCACGGGCGCTTGCCTGCATGGTATTTCGCTTTCTTGAATTTCTTCGCGTATTCCTCGATGCGGCCGCGCTTCTCGTTCTTGAGCGCCTTGACCCAGTCGAGCTTCTCCTGGGTGAAGCCTTCGGGATCGTGGATGTAGCCGTCGGAATCGGACATCGTGACCACTTTGCCGCCGAGCTGCGTGATCTTCTCGACTGCGTACTGCGCGACGTTGCCGGAACCCGACACCACGCAGATCTTGCCGTCGATCGCATCCTTGCGGTGCGCGAGCATGTTCTGCATGAAGTAGGTCGCGCCGTAGCCGGTGGCCTCGGTGCGAATCAGGCTGCCGCCGTACTCGAGGCCCTTGCCGGTCAGCACGCCCGTGTGCTGGCGCGTGATGCGTTTCCACTGCCCGAACATGTAGCCGATCTCGCGGGCGCCGACGCCGATGTCGCCGGCCGGCACGTCGATGTCGTCGCCGATGTGGCGATAGAGTTCGGTCATGAACGACTGGCAGAAGCGCATGACCTCGTGGTCCGACTTGCCCTTCGGGTTGAAGTTCGCACCGCCCTTGCCGCCGCCCATCGGCAGCCCCGTCAGGCTGTTCTTGAAGGTCTGCTCGAAGGCGAGGAACTTGAGGATCGACTCGTTGACACTCGGATGAAAGCGGATGCCGCCCTTGTAGGGGCCGATGGCATTGTTGTTCTGGATGCGCCAGCCGCGATTGACGCGGATATTGCCTTCGTCATCTTCCCAGCAAACCCGGAATGACACCACGCGGTCGGGTTCCGCGATCCGGCGCATGATCTGGTATTCGTGATAGAGGGGTTTGTCGACGATGAAGTCGAAGATCGGTTTGGAGACTTCGTAGACGGCCTGATGGAATTCGGTCTGGCCCGGGTTGCGCTTCCTGAGACCATCCATGAAATGGTCCAGCGTCACCGCTGTGTTCTTGCCCATGCGTGTCACTCCCAAGTGTGTGTGCCTGTCGTCGCCCGCGATGTGCCCGGGGCTTGGAGCCCGTCTCATCGTAGGACATCAGCGAGCGACCTGACGGCGCGCGCGACCTACCAGTAACGGTCGCGGGGCCGGCTTACTTGAGGCGAGGACCGGGAGAGCGGGATCAAAGGGCCGGGCTGGACAGGAAATCGCGGGCCACGCGCACCCAGTAACTGGCGCCGAGCGGGATGACCTCGTCGTTGAAGTCGTAGTACGGATTGTGCAGCAGCCCGCCGGGTGTGCCGGCGCTGCCGAGCCACGCATAACAACCGCGCTGCACCTGCAGCATCCAGCCGAAATCCTCCGAGCCCATGCTCGGCGCCGCGTCGTGCACGACGCGATCGGCGCCGACGAGGGCGGCGGCGGAGGTGGCGGCAAAACGGGTTTCGGCGGCGCTGTTGATCGTCGGCGGAAAGCGGTGCTCGTAGCGCCAGCTGAAGGTGCAGCCGTGCGCGGCCGCATAGCCCTCGCCAATCTCGCGCATGCGCCGTTCGATCAGCGCCTGCACCTCGGGTTTGAAACTGCGCACGGTGCCGCGCAGCACGACGTCTTCTGGAATCACGGCCCAGGCGTTGCCGGCGTGGATCTGCGTGACCGACAGCACGCCCGCTTCCAGCGGATCGACATTGCGCGCCACGATGCCCTGCCAGGCCTGCACGAGTGCGCAGGCGCCGACGACGGGGTCGATGGCCATGTGGGGCTGTGCGGCATGACCGCCGCGACCGGTCAGCTTTGCTTCGAAGATGTCCATCGCCGCCATCACCGGCCCCGGCCGCAGCGCGATCTGCCCGACCGGCAGCCACGGCCAGTTGTGCAGCCCGAACACGGCGTCGACCGGAAACCGCGTGAACAGGCCGTCGTCCATCATGGCCTTCGCCCCGGCTTCGCCTTCTTCGGCCGGCTGGAAGATGAAATGGATGGTGCCGTCGAAATCGCGCGTGCGGGCCAGGTGCTCGGCGGCCGCGAGCAGCATCACGGTGTGGCCGTCGTGCCCGCAGGCGTGCATGCAGCCCTCGTGCTGCGAGCGATGGGCGAAGTCGTTCAGTTCCTGCATCGGCAGCGCGTCCATGTCCGCGCGCAAGCCGACCCGGCGCGCACCGCGACCCGCCTGCAGCGTGCCGACGACCCCGGTGCCGCCGAGGCCGCGCGTGATCGGGATGCCGAAACTTTCGAGTTTCGCGGCGACGAAGTCCGCGGTGCGATGTTCCTGGTACGCAAGTTCGGGGTGGGCGTGGAGATCGCGACGCCAGTCGGCGTAACGGGACTGGTCGGCGGCGATGGCGGGCTGGATCTGGAGCGTGGACATCGGACACCTCGGCGCTGCGGGACGGTCACTGTACCGCCCGGTTCCCGCGCGCTCAATGCGGCCGCTGGCGGCCGCGCTAGTCGACGCCGACGGCCGAGCCCAGCGTCGGGCCGATGTCCGCCCGCAGCGCGAGGTCGGCCTGGTCGTCCTGCTCGGTCGGTTCGCGGTTCACGATCGCGAGCCGTGCGCCGTGACGCTTGGCCAGCAGCGGAAAGCCCGCGGCCGGATAGACCACGAGCGAGGAGCCGAGCACGAGGAACAGATCGCAGGCGAGCGTCTCCTCCTGCGCGCGCGCCATCGCGCGGGCCGGCATCGACTGACCGAACGAGATCGTCGCGGCCTTCACCAGCCCACCGCAGTTGCGGCAATGCGGCAGCGTGCCATCGGCGATGAACGCCGCCTTGATCGGCGCGAGTTCATGCCGCAGCCCGCATTCGAGGCAGGTGGCGTAGGTGCCGTTGCCGTGGAGTTCGACGATGTGCTTCTCGGGGACGCCCGATCGTTGATGCAGACCGTCGATGTTCTGCGTAATCACGCAGCTCGCCGCGCCCGATCTGACCAGCGCGGCGACCGCGCGGTGCCCGCGGTTCGGCGCAGCGACTTCCATGTCCCGATCGATTTCGACCTTGCGCCGCCACGCCTCGCGCCGCATCGCCTCGTGCGCGACGAAGTCGCGGAACTCGATCGGCTTCGCACGCGACCACACGCCCTGCGGGCTGCGGAAGTCCGGAATCCCGGACTCCGTGCTGATCCCGGCGCCCGTGAAGATGACGATGCGGCGTGCGTCCCCGATCAGGGCGCGCAGCTGCGCGACCGCATCGTCATCGCTCATCGGCGCGCTCAGGCCGCGACGGTCCAGAACTGCCAGGCCCAGATCAGCGCAATCACCATCTGCACGCTGAACGCCGTCGCGCGCAGCAGCACGGCAGGCGTGCTGCCGGACGCGATGTGCGCGACCGTCTGCACGACGCGCGCCCCGAACACCACGCTCGCGAGACCGTTGGTGATCGCGAGCTGGTCGGTGGCGAGCGCGTAGAGCAGGAGGCTCGCGATGATGGCGAGATTCTCGAGGCTGTTGGCATGGGCGCGGGTCACGCGGCGGCCGAAGTCGCCGAGATCGGTGCCGTCGGGAGAGAAGGTATTCAGCGCATGGCCGCGTCGCGTCGCGCTGGCGCGCACGAACACCAGCACGAACGTCAGCAGCACCGACCAGACGACGAAGCCCAGCAGGGCGCACCCGGTAGCAGACATGTTTCTCCCCCTTGTCCAGTGTTGATCGAATTTTGATTATTGAATGACGGTCGCGAGGTCCGCGCCGTGCACAGAGCATAGGGAAAGCGCCGGCATCGCGGTAGCGATGCGGTGTCGATTGGTCGAGTCAGCGCGCCGGCGGGCGACGCAGCTGCCAGGGCGCGGCGCGTTCGACCTGCGCGGACACCTGCAGCACGGTGGTATCGGCGCCGAGCCGGCCGACCAGCTGCACGCCCACCGGCAACCCGTCCGCAGTCCAGTGCAGCGGCAGCGATGCGGCCGGCTGCCCGGTAACGTTGAATGGTGCCGTGAACACGATATACGGCACGGTGCCGCGCAGCGGACCCATCGGATCTTCCGCCGTCGCGGCATAAGCGCCGATGCGCGGTGGCGGCGCCGCGGCGACGGGGGTCAGCAGCAGGTCGTACGCGTCCCACCAGCCGGCGATGCGTCGCGCCCAGCTCTGCAGATACACCTGCGCGCGCAGGTAGTCGACGCCGCTGACGGCCTTGCCCATCTGATGGATGATCGCCGTATGGGCCTCGAGATCGCCGTCCTCGAGCGGACGTCCGCTGGCCGCAATCGCAGCCTCCAGATCGTGCGCGGTCCACGCCGCGACCATGCGCATGAAATGGCGCTCGTCGTCCGTTTCGTCGAGCGCGGGGGGATGGGCTTCCTCGACGTGATGTCCGAGATCCTGGAGCAGCTGCGCCGCCGCCTCGACGGCCCGCCGGCAGTCCTCGTGCAGCATCATGCGCTCGCCGGGGCAGCGCCCGAGCCAACCGATGCGCAGGCGGGGCGCGTCCTCTGCCAGCGCTGCGAGGCCGGCGCCTGGTGACCAGATGTTCGGATAGGGATCGCCGGCATGGGCGCCGGCGGACACATCGAGCAGCGCGGCGGAATCGCGCACCGAACGCGTCAGCACGTGCTCGTGAGCGGCGCCCATCCACACGTCCCCGCGGGACGGCCCGTGCGAAATCAGTCCGCGACTCGGCTTCAGTCCGTACAGCCCGCAGTGCGAGGCCGGCACGCGGATCGACCCGCCGCCGTCGTTGCCGTGGGCTATCGCGACCATGCCCGCGGCGACCGCTGCCGCCGAGCCACCGCTCGACCCGCCCGGTGAATGTGCGAGCGACCACGGATTGCGCGTGGGCCCGTAGGCCGTGGGTTCGGTGGTGCACACGGTGCCGAACTCCGGCGTGTTGGTGCGGCCGAGAATCACGAGTCCGGCGCGGCGATAGCGGGCGGCGAGATGGCTGTCCTCGCGCGCGCGATAGCCGATGCGCTGCAGGTAACGGCTGCCGCTGTGGCAGGGGTCGCCGGCCGTCGTCAGCATCAGATCCTTGACGAGGAACGGCACGCCGGCGAACGGCGCCTCGCGCGCGAGCGCTGACGTCTCGGCGCGGGCGGCATCGAAGCGCTGGTGAATGACGGCGTTCAGCGCCGGGTTCAGGGCTTCGATGCGCGCGATCGCGAGTTCGAGGAGTTCGCGCGGGCTAATCTTTCCCGTCCGGAGCAGGGCGGCCTGCGCGGTGGCATCGAGCGAGAGCGGATCGGTGTCGGTCATGGCTTCATCTTAGCAGGCAGGCGGGCACGCCCGCCGCAGTCCGCGGCCACCGTTTGACCTGCCCGTCACCGGGCGACGCGCGGCGCAGGTATCGCTAATTCGCCGGTGCCTGATTACGATGCGGCGACCACCGCCTGACCGGAGTCCCCGCATGCCGACATTCACGGCCTTTGCCCTGCGCGCGCTGCTGTGCAGCGTCCTGTTCCACGCCGGCGCCGTGGCGGCCGATGACAGCGTGCCGCCGACCACCGACTGGCCACTGTACGGGCTCGATTACTCGAACACGCGGTTCAGCCCGCTGACGCAGATCGACAAGGGCAATGTCGCCGGCCTGACGCGCGCATGGACGGTCAAGACCGGCATTCCCGGCACATTCCAGGCGAGCCCGGTGGTGCGCGACGGCGTGATGTACGTGTCGACGCCGTTCAATCACGTGCTCGCGCTCGACGCGGCGACGGGCAGGGAGCTGTGGCGCTACACGCATCAGCTGACGCGCAAGGACTCGTGCTGCGGGCCGGCGAATCGCGGCGTCGCCGTCAACGACACGCATGTCTATCTCGCGACGATCGACGCACGCGTCATTGCGCTCGACCGCACGAACGGCACACCGGCATGGGAGTTCGCGCTGACGCACGGCGACGACGGCGCGATGGAGGATCTGGGCCAACTGCTCGCCGTGCCCGAGTTCAAGGGCGCCACGCAGACCGGACAGACCGGCTACAGCGCCAACATGGCGCCGCAGGTCATCGGCGATCTCGTGCTCGTCGGCGTGACCGGCGCGGGCTATGGCCTGCACGTCGAGACGACCGAGGAAGGCGCGCCGCAGATTTCGGTGGCCGGCCTGGGCGGTGAGAAGCTCGGCCTGCGCGGCTTTCTCGTTGCCCTCGACAGTGCCACCGGCAAGGAACGCTGGCGCTGGTACGTGACGGGCGAAGGGTGGGAAGCGGACTTCAGCGCCGAGACCGCCTACGGCGTGCCGCTGAACCGCGATCTGGCCGCGGAGCGCGCGGCGCTCGAGCGCTACGGCGAGAGCTGGCGTTTCGGCGGCGGCTCGGTCTGGACCACGCCGGCGGTCGATGAGGCGCGCGGTCTGATCTACATCGGCACCGGCAATCCGGCGCCCCAGATGGACGATGCGACGCGGCCCGGCGACAACCGTCACTCGATCAGTCTCGTCGCGCTCGATCTCGCGACCGGCAAGCTGCGCTGGGCCTATCAGCAGGTGCCGCACGATCGCTGGGGCTATGACGTCGCGAGCCCGCCGGTGCTGTTCTCGCTCGAGATCGACGGCAAGCCGCGCGACGTCGTCGCCCAGGCCAGCAAGGTCGGCTGGCTGTTCGTGCACGATCGCGAGAGCGGTGAACTGCTGCGTCGCTCGGCGCCGTTCGTGCCGCAGGAGAACCTCTTCGCGCGGCCGACCGCCGAGGGCGTGCGCATCGCGCCGTCCGCGCTCGGTGGCTGTTCGTGGTCGCCGATCTCGGTCGATCTCGCGCAGGGCCGGGCCTTCATCGCCGCCGTGCACTGGCCGGCGATGTATTACTCGCGCAAGCTCGATCAGCCCGGTCTGCCATGGGATACCTACACCTTCGTCAAACCAATCCCCGGCGCCGGCGAGGGCGTGCTGGCCGCGATTGATTTGCACAGTGGCGACATTGCGTGGCGCGCGCCGATGGACCAGCCGCTGATCGGCGGGGTGCTCGCGACGGCCGGCAAGGTGGTGTTCGTCGGCGAGTCGGGCGGGCGCTTCACTGCCCTCGGCAGTGAAGACGGGAAAAAACTCTGGTCCGAAGCGATAGCGTCCGGCGTCAACGCGCCACCCGTCACGTATGCCGTCGGCGGCCGGCAGTTCGTTGCGGTGGCGGCGGGCGGCAACAGCCTGTTCGGTTTCAAGACCGGCGACGAGCTGATCAGTTATGCGCTGCCCGATGCGGGAAAAACTCCCTGATGCGCCATCACGGAACGATGAACCGGATGGGCGCATGTCGCGTAGCAACACACGGGGCCCGCATTGATCGAAGCGCCGGCCGGCATGACCACCCACACCCCTGGCGGTTGGCGCGGCTGGTCAGTGCGGGCCCCTTGACCTGCCGCAGGCCACTGGCATGAAGCCCGGGCAGACGGAGCTGGGCCGCCGGCTCGCGAGCGTGCATCTCGGCTTCTGCATTCTGTGCGCACTGCTCGCACTGCCTTATCTCGCGGCCGCTTTCGAGACCTGGCAGCAGTCGCGCCAGTTCGCGGCGTTCGCGCCTTACGCCGAGGTGCTGCAGAAGACCACGCGTGACGCACTGGTCAAGGGTGGCATCGCGGCCGTCGGGGCTGTCTATTTCTTCTGGCGATGGCGCGCGCTGCTGCGTCAGCAGCGCTGAGCGCTCAATGCTCGAGGAAGCGCAGGATCCACTGCGCGAGCAGCAGCGAGTCCACCGGTTCGTCGTAGGTCGGCAGCGCGGCGGCCACGGTGGCCGCCCCGAAAATCTCCTCGCGGCCGCGCACGAGATCGCGCGCGTAGCCGGCGCTGAACTCCGGATGACCCTGGATCCCGAGGAACAGGTCGTCGAACACGAACATCGCGTTTTGACAGTGCGAGTTCTGCGCGAGCAGTCGGGCGCCGGGCGGGAGTTCGAGCACCTGGTCCTGGTGACTGACGAACACACCGTAGCCGCGTGCGGCGGGCTGCATCCAGGGCTGGGGCTGCACGATCTCCACCTGGTGCCTGCCAATCCCCCAGCCCTGTGGGGCTTTCTCGGCGCCTCCGCCGAGCGCAAGTCCCATCATCTGATGCCCGAAGCAGATGCCGACGGCGCGTTTGCGCGCCGCATGCAGATCGCGCACGTACTGCTCGAGACGGCGGATCCAGGGCTCGGGCTCGTAAACCGAGCGCCGCGAACCCGTGATGAGGTAGGCGTCACAGGCGTCGATGCGATCCGGAAACTCGCCCGCATGGACCTGGTACGGCACGATGTCGAGCCCGGGACGCACTTGGTGCAGCAGCCGTGTGAACATGTCCGGATACTCGCCGTGCGTGCCGGCCAGGTGCTCGCGGACCTGGTCGCAGGTGAGGATGCCGAGGCGCAGGATCGCAGATGCAGACATGAGGCTCACGGTGCCGGGCGGCCGGCGGTTTGTCCAGCGTTGAGACCCTGCAGATGAGCGCTGACACCGGGTTTTCAAGAGCGCCGGCGCTCGATGCGCTGGGCATTCCCGTGGCGTTCCTGGTCGTGCGCGGCATCGAGCGCACGGTGCCCGCGGTGCGGGTGCGCGAGGCGGCCGACCGCTTCGTGCACGAACTCCTGCGCACCACGAGCTACGAGTCCGTCGCCGCGGAGCCGGCGCTCGCCGGCTACCGCGACCTGCATGCGCGGGCAGGCAAGACGGGCCGACAGTTCCTGCCTTCACCGGAGAGCCTGTTCAAGCAACTGTTCCGGCGCGGCGGCTGGCGAGCGATCGATCCGCTCGTCGATGCCTACAGCCTCGTGTCCCTGCGCACACGGGTGTCGATCGGCGCGCACGACCTGGCGCGCGTGAGCCTGCCGGTCCGGCTCGCGCGCACCGATGGCAGCGAATTCTTGGTGCCGATCGGCGAGACCGCGCCGCTGCGAATCACCGCCGGCGAATATGCCTACCTGGATGCCGCCGGCCAGGTGCTCGGCCGCATGGAGATTCGTCAGGCTGCCGCGACCTGCGTGACGGCACAGACCACGGACGTTCTGTTCATCGTGCAGGGGCATGCCGGCTTGCCCGCCGCCGAGCTGACAGCGACGGCCGCTGAACTGATCGATTGCCTGACGCGGCTCGTCGGCCCCTGCGCCGACTGGCGACTCAACGTGATCGCCTGAGCACGGCCTCGAGGCCGAGATCTGGAAAGTCGATGAACAGGCCATCGATGCCCGCCGCGAGGAACTCGGCGGCCTCGGCGGCGAGATCGCCATGCGCCGCGGCCGCGGCGCTGCTGCGCAGATCGACCGGCAGGAAATGGTTCTCGGCGCGAAAGGTCCACACGTGCACATCGAGCCCGTGCGCGTGGGCGCTCGCGACGAGCGGAGAGGGCGCGCGCGGCGGTGGACCGTCGAGCACGAGTTTTTTCGGTACGCCCAGGCCTTGCGCATAAGCGGCGACGAAGGCGCAGCCGCTATCGGTGACGAGATCGGCATAGCCGCGTCGATCGCCGGCCAGCACGAAGTCGCGCGGTGCGCCGTCGGCGTCGATCAACTGGATCAGTGGCACGCACAGCCCCGCTCGCGGCAGCACGCGCGCGGCGAGATCCTGCAGGTTCGACACTTCGAAGGACTGGATGAACACGCGTGACGGTGCCGTGAACCCCGTCGCCTGCAACCGCGCGACGAGCAACTCGCCGAGATCGCAGCCGATGACGCCGCCGTCGAGCCGCCGGCCCTCGTGCAGGAAGTACGACGGGTGCTTGGTCTCGGGATAAATGCCGACCGCGCGGCCGTCGGGCGTCGTCATCGACTGTGCGAGCGCGATGATCTCGTCGAAGGTCGGAATCGCTTCGCGTCCGTCGTGCGCCGTGTTCGCCTGCCGCAGCGCCGGAATGCGCTCGACGGCGCGCAGCCGTTTGATTTCCTCGAGCGTGAAATCTTCACTGAACCAGCCGCGCACCGGCTGGCCGTCGATGTGCTTGGTGGTCAGCCGCGCGGCGAACTCCGGCCGCGCGTGCACGTCGGTGCTGGTGTTCGTGGTGTTCAGGCTGCCGTCTGCCTGCAGCACGGCGAGCGCGTTCTCATGGCGGGCGATCAGCACGCCGTCGGCGGTGGCGACGAGATCCGGCTCGATGAAATCCGCGCCCTGTTCGATCGCGAGACGGTAGCTCGCCAGGGTATGTTCCGGACGGTAACCACTCGCGCCGCGATGGGCGATGACGATAGGGCGGCTGTTCATCGGAGCGGGGCGGCGCTCAGTTCGCGCGGTCGTGTGCTATACCGGCCTGCACGCTGTCGATGGCTTTGTTGGCCTGCCGCAGCGCGCGCTTGCGATGACCGCCTTTGTCCGGGGTGGCCTGTTCGAGGGCGGCGCGCGCCGCTTGCAGGTGGACCAGCGCGTCGTGCATTGCCGGTTGATCTGCGATGCCAGGTGTCGGCGCCAGACACAGGCCGATGGCGAGCGCACAAATGCCCGGACAGGTTCGCAGGCTCATCGGTCACCTCTGCATGAGACGGTGACCGCAGTCTGACGCGACGCCCGTGAACGCGTCAAACCGTCCCTCGCCGCAGCGAATCCGCAGTGTTCCTGTGCGCACGGTGACTGGGCCCTCGAGGTGTTGCCGTCCAGGGCGGCCCTTCCGGCGTCAGCGCTCGAACTGCCTGCAGTCGTCTGCCTGGTCGAACGGCCCCGATGACCTGCCTGCGGCCCATTACCGATCCGCGCAGTGGCGGTAGCTTCCGCCCTCGGGCATCCTCAGGCCTTGCGCGGCCATCCGGCGCGCGCCCTTGCACAGGACAGGACGCCATGCACTTCGCCCGACATACACCGACGTTCCATTACGCCCGCTTCACTGCCATCGCCGTTGCGCTGTTCAGTTCCGGCGCGAGCCTCGCCGCGACGATCGAAACGCTGGCAGAAGCCGACTGGGAGGGACAGGCCATCAGCGATCCGCAGGGCCCGTCGACCAGCGGCAGCCTCGAATCGCGCGCTGAACCGGGCGGAGCGGTGGCGGTGGCCGTGCAGGACATCGACGGCGCGGCCGCGGTGCGGGTCGAAGGCATGTCGGCCAACGGTCAGCGCGGCAACACGCTGCTCGCGCGCTCGGTGTGGTCCGAGTCCTTCACGAACACGAGTGGCGGGGCACAGCGTTTCGTCGCCCAGCTTTCGATTCCGTCGATCTCGTTGTTCATCTCCGATGACACGGTGGCGGTGCCTGCCGATCGCACGACCGCCTATTACGACATCTCCCTCGAGGTCAACGGCGGCGTGATGTTCTCGTCCGGCGCCACCCTGAGCGGCAACACCACCGGCCACGATTTCGTGCTGACGGGCACCAGCTTCGGTGGCACCGGGCAGCAGTCGGGCCAGCGCTTCCGCTTCGATTTCCTCGCGTTCGACGGCGCGGTGACCCTCGGGGATTTCGCACCCGACGCGACGCTGCAGGTCGTGTATCGCATCGAGGCCGGCATCGACATGCCTGGATTCGAACTGTTCGCCGATGCGTCGATCGGCGATCCGCTGACGCTACAGACTACATCCATTGCCATCGGCGCGAGCCCGGTGCCGCTGCCGGGGGCGGCGTGGCTCTTCGCCGCGGCTCTGGTCAGTCTGGTCCGTCGTCGACGCGCCTGCGCCTCGTGAATGTCGCAAACGCTCAGCCCGGCCCGCCGGCGTGCGGTGGGGGACGGACTTTCGGTTGGCACAGGATGTTGAAATTCACCACGCAGCGCGGTCCGCCGCGCGGGATCCCGCCACCGTGGAGCAGCGAGCCGTCGAAGACCAGCAGACGTCCCTTGCGCGGCTCCACCTCGCGCACCACCCGATGTTGCTTGTCGACGAACACGGTATTGCCGTCCGCATCGTTGACGTAGTACAGCAGCACCAGGTGCGGGAACGGAAAGTCGGTGTGCGGCCTGCCGTGCGTCTGCGCCGTCTCATAAGGCAGCACCAGGTAGATTCGCGCGGCGAGGATCTCCTGCAGCGCGAGATTGTGCGTCTTGCAGTAGCTGCGCGGGATCTCGAAGAAGTTGTCGAAATGTTCCGAGTTCGCCGCGCTTGATTTGAGCACGTGAAAAAACGACATCGGCGCGCGACCGTGCGCGTCGACCGCGGTGTCTTCGTATTTGCACTTGAATGGAATGCTGGGGTGCAGGCCCATGTCGCCCGAGCGCCCGAGAATCGTCAGTTCGTAGAAGTCTTTCAGGTAGTCCGGAAAGAGATCGTCATAGACCTGGATGTACATCTGGTGCCAGCTCCAGCAGTCTGCATCGCCATGCCCAAGGCCTGAACTTACCCCAAATATGGGATACGGGTTCGGGGCTGGTGGGAAGCGAAATTTTCGGCTGCGTGATGCTGCAGTCGCAGCATGCTGGGGTCGGCGCTGGCCGGTGGCGATGGACTGTCAGGGTTTTGCGGGCGCGGTGTCGCCGTCGACGCTGACGGTCGCCGCGGTGCAGGGTCGCTCGCTGTCGAACGCAGTCAGGGGTCGGCTACGAGGGCGTTGTCACGCCCGCTCATCGCCGCTGACGATGTAGCCCACCCACTCGTCGATCGTGATGTTGCCCGCCTGTTCGACCGCGGCGAGTTCATGCGGCCGCAGCACATCCTGCATGCCGTCGATGCGCTTCCACTCGCACAGCGGCGTGTCGGCCTCGGCCCGCGGCACGTAGCGCGAGGGCTTCACTTTCTGGTAGCGATGGATGTAGCGCGGGCAGTTCTGCCAGAGTTCCGACAGCGTCACGCGCACCACGAGTTCGGCTTCCTTCCACTGCGCGCGCAGCGGGTCGTCTGCGCTGACGCTGGCCGTGCCCTGCACGCGGATGCGATGCGGCGTTTCGAAATCGATGAACAGCAGGCCGACTTCCGGATTGCCGCTGATGTTGCCGGTCGAGAAGTGCATGCCGTTGCCGTCGTAGCTCGGAAACGCGAGCGTGCGCGTGTCGACGACGCGCACGAAGCCCGGATCGCCACCCTTGTACGACACTGTCGGGCGGCCGCGATGATCGACCGACGACAGGAAGAACATGTCGCGGGCTTCGATGAAGGCTCTTTCCATGTCGCCGATCTCGGTTTTGACGGCTATCTGTTCGATGCGGTCGGCCATGCGACGGCTGTCGAACTGATCCTGCAGGGCGCGATGCTGATCGCCATAGATGCGGCTCATGCGGGTGTCTCCCGGTGCGTGGTGCGGGGACGATAGCGGGCAGTCCGGATCTCGACAAGTCGGAGGGGGAGGCTGCGCTATGATGGCGACACGTACAGCCGACAGGACTCACCATGACAAGACGTCGCGGTTTTCTCATCAAGGCCACGCTTGGGACCGTCGGCATTGCTGCGGGTGCGTTGGGCATCGCGACGGCGAGCGCCCAGGTCACGCTGCCGGACACCGCGCGCAAGTCACGACGGCAATTGCAGACGCGGGTGATTCCCGCGACCGGCGAGCGAATTCCCGTGATCGGCATGGGCACCTCGGGCAGTTTCGAAGTGGGCGCGAGCGAGGCGGCGCGCATCCGGCTGCGCGAAGTGCTGCGACGTTTCGTCAAGGCCGGGGCGACGGTCATCGACACCGCGCCGACCTACTCGAGCGCAGAGGATGTTCTCGGCGAACTGCTGGCGGAGGCGAATCTCCGCGAGCACATTTACCTGGCAACGAAGCTGTCCGGCGTCACCGGCCGCGAGGCCGGTCTCGCCCAGTTCGCGGAGTCGCTCCGTCGCCTGAAGACGGACCGGGTCGAGCTGCTGCAGGTCCACAATCTGCGCGACACCGCGACCCAGCTCGACGTCGCGCGCGCGCTGAAGGCGGAGGGCAAAGTCCGCCATGTCGGCATCACGCACTACGTCGAAACAGCGCATGCGGAGCTCGCGACGCTGATGGCGAAGCACCGGCCGGATTTCGTGCAGATCAACTATTCGCCGGTCTCGCGTGGCATCGAGCAGCGCGTCCTGCCGCTGGCGGCGGATCTCGGCATCGCCGTGATGGTGAACCGCGCGTTCGAAGACGGGCGGCTGTTCACCCGGATTGCGGATCGGCCGGTCCCCGCCTGGGCAAAGGACGTCGGGGCAGATTCCTGGGCGCAGCTGATCCTGAAGTTCGTGCTGAGTCCGCCGGCCGTGACGGTCGTGATCCCGGCCACGTCGAAGCCGCGCAATCTGTCCGACAACCTGAAGGCCGGCCTCGGGCCGATGCTCGACGCGCGGCAGTGCGAGGCCTTGAGCGCGGCGCTGGCCTGAGCGCCCGTCGTGCGCGACTGGCGCGGTCGGCTTCTTCGCGCGCTCGGCATCGAGGCGGCCGAAGCGGGGCAGGTGGCGGCCGGCTTCACGATGTTCCTGTGCCTGTTCGCCGCCTATTTCCTGCTGCGACCGGTGCGCGAAACGATGGGCGTGGCGGGCGGCGTGGACAATCTGCAGTGGCTGTTCACCGGCACGTTCGTCGCGACCCTGCTCGCGTTTCCGCTGTATGGCGCGGTGGCCCGGCGGGTGCCGACGCGCGCGATCCTGCCGCTGGTGTTCGGGTTCTTCGCGTTCAATCTGGTCTGCTTCGCGCTGGCGCTCTGGCGTTGGCCCGGGCACATCGGGCTCGCGCGCGCGTTCTACATCTGGCTGTCTGTGTTCAACCTGATTGCCATCTCGCTGGCCTGGAGCGTGCTCGTCGACAACTTCAGCGCGACCCAGGCGAAGCGGACGTTCGGACTGTGCGCGGCCGGCGCCAGCGTCGGCGGCATGCTCGGACCTCTGCTCGCGGTGGCGCTCGTCGGGCCCATCGGCCACGCCGGACTGCTGCTGGCGTCAGCCGCGCTGCTGCTCGCCTCGACAGTCGCCGCCGGCACGATCAGGCGCGACGCGGCGCCCGCCGCGGCGCCGCGCGAGGCCCTCGGCGGCAATCCCTTCCAGGGTGCGATCGATGTCGCCCGCTCACCGTACCTGCTCGGCATCGCGTGCTTCATGGTGTTGCTCGCGACGGTCAGCACTTTCCTGTAAGTCGAGCAGGCCCGCCTGATTGATCTGCGTTTTCCCGATCGCGCCGATCAGACGCGGGTATTCGGCACGCTCGATGCGCTGGTGCAGACCCTGTCGGTGCTCGGGCAGGTGTTCATCACCGGGCGCGTCGCGCGGCGGCTCGGCCTCGGCGTGCTGCTGGTGGCGGTGCCGCTGGTCACCGTGGGCGGTTTTCTGTGGCTCGCGCTGGCGCCCGGGTTTGCCGTGCTCGCCGTCGTGATGGTGCTGCGGCGGGCAGGGGAATACGCGTTCGTGCGCCCCGGTCGCGAAATGCTCTACAGCGTGTTGTCGCCGTCGGCGAAGTACCAGGCGAAGCAGTTCAACGACACGGTGGTGTACCGCGGTGCGGACGCCGTCAGCGCGTGGCTCAAGACCGCGCTCGATACGCTGACCCAGCAGCCGGCCGTGGCGATGATCGGTGGCGCGGCCTGCGCGCTGCTGTGGGCCGTGAACGGCGGTTGGTTGGCGCGACGACAGCGGGCGCTGGCATCGAAGCTCAATCGCTGTTCGCAAATCAGCTGCGGTCGTAGGTTGGGCTGACGCAGGAAGCCCAACGCGTGCGCCGTCATCGCGCGACCGGACCGTGCTCGATCACGCCGCCGACAGGCACAGTTGGCGCGGCGTGAGCGGGTGCAAACAGACGCGCCCATGTTGGGCTTCCTGCGTCAGCCCAACCTACGGGATTGGCCGGGAGGGCCTCGAGTTCATTGCTGTTGGTCGACATTTGCACTCAGCTATTCAGCCGCGGCCGCACGGCCACGCACTGAGCGGCACCCGCGCTCGGCACCGGCACGCGCGACCCGCCGCGCTCACAGCGCCGGCCACTCGCCCGTCACCAGGGCGACGAGTTGATCCGTCGCCTTGCCCCAGCCGTCGTGGAAGCCCATCTGTTCGTGCGCCGCGCGGTCGGCTTCGCTCCAGTGCAGGACGCGTGCGGTGTAGCGCGTGCCGCCCGCCTCGTCGGCAAAGGTGATGATGCCGGTCATGAACGGCTTGTCGGCCGGTTCCCAAGCACGGGTGTAGGCGTCGGTGAACACGAGTTTCGCGTTCGGCACGACGTCGAGGTACACGCCGGCATTCGGAAACTCGCTGCCGTCGGGTCCGCGCATCACGATGTAGCTGCTGCCGCCGGGGCGCACGTCGAGTTCGACGACCGGCGTCGTCCACGGGCGCGGCGTGAACCATCGCTTCAGGAGGTCCGGCTGCGTCCACGCGCGAAACAGGCGATCGCGCGGCGCGTCGATCAGGCGGGTGAGACTCAGTTCCCGGTTCATGTCGCACCGCCTGCGCTCGCACCGCCGAGCATGAGTTCGCGCACCGGGCGCACTTCGACGCTGCCGTAGCGCGCCGGCGGGATGCCGGCCGCGACGCGCAGCGCTTCGTTCAGATCGCGCGCATCGAGCAGATAGAAACCGGCGAGCAGTTCCTTCGTTTCGGCGAACGGTCCGTCGGTGACGAGCACTTCGCCGTTGCGCACACGCACGGTCGTTGCCGTGTCGATCGCATGCAGCGGCTCTGCGGCGAGCAGCATGCCGCTCTTCAGGACTTCCTCGTAGTACTGCGCGCAGGTCTCGTCGGGACAGCTGTGCCAGTTCGCCTCGGAGAGATAGATCAGACAGAGATACTTCATCGTGCGCTCCTCGGTGCGTGTCAGTCGGGCAGCATTTCGCCATTGATGATCCAGGGCGTGCCGTAGCGATCGTGCAGCATGCCCCATGTTCGGGCCCAGAAGGTCGGCTGCAGCGGCATCACGACCTGCGCGCCGTCGGCGAGCGCGTGGAAGGCGCGTTCCGCCTCGGCGACGGTGTCGTAGCAGAGCGTCACGGTGACGCCCTTGATGCCTTCGTATGGGGTCGGGCCGCAACTGTCGCCCGCCATCAGGATGCCGCCGCCGGGCAGGGCGACGCGGGCATGCAGCACCACGTCGGGATGATCCTTGAAGTGCTCTGCAAGCGGTGAATCGCCGGCGCGCAGCACCTGCTCGAGCCGGCCGTCGAGCGCCTGCGCGTAGAACGCCATAGCCTCGGCGCAGGTGCCGTTGAACGACAGGTAGGGAATCGGGTGGGGCATGGGAACTCCTCGTGGGCATCGGTGATGCCGGGTGGTCGAACGGCAGGGGCCGGGATCGACATTGTCACGCGTCGCGTCTGAACCGCCGGGCGCGCACTAGGATCCGCGGCCAGGCATTCAGGTGAACACCTCTAGTGCCTGTGCAGGTTTCTTGAACGTGCATGTCCGGCGCTACTTGGCAGCCCAGTGGCGGCGCGGAACGCAGGCTGCCGCCGCCCCCGGGCGCCAACAACGCAGCGCGCGCATGGCCTCACGTAGCCCGGATGAAGCGCAGCGCAATCCGGGATCGCGGCGGCGCCGTCGCTCATCCCCGGCACCCGTGCCACGCCCTCCGACTGCCGCGGTTCGACGCCGTACGAGCTCCCGATCCCGGATTCCGCGATGCTGCATCCGGGCTACGTCAGGCGTCGCCGCGCTTTCATCCTGTCGGGTGAGGCAGGCGCCTCACGGCCGGCCGACGCAAGAAGCCCGCAATGGCCGTGTCTGTTGGCGGCCGGCGTGAATTTGCGCCCGGTGAATCAGCCGGTGACCGCTGCCTCCATCTCGCGCAGGCGGCGTTCGAGGTAGCGCCGCTCAGGCGCCTGCGGGGTCAGTGTCAGCGCTGTCCGGTAGGCCGCCATCGCTTCCTGGACGCAGCCGCTGCGCCGGCAAAGGTCAGCGCGGGCGGCATGGGCGAGGTGATAGGTGGCGAGCTCGCCACGGGCGAGCAGGGCATCGACGAGCGCGAGGCCGGTCGCGGGACCGTCCCGCATCGCGATGGCCACGGCGCGATTGAGTTCGACGACCGGAGACGGTTCGACCCGCCACAACACTTCATAGAGGCCTGTGATTTGAGCCCAGTCGGTCTCCTCGTGACTGGGCGCTTCCACGTGCACGGCGGCGATCGCGGCCTGCAGCGCGTAGCTGCCCCAGCGCGGCAGCGCGAGCGCACGTTCGACGAGACGCAGACCCTCGTCAATCTGCCCGCTGCGCCAACGCGTCCGGTCCTGCGCCTCGAGCGGCACGAGATCGCCCTGTGCGTCCGTACGCGCGCCCTGCCGCGACGCATGCAGCAGCATCAGGGCGAGCAGGCCGACGACTTCGGCTTCGGGCAGCAGCTCGACGAGCAGGCGCGCCAGCCGTATTGCTTCGTCCGTGAGATCAGCGCGCAGGTGATGTTCGCCGGCCGACGCCGAATAGCCCTCGTTGAACACGAGATAGATGACCCGCAGCACGCTCGCGAGCCGCGCCGGCAGTTCGGCCGCCGCCGGCACTTCGTACGGAATGCCGGCGGCGCGAATCTTGTGCTTGGCGCGGACGATCCGCTGGGCGACGGTCGGCGCCGGCTGCAGGAAGGCCCGCGCAATCGCTTCGGTGGTCAGGCCGCAGACTTCCCGCAGCGTCAGTGCGGTGCGCGCCGCGTCACCCAGGCCCGGATGACAGCAGGTGAAAATCAGGCGCAGGCGGTCGTCGTGCAGGACGCCGTGTTCGTCGTCGTCGTCCGGTGGCGGTGCGGCGGGCTCCTCGATCGCGTCGAGCGCGACGAAGCGCCGTTCGCGGCGCAGGCGATCGATGGCCTTGAAGCGCCCCGTCGACACCAGCCAGGCGACGGGATTTGCGGGCACCCCGGTTTCGGGCCACTGTTCGAGCGCCGCGCGAAATGCGTCCTGCAGGGCTTCCTCGGCCCGATCGAAATCGCCGAGCAGACGCACGAGCGTCGCAAAGACCCTGCGGCTGTCCTGGCGGTAGACGGTGTCGATGGCGCGCGCGTCGGTCATGCGAACAGCCTTGCGGAATCGTCCGCCGGTCGCAAGCGGCGCTCATCCGACACGCGGCGTGGAAGTTACACCAGCAGCCAGACGATCGTGGCGACGATCCAGCTGCCTTCGTTCGCGATTTCGCTGATCAGCGAACCGACGCGGTTGCGGTCCCAGCCGGCTTCGCGGATTGAAAAGCAGAGCTGGCCGAGGCGCGTGCAGATCGTCACGTGGCCGGCAATGACGCCGAGCGGCGCGAGGCCACCGCCCCCGACCTGCGCGAGATTCCACGCGAGAGTGAGCTGCGGCACGCCCTTGAAGAACACGGCCAGCCAGCCGCGCACGAGCGGATCGCGCCAGCCGAGGCCGCGCCAGGCGCCGACGCCGAGCGTGGCGACGATGCCGGCGACGGCGATCGCGGCGGTGAGGTCGTCGATGAAGGTCCAGCTGCCGGTGCCGCGCCAAGCCAGCGCCGTGAGATTCGCGGCGATGATCGTGGTCCAGATCGCATAGGCCCAGACGGTCTGTCGCGTCACCCGACTCGGCTGCGTGCGATGCGCCTGGACCGACAGGCCGAGGTTGATCACCAGGAACAGGGCCCAGAACAGGAACCAGCTGATGCTGAGGCCCTCGGTGCTCGACAGCATGTGCAGGGTCTGACTGCCGCCGAAGATCAGCGCGCAGACGATCTGCACGACGAACAGCAGATCGGCCAGGCGCCGCTGCCCGGCGGCGGGCACGCGTGCGGTCGTCACGGGTTCAGCGCACCGCCGCCAGCGTCGATCTGCAACACCACCGGCCGCTGATTGCTCCAGCCGCCGACGTAGAAACGTCCGGCGTCGTCACGCGTCACGGAACCGTAGAGCAGCAGCGTGGGCAGATCGCCCGTGTCCAGCGCGAAAGCGCCGGCGAGGCCGCTGTCGACGTCGTGCACCACCCATTCGAAGGCGCCGTGCTCGCGCCTTGCGACGCCGGCCACGAGCGTTTCGCCGCTGAACGCGAACAGCGACGGCGCATAGGCCGCGCCGTCGGGATGGAAGTAGCCGAGGGCCTTGACGGTCGCCGCGCCGCCCGGCGTCGGCACGACGAGGTACAGCCGTCCGGTGTGGGTCGTGAACGCGACACGGTCATCGGCAAGATAGCTCACGCCGACGATCCCGTGATGCCCGGCGGGCTTCACGCCTTCGAGATAGTCCGGCAGCGGATGCGCGGCGACTTCGGTCAGGGTCGGATCGAGCTCGACGAGCTCCGCGCGGAAGCCGCCGCTCGCGTCCGCCGTCACGCGCGGCACGAACGCGTGTTCGTCAGGGCCGACGACCAGATTGCGCGACACGTGGCCGGCGGCCGCGCCGATGGTCGTGCTGCGCGTCTCGCCGGTCTCGGTGTCGTAGACATGGAGCACGTGATCGAAGTAACCGAGCGCATAGACGTGGCGCCCCGTGGTGCCGACCGCCATCAGCGCTTCGCGCGTCGCGAGCAGGTGTTCCCAGCCCCCTTGCGCCGGATCCATGCGCCACAGGTGTCCGCCCCAGCGCGGTAGGCTCATCGCCTGCTGATCTTCGCCTTCTTCGTCGAAGGTGGCGAAGTAGAGGAGGCCGTCGGCTGCCTGCACGATCTTCGAATGCAGTTTCACCTGCGACTCGCCATCGCGCAGCAGCGACAGTCGGCGCAGTTCGTCGACCGCGTTGCCCCGGTCGGACCAGCCATCGGTGGCGGGGTCGTACTCGAGCAGGTGCGGACTCTCGGTGGCGTCGCCGGCCGAGACCCCTACATAAAGATGACCGCGCGCGTCGCGCCCGGTGGCGCCCCACACGCTGGTGCCGCCGGCGATGTCGGGCAGCGTCAGCGCGCGCACGCGCGGCGCGCTGAACGCGGTGTCGGGTGTCGGCAGAAACACGCTGCCGCTGCGCTCGGCGATTGAGCGCAACGCGGCGCTGGCCGGTGCAGCCGGCGCGTCGTCGGTCACGCGCACGCCGCCCTGCGCGGTCTGCCACATCCACCAGCCCGCGCCGCCCGCCGCGGCGAGCATCAGCAGCGCGAAGATCACCGCCGCGGCCTTCATCAGGGCAGCCGCCGACGGCCGGTGCGGTGTCCGCTGTGCGCAGGTGACCGGTCCATCACGGCGCGCCCGGAGAACCCGCGTCCCTGCGGAGTACCTCGGCGTAGGTGGCGGTCGATCCCGGCACGATTTCGCAGTGCAGCCAGGCCGGCGTCAGCTTGCCGTCGGTGCTGACGATGAACGCGCGCCAGTAGTACTCGGCGGCCATGTCCGTTGCGCGCGGCGGCGTCGCCTGCGGCGGATCGTCGAACATCAGCGCATTGCCGCCGAGCGCGCGCGCCGCGGCGAACGCGCACTCGGCGCGGGTCTGCACGGTGTCGTGTTGTTGGATGTCGGCCGCGTGCGCGATGCCCGCGCACAGGGCCAGTGGCAGCAGAAGCCCGCGACGCGCATGCGCGTCGGCGTTCAAATGAGCGGTATCACTTTCTGCGCGAACTCGCGCGCAATCTCGCGCAGGTGCATCATCGGCGGCAGCAGGCTGACTTCCTTCAGACCGGCGCGGCCGGCGGCGCGAATCTTCTCGGCGACTTCCGACGGCCCGCCGACGATGCAGGTGCCCTCGATCATCTCGGGCGTCAGCAGGCTGCGTTCGACGGCGGGATAGTAGCTGCAGTGTCCTTCGTGGAGCATCTGGTGCTTCTTCTCTTCCGGCAGCGGCATGTGTTCGATGCGATCGAGGTACTGCTGCCACACGTTGCGCATGAACGGCGGCACCACGCTGTCGTCCCGGGTGTAACGCCAGACTTCGTAGACGAAGTGCAGCGCCGTGACGACCCATGAACCGGCCGCTTCGATGACGCGTGGCGTGGTCAGCTTCTCCCCCGGCCGCAGCACCACCGCGTGGCACAGGGACGTCGTGTGATAGCTGTCATCGAGCGTGCGGCCGACCTTCTCGGCGCCGGCTTTCACCAGATCGAGATTCGCCTTCATCATCTCCGGTTGCTCGTTGAAGATCGAAATCAGGCCATCGCCGTAGGCACCGGCGGCACGCAGCGCGAGCGGCCCGTTGGCGGCGACGTAGATCGGGATTTCGTCGTAGGTGTTGCGGAAGCCGCTGCCGTGCACCTGCCAGGCGATTTCGGTGGTCTTGTCGCGGTAGGTGTAATCGACGTTCTCGCCCTTGAGCATCGTGCGCACGACGCGCAGGTATTCGCGGAACTCCTTCACACCCATCGGATCCTGGCCCATCACGCGCATCGCGGTGTGGCCGGTGCCGATGCCGAGGAAGGTGCGGCCCGGCGCCAGCACGTTGATCGATGAAATCGCGGCGGCGGTCGTCGGCGCGATGCGTGTGCCGGTGATGGCGACGCCGGTGCCGATTCTGATCTTCGACGTGGCCTGCGCGGCCAGCGCCATCACGGCGTAGCAGTCCGACCACATCATCTGTGTGTCCGGGAACCAGCACGCGTCGTAGCCCCAGTCCTCGAGGTCCTTCGCGATCCGGTAGTCCGAGATGCGGGTCTGTACGTGACAGCTGAATTTCATGTTGCCTCCAGGTCGTTCGTTATTGAAAGAGCGGCGCCGGTGGTCACCGGCGACGCGCTGTGCCGGGCTCAGGCGGCCCAGTCGATGACGCCGGTGATCTGCCGCGCCTGCAGGCGCGGCATCACTTCCTTCGCGAACAGCCGCATGCTGCGCTCGGCTTCCGCCCATGGCATGCCGGCATAGCTGAAAATGCCGATGTAGCCCTCGGCGCCGATGCGCTCGGCGTTGCGGACGATGGTGTCGTAGCACATGTCGGGCGTGCCCCACACCTGGAGACTCATGAAGTAGTCGACGGCCATGTCAACGCCGCCCTTCTGGATCTTCTCGGCGAACTGGCCGTAGTACTCGTAGCCCTTCTGGCCCTTCAGGTGATCCTCATGGAAGCGGTAATGGTCGAGCACCGTCTGCCAATAGCCGCCGATGTAGCGTTTCGCATATTCATACGCGCGATCGCGATCGGGATCGCAGAAGGTCCAGCCGGCGACGATTGGCGCCGGCGGCTGGTGGCCGTGCAGTTGCTGGAACACAGCGTTGTAGTTCGCGACTTCCTTCTCGACCTGATCCCACGGCTTCTGTGGCACGACCAGCAGGCCGACGCCGAGCTTCGCCATGATCTCGACCGATTCCGGCGAGACCGCCGCGGCGTACGTGCGACCCTTGAAAGTCTTGAACGGGGCAGGGCGGATGTCGGCGCGTGGCTGCTGCACGAACTTGCCGTCGTATTCGCAGTAGCCGTGCTCGAGCCCGCCGAGCACGCACTCGGCGCTCTCGACGAAGCGCGCGCGCGAGTCGCCCATGTCCTGGCGGAACAGATCGAACTCGACGCGGCCGGCGCCGCGGCCGAGGCCGAGGATCATCCGGCCGTCGGACAGGTGGTCCAGCACCGAGATCTGCTCGGCGGCGCGCAGCGGATCGTGCCAGGGCAGCACGATTACCATCGTGCCGAGCTTTGCGCGCCGGGTCCGGCCCGCCATGTAGGTCAGGAACTGGCAGGGATCCGGACTCATCGTGTAGTCGGTGAAGTGATGCTCGACCGTCCACACGGATTCGAAGCCGAGCGGCTCGGCGAGTTCGGCAAGGGCGACGTCGTGCTTGTACACCTCGCGGTCGCTGGTGTGCCTGTTCGTGTTCTGGAAGATCGTCGACATCCCGACATGCATGGTGCGTACTCCGGCAGGACTGGGGTGAGGGTCGATTGTACCCAAGGCGCCCGTGACCGGGAGTCCGCGCCGTCACGCTGTTTTACCCCAAGCCGGAGGAGACAACCTTGCTGCGCCTGCACAACGGTGCCTATACTCCGTCACACCGCAGTCATCTGCAGCGAGGTCAGCGTGCTCTACCACCTCTACGAAATGAATCACGCCGCCATCGCGCCGCTGCGCACCGCAGTCGAATGGAACCGACTGTTCTTTGACCAGCCCTGGAATCCCTGGGCCCAGACCTACCCCTACAAGTCCTTCGCCGCCGCGTGGGACGTGTTCGAGAACCTGACCCGCCGCTACGGCAAGCCCGCCTTCGGCATCGATACCATCGATTTGGTCGGATCGCGCTGCGGCATCACCGAAGAAGTGGTGTGGAGCCGGCCGTTCTGCGACCTGCTGCATTTCAAGCGTGACCCCGAGTCGTTGCAGCCCTGGCGCCGGCATGACCCGCGCATCCTGCTCGTCGCGCCGCTGTCCGGCCACTATGCGACGCTGTTGCGCGGCACGGTGAAGGCGCTGCTGCCCGATCACGATGTCTACATCACCGACTGGCGCGACGCGCGCACGGTGCCGCTCGCGATGGGCGAGTTCGATCTCGACGATTACATCGACTACGTGATGGACTGCCTGCGCTTCCTCGGCCCGAACACGCACGTGATCGCCGTGTGCCAGCCGGGGCCGGCCGTGGTCGCGGCGACGTCCCTGCTCGCGGCCGACGACGACCCCTGCGTGCCGGCGAGCATGACGATCATGGGCAGCCCGATCGACACGCGGCGCAGCCCGACCGAGCCGAACCGCCTCGCGACGACCAAGCCGCTCGACTGGTTCGAGCGGAATGTCGTGATGCGCGTGCCGTTCCCGCACGCGGGTTTCATGCGCGAAGTCTATCCGGGCTTCCTGCAGTTGACGGGCTTCATGACGATGAACCTCGATCGCCACATGAACGCCCACAACAAGCTGTTCCAGAGCCTCGTGACCGGCGACGGCGATTCGGTCAACGCGCACAAGGACTTCTACGACGAGTACCTCGCGGTGATGGATCTGAACGCGAGCTACTACCTGCAGACGCTGAAGGTCGTGTTCCAGGAGCATCAACTGCCGAACGGCACGATGCGTCATCGCGGTCGTCTGGTCGAACCGGCGGCGATCACGAAGACGGCGCTGATGACGGTCGAAGGCGAGAAGGACGACATCTCCGGCATTGGCCAGACGCAGGCCGCACACGACATCTGCACCGGCATCCCGGCCGACATGAAGCAGGACTATGTGCAGGCGGGCGTCGGCCACTACGGCGTGTTCAACGGCTCGCGCTTCCGCTCCGAGATCGCGCCCCGCATCCGCGACTTCATCCGCAGCCACAACCGCCGCTGAGGCGGTTCAGCACACGCGCGGGCCGACCGGCTCGCGTCCGGCCGAATTGCGTACAATGGGGCGGCGGCACGAGGCCTCCGCGTCCCCGGGTGGGTGATGCCCCGCGTGCCCGTACCACGGGAGTCACCGGATGAAAACGCGCAAACTCGGCAGCCTAGGCCCGCTCGTGTCCTGCATCGGCCTCGGTTGCATGGGCATGTCGGAGTTCTACGGACCGACCGACGATGAACGCGCGATCGCGGTCCTGCATCGCGCACTGTCGCTGGGCATCACCTTCTTCGATACCGCGGACATGTACGGCCCGCACACCAACGAGAGCCTGCTCGGCAAGGCCTTCGCCGGGCGCCGTTACGAGGCGTTCATCGCGACCAAGTTCGGCATCGTGCGCGACGCGCAGGGCGGCTTCAACGGCGTATCCGGCCGGCCCGAGTACGTCAGGGCGTGCTGCGAGGCGAGCCTGCGCCGCCTGCGCACCGACCACATCGATCTCTATTATCAGCACCGCGTCGATCCGCAGGTGCCGATCGAGGAGACCGTCGGCGCGATGGGTCAGCTCGTCGCGGCCGGCAAGGTGCGGTTCCTCGGCCTGTCCGAGGCCAGCGTGCCGACGCTGCGCCGCGCCTGTCGCGAACACCCGATCACCGCGCTGCAGTCCGAGTATTCGCTGTGGTCGCGCGATCCCGAAGACGGTCACCTGGCGGCCTGCCGCGAACTCGGCGTCGGGTTCGTGCCCTACAGTCCGCTCGGCCGCGGCTTTCTGTCCGGCACGATCCGCAGCGTCGAGGATCTCGCCGCCGACGATTTTCGCCGCCTCACGCCGCGCTTCAGCGGCGAGAACTTCCAGCGCAATCTCGACGTCGTCGGCAAGCTCGAAGAATTCGCGCGCGCCCGGGGCTGCACCCCGGCCCAGTTGGCGCTGGCGTGGGTGCTGTCGCGCGGTAACGATCTGATTCCGATTCCCGGCACGACGAAGCTCGAGCGTCTGGCCGAGAACGTCGCGGCGACCGACATCGAGTTGAGCCCGGCGGAACTGGCCGCCATCGAAGACGTGGCGCCGAAGGGTTTCGCGGCCGGCGAGCGCTATGACGAACGCCGCATGACGATGATGAATCTCTGAGCGCACAGCGATGCCGAGCGAAGGAACGCCGACACCGCCGCCAGTGACCCGGAGCCCGCCCCCGCGCGGCCGACTGCGCGCCGCCGTCCGCCGGCATCCGTGGCGTACGCTCACCTTGTGCGGCTGCGTGCTGGTCGTGGCGGGCCTGGCCGCCCTGTTCAATCCGGCCTTGCAGAAGCGCTGGCTGCTGCCGCGCATCGCGCCGCACGTCGAACGCCTGCACGTCGACTTCCTGCAGGTCACACCCTGGTCGCTGGATCTGCGCGGTGTCGATGTCCAGTGGCAGGGCATGCAGGTGTCGATCGGCGAAGCCGGTATCGTGTTCAATCCGTTCGGGCTCCTGACCGACACCGTCGTGGTACACGAACTCGCGGTGCGTGCTGGCGCCGTCGACCTCACGCGCTACCGTGCGGGGCCGCCGTCGACGACACCTTTCCCCGGCCTGCTGAGCGTCCTCGACGCGGGTTACGGCGTCGTGCTGAACGATGTCGATGCGACGCTGAACGCGATCCTGCCCGACGGTCAGGAAGCCCGGATCCGGCTGTCCGGCAGTGGCATCCGGCCGCACGTCAGCGGCGCGCTCGATTACACGCTGGCGCTGCGCCGGGTCGACGGTGAGATCGAGGCACGTGGTCAGCTGACGATCGAACAACTGTCGCGCGGCCGCTTCCGTCGCGTGCACGCAGCCGCCGACGTCGAGCTGGCGCTGGCAAGCCTGCCGCACGCCGAACGTGCGGCCGTCACGCTCGATCTGACGCCGGCCCCCGGCACCGGGCGCGCGCGCTACCTGGCGCGCCGCGATCGCGGCCATCGACCGCCGCCGCCCGAAGCCGTTGCCGTCACGCTGACGAGTGTCGACGGGCAGGGCCAGACGCGCGCCCGCTTCACGCTCGCGGGCCTTTATCGCGGCGACGACGGCAGTCTTGGCGGCACCTATACGCTGGATGCGGGCCACACGCTGATCGCGCCCTATGTCGGCGCGCAGCCGCTGCCGGCGTTCGCGCTCGCGGGCCACGGCGTACTCGGCGTGCAGACGATGAGTGGCGCTGTCGACCTGACTTTCGACGCGGCCACCGCGCTCAGTGCGCTCGACCGCGTGCTCGGCGCCAATCCCGCACTGCCGCCCACGCTCACGCTGCACAGCGCTGTCACCCTGGCGCTGCAGGGCGAGCGACTCGCCCTGACGCGACTCGAACACGCCCTCGTGCAGGGCGCCGAGACGCACACCCCGCTCATCGCACAAACGCTGCAGGGGCCGCTTGTCATCGACATGGCGAATCCCGCGGCGCTGCTCCAGACGCCGCGCGTGTTCGGCACGCTCGCCGTGTCCGGTGTGCCCTTGCCGTGGATCAACGGGCTGCTCGCCGGGCCGCAGATCGAAGGCGGCACGCTCGGCGCGGCGTTCGAACTCGCGACGGACGACGAAGCGCGCGTGCAGCTGTTGCCGCTGCAGCCCGTCACGCTGAGCGAGTTCGCCGTCAAGGCCGCGGGCGAAGTGCTCGCGCCGCGTCTGCAACTGAGCCTGCTGCCACGGATCACGAAGTCCGACGCGCGCGTGCGCGTGCGGGTCGACGAGCTCGCACTCACCAACGGCAAGCAGGCGCTGCTCGGCGGCAGCCTGCGGATCACGCAGCCGCTGCCGGCTACCGACGACACCCCGCTGCGCGTGAGCTATGCACTCGACGCCGACGTCGATGCGCTGACGGCGCTGCCGGTCCTCGCCGCCCGGCGTGAGCAGTACCCACTGCCGGCCGCGCTCGCGGTCACGGCCAAGGGCGATCTCGATCTGCTCGGCGGGCAGGTGACGATCGCGGCGCTCGACGCCAGCGTCGCGCAGGCCGCGCGCACGGCGCTGATTCGTGTGCTGTCGCGTCAGGCCTTCGTGCTGCCGGCCGCGGGGTCGGGCAAGGCCTTCGAGAATCCCCAGGGCGAACTCGCGACCCTGAGCCTGCGCGGCTTCGATCTCGCGTGGGTGTCGGCACTGGTCGACGGCATCGATCTGCGCGGCACGCTGGCCAACGCCGATCTGCTGCTGACCGCGCCGGCTGCAGGTCGGCTCGCGTTCGCCGCTTCGACGCCACTGCGCATCGACGGACTGAGCGCGCGTGTCGGGGACGATCCGATGGTCAGCGATCTGACGGTCATCGCCGCGCCGAGTGCCGACTATTCAGCGCAGCGCGTGCGTTTCGATCTCCAGCAGTTGAGCATCAGCAGTCGCGGCCGCAGCCTCGTGCGCGGCACGCTGGCCGGCAACGTGCCGCTGGCGCCGGGCGCGAAGGATCCGCTCGGCGGCGAAGGACGGCTCGAACTCGATCTGCAGGCGCTGGCGGCGCAGCCGGCGCTGCGTCGCGCCCTGGATAGCGCCCTCGATCGTGCGGTGCCCGATCTCGCACTCGACGGCACGGTGGACTTCGCGGCGAGCCAGACCGGCGACACCCTGCGCGTCGTGCGCCTGGACGCGAAGCTTGCAGCCGGTCGACGCGCGAACTTTGCGCTGAAGGCGACGCGCAGCCTGGACATCCGCCCGACGCTCGCGCGTGGCGAACGTCTGGCCCGTCACGTCGTCGGCGGTGTCGAACTTCAGATCAGGGATCTGTCGTCGGCCGTGATCGAGCGCTTCGTCGCGCTGGAGGGCATCGATTTCGCCGAGATCAATGCTGACCTGCGTCTGGAGTCGGACGGCTCGCTGCTCAAAGCCGACAGCGCGGCGCCGCTGCGCCTCGAACGGGTCCGCGTCAGCGACGGCAAGCAGGCGTTGCTGCAGCCGTTCGACGTCGGCACGGTCGCGAACTTCGTGGTCGAAGGCCAGGAAGTGCGGCTCGAACTCGCGGATTTCGCGCTCAGCTTCACGGGCGCGAGCACGCCCGCACTTGCCGGCCGCGTGGACGCGACGGTCGAACCCGAACGCACCGTGCCGCTGAAGCACCTGTCGACGGCGTTCTCGGCCCAGGTGCCGCAGTGGCTGTCGCAGCCGGCGGTGATGCCGGGGCACAAGCTGACCGCCGGCACCCTGACGGCGACGATCGACGTCGAGCCCGATGGCGCGATTGCGGCGCGCGGCGCGCTCGACGGCCTTGCGGCGAGCGCGCCACTGGCGATCTCGCACATCGAACTGCCGGTGACCGGCGCGATGGCAGCCGATGGCCGCGGCTTCAATTTCACCGCGCCGCTGACGGCGGACGGCCGCTCCGGCGTCAGCAATGCGTCGGTGACTGCGACCTACGCACCGGAGCCGGGCGAAAGCAGCGTGTTGCGCCTGCGGCTGGAAAGTGCGCTGTTCTACCTGAACGATCTGCTGGCCACGGTCGACTCGCTCGCGCCTCAGGCGCCCGTCACGGCACCGACCGGTGAAGCGGCTGCCACCGCGCCAGCGGCGCCGATCGCGCTCGATCGCCGCCGCGACCAGGACGCCGCCTGGAACGTGCTGCCGTACGGCACCGAGCTCGAGTATGCGATCGAGAAGCTGTTCTACACCGACTATCTCGCGTTCGATGGCGTGCAAGGCAAGCTCAGGGTGCGCAAACGCACGCTGTCACTGACGGAAGTCGCGGCCCGCTTTCACGACAGTCCGATGCGCCTCGATGGCAAGCTGTCGTTTCGGCCCGAGGCCGCTGAACCCTACCTGCTCGACGTCAACGGCACGGTCAGGGATTTCAACCTGAACCAGTTTTTCAAGGAACTCGTGCCGGGCGAGCGGCCGCGGGTCAAAGGGCTGTTCAGCGTGAAGCTGAAAGCGGACGGCGAGATGCCCAATCTCGGCCAGTTGCGCAACGACACCCTGTTCGACATCCGCATGCGCAGCCGCAAGGGCGTGTTCCGGCCGTTGCCGCCGTCGAGCACCCTGCTGGCGAGCACCTCGGACTTGCTCGGCTTCGTTGGCGAGAGCCTGTCATACGTGCCGACCGGTGGCTTCGGTGCCGGCACCATCGCGCGCCTCGTGAACTACATCAGCCGGGTCGAATACGACGTGATCGACATTCACATCCGGCGTCCGGAGACACAGCAGGTCGAGATTCAGCGCTTCCTGGTCCAGAGTCCGACGATTTCGATCACCGCGGCCGGTGGTATCGAGCACGTCCCGGGCAAGGACATCCTCGACAGCCCGCTCGACCTGCGCGCGAACCTCGACATGTCGGGCCGGGGTGCCGCCATCCTCTACAGCATGGGCCTGCTGCGCAACGAACAGAACGACGCCGGCTACTGGCGCGGCCCTGAATTCAAGATCTGGGGCACGCCGACGCTGTCCGAATCGAATTTCGCCGACATCATCCGCCAGGCCAGCGACGGCACCGTCAAAGGCGGCGTGACCCGCCCGCTGTCCGGCCTCATCGGCAACCTGAAATACCGCTGGTTCGGCAAGAAACCGCGCGCGGCGACTGTCGATGAAGGGAATCCAGCCACGGAGGACACGGAGAGCACGGAGAAGGAATGAATTGACCGGGAGGCTCGGTAGCGCTGTATCCAAAGCAGGCAACGGCGGTGTGGATGCACCCCATTCGATAATCTTCTTCCTCCCTGTTCTCCGTGGCTGGATTCTCTTTACCGAGGCAGCACACTGGTGACGGAAAGCGGGCGGAAGGTCGATCAAAGGCAGAGAGAGCGGAGCGGCAAAGGCTGCCGCTCCGTCGGGGAATTCGATCAGCCCGCGGCGGGATTGCTCGAATTGAAGATGTCACGGTGCAGCTTCCACACGCCGCCATCCTTCTTCCACACCACGAGGTACTTGCCCTTGTCGAGCACGCCGGTGGCGCCGGAGAGCGTGTAGGTACCGACTTCGATCGCGGTCGTGCCGAGCTGCTCGACTTCGGCGGTCTTCAGGACTGCGCCCTTGATCCCCATGTCGATCGCACCCTGCCAGAACGCGGAGATCGCCTTCATGCCCTTGAAGAAGTCCGCGTTCGGCGGCATCAGGCGGGCGGTGCGGGTGTACATCTTGCCGGCGGCCTTCGCATCGCCGGCGGCGACGGCGGCGCCGAGCGCCTTGTTGTTCGCCTTGATCTGATCGACGACGCTCAGCTTCTTCGAAGCTGTTTTCTTCGCGGACGCCTTCTTGGCAGGCGCCTTCTTGGCAGCGGCCTTTTTCTTGGTAGCCATTCAGTTATATCTCCCGGATTTGATGGATTCGATGGTCGGGCGCGGGTTGGCGCCTCCGTCCGCACGTGCGGAACGGGCGAAGTGTAGTCGACATGCGCACGCGTGACATCACGCGCGAGCGGCAATCAGCTCCACTTCGATCAGCCATTCGGGCTTCAACAGCCGCGGCACGCAGATCGCCGTCGAGGCCGGTTTGTGCTCGCCGAGGTATTTGACGCGCGCGGCGGCATAAGCCGGATAGTTCTCGTCACCGACGACATAGGCCGTCAACTTGACGATGTCCGCGACATCCATGCCGGCACCGCGCACGATGGCGAGCAGGTTCACCCACAGCTGTTCGGCCTGTTCTTCGATGCGCGCGGAGACCGTGCCATCGGGACGTGCGCCGATCTGGCCGGCGGTGTGCAGGACGCGCGCATTGGCGGGAATCACCATGCCGTGGCTGTAGGCATTATTGAACGGAGGCATGATGCCGTCGGGATTGATGCGGGTATTCATGTCGATCTGTCCTCGGGTCATTCAGGGGTGGAGTCTGCAGAATACCCGATGCCGCCCACGCCCGGCTCAGGCTGGCGTCTGCAAGGCCAGGCGCACGCGCACGACTTCGTCCGAAGACTCCCCGATCTCGAAACCCAGCGCCCGGCACATCGCGAGCATCGCGTGGTTGTGGGTCAGCACCTCGCCGAACAGTTCGCCGGTGCCGCGCTGCCGCTGGTAGGCAATGATGCGGTTCATCAGTTCGCGCCCGATGCCGCGCCCCTTGCAGTCCGTGCGCACGAGAATGGCGAATTCGGCGGTCGCATTGTTCGCGTCGGCCACGGCGCGCACCACGCCGAGCGTCTCCGGTTCACCTGCCGCGCCGGGACGCACGGCAATCAGCGCCATCTCGCGGTCGTAGTCGATCTGCGTGAAGCCGGCGAGGAATTCGTGCGAAAAGCGGTTCGTGACCCGGAAAAATCGAAACCGCAGATCCTCAGGCGCGACCTGTTCGAGGAACGCCCGATGCATCGCCTCGTCTTCGGGACGAATCGGTCGGATCACCAGCGGCGTGCCGTCGGGCAGCGTGATCTGCGCCGCGAGTTCGCCCGGATAAGGCCTGATCACCAGCCCGATGCCAGGGGTGGCGGTGATGGCGGCCCGCGCGTCCAGCGCGAGCACGCCGTGTTCGTCACACAGCAGCGGGTTGATGTCGAGCTCGCGCAGGCGGGGATGATCCACGACCAGTTGCGACAGGCCGAGCAGGGCGTCGATCAGCGCGTCGAAGGCAACCGGCGGCCGATCGCGATAGCCGTGCAGCAGCCGCGCGATGTCCGTCCGTTCGATCAGATCGCGCGCGAGCGCGCTGTTCAGCGGCGGCAGCGCGACCGCCGTGTCCCGCAGCACTTCGACGGCAGTGCCGCCGGCGCCGAACACGAGCGCGGGGCCGAAGACGGGATCGGTGGTCAGGCCCAGCAGCAGTTCGTGGGCTTCCGCGCGCGGCGCCATGCGCTGGATCGTGTAGCCCTCGTGACGTGCCTGTGGTCGATGGCGACGCAGGTTGTCGTCGATGCGGGCGAGCGCCGCCGCCAGTTCGGCCGCGTCCGGGAGATCGAGCTGCACGGCGCCGATGTCGGACTTGTGCGAGACGTCGCGCGAAACGAGCTTCGCCACCACCGGGTAGCCGAGGCGCTCGGCGGCGGCGAGCGCGGCGGCGCGATCGGTCACGCGCACCGATTCGACGATCGGCAGCCCATAGGCGGCGAGCAGGGATTTCGTCTCGAGTTCACCGAGCGACGTGCGGCCGTCGGCGAGCGCCGCGTCGATGATCCGCGTGGCACTGTCGATGTCGAAGGTCCGCGGCGAGCGGCTGTCGGGAGTTTCGATCAGGCTCGTCTGGTTGCGCGCGTACTGCACGAGCTGCAGCCAGGCGCGCACCGCGGAAGTCGGCGTGTCGAACTGCGGGATGCCCGCACTGGTCAGCGTGGCGCGGCCGGCCGCGACTGCCGGCCCGCCCATCCACACCGCGAACAGCGGCCGGCGCGACTGCGCGGCGAATTCGGCCACGCGCTGCGCGACAGCGAGATTGTCGACCAGCGCCGTCGGCACCAGCATCACGAGCAGCGCGTCGCAGGCGCGGCTCTTCCCGATCACCTGCAGCGCCGCCGCGTAACGGGCGGCGTCGGCGTCGCCGACGATGTCGAGCGGGTTCGCGCGCGACCACGTGCGAGGCAGCAGCGCGTCGAGTTCGGCGACCAGTTCAGGTTCGAGCGTCGCCAGCTGGCCACCCGCGGCGGCGACCGCGTCGGCGGCGAGCACGCCGAGGCCGCCGCCGTTGGTCAGGATCATCAGCCGTTCGCCGGCCGGCTTGCCGCGCGGATGCGCCAGGGTCTCGACCGACTCGAACAGTTCGTCGATCGTGTCCACGCGCAGCACGCCAGCGCGTCGGACGGCCGCGTCGAACACCTCGTCACCGCCGGTGATGGCCCCGGTGTGTGAACTGGCGGCGCGCGCACCGGCCGCGTTGCGGCCTGATTTGATCAGCACGACCGGCTTGTGGCGTGCCACCGCGCGCGCGGCCGACAGGAACTTGCGCGGCGCCATCACGGATTCGATGTACAGCAGGATCGCGCGCGTCTCGCTGAGGTGGCCGAGGTAGTCGATCAGATCGCCGAAGTCGATGTCCATTGCGTCGCCGAGCGACACGAAATGCGAAAAGCCGATCTGGCGCGCATTGGCCCAGTCGAGAATGGCGGTGCACAGTGCGCCGGACTGCGAGACGAACGCGAGCGGGCCGGGCAGGCCCGCGGTGTGCGCGAAGCTCGCGTTCAGTTGCATGCCGGGCACCAGCAGCCCGACGCAGTTCGGTCCGAGGATGCGCAACTGGGTGCGGCGCGCCGCCTCGAGGCAGCGCGCCCGGATTCCGGCGGTTTCCGGGGCGGCGCGTTCGAGCGCCGTGATGATGATCGCCGCGCGGGTGCCGCGCGCGCCGAGCGCCTCGACGAGGCCGGGCAGGGAGGCGGGCGGTGTGCACAACACCGCGAGATCGGGCGCTTCCGGGAGTGCCGCGACGGTCGGAAAGCACGGCGTGCCCGCGACCTCGCGATACTTCGGATTCACGGCCCATAGCGTCCCGCCGAAGCCGCCGGACGCCAGGTTGCGCAACACGATGTGCCCGACACTGCCGGTGCTGGTCGAGGCCCCGATCACTGCCACAGAGGCAGGCCGGCACAGCCGGTCGAGATGAATCACGCTCACCATCATCCTCCTGCTGCCGGTGCGGCCCGGCCTCTGGTCAAACTACCCGATCTGGCGCCCGACTGACGCGGCGTGTCGCTTGATCGGCACGCGCCTTCTTTATTACGATACGGCTCGTATCGATTATGCGGGTGCCGCCGACGGTGCCGGCCTGCCCCCTCGGCCGGCATGGTCGGCGGCATCGCGCGCTCAATCCCGGTTGGCCCTGAACCGAACCGCCCCCCGCGGCTACACGGTGCCCCGCGTCCAGCATGACCTCGTCCCCCTACAGGTTTTGCGCGGCATGGCATCGCCGGTTCAGGGCACTTTTTTATTTCGTCATCTCTGCTAATTTGGCCAGCGTGTCTCTCACATAGCCGCCTTGCATGACGCTCGCGACCGCTCCCGTTCCCGCCGCCGAGAAAAGACCGTCAGGACGACCCCGTTGCCAGGTGGCGCGCAAAGCGATCCTGGAAGCGACCGTGCGCCTGCTCGAACGCATGACGCTGCAGAACCTCGCGATTGAATGCATCGCGCGCGAGGCGGGCGTCGGCAAGGCGACGATTTATCGCTGGTGGCCGAACAAGGCGGCCATCGTGATCGACGCATTCTTCGAGGAGGTCGTACCGCGCACCACCTTCGAAAAGGCGCCGACGGCTGCCGAGGCGATTCAGCGTCAGGCCGTGCGCATCATGAAAGTGCTGAACGGGCGCCAGGGCCGCATCGTCGCCCAGATCATCGCCGAGGGGCAGAACGACCCGACCGTGCTCGAGTACTTTCGCAGCATGTTCCTGCGCCAGCGGCGCGCCGCGGCCGGCGAGATCATCCAGGCCGGCATCGACAGCGGAGAGTTCCTGGCCGATCTCGACATCGAACTGGCGATCGATCTGATCTACGGTCCGATGTGGTACCGCCTGCTCGTTGGCCATCAGCCGCTGGACCGCGCCTTCGCCGAAACGCTGCCCAGACTCGCCACCGCCGCGATCAGCCGTCAGAAACACGCCACAGACTGAGTTTTTTCTGCGGCTTCGCTGCAACCTGCCAGCAGCCTGATCCACGTCAATCCATTGCCGCGCTGCGGCGCCGATGATCCCATCCGAACTTTTTACACCGTGCGCCAGCCAACGGCGCCCGTATTCGCGATGGGAGACTGCAATGAAGAATTCGAAAATGTGTATGCGACAGGCAATCGTGGCAGCGATGCTGACCTGCGGCGCCGGCGCAACAGTGGCGGCGGACGACGTGGCAACGCTGCAGGCGCGTCTGGCGCAGATGGAACAGCAGATGGCGGCCATGAAGGCCGAACTGGCGAAAATGCCCTCGGCCGAGCCCGTCCAGGAACAGAAGGTCCAGGACATCGAGACCCGGGTGGCGAAAGTTGAACAGGCTGCGCCGGCCGCGAAGGTCGTCGGCAATCGCGTGTTCTTCCGCGGTGGTTACACGACGATGGTTGACGATCGCTCGAACGGCGCGTTCACCGACATGAACGACGTGTCCGGCGCGATCGGGCAGATTGCCGGTGGTCTGCTGCCGTCCGTGAAGAACGGTGAAGATGATGGTTGGTACTTTGGCGCAGGTTTCGACTTCCTGCTCTCGCGTGACACGCTGGGCCTGTTACCAGGGACTTGGGCCCTCGCTGAACTGGGACTCGAGTTTCGCAACTTGGGCAGCGAAGAAACCCACGTAGTGGGGCCAGTGGCCGAGTGTTTGCTACTCAATGGCCTTAACAATGCCGTGAACGGGGCTCCCGCAGTTCCAGGGGCCGTAAACTGCACCGGCATTCGCGGCCAGCAGAACCTGATGATGCTGACCGTCAGCGCGGCGCCGAAACTGAAGTTCAACGAAGGCGGCAAGCTGCGGCCGTGGATCATCCCGGCAGGCCTGGATCTCAACGTGATCTCGCCGCCGTCCGATTCGAGCAACTACCTCGACATCGGCGTGCAGTTCGCGGGTGGTGTGGATTACGAAGTGCTGCCCGGCATCACGCTCGGCGCCGATTTCCGCTATCACCTGTCGGCCGATCTGACCGATCCGGAATACAACGCGGCGGCCCTGACGGCGGCGCAGAACGCCGGCCTGTCGCTGAACACCGATCCGAACCTCGACACCTGGACCGCAGGCGTCACGCTCGGCATCGGCTTCTAGACGGCCTCTCCATCGCTCCGGCCCTGCCGGAGCGATGCACGCGCATTGCGTGCCCGCGCCGCTTCCCCGGCGGCGCGGGAACTTCCGGACAAGTGCTCGCCAATCCGCTCCGGTCGCAGCCTGGGCTGACGCAGGAAGCCCAGCGCGTGCGCCGTTATCGGCCTCCGGACGGTACTCGCACGCGCCGCCGACCGGGGACGATGGACCGCGGCCTGGTGGGGTGGTCACAGAGACGCCCAAGCTGGGCTTCCTGCGTCAGCCCAACGGCCATGAGGGACATGCCTCACGCGGCCTCATCAAAACTCGAGGTAGCCCGGGTGCAACGCAGTGGAACCCGGGATCTGCAGAGTCTGACAGGCCGCTCCCGGGTTCCGCGCTGCGCGCTCCGCCCGGGCTACACGAGCGGGCCGGATATGCATTTTCGCAGCCACCTCCACGATGAATACAGGCTCAGGTCCGAGTGCGTTGCCAGTGATGGATATTTGCGCGCAGCCATCTAGACTGCGGCGACACCCGCCACCGGAGTGACCCGATGACCGCCCGAACCCAGCAGCTCAAGCACCTCGCCGACACCTTCACGGCCACGTTCAACGCGCACGATCTCGACGCGACGATGGCCTTCTTCGCCGATGACGCCGTTTACGAGGAAATGCACGGTCCGATCCGCGAAGGCAGGCCCGCCATCCGCAAGGCCTTCGAGGCGCTGTTTTCACAGCGCTTCGGCACGATGCGCTTCGACGAGGAAGACACCTTCGTCGACGCCGACGCCGGCAAGGTCATGACGAGCTGGACCCTGCATCTCTCTTCGCTCGACGGCAAGCCGATGAAGCTGCGCGGCCTCGACCTGCTGTGGTTCGACGGCGACCGTCTCGTGCGCAAGCTGACCTATTGCAAGGCGCGGGAGCCGCGCTACGTCGAGGCGTGAACGCGGTGCCTGGTGAGGGCTGTTGAATTCGGCCACCGAGAACACCGAGGCTTTGGAGAGGGGACGGTGCCGGTCGCGATGCACTGCCCCCAGGCAAAGCGGCATCGGTGCTGATGTGGACTCCTTCCTTTTTCCTTCTCTGTGTTCTCGGTGGCAAATTCGGTCCCGGGGGAGCGGCACGGCGCCGCTCGTCAGCCGGGCATATAGACGCCGCCGTTCACGTGCAGCGTCTGCCCGGTGACGTAGGACGAGTCTTCCGACAGCAGAAACGCGACGACGCCGGCGATTTCGGCCGGGGTGCCGCTGCGTTTCATCGGCGTGCGCTCCTTCATCGCCTCGGCTTCGGCGTCCGGCAGTACGCCGCTGAGGCGTTCGTGCCAGATGAGGCCGGGTGCGATCACATTGCAGGTCACGCCGAAGGGCGCGAGGTCTTTGGCGATCGAATGCGTGTAGCCGACGATGCCGGCCTTCGCGGCCGCGTACGGCGCCTGGCCGGGGCCCGGATCGTAAGCGTAGAGCGACGCGAAGTTCACGATACGTCCGAAGCCTGCCCTGCGCATCGGTTCGCAGAACGCGCGTGTCAGCAGGAAGGTGCCGTGCACGTTGACGCGCAGGATGATGTCGAAGGTCCTCAACGCCATGCCCCACGGCGCACCGGCGCCGGCGACGCCCGCGTTGTTGACGAGAAAGGCGACATGTCGCTGCCGCGCGTCGAGCTGCGCGCGCAGCGCGTCGACCTCGGCTTCCTTCGTGATGTCGAGGGCTGCGGTGCGGATGCGTGCGCGTTGTTCGGCGCTGAACTGCGCGAGCCAGGGCGCGGCGTCGTCGCCCCGGCGGTCGGTGGCGAGCACGTCGGCGCCGTCGCGGCTGAGGCGATCGACGATTGCCGTGCCGAGCCCGCCGAAGGCGCCGGTGACGAGCACCAGCCCGCGCTCGAAGGCCATCTCAGTAGGACTTCGGCAGGCCGAGTTCGCGTTCGGCGATGTAGTTCAGGATCATCTCGCGGCTGACCGGCGCGATGCGCGGAATCAGCATTTCGCGGAAGTAGCGCTCCACGTGATACTCCTTCGCATAGCCCATGCCGCCGTGCGTGAGGACCGCGGTTTCGCACGCGCGGAAGCCGGCTTCCGCGGCGAGATACTTCGCCGCGTTTGCGAACGAACCGCACTCGAGACCCTGGTCGTACATCGCGGCTGCCTTGTAGGTCATCAGGTCGGCGGCTTCGAGTTCGGCCCAGTTGCGCGCGAGCGGATGCTGGATGGCCTGGTTCTGGCCAATCGGGCGACCGAATACGACGCGTTCCTTCGCATAGTTCGCCGCGCGTTTCAGCGCGGCGCGGCCGAGGCCGACGGCTTCGCCGGCGATCAGGATGCGTTCGGGGTTCAGGCCGTGCAGGATGTACTTGAAACCCTTGCCTTCCTCGCCGATCAGGTCCTCCTTCGGCACCGGCATGCCGTCGTAGAACACTGCATTAGAATCGACCGCCTTGCGGCCCATCTTCGGAATTTCGCGGACTTCGGCGTAACGTTTGTCGAGATTGGTGTAGAACAGGCTGAGCCCTTCGGTCTTTTTCCTGCACTGGTCCTTCGGCGTGGTGCGCGCGAGCAGGAGCACCTTGTTCGCGCGCTGCGCCATCGAGGTCCAGTGCTTCGCGCCGTGGATCACGTAGCCCGTCGCGGTGCGTTCGGCGCGGGTATCGAGCTGGGTGGTGTCGAGGCCGGCGTTCGGCTCGGTGACGCCGAAACAGGCCTTGTCCTCGCCGCGAATCAGCGGCGGCAGCATGCGCTGCTTCTGCTCTTCAGTGCCGAACACGACGACCGGGTTCAGGCCGAAAATGTTCAGGTGCAGCGCGGACGCGCCGGACAGGCCCGCGCCTGACTCGGCAATCGCCTGCATCATCAGCGTGCCTTCGGTGATGCCGAGACCCGACCCGCCATAAGCTTCCGGCATCGCGATGCCCAGCCAGCCGCCGGCGACGACTTCGGCGACGAATTCTTCGGGAAAGTGCCCTTCGGTATCGCAGTGGAGCCAGTAATCGGCATCGAAATTGGTGCACAGGCGGTTGATTGCATCGCGTATCGCGAGCTGGTCTTCACTCAGCTGGAAATCCATCGGGGCTACCTCGGGGTCGGAAGGAGAATGCGGCGAACTGCCGGACCGTACGCGGCTGTGCTTCGCACTGTCAAGGCGCGCCCGGGCGTCTCGCCAGAACCCTGCGAAAGGGTGAGAATTCACCGTCGCATTTTGCGACGCGGAGACCGGCATGAGCGAAGATTTCAGCAGCGGTTGCGCCTTTGTCGACGGCGCCTACGTCCCGATCGGCGAGGCGCGCATCCCGCTGCTCGACATGGGCTTCTCGCGCTCGGACTGCACCTACGACGTCGTCGCCGTGTGGGAGGGCGGTTTCTTCCGTCTCGACGAACACCTCGACCGCTTCGCGCGCAGCTGTGACTGCCTGCAGCTCTCCGCGCCGGGCCGCGAGGAGATCCGCGACATCGTGTTCGGCTGCGTGCGGCGCAGCGGGCTGCGCGAAGCCTATGTCGAAATCATCGCGACGCGCGGCGTGCCGCGCGCCGGCCAACGGGATCCACGCCTGATCACGAACCGCTTCTACGCCTATGCGATTCCCTACGTCTGGATTGCGAATCCGGCGCAACAGGAGCGCGGGCTCAACCTCGTTGTCGCGCGCGCGGTCGAACGCATTTCACCGCGGGCGGTGGATCCGACGGTCAAGAACTTCCACTGGGGTGATCTCGTGCGCGGCGTGTTCGAGGCCTATGAGCGCGACGCCGACACGGTGGTGCTGCTCGACCACGAAGGCCATGTCACCGAGGGCCCCGGGTTCAATCTCTTCGCCTACTGCCGCGGCACGCTGCTGACGCCGGCCGAGGGCGTGCTGCACGGCATCACCCGCCAGACCGTGCTCGACCTCGCCGCACGAGAGCGACTGCCGTGCCGGGTGCTGCGCTTCGATGAATCACTGCTGCGGGATGCCGACGAGATCTTCCTGACCAGCACCGCGGGCGGCGTGATGCCCGTGGTCAGGCTCGACGGCGAACCGGTCGGCGACGGGACGCCGGGGCCACTGACCAGCCAGTTGCGTGCACTTTATTGGGACGCGCACCGCGCCGGCCCCTGGGTTACCCGGGTCGATTATTGAGCGCTGGACTTTGTTTAACGAATTCAGGTGACTCACCGATGTTTTTCGGCGGCGGCTTAGGTTAGAGTCGCATCAATAATAAAGGGGAGGCGGGGAACGTGCGGGCAGCGTTCGTCCCATTACTGCTGGCGCTGGGCGGCACGGCCGCGGCGCAGGGCGCAAGCGCCGAGGCGCCGCCGCCGATCACGCTCAAAGTCGAGCGCTTCGAAGTGATTGGCGAGAATCCACTCAGCGCACCTGTCACCGAACAGGCGCTGCAGCCGTTTGTCGGCGAATATGCCGAACTCGCGGGCCTGATGGCGGCCGTCGACGCGCTCGAGCAGGCGCTGAAGGTCGCCGGCCACCCGTTCCATCGCGTCAGCATTGCGCCAACGCCCGAAGGGGCGCCAGCGACGACCGTCGTGCTGAAAGTGCTGAGCTTTGGCCTCGGCCAGGTCACGGTGCGCGGCAACCAGTTCTTCTCAGACCAGTCGGTGCGCAACAGTCTGCCGGTGCTGACGGCCGGCACGGTGCCGGCGACGCGTGAACTCTCGCGCCAGCTCGCCGTCGCGAACCAGCACCCGCGCAAGCGCGTCGGGGTGAATTACCGCACGAGCCAGGAACCCGACAAGCTCGACGCCGTCGTCAATGTCGACGACCAGCGGCCGTGGAGCCTGTTCGCGAACCTGAACAACATCGGCAATGACGAAACCGGCAATTCGCGGCTGCTGTTCGGCGGCCAGCACGCGAACATCACCGGCCATGACGACATTGCGACCGCCTCGCTCACCCTGTCGCCGGACAACGCGGACGACGTCTTCCAGTTCGGCGCGTTCTACCAGTTGCCGGTGTACGCGCTGCACGGCTGGCTGACGGCGTTCTACGTGAAGTCGGATGTCGACGTCGGCGCCGTGCAGGATTTCTTCGACGTCAGCGGCTCGGGCCATTTCACCGGCCTCAATTTCAAGCACCAGCTGCTCGGTTTTGCCGGCCTGCCGGCCTATCGGCATGCGGTGACGCTGGGGGTGCAGGACCGCCTGTTCGACACCGCCATCAGCAATGCCGCGACCGGCAACTTCATCGCCGGCATCAGCACCAAGGTGCGCAGCCGGCCGGTCAATCTGCGCTATGACGGTGGCTATCTGTGGCAGAAGACGCGCACCAGCGTCGATTTCTTCATCGACTACGCCCACAACCTCGATTTCGGTGGCCATACCGACGAGGACGCGTATGCGCGTGTGCGGCGTACGGCCGATCCGAAGTGGAAGCTCGTGCGCTTCGGCGCGCTGGCGACGCAACAGCTGCCACGCGGCTTCTCCGGCGTGCTGCGCGCCAACGGCCAGTTCACGCGTGACCCGCTGATTCCGGGCGAGCAGCTCGGCATCGGTGGCGAGCGCAGCGTGCGCGGCTTCGAGGAGCGCACGATCGCCGCCGACCAGGGCCTGTTCGCGAATCTCGAGCTGTGGACGCCGCCGATCGCCCGTCTGTACGACGTACGGCTGCTGGGCTTTCTCGATGCAGGCTACAAGAAGCTCAATGATCCGGTGGCGGGGCAGCGCGAGGACGACACGATTTCCAGTATCGGCGTCGGCGCGCGCTGGCAGTGGCAGAGGCAACTACAGGTCGCGCTGGACTACGGTCAACCGATTGCCGGTGGTGATGGCGAAGCGAGCGACCGAGGCAATTCGAAATGGCACGTCAGTCTGTCCTACCGCTATTGAACCGCCGCACGGCGCGCGGCCTCGCGGCCGCCGTGCTGGTGCCCGTGCTCACGCTGCTCGCCGGAGCGGCACTCGCCGCCGACGAAGCGGGTGAAGTCACGCTGGCGCGCGGCCTCGCGACCGCGCACGCCGCTGGCGCCCAGGCACGCATCCTCGGCGGCGGTTCCAGGCTCTACGTCGGCGATGTCGTCACCACCGGGCCGCGCAGCGTCGCGCTGCTGAAGCTCGGGGACGGTTCGCGCATCACGCTGCGACCGGACACTTCGTTCCAGGTCGAGGAATACAACCTGTCCGCCACTTCACCGAGTGCGGTGTTCCGCCTGTTCAAGGGCGGCCTGCGGGCGGTGACCGGCTTCATGAGCAAGCGCAACCCGAACGCGGTCCGCCTGCGCACGTCGGTGGCGACGATCGGCATCCGCGGTACCGAATTCGACGCGCGCCTGTGTGGTGCCGACTGTGCAGAGGAAGCCCGCCAGCGGCCGACGCCGGCCGGCCGCGCGGGCTTCGTCAAGGGCACGGTGATCGCCAAGGCGGCGGGTGGTCGCGCGCGGGCCGTCAAGACCGGTGGCCCGGTGTACAGCGGCGACAGCCTGGTCACCGGCAGCAATGCCTATACCGTGGTGCTGTTTCGCGATCAGAGCCGCGTGACGGTGATGCCGAATACCGAGTTCCGGGTCGACCGCCTGATCTACGAAGAGAGCGCGCCGGAAGCGGGCGAAGGCTTCTTCAGCCTCGTGCGCGGTGGCCTGCGCGCCGTCAGCGGCGCGATCGGTAAATACCGCCGCAATGCCTACCAGATGCGCACCGCGGTCGCGACAATCGGGATCCGCGGCACCGGCTACGACCTCTACTGCGTCGGTGCATGCGTCAATCCGGATGCGGCCGCCACTTCGGGCGATGGCCTGTACGCCGACGCCAACAGCGGCACGATCGATTTCGACGGCGGCAACCCGCTGAGCGCCGACCAGCCGCCGGTGTTCATCGGCAGCAACGGCATGGTGCCGGTGGAAGTCGCGAACATGCCGGTCGAGATCACCGTGCCGATGCCGGACACGATCGACCTGCCGGCACTGCCGCCGCCCGATCCGGCGGCGGCGAATCCGGGGGATGCGCTGATGGTCAGCTGCTACGCCGGCAACTGTTCGGTACAGACCGACGAGAACACCGTTGACCTCGAAGCCGGCGGCGCGGCGAAGGTCGATCTCGGCGGCGGCCCGGCCGAAGCGCTGCCGGAGATCCCGGCGTTCCAGGCCGAAGATCCGATATTCAATGCAGTCGACGCGGGCGGCGAGCTGCTCCAGATGTTCGAGACGTCGACGGCGACGGAGGGCGAAGAATGCACAGAATAAAGACCCGGCAGAGCCGCGCGCGGCGCCTGCTGTGCTTCACGCTCGGCGTGTCGACGAGCCTCGTCGCGCAGGCGAATCCGCAAGGCCCCGCGGTGGCCGCCGGCAACGTCTCTTTCGCGAACCCGAACGCGACCACGCTCGACATCACGAATTCGCCGAACGCCATCATCAACTGGCAGTCCTTCGACATAGGCGTCGGCGAGACGACGCGCTTCATCCAGCAGGATGCCGCGAGCGGCGTGCTGAACCGCGTGACGACGCCGAACGCGTCCGAGATTCTCGGCAGCCTGGTGTCCAACGGGCGGGTGTTCCTGGTCAATCCGTCCGGCATCGTCATCGGCCGCGACGGCATGGTCGACACCGCCGGCCTCGTGATGTCGACGCTGGACATCACGAACGAGGATTTCCTCGCCGGCCGCTTCGAGTTCAACGGCGGCCCGGACAGCGGCAACATCACCAACCACGGTTACATCAGGACCACGCCGGGCGGCGAAGTCGTGCTGCTGGCGCCGCGCATCCTGAATGCGCCGGAAGCAGGCAATCCGCAGAGCGGCATCATCGAGAGCGAGAACGGCGAGTTGATCCTCGCCGCCGGCTATTCGATCACGATCACGAGCCTCGACGATCCGGATATCAGCTTCGACGTCGCCGCGCCGGCCGGCGAAGTGGTGAACCTCGGGCAACTGATCGCGCGCGGCGGCAGCGTCGAGGTGCTCGCGGACACCATTCGCCATTCGGGTGAGATCAATGCGGACGCGCTGAGCGTCGACGACACCGGCCGCATCGTGCTGAGCGCGACGAAGACGATCGAGACGACCGCGGACAGCGTGATATCCGCGCGGGGTGAACAGCTGGTCGCGAGCGAGGACGCGGCCGTGGCGGCCCTGAATCCGGTCGGCGCCGACGGTGGCGACGTGACCGTCAGGGCGCTGGCGCCGGTCGCGGATCCGGACGCCGTGCCGACCGCCGATGCGGCGACGCCGGCGCCGACCTCGATCGCGCTGGCCGGCCGCATCGACGTCAGCGGCGCGCGGGGCGGCCAGGCCGTCGTCGAAGCGGACGTGGTGACCGTGAAGGGCACCATCGACGCGTCCGGCAAAACCGCCGGCGGCACTGTGCACGTGCTCGGGGACGCCGTGAAGGCCGAAGCGGCGACGCTGCGCGCGAATGCCGACAGCGGCAACGCCGGCGATATCCGCTTCGGCGGCGAGCTGCGCGGCGCGGCCACGTTGCGCGCGGCCGACACCGCGGACGTCGACGCGGCGAGCCGCTTCGAAGCGAATGCGTCGACGCGCGGCGACGGCGGCGAGATCATCGTCTGGTCGAACGACGAAACGATGTTCCGCGGCACGGCCGAAGCGCGTGCCGGCGCCGAGGCGGGCGATGGCGGCATGGTCGAAGTGTCGGGCAAGGAAATCCTGCGCTTCGCGGGCAGCGTCGACGTCGGCGCGCCGCGCGGCAAGGCCGGCACCCTGCTGCTCGATCCGCGGAACATCTTCATCGTGCAGGGCGGCGCGACCGTTTCGGTCGACAACCCGACGCCGTTCAGCGGCGATGGCTTCGGCTCGAGCTTCAGCGTGCTCGGCAACGGCAACATTCTCGTCATCAACCAGGATGCCAACGCCGCCGGCCTGACCGACGCGGGCGAAATCACGTTGCTCGACTCGAACGGCAATGTGCTCGGCAGCGTCACCGGCAATGCGGCCGACGAGCGGCTAGGCTCGTTCGGATCGTTTACCGGGACCGATGGCAATCGCTTCTTCCGCAGCCCCGATGCGTCGAACGGCGGGCTCACCGACGCCGGCGCGTTGATCCTCTTCAATATCAGCACCGGCACCGAAATCGGCCGCACCAGCGGGCTCAGCGCCGGCGAGCGCTTCAGCCAGGGTTCGCTGCAGTTCGCCAGTGGCAACCTCGTTGTCTCGTCGACGCTCGCCGATGTCGGCGGCAACGTCGACGCCGGCAGCGTCGTCGTCGTCAACGGCACGACGGGCACCGAACTCGGCCGCCTCAACGGCACCAGCGCGAGCGAATTCTTCGGCACCACGGTGCGCGTGGGTTTCACGGCTGCGAATACCTTCGTCGTCCAGTCCGCGACTGCCGACATCGGCGGGCTCGTCGATGCCGGCCGCGTCGTCATGGGCAGCTCGCTGACCGGCCAGCAGCTCGGGCAGGTCGTCGGCGGTACGGCGGGCGATCAAATCGGCTCGACCGTCGACTATTTCTCGACCGGCGCGGGCACCTATCTCATTCGCAGCGCGACGGCGGATGTCGGCGGCCTGGTCGATGCGGGCACCGCGATCCTCGTCAACAACAGTACGGGCAGCGAAATCGGCCGCGTCAGCGGCCAGGCGGCAGGCGACAACCTCGGCAGCTTCGGACCGATTCTGCGCAGCAGCGGCAACTATTTCCTGCAGATCCCGAATGCCGACCCGGGCGCCGTCGTCAACGCCGGGTCGTTGTTCCTGGTCAACGGCACCAGCGGCACCCTGATTGCGCAACTCAATGGCACCGGCACCGGCGAGCTGTTGAGTCAGCAAATGGATTTCTCGCTGGGCGGCGGGGACGCGATCGTGATCAGTGAATTGCACGACAATCCGGGCATTGGCACCGTCGACGACGAGGCCGGCGCGATTTTCGTGGTGGCTGATGTGGATCTCGGCAGCTTCACCTTTGTGCGGGGTGGCACGCTGGGCCAGAGCGCGGGCGAGCAATTCGGCAGCAACGGGATCGAGGCCTTCACCACTGGCGGCATGATTATCATCAGTGAGAACGCTGACACCGGCGGGTTCACGGACAATGGGTCGGTGGTGTTGGTCGGACTGAACGGCGTAGAGGTGAACCGTGTCGACGGCACCGACGACAATGAACAACTCGGCTCCGACGGCATCATCCAGGCCTTCAACGGCAACTACTGGATTCCGAGCACGCAGTTCGCGCCGATTCCGAGCACGCCAAATGTCGGCAGTGTGATTCTTGCGAGCGGCACGACGGGCGCTGCGCTCGGCCGCTTCGACGGCACGGCGACCAACGAGCAATTCGGCAGCGACCTGTTCGACGGCGAATTGTTCAATGGCGATCTGCTCGTACGCTCCACCGGCCATGCGGCGGGCAACGGGGTCATCGCGCAGCTGGCACCTGTGGATCTCGGCAGCGGCGTCATTCTGCGCAACCGGGTCGACGGGCTCAGTGCAGGCGACTTTCTCGGATCGGATATCAATTTCCTGCCCGGCGGCAACTATGTCGTCAGCGCCCCGAACTGGAACGACGGCGGCAATAATGACGCTGGCCGCGTGTTCGTCGTCGACGGCAGCACCGGCGCAACGCTCGGCACTCCGGTCACCGGCAACAACGTCGTCGAGACGCTGGGCAGCAATCTCGAGTTCGATCTTTTCCAGTTCGATCTCGGCGGCAGTGTCGCGAACCACTTTGCGATCCTGAGCCAGGGCCATGGCGGCAACTCGGAAGGCGCCGTGTTCTTCGTCGACGGCGCCACCGGCGCGCTGCTGCGCCAGATCGACGGCAATACGTCCGACACTCTCGGCGGCGAGGACCTCGAACTGGTGCCGGGCTCGCACATCGCCGTGCGCAATCCATTCTCGGATACGGGCGGCGCGAACGCCGGCGAGATCCTGTTCGTGGATCCGTTCGCGGGCTATACGACATCCGGTTCGGCCCTCGGTATCTCCGCCGGCGAACTGCTCGGCGACTCCGATACGGAAATCGACACCTCGAGCCTGTCGGGCCTGTTCAACGGCATGTTCCTGATTCACACGCCCAACCGCGACGTGTCCGGCAATGCCGACGCGGGTGCGGTCCTGATCATGCAGGGCAGCTTCAACTCAGCCGTGACCCTGCAGGGGGCGATCTCAGGGCTCGAAGCCCAGGACCGACTCGGCGAGAACGGTGCCAGCGACGTCCAGCTGTTGACCGGCAACCGCTTCGTGCTGTTCAACGAAGATGGCGACGATCCCACGGGCACGCCCGGCGATGGGAACAACGAAGGCGCGGTGATACTCGCGAGCACGACGCTGTTCTCCGAGATCGGCCGCTTCTATGGCCAGACCGACGACAACGAAAACCTGGGTTCGGTCGGTTTCGTCACCGAACGACCGAACGGCAATTTCTTCATTCATTCTCCCGGCGCCGGCGCCAACAGCGGAGGCGCACTGTACCTGGCGAGCGGCTCGACTGGGGTCGACAACCTCACGTTCGACGACATCCTCATTGGTCGCGCCGACGGCACGGCGCCAAGTGAAAACTTCGGCAGCAACCTGGATACGTTCACGCTGACCAACGGCGATGTGCTCGTCCGCAGTCAGACCTCGAGCGCCGGTGGCTTTGCGAACGGTGGCACCGTCGTCCAAATCGTCAGCGACGCTTCGCTCGGCGGCGGCAACCTCGTCCGCGGGCGCATCGATGGCAGCAGCGCCGGTGAACTGCTCGGGCAGTTCGGCGCGACTGCCAGCGGCGACGGCGTGCATTACTTCGTGCGCAGCCAGCTTGCCGATCCGGGCGGCCTTGCCGATGCCGGTTCGATCTATTTCGTGAACCAGACCACGGGCACGCTCGCCAATCGCATCGACGGCATCTCGGCCAACGAACAGCTCGGCAACGGCAGCCCGTTCCTCGGCAGCGCCGGCAATTTCTTCTTGCGCTCGCAACAGGCAGATGTCGGCGGGGCAGTCGACGCCGGACGCCTGCTCGTCGTGAGCCGGGCGGGCGCCATTCTCGGCGAAGCCACCGGAAACACGGCCAGCGAGTTCTTCGGCAGCAGTTTCCAGTTCATCGGCAATGACATCTGGGTCACCGCGACCGGGCACAGCAACGGCGCCGGCGGCATCTTTGCCATCGCGAACCAGGACCTGGGGGGCGGCAACATTATCCGCAGCTCCCTGCTGGGCGGCGCGGCCGGTGACGCCCTGGGTTCGTTGGGTTTCAGTTTCATCGACGCCGACAGCGTGCTCGTGCGCGTACCGCTCGCCGATGTCGGTGGCCTTGTCGATGCGGGCAGCGCGCTGATGGTCAACACGAGCCTGCAGCTGCTGGGCCGCACCGATGGCACCAGTGCGAACGAGCTGTACGGCACCAATCTCCAGTTCCTGTCGAATGACAATCTGCTGTTCCGCAGCCCCAACGCCGACATTGGCGGACTCTCCGATGCGGGTGTCGTCAAGGTCGTCGACCCGAACACCGGCAATCTGATCGGGCAGACCGCGGGTACCAGCGCCAATGAACGTTTCGGCGACAATTTCGCGATTTCGCTGGGCAACAACGGCTTTGCGATCGTCAGCGAAAACGCCGACTCGGGCGGCCTCGTGGACGCCGGTGCCGTCGTGCAGATCAGTGCGGACACGGGGCTCGAAATCCAGCGCATCGTTGGCACCAGTGCAGGCGAACAGTTGGGCAGCTTTGGCTTCCAGACCTCCGCTGGCCGCCTGATTTTCGGCAGCCCGCTCGCCGACGTCGGCGGCATCACCGATGCGGGCCGCATCGTCATCTTCGATCCGACAACAGCCAACCAGGGTGGCCAGGCCACGAACCTGCTGTTCTCGAATACGCCGGATGGTGATTTCGTGCTGACGACGGGCGCCATTCAGAACGCGCTGAACGGGGGCGCCAACCTGATTCTGCAGTCGAACAATGACATCGTGATCCAGAAGGGCGCGGTGCTGACGGCGACCGGCGGCAGCCTCACGCTGAACGCCGGGCGCTCCGTGATCGTGCACGGCCTGCTGAACATGAAGGACACCGACATCACGATCCTCGCGAACCAGAACCAGGCGGGCGTGAGCCTCGACAATCGCGATTCGGGCACCAGCGAGTTCGCGCTGTTCGACCCGCAGGTGATCGGTCGCAACGTGGAGATCACCGCCGATCTCGTGTCGCTGACCGGTGGTGACGTGCCTGTCGATGGCAGCGCGCCGCTCGCCTGGGACCCCATCAGCAGCACGGATTTCTTCGAGAACGTGCTGCGTGAAGGCACGGCCTATCCGGCGACCTTCGTGCTCGGCACGCAGAGCCTGACCGTCACCGCCGACACGATCAATCTGAACGGTGGCACGGCGCCCGGTGCGTTCGCAGCGCTGGTGTCGTTCGGCGATTTCTCGGTCGACACGCGCTCGATCACCCTCACGCCAGGCACCGAGCCCGGTGCGCATGCGTTGTTCCTCGGCCTCGGCGGTGTTGGTGAATTCACCTTCGACACCTGCGAGGGCTGTGGTAACGAGCTGCTGTTCACCGATCCTTTCCTCAGCGGCGGGGCGCCAGTCTCCGGCTTCTTCATCAGCGGCATCCTGCAGAATCCGGCGATCGACGGCATTCTCGCGATGCTCGATCGCGACGAAGACGACGAAGAAGAGAAAAAGAAGCGCTGCAACTGACGGACTTCACCCGGCGATCAGGTCTCGCGCGGCGGGACCTGCCGCCGGCAGCACTCCCTCTGGTATCCTCCCGCTCCCGGGCTGCGCGCGAATGGTCACCTGCGCGCCACGCCGCGTGACATGGCGCGCCGCAACATCGGCGGCGACCAGGACAGCTGAACGCTGATGAACCCACGAACCGCGAGGAATACCCCATGCGCGAACTCACGCTTGCCGAAGTCGAGACCCTGCTGAAGGAAGGCATCGCCTACGCCCAGTCGCAGGGCCGCCCGAGCTCCATTTCCGTCGTCGATTTCGGCGGCAATCTGCGCGGCGCGCTGCGTCCGGACAAGGGCCGTATCGCCAACATCCTCATCGCCGAGAAGAAGGCCTGGACCGCGGTCGCCTTCCAGCGCCCGACCGACATGGTGCGCGACGTGATGCTGCCCGGCGCGTTCGGCTACGGCCTGCAGCACACCGATGAACGCATCTGCATGGTCGGCGGCGGCTACCCGATTTTCGACGAGCAGGGCGAGGTGATTGGCGGCATCGGCGCGAGCGGCGGCACGATTGAAGAAGACTGCGAGTGCTGCCTCGTCGGCATGCGCAAACTCGGTTTCAAGACCGAGTTCGTGAACCCGCTGGCGGCCAAGAAATAAGACATTCCGGGAGACGGCGCATGGCGGCGATCCGCATCGACCCTGTCACTGAAACCGATCCGGCGCGACTGCCGGCCGAACTGGGTTTCGGCAAGTACTTCACCGATCGCATGTACAGCCAGCGCTACAGCGCGCAGGCCGGATGGCACGATGCGAGCATCGGCCCCTACCAGCCGCTGGTGCTCGATCCGGCCGCGCAGGTCTTTCACAACGGGCAGATGATTTTCGACGGCACCAAGGCTTACCGCCGGGCCGATGGGGGCATCAACCTGTTCCGCGTCGAGCAGAACGCCGAGCGCTTCAACCGCTCGGCCGAACGCATGGGCATGCCGACGGTGCCGGTCGCCGATCACGTCGCGGCGATTGAAACACTCGTCGGGCTCGAGCACCGCTGGGTGCCGCATCAGCCGGACGCGGCGCTCTACATCCGCCCGGTGATGATCGCGTCGGAGAAGGCACTCGCGATCCGCGCGCCGCAGGAGTGCCTGCACTACATCATCCTGAGCCCGGTCGCACCGTATTTCGCGGGCGGCTTCGCGCCGGTGGCGGTGTACGTGAGCCACGAGTACGTGCGTGCGGTGCGCGGCGGGACCGGCGAAGCAAAAACACCGGGCAACTATGCCGGCAGCATCAAGGCCACCGAAATCGCGATCGCGAAGGGCTATCAGCAGGTGCTGTGGCTCGACGCGGTGGAACGCCGTTACGTCGACGAGGTCGGCGCGATGAACATCGCGTTCGTCTACCAGGACGGCCGGCTGCGCACGCCGGCGCTGTCGGGCGCGATTCTGCACGGTGTCACGCGCAATTCGGTGCTGACGCTCGCGCAGGATCTCGGCATCGAGACGAGCGAGGAGCGCATCGATTTCCTGGAGGTCCTCGCCGACATCGCGAGCGGTCGTATCACCGAGATGTTCGGCATGGGCACCGGGGCCGTGATCGCGCCGGTCGGGCGCCTGTGTTACCAGGACAGGGACATCGTGCTGAACGGCGGCGAACCGGGCCCCGTGGCGCGGCGCCTCTACGATGAACTGACCGGCATCCAGTTTGGCCGTCTGCCCGATCGCCACGGCTGGACCCGCCAGGTCCGCGTGGGGCAGGGTGCCTGACGCGCGAGCATTACCGCAGATGCCCGGGCCGGGCCCGGGCGTCGATTACAACAGCAAAGAAGAGGAGGTCTACATGGCTTATTCAGTTCTGGTGGAACGCACCCTGGCAGTGCCGCGCGCGAAGGTGTTCGCGGCGCTGATGGATTTCGGCGGCATCAACAAGCTGCTGCCGGACGCGATCGAGAGCTGCACGCTCGAAGGCAACGGCATCGGCAGCTGCCGTCACATCGTGTTGAAGGGACAGCCGGGCAAAGTCGTCGAGCGCCTCGAAGCGGCGTATGACGGTCACCTGTTCTCGTATTCGATCGTCGCCGAATGCCCGCTGCCGCTCGACAACTACCACGCGGTGGTGCAGCTCGAAGACGCGCCGAACGGCGGTTGCTATATCGCCTGGGGCAGCAACTGGGTCGCGAAAGGCGCGCCGGAAGCGGACGTCAAAGCGATGCTGTCCGGCCTGTACAACGCGATCATCGACGCGCTCGCGAAATAAAGCCTGATCGAGCAGCGCAGGGCTTGCCGGGTTTCCGGCAGGCCCTGCACGCACCTCTCTCCCGACCCGCACGGCCTGCGCGCGCTGCCGGCGCAATGACGCGGCAACGCAGCGGGACCATGGCGGTCGCCGGGCTTGCCGTCCGGCGGATACCACCCACTTCCAAGGAACGCTTCGTGAAGACCAAAATCACCGACATGTTCGGCATCGAACATCCCATCATCCAGGGCGGCATGCACTTCGTCGGCTTCGCCGAGCTGGCGGCCGCGGTGTCAGAGGCCGGCGGTCTCGGCATCATCACCGGCCTCACCCAGCGCAGCCCGGCGGACCTGGCCAACGAAATCGCCCGCTGCCGGGCAATGACCTCCAAGCCGATAGGCGTGAACCTCACCTTCCTGCCGACCGTCACGACGCCCGACTACCCGGGTTACATCCGCGCCATCATCGACGGCGGCGTGAAAGTGGTGGAGACCGCCGGCAACAACCCGCAGCAGTGGCTGCCGATGCTGCACGAGGCCGGCATCAAGGTCATTCACAAGTGCACTTCGGTGCGGCATGCGCTGAAAGCGCAGACCATCGGCTGCGACGCGATCAGCGTCGATGGCTTCGAATGCGCCGGCCACCCGGGCGAAGACGACATTCCGAACTTCATCCTGCTGCCACGCGCGGCGGATGAGCTGAAGATTCCGTTCGTCGCCTCCGGCGGCATGGCGGACGGACGTTCGCTGGTGGCGGCGCTCGCGCTCGGTGCCGAAGGCATCAACATGGGCACGCGCTTCATGGCGACCAAGGAAGCCCCGGTCCACGACAACGTCAAGCAGGCGATCCTCGACGCCAGCGAGCTCGACATGCGACTCATCATGCGCCCGCTGCGCAACACCGAGCGCGTGCTGAAGAACGCCGCGGTCGATCGCGTGGTGGCCAGGGAGAAGGAGCTGGGCGCGAAGATCACCTTCGCCGACATTGCCGAGGATGTGGTCGGCGTCTATCCGAAGATCATGCAGGAAGGCCAGATGGACCTCGGCGCGTGGTCCTGCGGGCTGGTGGCGGGGCTCATCCACGATATCCCGACCTGCCAGGCGCTGATCGATCGCATCATGAGCGAGGCGAACGCCATCATCCGGGAGCGCCTGGCGCGCTTCGCAGGCTGAGCAGCGCGGCTTGCCGGGGACTCCCGGCAAGCCGCTTCGCAGGCGACGCCGACGGCGCGGCGCTCAGGCGTTCCGGAACGCCGGCATCACTTCCTTCGCGAACAGTTCCAGCGAGCGAGTGCCCTTGCGCGGGTCCAGTCCCGGGAACTGGCAGTCCATGATGAAATCCGTGCACCTGAACTGCTGCACGAATTTCTCCATCTTGCGCGCGACCTGATCGGGCGTACCGATCATCAGGTGCTCGGCAAGCGGCGACTGCCGGATGTCCTCGGCCCGCGTGATCGGCAGCGGCTGATCGTCACCCTCGGCGTCGTTCGCTTCGGACAGGATGTCCTGGTAGAAGTCGAACAGGTGGAAGAGGTGGTGCTGGCACTCTTCCCAGGCCTGATCCTCGTTTTCCGCGCAGTACACCATGCGCAGCTGCGCAATCTTGAAGTCGTCCGGATTGCGTCCGTTGTCCTTCAGCGTATCGATGTACAGTGGGGCCGGATCGGGACCCAGCGTCGCCATCAGGTGATAGCCCATCTCCGCCGCGCGCTTGATCGCCTTCGGGCCGCGCGCGCCGATCCACACCGGCGGATGCGGTTGCTGCACGGACTTCGGCGACAGGGTCATGTCCTTGACCTGCGTGTACTTGCCGTCGAAGGTGACCTTCTCCTGCGTGAACAGCTTGACCATCAGGTCGATGCCTTCACGCATCCGCGAGCCACGCTCGCTGCGATTCATGCAGAACGCATTCCACTCGTGGTAGGAGTAGCCCTGGCCGATGCCGTAGTCGATACGGCCGTTCGAGAAGATGTCCGCGCAGGCGAGATCCTCGGCGGCGCGCACCGGGTGGATGAACGGCAGCAGCAGGATGAAGGTGCCGATGCGGATGCGGCTGGTGCGCGTGGCGATCGCGGCGGCGGTGGGCATCAGCGCGGGGTTGTACGCGTCTTCGGTGAAGTGGTGTTCGGTCAGCCACACGTTGTCATAGCCGAGCTCTTCGGCGCGCACGATCTGATCGAGTATCGCGGCATAGAACTCGGGAAACGGCCGACGCCATTTCACCGGGTTGCGAAAGTCCTCCATAAAGCCGAATCGCATGCTGTCTCCCCTCATCGTTTGGTGGCGGCGGATGGTCGGGGTGTGCCGCGCTGGTGCTGCCCCGACCGCAGCGGATAAGCTTGCCGCAAACAGGTGCCAGCCCGCTTCATCAGGCTGGTGTAAACCGCAATGCAGCAAGGCAGCGCCTGCCCGTCGCGGACCGGGGCAGCGTAACGCGAGCCTCTGCCGCCTGCCAGTCGCAGCACGCCACAGGAAAGCCGACCGATGACCGCCTACGCACTGAGCCCCGAGGACGAGTTTCCGCACCTGCCGACGAGCGAGCGGCACTTCAACGAAAGCGTGTACATGAACGCCTTCGACCACACGCGTCGCATGGGCGGCTGGATGCGAATCGGCAATCGCGTCAATGAAGGCTATGCGGAACTGTCGGTCTGCCTGTACCTGCCTGACGGGCGCATCGCGTGCCAGTTTCAGCGGCCGCCGATCGCGCACAATGAAGCCTTCGACGCCGGTGGTCTGGCCGTCAGCGTCGAGACTGCGCTGAAATCGCTGACGATGCGCTACGACGGTGAACTGCTCGTGATCGACGATCCGAACCTGCTGCGCAACCCGAAGCGCCTGTTCGGCGAAGCGACACGCGTGCCAGGGCACGTGCTGTGGCAGCACGAGGGGACCTCACCGGTGCACGGCGGCGTGCCGACCGATCCGGCGGCGCAGAGCCTCTATGGCCGCGATTTCTCGCTCGGGCATTTCAATCAGCACACGCGCGTGCGCGGCGAGATCCGCCTCGGCGACGAGCACTGGCCGGTCGACGGCTACGGCTGGCGCGATCACTCCTGGGGTCCGCGCTACTGGCAGAACATCCTGTTCGACCGTCTGTTCATGGCGAACTTCGGCGCCGACCGCGGCCTGATGCTGCTGAAGATCGCCAACCGCGACGGGGCCGTGCGCCGCGGCGGCGTGCTGCACATCGATGACCGCTATGAGGAAATCCTCGATCTCGACATCCTCAACGAATGGAACGCGGACAAGGATCCGGTCAGCTTCGTGCTGAGCGCGCGCACCGCTGAACGCAGCGTCATCATCCGCGGCCGCATCCTCAACTGCGCACCGCTGCGCAACCGCCGCGAAGAGCAGGGTGTGATGCTCGAATCGCGCATCGCCGAATGCTTCACCGAACTCGACTGGGACGGACGCCGCGGCTTCGGCATGACCGAGTACGTCGAGCGCCTGATCGACGGCGTGCCGGCGGGGTATCCGTTATAGGGCTGTGGAATCTAGCCACGGAGGGCACGGAGGGCACGGAGAATATTCGGGTGACCGCCGTTGCCCACCTCACCGGGTGAGCCAGTTGTCTCGGACTGACTGATCGGCAAACCGCGTCATCCCGACGGGATATTCGCGTCTGGCGTCCGGTTGCGGTTCGTAATCGAAGGCCCCGTCCTGCCAGGACCATCCTGATCCTTATCTTCCTCCGTGTTCTCCGTGTCCGCCGTGGCTGGATTCATTCAGCCCGACGCGCGGCAAGTATCCGAACCCGCGCTGCGTCCGTCCTCGTCTCCGGTTACAATCGACGGTCTAAAGCGTCGCCGCAGAGGAGGAACGATGTCCGGATACCGTCTGGCCGAGGCCGATGAATACAGTCATCAGCCGTCTGCCGAAACGAATTTCAACGAAAGCGTCTACACCAACGCGTTCAACGCCGATGGGCGTTACGGCGGCTGGATGCGCCTCGGCAATCGCGTCAACGAAGGACGGGCCGAACTCTCCGTGTGTCTCTACCTGCCGGACGGCCGCGTCGCCTGCCAGTTCCTGCGTCCTGCGATCACCACCAACGCCCGCCACGATGCCGGCGGACTGCGCTATACCGTCCACACGCCGCTGAAAGACGTGCAGATGCAGTACACCGGGGAAGTCATGGTGCTCGACGACCCGGAGGCGATGCGCAACCCGCGCGTGGCGTTCGAACGCGCGACGCGCGTGCCCTGCGACGTCGATTTCCGGCATCACGCGGTATCGCCCGTGCACGGCGGCGAACCGCTGACGGCCGCACAGCCGACGATGTACGGGCGCGATTTCTCGCTCGGCCACTTCAATCAGCACACGCGGACCAGTGGCCACATCCGGATTGGCGATCTCACCCTGCCGATCGATGGCGGTGGCTGGCGCGATCACTCGTGGGGGCCGCGCTACTGGACCAACATCTATTTCTATCGCCTGTTCATCGGCAACCTCGGCCCCGACCGCGGTTTCATGATCCTGAAGATCACCGATCGTCAGGGCGTGACGCGCCGCTGCGGCGTGCTGCAGGTCGACGGCGACTACGAGGAGATCACCGATCTCGATCTCGTCACCGAATGGACCGCGGCCAAGGACCCGCGCGCGGTGCGCCTGGGCGTGCGGACCGCGAAGCGCGCCGTGCGGATCGACGGTGAGATCACGACGCTCCTGCCGCTGCGCAACCGGCGCACCGAAGGCGAGCAGACGCTCGAGTCGCGCATCGCCGAGGGCTTTACGCAATGGCGCTGGGGCGATCGCACCGGCTGCGGCATGACCGAGTACATCGAAGTGCTGGAGAATGGCCAGCCTGTCGGATACCCGCTCTGACCGCAGGCCAGGACCTTCACATGAGCATCCAGGAATCCGCTGACGCGCTGCGCGAGCGCATCGTGGCGCGCCTGCGCGTCGCGGTGACGCGCCGCTATGGCGAGCATGCACGCATCGACAACATCGAGGTGGCGACGCTCGGCGGTTCGAACCGCACGTTGCTGTTCGATCTCGTCGACGGCACGGCTCGGCGGCGTCTCGTGTTCCGGCAGGAGACCTACAGTCTGCCGTCGTCACCGTTCATCGCACCGAACCTCCAGTACCGGCTGCTGCAACTGGTGCATCGCGAAGGCATTCCCGTGCCCGAGCCGGTGTTCGAACTCGAACCCGCCGACGAACTCGAGCGTGGCTATGTCGTCGGCTTCGTCGATGGCGAAACACTGCCGCGGCGCCTGCTGCACGCGCCGGAGTTCGCGCGCGCGCGCGAGCGCTTCTGCGCGCAGGCCGGCGAGCTGCTCGCCCGCCTGCACGGCATCGATGTCGCGGCCGCCGGCTTTCTTGCCGACACACCCGACAGCCTCGACCCACTGGGCGCGCAGCTCGCGCGGCTCGATTTCTACGGCGAGGCACATCCGGCCCTGGAGCTCGCCGTGCGCTGGCTCGAGCGGCATCGGCCGTCGCCGTCGCCGCGTGTCCTGCTGCACGGCGACTTCCGGACCGGCAACATGCTGATGGGGCCCGACGGGATTCGCGCCGTGCTCGACTGGGAATGCGCGCACCTCGGGGCGGCGCACGAGGATTTCGGCTGGCTGTGCATGCGATCGTTCCGCTTCGGGCAGGTCGATCGCCCGGTCGGCGGCTTCGGCCAGCGCGCGGCGTTCTATTCGGCGTACACCGCCGCGAGCGGACGGCCGGTCGACGCTGATGAAGTGTACTGGTGGGAAGTGTTCGGCTTCGTGCGCTGGGCCGTGTTGAACGTGATGCAGGTGCACGGCCATTTGAGCGGCGAGCGCCGTTCGCCGGCATTCGCGGCCTGCGGCCGCAATACGAGCCTGATCGAATACGACCTGCTGATGACCCTGCACGGCCATTACACCTGAGGACACGCGCGCGATGAGCCAGGACAATCCCGCCTTCGTTGAACTGCTGCGCACGGTGCGCGAATTCATCGACGACATCACGCCCAAGCTGGAGGGGCAGGACCGCTATCACGGGCTGGTGGCGTCCTACCTGCTGTCGATCACGGAACGCGAAAGCGCGCTGGGCGAGGCCATCGATCGCGAAGAGGCCGCTGCGCTCGCCGCCTGCACCGGCTCGCACGCGCCATTGCCCGAGGCCTGGGCGACCCTCGCCCGCGACATTCGCCGCGGCCAGTGCGACGAACGCTGGGACGAACTGATGACACTGGTGACGTCTCATGTCGTGAACAAGGTCCGCGTGTCCAAGCCCGATCACCTGCACCCGATGCATGGCGCGGCAACCCCGCAGCCGGAGGCCACATGAATTTCGAGAAAGTCAGATTCGATCTCACCGACGGCATCGCGCGCATCGTGTTCGCCGACGCGGCGAACCACAACGCGGTCAACCTGCAGGTCACGCAGGAACTCGCCCACGCCGCGCGGCTGTGCGAGGCCGCGCCGGACCTGCGCGCGGTGTTGATGACGGCCGAGGGCAGTGAGTTCTCGGTCGGCGGCGACTTGCGCGAGTTCATGGCCGAGCGCGACCGCATCCAGTCGCACGTGCGCGAGATGACCGTCAATTTCCATGCGGCGATCCTGACCCTGAACCGGCTCAGGGCACCGCTGGTCGTGGCCGTCAACGGTGTCGCGGCCGGCGGTGGCTTCAGCCTCGTCTGCATGGCCGACCTCGCGATCGCGAAGCGCTCGGCGAAGTTCAATTTCGCCTATACACGCTCCGGTCTCACGCCCGATGGCGGTGCGACGTTCTTCCTGCCGCGCCTCGTCGGCGTCCAGCGTGCCTTCGATCTGCTGGCGACGAATCCGACGCTGAGCGCCGACGAGGCGCTGTCGCTCGGCATCGTCGCGCGCGTGGTCGACGACGCCGCGTTCGACGTCGAGGTCGAGAAGCTCCTCGCGCAGCTCGCGGCGGCACCGGCGGGCGCCGTCGGCAGGCTCAAGCAGCTGCTGCGCGCGTCGCTCAGCAATTCGCTGGAACAGCAGTTCGAGCTCGAAGGCCGCGGCATTGCCGAACAGGCGGGCCATCCGGCGACACTCGGCATGCTCGAAGCATTCTTCAAGCGCAGTCAGAAGTAGGGCGGGATACGGCCAACAGTCACCGAGGAGCAGTCGATGAGCAGTGAAACCAGGCGGACTTTTTGCCGGATCTGCGAACCCGCGTGCGGCCTGCTCGCGACCGTCGAGGACGGCCAGCTGACGGCGCTCGCACCCGATCGCGAGCACCCGATCACGCGCGGCTATGCGTGCCACAAGGGCCTGTTCGCGCTCGACGTGCACCGTGATCCGGATCGCCTCGACCATCCCCAGCGCCGCGTCGGACGGGACTACGAGCGCGTGGACTGGGACACGGCGCTCAGCGGCATCGCCGCGCAACTGCGCAGCCTCATCGCGCGCCACGGGCCCCGCGCAGTGGCCGGCTATCTCGGCAATCCGGGCGAATACAACTCGCTGCTGTCGGAGGCCTGGTACGGTTTCTTCGGCCAGATTGGCACCGACCGGCTGTTCAACGTCAACACGCAGGATTGCGGCAACAAGTTCGCGGGCGCCGATGCCGTGTACGGATCGGTGACGATTCACCCGATACCCGATTTCGATCACACCGATTTCGTGCTGCTGATCGGGGAGAATCCGCAGGTCAGCCAGATGAGTTTCTGTTCGCTGCCCGATCCGGTCGGCGTGCTGAAGGGCGTTGCCGCGCGCGGCGGGCGCGTGGTGTTCGTCAATCCGCGCCGTATCGAGTCCGTCGACGCAGTCGGTGAGCTCGTGCAGATCAGGCCCGATACCGACGTCTACCTGCTGGCTGCGATGCTGTGCGAAATCGAGCGCGGGCCGGGATTCGACGCCGCCACGGTGGCGCGCCACGGCCGCCACGTCGAGGCGCTGCGCGACTTCGTGCGCCAGTATCCGCCCGAGACGGTGGCGGCCGTGACGGGCCTCGACGCGGCGACGATCATCAACCTCGCGCGCGATTTCGCCGCCGCGCCGCGCGCTGCCGTCCACATGTCGACCGGCGTCAACATGGGCCGGCAGGGCACGCTCGGTTACTGGCTCGTGCAGGTGCTGTCGTTCGTGACCGGCAATCTGGATCGCGAAGGCGGCAACGTGCTGTCGGTCGGTTACTACGAACGGCGCGCCCGCGCGGGACGCAATGCGCGCGGCGAGGTCGAGTTCGTCGACACGGCCTGGGGGCTCGTGCGCAAACCGCAGCTGCCGGTCTTTCCGTACCCCGGCAACCTGCTCGCGGATTTCATCGCGGACGCCGCCGAGCCGATTCGCGCGCTGGTGGTGTGTGCCGGCAACCCGGTGCTCGCGATGGGCGGCGAGGCGCGGCTGCGGGCGCTGCTGCCCGACCTCGAACTGCTGGTGGTGATCGACCTGTATCGCAACGCCACCGGCGAGTACGCGCACTACCTGCTGCCGGCGACGGACGCGTTCGAGCGCGAGGACATCAACGGTCTCGGCGTCGGTCTGCAGCATCGCCCGAACATCCAGTACACGGCCGCGGTCGTCGCACCGCGTGCCGAGCGCCGGCATGAGCGCTGGATTCTCAACCGTCTCGCGCAGGCGATGGGCCTGGTGTCCGAACTCGACGATCCCGCCACCAGCAATCCGTGGGGCAAGGTCGGCCACATGCTGCGCAGCCGCGGCCACAGCTTCGAGGAACTGCGGGAGCGCGAGGTCATCGACTTCGGGCCGCATCGCTTCGGGCGTTTCTACGAGGAGTTCCTGCAGACCGCGGACGGCAAGGTCGACTGCTGCCCGGCCGTGTTCGCGCCGGCCCTCGCGCGGATGCGGGCACTGTTCGACGAACTCGCCGCCGAGCCGCCGGGGCAGCTGAAACTGATCAGCAAACGCGAGGCGAAGATGATGAACAGCTGGCTCGCGAACGTGCCGCGCCTGCGCACGAAGACGAACCAGACCAACTATCTCTACATGCACCCGCAGGATGCCGCGGCGCGCGGCCTCGCGGACGGCACGCGGGTGTCGGTGCGCAATGCGCACGGCGAACTCGAGATTCCGCTGCGGCTCGCGCCCGATTTGATGCCGGGCGTCGTCGCGATGCCGCACGGCTGGGGGCACGGCCAGACTTCCGGCATGCGGGTCGCGCAGCGCACCGCCGGCGCGAACTGCAATCGCCTGCTGCCGACCGGCCCGGGCAGTTTCGAGCCCCTGTCCGGGCAGGCGCACATGACCGGCGTGCCGGTCGAGGTGTGCGCAGCCGGCGCCAAATAGACTTTGCAGGGGCGATTCGCTATCGTCCGGGCGCTCGCAGCGAGCAGCCCGACGGACTGCCCAACGACTGCGCCCCTGGCAGTCAGCCCATCTCTCTGGAGACACCGATGAACGAAAAAGCCTCGACCCCCCCTGCCACCGGCAGCCACGCCTTCGGCCTCAATCCCGACCAGCAGCTGATGCTGGACGAGGCCGACAAATTCTCGCGCAAGGAACTCTATCCGCTGGCCAAGCGCATGGACGACGAGGAATGGTGGCCGACCGATGTCTTCAGCAGGATAGGCGAACAGGGCTATTTCGGCATCACCGTGCCCGAAGAGTACGGCGGCGTCGGCCTCGATTTCTTCACCAGCGGTCTCATCTGCCAGGCGATGGGACGCTGGAACTACGCGCTCGCCCTGTCGTGGATTGCACACGAGAACCTGTGCCTCAACAACATCTACCGCAACGCGAATGAAGATCTGCGACGCAAATACCTGCCCGACCTGTGCTCGGGCAAGGCGGTCGGCGCCCTCGGCCTGACCGAGCCCGGCGCCGGCTCCGATGCACTCGGCTCGATGCGCACCACCGCCAAACGCGATGGCGGCCACTACGTGCTGAACGGCCGGAAGATCTACATCACCAACGGCCCGATCGCCGACACCCTGCTGGTCTATGCGAAGACGGCGCCCGAACGCGGCGCGCACGGCATTTCCGCGTTCATCGTGCAGAAGGATTATCCCGGGTTCCAGGTCGCGCAGAAGCTGATCAAGATGGGCTTCCGTGGCAGCCAGACGGCTGAACTGGTGTTCGACAACTGCCGTGTGCCGGCCGAGAACCTCGTCGGCGAAGAGAACCAGGGCGTGGCGGTCGTCATGAGCGGGCTCGACCTCGAACGCGCGGTGATTTCACCGATTTGCGTCGGCATGGCCGAGCGCGCGCTGCAGCTGTCGATCGAATACGCGAAGACGCGCGAGCAGTTCAACAAGCCGCTGGCGTCGTTCCAGATGATCCAGTCGAAGATCGCCGACATGTACGTGTGGGTCGAGACGATGAAGACCTTCTGCTACCGCGGTCTCGCCGAAGGCAACGATCTGGAGGTCGGCGGTGGCGGTCGCGGCCAGTACCACGCGCTGTCGGCGGCGTCGATCATGTACACCGCGAACACGCTGAACCTCGTGCTGAACGAGGCGCTGCAGATCCATGGCGGCTTCGGCTACATGTGGGAAGCGGAGATCAACCGGCTGTATCGCGGGATCAAGCTGCTGGAAATCGGCGCCGGCACGACCGAAGTCCGGAAGCTCATCATCAGCCGCGAACTGCTCGGCTGAGGCGACAGCGCATGAACGACAGCGCGGCGGGCGCCAGCTCGCCCCAGGACGAACTGGCCGCGCGGCCGCTGTCCTTCGCCGCCGATCTGCTGCGCGGCAAGGTGGTGTGCGTCTCGGGCGGCGGCAGTGGCATCGGTCGCGCCACCGCCTGGCTGGCCGCGCGACTCGGCGCGACGGTGATGGTGTTCGGCCGTAGCGCCGAGAAACTGCAGGGTGTCGTCGATGCGATGCGGGCCCGCGACCTCGACGCGCACTGCGAGGCCATCGACATTCGCGATCGGGCGCGGGTCGACGAGGTGCTGACGCGCATCTGGTCGCGGCTCGGGCGCATTGATCTGCTCGTCAACAGCGCCGGTGGACAGTTTCCGCAGGCAGCGATCGACTATTCGGAAAAGGGTTGGAACGCGGTCATCAACACCAACCTGACCGGCACCTGGAACATGATGCAGCTCGCCGCCATCCGGTGGCGCGATGCCGGGCTTCCCGGCAGCATCGTCAATGTCGTCGTCGTCCCGCAGGGACTGCACGGCGTGGCGCACACCTGCGCGGCGCGCGCCGGGGTCATCGCGCTGTCGCAGTCGGTGTCGGTCGAATGGGCACCGTACGGGATCCGCGTGAACTGCGTGGCGCCGGGTTCGATCCGCTCCGAAGGCTGGGCGGTCTATGACGAGAAGACCCGCGAGAAGTACCCGCTGACGAACCCGATGATGAAGGCGGGCGTGCCGTGGGACATCGCCGAAGCGATCGTGTTCGCCGGGGGACCGACCGGCAGTTTCATCAATGGCGAAGTGCTGACCGTCGACGGCGGTGGGCAGCACTGGGGCGAGATCTGGACCACGGGCAAACCCGAGTACTACGCACGCGCGTCGCGCGCGTGGGATCAGGGTTGACGCACGCCAGGCGCGTCGCCGCGCCGGTCGTCGGACGCGGAGCCGTTAGTGGCGGGCGGGGCCGGCGGTGGGCGCCAGCCCTTCGTTGACGCGGCCGAGCAGGGCGATCAGCTGGTCCCGGGCGGCGGCGTCGACGCGACCGAGTTCGAGCAGGGCTGCCTTGAAGCCGCGCACGGCGGCGGAATGTTCCTCGAGCAGGCGCGTGATCAGCGCCTGCTGCGCGAGCCGCGGTTTCAGTCCGAGTTGGCCCTCGCGTTCCTGGGTTTCCAGGGCGGCGAAATGCGCCGCCTTGGTGTCCAGCATCAGCCGGTAGGCCTGCCACGCCGGCAGGGCCACGGCCGGCAGGTCGACGGCGACGTCCGCGGTCAACCGAACAGCCGCTTGAAGAAACCCTTGATGCCGGCCGGTGCTTCGTCCCGGCCCGGCGTCGCCGTCTCGCGGGCGGGGCCGGCACTCGGGGCGTTGGGGGCCGGTGCGCGACGCGGCGCGCGTTCTTCACCGCCGTCGGCACGCGCGGGCTTGTCCGTTTTGGGTTGCGATGCATCGACGCGCAGTTCGCGCCCGTGCAGTTCCTTGCCGTTGAGCGCCTCGATTGCCCGCCTGGCCTCGACTTCGCTCGCCATTTCGACGAAGCCGTAGCCGCGCGAGCGACGCGTGCGCTTGTCGAAAATGACTTCAGCTGCGTTGACGGTGCCGTAAGCCTCGAAAGTTTCGCGCAGTTCCTGGTCGCGCACGCTGTACGGAAGGTTTCCTACGTAGATGTTCATACGGTTGCTCTGATGTTTTTATTGCGATCCATCCCCAAGACCTGATTTCCCGACCAGGCGCGTGCGTGCCTCCCCGCCAGCGCCGCACGCGAACGGGCGCGACTCGAACGCAGGACGTTTCCTGCGGACAGCGTGTCGCGCATGTCATCGAAAAACCCATGGCAGCCTGACTGGCGAAGACGCGACGGCGTGAGGAACGCCGCCGACGACGGGTGCCGTCGGCCAGCGGTGTCAGCCGCAGTGTCCAGTGTGCGGCGGGCCTGCAGAACCGCCAGCGCCCGCTTCGAGTAAGGCCGCCAGCATTCAAGCACAACGCCTCGAAGCTGGCAACGTAAGGCCTTGTTGGACCAAAGATCTCTGCGGCGGCGCGGTCAGCCGGTGAAGGCCTGCAGGCCGGTCTGGGCGCGGCCGAGAATCAGCGCGTGGACGTCGTGCGTGCCTTCGTAGGTGTTCACGGCTTCGAGGTTCATCACGTGGCGAATGACGTGATACTCGTCGGAGATGCCGTTGCCGCCGTGCATGTCGCGCGCCATGCGCGCGATGTCGAGCGCCTTGCCGCAGTTGTTGCGCTTCAACATCGAGATCGCTTCCGGCGCGCCGCGGCCGGCGTCGATCAGGCGTCCGAGCTGCAGCGAGCCCTGCAGACCCAGGGTGATTTCGGTCTGCATGTCGGCGAGCTTCTTCTGAATCAGCTGGTTGGCCGCCAGCGGGCGGCCGAACTGTTGCCGATCGAGCGTGTACTGACGCGCGGCGTGCCAGCAGAATTCGGCCGCGCCCATCGCGCCCCAGGAGATGCCGTAGCGCGCGCGATTCAGGCAGCCGAACGGGCCGCGCAGGCCTTTGACGTTCGGCAGCAGGTTCGCTTCGGGCACCGGCACGCGGTCCATGACGATTTCGCCGGTGGTCGACGCGCGCAGCGAGAACTTGCCTTCGATCTTCGGGGTCGTCAGGCCGCGCATGCCGCGCTCGAGCACGAAGCCGCGGATCACGTCGTCGTCGGTCTTGGCCCACACCACGAAGACGTCGGCGAGCGGCGAGTTCGTGATCCACATCTTGTTGCCGGTGAGTTCAAAGCCGCCGGGCACGCTGCGCGCGCGGGTCTTCATGCCGCCCGGATCGGACCCGTGGTCGGGTTCGGTCAGGCCGAAGCAGCCGATCCACTCGCCGCTCGCGAGCTTCGGCAGGTAGCGGACGCGCTGCTCCTCGTTGCCGTAGGCATAGATCGGATGCATCACGAGGCTCGACTGCACGCTCATCGCCGAGCGGAAGCCGGAATCGACGCGCTCCACTTCACGCGCGATGAGGCCGTAGGACACGTAGCCGAGCCCGGCGCCGCCATACTGCTCGGGAATCGTCGAGCCGAGCATGCCGAGCTCGCCGAACTCGCGCATGATGCCCGGATCGAAGGTCTCGTGGCGGTGCATGTCCCGCACGCGGGTCTGCAGCCGCTCCTGACAGAACTGGCGCGCCGACTCGCTGACGAGCCGTTCGTCGTCGGTCAGCTGCGCGGTCAGCAGCAGGGGGTCCTGCCAGTCGAAGGCGGCTTCGGCGCTGGCGGTGTGGGCGGCTTGGCTCATGCGGGAATCTCCATCGTTAGAAAGGTCGGCCGCTATCCGCTGATCGCAGTCGGGCGGGCACGCGTAGGGTATTCACGAGGGCTGGCGCGCGGTCGCGCCGGCCCGTCACCGCAGCTGCTGTCAGCCATTGCCCCGGCTTGCCGCGGCGTCACGGACGGGGGGCGGAAGCCGCCGCGGATCGGTGGCAATATTGCGCTGCGTCGCCTAGTTCGATCAAGGCGTTATTTGGTACCATCGCGGTCTTACGCAGACCGTTAATCAGGCCTCGCCGGACCCGCCGCGAGGCAGCCCGCATCGCGGGCGCCGGACCCATGCAATTCTGGAGGACGAGATGAAAATCCTGGTCGCCGTCAAGCGCGCCATCGACTACAACGTGAAAGCCCGCCCCAAATCCGATGGATCTGGTGTCGACCTCGCGAACGTGAAGATGTCCATGAACCCCTTCGACGAGATCGCCGTCGAAGAAGCCATCCGCCTGCAGGAAGCCGGCAAGGCCGGTGAGATTGTCGCCGTGTCGGTCGGCCCGGCCGCGTGCCAGGAAACCCTGCGCACGGCGATGGCGATGGGGGCCGATCGCGGCATTCTCGTCCAGACCGACGACGAAGTGCAGCCGCTGGCGGTCGCCAAGCTGCTCAAGGCGCTCGTCGACAAGGAACAGCCGGGGCTCGTGATCCTCGGCAAGCAGGCGATCGACGACGACTCCAACCAGACCGGCCAGATGCTCGCGGGCCTGCTCGGCTGGGGCCAGGGCACGTTCGCGGCGAAGGTCGAAATCGGGGATGGCACGGCCAGCGTCAAGCGCGAAGTCGACGGCGGCATCCAGACGCTGACGGTCAAGCTGCCGCTGGTCGTGACGGCCGATCTGCGCCTGAACGAACCGCGTTACGTGAAGCTGCCGAACATCATGAAGGCGAAGAAGAAGCCGCTCGACACGGTCACGCCGGCCGATCTGGGTGTCGACATCACGCCCCGCATCAAGCTCGTCAAGGTCAGCGAACCGCCGGCGCGCGCCGGTGGCGTCAAGGTGGCCGACGTCAACGAACTCGTCGCGAAACTCCGCAACGAAGCGAAGGTGATCTGATCATGTCCTCACTCGTCATCGCAGAACACAACAACCAGACGCTCAATGTCGCGACGCTGAACGCCGTCGCCGCGGCCGCCAAACTGGCGGGCGACGTGCACGTGCTCGTCGCCGGACACAACTGTGGCGCGGTTGCGCAGGCCGCCGCGCACGCCGCCGGTGTGTCGAAAGTGCTGTGCGCCGATGCGCCGCACTACGCGCACGCGCTGGCCGAGAACGTAGCGCCACTCGTCGTCGGTCTGGCCGGCGCCTACAGCCACGTGCTCGTCGCCGCGACCACCAGCGGCAAGAACGTGATGCCGCGCATCGCAGCGCTGCTCGACGTCGCGCAGCTGTCCGAAATCATCGAAGTGAAGAGCGACGATACGTTCGTGCGCCCGATCTACGCCGGCAACGTGCTGGCGACCGTGCAGTCGCTCGATGGGATCAAGGCGATCACCGTGCGCACCACGGCGTTCGACCCCGTCGCGACGACCGGCGGCACGGGCACCGTCGAGGCGATCGCGGCCGGCCCTGACGCGGGGCTGTCGCAGTTCGTCGGCGAGGAACTCACGAAGTCGAGCCGCCCGGAACTGGCCGCGGCGAGCATCATCGTGTCCGGCGGCCGCGGTGTCGGCAGCTCGGAAAACTTCGCGATCATCGAGGCGCTGGCCGACAAGCTCGGCGCCGCGGTCGGCGCGTCGCGCGCGGCGGTCGATGCCGGTTACGTGCCGAACGACTACCAGGTCGGTCAGACCGGCAAGGTCGTCGCCCCGCAGCTGTACGTCGCCATCGGCATCTCGGGCGCGATTCAGCATCTCGCCGGCATGAAGGACAGCAAGGTCATCGTGGCGATCAACAAGGACGAGGAAGCGCCGATTTTCCAGGTGGCCGACTACGGCCTCGTCGGCGACCTGTTCAAGGAAGTGCCGGCCCTCGTTGAAGCCTTGAGCAAGTAGCGCGCCGTCCGCTGGCGCCTGGAGTGTCCTGATGGAACGCGAAGCAATGGAGTTCGATGTCGTCATCGTCGGTGGCGGGCCGTCCGGGCTCGCCTGCGCGATACGACTGCGCCAGCTGGCGGCAGAGCAGGGCCGGGAACTGAGCGTCTGTGTGCTCGAGAAGGGCTCCGAAGTCGGGGCCCACATCCTGTCCGGCGCGGTGCTCGAGCCGCGCGCGCTGAATGAGCTGATGCCGGACTGGAAGGAGAAGGGCGCGCCGCTGAACACGCCCGTCACCGATGATCGGTTCCTGTTCCTGACCGAAACGCGTGCCGTGCGGCTGCCGACGCCGCCGACGATGCACAACCACGGCAATTACATCGTGAGCCTCGGCAACGTATGCCGCTGGCTCGCGCAGCAGGCGGAAGCCGCGGGTGTCGACATCTATCCGGGCTTTGCCGCGTCGGAAGTGCTGTATCACGAAGACGGCAGCGTCAAGGGCGTGGCGACCGGCGACATGGGCCGCGCGAAAGACGGCAGCGAAGGCCCGAACTTCGCGCCCGGCATGGAACTGCATGCGAAGCAGACGGTGTTCGCCGAAGGCTGCCGTGGCTCGCTGACCAAAACCCTGTTCGAACGCTTCAGGCTGCGCGACGGCGTCGAACCGCAGGTTTATGGTCTCGGCATCAAGGAACTGTGGGAGGTTCAGCCGGATCGCCATCACCTGGGCCGCGTCACGCACACGGTCGGCTGGCCGATGGATACGGCGACCTATGGCGGCTCGTTCTGCTATCACCTCGAGGACAATCTCGTGGTGATCGGTTTCGTCGTCGGCCTGAATTACACGAACCCCTACCTCAGCCCGTTCGAGGAGATGCAGCGCTTCAAGACGCATCCCGCGATCCGCGACACCTTCGAAGGCGCACGGCGTGTGTCCTACGGCGCGCGCGCGATCAGTGCCGGTGGCTTCCAGTCGATTCCGAAGATGACCTTCCCGGGCGGGCTGCTGATCGGCGACACCGCGGGCCTGCTGAACGTGCCCAAGATCAAGGGCAGCCACACGGCGATGAAGTCGGGCATGACGGCCGCCGAAGCGATCTTCGAACTGCTGCGCGCGGAAGACGAGCCGGGCAAGGAAGCGGTCGACTACCCGCACCGCCTGAAGAACACCTGGCTGTGGGACGAGCTCTATCGCGTGCGCAACATCAAGCCGTCGTTCCACTGGGGCCTGTGGCCTGCGATGGCGTATTCGGCGCTCGACAGTTACGTGTTCCGCGGCAAGGCGCCGTGGACCCTGCACCATCATCCGGATCACGAATCGCTGAAGCCGGCGGCACAGTGCAAGGAAATCGTCTATCCGAAGCCCGACGGCGTGCTGACCTTCGACCGCCTGTCCTCGGTGTTCCTGTCGAATACCAATCACGAAGAAGATCAGCCCTGTCACCTGACCTTGAAGGACGACACCGTCCCCACGCGGCTGAATCTCGCCGTCTACGCCGGCCCCGAGCAGCGGTACTGCCCGGCCGGCGTGTATGAGTTCGTCACGGAGGCGGGCGAGCAGAAGCTGCGCATCAACGCGCAGAACTGCGTGCACTGCAAGACCTGCGACATCAAGGATCCGTCGCAGAACATCAACTGGGTCACGCCGGAAGGCGGCGGTGGCCCGAACTATCCCAACATGTAGGCGCGAGCGCTGATGCCAAAAGTGACATTCATCGATGCGGCGGGGAGTTCCCGCGTCATCAACATCCCGGCCGGCTGGTCGTTGATGGAAGGCGCCGTGCAGAACGACGTCACCGGTATCGCCGCCGAGTGCGGCGGCGGTTGCGCGTGCGCGACCTGCCATGTGTTCGTCGCGCCGGAATGGATCGGGAAACTGCCGGAGAAAAGCCCGGCCGAGAACGATCTGCTCGAATGCACCGCGGTCAGCCGCACGCCGGCCTCACGTCTCAGCTGCCAGATCCCGATGAGTGATGCGCTCGACGGGCTCGTCGTGCATCTGCCCGAACGCCAGACCTGAGACCGACGCCGCACGGAGTGCTCCCGATGCGACGCATCGTCATCATTGGTGCGGGGCAGGCCGGCCTGCAGCTGGCGGAATCGCTGCGCAAGGGCGGCCATGACGGCGAGCTGTACCTCATCGGCGACGAACGCTGGCCACCGTATCAGCGGCCGCCGCTGTCGAAAAAATATCTCGCCGAGGATTTCGCCGACGCACGGCTGTTCTTTCGTCCACTCGAACACTACACCCGGCTGAATGTCGATCTGCGGCTCGCGACCCGCGCGACGGCAATCGAGCGCGCGGCGCAGCGCGTGGCGCTCGCCAACGGCGAATCGCTCGGCTACGACGGGCTCGCACTGACGACCGGCACGCGAGTGCGCCCGTTGCCGGTGCCGGGCGCCGCGCACCCGGCCGTGCACTACCTGCGCGGACTCGACGACGCGCAGGCGCTGAAGCAACGGCTCGCGGGCGCCCGGCGCGTCGTGGTCATCGGCGGTGGTTTCATCGGCCTCGAAGTCGCGGCGACCGCGCGCCATGCAGACTGCGAGGTGCACGTCGTCGAAGCACTCGATCGCCTGATGGCACGCGTGATGCCGCCGGTGGTGTCCGACTTTTTCGCGACGCTGCACCGCGCCCATGGCACACAACTGCATCTCGGTGCCCAGGTCGCCGCGATCGAACCCGCCGCGGACGGCAGCGTCGAGGTGCGGCTGGGCGATGGCAGCGGGCTGCCCGCCGATCTCGTCGTGGCCGGCATCGGTGTGTTGCCGAACCAGGAGCTGGCCGTCGCCGCGGGTCTTGCCTGCGACAACGGCATCGTCGTCGACGAGTATGCACGCACCTCCGATCCCCTGATCGTCGCGGCCGGCGACTGTACCGTGCATCGCAACCTGCGCTATGAGCTGCCGCACCGGCTCGAGTCCGTGCAAAATGCCGTCGACCAGGCGAAGGTGGCGGCCGCAAGCCTGCTCGGGCAGGCGCAGCCCTATGCCGATCTGCCGTGGTTCTGGTCCGACCAGTACGAGGTCAAGCTGCAGATTGCCGGCCTTTCCGCCGGCCATGACAGTCACGTGCTGCGCGGAGAACCGTCCGCGGCGGGCTTTTCCGTGTACTACTTCAGGCAGGGGCGGCTCATCGCCGTCGACTCCCTGAACCGTCCGGCCGAGCACATGCTCGCGCGCCGTCTGCTGTCAGGCGGCACACACGTGCTGCCGGCCCAGGCCGCCGATCCGGCCTTCGATTTGAAAGCCCTGTTGGTCGCCACCTGAGCGGACACAGGCCGTACCGGTCGCGCACCGCGCGACCCTTAGCCAATGAAGCGATGCAGAGGGGGGAGGGGACATGCCGAAGGTGACCTATATCGACGTCGACGGAACGCGCTACGACTGTGAGGTGGCGAGCGGGCTGTCGGTGATGGAGGGCGCGGTCAACAATGGCGTCCCGGGCATTCTCGCCATCTGCGGCGGCAGCTGCGCGTGCAGCACCTGTCATGCGTACATCGACGACGCCTGGGCGGAACGAGTCGGCGGGCCGAACGACATCGAAGACGCCACGCTCGATCTCGCCAACGAACGCAAACCGACCAGCCGGCTGACCTGCCAGGTGCAGATCACCGATGCGATGGACGGGCTCGTCGTGCACGTCGCGAAGAACGACTGAGGGCGCTTGCGGCGCCGGCAACCGCGCCCGGTGACGGTCAGACGCAAGCCTGCGTTTCCGTCACCGGCAAGCTTGCCGTTGCGTTCTGTCGATTGCCGGCGCGTGCCGCGCTGGCGCGGCACGACGCCTCAATCAGCGGCCGCGAAGGCCTTGATGCCTTCGCGCGCATCGGCGCTCGCACCGGCCTCGCGCTGCAGCCCGCGCTCGAGCGCCAGCTGTGTCTCGAGGTCGTTCGTCGCACCACGCGTGAAGGCCTGCTTGATCAGGCCTATCGCGCGCGTCGGCATCGCGGCCAGCCGGGCCGCCAGGGCCTGCGCGGTGGCGGCGAGTTCGGCGTCCTCGACACAGGACCAGATCAGTCCCCACGCCGCTGCCTGCTCGGCGTCGATGGCTTCCCCCGTGATCGCGAGCGCCCGCGCGCGAGCTTCGCCGATCAGTCGCGGCAGCATCCACGTGCTCCCGAGATCGGGCACGAGCCCGATGCGCACGAAAGCCTGGATGAAACGCGCGGAGCGCGCCGCCAGCACGAGGTCGCAGGCGAGTGCGAGGCTCACGCCGGCGCCGGCCGCGGTGCCGTTGACGGCGCAGACGATCGGCAGCGGCAGCGCGCGCAGACGCAGGACCAGCGGGTTGTAGTGGTGTTCGAGCACATAGCCGGCGTCCGGGTTGCTGAGCACTTCGGTTTCACCGAGGTCCTGGCCGGCGCAGAAGCCGCGGCCGGTCCCGGTCAACACCAGGCAACGCACGCCGTCATCGCGTTCGGCCCTGTCGAGTGCAGCGTTCAGATCGCGACACAGCGCGAGACTCAGGCTGTTCATCACCGTCGGGCGGTTCAGGGTCAGCGTGACGACGTCGCCGTCCCGGCGATAGTCGACGGTGGTGGGTGGCATCAGGTCCTCCAGGGCGTGGTGGTGGGCGCCCGCCGACGGCGTCAGTCGGTGCCGTTGTCGAGCGTTGCGATGAATTCGCGCCAGCGATCCTCGCCATAGGCGTGCCAGTGACCGAAGGCGACACCGGCCAGATAGGCGTCGTCGACGGGATCGGCATACCGGATGTCGCCGGTGACGATCAACGGCACCGGTTGTCCAGGCAGCTGAATGCGCCATTCGGGCGTGGCAGTGCCGATGACCGCGCGCAACCCGGCGTAGCGCATGGCCGGAATCTCGACCTGCATGCCGCCGACCGACAGGTTGGTGGTATGCAGCTGGGCGCCGGCGAGCTCGACGCTCAGACGACGGGGATAACGGCGATGGCGGCGCTGGTCGACGGACATGGCGAGGGATCCTGCTCGCTGGACGGCAAGAATAGCCGAAGCGGGGCCGGGTGGTCCCGACCGGCACCGACTTCAGAGGGCGATTTTCATCACGGGCACCTGCAGCGCCATGCGATAGGCCGCCCAGGCCGGCGACTCGACCTCGCGCGGGTCGATTTCGACGCCGAGCGTGACTTCCTGCTCGGTGCTGGTCGCGTGGCGCACCTGGGCCTGCACGCTGACAACCGGCTGGTTCGGCAGGCGCAGGCACAGCAGGCAGGTCTTGTCGGCCAGTGCCTGGCGCAGCGCCGGATAGACCGCCGGCGCGCAGCTCAGCCTGAGTCCCTCTGCGGAGAGGTCGATCACCTGCAGTTCGATGCCGTTGATGTCGGCCGTGAGCCGGCGTCCGAGTGTCGCGCGCGGCATGCGCGGCGATTTGCGACGGTCGAGCCAGTTGTCGAGTTTGTAATCCATCGAATTCCTCGTCTGCCTGTCCCCCAGGCGTAATTCCGCTTGGGTCTTGGGTCCCGATTTCTTATGCTTGTCGCGCCGGGGACGCGTCACGCGGGCGCCTCGTGGCGGCCGGGCCAGCCTGCGGGCAGTCCGCCACGGCGCGTCCCGGGGCGCACCGATTGCGCCCGTCGTGACGATGTCGGCATGACGGACCCGAGACTGTAATTTCCTGCTCCATCCGAACCCGAGTAATGCCCATGGAACTCTACGATTCGAACCGCTCGGCCGCGGCTTACCGGGTGCGTCTGGCGCTGAGCTGGAAGGGGCTGAGCCACCGCGCGATTGCACTGTCGCTGTCGAAAGGCGGCGGCCAGCAGTTGCTGCCGGAATACCGGGCGCTCAATCCCCAGGGCATGCTGCCGAGCCTGGTCGACGACGATTTCGTCCTGACCCAGTCGCTCGCGATCCTCGAGTATCTCGAGGAGACGCACCCGTCGCCGCCGCTGCTGCCGGCCGGTGCGCGCCAGCGCGCCCGTGCGCGGCAGTTCGCCCAGATCATCGTCAGCGACATCCAGTCGCTGACGAATCTGCGCGTGCTGACTTACCTGCGGTCAGTGCTGAACACCCCGGACGTCGCCCGCAGTCTATGGTTTCGCCACTGGCTGCTCGAAGGCCTCGATGCGCTGGAGCTGTGGCTGACCGCCGAAAGCACCGGTGAGTTCTGTGTCGGCGATACGGTGACGATGGCCGACATCTGCCTCGTGCCGCTGTTGCACAGCGCGCGACGTTTCTCGCTCGCACTCGAGGATTTCCCGCGCCTGTGCGAGGTGGAGGAGGCGTGCCTTGCCTTGCCGGCCTTTCAGCAGGCGCACCCGGACCGATACCCAGAGGACACCTGATGACCCCGATGTGGCAGCCCACGCCCGCGCGCGTGGCCGAGACCCGCCTGACCCGCTTCATCGAAGCCGCCCAGCGCACCCACCAGATTGAACTGCCGGATTACGCCGCCCTGCATCGCTGGTCGATCGACCAGCGCGAGCAGTTCTGGACCCTGCTGTGGGATTTCTGCGGCGTCATCGCGGAGGCGCGCGGCGCGCGCGCCATCGAACGCGACGGCGAAATGCCTGGCGCGCGGTTCTTTCCCGACGCCCGGCTGAACTATGCGCAGAATCTGCTGCGTCGACGCGATGCGGGCGAAGCGATCGTGTTTCGCGACGAGCACGGACAGATCACGCGTCTGAGCTGGGCCGGCCTGTACGACCGCGTGAACCGGGTGACGGCGGGTCTGCGCGCCGTCGGCATCGCGCCTGGCGATCGCGTCGCCGCGATCACGGCGAATATTCCCGAAGCCATCGTCTGCATGCTCGCCGCCACGGCGCTGGGTGCGACCTGGTCGTCGTGCTCGCCCGATTTCGGCACACAGGGCATCCTCGATCGTTTCGATCAGATCACGCCGACCGTGCTCTTCGCCGTCGACGGCTATCACTACAACGGCAAGCTGAACGACATCCGCGAGAAGGTCACGCAGATCCGCGGTGCGCTGCCGAGCGTGCGTGAGCTCGTGATCATTCCGTTCACCGGCTGCGGCCCGGTGCCGGGTGCGACGATGCTCTCGGATTTCGAACGTGCGCCAGCCGACGCCGACATCGGATTCGTGTCGCTGCCGTTCAATCATCCGCTGTTCATCCTGTATTCGAGCGGCACGACCGGCAAACCGAAATGCATCGTGCACGGGGCCGGCGGCACCCTGCTGCAACATCTGAAGGAGCACCAGCTGCACGCGGACGTGCGTCCGGGCGATCGGCTGTTCTACTTCACCACCTGCGGCTGGATGATGTGGAACTGGCTCGCATCGGCGCTCGCGTCCGAAGCCACGCTGATGCTCTACGACGGTTCGCCGTTCCATCCGGATGGCTTCACCCTGTTCGACTATGCCGCGGCCGAGCGCTTCACGCAGCTCGGGGTGTCGGCGAAGTTCATCCAGGGCGTCGAGAAGGCGGAAGTCGTGCCGAATGCGCGGCATGCATTTCCCGCGCTGCGCACCGTCCTGTCGACAGGCTCCGTGCTGTTGCCGGAAGGCTTCGACTATGTCTATCGACATCTCAAGCAGGATGTCTGCCTCAGTTCGGTGTCCGGTGGCACGGACATCATTTCCTGCTTCATCGGCGGCAATCCCAATGGCCCGGTCTATCGCGGCGAACTGCAGGCGAGCGGGCTCGGCATGGCGACCGAGGTGTTCGACGAAGCCGGTCATCCCGTGCGGGGTGAGAAGGGCGAACTCGTGTGCACGCGCGCGTTTCCGTCGATGCCGCTCGGGTTCTGGGGCGACGAAGGTGACATCAAGTATCGCGCTGCGTACTTCGAGCGTTTCCCCGGCGTGTGGGCGCATGGCGACTTCGCCGAAATCACCGCGCACGACGGTTTCATCATCTATGGCCGCTCGGACGCAACCCTGAACCCCGGCGGCGTGCGCATCGGCACTGCAGAAATCTACCGTCAGGTCGAGAAACTGCCTGAAGTCGTCGAGAGTGTCGCGATAGGCCAGGACTGGGAAGGCGACGTGCGCGTGGTGCTGTTCGTCGTGCTGCGGCCGGGAGCCACGCTCGACGCGGCGCTGGAAGCGCGGTTGCGCCAGCAGATCAGGGCGGGCGCGAGTCCGCGCCACGTGCCGGCCCGCATCGTGCAGGTGACCGACATCCCGCGCACGCGCTCGGGCAAGCTGACCGAACTCGCGATCCGCGACATCGTGCACGGACAGGCCATCAAGAACGCCGAGGCGCTGGCGAATCCCGAAGCCCTCGAACAATTCCGCAACCGGCCGGAGTTGACCCGTTGAGCGTCGCGCCAGCCGTCGCCCGTCGAACCCCAAGGAGCATGCAGTGACCACGATTCGCCAGGACGACCTCATCCAGAGCGTCGCCGACGCTTTGCAGTACATTTCGTACTACCACCCGGCCGACTACATCAAGAACCTCGCGCTCGCCTATGAACGCGAGCAGTCGCCGGCTTCGCGCGACGCGATTGCGCAGATTCTGATCAACTCGCGGATGTGCGCCGAGGGCCATCGCCCGATCTGCCAGGACACCGGCATCGTCACGGTGTTCTGCAAGGTCGGCATGAACGTGCGCTGGGATGCGAAGCTGTCGCTCGAAGACATGATCAACGAAGGCGTGCGGCGCGCCTATCTGCATCCGGACAACAAGCTGCGCGCCTCGATCGTCGCCGATCCGTCCGGCAAGCGGACGAACACGCGCGACAACACGCCGGCGGTCATCCACGTCGAACTCGTGCCCGGCGACAAGCTCGACGTCACGGTCGCGGCGAAAGGCGGCGGCTCGGAGAACAAGTCGAAGTTCGTGATGCTCAATCCGTCGGACTCGATCGTCGACTGGGTGCTGAACACCGTGCCCCTGATGGGCGCCGGCTGGTGCCCGCCCGGCATGCTCGGTATCGGCATCGGCGGCACCGCCGAGAAGGCGATGCTGCTCGCGAAGCAGTCGCTGATGGATCCCATCGACATCCAGGAAGTCATGGCCCGCGGTCCGCGCTCGCCGCTCGAGGAACTGCGCATCGAACTCTACGAGAAGGTGAACGCGCTCGGCATCGGCGCGCAGGGCCTCGGCGGCCTGACGACCGTGCTCGACGTCAAGATCATCGACTATCCGACGCATGCGGCCTCGAAGCCCGTCGCGATGATCCCGAACTGCGCGGCGACGCGTCACGCGCACTTCGTGCTCGACGGCAGCGGCGTGGCGCACTTGCCGGCGCCGAAGCTCGAAGACTGGCCGGCCATCACCTGGTCGGCCGGCGCGAGCGCCCGGCGCGTCAATCTCGACACGGTCACGGCCGAGGATGTCAAAGCGTGGAAGCCGGGCGAGACGATCCTGCTGTCGGGCGCGATGCTGACCGGCCGCGACGCCGCCCACAAGCGCATCCAGGAGATCCTCGCGCGCGGCGAGCCGTTACCGCCGGGCGTCGACTTCAAGGGCCGCTTCATCTACTACGTCGGGCCGGTCGACCCCGTGCGTGACGAAGTGGTCGGGCCGGCCGGGCCGACCACCGCCACCCGCATGGACAAGTTCACCGACATGATGCTCGAGCAGACCGGCCTGCTCGGCATGATCGGCAAGGCCGAACGCGGAACGATCGCGATCGAGTCGATCAGGAAGCACCAGGCGGTGTACCTGATGGCGGTCGGCGGTGCGGCCTACCTGGTGTCGAAGGCGATCCGCGAAGCGCGTGTCGTCGCCTTCGAGGATCTGGGCATGGAAGCCGTCTATGAGTTCGTCGTCGAGGACATGCCGGTGACGGTTGCGGTCGACAGCCAGGGAACTTCGGTGCACAAGACCGGACCTGCCGAGTGGCAGGCGAAGATCGGCAAGATCCCGGTCGCCGTCAAAGCCTGAGGTAGGCAGGCATCATGGGCGGCCCTGCGCCGCCCGTGTTGCCGAAGCGGGCTCAGATCCCCGAGCCCATGTTCTGCAGACCGCATTCGCGGTTGTCGCGGCCCTTCGTCGGATCGACATAGTCGTCATTGTCCGGCAGACCGTGCTCGTAGAGATAGTCTTCGAGATCTATCGCGCTCCACGCGAAGATTGGCGCAATCCGAAGCGTGCCGAACGGGCCTTTCGACACCACGCCGAGCGAGCGCCGGAACTCGGTCTGTTCGCCACGGATGCCGGTCAACCACACATCCGGACCGGTTTCGCGCAGCGCGCGCTCGAAGGGTTCGAGTTTGACTTCCTGTGTGAAGACCGCGTGCTCCGCCGAGTCCAGCGCCGGCACGCCACCGTGCAGCGCTGCGCGTCGCGCGCTCGTCACGAGTGGAGAGTAGACCTTCAGATTCAGCTTGAGCCGCTGCGTGACTGCGTCCGCGAAGCGGTAGGTCGCCGGCGTGTTGTAGCCGGTGTCGACCCAGATCACGGGAATGTCCGGCGCGATGCGCGTGACGAGATGCAGGAAGGCTGCCGAGCGCGGCCGGAAGTTCGTTGAAATGACCGGGTTGCGCGCGGCGGCCAGCGCCCGGCGCACGATGTCCTGCGGCTCGACGCCGGCGAACGTGCTCTCGCGCAAGGCCTGCAGCGGATCGGCGGCGAACAGTTGGGTAGTACTGGCGAGATTGGTGCTCATGAATGCCCACACGCATTGAATTTTCGACGCGGGCATTATCCGCCGCGGACGCGGCAGCGATTAGTCGAATGCGGCATATCCTTAGACGGGACGGGCACCGCGCGCTCGCGCTGCCGGGTGCGGCCCGTTGCCGGGCCGGCGGGCTCAGACCGTGAGCGCGGCTGGCAGCAAGGCCGGCAGTGGATGCAAGGTCGGGTGCAGCGCGTGCGCGAGGATCTCGAGGCTGTCGACGATGCGCGGTCCAGGACGGTTGAAATAGGCATTGCCGTCGGTCACGTACACACGGCCTTCACGCACCGCCTTCAGCGATGTCCAGCCCGGCAGCGCACGCGCGATCGGCAGATCCGACAGCGTGCGGGCAACGTCGAAACCGCAGCACGCAATGAACAGCACGTCGGGGTCGAGTGCCTGCAGATGCGCCCACTCGAGCGTCGTCGACGGTGCGCCGGCGCGACCGCAGACCGGCACGCCGCCGGCAAGCTCGACCAGTTCAGGATTCCAGTGACCGGCGTCGAACCATGGATCCAGCCATTCGACGAGCGCCACGCGCGGGCGCGCGGCGGCGGGCAGACGTTCACTGCGCGCGCGGACCGCCGCGATACGGGCGTCGAGCGCCTGGGTCAGGGCCGTCGCTGCGGCCGTTGCGCCGGTGGCCTCGCCGAGCGCCCGCACGCAGTCGAGAATGTCGTGGAGGCGCTCGGGCTGCAGGTTGAACACGCGCGGTTGTCCGGGTAGTCGGCACAACGCCGCCTCGACGTCGTTCGCGCCCACGGCACAGACATCGCACAGCGACTGGGTGACCAGCAGGTCGGGCGCGAGCGCGATCAGGCGGTCGATGTCGACGCTGTAGAGCGCCTGGTTTCCGGCGAGCTCCTCGCGCACCTGCGCGTCGATGCTGCGACTGTCGGCGTCGTGCGCGATGCGCGTGCGCGTCACGCGCGGTCGCGTGGTGACCGACGCCGGGAAATCGCATTCGTGTGAGACGCCGACCAGCGCGGCGTCGAGTCCCAGCGCGCAGATCAGTTCGGTCGCACTCGGCAGCAGGCTGACGATACGGTTGGCGGTCAATGCGCTCATGCAGGATGCCCTTCAGTGCCTGGCAGGGAGGATATGCCGACGAGTCCGGTCATGCCATCGAGCGGCGCGCGTATCCCGCGCACGCCGAAGACGCTCGCCAGCAGTGCATCGTCGAGCGTCGCTGCCGGCGCGCCGCGACGGACAATCCGGCCGGCCTCGAGCACCAGCAGTTCGTCGCAGTAGCGGGCGGCCAGCGGCAGATCATGCAGGACCAGCAGCGCGGCCGCGCCGTCGCGCGCAAGGCGGCGCAGGTAACCGAGCACCTCGAGCTGATAGCCGGGGTCGAGTGACACCGTCGGCTCATCGACCAGCAACACGCGATGACTACCGGCTGCCAGCCGCGCCAGATGCGCCCGCATGCGCTCGCCACCGGACAGCGTGAGGACATTGCGCGCAGCGATCGGTCCGAGACCGAGCGCGTCGATGGCGGCGTCAATCGCGCTCCGATCGGCAGGCGTCCTGCCGTCGCCGTGGGGCAAGCGGCCGAGGGCGACGAGTTCGCGCACCGTCAGCGGCCAGGCGACCTGCGGCATCTGCGGCAGATAGCCGATCGCGCGGGCACGCGCGCGGTCGTCATGACGGGCGAGTGGCGCGTCGAGCAGGGTGCAGTGACCCGCGCAGGGCACGAGGCCGGCCAAGGCGCGCAGCAGCGTCGACTTGCCGGCGCCGTTCGGGCCGACCACGCCGAGCACGCGGCCCGCCTCCAGGCTCAGGTCCAGCGGTCCGAGCACCTGGCGTGTGTCATAGGCGACGCCGAGGTCGCGCGCAGCGAGCAGCGTCATGCGTGCAGCGCGCGTTCGCGCGTCAGCAGATAGAGAAAGTACGGCGCGCCGAGCAGGGCGGTGACGATGCCGAGCTTCAGTTCGCCCGTCGTCGGCATCAGCCGGCAGCCGAGATCGGCGAGCAGGGTCAGCACGGCGCCGCCGAGCGCGCACTGCGGCAGCAGACGTTGCGGCCGCGACCCGACGAACGGGCGCAGCGCATGCGGCACGAGCAGGCCGACGAAGCCGATGAAGCCGGCGACGGCGACGCCCGGGCCCACGGCGAGCGCCGTGCCGACGACCACCTGTACGCGCAGCCGCGCCACGCTGACGCCGAGGCTGCGCGCCGTGTCCTCGCCTAGCGCGAGCGCTTCCAGATCGCGCGCCGCGTGCAGCAGCAGCCACACGCCGGCGCCGATGAACGGCACGGCGAGCAGCACGTGATCGAGCGAGCGGTCGGCGAGCGAGCCCATCAGCCAGAAGATGATTTCGTAGGCCGCGTACGGATTCGGCGCGAGGCTCAGCACGAGCGAGGTGCCGGCGCTGGCGAAGGTGGTCAGGATCACGCCGGCGAGAATCAACGCGAGCGAAGCGCCGCTGCCGCGTGTCAGGCGCAGGATGAGCAGAGTGCCGGCGAGCGCGCCGAACAGCCCCCCGAGCGGCAGCGCGAGTGCGAAACGCGCGCTGAAGCCCGAGTAGAACGCGAGCACCGCGCCCAGCGCACCGGTCGCGGAAATGCCGACGACGCCGGGCTCGGCGAGCGGATTGCGCAGCAGTGCCTGCAGCGCGGCGCCCGACAGGCCGAGGCCCGCGCCGATGGCGATGGCGAGCAGCGCGCGCGGCAGGCGTATCTCACGCAGGATCAGCAGCACATCGGCGTCGCCGCCGGATCCGAGCGCGGCGAGCAGCGCGCGCAGCGGGATGTCGGCCGCACCAACGGTCAGCGACGCGACGAGCGCGACGAGCAGCAGGCCTGCCTGCACGCCCGCGACCGTGCCCGGCGCGCGGTTCACGGCGCCTGCACGGCCGCGCGCAGCGCCAGCACCGCGTCGCGCAGCGCGCTGCTGCCGCAGGCCCACGCGGCATCGTTGACCGCGACGGTGCGCAAACCCCCACGCGCGCGATGCGCGGCCGCGAGGGCGGGGTGAGCAAGGAAGTCGTCGGCAAGGGCGCGCCCCATGCTCCGGGTGCCGCGGACGATGACGGCCGGTTGCCGCAGCACCAGGGCTTCGACGCTGGCGAAGCCCCCGCGGGCAAGGCCGAAGGTCGGCGCCAGGTCGCGCAGGCCCGCAAGTTCGAGCAGGGTCGGACCGAGCGTGTCGGGGCCCGGCACATAGCCGCCGGGCTGCACGATCAACGCGCCGGGCGCCGTCGGCGGCAACGGTGCGGCGAGCGCCGCGAGCGCGGCGGCGAGCGTCGCCGCCCGCGATTGCTGCCCCAGCAGCGCGCCGACCTCGTGCACGATCGCGATCACTTCGGGCAGCGTGGCGGCGGTCGCGATCGGCGCGACCTCGTAGCCGAATCGTCGCAACAGGGTGATGGTCGGCGCGTTGCTGCCGGCACCGGCGAGCACGAGGTCGGGATTCAGGGCGATCAGTTCTTCGGCGCGCCCGCGATTGATCGCTACGGTCTGCGCGCGCGCCGCGTGCACCGACAGCGCGGGCTCGCGCGACAGGTGGGTGACGGACGCGATCTGGGCGGGATCGGCGAGTTCGAACAGCAGGGCATCGGTACAGAGATTGATCGAGGCGACGCGCGCGGGCGCCGCCGCGAGGGGCGTGGCGGTGAACACACTGGCAAGCGCCAGCAGCAGCACCGCCGCGCGCATGCTCAGGTGCGCGCGCGACGAGCGCGAACCGCCTCCGCGAGCCGCTCGAGAACCGGCACCGTGGTGTCCCACGCGATGCAGGCGTCGGTGATGCTCTGCCCGTAGACCAGCGGCGTATCGGCGATGTGATTCTGCTTGCCTTCCTTCAGATGGCTTTCGATCATCACGCCGCAGATCGTCGCGCTGCCAGCCGCGATTTGATCGGCAACCTCGGCCGCCACCTGAGGCTGGCGTGCATGGTCCTTGCGGCTGTTGCCGTGACTGCAGTCGATCATCAGCCGCGACGGCAGGCCGGCCTTGTGCAGAATCTCGGCGCACCTGGCCACCGATGCCGCGTCGTGATTCGGCCCCGTGTTCGAACCGCGCAGGATCACGTGGGCGTTGTCGTTGCCCTTGGTCGTGACGATCGCGGAGATGCCCTGCTTGGTCACCGACAGGAAATGATGCGGATGGCGCACGGCGCCGATCGCGTCGACCGCAATCTGGATGCTGCCGTCGGTGCCGTTCTTGAAACCGACCGGCATCGACAGGCCCGATGCGAGTTCGCGATGCACCTGGCTTTCGGTCGTGCGCGCGCCGATCGCGCCCCAAGCAATCAGATCGGCAATGAACTGCGGCGTGATCACGTCGAGGAACTCGCTGCCGGCCGGCAGCCCGCGATTCGCCAGTTCCAGCAGCAGGCGGCGCGCCATGCGCAGCCCGTTATTGATGTCGAAACTGCCGTCGAGATGCGGGTCGTTGATGAGCCCCTTCCAGCCGATCGTGGTGCGCGGCTTTTCGAAATAAACGCGCATGATGATCAGCAGATCCTCGCGCAGACGCTCGGCGACGCCCTGCAGCCTGTCGGCGTACTCGAGCGCGGCCTTCGGATCGTGTATCGAGCAGGGCCCGACGACGACCAGCAGGCGATCGTCGTGGCCCTGGATGATGCGGCCGGCCTGCTGCCGCGCTTCGGCAACGACATGGGACGCACGCTCGGTCAGCGGCAGTTCCTCCATGAGGATGGCAGGCGGAATCAGCGGGCGGTAGCCGACGATACGGGCGTCGTCAGTGACCTCGAACATCGTGATGTCTCCAGAGTGCTGCGAAAGAGCGGCCTAGTATAGGGCGCCGGCCGGGGAAGTGGTGGCGGTGCGACGTCAGCCGAACAGCGAACTGCCGAAATGGAAGCACAGGAACGCGCCCGCGTAGCCGAGCCCTGTCATGTACAGCCAGGAGGCCAGCGGCCAGCGCCAGCTGTTGGTTTCGCGCCGGATCACGGCCAGCGTCGAAATGCACTGCAGGCACAGCGCGTAGAACACCATCAGGCCGATGACCATCGGCAATGTGAAGACCAGCGTCCCGTCGAGGTGGCGGGCGTCCCGGATGCGGTCAATCAGGCGCTGTTCGCCGCCGGCGTCGGCGTCTTCGACCGCGTACAGCGTGCCGAGCACGGCGATCACCACTTCGCGGGCGGGAAACGACGCAATGACCGCGGCCGTGACCTTCCAGTCCCAGCCGAGCGGTGCGAACACGGGCTCCACGGTGCGGCTCATGCGGCCGAGGTAGCTGTCGGCAATCGGCGGGGCGTCGGAGACCCCGCCGTCGAGCGTCACCCGCGGAAACGACGCCAGGGCCCAGATCACGAGCGCGACGGCAAAGATGATCGTGCCGGCCCGCTTCATGAATATTTTGACCCGGCCCAGCAGTTTCACGGCCACCGAGCGCAGCTGCGGCAACCGGTACGGCGGCATTTCGAGCAGGAAGCGGCTGCGCGGGCCGCTGAACGCCAGGCGGTTGATCAGGAAGGCGGTGAAAATCGCGCCGACCATGCCGAGCAGGTAGAAGCCGAGCAACACGAGACCCTGCAGGTTCACCAGCCCGCCGAGGTAGGTTTTCGCGGGCACGAATGCCGCGATCAGCAGCGCATAGATCGGCAGGCGCCAGGCGATCGCGCGGATTGCCAATCACGCGCGTGCCCATGATGCCAGGCACGGCACAGGCGAAGCTCGACAGCATCGGGATGAACGACTGGCCTGACAGTCCGCACCAGCGCATCAGGCGGTCGACGACGAAGGCCGCACGCGACATGTAGCCGGAATCCTCGAGCACGATGATGAAGGCGAACAGCAGCACGATCTGCGGCAGGAACACGATCACGCTGCCGACGCCGGCAATCACACCGTCGATGATGAAACTCCTGAACAGGCCGGCCGGCAGCACGCCGCGCACCATGTCGCCGAGCGCGCCAGCACCGGTTTCGATCAGGTCCATCATCGGTGTCGCCCAGGCGAAGACCGACTGGAACACGATGGCCATCGCCAGCAGAAAGGCGATCGAGCCGTAGACCGGGTGGTTCAGGTAGCGATCGAGCGCCTCGCGCCAGCCCGGGTTGCGCGTTTCACGGCGTTCGACCGCGGAGACCACGGTGTTGATCCAGCTGTAGCGATCGCGCGCTTCGAGCGTCGCGAGACTGCGGCCCTGCGCGAGCGTGTGGCGCAGAGCCTGCAGCCGGGTGCGCAGCTCTTCGCCAGCGCGCTCCACGAGACGGCGTTCGGCATAACCCTGATCGTCGATCAGCGCCCGTTCGACCTCGGCTGGCGCGGCGTCGATGCCGCGCGCGGCGAGTTCGCTGCTGAGGGTCGTCGCGGCTTCGAGCAGGCCGGGATTGATGCGCAAGGGGCTCGGCTTGCCGTTGGCAATCGCGGCGGCGAGCGTCGTGCGCAACTGCTCGAGGCCCTCGCCCTGGGCGGCGGCGATCGGCACCAGTGGCACGCCGAGTGCTGTCGCGAGTTTCGGGAGGTCGAGCGTGATGCCCTGGGTTTCGAGCAGGTCGGTCATGTTCAGCGCGATCACGACCGGCAGCCCGATTTCGAGCACCTGGCTGGCCAGGAACAGATTTCGCCGCAGGTTCGTCGCGTCGACGATCAGCAGCACCGCATCCGGGCGCCCGACCTCGCCGACGCGCCCCAGCAGCACATCGACCGTGACCATTTCATCCGGCGACTGCGCGCTGAGCGAGTAGGTACCTGGCAGGTCGACGACGTCGACTTCGCCGCCCGGCAGCAACAGGCGGCCGACGACGTGTTCGACCGTCACCCCCGGGAAATTCCCGACGCGCTGCTTGAGGCCGGTCAGGGCATTGAACAGTGTGCTCTTGCCGGTGTTCGGATTGCCGATGGTGACGACGACCGAACGTCGCGCGACGGGGCTGGTCATCGTCAGGGCGCCTGTGCGACGCGGATCAGCGCCGCTTCGACGCGACGCAGGGACAGCGCATAGCCGAGCACCCGCACTTCGATCGGATCGCCGGTCGGCGCGCAGCGCACCACCTCGATGTCGGCGCCTTCGATCAGCCCCAACTGCATCAGGCGTTGCGTGAACGGGTCATCCTGGGCAAAACCGCTGATGATGCCCCGCTGGCCGGGGACCATGTCTGCGAGCGTCATCGGATCAGGCGAAGAGGGCGCGCAGGCGCGAGCGCAGCGGCAGATGGGTCGGCAAGACCAGGATGTGGCGGGCGTCTTCCCGGGTCAGCGCCCAGCGGCTGTCGTCGATCATCACGAGCATCGGATCACCCCCGCGCAGCACCTCGAGCGAGGCCCCGGGCACGAGGCCGCGGGCGGCCAGGCGGGCAATCAGGGCAGCGCTGGCGCCGTCGATGTCCATCACCCGCGCCTGCACGCCGTGTCCGAAATTGGCCAATGGGGCCAGCGGGGGGGGGATGCTCGCAGTCTCGCGCAACACGTTGAGAGTCCTGACTTCTTTCCGCTAAATGCGAATCATTCTAAGTTGCGCCCATCTTAAACGGCGCGCAGCGCTTTGTCATCCCGCCCGAGGCGCCCGCCGCTTGACCTGCATCAACTGAAGGCGGGCCGGGCGCGCGGCCGTGGCTGCCCGGGGTGGGTCGCGGCGCGACGGTCGCTCCCTTCCGCTGCGATGTGCTGCTGCTGGACGCCGCGCCAGAACTCCACGCTCAGCAGGTCGGCGTGGCGGGTCATGAAGGTCTGCTTGAGGCCTTCATCGAGCGCGAGGAAGCGCATGAACTCTTCGGGAAAGACATCGTTCGCGTTGACGTGAAACCAAGGCCGCGGGCGCATTTCATCCTCGTCGAACGGCGACTCGGGCACTTCGCGAAAATTGCAGTCGGTGACGAGGCAGAGTTCATCGTAGTCGTAGAAAATGCAGCGCCCGTGCCGGGTCACGCCGAAGTTCTTGATCAGCAGATCGCCCGGGAAGATGTTCGCATGCGCCAGATCGCGCAGCGCCTGGCCGTAATCGAGCACCGCCGCCTCGGCGGCGGCCCGCTCGGCTTCGCGCACGAAGAGATTCAGCGGACGCAGGCGGCGCTCGACATACAGGTGCCGGATCACGAGTTGGTCGCCGTCGATGCGGGTGCTTTCGCCGGCCTCGTTCATCAGTTCCTCGATGACGGCCGGGTCGAACTTCTCCAGCGGAAAGCCGATGTCGGTGAATTCCTGGGTGTCGATCAGGCGTCCGGCGCGGTCGTGCTTGAAGACGAACTGGTACTTCGACATCACTTCGTCGCGGCTCGTATTCTTCGGAAAGCCGAAGCGATCGCGAATGACCTTGAACACCAGGTCGTAGGACGGCAGCGTGAAGCAGATCATCACCAGGCCGCGATCGCCGGGCGCGTGCACGAAGCGGTCGTGGCAAGTCGCGAGGTGGTTCGAGAACTGACGGTAGCGCTCCGTCTTGCCCTGACGGACGCGGCCGAGCACGGTGTAGAGTTCGTCGATCGGCTTGTGCGGCAGCAGCGAGTTGATGAAGTGAACCGCGCCTTCGACGGGCTCGAGGTCGACGAAGAAGTAGGAACGCGTGAAGCCGAACAGGATGCTGATGTCGTCGACCGACATCATGATCTGATCGACCGCAATGCCGTTGTCGTCGTGGCGCAGCGCGATGACGAGCGGCGCTTCGCTGCCGAGCCAGAACACCTTGCCGATCAGGTAGGCACGGGTTGACTGGTAGAACACTGCCGGCAGGAAATCGAGCCGCAGCATCTCCTGCGCGCTGCCGTCGGCCGCGGCATGGCGTTCGATGTCCTGCTGGATGCGGCTGACGTCTTCGTCGAGGTGCGCATACGGCACGCCGAACTCGCAGTCGGTCAGCAGCTGCTCGATGATTTCACGGGGCGCACCCCAGTTCAGGTAACTCCGGCATTCCACCGCGTGCCGCTGCGCGTCGCGGATATTGAAGCGGATGTCGAGGAATTCGGTCTCGGGATCGGTACCGACCGTCTGGAAGATACGGCGGCTGATCGAGTTGAAGAAGGTCTTGGAAAACGCGCCGTCGGCGATACCGTCGACGCGCGCGCCAAAGGTCTGCTTGAGCGCCGGCCACTGCGCACGGGTGGCGTCCGTGTGACCGAGCAGGCGTTGCAGGGCGCCCACCGAGCGCTCGACCGACTTCGTGTAGAGCTCGAGGCGCTCGCCGAAGTCACGCTCCGCGCCGCGCCAGTCGCGCGTTTCGAAGCGCTGCTTGGCGCGGCGGGTGATCCGCCCGAAATTGTCGTTGTACTTGACGAACGCCTCGCGGATGCCCTTCGCAGCTTCGAAGAGCAGTTCGCGCCGCGGGGCGTCCGTCATCGGCAGCGGGTCCTGCTCAGAGGCGCTCAATCAGCGCGGTGCCGAACTCGCTGCATTTCACTTCGGTGGCGCCTTCCATCATGCGCGCGAAGTCGTAGGTGACGATCTTGTCGCCGATCGTCCGATCCATCGCGTTGATGATCATGTCGGCCACTTCGGTCCAGCCCATGTAGCGGAACATCATCTCGCCCGACAGCAGCACCGAGCCCGGGTTCACCTTGTCCTGGTTGGCATACTTCGGCGCGGTGCCGTGGGTTGCCTCGAAGATCGCATGGCCCGTGTCGTAGTTGATGTTGCCGCCCGGCGCGATGCCGATGCCGCCCACCTGCGCCGCGAGGGCGTCCGACAGGTAATCGCCGTTCAGGTTCAGCGTCGCAATGACGTCGAACTCGGTCGGGCGCGTCAGCACCTGCTGCAGGGTGATATCGGCGATGGAGTCCTTGACCAGCAGCTTGCCGGCGGCGAGGGCCGCGGTCTGCTCGTCGTTGGCGGCCTTCGAGCCCTTGGCGGCGACGGTCTTCTCCCACTGGTTCCAGGTGTACACCTGATCGCCGAACTCCTTCTCGGCCGTCTCATAACCCCAGTTACGGAAGGCGCCTTCCGTGTACTTCATGATGTTGCCCTTGTGCACGAAGGTCAGGCTCTTGCGGCCATTCGCCAGCGCATACTTGACCGCCGCGCGGACCAGGCGGGACGTGCCTTCCTGCGACACCGGCTTGAAGCCGATCCCGGAAGTCTCCGGAAACCGGATCTTCTTGTACTGGTCGGGAAACATTTCCGCGAACATCGTCATGAAGCGTTTCTGGTCGGCCGAACCCTGTTCGAATTCGAGACCGGCGTAGATGTCCTCGGTGTTCTCGCGGAAGATCACCATGTCGACGAGGTCGGGGCGCTTGACCGGCGACGGCACGCCCTTGAACCAGCGCACCGGGCGCAGGCAGACATAGAGGTCGAGGATCTGGCGCAGGGCGACGTTCAGCGAACGGATGCCGCCACCGACCGGCGTGGTCAGCGGGCCCTTGATGGCGACCAGGAATTCGCGACAGGCGTCGAGCGTGGCGTCGGGCAGCCACGACCCCGTGAGATTGTTGGCCTTTTCGCCTGCGTAGACTTCCATCCACGCAATCTTGCGTTTGCCGTTGTAGGCCTTGTGGACGGCGGCGTCCATGACCCGCTGGCTGGCGCGCCAGACATCGGGGCCGATACCGTCGCCCTCGATGAAAGGTATCACCGGATTGTCAGGGACCGTCAGTTTGCCGTTGGCGATCGTGATTTTGGCGCCATCGGCCGGCGGTACTATTTTGGTGCTCAATTGCCTTACCTCCCGTTCTCGTAAAAGCGCTGCAAGTTTTCCACATTCGCGACACCCTTGTCATGCGCCGCAGAGCCTAGCGGCAGCGTTTGTCACGTCGGCAGATGACCCGGTTTGTCAAATGGTTCCGACACGATGTTTTGATTGAGTCTGCGAGAGGCTTCGCCTATTCTGCGCCATGGCGTCAGGCGTTCTTATAAGAAGTACAAATCCTTGATTCCAAAAACGAGAATTATCGTTTTCGACACAGAGCGAAACGACCGCGCGCTACTCGGTCTGGCATTGAAAAGCATCCGTTCCGACCTCGAGGTCCTGGAAGCTTCCAATCCGCTCGAAGTCGTCCATCACCTCAGTGCGGGCCCCATCGCGGCGCTCGTGGCGGAGCCTGGTGCCTCGTTCGCCGAACTCTCGGCGATCTGCGACGACGTGCGTGGGCGCGATCCCGCCTGCCAGTTCTGGCTGTTCACCGGCGAAGAGGACCAACCCACGCCGCGCGACTGCGTCGGGCGTGGTGTCGACGGCCGTGCGGTCAAGACGAGCGCCGGCTACCTGAGCCTGCCGGGCCGCTTGTTCGAACGCCTGCGGGTCGCCGCCGAACTGCTCGAGCGCCTCACGCTCGAAGCCGGCGCGGTGATGTCCAGCGTCTTTCCGCTCGCCGCCTGCCTCGTCGGGCGCCATGGGCACCTCGTCGCGGTCAACCGCGAGTTCGAGCAATTGCTGCAGAGGCCGCGCTACGACCTGCTCGATCAGCCGCTCGACCTTCTCGTCAATGAACCCGGGAGGCAGGAGGACATTCGCCGGCGGCTGCATGGCGTGCGCGAAAAATGGGAACTGGCGGCGCCGTTGCGCACCGGGCCCGGGCGCCAGCAGACCGTGGCGTTCACCGCGCGCCCGGTGGGCGATGCGGCCGGGCTGGTCGGCTATTGGGCGGTCAGCCTGATGGACGTCACGCGGCTGCTCGGCAGTGGTGAGGAGGGCGACCAGCGCCAGCGCGAAGGCGAACTCGATCGCCTGCTGTTCGCGGTGTCGCACGACCTGCAGGCACCGCTCAATTCGCTCGCGAGTAATGCGCGCTTCCTCGTTGAACATCTGGCGCAGGGCGATTCCGAGACGACTGGCGCGGTGCAGGAAGTGGCGGCGCTGACCACCCGCATGCAGCAGATGCTGGACGGCATCCTCGAACTTTCGACGCTGCGCTCCAGTGTCCGTGAACCCGAAGTGGTCGATCTCGACGACGTGCTCGCCGACGCGATTGCGAATCTCCGCAGCGACATCGATGACGCGGGTGCCACGATCGAGCGGCAACCCCTGCCGTCGCTGCTGGTGAACCGGCAACAGATGCTGCAGGTGTTCCAGAACCTGATTGCGAACGCGCTGAAGTTCCGCAGCACGCGCGTCCCGCGCATTCGCGTGTCGTCGCAGGAAACCGCTGACAGCCTGCGTCTGCTGGTTGAAGATAATGGCATCGGCATCGACCCGCGCGAGCACACGCGCATTTTCGGCATGTTTCAGCGACTGCACGGTGAGCGCGAGTACCCGGGGCTGGGCATCGGCCTGGCCCTGTGTCAGCAAATCGTCCGGGGGCACGGGGGCGAACTCTTCGTGGAGTCCACGCCCGGCCGCGGCTCGTGCTTCATCATCGAGTTCAGGGGACCGGGCATGCGCTCGGTGGTCTCACGCGGCAATCGTAACGGGGCGCCTCAGCGATGACTGAACAAACGATCACCTGCCGGGTGCTGCTGGTCGAGGACATCGAGTCCGAAGCGAAACTGGTCATCAAGAATCTGCGTCGTGTCAGCGGCTGGCGTTTCATCATCGAACACTTCGATCGCCTCGTGCCCGCGCTCGAACGGGCCCGCGAGAGCCGTTTCGATGTCGTGTTGCTCGATTTGAACCTGCCGGACGGGGCCGGCATCGAAGTCTGCCAGCGCATGCATCATGCGACACCGAACACGCCGCTGATCGTGCTGACGAATCAGACCAGCATCGAACTCGGCACCAAGGCCCTGCGCGAGGGCGCGCAGGACTACCTGATCAAGCGCGAGGTCGACAGCACGCTGCTCGGCCGCGCGATCCGCTATGCCATCGAGCGCAACCGCGCCGAACGTGCGCTGCGCGAAAGCGAACAGCGCTACGCGCTGGCGGTCGCCGGCGCCAACGATGGCATCTGGGACTGGAACATGCGCGACAGCGAGGTCTATTTCTCGCCGCGCTGGAAAGCCATTCTCGGCTACGCCGAACACGACATCGCCGACCGCATCGATGAGTGGTTCGATCGCGTCGACCAGCGCGACCGTGAGAAATTCGACGAAGCGATGTCGCAGCATCTCGAAGGGCGCTCCGCGTTGTTCGAAAGCGAGTACCGCATCACCACGCGCGGCGGCGAAGTGCGCTGGGTGCTGAGCCGGGGTGTCGCGGTGCGCGACGAGTCAGGTGCGCCGTGGCGCATGGCCGGCTCGATGACGGACATCACGCGCCGCAAGCAGACCGAAGCGCGGCTGCTGCACGAGGCAATGCACGATGCGCTGACTGGCCTGCCGAACCGCATCCTGTTCATGGATCGCCTGGAACTCGCGCTGCGCCGTTTCCGGCGCGACCCCGGCAAGCTGTTCGCCGTGCTGTTCTTCGACCTCGATCGCTTCAAGCACGTCAACGACAGCCTGGGACATCAGGTCGGCGACGAACTGCTGGCGCAGGTCGCCGGGCGTCTGCTCGGCTGTCTGCGGCCGGGCGACACGCTCGCGCGCCTCGGCGGCGACGAGTTCGCCATCGTGCTGAACGACATCGCCGGGGCCACCGACGCGATCTTCGTCGTCGAACGCCTGCAGGAGGCGCTCGCGCAGGAATTCGAGATCGAGGCGCACTCGATATACACCTCGGCCAGCATCGGCATTGCCGTCAGTTCCGAAACCTATCGCACGCCCGACGAGATCCTGCGCGACGCCGACATCGCGATGTACCGCGCCAAGAATTCGGGCCACGCCACCTACGCTGTCTTCGACACCTACATGCACGATCAGGCGATGTTCCAGCATCGCATGGAAACTGATTTGCGCCGCGCGCTCGACAAGGGCGAGTTCGACATCTACTACCAGCCGATCATCGCGATGGACGATCGGCACGTGCTGGGCTTCGAGGCACTGCTGCGCTGGCATCATCCGAGCCGCGGGCTCGTGATGCCGGAAGAATTCATCGGCATCGTCGAGGAGACGAGCCTGGTGGTGCCGATCGGCTGGTGGGTGATCGAGCGCGCCTGCAACCAGCTGGCCAAGTGGCAACGCCTGTTCCCGGTGTCGCCGCCGCTGGCGATGAGCATCAATGTCTCGGGCAAGCTGTTCCTGACCGACGACATGGCGAAGCGCCTCGCCGCGCTGCTCGAGGATTGCGGTCTTGCGCCGCAGTCGATACGTCTCGAGATCACCGAGCGCGTGGTCATGGATCACGGCGACCTGGTGCTGAGCACGCTGTCGGACCTGCGCGATCTCGGCGTGCAGTTGCACGTCGACGATTTCGGCACCGGCTACTCGTCGCTGACGTATCTGCAGCGCTTCCGCTACGACTCGCTGAAGATCGACCGCAGCTTCGTGTCGACGATGAGCGAGAAGGTCGACAGCAGCGCCATCGTCGAAGCGATCATTTCGCTCGGTACGACGCTTGGCATGCAGGTCGTCGCCGAAGGCGTCGAAACACCGGAACAGTACAATCGCCTGCGCGCGATGAACTGTCCGGCCGCGCAGGGGTTCTGGTTCTGCAAGCCGCTGCACCAGGATGCCGTCAACGACTACCTGCGCGACGGCAATCAGTCCGCGCTGCTCGCGCGCGCACCGGGCAGCCATTGAACGAGGGGATGCGCACGACGCTGCGCGCTGCAGACGTCGAACTCGCCGTGTGGTGCTGGGGCGATCCCGCTGCGCCGGCGATCGTGATCGTGCATGGCTGGGCGGACTGCGGCGCGAGCTTTGCCGCGGTCGCGAGCGACCTCGCGCGGGATTTCCGCATCATCGCGCCGGATCTGCGCGGCTTCGGCGACTCCAGCTGGCCCGCGCACGGCTACTGGTTTCCTGATTACCTGCGCGACGTCGAGACCGTGTTCGATTCCGAACTGGTCGCGGGCCCCGTCACCCTGGTCGGCCACAGCATGGGCGGCAATGTCTGCGGGCTCTATGCCGGCGTACGCCCGTCACGCGTCGCCAGCCTCGCCTTGTTCGAAGGATTCGGCATGCCGGACAGCCGGCCGGCCGATGCGCCCAGACGTTACACCTCATGGCTCGATCAGCACGGCGAGCCGCCGGTCGTGCGCGACTTCGTCGATTTCGACGCACTCCTGACGCACCTGCGCAAACTGGCGCCGCGCGCAGCCCCGTCCGTCCTTGCCCAGGTGGCGCGCAGCTGGGCACGGCCGGTCGAGGCCGGGTGGCGGCTCAAGATGGACCCGCGCCACAAGCTGTTCAACCCCGTGCTATACCGGCGCGAGGAAGCAGCCGCGTGCTGGCGCGCCACGACCGCGCCGGTGCTGCTGGTGGCGGGCGACGAGTCGGATTTTCGCGCGCGCTTCAAAGGCCTCGATCCACTGCGCGATGCCGCGGTCCATTACCAGCAGGCGCGCGTGGAGACGATCGCGCAGGCCGGCCACATGATGCACTGGGAACAGCCCGAGGCCTTCGCCGCACTGGTGCGCGCGGCCGCCGCGTGCGCCACGGGCGCGTCGTCGTGAAGGCGGCCGCCGGCAGCTGGCTGGTGATCGGCTGCGGCTATGTCGGCGCGCGTGTCGTCGCGCAGTTGCGCGCGCGTGAGGCCAGGATCGCGATCGTCACGCGCGACGCGGCACGCGCCGCCGCGTTCGCGGCGCAGGGCGCGCAGATGCTCGTCGGTGATTATGCGGATGCTGCGCGCCTGCTGGCTTTCGGGGCGGCCCTGCCTTCGCCGCTGCGCGTGCTGTGTCTGCTGCCGCCTTCGGGCTGTCAGGACGACGCCGGCACACTCGCCCCACTCGAACGCCTGGTCGGCACGCTGCGTCAGCTGGCGCCGGCGAGTGCGCTGCTGTCGTCGAGCACGGGCGTTTATGGCGAGCAGGGTTCGCGCGTCGTCACCGCGGAATCGGCCTGTCTGCCGGCCAGCCCGCGCGAGCGGCGACTCGGCGAGATCGAGCGCTGCTGGCGAGAGATGCCGGTGGCGCGTGTCGTGCGCTTCGCCGGACTGTACGGGCCCGGGCGTGTCGTCGGCCTGCAGGGGGTACGCGCAGGCCATCCGGTGCCCGGCGATCCCGACGGGTATCTGAACCTGATCCACGCTGCCGATGCGGCCGCCCTGCTGGTGCAGGCCGCGCTGGGCGCGGCCGCTGCGATCGAACTCGGGGCCGACGGCTCGCCTGTCACCCGCCGCGTGTACTACCGCACGCTCGCGGGCCTCTGCGGTGCGCCGCCGCCGCGATTCAGCGGGGAACCCGCGACGCGCGGCGGCGGCTACCGTCGCTGCGATCCGTCGACGACCTGCGAGCGTCTGCAGTGGCGGCCGATGTTCCGCGACTTTCGCGCGGGGCTCGCCGCCCTCGGCGACGAGCTCATTCGCGAATGAAATCGCCGAAGGCGCGGCTGCCATCACCGCACGCGATCTGCGCTTCGACCTCGAGGGTGTCCGGGTTGATCACGAACAACGCGTTGTCGAACCAGCTCGCCACGTAGAAGCGATCGAGCACCGTCGAGTAATCGATGCCCTCGGGATAATCGCCAACGGCAATCCGCCGGATTTCGCGGGCCGTCGCGAGCGACAGCACCGACACGCTGCCTTCCTGCTGGTTGGTCACGAACAACAGGCCGCGTCTGGCGTCCTGGCTCACGGCGTAGGGCGCATCGCCAACCTTCACGCGCGCCGTTTCGATCTGCATGGTGACATCGATCAGCGACACGTCGTCGCTTTGCACGTTGGCGGCGTACAGCTGCAGTCCGTCGTCGCTGAAATGCACGCCGAACGGCGCGCGGCCGACCTTGATCAGCTTCGAGCGCGTCGGGGCCTCGAGATCGATCAACTGCACGGTGTCGTCATCGCGATTGGCGACGGCGAGCAGCGCGCCGTCCGGGCTGACCGCGACCCCCGCGGGCGTGTTGCCGACGGCGTAATGGCCGATCACGGCGAGCTTGTCGCGGTCGACGATTTCCACCCGGCCGTCGTACCAGTTCGCGACGTAAAGCCGCGGTCGCACCGGATCGGCGGCGAGGCCGAGCGGGCTGTTGCCGGTCGGGATCGCCCGGACCTGCCGCAGGCTGGCCGGGTCGAGCACCGACAGGTCATTGCTGTCCGGGTTGCTGACGAACGCAAGGGCGCCGGCGTCAGGAGAGGCGACGACGCCGGCGGGGCTCTTGCCGACGTCGATCGTCGCGACTGCTTCGCGCCGCGCGAGATCGACGACGGTCACAGTGCCCGCGCCCTGGTTGGTGACCCAGGCCTGCGGCGCGCCGGCAGCGGCGTGGCCCGTCGCCAGCAGGGCGACGAGCACGACCCGGCGCGCGTGCCGGCGGCTCACTGCTCGGCGAGCTTCTTGATGTTGGCGAGGCCGGCTTCATAGGTGCCGGTCACCGCTTTCAGCGCGGCGGCGTCGCTCTGTTCCGGCGGCGGATCGTTCTTGCCCCAGGAGCGATAGAAACCGCCTTTCCACGATGCGGTCGACGTGCCGTCGCCATTGTCGACGACACCGAGAAACGCCGAATACGTGGCCACCGGCAGCACCGCGACATCGGTCTTGGTGATCCGGTATTTGTAGGTCATCTTGGTCGCGTCGTAGAGCTGGAGCTCTTCGGCGATCTGCGGGCCGCCTTCCTGGCCGACGGTCAGCACGCGCTTCGCGCCGACTTCGTTGCCGCCCGTGCCTTCGCATTTCACGACGCCCGGATGCCATTGGCTGATCGAGCAGAAGTCCGCGATCAGGGCCCAGACCTTGGCGGCCGGCGCGTTGATCACGATGTCCTTCGTCACTTTCTGACGGGACGGGCCATGGGCCGCGGCGGCCAGCGGCAGCACGCACAGCAGGGCGAGAACGAGGCGACGATGCATCTTCAATTTCTCCAGACTGGATGCAGCCGCGTGGCGGCCGCTGGTTGCAGTAAAACGACGCGGCATGTTAATCCGCGACTCGGGCCCGGGCCAGCGGGCAACTTTCCTGTGACGCAAAGACGGTGGGTCGACGTAGCGCGTGAGACTCCGATGACGAGAGGACGTTCATGACGACGATAGTCTGGTTCCGGCGCGATCTGCGGCTTGCCGATCACAGTCCGCTGCGGATGGCGTGCGAGCGGGGCGGGCCGGTGCTGCCGCTGTTCATCTGGGATCCGACCCGCACGCCGTGGGCAACGGGCGCCGCCAGTCGCGTCTGGTTGCATCATTCCCTGCACGCACTCGCACAGTCGCTGGAAGCGCTGGGCAGCCGGGTGCTGTTGCGGATCGGGCCACCTGAGGCAGTGCTTGCCGCGCTGGCGGAAGAAACCCGCGCGACAGCGCTGGTCTTCAATCGCCGACTCGAACCTGCCGAACGCGAACTCGAAGCGCGGATTGCCCGACGCCTCGGGTCCCGGCTCGACATCGAGACGGGCGGCGACGCCGTGCTGATCGATCCCGCAGCGCTGCACACGGCGGAGCGTCAACCGTACCGGGTGTTCACGCCGTTCTGGCGCCGCCTGCGCGAGGTGTGCCGGCCCCCGTCGCCTGCGTCCCCGCCGCGCCGGCTCGTCGCGCCGGCGACCTGGCCCGCCGGTGCGACGCTGGCCGATCTCGGTCTGCTGCCGCGTCTCGGCTGGGATCGCGGCATCACGGACAGCTGGCAGATCGGCGAGCGCGCCGCCGCGCAGCGACTCGACGCATTCGTGGCCGACGGGGCAGCCGACTACGCCGTGCAGCGGGATTTTCCCGGCGTCGACGGCGTGTCGCGGCTGTCCCCGCACCTGCATTTCGGCGAAGTGTCGCCGCGTCAGGTCTGGCATGCCGTCGCCGCGCACGCGGCGGCGCAGGGCCAGATGACGGTGCCGGAGACCCATGTCGCCTGGCTGCGCCAACTGGTATGGCGCGAGTTCGCGCAGCACCTGCTGGCGCACTTTCCGGCGACGACCGACGCGCCGCTGCGCGAGGACTTCGCACACTTCCCGTGGGTCGAGGATCCGGACGGGCTCGCGCGCTGGCAGCGCGGTGAAACGGGCTTTCCGATCGTCGATGCGGGCATGCGCGAGCTGTGGCACACGGGCTGGATGCACAATCGCGTGCGGATGATCGTCGCGTCGTTTCTGACCAAGGATCTCGGCGTGCACTGGCTCGCCGGGGCGCGCTGGTTCTGGGACACGCTGGTCGACGCGGATCTCGCGAACAACACCCTCGGCTGGCAGTGGACGGCCGGCTGTGGCGCGGATGCCGCGCCGTATTTCCGCGTGTTCAATCCGATCCTGCAAAGCACGCGCTTCGACCCCGAGGGCAGCTACCTGCGGCGCTGGCTGCCGGCGCTCGCGCGGCTGCCGGCGGCGGACATTCACGCCCCGTGGCAGGCGCCGCCGCTGACGCTTGCCGCCGCCGGCGTGCGGCTGGGGGTGGATTATCCCGCGCCGATGCTCGACCACGGCGCGGCACGCACCGCCGCGCTCGCGCGGCTGAAACGAGCGCAGCCGTGAGGCATTCGCAGTCCCGGTGGCGCGGTGTCGTGCTCTTCCCGTTGCTCGCGATGGCGTTTGCCACGGCCGCGGCGTTCGATCGCGCGCCGCTGCGCATCGAGCGGCGCGACGGTGTGTTCGTCGCCTACACGGTGGAGCTTGCGCGCAGCGACGCGGAACGCCAGCTCGGGCTGATGGGGCGTCGGGTTTTGCCGGCGACGGCCGGCATGCTGTTCGATTTCGGCGCCACGCAGCCGGTCGCGATGTGGATGCGCAATACGCCGCTCGCGCTGGACATGTTGTTCGTCGATGGCGACGGCCTGGTCATCGACATCATTGAGAATGCCGTGCCGATGACCGACACGCTGCTGACGCCACGCGCGCCGGCGCGCTGGGTGGTGGAACTCGCCGCCGGTCAGGCCGCGGCGCGCGATCTCGCGGCGGGCGACCGCGTGCATCTGCCGGCGGCGCTCACGACTTCTCCTGCAGCGAATTCAGACCGGCTTCGAAACCGTCGAGCGACAGCGGCACCTCGATCGGACGGCGTTCCGCGTCGTGAAACGTCACCGTGAGCTGGGTGCCGTCCCTGAGCTGTTGCAGCAGCCGCTCGTTCAATTTCAGGCCCGCGCGGCAGCCATTCGGTTCGCAACGTTCGACGATCACGCGCGTTGGCTCGGCGTCGCCGATGCGAATCGTGACGCCCGGCGGCAGCGAGATGCCGAGCGGCAGGCTCAGCAGCGCAATCGGCGCATCAGTGGTGGCGACATAACCGACCGCGAACTGCAGTACGCGCTGGCCGCCCTCGCGCAGCACCAGGTTCTGGAAAATGAAGCAGCCGCCCTGCACCTGGCCCTTGGATTCTTCGCACTTGGCGGTCCAGTTGCCGAATTTCGCAGCCTCCTCAGCGGCCGCGCACGTCAGCGCGGCGACGCACGACAACAGGGCGGCGGCAGCGGAAGATCTGAGGGCTCTGGTCAGCATGCGTGGGGTGGGGAGCATCCTTATTCACCCGGCAATTTACCGCACAAGCGCAAGCCGCGTCACGGAGCGCGACGGGATCCGGGCGCGCGGCAGACGATCAACCGTCGAGGCGTGCCCTGAACCACTCGGGAACGCGCGGATCGGGATACACGTCGTAATGGTCGTAAGGCTTGATGTCGACGATCGGTGTGCCGTCATAGGCATCGAGCCTGCGCACCGTCAACACGTGATCGTGGCGGGCGATCAGATCGACGACGGCCAGCCCCAGCGGATTCGGATGTCCCCGCCCGCGGGATGCGAACACGCCGGTCAGTGGCAGTGTCGGGTCGCCGCGCGGATGCGTGGTCAACGCATCGCCCGCCGGCGCACGGTCCATCCAGAACAGCACGATCAGCTGGGAATAGGCCTCGATGCCGGTGAGCCCGGCGGCGAAGGCCGGCAGGACCACGATGTCGGACACCAGGTGACGGCGCGAGCGCGCAATGTCGCCGTCCGGCACGTGCGTCCGCGCATGGCCGATGACGCGCAGCGGGGGCAGGGGCAGGCTTTCGTCGGGCATGATGCTGTTCCGGGGCGGGCGCAGGCCCCACGGTGACGACGGGCCGGCCGGCGGTCAAGCGCCCGCCGCCGCTGGTGCCGCCCGGGGCGTCGCGCTACGCTCGGTGCATGCAAGCGGACATGTTCGATCCGGCGTTTCACCCGGCCGTCGCCGACTGGTTCGACGCGAGCTTCAAGGGCCCGACGCCGTGCCAGAGCCGCGCCTGGCGCGCGCTCGCGGCCGGGCGCCATACCCTGATTGCAGCGCCGACCGGATCCGGCAAGACGCTGGCCGGTTTCCTGATGGCGATCGACAGCCTCGTGCGCCAGGCGCAGGCAGGCGCACTGCCCGACGGCACGCAGGTCGTTTACGTCTCGCCGCTCAAGGCCCTCAGCAACGACATCCAGCGCAACCTCGAAGGGCCGCTTGCCGGCATCGGCGCGCGAATCGAGACGGCGGGCGGGGAAGCGCTCGGCATCCGCACGGCCGTGCGCACCGGCGATACTCCCACGACCGCCCGGGCGCTGATGCGTCGACATCCGCCGCATATTCTCGTCACCACGCCCGAGTCGCTGTACATCCTGCTGACCAGCGACAGCGGCCGCGAGATGCTCGCCACGACGCGAATGGTGATCGTCGATGAAATCCACGCGGTGGCCGGCACCAAGCGCGGCGGCCACCTGAGTCTCTCGCTCGAGCGGTTGAGCGCGCTGACTGCCAGGCCACCGGTGCGCGTCGGGCTCTCGGCCACGCAGAAACCGGTCGAGGACATCGCGCGCTTCCTGGTCGGCGTCGGGGAGCACTGCGAGATCGTCGACGAAGGCCACGCGCGCGAACGCGTGCTGACGGTCGAGATGCCGCCATCGCCGCTGGAGACCGTGCTGTCGGGCGACACTGCCGGCGAAATCTACGATCGCATCGCGCAGCTGATTTCGACCCATCGCACCACGCTCGTCTTCGTCAATACGCGACGCCTCGCGGAGCGCGTGGCAAAGGCGTTGACCGAACGGCTCGGCGACGCCGCGATCACCGCGCACCACGGCAGCATGGCGCGCGAGCGACGGCTGCTCGCCGAGCAGCAGTTGAAGGCCGGCGAGCTGCGGGCGCTCGTGGCGACCGCCTCGCTCGAACTCGGTATCGACATTGGCGAGGTCGATCTGGTCTGCCAGCTCGGTTCCACGCGCTCGCTGGCGATGTTCCTGCAGCGTGTCGGCCGTTCCGGCCATGCGGTCGGCGCGGTGGCGCGGGGTTGCCTGTTTCCGCAGACGCGCGACGAACTCGTCGAGTGCGCCGCGCTGGTCGACATGACCCGGCGCGGCGAACTCGACCGGATCGAGATTGTCGGCCCTGCGCTCGATGTGCTCGCCCAGCAGATCGTCGCCGAAGCCGCCTGTCGCGATGTCGTGCTCGACGACCTGTTCGCGCTCGTGCGACGCGCATGGCCCTACCGCGATCTGCCGCGCGCGCAGTTCGACGAAATCGTCGCGATGCTGGCCGAGGGTTTCAGCTTCGCGCACGGCCGGCGCAGCGCGTACCTGCATCTCGACGCGGTCAACGGCATCGCGCGCGCGCGGCGTGGTGCGCGGCTCGTTGCCGTCACCTGTGGCGGGGCGATTCCGGACACCGCAGATTACGACGTAATCGCCGAGCCGACCGGACACATCGTCGGCTCGGTCAACGAAGATTTCGCGATCGAAAGCCTGCCCGGCAACATCTTCCAACTCGGCAATACCTCGTGGCGGGTGCTGCGCGTCGAAGCGTCGGCGATGCGCGTCGAGGACGCCGCCGGCCAGCCGCCCGACATCCCGTTCTGGCTCGGCGAAGCGCCGGCGCGGAGCACCGAGATGTCGCAGGCGGTGTCGCGACTGCGCGAGGACTTCGCGCGCCGCAGCGACGAAGGTCTCGAACGGCCCCTGATCGAAGCCTGGCTCGCGCATGACATCGGAGTCGGACCCGTCGCCGCGTCGCAGCTCTACGACTATCTGCAGAGCGGCTATCGCGCGCTCGGTGCCATGCCGACGCGGACGCGCCTCGTGCTCGAACGCTTTTTCGATGAGTCCGGCGGCATGCAGCTCGTCATCCACTCACCACTCGGCTCACGCATCAATCGCGCGTGGGGCCTCGCGCTGCGCAAGCGGTTCTGTCGCCAGTTCAACTTCGAGCTGCAGGCTGCCGCGGTCGAAGACGCGATCGTGATTTCGCTCGGCGCGGTCCACAGCTTTCCGCTCGAGGACGTGTGGCGCTATCTGAAGTCGTCGAGCGTGCGCGACGTGCTGACACAGGCGACGCTCGATGCGCCGCTGTTCGGCGTGCGCTGGCGCTGGGTCGCGGCCTGCGCGCTGGCGATTCAACGCTTCCGCAGCGGCAAGCGCACGCCGCCGCGCCTGATGCGCATGCAGGCCGAGGACCTCGTGTCACTGGTGTTTCCCGATCAGCTCGCGTGCGCCGAGAACCTGCATGGCCGACGCGAGATTCCCGATCACCCGCTGGTGCGCCAGGCCATCGGTGACTGCCTGCAGGAGGCGATGGACATTGCCGGACTCGAAGCGCTGCTGACGTCGATCGAGACCGGCGAAATTGAACTGCTGGCACGCGATCAGGTCGAGCCGTCACCGTTTGCGCTCGCTGTGCTGAACGCGAACCCCTACGCCTTTCTCGATGATGCGCCGCTCGAAGAGCGCCGCACGCAGGCGGTGCAAAGCCGGCGCTGGCTCGATCCGGAGACGGCGTCGAATCTCGGCGCCCTCGACGCCGAGGCCATCGCGCGCGTGCGCGCCGAAGTGTGGCCGACGCCGGTGTCAGCCGAAGAACTGCACGATGCGCTGCTCGTGATCGGCATTGCCGCGCGCGAGGAGTTCGTCACGCCGGACGGCTCTGTCGAGGGCTGGTTCGACGAACTGGCGGGCGCAGGCCGCGCAAGTGCGGTTGCGATCGACGGTTCGCCGCGCGTGCACTGGCTGGCGACCGAACGCCTCGCGGATGCGTTGCGGGTGTGGCCCGGGCTGCGGGTCACGCAGGGCGCAGGGCTTGGCCGTTACGCCGCGGCGATCCACGACATGACGCCCGAGGACGCACTGCGCGGGCTGGTGCGTGGACGGCTGGATGTCAGCGGACCGATGACGCCGGCGCAACTCGCCGTCGCGGTGCCGGCCACCGCCGCCGCGATCGACGCGACGCTGCTCGGGCTCGAAGCCGAGGGTGGCATCCTGCGCGGTCGCTACACGCCGGCGACGACCGGACTCGAGTGGTGTGAGCGGCGGTTGCTTGCGCGCATTCATCGCTACACGCTGAACCGCCTGCGCGCGGAGATCGAGCCGGTCACGGCCGCCGTCTACATGCGCTTCCTGCTCGACTGGCATTACCTTGCGCACGCAACGCAGGTCGAGGGCGTCCACGCGACGCGTCAGGTGATCGACATGCTGTCCGGCTTCGAGGCGCCGGCCGGCAGCTGGGAAGGAGCGCTGCTACCGGCCCGCGTCGCCGACTACACGCCGTCGCATCTCGACCAGTTGCTGGCGTCCGGCGCCTGCACCTGGGCACGTCTCAATCCGCGCGAGACGGCGGCCGGCCGTCACGTGGGGGCTTTGCGCGCGACGCCGGTGTGCGTCCTGCCGCGCGCTGAACTGGCGGCGTGGGCGGCGACCGCGGATCGCCCGCAGACGACGCCGAGCGCCTCTGGCCAGCGCGTGCTCGACCACCTCCGCGCGCACGGCGCGTCGTTCTTCGACGACATCGTCGCGGGAGTCGGACTGCTGCGCACGCAGGTCGAAATGATCCTCGCCGAACTCGTCGCCGGCGGGCTGGTGACGGCGGACAGTTTCGTTGGACTCAGGGCGCTGATGCTGCCTTCCGCCAAGCGCCGCATGGCCGGCGGCGTGCGTCGGCGATTCGGTGTGACGCTCGAGGAAGCAGGCCGCTGGGATCTCGTGCGGCGCCCCGGCGTGCCGGAGGAGGGCACCGTTGCGGTGCCGACGACAGCACAGGTGGAGGCGATTGCCCGCGTGCTGCTGCGTCGCTATGGCGTGGTGTTCCGGCAGGTGCTCGCGCGTGAATCGAGGGCGCCGGCGTGGCGCGATCTGCTGGGCGCGCTGCGTCGGCTCGAAGCGCGCGGGGAAATCCGCGGCGGGCGTTTCGTGGCCGGCTTCTCCGGCGAGCAGTTCGCCACCAGCGAGGCAGTCGAAGCGCTGCGACGTGTCCGGCGCACGCCGGGCGAGGCCCAGTGGGTGGCCGTGCATGCGGTCGATCCGTGCAATCTCGTCGGCATCGTCGTGCCCGGGGTGCGCATTCCGTCGACACCGGGCAACCGGGTGGTGTTCGTCGACGGTGAGGCGATCGCGGTCCAACTGGGAGCCGAAATCCGCTTCCTGCGCCAGTTGCCCGTTGACGCCCAGATTCGCGCGCGCACCGCCCTGGCCGGCCTGCGCGACGCTCGCGCGCGGCGGCCGCGTCAGCGGCGCGGGGGCTGAGGGGGCGTTCCCGGGCTTTTCCCGGCACCTTTCTAGGCGACGGCCGTCGCCAGGCCCATAATCGGCAGCATCTCGGTTCGGCTGTCGCGGCACGCGGGCGAGAAATGGGGGCGGGCCCGACCAGGGCCTGCCGCGCAGTGTCACCAGCCATGTCGAGCCGTGATGAAAATCGTCATTGCACCGGATTCCTTCAAGGAAAGCCTGGGCGCAGCGCAGGTCGCGCGCGCCATCGAGAAGGGCCTCAGACGCGTGCTGCGTGAGGCGCAGATCACCCGCGTACCGATGGCCGACGGCGGCGAGGGCACGGTGGAAGCCGTGACCGCCGCGACCGGCGGGCGCCGTGTGCGTCGCGTCGTGGCGGGACCGCTCGGGCAGCCGGTCCGCGCCATGTTCGGGCTGCTGCCCGACGGCTCGGCCATCATCGAGATGGCGGCGGCGTCGGGTCTGCCCCTCGTCGCCCCGGCACAACGCAATCCACTGAAAACCACCAGCTTCGGCACCGGCCAGTTGATTCGGGCCGCACTTGCGCTCGGGGCAAAGCGCATCGTCATCGGCATCGGGGGGTCCGCGACCAATGACGGCGGCGCCGGCATGGCGCAGGCACTGGGCGCCGTCTTTCGCGACAGTCGCGGCCGCGTCCTGAAGCAGGGGCTGGCCGGCGGCGATCTGGGCGCGATTGCGTCGATCGAACTCGAGGGTCTCGTCTCGACGCTCGGCAGCGCCGAGATGCTCGTGGCCTGCGACGTGCGCAACCCGCTGTGCGGGCCGCAGGGGGCGTCGGCCGTGTTCGGACCGCAGAAGGGCGCTAGTCCGGCCCAGGTGCGGGTGCTGGATCAGCATCTCCGTCACTTCGGACAGCTGCTCGAAAGGGCCACCGGGCAGCGCATCGTCAAGCGTCCCGGCGCCGGTGCCGCCGGTGGGCTCGGCGCGGCGCTGATGGGCTTCTGCCAGGGGCGTCTGATGCCCGGGGCGGTGCTCGTCACCGAACTGGTCGGGCTCGCTGCCCACCTGCGTGGTGCGGATCTGGTCATCACGGGCGAAGGGCGCATCGACTTTCAGACGGCGTTCGGCAAGGCGCCGGCCGGCGTTGCCACCCTGGCGAGGTCGATGAACGTGCCCGTGATCGCCGTCGGCGGCGGACTCTCCGACGACGCTCACCTGGCGTTTCGTCACGGCTTCGATGCGCTCGAAGCCGCGGTCGCGCGGCCGATGGAGCTCGCCGACGCAATGCGTGACGCGCGCGTCAACCTCGAACGGGCCGGAGAGCGCATCGGGCACTGGCTGCTGCTGGGGCAGCGGCTCAGCCATCGCCAATCTTGATGTTGACGTAAACGTCAATCTTTAGCCTGGCATCGCGCCAGGCTGCGCCCTTTCCTGCCCGCTACCTGCTCTTCAGAATTGACGTGAAGGTCACCTCTCGTGTTAGCCAGTGACGGGTCGCCTTGCCACTGCGCCGGCCGCCCCGGCGTGCCCATCAGGACCTTCCGATCAACTTCCAGGCTCCAAAATATTCCCGAACAGGAATAGAACTGGGTTAACCTCGCACTAGAAGCAGAAAACATTCGTTCGGGTCGAACTGGTCGTTGATTGAGCAAACAGGATGACTGACACCTCATCAGGCGTTTCATCGAGCTTGGCGCTGATAGGCCGCGCCGTGCGCCGGCAGCGGCGCGTGCTCGGGCTGACCCAGGCGGAACTGGCCGGCATTTGCGGCGTGGGCGTGCGCTTCGTCTCCGAGCTCGAGGCAGGCAAGCCCGGCCTCGAAATCGGGCGTGCCGTGCACGTCATGCAGCATCTGGGGCTGGAACTGCGGGTGTACTTCCGTGATGGCTCCGCGAGCACCGATGAAAACCCTGTCCCTGCTTGAGGTGGCCCATGACGGCCAGCGCATCGGTCATCTCATCTGCGAGGTGCCGGACGTCTGGCTGTTTCGTCCCGCTGCGGCGGCCGGCCCCGTGCCACGGTGGTCGGCGCTCGCGGGCGAGGCCAACATGGCCGTGAATCGGCGGGCATGGTTTCGGGGCCTGCTGCCGGACCCACTCGAATGTGCCCGCCTGGCTCAGCGCCTCGGCATTTCCGTTGGCAACGAGTTCGCTGTGCTCGGACTGCGCGGCGAAGACTGTGCCGGCGCACTCGGGTTCGCGCGACCAGGCACGGCAACGGGCGGCGCACCGGGCGGCCTGGCACCGGGCGTCGGACTGGATGAGGGCGCGCTGGCTGCGCTGGCACGCGGCGAGGCGCTGGCCGCGGTCGACAGCCTGCCCTGGTTGCTGCCGGGCGATCCGGGACAGTTTCCCTGCAGCCTCGTCGACGGGCGGCTGACGGTCGCAGCGGGCACCGCAGACTGGATTGCTCGCACCGGCCGGCAGGGACTGCCGGAAGCGGTCGAGAATGAAGCCCTGTGCCTGCGCGTGGCGGCGGCCCTGGGCCTGCCGGTGCCGGCAGCGGAACTGCGGCGCGGGGCTGTCCCAGTGCTGTTGACGCGCCGGGTCGACAGGCATCTGCAGCCGGACCGGGTGCATCGGCGCCATCTCGAGGATTTCTGTCAGCTCTCAGGACTGCACCCGGAGCAGGCTTACGAGCGCGAAGGAGGACTCGCAGTCCTCGACTGCGCGGCACTCATCCGGCGCTTCAGCGTTGCCCCCGCGCTCGACATCCGTGCACTGCTGGGCTGGCTGGTGTTGTGCTTTCTGGCCGGCATCGGTCAGGCGCATGCCCGCACGCTGTGTCTGGTCGAGACGGCGCGCGGCCCGCGCCTGGCCATCGTCGGCGGCTTGCTCAGCACCCACGTGTACCCCGGGCTCAGTGCACGAATGGCGATGTACATCGGTCGCGAAGACCGGCCGGACTGGATCAGGCTCGCGCGCTGGCGCGAGATGGCCGAAGAGCTGGGGGTCGGGACACGCTACCTGCTGGAGATGCTGCGCCAGATGGCGACTAGGGTGCCGCTGCTGGCCGAGGCGGCCGCCGCGGAACTCGAACTCGGCGAGACGACGCTGAAAGTGGTCCCGCGGATCCTTAAACTGATCGGGAACCGCGCGCGGCAGAGCCTCATTGCGCTCGAAGCGGAGCGGGAATGACTGCCAGGCCGACGTGACGGAGATGACGCATGAACAACCGGGACCGGCTGATCGAACAGATGATTGCGCACGACATCGACCGTCACGAACTCGCCGCGATGCTGCGCGTCGATCGGGACACGGTCGATCGCTGGTTGCTGACGCGCGAATCCTCCCGCTGGATCGAGGTGCCCGACATGGCCATCGAACTGCTCACGTACAAGATTGCGGACCGCCGACATGACCGACCTGACGGCCAGTGAGCGGCCGCCCGCTGCCTGCGTCAGCTCTCGGGCCACACCTGGAACAGGCGCAGCATGAACGGCGTCCACGCCGCGAGCAGGCCGAGCAGCGCCAGGCATTCGATGCGCACGGCGCGCCGCATGCCGGCGCGTCGCTCGGGCGTGGTATCGATCGAGAAGATTCGTGTCATCGTGATGTCGAGCATCAGCACGAAAACGAAAATCACCATCAACGCCGGCGCCACGACGCTGGTCAGCAGCCGGGCATCGCGGACATACACCTGACCATCGGCAAACGGCGCAAGCACCATCAGCACCACCGTGCAGGCGACCATGATCGCGCGCAGCGCGCCCAGGTCTTTCAGCAGTTTTGACACATTCATGACGGAGCATTATCCATGAATCGCATTCTGCGGCGTAGCGCCGCCCGGCCGCTGCGGGCACCGGGTCGCCGCGCATGAAGTTCTCCGAATTCGGCGCCCGTTTCAGCGGTCGCAGCGGCACTCGTGACTTGATGGACGACCTCGGCGCGGTGGCGCGCGAACCTTCGCGCTGGATCAATCTCGGCGGGGGCAATCCCAGTGTGATTCCGGCAATGAAGCCGCTCTTCGACGACGCCCTCGCGGCCATCACATCGCGTGGCGACTGGCCCGCGCTGCTCGGCGGTTACGACAGCCCGCAAGGCTATCAGCCGTTCATCGAGGCGCTGACGGACGATTTGAACCGCAGGTCAGGTTGGAATCTGACGCCACGGCACATCATGACGACGCCGGGCAGCCAGGCTTCGTTCTTCATGCTGTTCAATCTCTTCGGGGGGTACGATCCCGCCGGGCGCTTGCGGCGCGTGCTGCTGCCGCAGTCGCCCGAGTACATCGGCTATTCGCAGAGCGGGATCGCGCCCGGCCAGCTGGCCTCATGCCGCTCGCGCATCGAACTCGTCGGCGAACGCCAGTTCCGCTATCACATCGATTTCGGGGCGCTGCCGCTCGACGATGTCGCTGCCATCTGCGTCAGCCGTCCGAGCAATCCCACCGGCAAGCTCGCATCGGACGAAGAGATGGCGCAGCTCTACGCGCTCGCGCGTCGGCTCGACGTCCCGATTATCGTGGATTCAGCCTACGGCCTGCCGTTCCCGGGCATCACCTTCGTGCCGGGCACCGTGGTGCGGGATGACAACACCGTGTTCTGCCTCAGTCTGTCGAAACTCGGGCTGCCGGGCGCGCGCACCGGCATCGTGATTGCGAATCCCGACATCATCGACGCGCTGACGGGCATGAACGCCATGTTGAACCTCGCGCCAAACCCGCTCGGCGCGCGCATCGCGCTGGCACTGCTGCAGCAGCACGACCTGGTGGCGCTCGCCCGGGAACGGGTACTGCCGCACTACGTCGAGCGTTCGCGTCTCGCGCAGGCGATCGCCGAGCGCGCGCTGGCAGGCTTGCCGTGGCGGATTCACGCCTCGGAAGGGGCCATCTTCCTGTGGCTGTGGTTTCCGGGACTGCCGGTGTCGGCAGAAGTGCTCTACGAGCGGCTGAAGGCGCGCGGGGTGCTGGTCATTCCCGGCACGTACTTCGCGCCGGGCCTGCCGGCTCCATGGCCTCATCTCGGTGAATGTCTGCGCGTGTCGTATGCCCAGCCGGACGCGGTGCTGGAAGCGGGTTTTGCGGCCATCGCCGCGGAAGTGGGTGCCGCTTACCGCGGCGGCTGAGGCTTGGCGGACCGACCGCTGACGACTGCTGCGTGCGGGCAGTTCGCGATTGGCCCCGGTGCGAATGTCGGCGTCAGGAGCGGGCAGGGCCCTGGCGCAGCCCGGTATTCCCGGCAAGGAACAGCAGCGGCTGCAGCGACGGAATCTTTTCCAGGCGCGGCTTCAGCGACGCCCATTCGGCAGCACGCCGGCGAGCCGCGGCCTCACGCGCAGGATCGTTCGTCCGCAGCCTGGATTCCAGCTCGCAAATGCGCTCGACGAGCGCGGCGCGCTCGGTATCGACGGCCGTGAGGGCAACGCCGATGTCGAAGCCGTCGCTCAGTTCGCGAATCAGCACCACGGTCCCGACGAACCGCTCGACCCCGCGTCGCAACGGGATCGCCAGTTCGATGTCGGTGCCGACCGGCAACGGCTGGGTCGAATGAAAGCTCAAGCCCCCGCCGTCACGCCGACGCGCCGACGACCCGAGTCTGGGCCACCATTTGCGGACGGTTCGGCAGGAGAGGGGAAAGCCCCGCGGGTGTTGCAAGAACTGCCCGCGGAGCGTTTTCCGGGTGCCCGATTGAATCGGGTTCGCATCGAGAGGGACTAATTGGGGCAATGCCGCTGACGCGGCGCTGAGCGAAGCATGGGGGCCGAGATTGCGCATGGAACAATGTCTCTCAGCGAGCCTTAAACTCAGCTTTATTAATCAGTTAGTGGCGATATTTGTAGCTCTTCCTGAAGATGCTGTCAAGCGCGAGCGCAACTTAAGCTCAATAAAATGAAGCGACTGCCTTCGAAACCCAGAAACGACTTGAGCTAATGGCCGCGCCAGGGCGCGTTCAGCGCGGCGAAATGTCGAGCCACGCGCCGACCAGTTCGAGGGCCTTGCCCTGCGGATTGCGGATGCAGCGCATCGACTCGAGGATCGTGCGATAGGCGCCGTTGTGATGACGAATGCGGTAGGTCAGCGAATGCTCGGCCGCGCGACTGAGCACGAACTCGCGTACGCGTCGTTCGCGCTCGGGCGCGTCGTCCGGATGCACGGCCTGGGCCCAGAGTCCCGGCTCGACGATGATGTCCGTGCGTTCATGGCCGATGAGTCGCGCGAAATTCTTGCTGACGTAGGTCAGGGTTGGTGTGCCGCCGTCGCAGTCCGCGCTGTAGAGCACGGCTGGTGAAAACTCCACCCAGTATTCGAGCAGCTGATTCAGTTCGTCGAGTTCGCGCACTTTCGCATCGAGTGCGCGATTCGCATTCGCCAGTTCCTGGCGCAGCCGCCGCTCGCTTTTGACCAGGTGGTAGTGATCGAGCGCGTTCGACAGCGCGCGGTCGAGTTCGCTGCGCTCCCACGGTTTGCGCAGAAAGCGATAGATGTTGCCTTCATGGAGCGCCGCGATCGCGATGTCGATATCGCCAAAGGCGGTCAGCATCAGGGGCACGGTGTCAGGTGAACGCCGATGGATTTCGGCCAGCAGCGTGACGCCGTCCATGTTCGGCATCGAGTAATCCGCGACGACGACTGCAAATGGGCCGGCGCTGTCGAGCAGACTCAGCGCAGCGGCGCCGCTGTCGGCATAGACGCAGTCGTACGTATTGCCGACATGCCGTTTGATCAGCTCGATGATCTCAGGTTGATCATCGACGAACAGCACGCGTTCGTCATGTTCGCTCACCGGTGGTCTGCCTCGCGCCTGCTGCCCTACGTCAGGTCCCTCTTTATAGTTGGACCGCTGCGGCAGATCCACTGGCAGGCGACGCAGCGTCGGTTGCGTCACAGATTCGCGCGCTGCCGGACAGCGCGCGTACCCCTTGTCGCAGGCGTCAGGTCGGCAGCGGATGCCAGCCCGCGTCAGCCCACAACTGGCCGCTGACAGCGGAGTTGCGCACGAGGAAACAGATGGCGTCGGCGATTTCTTCGGGCCGGATCAAGCGCCCGATCTGTGTGGCCGGCAGCACGTGCTTGTTGATGTAGTCTTCGCCCAGCGCCCGCACCATCGGCGTGTCGGTGAAGCCCGGATGCAGCACGGCCGTACGCACGCCGTGAAAGATGCCCTCGATCATCAGCGTCGACGCCGCGCCTTCGAGGCCGACCTTGGTGCTCGCGTAGGCGATCTGGCCCTTGTTGCCCTGCGAGGAGACCGAGCCGATGAAGACGATCACGCCCTGGGCGCCTTCGCTCGGATGCCAGCGCTTCAAGCCCTGCTTGAAGCGGCACTCTGCCATCTGCCCGACCAGTTCGAGCGCCCAGTAGACGGGGGCCACCAGGTTCACTTCGAGCACTTCGCGGAAAGTCTCGACCGGATACAGCTGGGCGACGCCTTTTTCCTTGTTGAGCTTGACCGCGATGGCGTCGCGCGTGATGCCCGCTGCCGGGACCAGGATATTGACGACGCCGCAGGCCTCGCGCAGTTCTGCAAAGACCCGCTGGCGGAATTCGTCCTGGGTCGTGTCGCCCTGGAACGGTACCGCGACATCGCGGCCGGCTTCCGCGTTGATGTTGGCCGCGAACTCGTGCACGGCGGGAGAGCGGTCCACCAGTGCGACCGCCTTGATCTCGTACTTGATCAGTTCCCGGGCCGCCGCGAGGCCGATGCCGCTCGCCGCGCCGGTGATGATCGCGGTCTTACCTTTGATTTCCATGGGGTCGCTTTCTGGTTGCAAAACGCACTAGCATTATAGAGACTCGATGATGCGTCGCAATAATCGGCGCCGACCCACAATCACGCCGGGCACCGTGCAGTGACCCGCTATCGGAAACACATCGCATGAGTGCCCCGCAACGCAATGTCCTTGGCGAACCGCTCGAACTCTGTTCCCGTGACCCGCTGACCGGGTATTACCGCACCGGCTGTTGCGAGACCGGCAGCGAGGACGTCGGTGAGCACACCGTCTGCGTGCAGGTCACCGCCGACTTTCTCGAGTTCTCCCGCGCCCACGGCAACGATCTGACCACGCCGGTCCCGGCCGCGTCGTTTCCGGGACTCCTGCCCGGCGATCGCTGGTGCGTGTGTGCCGGTCGCTGGCTCGAAGCGCATCGCGCCGGCGTGGCGCCGCGCATCGTGCTCGTGTCGACCCACGAATCCCTGCTCGATTTCATCCCGCTGGCCGAACTGAAGCGCTACGCGATCGACCTCGTGTAGCGCGATGTCAGCCGCGCCGGGTCCCGACCCTGACGCACCGCGCACGCTGGCGGCGAGCAGGCTGCGATCGGCAGCGCTCATCGCGGCGCTGTCGGCCCGGCTGGACAGCGCGCTGCACGGCACCGACGCGATCGTGACGGTGGCAGCGGCCGGTTCGCTCGGCCGCCTCGAGGTGTCGGCCGGTTCCGATCTCGACGCCATTGTCATCGTCGCCGATCGCCTCGCTGACGGCGCGGCGCCCGCGGCCGACGTGTACGCGGCGCTCGCGCACCCCGCGCTGAAGATGCCCAAGCCCGCCGGCATTTTCCGCCGCGGCGTCTCCGCCGCGGCGCTGTGCGCGCCGCAGGGACGCGGCGCGCTCGACGAAGCGCCCGCGCTGTTCGGCAAGCGCATCCAGTGTCTGCTCGACACGCGGCCGCTCTTCGGTGCCAGCGCTTTTGCTGATCTGCAGACCCGCATTCTCGATTGGTACGGCGCCGATCGCCTCCGGCTCGACCCGCACGGCCAATGGACATTGCTGATCCACGATCTCCAGCGCTACCTGCATTCGTACGCCGCGTGGCAACAGCACAAGTTCGAGCGGGACGACGAAGACGGCTGGTATCTGCGTCAGGCGAAGCTGCGCAGTTCGCGACTCTTGACCTTTGCCGGCCTGCTGTTGCTGCTAGGCGCGAGCAGCCGACGCCACGACAAGCCCGCATGGTTGCAGGCGCACCTTGCGCTGACACCACTGGAACGCATCGCGCGCGTGATGCGCGAGATCGACGCCGCTGCCTTCGACGCGATCGAATCCCGTTACGCGGCCGTGCACGCGCTGCTCGCGGATCCGGCGCAGCGCGCCGCGCTGGTCGCGCAGAGCCCGACGGCTCTGGACGAGGTGCCGACGCGCTGGCCCGAGCCCTATGCCGAGATTCACCGTCATACAGGCGAGATGCTGCTTGGGCTGACGCACTTCGTGCTGGCGCGCCGCGACGACTGGCACCCGGATTTCTTCAGTGAACTGATGTTCTGAGCCGCCGCCGTGCGACGGCGCCACTCAGTCGTAGCGCATGGCCTCGACCGGTGCGATCCGCGACGCCTGCCATGCCGGAAACCCGGCTGCGAGCACGCAGATCAGGAACGTTGCCGAGGCGATCACCGAGATGTCGCCGCCGCGAATTTCCGTCGGCAGGTAATCGATGTAATACACGTCGGGCTTGATGAACTGGATGCCGAACGTCCGTTCGACCAGGCTCATCGCGGCGTTCGCATAGTCCGCCCCGAGCACGCCGAGCCCGATGCCGATGCCGATCCCGATCCCGGCCACGAGCATGCCCTGCACCAGAAAGGTCGTCAGGATGCCGCCCGGCGCGATGCCCATCGTGCGCAGAATCGCAATGTCCCGATTCTTCTCCTTCACCAGCATGACCATCGAGGCCACGATGTTGAAAGCCGCAACCGCGATGATCAGCGACAGGATCACGAACATGATGCGTTTCTGCGACTTCAGCGCCAGAAAGAAATTGCGATGGAACTGCGTCCAGTCGAGCGCCGCGACATCGTCGCCGACGTGCGTGGCGAGCTGCTGCGCAAGCGCCGGGGCCCGGCTCGAGTCCGTGAACTTCACGCGCAGGCCCGACACCGCCGTGCCGAGTTCGAAGATGCGCGCGGCCGTCGCGATGCTCACGATGCCGAATGCCGAGTCGAACTCGTGCATGCCGGCGTGGAAAGTGCCGACCACGCGCAGGCGAATGTAGCGCGGCACGCCGAGCTGCTGGGCGTCATCCCAGCGCGGCGCGATCAACGTGACCATGTCGCCGGGTTTCAGCGCCAGTTCTTCAGCCAGTGCATCACCAATGGCAATCGGGGCGATGTCGTCGGCCGCTTCGCGCTCGTCGGCGAGCGCGGCGATGGGCGTTGCGCCGAGATACTGCTGCAGATCCGAGACCGCGGCCTCAGTGGCCGGCGGTACGCCGTAGAGCAGGACGCCGCGCACTTTGCCGCGATGATTCAGCATGCCGGCACCGCGGACGAACGGTTCGGCGGCGATGACTTCTGGCGCGGTGCGCGCGCGCGTCGCGACGGCCTGCCAGTCGTCCATCAGGCCGTAGCGGCTCAGCAGGGTGGCGTGCGAAGTCATGCCGAGGATGCGTGCCGCGACCTGGCGTTCGAAGCCGTTCATCACCGACAGCACGATCAGCAGAATCGCCACGCCCAGCGCAATGCCGGCGACCGAGGCCAGTGACACGAACGCGGCAAAGCGGTTCTTGCGTTTGACGCGCAGATAGCGCACGGCGAGGAACAGGGGCAGCGGCTGGAACAAGGCGTGATGGGCCGACAAGAACGGAGGCCCGCATACTAGCACCGGTGCCGGGCAGCGCGTACGCGGCGCCCGACGCGCAAAAGAAAGGGCGGCCGAAGCCGCCCTTCAAACTGAGGGAGCAATGGCTGGAGCAACGCTCGCCGGACGGCGCGGGCGCCATCCGGTTGACATCATCCGGCGAACGGGCAGCGTTCAGTCCACCCGTCTGACAAAAAGGACAGCACTAAGCATGCCAGCGGGTGTCGACCGGTAATCAAGGGCTTGTTGTGCACGCGCGCGCGATCTCGCACTCGCGCAGTGCGCGCAGTGCATGTCTCGCTCGAATCGGGATCAAAAAACCCCCGGCGCGGTGCGCCGGGGAAGCGCCGTGATGGCGTGGCGCCGAAGGCCATCGGCGCCGCCGTCATCGAAGCCGATCAGTGGCAGGGATAGGCAGTCTGGCCGACCGACTGACCCACGTTGTAACCGAGGATCGCACCCGCTGCGGTGGCCGCCAGGCGACCGCTGCCGTTGCCGATTTTCGAACCCAGGAAGCCACCGAGTGCGCCGCCCATCGCGCCGCTGAGCGGACGTCCGAGGCAGGGGCCGGCTGGCGCGGCAGCCATCGGCGGTGGCGCCGCATAGGCGGGCGGCGCGGCGTAGGTGGTCGGGCCGTAAGCCGGCGGCGCCGCGGCATACACCGGTGCCTGTGCATACGACGAGGGCGCGCCGTACGCAGGCTGGGCATAGCTCTGCTGCGCGTAAACGGGGGTGGACACGTGATGCGTCACCGGGGCATAGGCGTAGCCGGCCGGCGGCGAACGATAGTAGGGGCTTGCGCAGCCGGCGAGGCTCGCGACCGCCAGCACGCCAATCGTCTGCTGCCATCTGCTGCCGCGTGGTCGAGTGTTCATCGGGGTGTTCCTTGGCGCGCAATGGCGCGCTCACGGTTCCCACGCTAGGCGGCGGCGGATGAATCCGGACTGAATCCCCGGCACGCTGTCGGCCGGGGTGTGCGGCGTCGTGAACGGGGCTGCGCGTGAGGCGGACAGGGCCTCCCGGCGGTGGCGGTGGAACGGTGGGTCAGGCGCGTGGCCGGATCTTTAGCCGCGTCAGCGCTTGCGGCTCAGTCGGTCTCGCGCGCCAGGCACAGCCCCCAGATGACCTTGTAGCGGCCCTGCTTCGCGCGTTGCACGGACCACAGCGGTTCGTCCGGATCGCGGCAGGGGCCGTTGCCACGCCAGGTCTCATTCGGACCGGGAAACATCTCGCTGGTCGCGAGGCCCGCATTGATCAGGCGTTCGCGCGTGGAGCAATAGGACACGCCGTGGCTGTCACAGTAGACCTCGATGCGATCGGTCGCGCTTTTCATGCGGCTTCCTCGGGCGTCCGTCCGGAGCGTTGGGATCTTTATAGCAGCAGCGGCCGCTGTGCTCAAAAGGTAATCGACAGGCTCAGCGATCCGAAGTTGTGCGAGCCGTCCTGGCCGTCGAACTCGCGGCTGCGGAAGGCCTGGGCATAGGACAGCTTCGTGTTCCAGAAGGTCACGCTGACGCCGAGCATCAGATCGCCGACCAGGTATTCCTTGTCGACCTCGTGACTGTCCGCGAAGGTATTGCCGTCCAGGAAGATGCTGCGCAGGACGACCCGGGCCGTGGTCGCGGCGAACCCGTGGATGCCGAAGCGCTGCTCGTTGCGCAGGCGCGGGTCGTTGACCGCCGACGGCGCATTGGTGTCACCGCCGGGGTTGATCAACGAAGTCCCGAAATCCGCCGGCAGGTTCCAGCCGGCCCGGATTTCGGCACCGGCATTGAGATACGTGAACACGTTGCCGACTGCGCCACCGGCATGCGTGATGAGGTCGTAGCCGATCCCGGAGACGTTCTCGCTGCGCCAGGGGCGGTCGCGATGCTCGTAGATCAGGGCCACGCCCGGTTCGTTTTCGAGCTGGTTGTCCCAGCCCTGGGGCACCGGCAGGTTGCGCAGTTCATGCACGAGCTCCTGGGCTTCCTCGGCGAGCGACGCGGGGCCGACGACGCCCAGCTGTACTTCCACCGTATCGAGACGGGTCTCGGTCTTGCTGACGAAGGCGAGGCCTCCGTAGAGCCAGCCTGCATAGGGCCGGTCGTCGCGCACCAGCGCAGGGGTCGCGGTGTCGCGCGGCGTGTACATCTTCTGGCCGAGCGAGAGCCCGATGTTGTGCGTGCTGTCCGGCAGGTCGATGAACGGCAGGTAGTCCGACAGCCCTTCCATCCAGTGCGGCAGTTCGGCGTCGTAGAACTGCGCGAGATCCTGCGACATCCAGCCGATCTGGAAGCCGTTCGTGTACTGCTCGTCGCGGTCGCCGAACAGGTCGTTCTCGAACATGACGGTGACGGTGGAACTGTCCGCCGGTGATTTTCGCGGCGCGGCCGGGACGCTCGCGGCACAGGCCGCGAGCAGGCACAGGACGGTCAGGCGGAGGGTCGGCGCAGCCAGGGCGCTAGAGCCGGGATTCGATTGCTTCACGCAGGGTGCCCGAAGTGGGGGAGGTCATACTGCCGTAACTGCCGACCACCTTGCCATCACGATCGATCAGGTATTTGTGGAAATTCCACTTCGGCGATTCGCCGGTCTGCGCGGCGAGGGACTGGTAGAACGGGTGCGCGCCGGCGCCGATCACGACGGTTTTCTCGAACATCGGAAATTGCACGCCGTAGGTCGACCGGCAGAACTTGCCGATGTCGGCCTCGGTGCCCGGCTCCTGGCCGCCGAAGTCGTTCGACGGAAAGCCGAGGACCACGAAGCCGCGCGGACCGAGTTCGCGGTACAGCGCCTCGAGTCCTTCGTACTGCGGCGTGAAGCCGCACTTGCTGGCCGTGTTGACGACCAGCACCACCTTGCCCGCGTAGGCCTCGCACAGGCGCACCGGTTCCTGACCGAGCAGAGGTCGGGCGGCGAAGTCGAGACCCGCGGGGCAGGCAGTGGCGGCCGCGCCGCCCAGGGACAGCAGAATCAAGGTCACGATGCGCATGTTCGAAGACTCCCTGTGAACTGTGGGGCTTACGCCGCCCGGGGCAAGCCGGTTCAGTGGCGCCTTGATTTTCAACGGTCGAGCGACCATCGTGCAACGAACCATTCCAGCGGCAAGGACGACCACCATGTTCGGTCTGAATCACAAGCAACGTATGCCGACACCCGCCGAGGCGCTGCCGGGCCGCACGACGCCGATGCCGGTGCCGGCCCGCCATTTCGTGCTGAATGCGCCGCTGAAACCGCCGTTTCCGGCCGGCAGCGCGCGTGTCCTGTTCGGGCTCGGCTGTTTCTGGGGCGCCGAACGCAAGTTCTGGTCGCTCGACGGCGTGATCACCACTGCGGTCGGTTATGCCGCAGGCCTGACGCCGAACCCGAGCTACCAGGAAGTGTGCAGCGGGATGACCGGCCACAATGAAGTCGTGCTCGTCGTGTTCGACCCGCAGCAGATCGCGTTCGACCGTCTGCTGGCGGTGTTCTGGGAATCGCACAACCCGACCCAGGGCATGCGTCAGGGCAACGATGTCGGCACGCAGTACCGTTCAGGCATTTACGTCTTCGACGACGTGCAGCGCGACGAGGCCCGGCAGAGCATGGCCGCGTACCAGTCGGCGCTTGCGGCGGCCGGACTCGGCCATATCACCACGGAAATCCTGGACGCGCCGCCTTTCTACTACGCCGAGGAATATCACCAGCAGTACCTGGCGAAGAATCCTGGCGGCTATTGCGGGCTCGGTGGCACCGGCGTGAAGTGTCCGACGGGCGTGCTGGCGGCAGCGGGTGCCTGAAAAAAAATGGCGCCCTTGAGGGGCGCCAAACGTTTCGCGGAGGGAGGGATCGGGAAGGGTCAGGCAGCTGCGCGTCGACGCAGTCCGCGCAAGGGCACGAACAGCAGCGAGGACAGCAGCAGGACCACGGAGCTCGGCAGCGGCACGACTGCGGAGCTCGAGAACTGATTCGGAATATCGAGTGCATGCGTGAACAGGTCGCTGCCCGTCCAGGCCGATCCGCTGTAGTGCAGCGTGCCACTGCCGCGAATCACGTTGAATGCGCCGTCGAAGAACACCTCGGCCCACTGCATCGAAAACGGCTGCCTGTCATGGTCGAGCCGCAGCGAAAAGCGGCCGCGCGTCGCCAGCACCAGCGTGTCACCGGTGTTCGATTCGACCGACCATGCGCCCATGTTCTGTCCGAAGCTGACCCGATCGAATGCGAGCTTCGTCGCATCATCGGACCAGAAGTGGATCGACGTCGTGTCGAACTCGTTGAGAAAGGACTGATTCATGAACGCGGCGCTGGCCGGGTCTGCGGTCAGCGCGGTGCCGAGCAGCGAGCAGATCAGCGTGATGACGAATTTCATGCCTGTCTCCGGATGCCGTGAACGGCGTTGCACTGCCGTTGTACGGAGCAAGCCTGGTGCCAGCCGACGGCGGTCGTGCGTGGCAATCGGGCGCCCTGCGATACGGGTCACAGACCGTGGACCGGCGAGTGTGCGCTGCATCGCAGAACGCACGACGCGCGCCCCGTAATCCCCCGCCGGCGGTGTCCGTGCGAGGTCTCCGGCACACTCCCGCGCCACGCTGACGCGTCACAAACTGACGTGCCCGGGCAGAAATTGTCGTCGCACGACTACAAGCGGCCCGGTCCGGGATGCCGGGGCACCTGCGGGGGTGGTATCGTCGCCACCGGCTTCTCCCGTCTATCGAAAGGACTTAAGAATGACTGGTCGCATGCGCTTCGGCATCTTCCTCGCCCCGTTTCACGCACCCGGCACCAACCCGACCCTGTCCCTGCAGCGCGACCTCGAACTCATCCAGTGGCTCGACGCACTCGGTTACGACGAGGCCTGGGTCGGCGAGCATCATTCGGCCGGCATGGAAATCATCGCGTCGCCCGAAATCTTCATTGCGACGGCCGCAGAGCGCACGCGCCACATCAAACTCGGCACCGGTGTGATCAGCGTCGGCTACCACAATCCACTGTGGATCGCCGAACGCATCGTGCTGCTCGACCACCTCACGCGTGGGCGCGTGATGCTCGGCGTCGGTCCGGGCTCATTGCCGACGGACGCGGCGATGATTGGCATTCCTCAGTCGGAGACGCGCGATCTGCTCGAACAGGGTTTCGATATCGTGATGCAGTTGCTGCGTGGCGACGAGCCGGTGAATTTCAAGAACCATCGCTGGGACCTGCGCGATGCCCATCTGCATCTGCGCCCGTATTCCTCGCCGCTGTTCGACATTGCGGTCGCGGCCGTCGCGAGTCCGTCCGGTCCGCGCCTGGCTGGCAAACACGGCGTCGGACTCCTGTCGCTGGGTGCCACGCAATCGGCGGGCTTCGATGCGCTCGGCATGCACTGGGATGTCATGCAGCAGCGCGCGGAGCAATTCGGCACGGTCGCGGATCGCGCGAAGTGGCGGCTGGTCGGTCTCGTGCACTGCGCGGAAACGCGCGAAGAGGCCTATCGCGACGTCGCCTACGGCATCGAGCACTGGTTCCGCTACTTCCAGACCGTGGCCGGCCTGCCGCACATGAGCGTGTCCGGCAATACGGTGCGGGAAATGATCGATTACGTGGCCGAATCCGGTATGGGCGCCATCGGCACGCCGGACGACGTCCGCGCGCAGATCGATCGCCTCGTCGCCCAGTCGAACGGCGGTTTCGGGGCCTACCTGATGCTCGCGCACGAATGGGCGAATACGCAGGCCACGCGCCGCAGCTACGAACTGATCGCCAAGTACGTGATGCCGCACTACCAGGGCCAGGCTGCGGCGACGCTGAACGCGAGCGCCCGCGCGGTCGCCGCGCGTGGCGATCTCGTTGAACAGCAGCGCCAGGCGATCGAGGCGGTCACCGCGAAGCACGCGGCGGAACTGGCGGCGCGCGGGCGTTGAGCCTTTGCGGGGCGACTGCGCTCGCCCCGTCGTCTGCCCGGTCCTGGCTTTGCGCGTCGCGTCAGGCGCTGCGCAGGCCCAGCACGCGGGTGACGAGGATCGCGCCGAACGGCAGCAGGAGGTTCAACAGCAGCACGACGATCAGCAAATCGCCGAGGCGGCTGTAGTCGGCGGGCGTACTGATCGCATGCGTGACGGGGTCGCGCATTTCGCGGGTGATGACGAACAGTTCGTTCAGGTAACGCGTGCCCAGCTGCGAGGCGGACAGCGCGAGATTGGTGAACGAGGCCATCACCGCGAAATACGTGGCCTTCAGGTGTCCGGGCGCCGAGTTCGCAATCCAGGCGAGCAGCGGCACCATCGAAATCTGTCCGAGCGGCGACTCCAGTGCGGTATCGATCAACGCAATGAAGCGCGCATCGACGATGCCGCCCGTCAGCGCGGCAGTCCATTCGTGCAGGCCGTAGTACATGCCCAGCGTCGGCAGGCCGAGCAGGAAGCCCGCGAAGGTCAGCAGACCGACGATGTAGGCGATCGAACGTTCGGCCATCAGGCGTCGGAACGCGAACAGGCCGAGCAGCGTCAGGGCGCTGGCAATCAGCGACAGGCGCGCGAGGAAGGACTGGTCGAAGCCGAGTTCGTCGATCATCCACCACGTTGAACCGGCGCCCGTGCCGGGCACCGCGCGGAACACGAAAATCACGATCGCCGTGCCGAGCAGCGTGCGGCGCGCGTCGTCGTCGAGCTCGCGCAGCAGACGCGACATCAGAAAGCCGATGATGGACAGCGAGCCGACGAAGATGATTTCCTGCGCGTAGCTCAGCGATGACAACCCGGTCACGAGCGTCACGACGACAAAGGCGAGGCTGCCGCCGAGGATTGCCCAGTTCGGCGTCGTCTTCTCCTGCCTGCCACCCAGCATGGTCGCGAGTTCGGGGCCGCTGAAGCCCTGCGCGGCCAGCTGCGCGCGGCGTCGGCCGCGCATCACGAGCGCCAGGCACACGCCGGCCACCGAGATCAACGGGATGACCAGGGCATAGTGGTAGACGTCGAGGTAGATCGCGGCCTTCTCGGCCTGGGGAAGCGACTCGGCACCGGCGAACATCACCACGTTCGCCGCCGACACCAGCACGCCGCCACCGATGATCGCCACCCGACCGAGCGTCTGCATCGTCGTGTTCATCAGCCGGCGGGCCGCCGGATCGAGCGCGGTCCCATGTTCATCGACGCGCGGCACGGCTTCGACGGTCATCGCGTCGGCGACGGTGTCCTGCATCATGTAACCGACCGGCGCCAGCAGCGCGGCAAGGACATACCAGTGGGCGGGTGCCATGAACGCGCGCATCTCGGTCGGGTGTCCGATCAGGCCGATCATGATCAGCAGGCTCGTGGCGATCAGGCCGGCGCCGACGAACACCAGGCCTTCCTTGTAGCGCCAGATGAGGTCGACGAGGTGGCCCATCGGCATCTTCAGGGCCCACGGAATACCGGCCCAGAAGCCGATCGCGGCGAGGAAGGCCGCCGACAGATCGAGATATTCCTTGATGAAGAAGGTGCCGACGATACCGGTCAGACCGGAGACCCCGGCCGCCACATAGACCATCAACGGTGGCAGGTAGGACCAGCGCATTTCGCGCGCGAGTGACAGCAGGTTACGGTCCAGCCAGCGATGGAGGGCAGCGCGCATGGGACAAGGGTACTGATGGATCAATCGGCGCCTAGCTTGCGGTCGCCGCGCACGGATGGCAACTCAGGCGCCCGGCGGCCGGTGCGGGGATGGCCAGTCCGCCGTCGGCTCTGGATAATGCATTGGAGCTTCGCGCCACAGAGGTCTGCCCGTGCATTATTTCTACCTGGTGCTGGCGATCGTCTGCGAGGTGATCGCGACCACCGCGCTGAAGGCCGCCGACGGCTTTCGCGTGCCTGGACCGACGGCGCTGGTGCTCGTCGGCTACGTCTCGGCGTTCTATCTGCTCAGCCTGACCCTGCGCACCGTGCCGGTCGGCATTGCCTACGCGATCTGGTCCGGCATCGGACAGGCGCTGGTGATGCTGCTCGCGTGGTGGCTCTACCGGCAGGCGCTCGATCTCGCGGCCATCGTCGGCATCGCGCTGATCCTGTCCGGCGTGCTCGTGCTGGCGATCTTCTCCAAATCGATGCCACACTGACGCCACCCTCGAGTCCAGGGAGAGCGGACATGGCAGACGAATACCAGAAGCCCGGCGTGGTGTTGTCCACCACCGGCAGTCTCGACGGCTACGACATCGCCGAGTACAAGGGCGTCGTCGTCAGCGAGGCGATCATCGGTGCGAACATTTTCCGCGACCTGTTCGCGCGTGTGCGCGACATCGTCGGCGGCCGCGCCGGCGGGTATGAATCGGCGCTCAGCAAGGCGCGTGAAGTGGCGCTCGAGGAAATGGTGGAGAAGGCGCAGGCGCTCGGCGCGAACGCCGTCGTCGGCATCGACCTCGACTATGAAACGATCAATGAAATGCTGATGGTATGCGTGAGCGGCACCGCGGTGGTGGTCCGACGCAAGTGACGACGGGCGCCGACGGCGCCGGCACAGGGGAGCGAACGATGGCCGATTACGAAGTCTACGAGATTCCAGGCTACACCACGCAGTCCGGTGTGACGCTGAACCTGAAGCTGGCCTACAAGACCTATGGCACGCTGTCCGCCGCCCGCGACAATGCGATCGTGGTGCCGACGTTCTACGGCGGCCGCCACGCCGAGACCGAGTACATGCTCGGGGCCGGCCGCGCCATCGACACCAGCCGCTATTTCGTCGTCGTGCCGAACATGTTCGGCAACGGCCTGTCGTCGTCGCCGAGCAATACGCCGGCCCCCTATGGCCGAGGCGGCTTTCCGCTGATCGATCTGTACGACAACGTTCGCTGCCAGCATCGGCTGCTGACGGAGCATCTCGGCGTCAGGCGCATCCGGCTCGTCGCCGGTTTTTCGATGGGTGGCATGCAGGCCTACCAGTGGGGGTCGCTGCACGCCGACCTGGTCGATGCGATTGCGCCGATCTGCGCCTCGGCCAGGATTTCCGACCACAACTACCTGTTCGTCGACAGCGCCAAGGGTGCGCTGATGCTGGACCCGGACTTCAAGGACGGCTGGTACGAACAGCCGCCGCTGCGCGGGCTGCTGGCCTTCGGCAAGGTGTATGCGGCGTGGCTGTTCTCGCAGGATTTCATGCGGGAGAAGCTCTACCGTGACATCGGTCTGCAGACCCGGCAGGACGTGCTGAAGCTGACCCAGCACTATTTCCTGCAGAACGACGCCAACGATCTGATTGCGATGGCCGACGCCTGGTTAAACGGCGACATCAGCGCGAACCCGGTGTTCCACGGCGATCTCGCGGCGGCGCTCGGCGCGATTCAATGTCGCGCAATCGTGATGCCCGGCACCACCGACCAGTATTTCCCGGTCGCCGACAACGCCGCTGAAGTCGCGCAGATGCCGAAAGCCGAACTGCGCCCGATTCCGTCGGGCTGGGGCCATGGTGCCGGCTTCGGCATGGCGCCAGCGGACAACGCGCACATCGACAGGGCGCTCGCCGAACTGCTGGGCTGAGCCCGGGCGGGCCGCCGCCAGGCGGCCTCGCTGCCGCCATCGCGACCGCGCAGGTCGCGCCACTGTCTGTCTCAAGTTCTGCGCGCGCGTGGCCGCTACGCCGGGTTCAGGGGCATGTCCAACGGGGTCGGACACGCCTGAAACGAACCCAACAGGCGGAAAACGAGACATGCGCATAGCAGGCCTTTCGAACCTGAAAGTACAGGGCAAACTGATCTTCGCAATGGTGGCGGCCGGCGTCCTGCCGCTGACGCTGAGCGGTATTCTGAACTATCGTGAAGCGAGAGAAGGCTTGGTCGATGGGGCCACTGACAAGCTGCATGCACTCGCCGAAACCAAGAGGCAGTCCATCGAAGAGTACTTTTCGCTGATCGAGAACCAGGCCATCACGCTGGCCGAGGATCCGGCGATCATCGACGGTTTGCGTGATTTGTCCGAGTCGTTCGACACCCTGGCGGCCGATGAAGCTGCTACCGCTCCCGCCGCGACCGAACTGAAGGCCGCCGTCGAGGGGCAGTTCTCGGGCGTGTTCGGGGCCGAGTATGCGAAGCAGACCGGCAAGCAGCCGGACACCGCCTCCTACACCCTGGAACACAGTGCCGCCGCGCTGGCCCAGTACCATTACATCGTGCGCAACCCACACCCGCTGGGCCAGAAGAACAAGCTGGACAAGGTCGCCGGCGAGGCGCGCTATCACGCGCTGCACGCCCGCTACCACACGATGCTGAACGCCTATCTCGAGCGCTTTGGCTATTACGATGTGTTTCTGATCGATCTGGACGGCGATGTCGTTTACTCGGTGTTCAAGGAAATGGACTACGCGACGAACCTGAAGACCGGCCCATGGCGCGACAGCGGGCTGGGCAGGGTGTTCCGGTCCGCACTGGAGAGCAACGACACGAAGTCGACGTTCTTCGATGACTTCGCCCCTTACACGCCGTCCTACGAAGCGCCGGCGTCGTTCATCGCCGTGCCCGTGTTCGATGGCGCGACCAAGGTCGGCGTGCTTGCGATGCAGATGCCGGTCGGACGCATCAATGCCGTCATGCAGGAGAGCGAAGGCATGGGCAAGTCGGGCGAAACCTACCTCGTGGGTGCCGACAAGCTGATGCGCTCGCAGTCGCGGCTGAGCGACAAGCCGACGCTCCTCGTGCAGAAAATCGACAGCGAAGCGGCCCGCAATGCGCTCGCCGGGCAGGCCGGCTCCGGCATTTACCAGGATTACCGCGGTGTCGACGTGCTCGGGGCCTATGAGCCAATGGACGTGTACGGCACGAAATGGGCGCTCATTGCCGAAGTCGATGCCGACGAGGCACTGGTGGAAGTGACGCACCTGACCCGCATCATGGTGATCGTCGGTGTCCTGTCGACGCTGCTCGTGGCCGCGCTGGCCTTCCTGTTCGGGCGTGCGATGGCCGGTCGCATCAAGGCCGGCGTCACCGTCGCCGAGCGCATCGCGCAGGGCAATTTCGACAACGCGATCAAGGTCGAGGGCACCGACGAAATCACGGAACTGATGCAGGCGCTGGAGACGATGCAGGGCGAACTGTTCGGCCGCATCATGCGCGAAAAGAATGAAGCGCTGCGCATCAACCTGGCGCTCGATGTGTCGACGGCAAATGTCATGATTGCCGACAACGATTTCAACATCATCTACACCAACCAGAGCGTGCAGAAGATGCTGGGCGCGATCGAAAGCGAGCTGCGCCAGGAGCTGCCGCAATTCAGCGCCGGGAAGGTGCTCGGCGGCAACATCGACATCTTCCACAAGAATCCCGCGCACCAGCGCAAGATGCTGCAGGGCATGAGTGGACAGCACACGGCGAACATCACGGTCGGCGGTCGCGAGATGAAGTTCACCGCTGTGCCGGTGCTCAACGAACGGGGTGAGCGCCTCGGCACGGTCGTCGAGTGGTGGGACATGACCGATCAGCGTCGCGCCGAACGGCAGATTGCGGGCCTCATCGAGGCGGCCAGCAACGGCAAGCTCGACTCGAGGCTCGATGCGAAGTCCCTCGGCGAAGGTTTCCTGCCGCAGCTCGCTGCGGGCATCAACCAAATGCTCGACGCCATCGTGCTGCCGATCAACGTCACCGCCGACACGCTGAAGTCGATTGCGGAAGGCCGCATCCCGGCTCCGTTGACGGCGGAGTTCAAGGGCGATTTCGTCGCCATCAAGGACAATCTGGACACCTGCAGCAGCGTGCTGCGCGCACTGCTCGAGGACACCTCGAAGCTGGCTGTGGCGGCGACCGCCGGTCAGCTGTCCGAGCGCGCCGACCTGGAACGTCACTGGGGTGACTTCCGCCGCATCGTCGAAGGCATGAACAATACGCTCGACGCCATCGTCGGCCCGATCACCGAGGTCCGGTCGGTTGTCAGCGAACTCGCCTCCGGCAATCTGCAGAAGGAAGTGTCGCAGGACTTCAGCGGCGAGTTCGCCGTGCTGAGTGACGCGGTCAACAGCAGTCTGTCGAACCTGCGCGACATGGTGCACAAGATCCGCGGCGCGGCGGTGTCGATCGGCACCTCGGCGGGCGAAATCGCGAAGGGCAACCAGGACCTGTCCGCGCGGACCGAAGAGCAGGCCTCGTCGCTCGAGGAGACCGCGGCGTCAATGGAAGAGCTGACGGGCACGGTCAAGCAGAACGCCGACAACGCAAAGCAGGCCAATCAGCTCGCCGCGAGCGCGCGGGAGGAAGCGGAGAAGGGCGGCAGCGTGGTCGCCAATGCCGTGTCCGCGATGGACCAGATCAATGATTCGAGCAAGAAGATTGCCGACATCATCGGCGTCATCGATGAAATTGCGTTCCAGACCAACCTGCTCGCGCTGAACGCGGCGGTCGAAGCAGCACGCGCCGGCGAACATGGTCGCGGTTTCGCGGTCGTCGCCAGTGAAGTGCGCAATCTCGCGCAACGCAGCGCGGTCGCGGCCAAGGAGATCAAGGTCCTGATCAAGGACAGCGTGTCCAAGGTCGAGGACGGCGCGCGCCTCGTCAACGAATCGGGCTCGACGCTCGCGACGATCGTCAGTTCGGTCAAGAAGGTCAGCGATATCGTCGGCGAGATCGCCGCGGCGTCGGCCGAGCAGTCGGCCGGCATCGAGCAGGTCAACAAGGCCATCATGCAGATGGAACAGGTCACGCAGCAGAACGCGGCGCTGGTCGAAGAGTCGGCGGCGGCGAGCGAATCGATGGACGAGGAGTCGCGCAGCCTCAACAGCCTGATCGGCTTCTTCAAGGTCGGCGGGCCGGAGGTGCAGCAGTCCTCGACGCATGGCGCGCCGCCGCGCGTCGAGCGACGCAGCGCCGAGCGGCCCTGGTCGAAACCCGCGCGCGCCGACTCGGCGCCGGTGGTCAGCATGTCGCGGGCCGCCACGGGAGGCGGCGACGACGAAGTCTGGGACGAGTTCTGATCCCACGCCCGTCCGTCCATCACGCGCTGCACCGCCGCGCGTGATGGCAGGGCCCGGTGGCTGACCTGCCGCAGCCGTCACCGCGATTCCCTGTACGCCGTTTTTTCGCCAGAATCCCCCCTCCAGTCACCAGGTGGGGTTCGCAGTGATCAAGCATGGCGTCGTTTTTGTCACCGGTGCGAATCGGGGCCTCGGCCTCGCGTTCGTGAATGAAGCGCGGCGCCAGGGCGCTGCGCGCATCTATGCTGCCGCCCGCGATCCGGCGACGCTCGATGCCGTCGTTGCCGTCGATCCTGACCGCATCGTGCCGGTCCGGCTCGATGTCACCAATCCCGCCGACTGTGCCGCTGCCGCACTCGCCTGTGCGGACACCACCGTGCTCGTCAACAACGCCGGCGTGCTCGGCAACTACGGCGGCTTCGTCACGCGCCCGGACCAGACCGCGATCCGGCACGAGATGGAGGTCAATTATTTTGGCGTCCTGAACCTCTGCCAGGCCTTCGCGCCGGTGCTGGCGCGCAACGGCGGCGGGGGCATCGTCAACATCCTGTCGATCCTCGCCATCGCCGCGACGCCGGTAGTCGGGTCCTACTGCGCGTCGAAGTTCGCCGCGCTCGCGCTCACGCGCTGCCTGGGCGCCGAACTGGCTGCCCAGGGCACGCGCGTGCAGGCCGCGGTGCCGGCGACGATCGACACCTCGATGGCCGCGGACTATCCCGGCCCGAAGGACGCGCCGGACTTCGTCGCGCGCACGGCCCTCGAGGCGCTGACGGCCGGTGAAGCGGAGGTCTTCATCGGCCCGCTGTCGAACGAGGTGTACGCGCAGTTCCGGCGTGATCCGGCGGGCCTGGCGCGCGACCGCGCCCAGATGCTGCCGTGAAGCACGTCCGCACCGCGTAGGCGGGACGGCAGCCGTGAACACGCAGGCATTCGACGAGGCGCTGAACCGGCATTACGCACCCGGCGACGTGTGGGCGCGGATCGTCGAGCGGCTGCGTGCGGCCGGCCACGATCCTGCGCAGCTCACGCGCGATGTCGCGGCGCAGTTCGACGAGTTCCACGGTGGCGGCCGAGAATCGACGCGCGCGCTCGCGCGCTTCGCGGGGCTCACGCCGGGGCTGCGCGTGCTCGACATCGGCTGCGGCATCGGCGGTCCGGCCCGCACGCTTGCCGCCGAGTTCGGCGCCGACGTCACGGGCATCGATCTGACGCGCGAATTCGTGCACGCGGCAACGCAGCTGTCAGCGCGGCTCGGCATGAGCGCCGAGACCCGCTTCATCCACGGCTCGGCACTCGCGCTGCCGCTGGCAGCGGGCAGTGTCGACGTGGTGTGGTCGCAGAACATGCTGATGAACATCCCCGACAAGGCGCAATTCGCCAGCGAGGTCGCGCGCGTGTTGCGGCCGGGTGGACTGTTCGCCTTCGAAGCCGTGGTGCTCGGCGTCGGTGAGCCCCATTACCCGGCGTTCTGGGCTGCCACGCCCGCGCTGTCTTTCCTCGTGACGGCAGACGCCCTGAGGGGCACACTGACGGCCGCAGGCCTCGAGGAGAACCGCTGGCTCGACAACACGGCGCAGGTCGTGGCGGTGGCGCACAAGCGACTGGCTGCGGCCGGCAAGGAAGGTCCGAAGCTCGACATCGGCACCCTCGTGCCGGAGCAGGTCGGCGACAAGATGCGCAACGGTCTGCGCAACAACGAAGAGGGCAGAACACTTGCAGTCCAGGGCATTTTCGTTCGCCGCGCCTGAGCGGGCCGCGTGCTGGCTCGCACTGTGCGGCGTGCTGACAGCGTGCAGCGAACAGGACCGCGCCACCGACTTCGCGAGCCTCGCGGCGCCCGGCGGCGGCAGCGTGCTGATCACGACCGTCGTCGAACCGTGGTTTCCGCAGGGGCCGCACCAGGTCGTCGTGTACGTGCAGAGCGGGGCCACGGCACCGCGCATCGAAGTCGCCCGCACCGAACTCGCGTATGACGGCGTGCCGTTCACGGCCCGCAACATCGGCATGCGCTGGACCAGCGATGCCGAAGCCCTGGTCTGTCTGCGCGCGACCGATCGGCCCGATCGCAGCGTCTACGTCGATGCCCGGCAGCAACCACCAACCGCCGCACTGCGCGATGGCTGCTGAGGTGGCGGCCGGCCTGAGCGTCACGCGCGAGACGCGTGACAGTGGCGTCGTGGCTCGGCTGACGCTGCGCGGCCGCACGGGGCTGAACGTCGTCGGCAGCGCGTGCCTCGAACAGGTCGCCGCCACGCTGCGCACGCTCGCCGACGAACCTGAGCTGCGCTGTGCCGTGCTGACCGGCGTCGACGCCCGGGCGTTCATCGGGGGTGCCGATCTGAAAGAACTCGGCAGCCTCACACGCGCGACCGCCGAGCGCTTCATTCGCAGCATCCACGAGGTGTGCGCGGCGCTGCGCGACCTGCCGGTGCCCGTCATCGCGCGCATCGAGGGCTACTGCATCGGCGGGGGCCTCGAGATCGCCGCCGCCTGTGATTTTCGCATCACCGCCGACACGGGGCGCTTCGGCATGCCCGAAGTGCGGGTCGGCGTGCCGTCGGTGATCGAGGCGGCCCTGCTGCCTGGACTCATCGGCTGGGGCCGCACGCGCGAGCTGCTGCTGCGGGGACACCTGATCGATGCCGCTGAAGCGCTGCGCATCGGACTCGTCGAGCACTGCGTGACGGGCGATGCGCTCGACGGCGTGGTGCTCTCGGCAGTCGACGACATCCTGGCCGGCGCACCGGACGCGATCCGCGCGCAGAAGCGCCTGATCCGGCGCTGGGAGGACACCGGCGTCACGGCCGCGATCGAGGCCGGCGTCGATGCGTTCGTCGCCGCCTACGGCAGTGCAGAGCCGGCCGAGTACGCGGCGCGCTTCTTCGCCGCACGCCATCGCGAATAACGCGCGCAGACCACAGAGGGACCGACGATGGCCAGCGAACCCCTGATCGTGCTCAATGCACTGACGCTGCGGGCCGACAGCTCGCCACCGGCCGGTACGCGTCGCGCGCGGCCGCGTTTCAACGTCAACCGCGCCGGCGCAGGGATCGAGGATCCGGACACCACCGATCGCAGCCTCAGCCTGAGCGCGCAGCCACAGCTCGAATGGGAGGCTTACGACGAGTACTGGCGCAAGACGCACGGGCCGAAAATCCTGCACCAGGACGGGCCCGACGACACCGCGACGGCGCTGCTGCAGTACTACGTCCAGCAGCATCGCCTGCCGGCCGGTCCCTGTCGCGAGCTGCCACCACCGTACAGCGCGGGGGCCGACAGCGACGGCCTGCTGGTGCGCGATCCGGCCGCGCGGTGCGCGACCCATGCGCGGCCCGCGTGGGATGGTCTCGCGCAGCTCGGGTACCGTAACCGGACTGAACTCGAGACCTTCTTCGGCAGCCGCAAGTATCTCGAGAAAATCGTGCCCGACGAGGCCGTGTTCCTGCGTGGCTTCGGGTTTCACCTGGCCGAGGAGCACCTCGTCGTCCAGCGTGGCGAGCGCCGGCGCGATCCGATCATTCTGCTGAAGCTGCATGTCCGCAACGCCGAGCTCTCGCGCGAGGAGTTTCGCGGCCGCTGGATGGCCCAGCACGCAGGCCTCGTGCGCGAGCTGCCGGAGGCCCGCGCGCTGGTGCGGCGTTATGCGCAGCTCGTCAACGTCAGCATGGCCGACGACCGGCTGTACGACCCGGTCGGCGATCTGATCGACGGCGTGGGCGTGTATTCGTTCGCGAACGTCAACGACTGCGAGGACTTCGTCGCCGGCGCCGCGCATGCGGCGCTCGCCGCGGATGAACAGGCCTTCGCCGCCGCGACGACGTACTTCACCGCGCTGAACTACGTGATACGCGACGTCACGGCCTGATGCCGCGGGACGGCCGCCGACTGACGGCGGCCGCCCCGTCAGCGCGCGGATCCGGTCCCGGCGCCGGTGCGTAGACGAGTCCATGCACCACACCTGTCAGGCGCTCTTCAGACGACGTACCGCCGGTTGCGGCCATGACGCGACCTGATCATCTGCGCCTGGTGCTCGGCGATCAGCTCTGGCGCGACAACCCGGCGCTCACCGGTCACGATCCGGCGCGCGATGTGCTGCTGATGATCGAGGCGCCGGGGGAGGCGACGGTGGTGTGGAATCACCAGGCGCGCCTCGCGCTGTTCCTGTCCGCGATGCGGCACTTCCGCGATGATTGCCGCGCCGCCGGTCTCCCCGTTCACTATGTCGCTATCGATGCGCCAGGTCCGCCGTCACTGGACGCCCGTCTGCGTGACGTCATCGGGCAGCTGCAGCCGCGCCGGCTCGTCATCTGCGAGGCGGGCGAGTGGCGGCTCAAACAGGCCCTCGAGGCCGTCGCGCGCGACACCGGCGTGCCGTTGACCTGGTGCGTGGACACGCATTTCCTGACGCCGCTGGCGACGTTCGACGCGTGGGCCGAAGGCCGTCGCAGCCTGCGCATGGAGCACTTCTATCGCGAACAGCGCCGCCGCCATCGGGTGCTGATGGACGGCGATGAGCCCGCCGGCGGACGCTGGAATTTCGATGCCGACAACCGGCGCGGCTTCGCGGCCGGCGGCCCGCGCGAGGTGCCACCGGCCCCGCGTTTCGCGCCGGATGCCGTGACGCGCGAAGTGCTCGCCCTGGTCGCCCGCGACTATGCAGGTCACCCCGGCAGCCTGCAGGCGTTTCACTGGCCGGTCACCGCCGCGCAGGCCGCGACGACGCTGGACGACTTCATCGACCGGCGCCTGTCCGGTTTCGGACCGCACCAGGACGCGATGTGGACCGGCGAACCGTGGCTGTGGCATTCGCTGCTGTCGACCAGTCTCAACCTGCACCTGCTCGATCCCCGTGCCGTACTCGCCGCGGCCGAGACGGCGTGGCGCGACGGGCGCGCCGAACTCGCGAGCGTCGAAGGCTTCGTGCGCCAGATCCTGGGCTGGCGCGAATTCATTCGCGGCGTGTACTGGCGCTGGATGCCCGATCTCCGGTCCGCGAATCACTATGGCCATACACGGCCGCTGCCCGCGTGGTACTGGACCGGTGACACGCAGATGAACTGCATGCGGGCGGTGATCGGTCAGGTCCTGGAGCACGGCTACGCACACCACATCCAGCGCCTGATGGTCACCGGGCAGTTCGCGCTGCTCGCCGGGCTTTCACCGCAGGCGGTCGAGGACTGGTATCTCGCGATGTTCGTCGATGCGGTCGACTGGGTGGAACTGCCGAACACCGCCGGCATGGCGCTGTATGCGGACGGCGGCCGCTTCACCAGCAAGCCTTACGTCGCGAGCGGGCAGTACATCAAGCGCATGAGCAACTACTGCACGGGCTGTCGCTACCGCCCGGAGCAGCGCACCGGGCCGCGCGCGTGCCCGGTCAGCACGCTGTACTGGGGCTTTCTCGATCGCGAAGAAGCGCGCCTCGCAGCGAATCCGCGCACCGCGCTGATGGCGAAGAGCGTGGCGCGGCTTGGCGACGAGGCGAGGGCGGCCATCCGCGTCGAGCGCGAACGGGTACTGAACGGCCTCGACCATCTGTGATCGCCAGTGATTGCGCATGGCCCGGATGAGCGCAGCGAATCCGGGAGCCTGTGCCGGCCTGCAGGCTGAATAATCCAGCCACGGAGAACACGGAGAAGAGAATGGTTGGCCGCGCGGCTCCGCGATGCCCGCGCTTCCACTGAAGCCACCGCCCGGGAGCTGCCGACCCAATCTCCGGGATCCTGTGCTGGCCTACAGGCTGAACAATCCAAATAGAAGAGCGCAAATGCGCTCCAGTCGCAGGTTGGGCCGACGCAGGAAGCCCAACATCTGGGTGCGCACGGCGCTGTCGATTCGCTTTTTGAGCACGCTGCGGATTCGGACATATCGGCCGCAGTCATTGAGAAGTTCCCGATACGCCGCACGTTGGCTTCCTGCGTCAGCCCAACCTACGGAAGAACCTCAGTTTTCGACCCAGCGCATGGCCGCTGATCGACATTTGCGCTCTTCTATTCGGCCACGGAGAACACACAGGACACGGAGAAGAGAATGGTTGGCCGCGCGGCTTCGCGATGCCCGCGCTTCCACTGAAGCCGCCGCCCGCGTGCTGCCGACCCAATCCCTGTATGCCTCCGTGTGCTCTGTGTTCTCCGTGGCTGAACTATTCAGCGTTAGCTTGCGTGCACCCTGCGTGCTACCCCAAGGCCCGCGGATTGCCCTGCACGCCGCCGTCGACGGCGAGCAGCGAGCCGGTCGTGAAGCTCGACGCGCTGCTCGCGAAGTACAGCGCGGCGCCGACGATTTCGTGTGGCTGGCCGCCGCGACCGAGCGGGATGCCGTCTTTCGCGGCGCGGTTGAACGCGTCGAGGTCCCACGCCTTCGAGATGTCGGTCAGGAAGGGCCCCGGCATCACGCAGTTCACGCGCACCTTCGGGCCGAACGCGTTCGCCAGCGAGCGCGTCAGCGCGTTGAGGCCGGCTTTCGCGGCGCCATAGGGCTCCGACATCGGACTCGGCGTCACGGCCGCGGTGCTCGAGACATTGATGATCGAGCCGCCGTCACCGGCCATCATGCGCGTGCCGACGAGGGCCGCGAGGCGAAACGGGCCTTTCAGATTGATCGCCACCACCTTGTCGAACAGGTCTTCGGTGATCGCGTCGAGCGACGGGTACAACGGCGACAGGCCCGCGTTGTTGACGAGGATGTCGACCTTGCCGAAGGTCGCGTAGGCTGCGTCGACGAGACCGTCGAGTTCGCTCCACTTGCCGACATGACAGGCATAGGGCAGGGCGCGCCGGCCGAGGGCCTCGATTTCGCGCGCGGTCTTCTCGCAGGCATCCATCTTGCGCGAGGCAATCACCACGTCCGCGCCCTGCGCGGCGAAGGCCAGGGCCATTTCGCGGCCAAGACCGCGGCTGCCGCCGGTGACCAGTGCCACCTTGCCCGTGAGGTCGAACAGATTCGTGCTCATCGAAGTCTCCGTGTCTTGCGTCGGGACGGCCGCGCAGTCCTCACTGCGCGACCAGGGTCGTTGCGTTGTCGTCGTCGTCCTTCACGCGCGCCGGGCGATGGTCGCCGGCGAGCCAGACGTAGAAGGCCGGCACCACGAACAGCGTGAACAGCGTGCCGATGCCGAGGCCGGCGGCGATGGTGAGGCCGATGTGGAAGCGGCTCGTCGCGCCCGGCCCGCTTGCGAGCAGCAGCGGCACCATCGCGACGACCATCGACACCGTCGTCATCAGGATCGGCCGCAGGCGCACAGAGGCGCCCATGGCGGCGGCGGCGAACTTGTCGAGCCCCTGCTCGCGCTGGAGCTGATTGGCGAACTCGACGATCAGGATGCCGTTCTTGGCGACGAGGCCAATCAGCGTGATGAGCCCGATCTGCGTGTAGATGTTGATGGTCGCAAAGCCGAGATTGATGAAGGCCAGCGCGCCGGCAATCGACATCGGCACCGACATCATGATGATCAGCGGATCGCGCCAGCTCTCGAACTGCGCGGCCAGCACGAGGTAAATGACAATCGCAGCGAGGAACAGCGTGATGACCAGCGCATTGCCTTCCTGAATGTACTGGCGCGACACCCCGGCATAATCCCAGGTGTAGCCCTGTGGCAGCACGCGGCGCGCTTCCTCGTCGAGATAGCCGAGCGCGTCGCCGAGCGAGGCGCCGGGGCTCGCCATGCCCTGCAGGGTCAGCGAGTTCAACTGCTGGAACTGCGTGCGTTCACTCGGCTCGATCGACTCCGAGAAACTGACCAGCGAGGACAGCGGCACGAGATCACCGCCGTCGGCCCGCAGGTAGTAAAGGTCCAGCAGCTCGCGGCTGACGCGGAACCGATCCTCGACCTGCGGGATGACCTTGTAGCTGCGGCCTTCGAGGTTGAACCAGTTGACGTTGTTGCCGCCGAGCAGGGTCGAGAGCTCGCGTCCGATGTCCTCCATCGAGATGCCGAGGATGCCGGCGCGATCGCGGTCGATCACGATCTCGGTCTTCGGGCGCGTGAACTCGACCGATTTCTGCAGGAAGATGAACTTGCCGCTCTTCATCGCGGCGGCCAGCAGTTCGTCGACGGCCTGATCGAGTTCGGCGTAATCGCCCGGTGAGCGCACGACGAACTGCAGCGGCAGTCCGCGGCCGGCACCGGGCAGGCTCGGCCGTGGAAACACCGCCACCTGCTGACCGACGAGCCCGTTGAGCTTCGGTTGCAACTCCTCCTGCACCTGCTGCTGCGTGCGCTGGCGTTGTTCGATCGGCACGATCTTGAAGCCGCTGAACGCACTGTTCGGCGACCCGCCGAAGCCCAGGATGAAGAAGCTTTCGTAATACTCCGGAATCGTCTCGTAGACGTCGATCACGTCCTGCGTGTAACGCTGCGTGTAGTCGATCGTGGCGGTCTCGGGGCCGCGCGCGGCGACGAACAGAATGCCCTGGTCCTCGTTCGGGGCGAGTTCCTGCTGGCTCGTCAGATACATCGGGAACATGCTGAGCATGACGACGAACGCGAAGCCGACGAAGGCCGGCCAGAACGGCAGGTTGTTGGTCAGCAGGCGGTGGTAGCCCCGGGTGAGCCAGCCGAAGAAATGTTCGACCCCGCGCTCGAAGCGGCCCGGCGGCTTGGCGCTCAGGATGCGCGAGGACAGCATCGGCGACAGCGTCAGCGCGACGACACCGGACACCAGAACCGCGGCCGCCAGCGAGAAGGCGAACTCGGTGAACAGCGTGCCGACCAGTCCGCCCATGAAGCCGACCGGCGCGTAGACCGCGACCAGCGTCGTCGTCATCGCGACGATCGGCAGCCACAGCTCGCGCGCCCCGATCAGCGCGGCATCGAACGGCGTCCTGCCCTCGGCAATGTGACGGTGCACGTTCTCGACGACGACGATCGCGTCGTCGACGACGAGGCCAATCGCGAGCACCATCGCGAGCAAGGTCAGCAGGTTCACCGAGTAACCGAGCAGCAGCATCAGGAACGCCGCGCCGACCAGCGACAGTGGCACGGCGACGGCCGGGATCAGCGCCGCGCGCAGCGAACCGAGCGACAGGTAGATCACGAGCAGCACGATCAGCACGGCCTCGGCGAGCGTGGTGAAGACTTCCTTGATCGATTCCTCGATGAAGACGCTCGCGTCGTACGGAATGAAGACCTCGAGGTCGGAGGGCATCTGCGACTTCAGGTCCGGCATGATCTCGCGCACGCGAGCCGCCACTGTCAGCGGGTTCGCGCCGGGCGTCGGGTCGACGCCGATGTAGGTGGCCGTCTTGCCGTTGTACAGGCTGGTCGAGTCGTAGTCCTCGGGGCCGAGTTCGGCGCGCGCGACGTCGGCGAGGCGCACGATCGCACCGTTCTCGCTGCGCACGACCAGATTGTTGAAGTCCTCGACCTTCGAGATGTCGGTGGTCGTCGTCAGGTCGATGCCGACGTACTGACCCTTCGTCGCGCCCGGACCGACGAGGTAGTTGTTCGATTCGAGCACCTTGCGCACGTCCGACGCGGTGACGTTCAACGCCGTCATGCGGATCGGATCGAGCCAGATGCGCATCGCGAAGGCCTGGTTGCCGAAGATCTGTGCCTTCGCCACGCCCGGGATCGCCTGCAGTTGCGGCCGCACGACGCGCAGCAGGTAGTCCGCAATCTGCTGGCGCGACATGCTGGTGCTGTAAAAAGCGATGTACATCAGCGCCGTCGGGTCGCCCGTCACGGACTCGATGATCGGGTCGTCCGCCTGCTCCGGCAGCACGTTGCGCTGGCTCGCGACTTTCGCCTGGATTTCGGCCACCGCCGCGTGCGCGTCGTAGTTCAGCTTCATGTAGACCTCGATGGTCGACATGCCCTGCTTGCTGCTGGACGTGATGTAGTCGATGCCGTCGGCCTCGGCGATGGCCTGTTGCAGCGGCGTGGTGATGAAGCCCTTCACCAGTTCGCTGTTCGCGCCGGGGTAGGGGGTGCGCACGGTGACGATGGTGTTCTCGGTCTTCGGGAACTGCCGGACTTCGAGGGACATCACGGCGCGCAGGCCGAGCAGCAGGATCATCAGACTGACGACACTCGCCAGCACCGGCCGGCGGATGAAGAGGTCGGTGAAGCCGGTGCTCACGGGGTCGTCGCGGCGGGCTGCGGCGCAATCACGACCGTGAGATCGTTGCGCAGCTTGTTCTGGCCGACTGCGACCACGCGATCGCCGGCGGCGAGTCCGTCGACGATGGCGACCAGGCCGTCGCGCACCTCACCGGTGCTGACCGGACGCCGGCTGACCTTGAGCTGGCCGTCGCCGTCGATGACCAGGTAGACAGAATTGCCATAAGGGCTGTAGGTGATCGCGGTGTTCGGCACGACCAGCACCTCGTTGACGGTGTCTTCGCGGGTGTTGACCTCGGCGAACATGCCGGGGCGCAACAGCCCCTGTTCATTGGGCAGCCGGGCGCGGATGCGCACCATGCGCGTCGCGACGTCGATGGCGGGATCGATGGACGCAATGCGGCCGGTGAACTCGCGATCCGGATACGCCTGCACGCGGATGCCGATGTCCTGGCCGACTTTCACGCGCGCGAGTTCGCGCTCGGGCAGGCGGTAGTCGACGAACACGGTGTCCAGCGACTGCAGGCTCACGATCTCGGCGCCCGGCGCGAGATAGTCGCCGAGGTCGACGCGACGCAGGCCCAGCGTGCCGTCGATCGGCGCGCGTATCGTCTTCTTCTCGACGTGGGCGGCCTTCGCGGCGACGAGCGCATCGGCTTCGCTGCGCCGCGCGGCCGCTTCGTCGTACTGCGCTTCGGACATGGTGCGTTCGCGCCTGAGCTTGTCGGCGCGCGCGTACTGGAGATCGGCGAGGCGCTTGGCGGCGCGCAGGCCGGCGAGTTCGGCGGCGTCGATGCTGTCGTCGAGGATCACCAGCACGTCGCCCGCCGCGACCCGGTCGCCGGACTCGAAGCGTATCGCCTTGATCTGGCCCGGTACCTCGGTGGTGACCATCACGTCCTGCACCGCGCTGACACTGCCGACGGCGGTCAGCGAGCGTGGCCAGGTGGCCTGTTCGACCACGGCAATGGCGACCGGTGTCGGCGGCTGCGGCGCCGAGAACTTGGTGATCATCCGCTGGATCTGCAGATATTTGGCGCCGGCGAGTCCGCCGAAGATCGCGAGCGCGAGCACGCCCAGCAACAGGATGCGTTTCAGCAAATCAGCGTGCCTCCGACTTGACAGCAAGGGGGGCGAGCCGGCTTCGATCGCGTGTGGAATGCCGGCCCCGACCAGCCTCGCAGTCTACCACCGGCGGCGGGATCCGGGGCTGCAGCGGCAGGCCGGTGATCCAGGTCAAGCGAGATGTGGGCGGCCTCTGTTAGGGTGTTTTCATGACAGGAAAAAATCCGTGAACGAAGCGCGCATTCCGCACCGGCTGGTCGGCCACTGCATGTCGAGCCCCGCCGTCAGCATCGGCCCCTATGCCACGCTCGCCGAGGCGTACTCGACGATGTGCCTGCGCGGCATCCGTCGCCTGCCGGTCGTCGAACGGGGGCACGTGACCGGCATCGTGACGCGCAGCGATATCCTGGAGGCCAAGCCGACGGAAATCGGGCATGCGATCGATTTCGCCGGCGTCGTCGACAGCCTGGCGAACATCACCGTCGGCGTCGCCATGCGGCGCGCGCCCGTGACGGTCTACGAAGCCGACACGCTGGGCCATGCCGCCGAGCTGATGCTCGCGCACAAGGTCGGCGGACTGCCGGTCCTGAACGCGCGCGACGAACTCGTCGGCGTGATCACGGAATCGGATCTGTTCCGCCTGATCGCCGCGCAGTGGCGGGATGACAACGAGAACCTGCACGCGTAGGAGGTGTGATGACTGAAGTATCGGCAGCGCAGCGGCTCATGGCCCTGCGTGAAGAACTGACGGAGAGGCTGGCGCGTGTTCGCACGCACGTCGGGCATCGCGAGGAAGCGGTCGAACGCGATTTCGCGGAGCAGGCCGTGCAGCGCGAGAACGATGAAGTCGTCGAGCAGCTGGGCGTGCGCCTCGATGGTGAACTGGCCGCGATCGACGCGGCGCTGGCCCGCCTCGAAGCGGGCACCTATGCGCAGTGCGCGCAGTGCGGCGAACCGATCGGGGCCGCACGACAGGCCGCCTTGCCGATGACCGCGGTGTGCGTCGCATGTGCCGCCCGGACGTAATCGACGCGCCGGGCGGGCGCAAGCGGGCGCGGCCGGCGCGCGTCAGGCCCTCACAGCAGCAGGCTCACGATCGCGCCCGTGCACAGCGTCGCCAGCGTGCCCGCGACGACCGCGCGGGGACCCAGCCTTAGCACTTCGCCGCGGCGGGCCGGCGCCATCTCGCCGAGACCGGCGATGAGGATGCCCAGGCTGCCGATATTGGCGAAGCCGCACAGGCCGTACGTGAGGATGATTCGGCTGCGGTCGCTCAGCGCGCCGGCCGGCAGCGCGGCCAGATCGAGATAGGCGAGCAGTTCGTTCAGGACTGTTTTGGTCCCCAGCAGCTGACCGGCCAGCGGCGCTTCGTGCCACGGGATGCCCATCAGCCACGCGAACGGCGCCATCAACCAGCCGAGCATGCGCTGCAGCGTGAGCGGTGCGCCGTCAACGGCCGGCAGCAGGCCCAAGCTCAGGTTCGCGAGATGCACGAGTGCCGCGAGCACGAGCAGCAGGGCCACGATCTGCAGCAGCAGTTGCAGACCGCTCTGCGTGCCGTTCGCAAGCGCCTCCATGGCGCTGCCCGCGCCACGCGGCACCGACCACGCACCACGCGTCGGCGTGCCGGTTTCCGGCACCATCAGCAGGCCCATCACCACCGCGCCCGGAACGCTGATCAGCGACGCGATCAGCAGGTGGCCGACCGCGTCCGGCACCACCGGCCCGAGGACCGCGGCATACAGCATCAGCACGGTGCCGGCGATCGTCGCCATCCCCGCGGTCATCAGCACGAACAGTTCGCTGGTGGTCAGACGGTCCAGGTAGGGCTTGATGAACAGCGGTGCCTCGACCATGCCGAGAAAGACATTCGCCGCCGCGCCGAACCCCACGGCACCGCCGATGCCGAGGCTGCGCTCGAGCAAGCGGCCGAGCAGCCCGATCGCGAACGGCAGCACCCGCCAGTAGACCAGCAGCGACGTCAACGCACTGATCACCAGCACCAGCGGCAACGCCTGGAACGCGAGTACGAACAGGTGATTCGGCGCGGTGACCTCGAACGGCGGCGACGCGCCGCCGACGTAGCCGAACACGAAGCCCGTGCCGGCGAGCGTCGCCGCCTGCAGCGCGCCGACCGCGCGGTTCAGTCCATCGAAGACGGCCCGCGTGCCCGGCGCATGCAGCAGTACGGCGGCGAGCGCGAACTGCAGGGCGATGCCGGCCAGCACCGGACGCCAGCGCACTGCCCGGCGCGTGCTGCCGAGTGCCCACGCAAGGGCACAGAACACGACGATGCCGGCGACCGCCTGCAGAGGATACGTCACGTCGGCGGGGGCGGGTCGATCAGGCGCGCAGGCTGCCGTTCAGCACGGCCACATGGCGTTCGATGCAGTCGGCTGTGCGCGAGAGGTGATAGCCGCCTTCGAGCAGCGAGATCACGCGGCCGCCCGCAACCTGCTCGGCGACCTCCATCACGCGCGCCGTCATCCACGCATAGCAGTCGGTGGACAGTTGCACATCGGCGAGCGGATCGTCGCGATGCGCATCGAAGCCCGCCGAGATCAGAATCGCCTCGGGCTTGAACAGCGCGAGGCGCGGCAGCACCTGGTCGACGAAGGCGATTTCGTAGGCACTGTCGGTCGCCCCGGCCGGCATCGGGCAGTTCAGCGTGGCGCCGCGGCCGCGCCCGATACCGATCTCGTCGGCGGCGCCGGTGCCCGGATAGTACGGATACTGATGCAGGCTCACGTACAGGACCGACGGGTCCTCCTCAAAGCTGTGCTGCGTGCCGTTGCCATGGTGCACGTCCCAGTCGAGGATTGCGATCTTGTCGAGTCCGTGCTGGCGCTGCAGGTAGCGGGCGAGGATCGCGATGTTGTTGAACAGGCAGAAGCCCAGTGCCGCTTCACGTTCGGCGTGATGACCGGGCGGGCGCACCAGCGCGAACCCGTTCGCGCTGTGGCCCGCGATCACGTCGTCGGCGAGCGTGAGTGCGGCACCGACGGCAAGCGTCGCCACGTCGAAGGAGCGGGCCGAGATCGCGACGTCGGGCGTGTCGAGGAACGGGGCCTGCTCGTGGCAGGCAGCCGCCGCCCGCCTGATGTAGTCGAGGCGGTGAATGGTTTCGACCCACGACAGGTCGGCCGGCGCGATGTCGAGGCGGCGCAGATCGCCGAACCACGGCGACTTCTGCAGCTGCGCCATCGCGGCGGTCAGCCGCGCCGGCCGCTCCGGATGACCGGCACCCGTATCGTGCTCGAGGAACTGCGCGTCGTAGATGAAGCCTGTGGCCATGGACCCGATCGCCTGCTGTCTGCAGGTATGCTAGAGCGCGGCCGGAAAATATACGAGCGGGAGCGGCCCCCGCCGCCGAGCCGTCGACACATCATGAATTGGCTGCCACTTGCCCTGCTGTCCGCCTTCGCGATCGCGACTGTCGACGCCCTGACCAAGCGCTACTTCTCGGGCGAGGATCCGTGGGACGCGGCCGCGGCGCGTTTCGTCTGGAGCGGTGTGCTGCTCGCGCCGTGGGCGTGGTCGACCTGGAGGCCACCACTTGATCCGGCATTCTGGGGCTGGGTGCTCGCGCTGGTGCCACTCGACATGCTCGCGATGGCCCTCTACGTTCGTGCCATCACCACGGCGCCGCTGAGCCACACGCTGCCGTACCTGTCGTTCAGTCCCGTGTTCTCGATGCTGCTGGCCTTCGTGCTGCTGGGTGAACAGGTGAGTGCCTTCGGCGCGGCCGGTGTGCTGCTGATCACCGCGGGCGCCTACCTGCTGAACGGTGCGAGCCTGTCGCGCGGCGGCTGGCTCAGTCCGCTGCGCGCCATGGTCAGTGAGCGCGGCCCGCGGCTGATGCTGCTGGTGGCGCTGATCTTCGGGGTGACAGGCGTGCTCGGCAAAGGCGCCGTGCACTACATGCCGGGTGTCGCGTTCGGCCCGCTCTATGCCGTGCTGCTCGCGCTCGGCACGGCGCTCGCGATGGGGCTGAGCGGGCGTTCACCGTGGACGATTGCGCGGCGCCGGCCGGTCGCCGTCGGCGGCGTCGCCGCCGCCATGGCGCTCATGGTCGCGACGCATTTCGTGGCGATCGAACAGGTCGCCGCTGCCTACATGATTGCCGTCAAGCGCACGAGCATGCTGGCGGGCCTGCTGTATGGGGCGTGGTGGTTTCGCGAGCTGGAGCTGGGCCGCAACCTCGCGGCGGCGGCGCTGATGCTCGGGGGCGTGGCGCTGATCCTGCTGCCCTGAGGCAGCAAATCTACTGCATTTGCGGGGCGGCGGGCTCGGCGGCCACGGCGGCCGGCGTGTCCAGCTGACCGACGGCCGCGTCCTTGCGGCTGTCGGCGAGGCGATTCGGGGCCGTCTGGGCGAGCTCGATGTAATCGCCGAGCACTTTGGACGCTTCCTCGAGCACCACGTCGAAATCATCCGGATCCTTCTTGCCGCCGAGCTCGTCGTCGGCATCGGCCAGCCCGTCCTCGTCTTCCTCGGACTCCGTTTCCGGTTTGGCCGGCAGCGGTTCGAGGCCGTGGGCAATGCGGATTTCGTTCTCACGGGCGCGCTGGTCGAGGCGGGCCTTTTCGTGCTCGGCGCGGCGTTTGGATTCCAGCAGCGAGACGGAGGTGCGATCGGCCGCTTCCTGCATCGCGTGTTCCTGGGCAAGCAGGGCCTTGTAGGCCTTGTCGTTCGCGATGCGCTGCGCGTGGCGTTCGCGCAGATCCGCTACATGACCGATCGAACTCATGCTCGGCGCGAAACGCACGGCGGCGATATGGGCGAAGGGCAGGGCATTCTTCAGCGCGCGCTCGCCCTGGTCCTTGGTGCTCAGACCCGACGGAAAGGTCACGTCGGGGACCACGCCGCGATGCTGCGTGCTGTCACCCTCGACGCGGAAGAACTGCGCGATCGTGGCCTTCAACTGGCCGAGCTTGCCATTGGCTTCTTCGTCGAAGCGGTTCAGGTCGACGAGGTTCTGCACGGTGCCCTTGCCGAAGGTCGCTTCACCGAGCACGAGGCCACGGCGGTAGTCCTGGATGGCGGCGGCGAAGATCTCCGAGGCCGACGCGCTGTTGCGGTCGACCAGCACCGCGAGCGGGCCGGTGTACGCCACGCCGTCTTCGGTATCACGCTCGAGCTGCACGCGGCCCTGCGAGTTGCGCACCTGCACGACCGGCCCGTTGTCGATGAACAGGCCCGTCAGCTCGGTGGCCTCCGACAGCGAACCGCCACCGTTGCTGCGCAGGTCGATGATCAGGCCCTTGACCTTTTCCTTCTGCAGTTCGCCGATCAGGCGGCGCACGTCGCGCGTGGTGCTGCGGTAGTTCTCGTCGCCCTTCATCCGGCCTTCGAAGTCCATGTAGAAGGTCGGTACGACGATGACGCCGATCTTCTGCTTCGCCGCCCCGACGCCGATGTCGAGCACCTTCTTCTGCGCGGCCTGTTCATCGAGCTGGATGGTGTTGCGGGTCAGCTTCAGCGCGCGCGGCGGACCGTCCGGGCCGGCGCCCTTGGCGAGCACCTGCAGCTTGACGATCGAGTCCTTCGGGCCGCGGATCAGGTCGACCACTTCATCGAGCCGCCAGCCGACGACGTCGACCGTTTCGCCGTCCTCGCCCTGGGCGATACCGACGATGCGATCGCCTTCGTGCAGCTTCTTGCTGAGATCCGCCGGGCCGCCCTTCACGATCTCGCGCACCACGGTGTACTCGTTGTCGCTTTGCAGGACCGCGCCGATGCCCTCGAGCGACAGGCTCATGCGGATTTTGAAGTTTTCGGACGTGCGCGGCGAAAAATACGCGGTATGCGGATCGATGGCCGTGGTGTAGGCGTTGATGAAGGTCTGGAACACGTCTTCGCTGTTGTACTGCGCGGTCTGGCGCAGGATGCCTTCGTAACGCTTGCGCAGCGTGTCCTTGATGGCGGATTCCTTGCGACCGGACAGGCGCAGCGACAGCACGTCGTTCTTCACCCGCTTGCGCCACAGTTCGTCGAGTTCCTGCTCGCTGGCGGCCCAGCTGGCGTCCTCGCGATCGAAGTCGAAGGACTCGTCGACGGTGAAATCGAACGGCTTGTCGAGCAGCGCAATGGCCTTCGGCATACGGGCTTCGACGCGTTCGCGAAAACGCACGAACAGGTCGAACACGGTCTGCAGGTCGGAATTGCGCAGGTCGTCGTCGAGTTCGGTCGAGAAGGCCCCGAACTCGTCGATGTCGGCCTGCAGCAGGTAGCTCTTCGTCGAATCGAGCGCCTTCAGGTAATTGTCGAAGATGACCTGCGACAGCGTGTCGTCGAGGGTCGCCTTCTTGTAGTGGTAGTTCGCGATGAAATGGGTGATCAGGCGCGTCGCCCGGCGATGTTCGGGCTGCGGATCGAGATCGTCGAGCGCGACGGTGGGGGCCAGGGCGGCGGCAGTGCCGGTCAGCGCCAGCAGCCCGGCGAACAGAGCGCCGGCAAGCACGTTTTTCATACGGTGAATCGCACTCAGGATTTGATTCGGGGATATTGACCGGGCCTGGACGCCGTTGGTGGTCCTGGCCCGATAGTGTAGCGTATCCGACCATCGCCAGCCGTGGAAAATCCCGTGACGCCGACCTCCAGCCGTGCCTGTCCTACGCACCGGAAATCGATCCGGATGAAATGCCGTCGGAGGCTGCATGGCCGCTGCTGATTCCCCGCGTGAAGTCCGTACGCAGGACGCGCTGCTCGAAGCGCTGGCGACCGTCGATGCGGCCGAACTGGTCGCCGTCGATACCGAGTTCATGCGGGTCGACACCTACTATCCGAAATTCTGTCTGTTGCAGGTAGCGACGCCGACGGCGGTTTACTGTATCGACCCGCTGGCCGACCTCGACCTCGCACTGCTCGGCGCCCGGCTCGCTGCCACCCGCCAGCCCAAGCTGATGCACGCCGCGCGGCAGGACCTCGAGGTGCTCGCGCCGATCGGCGCCGGCAGCCCCCAGCCGCTGATCGATACCCAGCTCGCCGCCGCGCTGCTCGGCCTGTCCGACCAGATTTCCTATGCGGCCGTCGTCGAACAGTACTGCGGGGTCAAAATCGACAAGTCCCAGACCCGCACCGACTGGTCGCAGCGTCCGCTGACCGCCGAGCAGCTCAGCTATGCCGCCCTCGACGTGACCTATCTGCCGCCGGTGTGGGCGGCCATGGAACACGCGCTGAGCACCCAGGGCAAACTCGGCTGGCTGCACGAGGAATGCGAACGCCTGCTGACGGTCCGCGACGACAATGCGCCGGCGTGGCAGCGGGTCAAGGGGCTGGCGTCGCTCGAAGGGCGTGCACTGGCGGTCGCCTGCGCCCTGGCCGAGTGGCGCGAGGGCATCGCCCGCAGCGCCGACCGGCCACGCAACTGGATTCTGAAGGATGAATTCCTGCTCGCCCTCGCACGGCGTCTGCCGCGCACGCTCGCCGCGCTGGCCGATCTCCAGGGCCTGCCCGCCGCCACCGTGCGCCGCCACGGCGAGGCGCTGCTGGCGCTGGTCAACGACCCCGATCTCGCGCCGCCGGCCACGCTGCCGGGGCGCAGTCCGCGGCTGACGCCGGCGGGTACCCGGCTGCTGGCGGAATTCCAGCAGTACGTGCGCGACCAGGCGACCGCCGTGAGCGTCGCGCCGACGCTGATTGCCGCGCGGCGCGATCTCGAACAGCTGATACACGGCGAAGGCGCGCCGCGGCTCGTCCAGGGCTGGCGCGCGGCGCTGGTCGGCGCCGAACTCATCGCGCGCCGCGCACGCTACCTGACGGAAGACCTCTGCATGCCGCTGTGAATGGCCGCCGCTGCGGCGGCCGGCGCTTGCCATACCCGCCGCCAAGGCCGCTCGTCACTTCGCGATGTCGAGCAGTTCGATCTCGAACACCAGCGTTTCGTTCGGACCGATCGGGCCCGCGCCCTTCGCGCCGTAGGCGAGCTGCGGCGGAATGAACACCTGCCAGCGCGAACCGACGGTCATCAGCGGAATCGCTTCCTGCCAGCCGCGGATCACACTGCCGAGGTTCAGCGTCGCCGGTTCGCCGCGGCGCTTGGAGCTGTCGAATTCGGTGCCGTCGATCAGCATGCCGGTGTAATGCACGACGACATCGTCCGACGGTTTCGGATGCTTCCCGGCACCCTTGCGCAGTTCCTTGTACTGCAATCCGCTCGACAGCTCCGTCACGCCTTCCTGCGACTTGTTCTTGGCCAGGAATTCGCGGCCGGCCTTCAGCGAGTTCTGCGCCTGTTCCTTGTAGCGACTGTTGACGGTTTTCGTCGCGTTTTCCAGCGCGGCCTGGAACTGCTCGGGCGTCAGCCGGGGCTTCGTGCCATCGAGCGCATCCCGCACGCCGAGCGTGAACGAATCGAGTTCGAGCTGCACGCCCTGGCGCGAAATGCTCTGCGCGGTGGTCAGTCCGATCGCATAGCTGCTCTTCTGTGCGTCTGTGCTCAACAGCGCTTCCTGGGCAGTGGCGGTTCCAACGGTGAGCAGGCCGGCCGCGGCCAACACCAGTCGTTTCATGCATGGTCTCCTGGGTAACGTGAGAGGAATCGGGCGCGGGACGCGCCCTTGCTTATTTATGCTTGGCGGCCGTGAACTTCAGCACCGGTTTGCTGCCGGTGACTTCCATGCCGACTTCCACGCCGACCGGGATGAAGGCGCAGTCGCCGGGCTTGACCGTCATCGCGTGTCCTTCGATGTCGATCTTCAGCTCGCCGGTCAGAATCGCGACCACGAGTTCTTCGCGCAGGATTTGCGGCTCGACGACGCTGCCCGGCGGCAGCAGTTCCTTGGTGGTGTCATAGCCCCATACCAGCAGCTTCTGCATCATCGACTGTTCGTTCAGCGGTCCATCGGCCGGCAGGTCCCAGCGCTCCAGCTTCAGCTTGCTCAACGGCTGGTAAGTGATGACCTTGTTGCCGCCCTGGAAGCGGGCCTCGTAGAGCGCCGCTTCGACGCGCTTGATCAGCTCCACCGGCAACATCGTGCGCGTCGGCTTCAGCATCGCAACGCCAATGTGAACCGTCAGTGAACTGCGGCCGCGCGCATTCGCGTGCGGGATGTTCTGCCCTTCGACGCGCTTGCGCATGGCTTCGGCGATGCGGGCGGCGTTGCGCACGTCGCAGCCCGGCAGCAGCAGCACGACGCGTGACTCGTCGTAACGGCCCGCCGCGTCGCCGGCCCGGCGGCCGAAGCCTTTGAGCGTCTGCCCAATCCGCTTCAGCAGGGCGTCCGCCGACTGCTGGCCGTAGGTTTCGACGTAGATTTCATAGTCGTCCATGTCGACGATCAGCATCGACACCGCTTTCGAGTCGCGCGCAGCACGGCGCCATTCAGCCTGGAAGGTCTGGTCGAAGTGGCGCCGGTTGTCGAGCCCCGTGACCTGGTCCAGTGGCGAGATGCGTTCAAGGGTTTCCGCCAGCGCCTTGGCCTTGCCCTGCAGCAGCCCGAGGTCGGCGGCACTGCGCCGCAGATTCTGTTCGACCTGCTCGCGCTTGCCCTGGGTCGTCTTCAGTTCGACGTTGAGCTTGTCGATCTGATCGCGGCGCTGATCGAGGTAACTGCGCAGCTGTTCGTTCTCGCCCTGCCGCATGCCGGCTTCCCAGATGCGCTGGCGCAGCAGCCGCGCGCCGAGCAGGGCGACCACGCCGGCGAACACGAGCGCGATGGCGGTGGCCAGTGCTTCGCGGGTGCCGAGCATCAGCAGGCCGAACGCCGGTGGCAGCAGTGCGCCACAGATGCTCGCGAAGGCGCAGGGCAAGGATCCCGCCTGCAAGGTGACGGACAGCACGGTGACCGCCAGCGCCAGCAGCAGAATCGGTTCACTCGGGCCGAGGCCGCGGGTGGCCGACAGCCACGCGGCCATTGCGCCCCATGCGAGCGCGGTGCCGAGCACGGTGGTGACGAACAGCGGATACCAGCGCGGTCCGAGCTGGGAGGTGCCGCTCGCGCGCCGGAATCCGGCGGCGAGCGCATAGCGCAGCGCGTAGCTGAGCGCGACGGTACCGGCCCAGGCGCCGAGGGCGATGACCGGGACCGTGCCGACGAGCGCGAGCAGGGCCAGCCCGAGCGCGGTCAGGCCCAGCCCGCACTCCAGCGAGCTGTCCCGCAGCAGCTGTTCGAGCTGCTTGCCGCGGACGTTCAGGATGGCGGTGTCGCTCAGCTCCATGGTGCGGTTCGACTCCAGGGGTTGCAGGGAGCTCATCCGATGTCCTTTTCCTTGGTGCTCCGACCTTCGTTCACCTGCATAGTATATTTAAAAGACAGTGGCTTACGATCCCATCATCGAAACAATCTGATAATTGTCGGCGCGTCTTCAGGCCCGCGCGCGGGCCGCGCGCAGCGCCCCGGCCAGCGCGAGACCGGCCACGAAGCCACCCACATGGGCCAGCCAGGCTACGCCCGGCTGTGACGGATCGCTCATCAGCGAACTGCCCACCTGAAGTGCGAACCACGCGCCGAGCACCCAGCCCGCGGGCCAGCGCACGGTGTGCAGGAAGATGCCGAGCGGGATCAACACGGTCACGCGGGCGTGCGGGTAGTACAGCAGATAAGCCCCGAGCACGCCTGAAATGGCGCCGCTGGCACCGATCATCGGAATCGTCGACGCCGGCGCGCTGAAGGTCTGGGCCAGTGCCGCCGCGAGGCCGCAGGCGGCATAGAAGATCAGGTAGCGGGTCGTCCCGAGGGCATTTTCGATGTTGTTGCCAAAGATCCAGAGGTACAGCATGTTGCCCGCCAGGTGCATGAACCCGCCGTGCAGGAACATCGATGACAGGACCGTCAGCGCCGGCGGCACCGCCGCGACGCCGGGCGGCAGTTCCGCCTCGCCGAGCAGGACCGCCGGCACCACTCCATAGCGATACACTGCGAGTTGCCCGGCCTGTTCGTCGAGTCCGAGCTGCCACAGAAACGCGAGCACGCAGGCGGCAATCAGGCCGTAGGTGACGAGGGGCGTGATGTCGATCGGATTGTCGTCGTGAACGGGGATCACGCGCGCGGCCGCCGCTCGATGGCATAGCGGGCGAGCAGCGCCGCCTCGCCGACCCGGCTGACAGCATGGGGAGCGCCGTCGGCGGTGGCGAGTATCGCCTCCGCGTCAGTGCCAAGGCCGGCCAGCATGTCCAGCGCCTCGCTGCCGTCCGGGGTCCGCAAGCCGCCGGCGAACAGCGCAAGGTCACGATCGGCGATCGCGGCGAGGCCCAGCGGGGTCTCGACGAGGACGTCGCCCGCGTCGGTCACGAACAGCGCGCCGAATGCGTCGACCTGCACACCCGTGTGGGTGCTGAGCACGCCACCGGGTGCGACCGACAGGATCCACGGCGCGAGGTCGAGGTCGACGTATGCCGTCTGCGGTCCGTTCTGGACGTACCAGCGTCCGCTGCCATCGCTCGCATAGTGGCTGTTCAGGAATGCCACCGCGCCGGGGTGCGTGATCACGCCGCCGTCGACGCGCCAGCGGCCGCGCCGGTCCAGCGCCAGGAATCCATAGCAGGCCGGCACGTTCGGCCATTTCGCGAGCGCGCGTTGCACGGCGTCCGAGAACCCGGGCTGATAGCCTCCCGGCGGCGGCGGCGTGCTCACGGGCGCACCGGGATGTCGGTTTTCTTGATCACCGTGCGCAAGGCGAAGCTCGAGTGCACGCGGGCGACACCCGGCAGGCGGGTCAGCAGCCGGGTGTGGATGCGCTCGAAGTCGGCGGCGTCGGATGCGATGACGCGCAACAGGTAGTCCGCGTCGCCCGTCATCAGGTAGCACTCCATGATTTCGGGCACGTCGCGCACCGCGGCCTCGAAGCGCTCGAGGTCTTCGCCCTGTTGCCGGTGCAGGCTGATCTGGACGAAGACATCGCTCGGATAGCCGACCTTGCCCTGGTCCACCAGCATCACGAAGCGCGCGATGATGCCGGCCTCCTCCAGTTGCCGGACGCGGCGCAGGCACGCCGATTCCGACAGATTGACCTGTGCGGCGAGCGTGACGTTGCTCAGGCGGCCGTCGGCCTGCAGGGCGGCGAGGATGGCGCGGTCGGTGCGGTCGAGGTTCATGGCATTGTTACGTAATCTTCGGGAAACCGGCTCATCGTTCGCAGATAATTGCATATCGGGCGTTGAATCTGCCGATTTCACAAGCCAATTCGATCTCGAACCGTCTAATCTTGTGCAGGCACAGAGCGCCGCGCCGCGGCCGACGCCAACCCGGGGGAACTCATGCGGATTGGAGTACCGAAGGAAATCAAGCCGAACGAGTACCGGGTAGGTCTGACCCCGGGCAGCGTGCGGGAGTTGCATGCGCACGGCCACGTCGTGCTGATCGAGCAGGGCGCCGGCGCCGGCATCAATGCCGGCGACGAGCTTTACCGTCAGGCCGGGGCGAGCATCGTCGGCACTGCGGCCGAGGTCTTTGCGGGGGCGGAGCTCATCGTGAAGGTCAAGGAGCCGCAGCCCGTCGAGGTTGCGATGCTCGAGGCCCGGCACGTGCTGTTCACCTACCTGCACCTTGCGGCCGATCCCACGCTGACCCGCGCGCTGGCCGCGACCGGCGTCACCGGCATCGCGTATGAGACGGTGACGGCCGCCGACGGCTCGCTGCCGCTGCTCGCACCGATGAGCGAAGTGGCCGGTCGGCTGGCGATCCAGGCCGGCGCGCGCTGTCTCGAGCGCGAGATGGGCGGGGCCGGCGTGCTGCTCGGCGGCGTGCCGGGTGTCGCCGCGGCAGACGTGCTCGTGATCGGGGGCGGTGTCGTCGGCACCAATGCGATCCAGATGGCGCTGGGCCTGCAGGCGCGCGTCACCGTGATCGACAAATCGCTGCCGCGGCTGCGCGCGCTCGAAGCGCAGTTCGGCGGCCAGTTGAACACCCTGTACGCCACGCGCGAGAGCCTCGAACAGTCGATTCGGGCCGCCGATCTCGTGATCGGGGCCGTGCTCGTGCCCGGCGCCGCCGCGCCTAAACTCGTCACGCGCGACATGCTGCCGCAGATGAAGCCGGGCAGCGTGATCGTCGACGTGGCGATCGATCAGGGGGGCTGCGTCGAGACGAGCCGGCCGACCACGCATGCGAACCCGACGTTCATCATCGACGGCGTGGTCCACTACTGCGTGGCCAACATGCCGGGCGCCGTGCCGCGCACCTCGGCGCAGGCCCTGAACAACGCGACCTTGCCGTTCGTGCTCAAACTCGCCGATCTCGGCTATCGCACCGGGCTGACGCAGGATCTCCATCTGCGCCGTGGCCTCAATGTCTTTCGCGGCCAGATCACGCATGCCGGTGTGGCAGAAGCGGCGGGCGAGGCCTGCGCGGAGATCGAGGTCGAACGCGCGGCCTGAGGCCGGACGCGGGTCAAGGGGAGCCCCTGCTTCAACGCAGCGATCCGACGACCTCGCAGATCGCCGCAGTCAGGGTTGCGATATCGGCGTCGTCCATGATGTACGCCGGCATCACGTAGACGAGGCGCCCGAACGGGCGCACCCAGACGCCGCGTGCGACGAACTGCGGCGGCAGTGCGCGCATGTCGACCGGCCGGTGCAGTTCGACCACGCCGATGGCGCCCAGCGTCCTCACGTCCGCGACCTGCGGCAGATCGCGGCAGGGCGCGAGGCCGGCCGCGAGCGCGCGTTCGATGGCGGCTATCCGCGACTGCCACGGCTGTGCCAGCAGCACCTCGATGCTCGCGAGCGCGACGCTGCAGGCCAGGGCGTTGGCCATGAAAGTCGGGCCGTGCATGAACACGCCCGGTTCGCCGTGCGAAATCGTCTCGGCGACGACGCGCGTCGTCAGCGTCGCCGCGAGCGTCAGGTAGCCGCCGGTGAGGGCCTTGCCGAGACACAGGATGTCAGGGCTGATACCGGCATGCTCGCAGGCGAAGAGCCGCCCGGTCCGGCCGAACCCCGTCGCGATCTCGTCCGCGATCAGCAGCACCTCGTGCTCGTCGCACAGCTCGCGCAGCCGCGCGAGGTACTGCGGATGATAGAACCACATGCCACCGGCGCCCTGGACCACGGGCTCGATGATGACGGCGGCGAGTTCGTCGCGATGCGCCGCGAGCAGGCGTGCGGTCTCGGCGATATCGGATTCATGCCACTCGCCGTCGAAGCGGCACGCGGGCCGCGGCGCGAACACCTGCGCGGGCAGCACCGCGTTGAACAGGGTGTGCATGCCCGTCACCGGATCGCAGACCGACATCGCACCGAAGGTGTCGCCGTGATAACCGCCGCGCACCGTCAGCAGCTTCTGGCGCGCCGGACGGCCGCGTGCGGCCTGGTACTGGATGGCCATCTTCAGCGCGACTTCGACCGCCACCGATCCCGAATCGCTGAAGAACACCGTCGACAGCGGGGCGGGCGTGATGTCGACGAGCCGTTGTGCAAGGCGCACGGCGGGCTCGTGCGTGAGACCGCCGAACATCACGTGCGCCATGCTGGCGAGTTGCGCCTCGACGGCGGCGTTCAGCCGCGGATGGTTGTAGCCGTGTATCACCGACCACCACGACGACATGCCGTCGATCAAACGGGTGCCGTCGGCGAGTTCGATGCGGACGCCGTCGGCGCGTGTCACCGCGAACACCGGCGGTGGATCGACGATCGTGCTGTACGGGTGCCACAGCAGCGCCCGATCGAGTTCGACGAGCGACCGGGCGTCGCCGCCCGACGGTGGCGGGGTCATCGTTCGGCGGTCGCGTGCGTCAGGCGGCCAGCCGCCGCCAGCGCAGCGAGTCGGCCGGCGCGAACACGCGCACGGGCCCGAGCGGGGTCGGCCAGTCGTCAGCCGGCGGTTCGCCGCCGGTCTTCACCAGTGTGACCGTGCGCTGGTGGACCGGCAGGCCGTAGAACGCCGCGCCAAAGCGCGACGCGAACCCCTCGAGGCGCTCGAGCCGGCCTTCTTCGTCGAACACCTGCGCGTAGCACGCCAGCGCGCAGGGGGCGTTGAACATCCCGGCACAGCCGCAGTCGTGCTCCTTCGCGGTGCGCAGATGGGGTGCCGAATCCGTGCCGAGAAAGAAGCGCGGATTGCCCGACACCGCCGCCGCGCGCAGCGCCTGCCGATGCACTTCGCGCTTGGCGACGGGCAGACAGTACATGTGCGGCCGGATGCCGCGCTCGAACATCGCGTTGCGGTTGATCATCAGGTGATGCGGGGTGATCGTCGCCGCGGTCGGCCCCGGCGCCGCCTCGACGAACTGCACGCCCTCACGGGTCGTGATGTGTTCGAGCACGATTTTCAGGGCCGGAAAGTCCCGGCGCAGCGGCGCCAGCGTGGCGTCGATGAACACCGCCTCGCGATCGAACACGTCGACCGCCGGATCGGTGGTTTCGCCATGAATCAGCAGCGGCAGCCCGATGTCCTGCATGCATTCGAGCACGGGCTGCAGTTTCCCGACGGCGGTCACGCCGGCGTCGGCATTGGTGGTGGCGCCGGCCGGATACAGCTTCGCGGCGGTGAAAATGCCGGCGGCAGCACCGGCGCGCAGGTCGGCCGGGTCGGTGTTGTCGGTCAGGTAGCAGGTCATCAGTGGCTCGAAATCACTGCCCGCCGGCAGCAGCGCGCGGATGCGCTCGCGGTAGGCGCCGGCGGCCGCGGCCGTCGTGACCGGCGGCTTCAGGTTCGGCATCACGATGGCGCGACCGAAGTCGCGCGCGGTCGCGGGCAGGACCGCGGCCAGCATGTCGCCGTCGCGCAGATGCAGGTGCCAGTCGTCCGGCATCGGAATGGTCAGCTTGTCCACAGGCATGGCCGGACTCTAGCATGCAGGACTTCGGGCGAGCCAGCCGGCGGCCCCGGCTGCCGCCCGCGCGCGGCGGCGCCACCCACACGACCGATCGGGAGAGCACTGCGATGCTGGGATTGATGATGGATATGCCGTTGACGCTGACGATGATCATGCGCCACGGCGAACGCAACCACGGGATGCAGGAGATCGTGTCGGTGACGGCGGACAATCCGCGTCATCGCTATCGTTTTGCCGACGCCTTCCGGCGCGCGCGCAAGCTGGCGAACGCGCTCGATCGTCTCGGCGCCAAACCCTCGGCGCGGATCGGCACGCTGGCCTGGAACGATTATCGGCACCTCGAGCTGTATTACGCGATTTCGTGCAGCGGGCGGGTGTGCCACACGATCAACCCGCGGCTGTTCGACGAGCAGATCGAATACATCGTCAATCACGCCGAAGACGAATGGATCTTCACCGACGTCGCCTTCGTGCCGAAACTCGAACAGCTCGCCGCGCGCTGCCCGGGTGTGCGTGGGTACATCGTGATGACCGACGCGGCTCACATGCCGCAGACAACACTCCCGAACGCGCTGTGTTACGAAACGCTGATTGAAGGCGAGGCCGATCGCTACGACTGGCCCGAACTCGACGAGAAGACCGCGAGCGGCCTGTGCTACACGTCCGGTACGACGGGCAATCCGAAAGGCGTGCTCTACAATCACCGCGCGGCGGTGCTGATGGCCTATGCCGCGTCGCTGCCCGATACCTGCGGCCTGTCGGCGACCGACGGCATCCTGCCGATCGTGCCGATGTTCCACGTCAACGCCTGGGGCCTGCCGTTCGCCGCGGTGCTGGTCGGCGCGAAACTCGTGTTTCCGGGGCCGACGCTCAGCAATCCGCAGATCCTCGCCGATCTGATCACGATGGAAGGCGTGACGATCTCCGCTGGCGTGCCGACCGTGTGCCTGCCGCTGCTCGCCTACGCCCGCGAGAGCGCCCGCTCGCTCGCGCCGCTGTCGCGCTTCGTCATCGGTGGCTCGGCCTGCCCGCTGTCGATGATGGAAGAGTTCCGCGACCGCCACGGCGTGCGTGTGCTGCATGCGTGGGGCATGACGGAAATGAGCCCGCTGGGCACGGTCAATGCGGACACGCGCGCCAGCAGCGCGTGGGCCGGCGACGAGCGGATCGCGCAGATGCTGAGCCAGGGGCGGGCGATTCCCGGCGTCGAATTGAAGATTACCGACGAGGACAACCGGGAACTGCCATGGGATGGCGTCGCGGTCGGCGCGCTGAAAGTGCGTGGGCTTTGGATCTGCCGTGACTACTACCGTCTCGAAGGGCAGGGCGGGGCGCACGAACCCGACGGCTGGTTCGTCACCGGCGACGTCTGCAGCATCGATCCGCACGGCTTCATGCGCATCACCGATCGCGCGAAGGACGTCATCAAGTCCGGTGGCGAATGGATCAGCTCCATCGATCTGGAGAACACCGCGGTCGGCCACCCGGCCGTCGCCGAGGCCGCCGTGATCGGCGTGGCCCATCCGAAATGGCAGGAACGCCCGCTGCTCGTCGTGGTGCTGAAACCTGGCATGCAGGCGACGCGCGAGGAACTGCTCGAGTGGCTCGACGGCCGCGTCGCGAAGTGGTGGATCCCCGACGACGTGATGTTCGTCGCCGATCTGCCGCACACGGCGACCGGCAAGCTCAGCAAGCTCGAATTGCGCAAGCGGCTCGGCGACTATCGCCTGCCGGGGGCGTCGGGCGCGGACTGACGCGCCGCCGCGGCGCGCATTACAGCGCGCCGCTGGCCGCCAGCGCGTCGATGTCCCCGGCGCTGAAACCCCAGGCCAGCAGCGCCTTGCGATTGTCCTCCCCGGCGAGCGGTGGGCGATTGCGCACTTCGGGGGCGGTGCGGCTGAAGCGCGGCGTCGGCGCCGGTTGCACGACACCGTCGATCTCGATGAACGCGCCGCGCGCCACGCTGTGCGGATGGCGCGGCGCGTCAGTGAAGTCGAGCATCGGCGCGTAGCACACGTCCGTGCCTTCGAGCAGCCGGCTCCACTCCTCGCGCGTGCGCGTCCTGAACACGGCCGCAAAGCGTGCCTTGAATTCGGGCCAGCGATCGGGGTTCATGCGTTCGTCCACGAGCGCCGGATCGTCGAGGCCCATGCGCTGCAGGAGTTCGGCGTAGAACTGCGGTTCGGCCGCGGCAATCGTCACGTACTGGCCGTCGCTGCACGCGTAGACATCGTAGAAGTGCGCGCCGCCGTCGATGCGGTTGCGGCCCTTCGGTTGCCAGGCGCCCTGCGCGTACATGCCGTACATCATCGACGCGAGCAGACCCGAACCTTCGGTCATGGCGGCGTCGATCACCTGCCCGTGGCCGGAACCGCGGGCTTCGAACAGTGCGCAGGCGATGCCGAACGCCAGCATGCAGGCGCCGCCCCCGAAGTCGCCGACATAGGCGAGCGGTGGCGCCGGCGGTTCGCCGGGGCGCCCGATCACGTGCAGGGCGCCCGACAGCCCGATGTAATTCAGATCGTGACCGGCGGCCTGCGCGAGCGGCCCGCTCTGGCCGAAACCGGTCATGCGCCCGAAAATGAGGCGCGGGTTGCGTGCGAGGCAGACGTCCGGCCCGAGGCCGAGCTTTTCCATCACGCCGGGGCGGAACGGGTCGATCAGGGCGTCGGCGCCGTCCAGCAGACGCAACGCGGCGGCGACGCCGTCGGCCGTCTTCAGGTTCAGCGTCACCGACTGCTTGCCGCGGTTCAGCACGCCATAGCGACCGGGGTTGTACGAGTCCCAGGCCTGGCCGGCGTAGTGCGTGACCGGAATCTTGCGATCGATGCGCAGCACCGTCGCGCCCATGTCAGCCAGCATCATGCCGCACATCGGACCCGGGCCAATGCCCGCGAATTCGACCACCTTCACGCCGTTCAACGGGCCCATGCAAACCTCCTGGCAAATCTCTCGAATGGGTGGCCGACGGTTCAACCGCCGGTATGCTCAGACCGTGAATCGTGCCAGGTGCGCGCGAATGGCCGGCGGCAGCGGGCAGGGACGCGAATCCTCGCGCCCGACGAACACGTCCACGAAGTAGCCCGTGGCGCAGACCAGCGGGTCGCCGGCCCGAAACAGGCCGAGTTCGTAGCGCACGCTGCTGCTGCCGAGGCGGGCGACGCGCAGTCCGGCCTCGACCAGATCGGGAAACGACAGCGCGCGGTGAAAGCGGCACAGGTTCTCGACCGTGAATGGAACGACGGGTCCGTCGAGCAGGTCGAAGCCCCCGTCAACGGTCAGGCAGTGCATGATCGCGGAGTCGAAAAAGGCGTGATAGCGCGCATTGTTGACGTGCCGGTAGGCGTCCAGGTCATTCCAGCGCACCTGAATGGCGGTGAAATACCGGAAGTTGTCGCGCAACTCGGTGCCGTCAAGCGGGAACTGGGGCATGGTGCCGGCTTCGTGGTGGGTCAGGCGCGGCTTATACCACAGGTTTCAGGCCGGGAGCCGCTACCGGAGCGGGTGCAAAAAACTTTGTTTCGGCAGTGTGCAGGTGCCGCAATTTAGTTTGTATCATAGGCGCCCGGCGTCACCCCCTCCCTGCAGGCGGGCGCGCCGCCGACGTATCAGGGGTCAGCGCATGATCATCCAGCACGGTAGACACCAGCGATTCACGGTCGAGGGTGTATGAAGCACAACGCACAGATGGTGGCCGACATGAGCGCAACGCCAACCGCCCCGGTGCCGGACGGTACGATTCGCGAACACAACGGCAAACGGTGCGTCTGTTACGACGGCTACTGGATTCGCCATTACGATGTGCCCGCCAATGAAGACGTGGCCCGCCGCGAACTGATCGACCAGCTGACCAAGCGCGTTTTCCATCACACCGAACCCGGCATCAACACCCCGGGCTACAAGCTCAAGGACGCGCGCGAAGCCTACGACCGGCAGACCGAACCGCACCGGCGCCGCGTCAACGCGGCGATGCTCGCCGGCGCGCTGCTGAACCGCGGCTCGGACATCTTCAACATCCTGTTCGAACTGCGCCAGCGCGGCATCGAAATCCACTACGACAACGAACTGCTGCGCGAATGCGAATCCTGCTTTCTCGAAGCGTTCGATCTCGGCAAGCAGGTGCTGCATTACAGCGGCGAAGAAGGCCTCGATGAACTGTGGGGCGAACCGCTGAAGGCGTTCTACATGCCGATCCGCGATTTCTACGAATCGCGCTACATCAAGATTGCCCAGAGCATGTCGTGCATCGACCAGATCGCACGCAAGCTCGTCGAAACCTTCGACGGTCTGCCCGACTTCCCCGGCGTGCGTCAGCGCATCACGGCGTTTGCGGTGGCGGCCAAACTCGAAAGCGAGACGATGAAGACCGATCCGGCCATCTTCCACGTCTGGCCCGAGTTCGTCGCCACCGGCGACGATCTCTATCACTTCGAGCCGGTCATGAGTCCCGCCGGCGAGTTCCATCCGTATGCGGAGCGTGGACTCGATCTGATTCGCGAGGGCAAGAAAATCATCGAGTGGGTCGCGTTTGCGCGCGTGCCGATGCCGAAGACGGCCCGCAATTTCCTCGACCGCTGCGAAGCCTACACCGCCGACATCAATCTCACGGCGCACGCGTGACGGCGCCGGACCTCGCTGCCCTGCGTGACCTGCTGGGTCCGCCGGGTGTCCTGAGCGCGCCTGCCGATCTCGAACGCTATCTCGTCGACGAGCGCCGGCTCTATCGCGGGCGCGCGGCAGCGGTGCTGCGACCGGATTCTACGCATGCCCTCGCGACGGCCGTGGCCTGGTGCCACGCGCACGGCGTGGCGATGGTCCCGCAGGGCGGCAACACCGGCTACTGTGGCGGCGCGACACCCGACGAGTCGGGGCAACAGGTCGTCATTTCGCTCGAACGCATGACCCGCGTGCGCCGCGTCGATGCCAGCGCCTTTGCGCTGACGGTCGAGGCGGGCGCGACGCTCGCGAGCGTGCAGGCTGCGGCGCACGACGCCGGGCTGCTGTTTCCGTTGAGCATGGGCTCCGAAGGCAGCGCGCAGATCGGCGGCGCGCTGTCGACGAATGCCGGGGGGCTGGCGGTCCTGCGCTACGGCACGGCGCGCGATCTCGTGCTCGGCCTCGAAGTCGTGTTGCCCGACGGCCGCGTGTGGGACGGCCTGCGCGTGCTGCGCAAGGACAACACGGGCTACGATCTGAAGCACTGCTTCATCGGCGCGGAGGGCACGCTCGGCATCATCAGCGCGGCAGTGCTGAAGCTGTTCCCCGCCCAGTCCCAGCGCGAGACGGCGTGGCTCGCGGTCGACGACCTCGCCGCGGCCTGTCGCGTGCTCGCCGCCCTTCGACACCGGCTCGGCGACGCCATGACTTCGTTCGAATACATCAGTGGCGAGTCGCTGGCACTGGTCCTCGCGAACGTGCCGGACACGAGCGCGCCGCAGGTCGTGTCACCCGCACACGTGCTCGTCGAAATCGCGGCGGGCGAAGGTCACGGCCTGCGCGAGACTTTCGAGCGCGCGTTGCTCGCACTGAGTGACGAGGGCCTGGTGCGCGACGCGGTGCTCGCGCAGAACGAGACGCAGCGACGCGCGTGCTGGCGCCTGCGCGAAACCATTCCCGCGGCAGAAAAGCAGCTCGGTGGTTCGGTCAAGCACGACGTGTCGGTGCAGATCGACCGCCTGCCCGCGCTCGAACGCGCGGCACGCAGCGCCGTGCTCGCGCACGTGCCGACGGCGCGGCTGTCGGTGTACGGCCACGTCGGCGACGGCAACCTGCATTTCAACGTGCTTGCGCCGGCAGACGCGGATCCGGTGCCGTTCAAGACAGCTCATGCCGAAGCCGTGTCGACGCTGGTGCACGAAGCCGCGAGCGTGCTCGACGGCAGCTTCAGTGCCGAGCATGGCGTCGGCAAGCTCAAGCGGGAACTGCTGCGCGATGTCGAAGGTCCGCTCGCCATCGAACTGATGCGTCGCCTGAAGCAGGCTTTCGATCCGCTGGGCCTGATGAATCCCGGCAAGGTGCTGCTGCCGCCCGACGCACCCTGAGCGACGGGACGCGACGTGAGGGGGCGCGCGGTTCGGGCTATCATTCGGGCCCTGACCGCGGCCATCACGGCGCGGCAAGCAGGTGCAAGATCTCTGGAACCGATAGCCCGGCGGCGATGCGTCCTGCGCGACGCGACGGCCGGCAGGAGTGCGCGATGGCCGTGACCTGGGACTATGCAATCATTGGCGCCGGCATCGTCGGACTCGCCGTCGCGCGCGCGCTGCAGGTCCGTGATCCGGGTGCCTCGGTGGTCGTGGTCGACAAGGAAGCGGGCGTTGCGGCCCACCAGACCGGCCACAACAGCGGCGTCATCCATGCCGGCGTGTATTACGAACCGGGCAGTCTGAAAGCCCGCCTGTGTCGCGCGGGACTCGCGCGCACCGTCGATTACTGCCGCGAGCACGGCATTGCCTACGAGCAGTGCGGCAAGCTGATCGTCGCCGTCGACGACGCCGAAATGCCGCGGTTGCGTACGCTGTTCGAGCGCGCCGAACGCAACGGCGTACCGGTGCGTTTCGTCGAAGGCCCCGAACTGCGCGACATCGAGCCGTCGATTGCCGGCGTTGGCGGCATTCTCGTCACCGAGACCGGGATCGTCGACTATCCCGCGATGTGCCGCAGTCTCGCATCGGGCATCGCCGAGCGCGGCGAACTGCGCCTCGGCGTCGAGGTGCGGGCGATACGCGAAGAAACCTCGGTGGTCTATGTCGAGACCAGCGGTGCCGGCATCAGCGCGCGGCGCGTCGTCGTCTGCGCAGGCCTGCAGGCCGATCGCATGCTGCGCGCGAGCGGTCAGCCGACGGATTTCGCGATCGTGCCGTTTCGCGGCGACTACTACGCGTTGCCGGCCGCGCGACAGGGCCTGATCAGGCATCTGATCTACCCGGTACCCGATCCGGCGCTGCCGTTTCTCGGGATTCATCTCACGCGCATGATCGACGGCGGCATCACGGTCGGTCCGAGCGCAATGCTGGCGCTGGCGCGCGAGGACTACCGCAAGACGGCCCTCACTGCGCGCGATGCGTTCGATGCGATGCGTTACCCGGGCCTGTGGCGCGTGCTCGCGCGCTACCCGCGCGCCGGGCTGACGGAACTGGGCTGCGCACTCAGCAGGCGACTGTATCTGCGCGCCGTGCAGCGGTACTGCCCGTCGCTGACGCTGGCGGATCTCGAGCCCTACAAGTCAGGGATCCGGGCCCAGGCGGTGAGTCCCGACGGCAAGCTGATCCACGATTTCCTGCTGCGGCGGACGCCGCGCACCCTGCATGTCTGCAATGCGCCGTCGCCGGCGGCCACCGCGGCGCTGCCGATCGCCGACGAAATCGTCGAGCGGCTGCTCGGGCCGGCGGCCTGAGTCACGCCACGGCCGGGTGTCAGGGCCCGGCTAGCTGGACCGCGGCGGCCGCCGGCATGCCCGGCCGGTGGCGCATTCGTGTCCAGCTATTTAGACTCGCGATCTGCTTTCGATTTCGCCGTGCGCGGCCGCTACAACAGCGAGCGTCCGCTACGTGGCCGGATGGCGGCGCCGGGGCGTGCAGCCCGGACGCCTGACCAGGTGCCATTGCCCGCCCGACGGCGCTGGCGCGTGTCGTAATCGGACTTTCGATAAATCCCACAGAATCTGGAGGAAGCGTGATGGAAAACGGCGTCGTAATCGCGGGCATCGCCCGTACGCCGATGGGTGGCATGCAGGGTGTCTTCACGAATATCACGGCACCGAAGCTCGGCGCCGCGGCCATCAAGGCTGCGCTCGAACGTTCGGGCATCAAGCCCGAAGCCGTCGACGAGACGATCATGGGCGTCGTGCTGCCGGCCGGTCTCGGCCAGGCGCCGGCCCGACAGGCTTCCATCGACGCAGGTCTGCCGCTGGCCACCGGCTGCACGACCATCAACAAGATGTGCGGCTCCGGCATGAAGGCCGTGATGCAGGGCCATGACGCCATCATCGCCGGCTCGTCGAATGTCGTCGTCGCCGGCGGCATGGAAAACATGACGAATGCGCCCTACCTGTTGCCGAAGGCCCGCGGCGGCATGCGCCTCGGCCATGGCGAAGTGCTCGATCACATGTTCTTCGACGGCCTCGAGGATGCCTACGAGCGCGGCCGCCTGATGGGCACCTATGCCGAAGACTGCGCGCGCAAGTACGGCTTCAGTCGCGAAGCGCAGGACGAATACGCAATCGCCTCGCTGATGCGGGCGCAGAGCGCGATCAAGAACGGCGAATTCAAGGCCGAAATCGTGCCGGTGACGGTGCGTGACGGTCGCAGCGAAGTCGTCGTCGACACCGATGAACAGCCCGGCAAGGCGAAGCTCGACAAGATTCCGCAGCTGAAGCCGGCGTTCGCGAAGGACGGGACGGTGACCGCGGCGAATTCGAGCTCGATTTCCGATGGCGCGGCGGCGGTGATCCTGACCTCCGCGGCGCATGCGAAAACGCTCGGCGCGAAACCGCTCGCGCGCATCCTCGGGCATTCGACGCATGCGCAGGAGCCGGGCTGGTTCACGACCGCGCCGGTGTCGGCGATCGGCAAACTGATGAAGCGGGTCGGCTGGTCGGTTGGCGATGTCGACCTGTTCGAGGTCAACGAAGCCTTCGCGGTCGTCGCGATGGCGGCGATGAAGGAACTGTCGATTCCGCACGACAAGCTGAATGTGCGTGGCGGCGCGTGCGCGCTCGGCCACCCGGTCGGCGCGTCCGGCGCCCGCATCATCGTGACGCTGATCCATGCGCTGCGCGATCGCGGCCAGAAGCGCGGTATCGCGAGCCTCTGCATCGGCGGCGGCGAAGCGACCGCCGTCGCCCTCGAACTGCTGTAGGACAGCGAACCCGTCTGCCGTCAACGTGCGGCAGACGGGTTTCTCCCGCGCTCAGGCTTGCGCGCTGGGCCGGCTTGCGATCTGCGCATGCCAGCGCAGCAGATGCCGGTGATCCTCACGCGGCTTCTCCTCGACCCATCCCGCGAATTCCACCGTCACGAAGGCCGTGATGTCGGCTACCGAGAAAGCGTCGCCCGCGACGCACGCGCTGTTGGCAAGGTGCTGGTCCAGCGTGTCGAAGAAGTCGTGCACGCGCAGCCTGCCCCGTTCGACGAGCGCCGGGATCTGCGCGTGGTTGCGCGGGCCGGGCAGGGCGCGGTCCTTGAAGCGTTCGAGTGAATTTCGCAGCACTTCGGCAACCGCGAGAAAACCCTCGAGCTCGGCGCGCCTGTTCCACATCTCGATCACGGCCTGCTCGCGCGCCGTCGTGCCGAACAGGGGCGGCGCGGGATGCAGGGCTTCGAAATAGCGGCAGATGGCCATCGTTTCCGTCAGCAGGGTGCCGTCGTCGAGCACGAGCGCCGGGACGATCAGCGCCGGATTCTCGGCCCTGAATTCATCCTTGAAATGTTCTCCCTGGCGCAGATTGACCTGCACGCTCGGCACCTCGAGTCCTTTTTCGGCCAGGTACATGCGGACGCGGCGGGGATTCGGGGCCAGTGCGAAATCGTAGAGTTTCATGTCGGGGCTCCTGTGGGGGCGAGAGGGCACGGTCTCTGGCGGCGGCAACGGATGCCGGTATCATAGCGACAAAATTTCGCCGCGCGACGCGGCGGGACATCACCATTGGCGCCGCGGCGCCGCGTTAGGAGGTTCCATGCAGGTTCAGGGCAAGGTGGCGGTCGTCACCGGTGGCGCATCGGGTCTCGGCCGGGCGACGGTCGAAGCGCTGGTACAGGGCGGCGCGCGCGTCGCCATTCTCGATTTGAGCGATGATCTCGGCCACGCGCTCGCGCGCGAACTCGGTCCGGCGACGATCTATCGACATGTCAACGTCACCGACGAGAACGAGGTCAAGGCAGCGATCAAGGATACGATGGAGGCCTTCGGCGCCATCCACTTCTGCATCAACTGTGCGGGCATCGGCAGCGCCGCGAAGACGGTTGGCAAGGGCGAGCCGCATCCGCTCGACCACTTCGCGCGCATCATCAACGTGAATCTCATCGGCACGTTCAACGTGCTGCGCCTGGCCGCCGTCGAAATGACGAAGAACGCGCCGGAAGGCGACAGCGGCGAACGTGGCGTCATCATCAACACCGCTTCGATTGCGGCGTGGGACGGCCAGATGGGTCAGGCGGCGTACGGCGCCAGCAAGGCCGGCGTCGTAGGCCTGTCACTGCCGGTGGCGCGCGACCTCGCGCGCGACGGCATCCGTTGCAACTGCATCGCGCCGGGTCTGTTCGAAACGCCGATGATGCGTGGCCTGCCGGACAAGGTGCGCGAAGGCATCCAGATGCAGATCGAATATCCGAAGCGTTTCGGCATGGCCTCGGAGTACGCGAAGCTCGCACTGGCGATCATCGACAATCCGTATCTGAACGGTGAAGCGATCCGGCTCGACGCCGCCAGTCGTCTGCCGCCGCGCTGAGTCCGCACGCGATGGCGCCTGATGGTCGCGAGCGGTGTCATTGGGCGCTGTCGACGCAGGACGGCATGGTCGCCTATCACGACAGCGAGTGGGGCGTGCCGGTCCGTGATGACCGGACGCAGTTCGAGTTCCTGGTGCTCGAATCCGCGCAGGCGGGGCTCAGCTGGTACACGATCCTGCGCAAGCGCGACGGCTACCGTCGCGCCTTCGCCGGATTCGATCCCGACAAAGTCGTGCGCTACACGCCGGCGCGCGTCGAGAAGCTGATGCAGGACGCGTCGATCGTGCGCAACCGCGCGAAGATCGAAGCGACGATCGGCAACGCGCAAGCGTTCCTTGCCGTGCAGCGCGAGTTCGGCAGCTTCTGTACGTATCTGTGGGATTTCGTCGATGGCAAGACGATCGACAACCGCTGGCGCAAACAGACGGACGTGCCGGCAACGACCCCGCTGTCGGATCGAATCGCAAAGGATCTGAAACAGCGCGGCTTCAAGTTTCTCGGTTCCACCGTGATCTATGCGCACCTGCAGGCGACAGGTCTCGTCAACGATCACCTCGTCAGCTGCTTCAGGCATGCAGAGTTGACGCGCTGAATCGGCGGGCGCAAATCCGTTCCGGTCACCGGTTGGGCTGACGGAGAAAGCCCAACGGGCAGCGCTTCGAGGTGCGCGGCGCCGTGGTGCCAATCGAATTCCGCAAACGCAGGATGCGCAGGCCGGCGCTCGGCATCGGTGCGGCGCCTGTGCGTCGCTAACGCTGCGAGCATTTCTCGTGCGTTGGATGTTGGGCTTCCTGCGTCAGCCCAACGGTCATGACGTACCTGCCTCACCCGGCCTCATGAATGATCGGTATCGCCTGACGTAGCCCGGATGCAGCATCGCGGAATCCGGGATCGGGTGTGTGTACGGCGTTGAACCGCGGCAGCAGGACCACGGGTCAGGAGTGCCGGAGATGAGCGGCGGCGCCGCCGCGATCCCGGATTTCGCTGCGCTTCATCCAGGCTACGAGAGGCCAGGCTCGCGCTGCAAGCAGGCACCCCAAGATCGCTGGACAATGCACTTTCACAGCAACCTACGTGTCGATCCCGGGCTTGTGCCCAAGTCCGTGGCTGGCAAAGTACGCGCCCGGTTCAGTCACTGCTGACCCAGCCCATCGCATGCCGCTTCGCGCGCCCGTCCTCCTCGAGTTTTTCGAGTCCCGCGAGCAGCGAGCGCAGCGCGGCGCCGTGCACGGCCGGCGCCACGTCGCCATAGGCCACGCTCAGCAAGGCTTCGAGACTCTGTGGTGCGGTGCCCAGCGCCTCGACGATCTTCTGTTCGCGTGCGCGTCGGTGCGCGAGGAACTGCGCAATCAGCGCGTGGCCGTCGCGATGGGCCGGGCCATGCGCGGGATACAGCGTCGTCATCGGCGTACCGAGCAGGCGCTCGAGGCTGTTCAGGTAGGTCGCCATATGGCCTTCGGGCGGGTCGATGATGATCGTCGAGACGGTCGACAGCATGTCGCCGACGATCGCCGCGCGGTAACGGCTGTCGATGAAGCACAGATGGTCGCGCGCGTGGCCGGGCGTATGCAGCACGTCGAGGTGCCAGCCGGGCGAGCCGTCGGGTGCAGCGCCGAGCGCCAGCGTGTCGCCGTCGCGCAGCGCCCGGCCGCGCTGGAAATCCTGGTCGTCGAGTTGGGCGAAGCACAGCGCGTGGGCGTGCACCGGTACGTCGAAATGACGGCTCAACACGCCTGCGGCACCGACGTGATCGGGGTGATGATGCGTCAGCAGGACGCCGTGCAGCCGTGCGCCTGCGCGCTGCAGGGATTCGATCTTGCGAATCAGCTTCTGCTGATGTTCGACATCGACCGCCGCAGGATCCACCACGTACAGATCGTTCACGCCGACGATGTAGCAGTTCGTGGTCGTCGCCGGCGGCAGCGTCGGTGTCGGCACCGGCGCGGTGAAGATGCCGGGCGAAAAGCGTGCAGGATGGAATTCGCCGTTCTCGAAACTGTCGGCGATGCGGGCCGCCGGCTCGACATAGGCGGGACTGCCGTGTTCGGCCAGCAGTTCGAGCAACAGCAGGGTGGGCGGCGCAATCGGCAGCTCGCCGCGCCGCCATTGCGCCAGCGCGTCGGTCGGCGACATGAATGCACCGGCTATCAGTTCGCGTTGATCGAGTTCGACGGCGCCCGGCACGTCGAGATGCAGCTGGACGAAGTCCGTCGCGAATCTGATCGGCGAATGCGCGGGCGTCGTGATGCGGCACACGGGCTGGAAGCGACCGCTGTCGATGACGCCGCGCAGGCGCGTGATCCAATCTTCGGGCGGGGACGGTGCATCGTCGAGAGCGGCGAGCAGCGCCCGTGCGGCGCCGAGCTCGAGGCCCAGCGCCTCGGCGCCCAGCGCTGTTTCCTCGAGCAGTTCGCGTAGCGCGCAGCTCGCGAGTGCCAGATCGCCGGTCGCGCGATCGGTCGGTTCCATCGCGCCACCCGGAAAGGCCCAATAGCCGCCAAAGAAGCGCAACGCCGGAGAGCGCTGGACCAGCAGTATCCGCAGGTCGTGGGCGGGCCCGGTCGTGACCAGAACGGCAGCGGCTTCGCGAACAGGACTCGACATCGGTGGCCTTTCTTATCGGGGAAGCAGGGAGGGCAGAAACGACAGCGGCGCCCGCAGGCGCCGCTGTACCGGTCGGCGTGGGAAGGGTCTCAGTTCTTGTTCGAGACCTGCACGCGCGTCCACTCGCCGTTCTTCAGTGTCACCACCGTCGAGCGGCCACCGAGCATCACGACCGAGCCGTCCGGCATTTCTACCGGGGTCTTGAGCCACGACAGCAGCTGCAGGGCGGAGCGGTCGGCAATCGACCAGTCCTGGCCACTGAGTACGCCGACCATGCCCACGGCGCCGGCGATCGCCGGTTTGCCGTCGCTCAGCACGGAGACGCCGAAAATGCCTTCCGCGCTCGGGGCCGGGATCTGCGACCACGTCGCCCCGCCGTCGTCGCTGCGGCGCATCGCACCGGCCGCACCGGCGAGGAACAGCGTGTTGCCGGACTGCGCGCCGGAAATCCAGTACGGCGGTTCCGGCTCTTTCGGGCTGATGACGGCGTCGCGACGCGTCCACGTGCTGCCACCGTCGGTGCTCTGCAGGATCATGCCGAACTCGCCGGCCAGGGTGACGTTGGTGCCGTCGAACAGCACCACGTTCCACGACACGTCGCCCGGACGAAAGGCCGGGCCCGGCGCGAATTTGAAGCTGATGGACGGTGCCGGCTCGGCGTCGAGATCGGCCATCACCTGCATGAAGCCTTCATCCGGGTACATCGTGTAGTCGGTGTCGACGACCAGCGGGGCGCCGCCCTTGGTCGCGTTGAACTGCACGGTGTCCATGAGCAGGTTGCTGACGCCGAAGTACCACTCGCTGGCATTCGCGCCCGGCAACGCCACCGTGGGCTGTGTGGCCTCGGCGATCTGGACCTGCTCCCATTTCACGCCGCCGTCGTCGCTGCGGGCGAGCATGCCGCGCGCGCCGACTGCCCAGGCCTTGCCGTTGGCGAACGCGATGTCCATCACCGGTTCGTCGTATTCGGTGATCTTGCCGAGATCCGTCATCTTGCCGTCTTCGAAGCGAAACAGACGACCGGTCGAGGTGCCGAGCAGCACGGCCGTGTCGGAAATGCGTTCGAGCGCCGTGAAGTCCATCTTGTCGCCACCCGCAAGCTTCTCGAGTTGCGCAGTGCCGTCGGTCACGGTCAGTTTGCCGAGGAGCCCGTGCGGGCCCGCGACGAGGATGGCTTCCATGCCGGGCATGTAGGTCCCGTCCATGAAGTCGGTGACCAGCGGCGTGCGACGGTCGATCTGCTCTTCGCGGGCCGCCATGGCCGGCAGGGCGACGGCAGCGATAATCAGAGATTGCCCGATGACCGCAAGCGGCCGGCGGATAGCGCGATTAAACATCATGCGAGCCTTCTAGAATTTGTTTGGAATTCAGTGGATGTACCGCGCCCGGCTGGCGCCGGGCGTTCCCCCTCGGAACCGCCCTACCTTAACAACAAGGGTTCATTGCATACAAGCCGCCAAACGGGCGATGGCGGTGAGAATCAGACGATTCCCACAGCGCCCTCAACCCGCCAGATTGGCGTACTTGCCGCGGTAATAGAGCATCGGCGGCGCATCATCGCCCGACGGGCGGGTGATCTCGCTGACGGTCCCGACGAAGATGTGGTGATCGCCGCCGGGATGGGTGGCACTGACACTGCATTCGATGCCCATCAGTCGGCCCGTCAACAGCGGAGCGCCGGACTTCCCCCAATCGAAGGAGACTTCGGCGAACTTGTCAGGGTTCTTCTTGGCGAAGGCGTTCGAAAGCGCCTGCTGGTCCTGCTGCAGCACGTTGATGCAGAAGAGGCCGCTGCGCTTGATCGGCTCCAGCGTGTCCGACTTGTTGTCGACGCAGATCACGAACATCGGCGGGTCCAGCGACAGCGAGGTCACCGCATTCATCGTCAGGCCGTAGGGTTTGCCATCGACGTCGCGCGTCGTGACGATGGAGACGCCGCTGGCCCAGAAGCCGCAGGCTTTTCGAAAATCTTCGGGTGTCATGGGGTATCGTTTTCTGTGATTGAAGTCGTCAATGATCCACCTCGTCGGCGGACCGCCCGGTCATCAAACGCTCATGGCTGCGGCCCGTGCCCATCATCAGCACCGGGAATCGGACATCCCTCGCGCGATGCCGCAAGCGCGGTCGGACAACGGCATGCGTGGCCCGGCGAAATAGTACATCTGGTCCTCGAACTCCGCACCCGGGAAACCGGTGGGTTCGAATCCTGCGGCGGCATGAAGGCACTGCAGCTGACGGCGCCCTGCGTACGCGCTGGCCGTGCCCGACCCGCCGCCCGCCATGTTGGAGAAGACGCGACGGCGCAAACCTCAACGTGCCCGCAGTCGCGAGTGCCGGACGGTCGGCGTGAAGCCGGACCAGGTACATCGTCGATGCGCCACTCGCGCGCGTCGCTGCCGGCGTCAATCCCCATCAGGCAACGTCATGCCGGGCGCCGGACGAGCGATTGGGTCGCCAGGCACACACGGGCTGCCGCCAAACGTTGCGCGGCCGTCGACCGCGAGGCGCGTGCGAGGGACGGAGGAACAGGGGAGGAATCGCCGCAAGCGAGCCCCCGTCCATGATCCACGCGCGTCAGGGGGGCGCCGCAGTCCCCTTGTTCACCCGCCTGCAACGGGCGTGCGGTTCATCGTCTTGCGGCCTCGCCTGGACGGCACCGCGACAGCGCTCCTCATCCTGAGCGGCCGATCCGGGACCTCGATCGCCATCTCGCCAGGCGCGGCTGGTGTCTCCCTCGCTGCGGTCACCGACACGGGCAGACAAGTCGCTGCACCCCGATGGACGACGCCGCTTCGACTGTCGCGTCGTTTCGGCCCGGCAGGCAGCCGCGCGTCGGACAAAGCGCTGACTTGTATACATGACGGAGCTAGAAAGTCACGCAGTGAGCCTCGATCCTGCGCGCCAGAATCGGGCGTCACGGCGTTCGCGCCCCCGACGGCAGGCTGCCGCCGGCCGGTGGCGCACCGATGCGGCGTCGCAACATCAGTATCGTTCAAGCCTCGTTTGTTGCTTGCGCACCACTAAGATGCGTCTAATTTGCGCCAAATCACAAAATGCTGTTTACCGTTTACAACAGCTATGCCAAACTCGCCCGCAAATCGGGGCACTTCGTCTCGAATACCGAACCTGCATCGGCGGGTGCGCAGGGATGGCGAAGATTCCGAGGCTGTGAACTCGCACAGGCGCTGAAGGGCGCATGTGTACTTCTAGGGGGAAACATGGGAGATAACGCGATGAAAAGCACTTTGCGCGCTTTGTCATTGGGTGCGTCCGTGCTTTCTGCCGCGGTGCTGGTGGCACCGAGCGCAGAGGCACGAATTCTGATTGACGCACTCGGCGGCGAGGTGAAACTCGAAGGCTACTTGAGCTCCGAAGCGCGAGCCAACGTAGGCAACGGCGAGGCATACCTTAACCAGTGGATACAGCGCTTCGAACTGAACGCTGAAGTCAACTACGAAGACGTCGGCATTTTCGACACCCTGAGCTTCGTGACGGTGGTCCGTCCCGAGTTCGACGCCGCGTACTACTACGGCGACTCGATCGGGCATGGCACGGCGCGCAATGCCGGCGGCACGAGCTACATGGGTGACACGTTCACCTATGACAATGCACCGCGCGAATTCGGTGGTTTCGACATCTACCAGAACGTTCGTTTTGGCAACGCCAACTTCGGCGGTGGCAACAACAACGCAATCGGTGATGAGAATCGCGCCACGGGCAATCACTTCAATACAGTTGGTCGCCCGCTGAATATGACCGGCGGTCTGTCGAAGATCGTGACCAACGGCTTCCAGAATCCGTCGTGGCTCACAAACAATTTCGAGACCATCCTCAATCGTGCGCCGGGCCAGGGCAAGTACAGCCCGACGAATGCGAACCTTGGCGGTTTCTCGGGCGCGGCGGTGACGAGCCAGATGGAACTGAACTGCATCCGGTGCTACGACCTCGATGACGATCCGCTGGACGTCGCGATGAACAACACCGGATCGAGCGGTCGCCTGTACCCGTTCCGCGAACTGTATGCGGACGCGACGGTCGGCGACTGGTGGTTCCGCGTTGGCAAGCAGCAGATCGTGTGGGGCAAGACCGACTTCTTCCGCATGCAGGATCTGGTGAACCCGGTCGACTTCGGCCAGCACTTCTTCTTCGATTCGTTCGAAGACTTTCGCATCCCGCAGTGGATCGCGTCTGCACAGTGGAAGTTCGGCAACATCGGCCCGACGACTGACAACGCGATCCAGTTCCTGTGGAACTTCGACGAGTTCCAGCGCGTCGGTCTCGGCAACCCGTCGCAGGGTTGGGCCCACCCGTTTTCGAAGGACATCAGCGTTTTCGCGATGTACAACACCTTCTTTGCGGTTGAGCCTTGCGTGAGTTCCGCAGTTGAACTCGAACGTTCGCAGAAGGCTGCGGCGCTCGGTCTGCCGGGTGGCGCGTTCATCAACGACAACGTCTGCGGCAGCCGCGGCCCGAACGATCCTCGTTCGCCGGCCGGCTTTGGTTCGCCGGCCGGTCTGCGCATTGACGACCGTCCGGACTGGGAACTCGGCAACACCGAAGGCGGCCTGCGTTGGGAATTCCGTCTGGGTGAACTGCACATTGCTGCTTCGTACTACTACGGTTGGAACGACACCCCGGTGTTCCAGTACGAAAACATCAACGTGATGAACACCGGCCTTGGTGGGTTCCAGCCGCTGGGTGCGAACACCGCAGCAAATCTGGGCCTTGGCCAGGTCGACTGTACGGTGTCGGACCTGACCGGCGGCATCATCTCGGGCCATCCGTTCGCAGGCTTCGGCGGTGCGCTCGATCCGAATGGCGTCTGCCCGCAGGCGTCGCTGGGCTTTCCAATCCAGGTCATGAACCCGACTGCCGCGATCGGCCAGATTGCCGCCAACGGCAGCCAGGACGCCGCGGTTGACAGCCTGACGGGTGAAGTGTCGACGATTTCCGATTTCGCGCAGCGCGCGATTGCGGCGAAAGACGCCACGCTGTTCTATCGTGCCAGCACGAACGCGCTGACCGGCGGCCACGTGAAGATGTCCTACAAGCAGTCCCACACGCCGGGCCTGTCGTTCGACTACTTCGAGCCGTGGTCCGGTATCGTGTTCCGCGTCGAATCGTCGTGGACGTTCGACGAACTCGTGAACAACACGCGCAAGGCTGACTGGGTTGACAAGAGCGACATCATGAAGTGGTCCGTCGGCCTCGACCGCCCGACCTTCATTCCGTGGCTCAACAAGGACCGCACGTTCTTCCTGTCGATGCAGCTGTTCGACACGTGGTTCATGGATTACGAGGGCGACAAGCACTCGGGTTACCTGACCGATGAACACAACTTCATCACCACGTTCTTCTACATCGGCAACTACATGCGCGACAAACTGAAGCCGGTTGGCTTCGTCGTGTGGGAAGAAGCGTCCAACTCGTTCGTGTTCGGCCAGAACCTCGAGTGGTTCATCGACAACCACTGGTCGATCAAGGGCGGTCTGCACATGATCTGGGGCGGCAACGAGAACTTCCGTCAAGACGCGGGTCCCTACCATTCGTTCGCGGTGCCTTCGACTGGCGGTCCGAGCGGCTTCGGTGGAACCTACCCGTTCCAGGAGCTGCCGCTGGGTGTCGCGCGTAGCGGCATCGGTGCCCTCAGCAACAATGACGAAGTGTTCTTCCAGCTGAAGTACCAGTTCTAGGACTGGGGCTTCGACACGAGAAAAGATCCGCGCCGGCCGCTTGAACCCACGGCGGTCGGCGCGGAACTCAACGAGACATAAGAGAACGAGGAGCTCAACTCAATGAAAAATCCGATTCGTCTTGCACTGCTGGCCGCCTTCGCGGCGCAGCCGCTGGTGGCGAGCGCCTTTACGCCCGAGGACTACATGGCCTGGTTCAACGCGAACCAGAGCGCCCAGCCGCAGTTCGTCGACGGCGACGTCATCACCTATGACAAGGCCGACCTGATCCGCCCGTTCACCCCGGCGGAGTACCAGGACATCCAGATCTTCGAAGGCATGGAAGTCAAGATCAAGGACGCGGGCGACATCTCGCCGCCGGACGTCTACAAGAAGGCCACCGAACAGTTCGCCGGCACCGCGACGATCGCGTCCGACGGGGCGCTCGAGAACTACACCGCCGGTCGTCCGTTCGATCCGGCCACCTTCAAGCCGGGCGCTGAAGACGGCTGGAAGATGGCGTGGAACTGGAACTTCCGCTGGCAGCTGGCCGGCCTGTCGGTCGGTGAAGTGCACTGGGTCTGGGTCCGCGCCGGCGGCGAGCACAGTGGCCACGAAGTGATGAGCGAAGCGGGCGGCAAGTACAAGCCGTTCTATACCGGTGGTGGTTCCTTCGAGCGCGTGCTCACCGGCCCCTACCGCCGCGTGATGTTCTCGCACCGTTCGGACCTGCCGGAAACGAACTACAAGGTCAACAATGGCGAAGGCTTTGCGAAGGGCACCGAATTCCGTGAATACACGGGCTTCACCTCGCCGTTCGACATCGCCGGCACCGCGTTCCTGATCCTGCGCTACGACGACCCGCGCAAGAGCGACGACTCGTGGGCGTACATTCCCAGCCTCCGTCGCGTCCGCCGTATTTCGGTGGAAGTGAAGTCCGACTCGCTGCTGGGCACGGACCACACGCTGGAAGACTTCTACTGCTTCAATGGCCGTCCGCTCGAGCATGACTGGGAATACGTCGGCACTGCCCGTACGCTTGCCGTCGCCCGCTCGCGCAACGCCAATGCGGTGTTCTACGGCCCGAACGGCTGGGCGATGCTCGACGACTGGGCGCTGCGCACGGTCGACGTCGTGAAGCAGATCCCGAAGCGTTCCAACCACCCGTACTCGCTGAAGTTCCTGCACATCGACCGTGAAACGGGCGAGTGCTACCACTCCAACGCGTTCGACAAGGCCGGCAAGCTGTGGAAGATCTGGCAGCTGTCCAAGCTGTGGTCGGAAGACCCGCATGCGCAGGAACAGGTCACCAACTGGAAGGCCAAAGTGACGCCCCCGGGCACCCGCTTCAGCATCTTCCAGTCCATCAACGTGATGGACGTCCAGAACAATCGCGGCACGCTCGTGCCGACCCGCGGTATCGCCGCTCCGGCGACCGATCTGGATGAAGTGAAGAAGCTCCTCGACGTGAACTACCTCACGGAAGGCCGCTAAGGCCGCTTGCGCCGACGCTTGCGTCGGCGCAACCTCCGAGTTCGATTCAATACGGGCCGCCATGCGGCCCGTATTTTTGGAACCTCCGGCAAGAAACCTGCTCGAAGACCACCACTGCCGCGGAGACTGTCATGCGCCATCTCACACTCAAAGCCCTCGTCATTCCTTTCATGTTCAGCCTGCTCGGCGCATCCGGCACGGTCCACGCGACCGAAACCGACGCTGACAGCAGCCTCTATCGCGCGGTCGACGTCGCGCGGCAGATGATGAACTCGCAGGACATCTATGACCGGATACTCGCCGCCGGCGCCCTGTCGGACATCGGCGACGCCCAGGCGCTGGTGCTGCTGGAACGCTGCATCGCCATCGACGACATCGTGATCCGACGCTCCGCGATCGACACCCTGATCACCGGCACGCACCCCAACAGCGTCAACCTGCTGTTCAAGGCCGCGTCCGAGAACACCGAAGTGCTGGGCCTGATGGCCGAGTCTCTTGCCTCCATCCCGCGCGACGACATGGGCGACCTGCTGGCGTCGGCCCTCGACGGCGGGACTGATTTCGTCAAGAAGCATGCGCTCCAGGCCCTGGTGCGCTCCGGCAGCACCAGCGAAGACGCCGCGGTGCGTGCGCTCGTCGAAGCGAAGGAAACCTCACCCGTCATCCGCGCCTACGGCAGCTACACGCTGTTGAGTACCGGCGACAAGTCGATGGGCAAACTGATGCTCGCAGCCGCCGACGAAGCGACGAACCCCGACATCCGCGAAGTGGCCGCTGTTGCGCTGGGACTCGTCGACAGCAAGGAATCCCGTACCGCGCTCGACAAGCTGGCCGCGGAGGGCGACAAGCGCGTCGCGCTGGCGGCTGTCGCCAGCAAAGCCGCCCTGGGCGACCAGGATGCGGTCGGCCAGATCATTCAGATCATCGGCTACGGCCCGACGATGGAAGCCACGGTCATGGCAGGGTCGCTGAAGCGGCTGCCGCCGGCGATGGCGTCCCAGATCACCGATGCGCTGCTCGCCTGCTGCCCGCTGAAGAACGACGCCGCGACGCGCCTGCTCGAGTCCTGGGGCTGGATTGCGGGCGACGCCAGCCGGGTCTATGACTGGGGCCTGAATCACAAGGAAGCGGATATCCGGATGCAGACGATCTGGTTGATCGGTCAGCGCAAGGACGAAGGCGCCATCGAGCGTCTGCTGCCGTTCCTCAAGGACGAAGATCCCGGCATCCGTGGCATGGCGGCCTGGTCGATCGTCCACATGACCGGCCACCGCTACGTGGGCGGCGTCGCCACCTGAGAGCAGACCGGCGCCTCGGCAGGCACGACGAGCGCCGTCCGGACGTCCGCGACGACCCACAGGCAACGGCACGGTGAATCGGTGATCGGCAGCCTTGATCCCGCGGCGCTGGCATCAGTCGGCGGGTCGCGGACGACGAACCGAAGTTGCCTGCGACCCCTGATGCCGGCGCGATGACGAACAACGCGTTGCCGCGGCCCAATGGGAGAGCTGACGCAGACGCGCCGCAAGCCCAGGCTGTTTTTCGCGGGCCGGTTAATCGGTATCCTCATTCGTGTCAGGCTGCGACGCCGTCGCCAGCCCGTCGCGATCACGCATCCAGCACCCATCAGAATAGGCAGTCATGAACAATTCCGTTTCCGGCTCTTTTCGCTCGCGCCGCGGGCGCACGTTGCTCGCCGCCGCGGCCCTGTGTGGCATCGCGCCCGTCCTGCATGCCAGCGACTTCGAATTCAATACGGTCGAAATCCAGGAAATGGCGCCGGCACCGGGTTCGGTGATCAGTGCCGAGACGCTCGAACAGTATCGTCAGATCCTCGATCCGGATCTCGCTGATCTGATCGCGAAGAACTGGCTCAGCATCACGGTCGGTGAACCACTGTCCTTCGACCCGCATCCGAACTACATCGCCGCAACCCAGCAGTACGGTAGTCAGACACAGCTCGGCAGCGAACCTGGGCAACTGCTGAACTACGTCGCAGGCCGGCCGTTTCCGGGCGAGCCGAGCCTCGAGGACCCGCGTGCCGGCGAGAAACTGATCTGGAACATGCGCTACAGCTATGCCGGCGACAGCGGCCGCATCCCGGAGATGTACTGGGGTTACCGTGACATGCGCAGCCAGCAGCTCGAACGCACGCTGACGTTCACCGCAGTCGGCATGCGGTTCATGTACCGCCACGTGGTCGACCCGATGCCGTCCGTCGAGCGCAATCCGTATGCGGTCTACAGCGCGTTCACGCTGACGGCCGAGGATCCGGGTGACGTGTCGGGCACCAAGATCCTGATTTTCTACAACAGCGACGACAATGCTGAAGAGCAGGGCTGGATGTACGTGCCGAACCTGCGCCGCGTACGCCGCATCGCGACGACGGTCCGCACCGACTCGTTCCTCGGCAGCGATCTGATGATCGAAGATTTCCTCGGCTACAGCGGCCGGGTGAAGGACATGACGTGGGCGTACAAGGGCTCGACCTTCGTGCTGCTGCCGATGTACCGGCACGACCAGCAGAAGCATGCCGATCTGAAGGCTCGCCATCACGACTACCAGTTCGTCGACTTCAGCGGCCACTCGGGCTGCTTTCCGAACGTGAGCTGGCAGTTGCGCAAGGCCTTCATCCTCGAAGGTGAGCCGACGCGTTCCGATCATCCGCTGTCGAAGCGCTATTTCTATGTCGACGCGCAGACGATGCAGCCGGTGATGGGCAAGACCTACGACAAGGCGGGCACCCTGTGGAAGATGCTGCTCGGCGGCATGGCCCATCCGGACTACCACCTGCCGCAGAACAAGGGCAGCGGCGTGCCGCTGCTCGACTCCTCGGCTGCGATCGATCTGCAGAACCAGCACTGCACGACCCTGCAGATGCTGCACGTCAACAACCCCGGCGACGTCGATCAGAAGGACTTCGAGCCCAGCGCGCTGAACGAATCGGGCCGCTGAGCCACAGCGCCGGCTGCCTCCCGCAGCCGGCGACCTGTCGCGCCGGTTCGACACAGGGATGGACGGACAGCGCCGACAGGTGATCTGTACCGGGCCCGCCGTTATCCTTGCCCTTTGCCCGCATCGTGCACGCCGGACTGTCCGCGCGCGCGACTTTCACGACAACAGGACCGGAGGTTGACGATCATGGCCAGCACACAGGCTGAAGCACTGAAGGATTTGTACAGAGGGTGGGTGGCCGCGATGGGCGCCAACCCGGCGATGGGGCTCGACGAGATCCGCGACATCTTCGAGCACTGGGGCGACGTCACGGTGGAGCCGGGCGGCGTCGATTATCTCGAGGCCGACATTGCCGGCGTGCCGTGCATGTGGGCCGTGCCCAAAGGCTGCACCGAAGACCGCGTGCTGATCTGCACCCATGGCGGGGGCTACGTCACGGGATCGATGTACACGCATCGCAAGCTGTTCGGCCACATGGCGAAGGCGGTCGGCTGCCGCGCGCTGATTCTGCATTACCGTCGCGCACCGGAGCATCCGCATCCGGCGCAGAACCAGGATGCCGTGGCCGTCTATCAGTGGCTGCTCGACCAGGGCATCAAGCCGCAGCACATCGCCACCACCGGCGACTCCGCGGGCGGTGGCCTGTGCACCTCGCTCGTTCTCGGCGCCCGTGCCAGGGGGCTGCCGTTGCCGGCTGCGGTGATGCCGCTGTCGCCGTGGTATGACATGGAAGGGAAGGGCGCGAGCCTGAAGACCAATGCCGCGAAGGACGTGCTGGTACAGGAAGCCATTCTGATGGGCATGGCGAGCACCTTCCTCGGCGCAGGCTCGAAGCAGGATCCGCTCGCGAATCCGCTGTATGCCGATCTGAAGGGGTTTCCGCCGACATTCATCCAGGTCGGTGGCGATGAGACCCTGCTCGACGACTCGATTCGTTTCACGGAGCGCGCGAAAGCGGCCGGCGTCGACATCCAGTGCGGCGTCTATCCCGAGATGCAGCACGTGTTTCATTTCCTCGCCGGTCGCGCGCCCGAAGCCGATGCGGCAATCGCCGAACTGGCCGCGTGGGTGAAGCCGAAACTCGGCCTGTGAGCCGCGTGCCGGCGCGTGGTCTCGGCGACGCGCCGGCCCGGCAGAGACACCGCGTGAAGACGACCGATCCGCGCACGGCAGTCATGGGACGTCATGCGCGGGCGGGCGTCACCCCGCGCGGTGCGCGCGGGCGAGTCCAGCGTGACGCTTGGGCCCCCTGGCGCAAGACCTGGCGAAGCCGCTGTCAGCGAGGCGTCAGTGCGACGAGGCGCTGAACAGCGGGCAGTGAGTAGCCAGGGCGAGCGCCCGTCCACGAAGCCCACGCCGCAGGCCTTTCCACACCTGCCTGCCAAAACCCCAGTAAACGAGACATAGGAAGGACCATGAGCGATACCGGCCCATTTCTGCGAAGTCTGTTCGATCTGAGCGGCAAGCATGTTTTTCTGACGGGCGCCTCCAGCGGTCTCGGCCGCCATTTCGCGCGGACGCTCGCCGCCGCCGGGGCGCGTGTCGCGATGGCGGCGCGCAGTGTCGACAGGATGGCGGCGCTGGCCGACGACATCCGGGCCGCCGGTGGCCTGTGCGATGTCTACGCGCTCGACGTGCGCGATCGCGCCGCTATCCGCGCCGCGGTTGCCGCCGCCGAAGCGGTCGCACCGATCGATGCGCTCGTCAACAATGCCGGCATCGCGCGGCCGCGCGCGCCTGAGAAACTCGGCGACGACGAATGGGACGAAGTCTACGAGACGAACCTGCGGGGGCCGTGGGTGCTCGCGCAGGCCGTGATTAAGGCGCGCCTCGCCGACGCCCGGCCCTGCAGCATCATCAACATCGCGTCGGTGCTCGGCATTCGCGCCATCGGACATCTCGCGCCCTACAGCGCGGCGAAGGCGGGGCTGATCAATCTAGGCCGCGATCTGTGCGTCGATCTCGCAGCGAAGGGCATCCGCGTCAACGCGCTCGCGCCCGGTTACTTCATCACCGAAATGAACGACGAATGGCTGCAGTCGCCGGCCGGCGATCGGCTGCGCCAGCGCATCCCCGCCAAACGTTTCGGGCAGCCGGCCGAACTCGACGGTGCGCTCGTGTTCCTCGTGTCGGACGCGTCGCGCTTCATGAACGGCAATGTGATCACGGTCGACGGCGGGCACACCGCCGGGATTTGATCGTTCAGCTCGAACGAGCTGCCCAGCCGGCAGCACGAACACCGATATCAAGGCGGGCAGTGCTGCCCACGGTGCGTAGCCCGGATGCAGCGGCAGCGCTATCCGGGATTCTGTGCGTACTGACAGGCCGAATAATTTCGCCACGGAGAACACAGAGAACACGGAGAAGAATTTGATTGTACTGGCAGCGCGGAAGGCCCTGCGCATCCAGTGACGCCAGCGCCTGCGACCCTCCCGCGCAATCCCTGTATTCCGCCGTGTTCTCTGTGTTCTCCGTGGCTAAACTTACCAGCACATCCAACGGCAGGGGATCCCGGATTACGACGCCGCAGAATCCGGGATTCTGTGCGTACTGGCAGGCTGAATCATTTAGTCACGGAGAACACAGAGAACACGGAGAAGAACTTGATTGTATTGGCAGCGCAGAAGGCCCTGCGCATCCAGTGACGCCAGCGCTTGCGACCCGCCCGCGCAATCCCTGTATTCCTCCGTGTTCTCTGTGTTCTCCGTGGCTAAATTTCCCAGCACATCCAAGGGCAGGGGGTCCCGGATTACGCCGCCGCAGAATCCGGGATTCTGTGCGTACTGATAGGCTGATAATTTAGTCACGGAGAACACAGAAAACACGGAGAAGAAAATGAATGTACTGGCAGCGCGGAAGGCCCTGCGCATCCAGTGACGCCAGCGCCTGGGACCCTCCCGCGCAATCCCTGTATTCCTCCGTGTTCTCTGTGTTCTCCGTGGCTAAATTCACCAGCACATCCAAGGGCAGAGGATCCCGGATAGCGCTGCCGCTGCGTCCGGGCTACCGCCAGCCGTTCCCTCGCCCGCGCAACGAACCCGGGCCTGGCGGAAGCTACGCCCCCCAGGCGACGAGACCCCACGCGAGCACTTTCTCTTTCGCATACTCGCCGGTTGCCCGATCCTTTCGCGTCGCGAACGCTTCGACTTCCAGGTCGTACAGTCGGCCGCCCTGCGGCGCGTCGATGATGCCGACCACCTTGAAGCGGGTGCCGATGAGGTCGCCTTCGAGCACCGGCCCGAGATGATCGCAGTAACGCCAGGCCACCATCGAGAGCAGGTTCGGCAGGCCGCGCCCGATCAGCGCAAGCGCAAGAGAGATCGTGTGCCCGCCGTAGACGAGACGCTCGCCGAGGTAGCTGCGCGTCGCATCGGTATGCGTATAGGCAATGTTCAGCGACATGCGCACCAGTTCGGGTGCGCAGGTGACGGTGTCCTGCGGCAGGATGTCGAATTCGTCGCCGACCGCGACCGTTGGCGCGCGCAGACCCGTGACGTCGCTGGCGAGCGGTGACAGATCCCAGCCCCGGGGCAGGGCGCCGAGCAGTTCGCTTTCGTCGAAGCTGTTCTTGATCCAGCCGAAGTCGTCATTGTGTCCGGTGTCGGCGTCCGGATTCCGGCACGCAATCATCGGGCAGCGCCAGAAGTGCAGCACGACCTCGTCGCGCTGGTTCACGGTCGTCATCTCGAGTGCCACCATGCCGGTCGCCGCGCGGCCGGGTTTGGCCTTGTTCTGCTTGAGGCCGACGACCTTCGTCGTCGTGTACAGCGAGTCGCCGATGAACACGGGCTTGCGCAACAGCATGCCGCGATAGAACAGGTTGCCCTTCACGTGCTGTGACGCATAGGTCGTCTGTCCGGCGGCCAGGTGTACGGCAAGATAACTGTGGGCGAGCGGCCGCTCATCGCCCGTCACGCGTCGGCTCAGGTGCCGGTCCAGCGGCAGGCGCATGCGGTCGGCGAACAGTGCGGAGTACATCGCCGCGTGTCCGTCGGTCACGGTCAGCGAGGGCGCGGCGAAAATCTGGCCGGGCGTGAAATCTTCGAAATAGGGACCGTCTACGGTGACAAGTGACATGGGAGCCTCACGAAAGGAGTGGGGGCCGCGCCCGTGCAGGGCGCGGCCCGTCGACAGGGGTCTCAGCGAATGGCGATCGGGTTGATGATCATCTGCACCGCGCCGGTCATGCGCGCGGCGCCGAGCACGAACATGAACTCGTAGCCCTGATCCTTCGCCAGTTCACGCGTATCCATGTTCTCGAGGATATAGATGCCGTTCTTGGTCAGCAGCTCCTGATGCACCGGGAACAGAATGCCTTTCTGCTCGCCCGGCAACACTTCGAGCCCCCAGTTGTCGGCACCGACTGCCATCACGTCGAGCGACGCCAGGTACTTCGCGCCGTCGACGCCGAGCCCCGGATGACCCTTGCCGAAGCGGGCGTCGTCCTTGCCGAGCAGGCTCAGCCAGCCGGTGTGCAGCAGCACCACGTCGCCCTTGCGGATCTCGGTCTGCTGCTTCGCCGCACAATCCTTGATGTCGGCGCTGTTGATCGCGACGCCTTCTGCCATCACGTCCGTCCCCTTGCAGGCGGCGATGTTGATCAGCACGCCGCGCGTGACGACGGGTGGAATGTTGTGGGTGCCGAACTTCGTGAGCCCGTCGGCGCGGATGAATTCGGCGCTGCGCTTGCCGTTGTAGTAGACATCGTCGATCGCCGCGTGACCGAGGCCGTCGAGCTGCGAGCCGGAGCCCATCCAGCCGGCAATGATGTCGTCGGCGAAGTTGAACTTGTTCTCGCCCAGCGACTGTCCCTGCTCCTGGTTCGGCGTCAGCACCGTCAGATGAAAATAACGCGGCGGATAGGACGGCACTTTGGTGTTCGTCTCGATGCCGAGCCGATAGGTCTTGCCGGTCTTGATCAGCTTCGCTGCTTCGAGTGTGCGCTCGGGCGTGTTCATGTTGAACGCGCCGATTTCGTCATCGGCACCCCATTTCGACGGATACCATTTGTCTTCCGCCTGCGCACCGGTGATGCCCGCGGCGAGCGTGAGCCCCGCCAATATGGCCTTCAACTTCATGTGTCCTCCCCGTCCCGATTCATCTTGTTGGAGCGCCGAGGCGCTGTTTTCGACCTACCGGCCGTGCCGGCCGCACCTCAACCGAATTCAGCGCGCACCGTCGCCGTATGCTCACCGAGACCCGGCACCACGCGCGGCACCTGCTCATTGTCGCAGACGCGGCGCACGAAATTGGCGACAAGGCCCTGCGACACGACCTGCTTGGTCTTCAGCGCCGGGTGCTTCAAGACATCGTCGACGAAGTTGATGCGCCCATAGGCGATGTCGCCGGCATCGAGCAGCCGGGACAGTGCCTCGCGGGTGTGCTGCATGAAGAACGCCTCGAGCTCGGCGGTCAGCGCCGCCCGATTGGCCACGCGCAGCGGAATGGTCTTGAAGCGCTCGTCGTCGGCGAGTGCCGGCCGGCCGATGACCTTGCACAGATTCAGCCATTCGCGGTGGTTCTGCACGGCGATGATGATGAGCCCATCCTTCGTCCGGTGCGCTCCGTAGGGCGAAATCTGGGTATGGTCGAGGCCGATGCCCGTCAGGCGCTTGCCGGCGTATTCGTAGTAGGCGAGCGGCACGCTCATCCATTCCGTCATCACGTCGAACAGTGCGACGTCGAGATGCTGGCCGAGACCGGTGCGGCCACGTTCGATCAGCGCGCGGAGGATTTCGCCGTAGGCGGTCGCGCCGGTCGAGATATCGCAGACGGAGATGCCGACGCGCGCCGGTTCGGTCGGCGTGCCGGTCAGCGACACGAGCCCGCTTTCGGCCTGCACGAGGAAATCATAGGCCTTCATGTCGGCCAGTTCGCCGGTCAATCCGTAGCCCGAAATGCTGCACATGATGGCGCGTGGATTCAGCGCATGGACATCCTGCCAGCCGAGCCCCAGGCGATCGACCGCACCCGGACGGATGTTCTGGATGAAGACGTCCGCTTTCGCGATCATGCGCTTCATCAGCGCGAGATCCTCGGCGTTCTTGACGTCCAGCACGATCGATTCCTTGCCGGCGTTGAGCCACACGAAGAACGCCGATTCGCCGTTGACGACCGTGTCGTAGTGGCGGGCGAAGTCGCCTTCCTCGCGTTCGATCTTGATCACGCGGGCACCCGCTTCGGCGAGCAGCCGCGCGCAGTAGGGGGCCGCCACGGCCTGTTCGAGCGAGACGACGAGGATGCCTTCGAGCGCGCTCATGCCGGCATCACGATCGACGCCCGGCGCACTTTGCGGGCCGCGGAGTCGTCCAGCGCCTCGACGATGTGGTCGAGCGCATAGTCACGGTCGAGCAGCGTGTCGAACGGATACTTGTCGCGGTTCGCCGACAGGAAATCCATCGACTTCTTCAGGTACGGGCCGTTGTAGCGCAGGGCGGTGATCGTGTTGATGCCACGCCGCAGCGCGAACGCGGGATCATAGGGCACGGTCTTGCCGGGGGTGACGGTGCCGAGTGAAATCATCGCGCCGCCCGGGCGAATCAGCGTATAGGCTTCGGGGAAGGCCGCCAGCACGCCGGTGACCTCCATGCCGAAGTCCGCACCCTGGCCACCGGTCAGCTTGCGCACGGCTTCCGCGCGCGCCTCGGGCGTCGGGTGATCGTTCATGTCGATGACATGATGCGCGCCGAATTTCTTCGCTTCGTCCAGCCGCAGCGGCACGCCGTCGATGACGATGACCTGCGCGCCTTTTTCGCGTGCGATTGCCGCCGCGTTGAGCCCCAGTCCGCCTGCACCCTGGATGACGATGCTGTCGCCGTAGGTGATGCCCGACATGTCGAGACCGAAGTACACCTGGCTCTGTGCGCAGTTCGCGCTCGCCGCCGCCTGGTCCGACACGTTGTCCGGCACTTTGAAGAACACCTGCTCGGGATGGATGATCCAGTGCGTGGCGAAGGTCGCATGGAAATGCGGGTCGTCTTCCGGCTGGCGGCCCCACCACCGATACGCGTTCTCGCACAGGTAGAACTGGCCTTTCGAGCACGGATAGCACTTGCGGCAGTGGATGAAGTAGGTCGACACCACCCGATCGCCTTCCTTGATCGGCGTGCCGGCGTGATCGGTCGTCACGCCCTGCCCGATGCGTTCGACCACCGACACCGTCTCGTGGCCGAGGCCGCCGCGTTGCTTCGCCGGATGATGGCCGCACCAGATGTGCACTTCGGTGCCACACACGTTGCTGCGCAGGATGCGGGTGATGAGTTCGCCCGGCAGGGGATCGGGGACCGTGTATTCCTGGTAGCTGAGCTTCCCGGGTTCGGTCATGACGGCAATCTGGCCTTTCATCGTCTTCAACTCCTGAACGTAAAGCGGGCGCTGCAATCAGCGCATCACGAAGGGGTTCGGCACGTCGGCGGCGGTCGAGATCCAGACGCTCTTGGTCTGCAGATACTCGTGCATGCCCTCGATGCCGTTCTCGCGGCCGAGGCCGCTCATCTTGTAGCCGCCGAAGGGCGACATGTAGCTGATCGCGCGATAGGTGTTGACCCAGATCGTGCCGGCGCGAATGGCGTTCGACACCTTGATGGCGCGCTTGATCGACTGCGTCCACACGCCGGCGGCCAGACCGAAAGCGATGTCGTTGGCAATCTCGACGGCTTCCTCGTCGGTCTTGAAGCGGATGATCGACAGGACCGGGCCGAACACCTCTTCCTGCGCGATGCGCATCTGGTTGGTGACGCCGGCGAAGATCGTCGGCTGCACGAACCACTTGCTGTCACCGGTCTCGGGGCCGGTGGCCGGGCCACCGCCGAGCAGGCACTGCGCGCCCTCGCTCTTGGCCACTTCGATGTACTTGAGGATCTTCTCGTATTGCGGCGGCGTGGTGACGGGGCCGACCTGCGTCGTGGCGTCCATCGGGTTGCCGATGCGGGCCGAGCGCGCGAATTCGACGAGCCGTTTGACGAACTCATCGTAGATGCCATCCTGTACGAGCAGGCGCGAGCCGGCGATGCAGGTCTGTCCCGTGGCGGCGAAGATGCCGGAAATCGCGCCCTTGACGGCGTCGTCGAGCACCGCGTCGTCGAAGATGATGTTCGGCGACTTGCCGCCGAGTTCCAGCGTGCAGCGCTTCAGGGTCTTCGCGGCCTGCTGGTACACGTAGGCGCCGCTCTCGGTGCCGCCGGTGAAGGCGACCTTGGCGACCTTCGGATGTTCGACCAGCGCGGCGCCGACTTCCGCGCCAAAGCCCGTGACGCAGTTGACGACACCCGGCGGAAAGCCGGCCTTCTCGACCAGTTCCATCAGTTTCAGCGTCGAGGTCGACGTGAACTCCGAGGGCTTGATCACCAGCGTGCAGCCGGCCGCGAGCGCCGGCGCAAGCTTGAAGCTCAGCAGCAGCAGCGGCGAATTCCAGGGCGTGATCGCGGCGACGACGCCGATGGGTTCGTGGCGCGTGTAGTTGAAGACATCGGGCTTGTCGATCGGGATCACCGCGCCCTGGATCTTGTCGGCGAGGCCGCCGTAGTAATAGAACCACTGCGGCAGGTAATTGCACTGCGCCAGCATCTCGTTGATGAGCTTGCCGTTGTCGCGCACTTCGTATTCGGCGAGTTCCTGCGCGTGATCGCGGATCAGATCGCCCAGCCGGCGGAGCAGGGCGCCGCGCTGGCTCGCATTGAGCTTCGACCATTCGCCGGTGGTGAGCTGGGCGTAAGCCGCGTCGACGGCGCGGTTCGCGTCATCTGCCGTGCAACGCGCGACTTCCCCCCATACCTTCGCGGTATAGGGGTTCACGGTTTCGAAGTACTGGCCGCCCGAAGGCTTCACCGTCTGGCCATTGATATAGGCGTCGAATCTGGGCAGTGCTGCCATGCTGTGCTCCCGCGGGAATTGAAGGTCGACCGTGCTCAGTACGAGCGCGGCATGCCGAGTTCGTGCTCGGCCACATAGGACAGGATGAGGTTGGTCGAGATCGGCGCGATCTGGTAGAGGCGCGACTCGCGGAACTTGCGTTCGACGTCGTATTCCTCCGCGACCCCGAAACCGCCGAAGGTCTGGATGCAGGCTTCGCCCGCGTGCCACGCCGCTTCGGAGGCCAGCATCTTGGACAGGTTGGCTTCGGTGCCGCAGGGCTTGCCCTGTTCGTACAGGCTCGCCGCATGGTCGACGAGCAGGTTCGCGGCAAGAATCTCGCCGTAGGCCCGCGCGATCGGAAACTGGATGCCCTGGTTCTGGCCGATCGGACGACCGAACACCTTGCGCTCGCACGCATAGTCACGTGCCTTCTTCGTGAACCAGCGGCCGTCGCCGATGCATTCGGATGCAATCAGGATTCGCTCGGCGTTCATGCCGGACAGGATGTACTTCAGGCCCTGGCCTTCCTCGCCAATCAGGTTCTCGACGGGCACGGGCACGTTGTCGAAGAACACCTCGGTCGTCGAATGATTGATCATTGTGCGGATCGGTTTGATCGTCATGCCGTTGCGCTTGGCTTCCTGCATGTCGACGAGGAACACCGACAAGCCCTCGGTGCGCTTCTTGATTTGATCCTTGGGCGTGGTGCGCGCGAGCAGCACCATCAGATCCGAATGTTCGGCGCGCGAGGTCCACACCTTCTGACCGTTGACGATGTACCTGTCGCCCTGGCGCACGGCCATCGTCGAGATGCTGGTGGTGTCGGTCCCGGCCGTCGGCTCGGTGACGCCAAAGGCCTGCAGCCGCAATTCGCCGCTCGCAATCTTAGGCAGGTAGCGGTTCTTCTGATCCGCATTGCCATGTCTCAGCACGGTGCCCATCGTGTACATCTGGGCGTGACAGGCGCCGGCATTGCCGCCGAATTCGTGAATGGCCTTGAGGATTTCGGCGCCCATCGACAGCGGCAGGCCACTGCCGCCGAACTCTTCGGGGATTAGTGCCGCCAGCAGGCCGAGGTCGGTCAGGGCCTGGACGAACTCGGTGGGGTATTGGCGCTCGCGGTCTTTCGCGCGCCAGTATTCGCCTGGAAAATCGTTGCAGACGCGTTCGACTGTATCGCGCAGCTGGGTGACGGTATCTGAGTGGTCGGTTGCCGTATGCATGCTTCATTCCGCTTGGCTGGAGGATGGAGGGGACCGGCTCGCCCGGTTGGCGCGCGACCCGTTGCGGGGTCCGCCGCCCAGGCGGGGCATCGTAACAAAACGGCCCATGGGCGCGTAGCGGCCGGGCCTTGATCCTAGACAGTGGGGCTGCCGCAACCCAATAGGATTTTCAGCTGGGGGGTATCGGAAATGCGGATGTGGTCGACGGCGTCAGAATCTGGCGGCGCACGCATTCCTCGAGAATGCGCACCGTCGCGAGCACGGCGGGTGTCTGGGGCCGGTCACTGGCTTTGGCCACATAGATGGTGCGCGAAATCCGCGGCTCGACGATGGGCCGCGCGATCAGTTCGCCCCGCGCGAGTTCGTCGCGCACGGCGGGCAACGGCAGAATCGTGTGGCCGACGCCGTGGCGCACCAGCAGCTTCATCTGCGACAGCGCATCGATTTCGACCTGCACGCGCAGGCTGATCCGGTGCTCGCGCGCGAGCCTGTCGATCATGTCGCGCAACCCGTGCTGGCGGCCCGGCAGCACGAGCGGATAGCCCTCGAGTGCGGCAAACGGAATCGGGGCAAGGTCCCCGTCATCGGCGGGCCCGACGAGGAACAGTTCCTCGGTGAACAGTTCGCTCGCGACGATGCCGGGTGCGCGCTGGATGCCGTAGACGAGGCCCAGATCGATCTGCCCGGCCTGCAGCCAGTCGAGCACGTAACCGCTCATGCCTTCGGCCACGCGCAGCGCCACTTTGGGCAACTCCTGCTGCATCTGCAGGATCAGGGGCACGGCGAGCATCGCACTGACCGTGGGCGGCGCGCCCAGGGTCACGTTCCCCTGTGGCGTTGCGCTCTGTTCGCGCAGGGCCCGCTGGGCATCTTCGACCTGCGCCAGGATGGCGCGCGCGCGCCCGAGGAAATCCTGGCCGGCTTCAGTCGGCACGACGCCTCGCCCGGTCCGCAGCAGCAGTTGAACGCCGAGCTCCGCTTCCAGATTGCGCATGTGCTGGCTGAGCGCGGACTGCGCGACGAACAGGCTGTCGGAGGCCTTCACCATCGAGCCGTGGTCGACGATGGCAACGAAGTAGCGCAGGTGACGAAGGTTCATGCCGGATCGGTGTGTACGAGGCCACGACATGGTACCGCAGGGGGGCGGCGGCTGTCCGTCAGCCGCGGGCTGCGGCCGGCGCGCGGCCGACGTTGCAGCGAAATCATCGAAGTGGCCAGTGCGCCGCGTCGCGACAGACTGGTCGTAGTTCACAGAAATGACGATTGCCCCCCTGTGGCGGCCGTCCGTGGGTGCGTCGATTGAACCTTGGCCGGGCCTTTGGGCATTACTGGGTCTTACCGTCGGCAGCACACCCAGGACGGGACACGACGGACACGGAGCGTTCGGCGCCGAAGGGCAGTCTTCACTCAGCAATATGGACCGACACGCATGAAACCTGTGAATTCCCGACTGGCGATACTCATCGCCTCCCTGCTCGCCACCGGCACGGCCGTGGCCAAAGGCGGCGATGGCGTCGATGACAACCCGTCTGCCGACGATATCTACGTCCTGACCTACGGCGCCGAAAAGGAAGACAACGCCGAATTGCCCGAACTCGAAGAGAGCGAAATCGAGAACGTGGAAATCGCTCCGCCACCGATCGTCAAGGAGACGACGGAGGGCAGCGAGTCGCCGGCTGCCAGCGGCACGGGCAACGCGCTGATCAACGCGTGGAAGGCGCCGACCAGCGGCCTGACCGTGATTCAGAGCTCGATCAACTATGTCGGCACGGCCAACCAGGCGCGCGCGTACGCGGCGTCCACCCTGGGCTCCGTGATTGGCACGGACGGCATCGTGATGACGACGGGCTCGGCCGATTTCCCGACCACCAACACCTCCAGCGGCTACACCAACATCACGAACACCGGCGCCAGTGTGGACGTCTCCGCGCTCAGCAAGCAGTTCACCTACGACAAGAACCTGCTCAGCTTCGAGTTCACGGTCGCGGCCGGGATCGACGCGGTGACGACGAAGTTCGTGTTCGCGTCCGAGGAATACCCGGAGTGGGTCGGCATCTTCAAGGACGGTTTCGCGATGCTCGTCGACGGGGTCAACGTCGCCCGCTTCGATCCGACGAACTTCGTGGTGCTCGACGACTGCTCGACGAACGGCGCGTTTCCGTGCACCGACACGACGCAGAACGACAACGGCTTCTTCACCGCGAACAGCGGTGCCGGCGCGCAGCCGATGGAATACGACGGTTACACCGGGGTGCTGACGGCCACGGGCCTGCTCGATCTGACGAAGAGCACGCATTCTCTGCAGGTCGTGATTGCGGACTCCCGCGATCCGCTGTGGGACAGCGCCGTGTTCCTGTCCGAACTGCAGGGCCTCAGCGGTCAGCAGCCCGACCCGTCGCCGGTGCCGGTGCCGACGTCCGTGCTGCTGCTCGGCAGTGCCTTCGCCGCCATGGCCACGCGGATGCGTCGTCGCGCGTAACGTCGGACCGCTCCCACCCCGCAGGCAGGGGTCGGCGCGGGGTGGGGTGGGGAGATAGCCACCGAGAACACCGAGAACACCGAGGGAAGAGGAGAACAATGGCAGGGCAGGGCGGGGCTGGACGCAGGCCTCGGCACGAGGCGTGCCGAGGTGGTCATCGGCCGCTGGCACCCGGCCAGCCGGTGGCGCCCCTCAAGGCGATTCTTCTCTGTGTTCTCGGTGTTCTCGGTGGCCAAACAAGTGAACACCGGACGGCACCATCGCCGGAACTGGCACAGCAGCACGCAGAAGACCGGGCGCCTCGCGGCACCCGGTCACGCAGCGCTTACTTCTTCGCAGCGACGATCTTGTCGAGGACGGGGTAGAGGTAGCGGTTGAACACGTCCGGGTTCTCGCTCATCGGGAAGTGGCCAATTTCTTCCATGATGATGCACTCGGAGTTCTTGGTGTTCTTCGCCGCTTCCTCGGTCATTTCCGGGGTGCACGCAAAGTCGTAGACGCCGGTCATGTAGTAGATCGGCACTTTGCCCGACAGGGATTGCGTCTTGCCCCGGAAGTCGTGGTCGAAGCTGTAGAAGTAGAGATCGCCCTTGAAGATGCCCGGGCCGCCCTGCGAGTAGTACCACCAGGTTTCCCAGCGATACTTGTCGGGGCTCTGCGGGGCCATCAGGCCGAACACGGAGGTCGCACAGACTTCGCCACCATGGATATGCGCGTGGCGCAGCCAGTCGAGATGCCAGCCCGGCGACCATTCGCAGGCTTCGATCGCGATCAGCGCGCTGACCTCGTTCTCGTAGTCCTTCGCGAGGTGCAGGCAGATGTTGCCGCCCATCGAGCTGCCCATGATCACGGGCTTGTCGAGGCCGAGCGCCTTGCTGAAGGCCATGATGATGCCGGAGTAGTACTTCGCGGTCAGCTTGTACTCCTCGTTCTCCTTGTACCAGTCGTACGGCGGAATCGACTTGCCGTGACGCGGCAGATCGATAGCAATCACCCGAAAGTGCTTGCCGATGCGCTCATCGCACAGCTGGTGACGCCATTCGCGGCCGTCGGTGCCCGCGGTGTGCAGGCAGATCATCGGGATCCCGTTCGGGTTGCCCGCTTCTTCGAAATACATGCGGTACTCGGTGCCCTCGTAAGGCACCCAGATGTACCGACCAACGATAGGTTCTATCTTAGCCACTGGCGTTCTCCCGTAATGCGTTGCGGCGATGTTCAGATCTCGCGCATGCGATCAAATGCCCAGAACATCGCGCGCATGTTCTGCCACAGCACCTTCTGGTCGCCGTCCATCTGCAGCTTGCCGTGCAGTGGGTGCGCCATCGCCCAGATGTCGTTGTACATCGGGGGCGGTACCTTCTCGCAGAACTTCTTCCAGCTGTCGGCCGGCGCGCGCAGCGCGAGCTGATAGCAGGTTTCGGGCCCGAGGGTATCGGTGAATTTGTCTATCTTGCCGTTGCGAAAATTGACGACGAAGTGCTTGTCGCCAAAGCCGAGCAGGATGTCGGCGGTCAGGTGCTTTCCGATCCAGCTCATCGGACCGTTGGAGTTGACCGCGTCCTGCCAGCGTTTCATCCAGGACGTATCGAACATGGTTGAGTCTCCCCAGTTTAGAGGGTTCTAATGACGTAGGCGCCGGCAGTAGAGCCCCCGATGTCGGACCTGTCAAGGTTTCCCGGTCAGGTTCGTGCCCGGTCATCGCGGAATCGGAATTGAGCCTTCGCACAATGCGATAGCCCGCCATCTCCGTTGAAAATACCGGCAGAAGACGCCTTGTAATGACTGAGTTCGCGTGGGCAGAATACCGCCGCTCCCGGCCGCGTGGCCACTGTTCGCCCGCGCACGCGACCAAGACCCGCGCTGCAGGCCGGGGTCCACCCGCCTGACGGGTATTCCTCTGCCGCAGTGCAACCGACCAACCTTCAAGCAGAGGGACACCATGTCGTTTCTTGCCAATGCCGCTTTTCAGCGGCGCTTCGTGAAGGCACTGAACGCGAACGCAGAGTTCAGCACCCAGGCCCAGTGGTTCGACGGCTCGGTCCAGATCGAAGTCGACGACGACTGTCTGTGGCTGAAGATCTACCGCGGCAAGGTCATCGACCACGCCACGCAGACGCCGCCGTTCGGCTACACCTTCAAGTTCAGTGGCCCCGAGTCTGCGTGGAAGCAACTCATCTCCGGCAAACGGATGTGGGCCGACCTGACCTTTCCCGGCAAGCGCACGTTCGAGGACGACCCGAAGCTCAAGCGCCTCGGCGAAATGAGCGTCAGCATCCACACCGAGGGCAACCGGCTCGAATCGATGCGGATGACCGAGGCGATGTTCCTGCTCGCCTACACCCTCAAGCACGCAGCGAACGCCAAGCGCTAACCAGCTCCGGAGTCAATGAACATGGCAACGCCAGAAGACATTCGCGGTAATTACATCAAGGTCAAGGGCACGCGCACTTTCTATGACGACATCGGCGAAGGTCAGCCGATCGTCTGCGTGCATACGGCAGGCGCGAGCTCGCTCGAATATCAGTACATCCTGCCGATGTTCGCCGAGCGCGGCTTTCATGCCTATGCGCTCGATCTCCCGGGCCACTCGCGCTCCTATCCGGTCAAGTGGCAGCAGCATCGCAGCATTCACGAGCACGCCGAATTCGTGTACTGGTTCGTCAAGACGCTGAAGCTGAAGAACCCCGTCATCATCGGCTGCTCGATCGGCGGCGACATCACGTTCGACTACGCCGCGAACCACTGGCGCGAGATGGCCGCCGGGGTGCCGATGGAAGGCCTCGCGCGCTCGCCGACCTTTCCGCTGCCGTCGACGATGATCCACCCGGCCTGGGCGCCGGGCTGGCAGGACATGATGGAGCGCGCGGCGATCGAATCCCTGAACCGTCACTGCAGCGCCGACCAGATCGCGGAACTGCGCTGGCAGCACCGCAACTCGCAGGTCAGCGCGGTCGGTGACCTCGAAGGCTGGTCGCAGCACGACGTGCTCGCCAAGCTCAAGAGCGTCGACTGTCCGATGCTGGTCATTCGCGGCGAAGACGACTTCTGGGTGCCGCGTGAACTGGCCGACGAGTCGGCGAAGGCGCTGAAGAAGGGCGAGGTCCGGCACCTGAAGAACATCGGCCACTACCCGATGTTCGAAGACCCGGCGCTGATCTGCAAACTCGTCACCGATTTCTGTCGCCGGCACGGCGTCATCGGTTGATCGCTCCCCGCGCGAGGCAGGTGCCTCGCGCGTTTCACCTGACATGAGGAAGGCACAGATGGATTACGGTTTTGTATTTCCGGCGGCGATTCACATCCACAAGGATGTCGCCTATGCCGAAAAGCACGGTTTCACGCACGCCTGGCTCTACGACTCGCAGATGCTGTTCAGCGATCCGTACGCGAGCATGGCGCTGTGCGCGGTCAACACCAGCCGCATTGCGCTCGGCACCGGCGTCACGAATCCCGAGTCGCGCATCGCGCCGGTGACGGCGAACTCGATCGCCACCGTCAACGAACTCGCGCCCGGGCGCACGATTCTCGGCATCGGCACCGGCAATACCGCGCGCCGCACGCTTGGCATGCCGGCAGCGAAACTCGAATCGATGCGCGAGCACATCCGGATCTGCAAGGATTTGTTCGAAGGCAAGACCACCGATTACACCGAGGGTGACCGCCACCGCAAGATTCGTTTCCTGAACCCCGACGCGAACTGGTACAACATCAAGACCAAGGTTCCGATCTACATCGCCGCCAGCGGGCCGAAGAGCCTGGAGATGGCCGGCGAGATCGCCGACGGCGTGATCCTGTTCGGCGCGGTGAGCCCGTCGCTGATCAATTTCGTGATGGAACACGTGTACGCCGGCGCCGAACGCGTGGGCCGCAATCCGAAGGACGTCTACGCGCTCGTGATGACGGCTTTTCACCTGACGCAGCCCGGCGAATCACTGGAGACCTCTGAAGTACGCCAGGCCGTCGGTCCGTTCGTGTCGTCGTCGACGAACATCTTCGCGCTGTCGAACCCGGACCCGAAGACGCTGCCGGCCGATCTGCGCGACGACATCGTGGCCTTCAAGGACATCTACAAGGCACCCGAGGGCCCGATCGAGACGCGCCACCTGAAGATGTACTCGGACTACCTGCTCGGCTTCAAGAAGGAGCACGAAGCGGTCGTCACCGAGAAGATCATCCGCGCGACGACGCTGACGGGCACGGCGGACGAAATCGTCGAGTCCGTGCACAACATGAAGAAGGCCGGCATCCACCAGGTGGCGGTGCAGCCGATCATCGACAATCAGAAGACCGTCGAAGTCTTCGCCCGCGAGATCATGGCGCGCGTGAAGTAAGGAGTGGCCGGCGGGCAGTCCGTCGGCACCCTTTGAATCTCATATTGCCACCGAGAACACTGAGAACACCGAGGGGAACAGGCAAACGACTTCATTGGAAGGGCGTCGGCAGGGCGCCGATCGGGTGCTCAGCCAGCAAGCATTTCTCTGTGTTCTCGGTGTTCTCGGTGGCCATCCCGGCGGTTCAGCGGCTCAACCCTTCGCGAGTTCCTTCAGCTGTTCGCCCCAGTTCTCGTAGGAGCGCAGCGGGATCCAGTTGATTTCCGGTACGACGTGCGCGTAGCCGAGTTTCCAGATCGGCAGGTTGTGCACGATGGCGTCGAGGTCGTCGCCGCTCTGGACTTCCATCACCGCCACGACCTCGTACTTGCCTGCCACTTTCCAGATGCTCTTGATGATGCCCGCACGATAGGCCTCGATCGCGGCGACCGATTCCTGCCGCCACACTTCGAAGAATTCCTTGTTGGTCGCGGATTCGGGTTTGGCGAGTTTCGCCCACATCATGATTTCCATCGCTGTCTCCTCTCGGGTTGAGCGCGGCACGGGTGCCGCGTGAAGGGCGACCAGCTTACGGCGCCGCGTGCGGCGAGGAAATGCATCCGTCTGGAGGATAGTCCGCGATCTGCGCCAGCAGGCGGGCGTGCTCGGCCGCACGCGCCGGTTCGGGGTCGGGCACGGTGACGATGCTGGCGAGGCGCGCGAGATAGCGCGCCGGGAAGCGATGGCAGCGGGCGCCGGCGAGTACGAGCGCGAGATACCAGTCGAACGGGAGCAGGGTGTCGTCAACGGCGTCAGGTGCGGCGATGTAGGTCCGGGCCGGGCCGTGTCCCGGCAGGTCGACGATGCGTTCGTCATAACCGGCGCCCAGACCCTCGATACGGTCGAGGCGCCGCTTGTCCTCGGCGTGCAGCGCGTACACGGCGCCGTGTACGCAATCCGCCGCCGGCGCGATCGTGCCCTTGCCGGAGCCGTCACGTCCGCGCTTGTCGAAACGCAGGGTCCAGCCGTCCAGCACGGCCGTTCCGACCAGAGTCGCGGCGGTGAGCCGCGCACCGAGGCGCGCCGGATGCAGGTTCGAGCCATAGGCGAAATAAAGCAGGACTGCGTCACCGGCTCGCGCTGACATCGATCGCTTCCTCCGTCTGCGGGGACTCGCGGTGCAAAACCCGGTTGACCCGGCGGTATTGCAGCGTTTGAATACGCTGCCGTGTTCATTCGGCCCGTGTCGCCCTGGCCGGCTCGTCTGGCTGTTCATCATAGCTCGCCCGCCGGCGAACAGAAGGAAACAAATCCCATGACCCCTGACCTTGCGGAGCGCATGCATCCCGACGATGTCGCCGCCTGGCGTCGCGCCCATGTGCCTGTCTACAACGAGAATCGGCTGAAACTCGGCATCTTCGGCATGAACTGCAGCAACGGCTGCACGATCACGCATGCCGAGACGAGCTTCGTGCCGACCTATGAACACAACGTCAAAATCGCCAAGCTCGCCGACGAGCTCGGCTTCGAAATGCTGGTGCCCGTGGGCCGCTGGAAACATTTCGGCGGCACCACGCAGTTCAATGCGAACAACATGGAGGTCTATACCTGGGCCACCGCGCTGGCCTGCAACACGCAGCAGATCATGACGTTCGCGACCTCGCATGTGCCGACGGTGCATCCGCTGTTCGCGGCCAAGCAGGCGGCGACGATCGACAACATCTCGAATGGCCGTTTCGGGCTCAACATCGTGTGCGGCTGGTTCCGGCCCGAGATCGAGATGTTCGGCATCCCCCAGCTCGCGCACGAGGACCGCTATGGCATGGCCGAGGAGTGGCTGACGGTGATCAGGCGCGCCTGGACCGAACAGGATTTCGATCATGACGGCAGCCACTATCACATCAAGGGCGGCTTCCTGCTGCCGAAGCCGGTCCAGCAGCCGTGTCCGGTGCTGATCAACGCGGGCAACTCTGAAGAGGGCCGCGAGTTCTCCGCCCGCAATGTCGACTTCAACTTCGTGACCATTGCGACCAAGGATCAGGCCGACGGCATGGTCAAGGACATTCATCGCCGCGCGCAGGGCTATGGCCGCCAGTGCGGCGTGATGAGCTACGGGCTGGTCTGCTGTCGCGACACCGAAGAGGAGGCGCGCGCGCTCTATGACGACATCGTCGCCAAGGGTGACTGGGATGCGGTGCACAACATCATGCACCTGCTCGGCATGGAGAGCAGCTCGTTCAACGAGCAGATCAAGCACTTCGGCGAACGCTTCATCGCGGGCTGGGGCGGTTACCCGCTGGTCGGCACACCCGAGCAGGTCGTTGCGATGATGGTCGAGCTGCGCGATCTCGGCATCGAGGGCTTCATCCTGTCATGGCTCGACTACTTTGAGGAGCTCAAGTACTTCGGCGAGAAGGTCCTGCCGCTGATGAAGCAGGCCGGTCTGCGCGTCTGAGCGCCGTCGACATCACATTCAATCCAGATCACGAGGAATCATCATGGGGCGTCTGAACAACAAGGTCGCGATCATCACCGGCGCGCTCGGCGGGCAGGGACAGGTCGCGGTGCGGCGTTTCGTCGAAGAGGGCGCGAAGGTGCTGGCGAGCGATCTCGCCGCGCGCGCCAACGGCGAGGTCGCGGCGCTGATCAGGAAGAAGCCGGCGCGGGTGGCCTATGTCGGGGGCGACGTGCGTGACGGCAAGGTCGTCGAGAAGATCGTCAAGGCCGCGGTCAAGAAGTTCGGGCGCGTCGATGTGCTCTACAACAATCACGGCCTGATGGTCGGCAAGCCGTTTCTCGAGACGACGGTCGAGGAACTCGATCAGCTGCTGGCGGTGAATCTGCGTGCGCCGTTCCTGCTGAGCCAGGCAGCGGCGCGCGTGATGGCGAAGCAGGGCAGCGGCTCGATCATCCACAATTCGTCGGTCGGCGGCATCGTCGGCTTTCCGACGATGGCGGCCTACGGCGCTTCGAAAGGCGGGCTCGCGCAACTGGCGCGCTCGATGGCGACCGATCTCGCGCCGATGGGCATCCGCGTGAACGCGATCTGCCCCGGCGTCGTCGACACCCAGATGCCGCGGCGCTACCTGAAGGACGTCGAGGACATGAAGGCAGCCTTCGAGCAGATGGCGGCGATGCATCTGATGAACCGGCTCGCCGAGCCCATCGAGATCGTCAATCTTGCGCTGTTCCTGGCCTCGGACGAAGCGTCTTACATGACCGGTGGCGTGATTCCGATCGACGGTGGACTGACGGCGATCTGACCGGGCGAACAACCGGCACGTGCGGCGCTCAGTGCACGCGCCGCACGTCCAGTTCGGTCACGGCACCTGCGCGGTGACCCCATGATTGCCGCACGTAGGTCGCGACGGCGGCGATGTCGTCATCGCTGAGCGCATGGCGGAACGGCGGCATGCCGAAGGGACGCGGATTGCCCGCAGTGGCCGGCGGAAAGCCGCCGTTCACGATGACCTTCAACACATTGACCGGCGTGCCCAGTGCGACGGCACGATTGCCGGCCAGCGGCGGATAGAGGCCGGCCACACCCTCGCCGTCGCGGCCGTGACAATCGGCGCACTGTGCGTCGTAAAGGCGCTTGCCGTGGGCGAGCACCGGTTTGGATGCGGCGGGCGCGATGCTCCCCGTCGTGGCGACCTGGGGCTGCGCCTGCAGAAACACCGCCATCGCGCGCAGGTCCTCGTCGCGCAGGTACTGGGTGCTGCGAAACACCACTTCAGCCATGGGGCCTGTCACCGAGCCGCGCGGCGACGTGCCCGTCTTCAGCAGCGCGACCACGTCGTCGACCTGCCAGTCGGCGACGCCGGCCTCGTGCACGTCGACCAGCGACGGCGCGTACCAGTCCTGCATCGGGAGCAGTCCGCCGCCGAGCTCGATGTCGGTCCGCGTGGCGCCCAACCGGTTGCGCGCGGCATGACAGGCGTCGCAGTGGCCGAGACCGCGCACGAGGTAGGCACCCCGGTTCCAGGCCGCCGAACGCGCGGCGTCCGGTACATGGCTGCCCGGCCGAAAGTACAGCGCGCGCCACACGGCGAGCGCGGCCTGCAGGCGATAAGGCCACTGCAGCGCATGGGGCCGGTTCGGCGCGGCAATCGCCGGCAGGCTGCGCAGGAAGGCGTAGATCGCATCCGAGTCCTCGCGCGTGATCTGCGTGTAATTCGGATACGGAAACGACGGATAGAGCAGGCGACCGTCTTTCGAGCGGCCGTTGTGCAGCGCGCGCCAGAATTCGTTCGCGGTCCAGCGGCCGAGGCCGGTGCGAGCGTCGGGGGTCAGGTTCGGCGCGTGAAAGCGTCCGAACGGGGTGTCGATCGCACGGCCCCCAGCGTAGTCGGCCCCGCCGCGTGCGGTGTGGCAGCCGAGGCAGTTGCCGGCGCGCGCGAGGTAGGCACCGCGCTCGATCAGGGCCGGGTCATCGAGGGCGATTTCGCGTCGGCTTTGCAGCGGCGTCTCGTCGCGCAGGTTCAGCCACGCGACCAGCGCGACGAGCGCGCAGGCCAGCACGAGCAGGCCACCGCCAGCAACGCGGGCCGTGCGCGTCATTCGAAGCCGCTGCCGCAGTCGGGGGGCAGCGTCGACGGCGCCGGGGCGGGCATCGGGTCGACGGGTAGCGCTTGCGCCGCGAGCCACGTCGTCACGGCGACGACGTCTGCGGCGTCCAGGCGCTGCGCGATGGCGCCCATGCAGTCGGGCGCATGGGCGCGGCGCGCGCCCGAGCGCCATGCGCCAAGCTGGGCTGCGAGATAGTCCTGCGGCAGCCCGAGCAGGCCTGGCACGGCCGGCATCACGCCGGTCATTCGCGACCCATGGCACTCGCTGCAGGCCGGGAGCTCACGCCGTGCGTCGCCATGCACCACCAGGGCGGCGCCCCGCGCGAGCAGCGCCGCTGGCGCATCGGTGGGGCGTGGCGGCGGATAGGGCAGTTCGAGCGCGGCGAAGTAGTCGGCGATCTCGCGCAGATAGGTGTCCGACAGGTGTTCGACGAGCGTGGTCATCGTCGGGCTGATGCGCCGACCGTCGCGAAAATTCAACAGCTGGTTGTAGAGATAGCCCGCCGGCTTGCCTGCGATGCGCGGAAAGTAGCCGTCATTCGTCGCGCGACCCTCCTCGCCGTGACACACGACACAGGCCTGCATGCGTTGGGCCATGGTGTCGCGAGGCGGGACTGTGGGCGAAGCGGCCAGCGCCGGCGCGCCAACGAACGCGAGGCAGACGGCTGCGAGCGCGGAGAGTCGGCGGAAGCTCATGGGATCGATGACCTCATCTCAACGGGAGTGGGTCGGCGGAGAGTCGGCAGCGCCGGCTTGCGGGTAGTCGTGCACGGTGCGATCGGGCACTCGGCCGGACGGCATGGCGCGGAAAGAAAGGCAGCGGGCCTGGCAGGCCCGCCGCCCGTCGTGCATCAGAGCTGCAGCGACTTCACTTCGAGGAACTCCTCGAGACCGAACTTGCCGGCTTCGCGGCCGAGGCCCGACTGCTTGTAGCCGCCGAACGGCGCGAGCGGGTTGTAGCGGCCACCGTTGACCGAGATCTGGCCGGTGCGAATCTTCTTCGCGACTTCGATCCCGTGTTCCTTGGTGCCGGCCCACACGTTGCCGCCGAGCCCGTAGATGGTGTCGTTGGCGATGCGGATGGCGTCATCCTCGTCGTCGAAGGGAATGATCGTCAGCACCGGCCCGAAGATCTCCTCGCGGGCGATCGTCATGTCGTTGTTGACGTCGGCGAACACCGTCGGCTTCACGTAGAAGCCCTTGTCGAGACCTTCGGGCGCTTCCGGCCCGCCGGTGACGAGGCGTGCGCCTTCCTTCACGCCCTGCTTGATGTAGTCGCGCACGCGATCGCGCTGCACGGCTGAAATCAGCGGCCCGAGTTTGACGTCGCCGTTGATCGGATCGCCGACCGTGAAGCCTTCGGCCGCGGCCTTCGCGAGTTTGACGACTTCTTCGTACTTCGACTTCGGCGCGAGCATGCGCGTCGGCGCGATGCAGGCCTGGCCGGAATTCAGGTAGCACTCGTTGACGCCTGCCTTGACGGCCTTCTCGAGATCGGCGTCTTCGAGAATCACGTGCGGCGACTTGCCGCCGAGTTCGAGGGCGACGCGCTTGACGGTGGCCGCGGCCACTTCCGCCACGCGGCGGCCGGCGCGAGTCGAACCGGTGAAGGACACCATGTCGACATCAGGATGCGCGGCGAGCACTTCGCCGACGACCGGGCCGTAGCCCGTGACGAGGTTGAACACACCGGCCGGGAGCCCGATGTCGTGCAGCACTTCGGCGAGGATGAACGCCGTGCTCGGTGCGACTTCGCTGGGCTTCAGCACCACGGTGCAGCCGGCGGCGAGCGCGGGGGCGACCTTGAGCATGATCTGGTTGATCGGGAAGTTCCAGGGCGTGATCGCCGCGACCACGCCGATGGCCTCGCGCACGATCAGCGAATTGCCGACCTGCTCCTCGAACTGGAAGTTCTTCAGCAGTTCGGCATAGGTCTTGGCGGCGCCGATCGGCAGGCTCGCCTGGATCGCGTTCGCCATCTTCAGCGGCATGCCGACTTCGGTCGCAATGGCGAGCGCGACGTCTTTCTTGCGCGCTTCCATGCCGGCGGCAATTTTCTCGAGGAATTCGACGCGGGTGGCGACCGGTGTCTGCGACCAGCTGTCGAAAGCGGCACGGGCCGCGGCGATCGCGCGTTCGGCGTCTTCCTTCGCGCCTTCGGGAATGCGGGTGACGACTTCTTCGGTCGACGCACAGGTCGCGTCGATGTGGCCCTTGCCGATCGGCGCCACCCAGGCGCCGTTGATGTACAGTTTGTCGTAGACCTTCATGGGAACTCCAGCGTTGGGGGAGGGTGCACGCCGCAGAATGCGCCGTTCACGGAAACCCCGATTTTAGGCCCTGTCGCCGCCCACGGAAACCGCCGCGAGGGGGGGCAAAGTCGCAGAAGCAGACATAATGATGATGCCCAGCCTGTTCATTTCGCACGGTGCGCCAGACCTCGTGCTGCACGATCTGCCCGCACGGCGCTTTCTGTCGGGCTACGGCGCCGAACTGCCGGCACCCTCGGCCATCTGCGTGATCAGTGCCCACTATGCGGGCGCGCAGCCGCTGGTGACCACTGGCCCCGCGCCGCGCACCGTCCACGACTTCGGCGGCTTCGACCCGGCGCTCTACACGCTGCGCTACCCGGCGCCGGGCGCGCCAGCGCTCGCCGCGCGCCTCATCGCCGCCTGTGCCGACGCCGGTCTGCAGGTCTTCGCGGACGCGCAGGGTGGCTTCGACCACGGCGTGTGGTGCCCGCTGCTGCTGATGTATCCGGCCGCCGCCGTGCCGGTGGTCGCGCTGAGCGTCTGTCCGCGGCGTGATGCCGCCTGGCATTTCGCACTCGGCCGCGCACTCGCGCCGCTGCGCGCCGAAGGTGTGCTCGTCATCGGTTCCGGCGCCCTGACCCACAATCTGTACGAAGTCCGGCCTCCCGCCGGCTTCGACGAAGCCCCGGCCTGGGTCGATGCATTCGCCGACTGGGTTGGCGAGCGACTTGCGGCACAGGACGAGGCTGCCCTGCTCGACTATCGCACGCAGGCCCCGCATGCCGCTGATAATCATCCGAGCAGCGAGCATCTGCTGCCGTTCCATGTCGCGCTCGGCGCGGCCGGCCCCGGCTGGTGCGCCACGCGACTGCACCGGAGCGTGACCTACCGCGCACTGCGCATGGACGCGTTCCGCTTCGACTCATGAAAATCACCGACGTCCAGGCGTATCCGCTGTCGTTCGCGGTGCCGCCCGAACACCAGGTCAGCCTCGGCATCGGCCGCACCGTGAAACGCGATGCGGTCCTCGTGCGTGTGGACACCGACGCCGGCCTGACCGGCTGGGGCGAGGCGCACGCGGGGCGCGCGCCGACGGTGATCGCGGAACTGATCGCCTCGACCCTGCGTCCGCTTGCCGTCGGCGCCGACGCCGACGACATCGATGGCCTGTGGGCCCGCGTCTACCGCCTGCAGCTCGCGAGCCACGGCACGGGCGCCGCCGCCGCGCTCGCGCTGTCGGGGCTGGACATGGCGCTGTGGGATCTGCGCGGCAAAGCCCTGAACCTGCCGCTGCATGCGGTGCTCGGTGCCGCGGCACGCGCCGTCCCGGCCTATGCGGGCGGCATCTCCTTCGGCTACGGCTCGGCCGCGGCGCTCGTCGACGAAGCACTTGCCGCGCAGGCAGCCGGATATCGGGCGTTGAAGCTGCGCGTGGGCCAGGACGTCGACGGCGACATCGCCCGCGTGCGCGCGGTGCGCGACGCCTGTGGCGGGGCCATGGACATCCTGGTCGACGCGAACTGTGCGTACGCGCTCGCCGACGCGCGTCGCGCGCGCGGCGCGTTCGAGTCGCTGGCCGTCGGCTGGCTCGAAGAGCCGTTCCCGGCTCACGATTACCGCAGCTATCTCGCGCTCGGCCGCAGCGACCTGCTGCCCGTCGCCGCCGGTGAGAATCACTACCTGCGCTTTGATTTCGAGCGTCTGGCGGACGACGACGTCGTCCGCGTGTGGCAGCCGGACCTGTCCAAGTGCGGCGGGCTGACAGAGGCCCTGCGTATCGCACGCCTCGCCGACGAACACGGCATCCTGGTGCATCCGCACACGTCGGTGACGGGCCTGAACATCGCCGCGACCCTGCATTTCCTCGCGGCGATTCCGAACGGCGGTTACTTCGAAGCGGATTACTCCCGGCACAATCCGCTGCGCACCGCGCTGTGCGCGCCGGTGGTCACGGTCGACGCCGCCGGGCAATGTCGTCCACCTGACGGCGCCGGTCTGGGTGTGGCGATCGACGAGGCGCTACTCGCGCATTACCCGGTCGTGCGCGGCGCCGGTTACGTCTGAATGACGCACAGTCCCGTGGCGACCGTTGCCGGCAGGCGGCGCCGCCGTGTAGCGTGCCGCCACCTGCCGCGCGCGTCGCGGTGTTCACGCACACGTCGCACAGCGGAGGCAACAGCACATGGCTTTGACGCTCGACCAGAGGGCCGCTCTCACCGACGAGGATCGCGATGCCGCAAATCCGCGGTCGCCGACGTTTCGTGCGGACCGCTTGCGCCGCCGGCGGCCCGGGTGCAGGCACCTCCCCATCGACGCTGACGTCACCGCCGCGCCGACGCACGACGGGCGCACGCTGCCGGCCGGTTTCCCTTGAGCGCGCTACCGCCCGCTGCTGCGATCGCGGACGGGGCTGCCGGGGCGATCGACGAGGACGCGCTCTATGCGCGCGTGACCTGGCGCTTCGTGCCGTTCCTGTTCGTGTGCTATGTCGCGGCCTATCTCGATCGTGTGAACGTCGGATTCGCGAAACTGACAATGGCCGTCGATCTGCAGTTCAGTGATACGGTTTACGGCCTTGGCGCCGGCATTTTCTTCATCGGCTATTTCCTGTTCGAAGTGCCGAGCAACCTGCTGCTCCATCGCATCGGCGCGCGGCGCGCGCTGGCGCGCATCATGGTGACGTGGGGCCTGCTGTCGTCGGCGATGATGTTCGTCACCACGCCGACGAGCTTCTATGTGCTGCGCTTTCTGCTCGGCGTCGCCGAGGCCGGCTTTTTTCCCGGCGTCGTGCTGTACCTGACGTGGTGGTATCCGGCCGCGCGGCGTGGTCGCGTCACCGCGCTGTTCGTCACGGCGGTGGCGATCTCGGGCGTGATCGGCAATCCGCTCTCCGGCTGGATCATGCAGCGCTTCGACGGTGTCCACGCGTGGCACGGGTGGCAGTGGCTGTTCCTGCTCGAAGGCCTGCCGGCGGTCGCGCTGGGCGTGTGCACCTGGTTCTGGCTCGACGATCGCATCAGCGACGCGCACTGGCTCAGCGCCGAAGAACGCGCCCGTCTCGCCGCGAACATCGCGGCCGACAACGCCCACAAGACGCAGCACAGCGCGCTGGCCGGCATGCGCGATCCGCGCGTGTGGCTGATCGCGATGATCTACTTCTGTCTCGTCAGCGGGCTCTACGGCATCAACTTCTGGTTGCCGACGATCATCCGCGGGCTCGGCGTCGACGGCATGGTCGCGATTGGTTTCGTCAGCGCGATTCCGTGGACCGCGGCGGCCCTCGTGATGACGGCGGTCGGCCACAGTGCCGATCGTCGCGGCGAACGGCGCTATCACATCGCGGTGCCGGCGCTGGTCGGGGCAGCCGGCCTCGCGGCCTCGGTGCCGTTGGCCGGCCATCCGGTGCTGGCCGTCATCGCGCTGTCGGTCGGCACCTGCGGCCTGCTGTCGGCGATCCCGCTGTGCTGGAGCCTCGCCACCGCCTTCCTGACCGGTGCGGCCGCCGCGAGCGGCATCGCGTTCATCAATTCGTTCGGCAACCTGTCAGGTTTCGCGAGTCCGTACCTCATCGGCTGGATCCGCGACACCACTGCCAGCACCGATCTCGGCGTCTACGCGCTGGCCCTGATGTTGTCGATCGGCGCGGCGCTGGTGCTGTTCCGCGTGCCGGCGTCCATTGCGCGCGGCTGACGCGACGGTCTCAACCGGTCACTGCAACACGATTGCGTTCATCGGCGCCGTCGAAGGCGGGCTGCGCCCGGCCACGGAGAACACCGAGAACACAGAGAAGGAACAAGGGAGGTGGCGGTTCCGTGGTGCCAGCCGCGCGGAAGCTCCCGATGCACCCCCTTCGCCCTCGGTGTTCTCGGTGTTCTCGGTGGCAATCTGCTGAACACCGAACGGCAATGCCGCCAAAGCAGGCACTGCGGGCAGTGTCAACTCACCGGCGCCGCCTCGCCGCTCAGAACTTGAGCCCGGTGCCGCGTTCGATCTGGCCGATGTCGAAGTAATCGCGCCAGGCCCTGATCCGGCCGTCATGCACCTCGAACACGCCGGCCACGGGCAGGCTGTAGGGTTTGCCCTGCGGCGGCGAGAAGTGGTCCAGGCGCTCGTTCATCACCAGCGGGCCGTGCGCGACCTGATGCAGGGTTTCCAGACGGATGGTGCCGAGCACCGAGAAGAAGAACGCAATGGTCTGGCGAATCGCTTCGGCGCCGACGACCGGTTCGAGCGGGATATTGTGGTAGACGCAGTCATCGGCGATGTAGCGCATCGCGCCATCGAGATCGCCGGCTGAGAACGCGGCGCAAAACTGGTTGACGACATCTTCGGCCTGCATGGGGGGTGCTCCATTGGGGGGACCCCAGCATGGCGCCGACGCGCGCGGCCGACAAGGCCCGCACTGCCGCAATCAGGGCGGCGATGGGTCCACGTGGCTGGTCACGCAGTTGCGGCCCTGCTTCTTGGCGCGATAGAGCGCAGCGTCCGCGCGCTGCATCAGCGCGCGCGGCGAATGGCACCCGGCGCGTTCACTGATCCCGATCGACACCGTCACCGGCACCGGGCCCGCCGAGGTCGCGATCGGATTGTCGTGCACCGCGGCCCGGAAGCGTTCGGCAACGTCGAGCGCCAGCGCCGCATCGGTGTCGGCCAGCAGCACCGCGAACTCCTCACCGCCGAAGCGCGCGGCGACGCCGCGCGCGGACATCGCGTTGCGCAGGCGCGAGGCCAGGATGCGCAGCACTTCATCACCGATCAGATGACCGTGCGAGTCGTTGATGGTCTTGAACAGATCGAGATCGATCATCAGGAACGACAACGGCCGGTTCTCGCGCGAGCAGCGGCGGTATTCGCGCGCGAGGACTTCGTCGAGCCAGCGGCGGTTGTACAGGCCCGTCAGCGGATCGAGACGCGCCGCGCGCGCATACTGCTGCTGCGCATGCAGGCTGTCGCGCAAGCGTTCGTTGGTCACGCGCAGCCGGCCCGACAGCACGTCGAGCAGATTGGTCGCAAAGCGGTGGTTCTCGCGAATCAGCGCCCACAGGGTGTCGTCGGGGATCGCGAGCAACTGTGAGTATTCGAGCGCGACGACATTGGCCGCCACGTTGACCTGGCTCAGGATCGACAGCTCGCCGAAGCACGCGCCGGCCTCCAGGGTCAGCAGCGGGATGCCGTCGAAGCCATCGAGCGCCACGCGCACGCAGCCGCTGACGACCTGGTAGATTGTGCGGTTCGCGTCGCCTTCCTCGAGCACGACCTGGCCGGGTTCGACCTCGATCAGCGGACAGCCCGCGATCAGGGTGGCGATCCGGTCGAAATTCACGCCCTCGAACAGATCGAGGTGCGCATAACGCGCGGCGAGCAGGTGCGCGCTGACGTTGTTCGGGATGGGATCGTTGGAGGCGCTCATGGGCTTCTGCTCAGGCCGGCACTGGTTTGGTCGAACTGGCGGGCGTATCGAGCCCGAGATTGTCCATCAACGCGTCGAGATCGTTCTGCGACAGCGGTTCGGGCTCGTCGGCGAGCGCGGGATCGTCATCGTCATCGAGGTCGATGACGTTCTGGCCGAAGCCGAAGTCGTCGTCGCTGTCGCCCGCGACATCGCCGGTGTCGCCAGTGTCGCCGACGTCGACGCCGACATCGGCAGTGTCCGCCCCGAGCGTCGCGGGCACGACATCGGCGAGGTCGTCGTCCATGCTCAGCAGTTCGTCGTCCGGCACCTCGCCGATGCGCGGTGCGCTGTCCGCGCGCGGCGCTTCGTCGGCGAGCGTGGTATCGGCGAGCGCATCCTGCCGGGCCACCGGGTCCGGCTCGTCGCCCTCGTCGAGCCGCACCATCGGATCGGTCTGGCCGCGCAGGAAGGCCGCGCTGTACTCGCTCATCAGTTCGTCGAGGACTTCCTTGGTCTCGGCGAGCTGATTGGTCAGGGTCAGGTTCTGGGTCTGCAGCGCCTCGACGGCGTCCTCGTCGATGACCGGTGTCGGCGTCAACCGCAGCCACGGCGCGACGAGGCGCGTGACCTCGGCCGGCACGTCGGCGAGCGTCTTGCCACCGCGTCCGAGATGCACGCCGATCAGCGCGTTGTAGAACGCGTGTTCGCGCTCGATGAAGTCCGACACGACTTTCTCGGCCTTGCTGTCATCGAAGCGATAGGTTTCGCGCAGCACCGTCAGCAGCGCCTCGCGTCGCGGCGAATCGGACTGTTCGACGGTCGACACCAGCGAACTCACGTTGGCGATGGTGCTTTGCTCCTGGCGCTTGCCGCCGCGCCACATCATGAAGCACAGCCCGGCGCTCAACAGCGCGAACTCAGCGCACAGCGCCGTGAGCGCCAGTTCGAGGGTGGTCGTGATCACAGTGAGACTCCCTTGACCGGCAGGCCGCGTCGACGCAGCCCGAACCACAACGGCCCGAGCACGGCGCCCAGCGCGACATTGCCGGCGCCGACGATCGCGGCCGCCTTGGCATAGCCGATGGTCGGGGCGGGCGGCGGTGGTGGGGGCGGCGGGGGAGCGTCGGCCGTCGCCGCGGCGGCCGGTCCTTCGACCTTCACACTCAGGGCATCGGGTTGCAGGCGCAGGCTGCGCCCGGCGAGCGTCTCGACGAGCACGGTCGTCGCCAGCGCGTAGTCACCGCCGAGGGTCGCCGGGATGTCGAGAATCGCCTTGCCCTTCGTCAGCGCTGGCAGTTCGACAGCGTTGCGGTTGCCGTCGGGACCGGTCGTCAACACATAACCGCTGACCGAGGCGGGATCGACGAGCTTCGGATTGACCGCGATGCCCATCCGGATCAGGGGGCCGTCCGCACCCTCGGCCGGACGGCTGACGGCCTTCAGTGCGACCGGTGACTTGTACACGCGCAGGCGGCGCCTGATTTCGCGCTCGAACGTGGCGCTTTCGGCGCGCACGATCACCTCGTAAGGGCCGGGCGGCAGTCGGCCGGCAGCGCCGCGAAAACTCTGCGTCGCGGAGTCGAGCGGGAGATCCTGCATGTCGCCCGCGCCATCCTTGCCGACGAAAGCGACACTGGCACGGGTCAGTTCCAGGAAGTCCTCGCGCGAGATCGGCTGGCCCTGCTCAAGCAATTGCGCGCTGAGCGGCACCTGCTCGCCGGGCAGGACGTTGGCCGGCATCTCGCCGAGCTTCAGATCGAGATCGGTGACGATCAGGGCCCGATTGTCGGGATCCTCATTGCCGCTGAAGACCCATTTGCCGGGCGCGGGGGCCTCGATCGTCACGAGGTCGTAGCCTTCCTCGGCCTGCCAGCGGCTGTGATCGCCCGGGGCCTCGGCGCTGAGCACCACCCGATCGGGGCCGGTCAGCGTCAGCGCGTCGACATCGTCGGCGCCGCGAAACACCAGCAGCGTCAGTTCGCGCACACTGGCGTCGACGTGAAAGCTGTTGCCCTTCAACGGCACCGTGTCGGGCGCGGCGGCCTGTTCGAACATGTGCAGAAACGCGCGTTGCAGCGCGTCCGCGGTCGGGGCGTCTTCGCGCCAGCCGCCGGTGGCACTGGCCAGCGCGTCGAGCAGCGCGCGATCGACATCCGCGGACAGCGCGACCGTGTGCACGTGGACCGCCTTGCCCTTGAGGGAAGTCACCATTTCGCCGAGCACGCGTGTGCGCGACGCGGCGCTGACGGCCTGGTCCTTGGCGACGTCGACGACCCCGTCGGTCAGCAGCACGATGTGCCGCTCACCGCCGTCGGCGGCCGGCCCGTCGGCCCAGTCGGCGCTGGCGGCGGCCAGCGCCGCTTCGATGTTGGTGTAGAGCCCGCGCGAATGGATGCGCGTGGCGCGGCCACGGGCGTTCTGCTTCCACGCCGCGTCCACCGTCGCCGGTGGCAGCAGGGGGCTGACGCCCTGATCGAACAGCCACACGCCGGCCTTCGCGCCCTCCGGCAGCAGTTCGGCGAGCAGTTTCAGCGCCGGCACGCGCAGATTGCCGGGGTCGGTCTTCTTCATGCTGCCTGATACGTCGATCAGGACGCGCACGTCGGTGGCCGCTGCGTGCGCGCCGCCACAGGCGAGCGCCGCGAGCAGCGGGACGAGGCGGGCGCGGAATCGTGGCTTCATGGCAGTGGGCTGTCGGGGAGGAGTCATGGCCCGTTGGCGGCTGTGAACGGCCGCAGCTTTAATTTACGACGTTCACAGCGTTCGCAGCGGTTGCCGCGGAGGCTGTCGCCCTGCACGATGACGCCCCGGGGGCGGCCTGCCCGTTTGACGAGTAGTGCAAGCGATGATCACCACCTACAGCCTGATCGAAGACAAGCTGGTGTCCCACCAGGGCTTCATCCCGGCCGACCGGTTGAAGCTTGCGACCTGGGTCGACCTGCTCGAGCCGACGACGGAGGAGGAGCATCACGTCGAGGCCCTGCTGGGGGTCGATCTGCCGACCCGCGAGGAAATGAAGGACATCGAGGATTCACGACGTCTGTACGGCGAGAACGGCGCGCTGTACCTGACGGCGAGCGTGATGGTGCAGTCGGATTCGGAGTACCCGCGGGCCGACGACATCAGCTTCGTGCTGACGCACCGCTGCCTGGTCACTGTGCGCTACGCGACGCCGAAGGCGGTGCGGAATTTCGCCGGACGCGCGGAGCGGGATCCGCTGCTGTGCGACGGCCCCGAGCACGCGTTGCTGGGACTCATCGAGGCGCTGATCGAACGTGTCGGTGACAACATCTCTGCGGTCAGCGGCGATCTCGACAACATGGTGCACGCAGTGCTGGCCCCCGAGGTGCAGGGACGGCGCAAGCGGCTCGACTATGCGCAGATGCTGCGCCAGCTCGAACGCGATCAAATCCTGGTCGCGAAGGCGCGCGTGAGCCTGAGCAGCCTGAGCCGGCTGCTCGGCTTTCTGGGACGCCCTGAACTGCGCTTCGAACTGCATACGACCACGCTCGTGCGGGCCGCGACGCTGCTGCGCGACGCGCAGTCGCTGATCGACCACACCGCCTTTCTGGCCAACAACATCAGCTTCGAACTCGCCGCGATCCTCGGCATGGTCAACATCGAACAGAACGGGATCATCAAGATCTTTTCGGTCGCGGCGGTGGTGTTCCTGCCGCCGACACTGGTCGCGAGCATTTATGGCATGAACTTCGAATTCATGCCCGAACTGCACTGGCATGTCGGTTATCCGGGGGCGCTCGGGCTGATGGTGGCGTCGGCGATCGTGCCGTACCTGTTCTTCAAGCGGCAGGGCTGGCTGTGAGGGACGCGCGTCCGTTCGTCGCCTGCCTGGCACCCGTCGCGATGCATTCGATTTATGTCCGGTGACGCCAATTTGCGCCGTGCATTGACGTGCACGCGCCCGGCTGAAATGCTGCGCCATCCCCGGGAGCGATAGACGCATGTCGAGCGGCAGCCACAAGAAGCAGAAGCAGGAGATCAGGATCACCTCGATCACCGATTCCCGCTGGGATACCGCGACCCTGTGCTTCATCGGCATCGACGACACGGACAACCTGGAGAGCAGGGGCACCGGTTTTCGCGCGCGCCAGCTCGCGCAACAGCTGCAGGTGGCGGGTCTGGCCCGGCTGCGCGGGGTCACCCGCCACCAGTTGTTCGTCAGTCCCGAGATTCCCTACACCTCGCACAACAGCTCGGCCTGTCTCGAGATGAACATCTTCGACGCCGATCTGGCCGCCGTGCGCGCGCACTGTCGGGACTACCTGCTGCGCGAGAGCGCGCCGGGATCCGACGCCGGCCTCTGTGTGGCCACTGCAGCGCAGGTCGGCCCGGCGGTGCAGGCGTTCGGCCAGCGCGCGAAGGTCAGCGTGCTGCAACAGGCCGATGCCCATGCAGTAGCGCAGGCGCACGGCATCCATCTCGAAGGTCTGACGGGCGATCATCAGGGCGTGATCGGCGCGCTGTCAGGGGTCGGTCTGCATGCGACCCGGGACGACGGCCGCTTCCTGTGGATGCGCGGCGTGCGCGATCTGCAGCCGGGCCACTACTCGCTCGGCGACCTGCGCGCGCTGACCGACATCGACGCTTTCATGACGATCGGGGGCCTCGAAGTGGCTGCCGACGTCGACAGCATTCTGATCACCGAGTGGGCGCGGCCGGTCTATACCGGCGGGCGCTCCGTCCTGTTTCTGGAGGAAGACGAGCATGAGCAAGACAATCCGCACCCCGCTCACCGGGGCTGGCGCGTGGCAGCCAAAGAGTTCATCAAACGCTACTGATCTGGTCGCGTCGGTCTTCGGCTCGCGCCGCGCGGAAATCGCCTTCCTCGCCGGCATCGGCGCGCTCGCGGTCGCGCTGCACGTCAGCGTCGACTGGGCGCTGAAGCTGCCCGGACATCACGGCCTCGAGTGGATGGCGCTGCTGATGTTCGCGCGCACGCTGTCGACCGAACGTCATGCGGCCACCATGGCCGCGGCGAGCGCGGCGGCGCTGTCCGCGCTCCCGGTGGCGGGCATGAACCCCTCGGCGGCGTTGAGCTACCTGCTGGCGGGACTGGTCGTCGACAGCCTGACGCGTCTCGTCCGTCGTCCGCATCCGGGCCTGCTGGGCGTCTTCGCCGCACTCGGTCACGTCACGAAGCCGCTGTGGAAGTTTGCGCTGACCAAGGGCGCCACCGTCCACTTCGGATCCGTCGCCAACGGCCTCGGCATCACCGTGGCCGGCCACCTGATGTTCGGTTTCGTCGGCGGCATCGCCGGCGCGCTGGCGGGGCTGGCCGTGCGCGAGCGTCTCCGCCGACGCTGAGTATCTAGCGCTTACCGGCGCCTCGAGACGCCGTGGTTCGTCGGCGAGCAGGCTGCGGTGCAAGAGCCTGTCCGGCGCCCTCGAGTAGCCTGGGTGGAGCGCGCAGCGCGGAACCCGGGAGCGGCCTGTCAGACCCTGCAGATACCGGGTTCCACTGCGTTCCACCCGGGCGACACCGAGCTTTCATCAGGCCTGCCCCAACGCCCGGTATTGCCTGGCGTAGCCCGGATGCAGCATCGCGGAATCCGGGGTCGGGAATGTGCACGGCGTTGAACGGCGGCAGTCCGACGGCATGGTGCGGGTGCCGGGGATGAGCGGCGGCGCCGCCGCGATCCCGGATTTCGCTGCGCTTCATCCGGGCTACCGAAGGCCATGCAGGCGTTGCCAACGGGTTCCCAAGAGCACCGGACAATGCACTTTCACATAACCCATAACGGGCATAGTCCCGGCGCCAACGCCGCGTGGCTTTCACCCCGCCCTGTACAAAATAACCGGGCGCAGATTCCTTCGTGCTTCGCTTCGCACAGGTTCTCGACGCCGACGGTGACACGTTGCCCGTTCGGGTCCTGTCGCGACGATGGCCTGCACGCCCTGAGTGTCGGGCCGGAAACCGTTTGCGGCGTTGCTGACAACGTGTCGTATCGAACAGACGCCTGCACGGGTGCTGTCGGAGCCTGAGCGGAGGCGGTCGGTCGCGTGCAGTGCCGCACGCGCCTCGCGCCGACAGTCGACCACCGACCCGGCGCCACGAGTCACGCGCAGTCCATCCCGACTGTCAGGCCGTGTCGCGCCTGTGCACCCAAAGGAACCCGATGTACTACAGCAACGGCAACTACGAAGCGTTTGCCTCCCCGCGGAAACCCGCCGGCGTGGAGCACAAGACAGCCTGGTTCGTCGGCTCGGGCCTCGCCGCATTGGCGGGCGCGGCCTTCCTGATCCGCGATGGCCGGATGACGGGCGACCGGATCACCATCCTCGAGCAGCACCAGTTGGCTGGCGGCGCGCTCGACGGCCTCGATGTGCCGGACAAGGGCTTCGTGATCCGCGGCGGACGCGAGATGGAAGAGCACTTCGAATGTCTGTGGGATCTGTATCGCTCGATTCCGTCACTGGAGATCGACGGCGCCAGCGTGCTCGACGAGTTCTACTGGCTCGACAAGGACGACCCCAACCTGTCCTTGCAGCGCGCCACGGTCCGCTGTGGCGAAGACGCACATACCGACGGCCTGTTCACGCTCGACGGGCGGGCGCAGAAGGAACTCATCAAGCTCTTCCTCGCAACCCGCGAGGAGATGGAGAACAAGCGCGTCAACGAGGTGTTCGGACAGGATTTCCTGAACAGCAATTTCTGGCTGTACTGGCGCACGATGTTCGCGTTCGAGGAGTGGCACTCGGCGCTGGAAATGAAGCTGTACCTGCACCGCTTCATCCACCAGATCGCCGGCATGCCGGACTTCTCGACGCTGAAATTCACCCGTTACAACCAGTACGAATCGCTGGTGCTGCCGCTGGTCAAGTGGCTGCAGGATCACGGCGTGGTGTTCCGCTTCGGCACCGAGGTCGTCGATGTCGATTTCGACATCGCACCGGGCCGCAAGCAGGCCACGGGCATCCTTTGGCGCAGCAACGGCGTCGACGGCGGCGTGGACCTCGGCCCCGACGACCTGGTGTTCATCACCATCGGCTCGCTGACCGAGAACTCCGACAACGGCGATCACCACACGCCGGCAAAGCTCGATGAGGGCCCGGCGCCGGCATGGGATCTGTGGCGGCGCATCGCCGCCAGGGATCCTTCGTTCGGCCGCCCGGACGTGTTCGGCGCCCACATCCCCGAAACCAAATGGGAGTCGGCGACCGTGACGACGCTGGATGAGCGCATTCCAAAGGTCATCGCGAAGATCGCCAAACGCGATCCGTTCAGCGGCAAGGTGGTCACCGGCGGCATCGTCACCGCGAAGGACTCGGCGTGGCTGCTCAGTTGGACGGTGAACCGGCAGCCGCACTTCAAGCAGCAGCCCAAAGACCAGATCGTGGCGTGGGTGTACGGACTGTTCGTCGACAGGCCCGGTGACTACGTGAAGAAATCCCTGCAGGACTGCACCGGCGAAGAGATCACGCAGGAATGGCTGTACCACATGGGCGTGCCCGTCGCGGAGATTCCAGGGCTGGCCGCCACCGGCGCGAAAACCGTGCCGGTGATGATGCCGTACATCACCGCGTTCTTCATGCCGCGCCAGGCCGGCGATCGGCCGGACGTGGTGCCCGAGGGGGCGGTCAACTTTGCGTTCATCGGCCAATTCGCGGAATCCAGGCAGCGCGACTGCATCTTCACCACCGAGTACTCCGTCCGCACGCCGATGGAAGCCGTCTACACGCTGCTCGGCATCGAGCGCGGCGTGCCGGAAGTCTTCAACTCCACTTATGACGTCCGCCTGCTGCTGGCCGCGTCCGCGCGTCTGCGGGATGGCGAAGAGCTGTCGATTCCGGGGCCCGCGTTCGTGCGCAACCTGCTGATGAAGGAACTCGACAAAACCCAGATCGGCGTATTGCTGCGTGAGTTCAAGCTTGTCGGGGACGACTGACCGGGCCGCCGGCTCGACGGCGGGCACCATGCGCAGGGTGTCCCGGCGCCATGTCGCTATGGCAGTCACGGGTATTGCGCTGTGTAGCGCCCTGACGTCTGCGGTGCTGGCGCAGGGCGGGCAGGACCCGGCGGTTGCCCCGGCTCCACCGACGCACCGGTCTGCGACCGGTGACAGCGAGGAGCGCTCGGCGGCGCCCGTCACCGTCGAAGTCTCGCCCGTCGTGCGCGACGACGAGATCGGCGCGCGCCTGCAGAGCGTGCTCGACGCCACGGGCTGGTTCACCGGCGCCGAGGTGCGGGTCGATGCGGGCGTCGTGTTTCTCAGCGGCCAGACCGAGACCGAGGAACTCCGGAAGTGGGCGGGCGACCTGGCGCGCAACACCCAGGCCGTCGTCGCGGTGGCCAACCGCATCGAAGTGCCGCAGCCCGCGCTGTGGGATCTGCAACCGGCGCGGACCGGACTGCTCGCCCTGTGGCGCGACTTCGTCCGCTCGTTGCCGCTCTTCGTCTTCGCCAGCCTCATTCTCGCGCTGTCGGTCGGGGCCGGCACGATCGCGACGCGCGCCGTGGCGGCCATCCTCGCGCCCCGCGTCGAGGCCAGGCTGCTGCGCAGCGTGTTCGCCCGCGGCGCCGGCGTCCTCGTCGTGCTCGCCGGCGTCTACGTGGTGCTGCGGGTCGCCGGCCTGACCCAGCTGGCCCTGACGGTGGTCGGCGGCACCGGCCTGGTCGGGCTTGCGCTCGGCATCGCGTTCCGCGACATCACGGAGAACTTCCTGGCCAGCGTCTTTCTCAGCATGCAGCGGCCGTTCGAGACGGGAGACCTCGTCGAGATCGCCGGCGTCACGGGCTACGTGCAGCAACTCAACGTCCGCACCACGATCCTGATGACGCTGGACGGCAACCTCGTGCAGATCCCGAATGCCACCGTCTACAAGAGCAACCTGCGCAACTTCACGAGCAGTGCGAACCGGCGCGAGGACTTCATCGTCGGCATCGACTACGCGGCCCTGATCACCGACGCGCAGGAGGTCGCGCGCCAGGTGCTGGCCAGTCACCCGGCAGTGCTGCAGGATCCGGAGCCCTCGGTGCTGGTCGACAGCCTCGGCTCGTCGACGGTCAACCTGCGGGTCTATTTCTGGCTGAACGGCCGTCAACACAGCTGGCTGAAGGTCCGCTCGTCGGTGATCCGCCTGATCAAGCGCGCTTTCCAGGAACACGGCATCTCGATGCCCGACGACGCGCGCGAGGTCATCTTCCCGCACGGCGTGCCCGTGACCCTGACCGATCGCACACCGGCGGCGGCTGCCGGGCACGACGCGGCGCCGCCCAAGCTGCGCCCGGCCGTCCCGCCGGCAGAGGACACCGATATCGTCTCCACGCAGGCCGAAGCCGGTCTCTACAGCGAGGCCGTCGTGATCGAAGCGCAGGCGCGCCATGCGCAACCCTTGAAGGACGGAGAAAACCTGCTGCCGTCGGCACCGGACTCCCCGACCAGCATGTCGTGAGCACAGGGGCGGCGGCTGGCGTGGATCGCCAGTGCCCACTCGACGTCCTCGCGCCGCTTGCGCCGTGCGGATCGTTCGACTTTCGCCCCGGACGGACAGTTGGCGGCGGTGCCCTGCGCTCCCATCCTGCGCAGTCCGACCGCCACCATTCACGGCCGCGCCGGGAGGCGGCGCTGGCGCCCGTTCAGTCCTGGAGTCTGAAACCGATCTTGACCGTCACCTGCCAGAACGCGATCACGCCGTCCTGGATCTGGCCACGGGTTTCGACGACTTCGAACCAGTCCATGTGCTTGACGGTCTGGGCCGCTTTGCCGACGGCGTTGCGCACTGCATGTTCCATGCCCTGCGCCGAGCTCCCGGTGATTTCGATTTTCTTGTAGACGTGTTCGTTCATGGCCGTTTCCTCTTCAGCATGACGGTGAAGGTCATCCCCTGTCGGCGCCACGCCAGCGCGGCGTTCGCTCGCCGCGCGAGGTCGCCGCTGCAAAGGCGTGGCGAGTCGCGTGCGCGCAGGGGCTCGCCCGACACGACGCGCGTGGCGGCCGCCCTACAATGCGCGTGCTGAATGCCTTGCGGTCGTGCGCTGGCGCACATACCGGCAGACCCTGGCAGACGATGCCTCCGGTTTATTCGGTCGTATGGTTTCAGTGCCGTGACATTGAGCCTGGTGCGGGGGCTCGGCACGGTCGTTTTGCCGCCGGGAACACCGAGAAAGAGAGGAAGTGATTGGGAGCCTCTGCGATGCAGACGCGAGTCGTGGCATGGGCGCCTCGGGGCCGCCCCCCCTCTATTTCTTCGCGGTGTTCTCCGAGGTCTGCATCGACGGCCGTCGGGCATGCATGGTCTGGCCTCGTGTGCGGTCGGACTCGACGCAGCGTGATTGTCACGTCGACGAACCCGCAGCGTCGGGCCTGAGAATGACTGCGTTGCACCCGGCATCAAGAAAGCTCGGTATCGCCTGACGTAGCCCGGAGGCGGCGCGGAATCCGGAGGCGAGGGTTTGCACGGCGTTGAACCGCGGCAGCCAGACCTGAGGTCGTGGGTGCCGGGGATGAGTGGCGGCGCCGCCGCGATCCCGGATTTCGCTGCGCTTCATCCGGGCTACGTGCAGCCATGCGTGCGCTGCGTTGTCCTCGCCCGGGGGCGGAGGTAACCCGGGTTCCGCGCTGCCACCGGGCGACCCACGAGCGCCGGACAATGCTCATTCACCGCACCCTGCGAGTGCAGAGCGGATTTGCGCCCAGCGCTCGCCGTGCCCGCCGTGGCTGGATTCGCATGCCGACACACCATGGTCGCTCACGCTCATGGCAACCCATCGACATTGGCGCGCAGCGGACTGGATTCGTCGCCGCTGAAGACTACTGCAGCGTGATTTTGACGCCGCCGTACACGAAGCGTCCGGTCTGGGGGAGGCCGTAGGATTCTTCGTAGTTCGCATCGAACAGGTTGTCGGCGCCGACATAGACGGCGACGCGTGTGCCGGGCAGGTCGTAGTGCAGGTTCAGATCCACGAGGCTGTAGGCGTCGAGTTCGCGGCGCGCGAGCGGCGTGCCGCGTGAGTAGTAGAACTGCTCGCTGACGCGCTGAAAGGCGCCATACAGACGCAGATCGTCATGCAATCGATACGTTGCCGTCAGTGCGAGCATGTTGCCCGGCGTGTACTGCTGCTGTTTGCGCGCAGTGCCGGGCGACTCATCGCGGCTCGTCAGGTGCGTGTAGCTCAGATCGAGCCGCAGCCGCGAGATCGCGGCCGTGGTGGCGGTGAACTCCACGCCCTTGAAGGCCGTCTCCGCGATGTTCTCGAACAGGCCGGTGACGCTGTCGCGCTGGATGAGGCCGGAGACGTCCTGCCGAAAGAACGTGACTTCGACGCTACTCGCAAGTCCCAGCGCCTGGCGTGCGCCGGCTTCGTAGAGATCGGCGATTTCAAACCCGAGATCCGAATTCCCGGACACCGGATCGTGCAGCTGCGCGATCGATGGCGGGCGAATCTTGCGCGCGTGCGTCGCTTTCAGTCGCAGACCCTCGCGCACGCGGTAGGTCGCGCCGACGTTGTAGCCGAGGTCGCCGTTGACGTGCTCGTCGTCGGCGACGAGCCAGTGGTGGCCGACGCCGGCGACCAGCCCCAGCGCAGGCCACGGGTGGAACGAGAACTCCATCGCCGTGTTCAACACCTCGACCGCGCGCTCCTGCGTGATGAGCCGCTTGCCGAACGCGAAGCCCGCCAGCCGCTCGACGCGGTTGCCGCCGTTGCCGTCGCCATCGCCGCCCCCCGACCCGTCGCCACCACCGGCGCCGCCGCCGCACACGCGGTCCTGCAGCAGGCTGCCCGTGATGTCCGTGTCCTCGACCAGCGGCGCGGGTGGCGGCGCCAGTGGATTGACCGTCGCAGGGGCCTGCACGAACACCCGGTTCAGCGGGCCGCCGCCGGTGTTGTCGACGCCGGAGACACCCCAGAAGCCGTTCGCGTCCGTGCCGCGCAGGCGAATCGCCGAGAACATGTCCGGCCCCAGGGCCCCGGCTTCGGCCGCCGCCTGGCCGAAGAAATCGCTGACGCTGCCCTTGTTGAACAGCCAGCTCGCGGTCTCGCCCTGCAGGAACGCGTCGCCCTGGCCGGGTCGGCGGAAATTGACCTGGATCGGATACAGATAGCCATCGGCGTTCTCGAGCGCGGTGAAGAAGCGCACGTTGCCGATGTCGGCCTGGCTGCCGGCGGCCTGCGTGAACGACAGGCCCGTCGGATCGAAGCCGGCGACGGGCGAGATCATCACGCTCTGCAGAAAACTGCCGGCACCGTAGTTGTTGCCAGCGAGATTGGTGATCGAGAAATCGACGCCGCCGCCCGCGCGGTTGCTCGCCGTCAGTCGCGCGATCGCGGCGTTGGCGCCACCGGCGGTCGTCGCATCGTGGTCGTTGGTCGTCGTGTAGGCGTAGTCGAGCACGAGCGTGGTCGGCACGACGGCCGGCGCGGCGACGGGGGCGGCCGGTGCGGGCACCCTCAGTGGCACGTCCTGGATCACGCATTCGCCGACGAGGCGCTCCTGGCGCGCGTCGACCAGCAACGACAGCGTGCCGTCCCAGCGATGCGTGTACTCGGTCTGGTGGTGAAAGCCGGTGGTGCGGGTGCGGGCTTCGTCTTCGAACGTGTTGCGCACGCTCGCATCGGGCACGCGCAGGAAACGCTCGTCTTCGAAGCGGGTCAGCTCCTCGACGCCGACGCTCGAATACGCCCAGGCGTGATGGCGCCAACGTTCGTTCGGCTCGTACAGCGCGTTGATCTGCGCATAATAGCCGCGCTCGTCGTCGACGCGATCGTGCCGGGGCCGTTGCGCGAAGCGATCGGTGTCGTTGTCGTGGATGCCGGTCGGCAGGCCGTGCTCGCCGTCGAAGGTCTGGAGCGCCAGCCCGAATTCCCACGCCTCGCGTGGTCGCCAGCTCGCGTTCAGGTACAGACTGTCGCGCCGCAGGCCGCCGTTCAGGCGCTTGTCGCCATCTTCGAAGGCGGCGGGCGTGAAATGGTCGGACAGCGCGAAGCTGTCGCGCTCGCGCCGGCCGAGCGTGATGAAGACATCGGCGTCGTCGTTGCCCCAGGCGAAGCTGCCCTGGTAGCGCCGGGCATCGAGATCGCCCGCTTCCATGCTGAATTCGGCGGTGGCCGGGCCGTCGCCGCGGCGCGTGATGATGTTGATCACACCGCCGAGTGCGCCGTCGCCGTAAAGCTGCGAACTCGCACCCGAGGTCAGTTTGATCTTCGAGATCCAGTCGGTCGGGATGAGCGTCGGATCGAACTGGCCGTCCGCCGCGCCGTTGAACGGGATGCCGTTGATCAGCAGTTTGACGTGGCGCGTGCGAAAGCCGCGCACATCGATGCGCGGCGTGCCCTGGCCGCCGACGCGGACGTTGACGCCCGGCAGCAGGTCGATGGCTTCATCGAGGGAGCGGGCGGCGGAGGCCTCGATCGCGTCGCTGTCGACTTCACGCACGGTGCCGGCCTGTTCGACCACCGGCTTGCGGGCGGTGACGACGACCTCGCCGAGATCGTAGGCGGCATCGTCAGCCACTGCGCTGCAGGCGAGCGCGCCCGCCGCCAGCGCGGCGAGGCCGCGCGCGAGGAGGGGGCGTCGCGTGGTGCTTCGTCCGTCCGGCATTGGCTACCCGCGCGCTGCGGCGCGTTGTCCCGTGCGATTGAAAAAAACATCGCCCGCCGAAGCGGGCGATGGGACCAGCCCTGACGCGCAACGACCGGGGAGGACGCTGCGTAAGGCTAAAACCGGTGGCGACTCGCGCTCACGCGACGCGACGACGCAGGCCGACGAGGCCCGCGATCGCGCTGCCGAAGAGCCACACGGCACCGGGGACCGGCACGGGTGAAAATTCGCCACTCAGATTGAAATTATCAAAGCGCCAAGCGCCGGCCGGCGTGAACGGATTGTCGCCAGTGAAGCGGACTTCGACCGAGCCGGTAAGGCCTGTCATGAGCAATGGAGTGTCGAGCACTGCTGCTCGAAAGCTGTCGACATTGTTGATGCCAAGGGCGGTATTGTCCTGGTCGAGAACCGCCGGGCCGCTGGTGGCCTCGACGCCGTTCACTATCAGATTCCAACCAGTGAATGCCTGCTTCGGACCGGTCTGGTTACCAACGCCACCGAAGCGTTCAGAAAACGAGAGCCCATTCAGGTCGAGCTTGAAGCCCGGCGCAATCGTGAATGTGAATGCCATGAACTGCGTGTTCGACCACAGCGTTTCGGGTGCATTGCTGCTCGACAGCCCTGAAGCTCTGACCGGGAGGCCGCCGTTTTCGGTCACCCAGCTGCTGGCAGCGACCAGCTCCGGCGCCATGGTGTCGACGGCGTTGAGGTAGCTGCCATCTGCCGCGTCGAAATCATAGAAAACCACCGTCGCCGCCTGCACGCCCAACGAAGTGCCCGTCAGAATGATGCCGAGGCCGGCAGCCCGGGCGGCCCTGTTCAGAAATCTGCTTTTCATTGCCTGATCCTTTGGTGGCTTGGCGCCGATGCGCCCGTTCGATTATTAGTGCGTGGATTGTGCCACGGGCAGGCGCGACTGCCAGCACTGAAAGCGGAAAAAACTCGCGCTTAAATATGCAAATTTAAGCATGTAGACTTGTGTCTCATGCCCGCCTCGGCCGGGCCGGAGTGCTGACATGAACATCGAACTTCACCTCGCCTGGACGCTCGTCGGCAAGCACCGGGAACCTCTCAATCCGGAACTCGTGCAATTGCTCGACGGCATCGCAACGGGGGGCAATCTGCGCTACGCCGCCAAGGCGGCCAGGTTGTCCTACCGTCACGCGTGGGGCGTGCTGAAGTACTGGGAGCAGTATTTCGGCCACACGCTCGTGGCCCTGGTGCGGGGGCGGGGCGCGGTGCTGACGAGCGCCGGCGAAACGCTGCGCGAAACCTGGCACAAGACCAACGAACGCGCGACCGCGGCGCTCGAAGACGCGGCGGCGTTCGCGCGGCGCGGCCTCGACGCGCTGACGCGCCAGCAGGAGGAGGGTGCATTGAGCATCGTCGCGAGTCACGGCCTCGGCGTGACGACGCTCGCCGAACTGCTGCGCAACGAAGGCGTCGACGTTGACCTGCAGTTGCTCGGCAGCGAGCAGAGTCTCGAGCGCTATGCCGCCGGCGCCTGCCGCGTCGCCGGCTTCCACCTGCCGGAAGGCACGCTCGGCACGCGACTGTGGCGGCGCTTCCAGCCGCGGCTCGAGGCGAAGCGCGACGTGCTGCTGCAGGTGGAGACACGCGAACTCGGCTTCATGACGAAGCAGGGTGTCACCGTCAACGGCGTGCGCGACATCGCAAAGCAGCGGCTGCGCTTCGTCAACCGCCAGCCCGGTGCCGGCAGCCGGCTCGTGTTCGATCTGCTGCTGGCGGATGCGGGCCTGAAGCCCGCGGCCATTGCGGGCTACCACAACGAGGAATACACGCACCAGGCCGTGGCGGCGATCGTCGCTGCCGGCGAAGCCGATGCGGCGTTCGGCACGCGCGCGGCCGCGGAGCGCTTCGGCCTGCAGTTCCATCGCGAACTGAGTGAGAAATACCTGCTCGCCCTGACGCGCGAGGATCTCCATCGCAAGCCTTACGCCCTGGTGCAGCGGCTGCTCGGATCGCAGACCTACAAGCGCGCGCTCGCGGCGGTGCCCGGCTGCGATACGCGCGCCTCGGGCAAGCTCATCGAACTCAAACAACTACCGACGATCGCAAAGCTCGCCAAACCCGCGCCCCGTGCGCGCAAGGACACGCCATGAGAGCGCTGCTCGCCCTGTTCATCGGCATCATCGCGGGTGGCAGCAGCGAGGCAACGGAGGTGCTGCGCGCGGCGGTGGTGCCGATCGTCAACCAGGAACATTTTCTCGAGCGCGTGCTCGCGCCATGGGCCGCTGCGCGCGGCCTGGGCCTCGAGATCAAAGCCGTCCATGGCCGCGAAGTCGCGCGGGCCGCGCGCGCGGGCGAGGTCGACCTCGTGATCATGCATACCCGCTTCCCCGGACGTGTTCGCCTGATCGCAGACGGCGTGATCGCGGACAGCCGCGAAGTCTTCGCCAATCCCATTGCGCTGCTCGCGCCGGCGCACGATCCGGCCGGGGTCGCGGGCGCCGGCAGCGCGGCGGAGGCGATGTCGCGGATCAGGGCGGCCGGGGCCTGCGTGCTGGAAAATGATCTCGACGGGCTGGTCATGCTGACGCGGCGGCTCGCCGGCGACGATGCGTGCTATGTGCGCGATCGCAGCGCCGTCGGCCTCGGCGCGGTGCTCAAGGCCACGCGCGACGGGCAATACACGTGGTGGGGGCTGCATCCGTACGCGATGAGCGAGCAGTCGCTGCGTCCGCAGGTGTGGCGCGATCCGGACCTGCTGCGGCCGCTCGGCGCCTCGGCCGTGCTCGGAGCCGCTGGCGCCAGCGCCGCGCAGGCCGCGATCGACTACCTGCAGACGTCCGCCGCGCGCGGGGCGATCGAGGCGTTTCGCCTGTCGCGCGCGCCGGCGCTCCAGGCCTGGTTTGCCTGGCCCTGACGCGCACTCCGTCAGGCGCTGAGCGCGGCGGCAGGGTGGCGCCCGGCCCGGTGGCCGCCATCGCTCGCGTGCGCGGGCCACGCGGCGTGTCGTGCGGACCTTCGTGATGGCATTCAGCGCCCGCGCCGCGCGACAGCTTCCGACCTGACCCCGTTCACGCCCGTCGTCCGTTCAATGCCTCAGCTGCCCCTTCGCGGCTTGCAGTCCGGCCTGACTCCCACGACGATGACGCCGCTGCATAGGCACCCCGCACGAACATGCGGCCGCGCGCGGTCGCCGGAGAATGAAATGGACCTTCGCCTGTTGTCACGCCAACTCCTGCTGCTGGCTGCCTGCGTGTGTGCGAGTGTATGGCCCGCGGTGGCCGAGGAACCGTTGCGCGCCGCCGAAGTCCCGGCGCCGCTCGCGCCGTGGCTGCCGTGGGTGCTGCACGGCGAAGTCGATCCGGCCTGTCCCTTCGTGGTCGCGAGCGGTCAACGCCAGTGCGCGTGGCCGGGCCGCTTGAGCCTCGCGATCGACGCGAGCGGCGCGCGCTTCGCCGCCGACGTCGAAGCCTGGTCCACCGCGGCACTGCCGCTGCCGGGCAGCGAAGGGCACTGGCCGCAGACCGTGACGGTCGACGGTGCGCCGGCGACGGTGATCGCACAGGACGGCGTGCCGACGCTGAAGCTGCCCGCCGGCCGTCATCGCATCGAAGGCAGCTACACGTGGACGCGCGCACCGGAGACGCTTGCCGTGCCGCCGGCCTACGGTCTGCTCGCCCTGACCTTGCACGGGGCCGCCGTCGGCGTGCCGCAACGCGCACCGTCCGGCGAACTGTGGCTGCAGGCGCCTGCCACCACCACGGAAGCGGAGGCCGACGCACTGCGTCTGCAGGTGTATCGCCGCGTGATCGACGAACAGCCCCTGCAGGTCGACACGGTGCTCGATTTCGACGTCGCCGGGACCCAGCGTGAAGTGAGCTTCGACGGCGCCGTGCTCGCGGACAGCGTGCCGATGCGCGTCGACAGCGACCTGCCGGCGCGACTCGACGACGACGGGCGCCTGCACGTGCAGGTGCGGCCCGGCCACTGGCGCGTGCGGCTGACGACGCGGCTGCCAGGCCCGGTCGACGCGCTCGCGCGGCCGGCAGGCGGTGCGCACTGGCCTGCCGAAGAACTGTGGGTCTTCGAGGCGCGCCCGGCGCTGCGCCTCGTCGAGCCGCAGGGCGGCACGCCGGTCGACCCGAAGCAGACCAATCTGCCCGCCGACTGGCATGCGTTTCCCGCTTGGCGCCTGCAGGCCGGCGACACGCTCGGGTTCACGCTGCAGCGACGGGGCGATCCGCTGCCGGCGCCCGACCAGTTGAACCTGCAGCGCCAGATCTGGCTCGACTTCGATGGCGACGGTTACACCGTGCAGGACACCATCAGCGGCGTGATGACGCGCGGGTGGCGGCTCGACGCCAGCGCCGCCCTGACGCCGGGCCGCGTGCTGCTGAACGGCGAACCGCAGTTCATCACCGAACTCGACGGTCGCCACGGCGTGGAACTGCGCCGTGGCGCGGTCGACCTGCGTGCGGACTCGCGCATCGAATCGCCGGCCGACCTGAACGCCGTCGGCTGGGCGCAGGATTTCAACAGCGTCAGCGCCACGCTGCACCTGCCGCCGGGTTGGCGGTTGTGGTCGGCGCGCGGCGTCGATCAACTGCCGGACACGTGGCTCAGACGCTGGACGCTGCTCGACCTGTTCCTCGTGTTCATCGTGGCGCTGGCGAGCGCGCGGCTGTGGTCGTGGCCGCTCGGCGTGGTGATGCTGCTGACACTCGTGCTGTGCTGGCATGAACCCGGGGCGCCGCGCCAGGTGTGGCTGCATGTGCTGGCCTCGATGGCGCTGGCGCGCGCGCTGCCGACGGGGCGCCTGCGCACGCTCGCATCCACCTATCGCAACGGCGCGTTGCTCGCGCTGGTCGTCATCTGCGTCGGCTTCGCGATCACCCAGCTGCGACTGGGCCTCTATCCGCAGCTCGAGCTGCCGTATCAGGTCAGTGGGCAGGCTGTGGACCAGCCGCTCGGCCAGGACATCGCCGTCGCGGACTCCGCCGACGCGGCGATGGAGGTCGAGTCGGCGCCGGCCGCCGCACCGTTGCCGGAGAACATGGTCCGCAAGGCGCTGCGGGCCGCGCCCGGTGCCTCTTCCGGCGCGTGGGACGAGCCGAAGTCCGGCAGCGATGCCGGTGCCTACTCGGTGCAGCGCGAATACGATCCGCAGGCCAATATCCAGACCGGCCCCGGCCTGCCGGGCTGGCAGTGGCGACAGGCGCAGCTCGGCTGGAGCGGGCCGGTGGCGGCCGATCAACCGCTCGAGCTGAGCCTGCTGTCGCCACGCGTCAATCTGGCGCTCGCGTGTCTGCGCGTGGCGCTGCTGCTCGGTCTGCTCGCGCTCGTGCTGCGCACGATCTTCAGCAGCGCCGCGCGCTTGCGCACCGCGCTCGTGGTGCTGCTCGCGCTCGGTGGCGCATCGTCGGCGCAGGCGGCAGGGGACAGTCCCGATCCGGCGCTGCTCGACGAACTGAAGCGCCGCGTGCTGCTCGCCCCCGACTGCGTGCCGTCGTGTGCCGCCGTGCCGCGCCTGCAGGTCACGCTGATCGGTCAGCGCCTGCAGCTGCGGCTCGAAGTGCATGCGCGCGCGGCGCTCGGCGTGCCGCTGCCGGGCCAGGCCGATCACTGGCTGCCGGACACGGTGCTCGTCGACGGCGCGGCAACGGCCGGTCTGGCCCGCGACGGGCAGGGCGGTCTGCTGCTCGCGCTGCCGCCCGGTGTGCACGACGTGTTGCTCGATGGCGTCGTGCCGCGGCGCGCGAGCTTTCAGCTCGCACTGCCGCTGGCAGCCCAGCACGCGAGCGTTGACGCCGAGGGCTGGGCGATCGACGGCCTCGACCCCGCGGGCGGCCATGCGACCCAGCTGATTTTCACGCGCCGCCAGCAGGCCAGCGATGTTGCACCGGCGCGCGACGAAGCGCGCGCGCTGCCGCCGTTCTTCGCGCTCGAGCGCACGTTGCAGCTCGGCCTCGAATGGCGTGTGCACAACCGGCTGGTCCGCGTCACGCCGCCCGGCGTCGGCGCCGCGCTGTCCATCCCGCTGCTGGCGGGCGAGGCGGTGACGACGGCGGAGCTGAAAGTCGCCGGCAACCGCGTGCTGCTCGACATTGGCGCCGAGGACACCGTGCGCGAATGGACTTCAGTGCTCGCGAAAACCGACACGATTGCGCTCGAGGCCCCGGACACGACGGCCTGGAGCGAAACCTGGCGCGCCGACATCTCGCCGATCTGGCATGCGACGCTCGATGGCATTCCCGTCGTGCATCACCAGGACGCGGGTGGCGCGTGGCTCCCGACATGGCGGCCGTGGCCCGGCGAGACGGTGCACCTCACACTGTCGCGTCCGGCCGGCGTCGCAGGCCGCACGTTGACCGTCGATCGCAGCGAACTGCGGCTGATGCCGGGCCAGCGCGCCACCGACGGCGTGCTGGCCTTCACGGCGCGCAGCAGCCAGGGCGGCCAGCACAAGCTGACCCTGCCGGCTGGCGCCGAACTGCAGAGCGTGGCGATCAATGGCGTCAGTCAGCCGATTCGACAGGAGGATCGCCTCGTCAGTCTGCCGATCGTGCCGGGCGAGCAGCAGATAGAACTCGGCTGGCGCAGCGCGGAGACGGTCAGCACGCGGTGGTCGACGCCGGCCTTCGATCTCGGCACCGACAGCGTCAATGCAACGGTGTACGCCGTGTTGCCGGCGGACCGCTGGGTGTTGGCGGCCGGCGGTCCGGCGCTCGGCCCGGCGGTGCTGTTCTGGGGCACGCTGATCGTGGTCGTCATGGTGGCAGTGGTGCTGGGCCGCCTGCGCCTCGCGCCGATCCCGACGTGGCACTGGCTGCTGCTCGGCGTCGGGCTCACGCAGACGACGGTCGCGAGTGCCGCGGTGATCGTCGGCTGGCTGCTGGCGCTCGGCCTGCGCGGCCGCGTGCCGTCGACGCTGCCGAAGTGGCAGTTCAACGGGCTGCAACTCGTGCTCGCGGGGCTGACGGTCATTGCCCTGTCGCTGCTGTTCGATGCGATCCGGCACGGCCTGCTCGGCATCCCGGCGATGCAGATCGCGGGCAACGGCTCGAACGCGACGGAGCTGCGCTGGTTTCAGGATCGCGCGCCAGGCGCCTATCCGCAGGCCTGGGTGTGGTCGGTGTCGATCTGGTTCTATCGCGGCCTGATGCTGGCGTGGGCGCTGTGGCTTGCGTTCGCGCTGCTCGGCTGGCTGCGCTGGGGCTGGCAGTCGTATTCGCGCGACGGCGTATGGCGTCGCGTGAGCCTGTTCGGCGGCAAGTCGCGCTCGGCCGTCACCGCGCCGCCGCCTGTCGCCTGAAACACTCATTCACCGCCTGGGAGGACTCATGGATCAGGACACATTCGAACGCGGCCTCGCGACGCGCAAGGCTGTGCTCGGCGCCGAGTACGTCGAACGCGCACTGGCGAACGCCGACGCGTTCAGCCAGCCGCTGCAGGAGCTCGTCACCGGTTTCGCGTGGGGCACGGTGTGGCAGCGACCCGGTCTCGAACTGCGTGAGCGCAGCATGCTGACGCTGGTGATGCTGGTCGCGCTGAACCGCCCGCACGAACTCAAACTGCATCTGCGCGGCGCGCTGAACAACGGCCTCACGCGCGAGCAGATCCGCGAATGCCTGCTGCACGCGGCCGTCTACTGCGGCATGCCCGCAGCGGTCGATGCGTTCCGCGTGGCGAAGGAGTTGTTCGCGGAGCTCGACGCGGGGTGAGGGGGTGGGGGATTCAGCCACCGAGAACACCGAGAACACCGAGAAGAATTCATTGGGGATATCCGTGATGCAGACGTCACGGTCAGCGCGGGCGCCCCTCTCGAATGTTTTTTCTCTGTGTTCTCTGTGTTCTCGGTGGCTGTCTGAGACTTCAACAGGTGGCACTGCCAGTCGCCGTGACAAGTGACTCGCCTATGCGCCAGTGGGAGATCCGAAGAATGCCAGCAGCGCGGCGGCCACTTCCTGCGGCCGCTCTTCCGGCAGGAAGTGTCCGCAGTCGAGCGCGTGTCCCTGCGCCTCGCTCGCGTAATCGCGCCACACCTGCATCACGTCGTAGTGCCGGTGCACGAAACCGCGGCTGCCCCACAGGACGAGCAGCGGACAGGTGATGCGCTGGCCGGCGCTCGCGGCATCGTGTTCGAGATCGATGCTCGCGCCGGCGCGATAGTCTTCGCAGGCACTGTGGATGGTCTCGGGCCGGCGGTAGCAGCGTTCGTATTCGTTGAGCGCCTCCGCGCTGAACGCGGCGCCGGGCGCGGCCCAGCGGCGGATGCATTCGCGCATGTACCAGCCCGGATCGGCGCCGATCATCCGCTCCGGCAGGCCGTCGGGCTGGATCAGGAAGAACCAGTGATAGTAGGCAGTCGCAAACACCTGATCGGTGTGGGTGAACAGGTGCTTCGTCGGCACGATGTCCATCACGCAGGCGCGTGAGACGCGCCCGGGATGATCGAGCGCGAGGCGATGCGTGACGCGCGCGCCGCGGTCGTGGCCGGCGACGGCGAAGCGCTCGTGGCCGAGCAGCGACATCAGGTCGGCAATGTCGTTCGCCATGGCCCGCTTCGAATAGGCGGCGTGATCGGCATCGGCCGGCACCTTCTCGCTGTCGCCGTAGCCGCGCAGATCCGGCATCACGAGATGGAAGCGCTGTGCCAGCACCGGCGCGACCAGGTGCCACATCGCATGCGTCTGCGGAAAGCCGTGCAGCAGCAGCAGTGGCGGACCCTCGCCGCCGCAGCGGACGTTGAGTCTGGCACCGGCGGTGGCGACTTCGCGCTGCGTGAAGCTTGCGTCGAACAGCATTCAGGTCACGCCCGCGGCGAATACGCTCAGGTCCTGCGGACCGCCACGCGCAATGGCGCGCCGGTACGCGGGACGCGCGCGCAGCCGTGCCAGGTAAGCCGTCAGCCGTGGGAAGTCGCGCAGCCAGCCGCGACACTCGGAGAACTCCAGTGTCCAGCCCAGATTGACGTCGGCGGCGGTGAAGCCTGTCGCGACCACGGTATCGCGGGTCGCGAGCGTGGCGTCGAGGTACTGGTGATTCTTCAGGATCTCGGCGTGATAGAAGCTCTTCATGACCTCGTTGCCGCCGCCGGTCCACGCGTAAATCAAATCGAACACCAGCGGCCCCATCAGCGAGCCCTCGGCGAACGACAGCCACTGCAGGTAGTCGCCGAATGCCGGTGAGTCCGGACCGACGCTGAGGCGCCCGTCGGCGAGCCGGCGGGTGACGTACTCGATGATGGCGTCCGATTCGATGATCGTGTGCCCGTCGTGGACGAGCGTCGGGCTGCGGCCGAGCGGATGCACGGCGCACAGGCTGGCCGGCGAGCGCTGGGTCTCGGGGTCGCGCTGGTGGTGCACGATGTCGTAGTCGAGCCCGAGTTCCTCGCACAGCCACAGGATGCGCTGCGAGCGCGAGATGTTCAGATGGTGAATGACGGGTTTGGACATGCCGGGCTCCTCGGGGTTGGGGCAGTGCCCGGGACGACGACAGCGGGGCCGTCGCGGCGCGGGCTCGCGCGCAGTCTAGCGGAGCGCCGGCGTCGCTCGCGAGCGTGCGCCGACAGCGGCCGCGCGCAGTCCCGTCGCTCTGCCCGGCGCAGGGCTTTCCGCTATGATGAGCCGGTCGTGCCACCCCGTGCCCACAGCAGCCCCGAGTACCCAGCCCCATGAGCGATCCGCAACGCCTGACGATTTCCGCCACCAGTACGACGGGCAGGATCTGGGCCCTCGTGAAGCCCTACTGGCAGTCGGAAGAGAAAGGCAGCGCATGGTTGCTGACGCTGGTCGTCGTCGGCATGAATCTCGGCCTCGTGTACCTGCTGGTGCTGCTGAACGAGTGGAACAACGCGTTCTACAACTCGCTGCAGAACAAGGACTACGCACAGTTCAAAATGCAGTTGCAACAGTTCGCGATCCTCGCGCTGATCTACATCGCCGTCGCCGTCTACCAGATCTACCTGCGCCAGTTGCTGCAGATCCGCTGGCGGCGCTGGCTGACGGACGCGTTCATGGCCGACTGGCTCGCGAACCGCAACTACTACCGGCTCGAACTCTCGAACCAGGGCACGGACAACCCGGACCAGCGCATCCAGGAAGACGTCAATACGTTCACCTCGATGACGCTCGGGCTTGCGCTCGACCTGATGAAGTCCGTCGTGACGCTGGCGTCCTTCGTCACCATTCTGTGGGGGCTGTCCGGCGCGTTCGCCGTGGCGATCGGCGGCAGGGACGTGTCGATTCCGGGCTACATGGTGTGGTTTGCGCTGCTGTACGCGATCGTCGGCACCTGGCTTGCGCACAAGCTCGGCCGCCCGCTGATCGGCCTGAATTACAACCAGCAGCGCTTCGAGGCGGATTTCCGCTATGGCCTGGTGCGGCTGCGCGAGAACGCCGAAGGCGTTGCGTTCTATCGCGGTGAGAACGACGAGCGCCGCGGCCTCAACGAGCGTTTCGAACACGTGATTGCGAACTTCCGTGGCCTGATGAGTTGCGGCAAGCGGCTGAACTGGTTCACGAACGTCTACGACCAGCTGGCGGTGATCTTTCCGTTCATCGTCGCCGCGCCGCGCTTCTTCAACGGCAGCCTGCAACTGGGCGGGCTGATGCAGACGGCGTCCGCGTTCGGGCGCGTGCAGGATGCGCTCAGCTGGTTCGTCAGCGCCTACGCGTCGCTCGCGTCGTGGAAGGCGACGGTCGATCGTCTGACGAGCTTTCATGAAGCGATCCAGCGCGCCTCGACGGCAGAGGACGGCATCACGGTCTCCGCGCAGCCCGCGCGCGACATCGCGGCGACCGCGCTAGCCGTGCGCCTGCCGAATGGTCAGCCGCTGCTCGACGACGTCGCCGCGGTGCTGCCGGCCGGTTCGAACGTGCTCGTCACGGGACCGTCCGGGATCGGCAAGTCGACCTTGTTCCGCGCGCTCGCCGGGATCTGGCCGTTCGGCGGCGGCCAGGTGGCGATGCCCGCGAACGCGACGACGATGTTCCTGCCGCAACGGCCCTATCTCCCGCTCGGGACACTGCGGGAGGTCGTGGCCTATCCGTCGGGTGCGGCCGGCTTCAGCGATGCCGACATCCGCCGTGCGCTCGGCGACTGCGGCCTCGATCAACTGAGCGCCCATCTCGACGAAGCGCACCGCTGGAGCCAGCGCCTGTCGCCGGGCGAGCAGCAGCGGCTCGCGTTCGCGCGCGTCCTGCTGAACCGGCCGGACTGGCTGTTCCTCGATGAGGCCACCTCGGCGCTCGACGATGCGATGGAGCAGCGGCTCTACGGGCTGCTGCGCGAACGCCTGCCTGGCACCACGCTGGTCAGCATCGCGCACCGGCCGACCGTGGCGTCGTTCCACACGCTGCGGCTGCGCCTCGCGCGCGAGGCGGCCGGCACGACGGTCAGTCTCGAACCGCTGGCCCAGGCCGCGCCTGCCCCGGCCTGACACCGGCCCACAGGCGAGCGCCTGCGGGCAAGTGAACAAGGGTTACAGGGCCCGGAATCGCCAACCCTCGCCCAGCGCGCATGGAGTAGGAATTTCTCCTATAAAGAGTTGGGGCTTTGAGGCACTTGCGCGACTAGAATCCGCAGCAGCGAAGAAGGGATCCTTGCCACTGTGACCAGCCTGCGTTCGACGGACGGCCCGCGTATCCTGGAGAAGGTGCGGGTGCTCGATTTCACGGCCGTGGTCGCCGGGCCCTACTGCACGCGGCTGATGGCCGATCTCGGCGCCGATGTGCTGAAAATCGAGCCGGCCGAGGGCGAGTTGATGCGGCACACGCCGCCGCTGCGCGAGGGCACGAGCGCCTTGTTCAGCCAGCTCAACGCTGGCAAGCGCTCGCTTGCTCTGGACCTCAAGCAGCCGGCCGCCGTCGATCTGGTCCGCCAGTTGCTGCCGCATTACGACGTCGTCGTCGAGAACTTCAGTCCCGGCGTCATGGCCCGCTTCGGTCTCGACTATCCGGCACTGTCCGCGCTGCGGCCCGATCTCGTGATGTGTTCGATCTCGGGCTTCGGCCAGACCGGACCCGATGCCCACAAGCCCGCGTTCGCGCCGATCGTGCATGCGTGGAGCGGCTATGACAGCGTCACGCTCGGCTACCAGCAGGACGGAGCGCGGCCCCTGAACATGGGCCTGCCCGTCGCCGACAATTTGGCTGCCGTTCAGGCTTTCGGTGCCATCATGGCCGCGCTCTATTACCGCGCGATGACCGGGAGCGGCCAGTACATCGACATCTCGATGTACGACACGCTGCTGGCGAGCATGCAAAAGGATTTTCAGCAGATGCAGTACCCGGAAGGTCGCGATCGGCGCTATGGCCCGCTGGCCACCCGCGACGGCTTCGTGCTCGTGGTGCTGCTGACGCCGCGCCAGTTCGACGCGCTGGCCGACTGCATCGGACAACCGCAGTTGAAGACCGACCCGCGTTTCGCGACGACCACCGAGCGTCTGGGCCACTACAGCGCGCTGATGGCCCTCATCGGTGCGTGGTGTGCGGACCTGCCGACCGCGACGGCCGTGAGCCGGCTCGAACAGGCCGGGGTGCCGGTGTCGCCGTATCGCGATTTGTCCGCGGCCCTCGACGATCGCCAACTCGCCCACCGGTCGATGTTGACGACCATCGAGGACAGCGCGGGCCCGTTGACGGTGCCGGACTCGCCGTTCCTGTTCTCGGCGACGACGGCCGCGGTGCGGCCGCAGGTGCCGCGGCTCGGCGAACACGGCGCCGCAGTGCTCGCCGGCGAACTCGGCCTGGGGGACGAGGCGGTCGCGCGGCTGCGGTCGGCGGGGGTGCTCGCCGGCGGGTGAGCGCGGTCTCGATCATGATGAGGGGAAGGGGGCTGCGTCGAGCGGCTCAAGTAAATAGGGGTCGTGACCGCCATAATCGCTTGAAGCGATGGTTGCGAGTTCGTTAACCTGACAGAAGCCTTGGGGAGGCGTGCGTTGAACGTCGAAGACACTGAACTCGAAAAACCATATCTGACGCCAACAGAAGCGGCTGCGCTGCTGATGGTCGCGCCGGTGACGCTGCGGGCCTGGGCGGCCAAGGGTCTGCTCCGTGCGCAGGCCACGGCCGGCGGCCACCGGCGCTTCCTGCGCCGGGATCTCGAGCGTTTCGCCCGCGATCGCGGCCTGCGCCTCAGCGACCGCATTCCGGACAGCAGCGAACAGCGCATACTTGTCGTCGATGACGATCGCCTGTTTGCGGATTTCCTCGTTGAATTCCTCGGCAACCGCGGCGTCAACGCCGTGGCCTGTTATGACGGTTTCGCCGCCGGTCGCCGCGTCGAGAGCTTCGGCCCGGACGTCGTGTTGCTCGATCTCATGATGCCCGGCATGGACGGCATCGAGGTCTGTCGCGAACTGAAGTCCGACAAGGCCACCCGCCATATCCGCGTGCTCGCGATGACGGGCTACCCGAGCGATGCGAACCAGAGCGCGATACTCGGCGTCGGCGCGGAAGTCTGTCTCGCCAAACCGCTCGACCACGACCGTCTGCTCGCGATGATCGGCAGTCCGGCGCTCCGCGCAGGCGCCAGCGGATGACGCAGGTCCCGGGGCGGGACAGACACGCCGATGACGTCGGGCAGGCGCCGATCGTCATCGTCGACGACGACCCCCTGATCCGGGAATACCTGCAGGAAGTGCTGCTCGGCGCCGGGTATGCGGTGCGCTGCATCGCGTCGGCCCGCGAGGCCTTGGCCTTTTGCCGCGTGTCAACGCCGGCGGCAGTGCTGACCGACCTGGTGATGCCGGAGCAGGACGGCATCGAGTTCATTCGCAGTCTGCGTGCGGCAGGCGTCAGCATCCCGATCATTGCGATGTCGGGCGGCGGGCAGATTCAGCCGGCGGTGTATCTCGAGATGGCCGTGCGCCTCGGCGCGAGCGCGGCCCTGCAGAAACCTTTCACCAATGCCAGTCTGCTCGAACTCATCGCGGAACAACTGGCGAAGGCGTAGCGGCGCGCGGGCGCTGACGGGCCTGCTGGGCGTCCTGCTCCTGATCCTGCTGGCCGGCTGCGAACCGGCTGCGCCGCCACCGCCGCTGCGTCTGGGCACGAGCCCCTGGCTCGGCAGCGAACCACTGTTCCTGGCACGCGATCTCGGCAGGCTCGATCCGCGCGAGGTGACGCTCGTCGAACTGGTCGACGTCGGACAGGTCGTCTCCGCGCTGCTCGATGGCGCGATCGACGGCGCTGCCGTGACGCTGGCCGAAGCCCTGCGCATCACCGCGCGCGATCCGAACTATCGCATCGTGCTCGTCGCCGATTACTGCGATGGCGCCGACGTGCTGGTCGCACAGGCCTCGGTGCCGAACCTCGCAGCGCTGAGGGGGGCGCGCATCGGCCTCGAAGACACCGCGCTGTCGGCGCACGTGCTGAAACGCGCGCTGCAACAGGCAGGGCTCTCGCTGCGGGACATCCATATCCGCATGCTCGGGCCGGGCGAGCAGGCCAGCGCCTTCGCGCAACGCGAAATCGACGCGCTCGTCACTTACGATCCCACGCTCGCCCGTGTCCGCGAACTCGGTGGCCGCGTGCTGTTCGATACGTCGTCGATCCCGGCCGAAATCAGCGACGTCGTGATCGTGCGTGCCGATCTCGAACAAGACTGGCTCGCGCGGCGCACACGCGCGCTGCTCGACGGCTGGTTTGCGGCGACCGCGTACCTGCGCGATGAACCACTCGATGCCGCACAACGGCTCGCGCCGCGACTGCAGCTCGACGCCGCGACCGTCACGGCGGCGCTGCGCAAGACCGTCTTTCCCGATCGCGCGGCCAATGGGCGACACCTGGCCGCGACGCCGCCCGGCTATCTCGCCGTTGCCGGACAATTGAAGTCGACGCTCGTCGAAACCCGCGAGCTGGACAGTTCGGCCGCGCTCACACCGCTGTTCGACCGCCGGCTCGCCGCCGCCCTCTATCCCTGAGATGTGATGACAGCGACGCGCCACAGACCGTCCTGGATGACGCGTTGGCCGCTGCGTTACACCGTGCCGGGTGCCCTGTTGCTGTTCGTGCTGCTCGGTGGGCTGATGGCCTTCAGCTACGAGCTGCGGCTGGAGCGCGCGCGCATCATCAGCAATGCCGAACTCGATCTGCGCACGTTCGGCATCCTGCAGGCGCAGGTGCTCAGAAGCGATCTCCTGCGCGGCGACCTCACCGGGGTGCGCTCGCAGGTCGCGGCGCTCGCGCTCGATCGCAACATCGTGCGCGCTCGCCTGCAGAGCCCGACCGGGGTCGTCGTCGCGTCGACGGCGCTCGGCGAGATCGGCCGCTCGCTGCCGCAAGCCGGGCCGCCGGCGACGGGCGCGACGGTGAACACGGGTGGTGAAGTCGTGCAGGTCGTCGTCCCGCTACGCGGACAGGCGCTAGACACGAGCGGCACGGAGCTCGGCCAGTTCGTGCTCGAGCGCGATCTGGCGCCGCGCCTGCACGCGACCACCGAACGCATGCAGCGCGCATTCGCGCGCTACCTGGGCTATTTCCTCGTCATCGCGCTGCTGATGTGGATGACCTTCGAACGTGTCGTGTGGCGGCGGCTGCGCGCCCTCGGGGAAACCGTTGAACGAATTGCCAACGGCGAGTTGGGCCTGCGCGCCGACGTGTCCGGTGGCGACGAGGTTGCGGAGGCGGCGCGCATGGGCAATCGGGCGGCGGACCAGCTCGAACGTTCAGATGCGCTGAACCGGCGGCTGACGCGCGCGCTCGAACGTCTGGCGCTGCCCGATCCGGCAGTCGATCTCTTCGACGCGATCGCCGCGGCCGTCGCCGACGGCCTCGGCAGTCGCTGGGCGATGATTGCCCGCCGCGGGGCCGGCGCAGACGACATGCTGATTGTCGGCGCAGCCGGCGACGGACCCTGGCATCGTGGCATGCGCTACCGCCCGGCGGGCACCCCGTGCGGGACGTGCATGGCAGCGCCCGACGGCATGCTGGTCGTCGCGCGTGATGTCACGGCGAGCTTTCCGCACGCGACCTTGCTCGGCGACTGCGGCGCCGAGTCCTGGCGCGGCATCGTGATTCGCAGCGGCAGCGGCGAGGCGCTCGGCGTGTTGTCGGTGATCGACGACCACGCCGACGATGACACCATCGCCGTCCGGCCGCTGCTGCAGACCGCGGCGGGCCGCATCGCGCAGGAGTTCGCCCGCCTCGACCACGATGCACGCCTGGCCGAACGCGACCAGCGGCTGTCGCTGGCGATGGAAGTCAGCGAAGTGTCGCTCGCGGAATGGAATGTCGACGACGATGACATCCGGCTTCGTGGCAACTGGCGCGAACGCTTCGACCTGAGAGCGCAGACCGGACGCCTGCGCCTCGCCGACTGGCTCGCAGCCGTGCATCCGGCTGACCTGCCGGCGTTCGAGTCCATCGTGGACACCCTTCGGCATTCGAACGAGCCGACCGCGCGCCTCGATTACCGGATGCGGGCCCGCGACGGCAGCTGGCGCTGGGTGCGGGGCCGCGCGCAGGTCAGTGCGCGTGACGATGCCGGCGCGCCGCGCATCGTCGTCAGCGTGCAGGCCGACATCCACGATCTGCGTGAAACCGAGGAGCACCTGCGCGTCAGCGAAACCCGGCTGCGTCTCGCGCTGGAAGCCGGCGGACTGTCGATGGCGCATTGGGACATCCCGAGCGACCGCTTCGAGATCGGCCGGCAGTGGTGCGAACTGCTCGGTTACGGCGAGGGTGAGATCGCGCCGCGGCGCAGCGCCTGGGTGGCGCTGGTCCATCCTGACGATCGCCCGCGGCTCGACGCCCATGCGCTTGCGCAGATGCAAGGTGATCTTGCGAATGAACCCATTGAATATCGTCTGCGCACGAAGCAGGGCGACTGGCGCTGGGTCCGCACGCAGGCCATGGTGGTCGCACGCGACGATGACGGACGGGCGCTGCAGATGATAGGCGTGCAGGCCGACGTCCATGCCGCGAAGCTGGCAGCGGAGGCCTTGCGCGAACAGACCGAATTCCTCGAACTCGCCGTGCGTGGCGCGAGTGACGGACTGTGGGACTGGCATTTCGGCGCGGGCGAAATCTACTTGTCGCCGCGTCTGCACGAGCTGATGGGCTACCCTGAAGGCGTGTTGCCGACCCGGATCACCGCCCTGATCGAGAACTATATGCACCCGGACGACCACCAGGTAGTGGACGAGGCGCTGGCGCGTATCGGACAGGGTGACACACGCATCGAACACGCCGTCCGGGTGCGGCGCGCCGACGGCCAGTGGCGCTGGTTCGAGGTGCGCGGCCTGGCAGTGCGCGATGCCGCCGGCACGCTGCGCCGCCTGGTCGGTTCCATGTCCGAGATTCACGACCGCCACGTGCGCGATGCGGAGCTCGCGCAGGTGCGCCAGATGATGAGCGAGGCCATCGAGAGCATCGACGGCGGCCTGCTGCGGCTGGACGCCGACGACAGGGTGCTGATGATCAACTCGCGCTACCTCGACCTCTACGATCTGCCACGCGATCGAGATTATCTCGGGGTCTCGCTCGAAGAACTGGTCAGGCTCTACTACACGCAGCATCCCGATATGCTCGAGGGTTGTCCTGTCGAGGAACGCGTGGCCGAGCGCATTCGTCTGCATCGGGAGCGCGCCGGGCTTGCCTGGGATTATCCTCTCGGCGATCGCTGGGTGCTGGTCAGCGACACGCCGACCGCCGATGGCGGCCGCGTGTGCCTGCGCACGGACATCACGAGCGTCCAGCAGCTGCAGCTGGCGCTCAATGAACGCAAGGAATATCTCGAGCTCGTGGTGCGTGGCACGGCGGACGCGCTGTGGAGCTGGGACGGCGATGTCGGCACCGACCTGTACCTGTCGCCGCGCGTCTACGAACTGCTGGGCTACCAGGCTGGTGGCATTCCGCTGCGCCTCGACCGCTTCGAGGCGGAGATCTATCACCCGGACGACCAGCCGCGGATCAGGGCCGCCGTCGCGCACCTGCTGAATCATCCGGAAGATGGCGACGTGCTGTTGTTCGAAGGGCGCTTCCGCTGCGGCAACGGCGGGTATCGCTGGTTCCGCAATCGCGCGGCGATGCTGCGCCGGCCCGACGGCAGCCTGCGCCGCTTTGCCGGCTCGATCTCCGACATCCACGAACGCCGGCTGCGCGAGCAGGAACTGCAGGTCGCGCAACAGCGGCTCAGCGACGCCATTGAAACAATCGATTCCGGCCTGCTGATTTCCGACGCGGACGACAGGCTCGTGTTGTGCAACCGGCGCTATCGCGAGATGTACGGCTTCGCGCCCGAACTCCTCGAGCCGGGCACGCCGCTCGCGGCGCTCGCGCGCGACCTGATGATTCGCTTCCCGGAATATGCCGGGAACCGGCCGCTCGACGAGGCGGTCGCCGAGCGGCTCGCAAAACACCATGCGCACAGCGAACGCTGGGAACTCGCACTGGGTGGCCACTGGTATCAGATCAGCGATCGCAAGACCGCCGACGGCGGTACGGTGAGCCTGCGCACCGACATCACGCACCTGAAAGAGGTCGAGCAGCAGCTGCGCGAGCGCAGCGAATTCTTCGAGGCCGCCATGCGCGGCTCGATGGACGGCATCTACGATGTCGACCTCGCCAGCAGCAGAGCCTATTTCGCGCCGCGCTTCCATGAACTGCTCGGCTACGCGGACGGCGAATTGCCGACCACCTGGGCCGAGTTCACCGCCGCGCATTTCCATCCGGACGACGAACCGGAACGTGTCGCGGCCCTGCGCCGCATCGGCGCAGGGGAAGACGAGTTCATGTCGCGCGAGATGCGGCTGCGGCGCAAGGACGGCGGTTGGGGTTGGTACCATGCGCGGGCCATGGTGATGCGTGGCCCGGACGGGGCGCCTTACCGGCTGATTGGATCGATGTCGGATACGCAGGCACGCCATGAACACGAGGAGGAGCTCGCGCAGGCGCGCCAGCAGCTGCAGGATGCGATCGAGAGCCTCGATGTCGGCATCGTGATGTTCGATCGCGACGAACGGCTCGTGTTGTGCAACCGGCGCATGATCGAGATGTACGGCCAGACCAGTCTCGAGCTCAAACCCGGCGTCCGCTACGAGGACGCGATACGCGCTTATTTCGAAGCCCATCCCGACCACCGGCAGGGGCGTGACGTCGACACCTGCGTTGCCGAGAGCCTGCAGCAACATCGCACACATCAAGGACTGCTTGAACTGCAATTCGGCGAGCGCTGGGTGCAGATCGCCAATTATGCGACCGCCGACGGTGGCTTCGTCAGCCTGCGCAGCGACATCACGTCGATCAAACGCACCGAGCAGGCGCTGCGGGAGAGCGAAGCCCGGCTGCGCACCGTGTTCGACAATTCGCCGGTCGGCATCTTCCTGGCCGGGACCGACGGCACCGTGGTCTTCCGCAACCGGGTGTTCGCCGCGTTGACCGGGGCGGCGGAGCGCGACGGGCGCCGGCACGCCTGGCTCAGTCATGTGCACGAGGAGGAGCGCGCGTGGATCGGCGCGCGCTGGTACGAGTACGTGTCGGCCGCGTCCGACAACTTCGACATCGAATACCGCACCGCCGATGCCCCGGAGCGCATTGTCCGCTTGCGGGCGACGCCGGTCGTCGAGCAGGGCCAGACGCTGGGCTTCGCCGGCACGCTCGAAGACATCTCGGCACAGCGCCAGGCCGAACTCGAACAGCATCGCCTGCAGTTGCAGCTCCAGCAGGCGCAGAAGATGGATGCGATCGGCCACCTGACGGGCGGCATCGCGCACGACTTCAACAACATCCTCGCCAGCATCCTCGGCTACGCCGCCCTGGCCGGCGAGCGCAAGACGACGCTCGACGACAGCAAGCTCGTGAACTATCTCGATGCGATTCGGCAGTCCGGTGAGCGTGCGCGTGAACTGGTCGCGAAGATGCTGGCGTTCAGCCGCAGCGAGCCGCGCGAAGTGGTGACACCGACGGCGGTGCAGCCGCTGGTCGGCGAGGCGGTCAAGCTGCTGAAGGCGATCATTCCGTCGAGCATTCACATCGTGACCGTGGTCGATCCGGGCCTGCCGCCGGTGCTCGTCGACGGCGTGGATCTGCACCAGGCAATCGTCAATCTCGCCGTCAACGCGCGTGACTCGATCGGCGGTCACGGCCAGATCACGATTGGTGTGCGCGCGCCGCGTCAGATCAAGGGGCACTGCGCGAGCTGCCGCGAGAACTTCGGCGATCGCTATGTCGAGATTTCCGTCAGCGATACCGGTTCCGGCATCGCGCCGGAACACCTGTCACGCCTGTTCGAACCGTTCTTCTCGACCAAGGAAGTCGGCAAGGGGACCGGCATGGGGCTGGCGGTGACGCATGGCGTCATTCATCGCGTCGGCGGCCACATCCTCGTCGAGTCGTCGCCCGGCGCCGGCACCACGCTGCGTCTGCTGCTGCGCTCGGCGACGCCGCTGGTGCGCGCGGTCCCGCCGGCCGCGGCGCCGGCCGTGACACCGGTGCATGGCGGTGCGCGGGTGCTCGTCGTCGACGACGAGCCGCTGGTCATGGGGCTCATCGCCGAGGTGCTCGAAACCCAGGGGTACGATGTCGTCGGGTACACGGACTCGCGGCAGGCGCTGGCCTGGGCGCGCGGCGCCGATGCCCGCTTCGATCTGCTCGTCACCGATCAGACGATGCCCGGCCTGACCGGCGTCGAACTCGCGCGCGAGCTGCTCGCGATGCGCCCGGAATTGCCGATCATCCTGTGCACCGGGTTCAGCGAAAGCGTTGACGCGCGGGTCGCGGCGGCCATGGGCATCAAGCACTTCTTCACCAAGCCGATCCCGCTCGAGCGGCTCGTCGCCGCGGTCGATGTCGCACTGGGGGAGGGCGCGGCACCGGCGGTGGCCTGAACGCGGGGGCGGCGGTCGCCGGCCCGAAAGCATCGACCGGTCGGTGTCGGGCAGTCCCTGGCTGGGGCGTCGGCCGGCCCCGGCCTGGCGGGCGACGGCATCGTCGGCGCTTGAGGCCGGTCAAGACGCGATGGTGACCGGCCGATACGTCCGGTATGAGAGCCGCAGATTCGTCCCCGGTGCCGCGCCCCCTGTTGTTCGCCATGCTCGGGCTGGCGCTGGTGGTCGAGGCGCTGCGCCAGTTCATCGTGCTGCCCGTCGTTGGCGGGCAGGCGGTGGCGTCGGCCGCCGCCTTGGGCCTCTGGCTAGGCGGCGCGTGGCTGGTGCTGCGCTGGGCCGGGGGTGCTGCCCGCAGCGACCCTGCGGCCGCAGCGTCGATGCCCGCGCTGCGTGTCGATCAGCAACGCCTGCGGCAACTGATTGAAATCGCGAACCGCACGACGAATGCGATCGCGGTCACCGACGCGCAGCGCCGCGTGGAGTGGCTGAACCCCGCTTTCGAACAGCTCTACGGTTACCGTCTCGAGGATCTGCGCGGACAGACGCTACGCCGACTGATCGTCGGTGCGCCGGACGATATGCCCACGGTCGGGCGCATCATCGCGGCGATGGAACAGGGCCGTTCGATTACCGCGGAAATCAACTATCGCCACCGTGACGGCCACGAAGTGATCACGCGCGTGGAGATCACGCCGCTGCGCGACGCAACGGGCGCGGTGACCGGCTTCATGGGCGTCCACGAAGATGTCACCGAACAGCGCCAGGCGCAGCGTGCGCTGCAGGCCAGCGAAGCGCAGTTCCGGCTGCTGGCCGAGGCGGCGCCGATCATGGCCTGGATTGAGGACGAACACGGGAGCTGCCAGTGGTTCAACGACCACTGGCTCGATTTCGTCGGGCGCGCGATCGACGAAGACCGCGATGAGGGCTGGCTCGACAATGTCCATCCGGACGACCGCGAACAGTGCCGTCAGTTGTCGCGCCAGGTGCTGGAAGGCCGCACGCCGTTCGAAGCGACCTACCGTCTGCGCCGTCGCGATGGTGTGTATCGCGACGTGCTCGACCGCGGCGTGCCCCGCTGGGACGAGACGGGCCGATTTCTCGGCTACGTCGGCGCGGTGATGGACGTCACGCCGCTCAAGGAACAGGAACGACAGCTGGTCGAAACGCGCAACTACCTTGCTGATGCCATCGAGAGCATCGACGGCGGCGTCATCATCCTCGATGCCGACGACCGTGTCGTCATGTGCAACCGTCGCTACCAGGACATGTTCGACCTGCCTGACGACGCGACAGTACCCGGATTCAGCTATCGTCAGCAGCTGCTGAACTTCTATCGTGCGCACCCCGAGTTCTGCGACGATCTCGAACCGGAGGAATTCGTCGTCAAGCGGATGCGGCGTCACCGCAGCACAGGCGCATGGGAGAAGCGCTTCGGGGAGCGCTGGATTCAGATCAGGGAACGCACGACGAGCACCGGCGGGCTGGTCAGCCTGCGCGTGGACGTCACCGACGTCAAACACACCGAAGCGCAGTTGCGTGAGCGGCAGGAATTCCTCGAGCTGGCCGTCCGCGCGACCAATGACGGCCTGTGGGACTGGAATCTGCAGAGCGATGAGCTCTACTTCTCGCCGCGCTTTCACGAATTGCTCGGGTATGCAGTCGGGGATCTGCCGACGACGCTGGCGGGCTGGATCGAGTACCTGCATCCGGAGGACCGCACCAGCATCGTCAAGACCCTGCGGCGCGCGCAGCGCGTCGATCAACAGGCGACGGCAGTCGAGTATCGCTGTCTGACGGCCGACGGCAGCTATCGCTGGTTCGTCGCGCGCGGCATGGTCGTCCACGACGAGTACGGGCGTCCGCGTCGTTCGATCGGATCCATTTCGGACATCCATGAACGCAAGCTCAAAGAACTCGAGCTCGTGCAGACCCGCCAGTTGCTGCAGGACGCAATCGACAGTATCGATGGCGGTCTCGTGATGTTCGATGCCGCCGACAGGCTGGTGTTCTGCAATCAGCGGTATCGCGACATCTACGGGTTCGCTCCGCACGAAATCGAAGCCGGCACCTACATCAGCAACATCACGCGTGCGTTCTACACCCGGCACCCGGAATTCCTGCACGGCATGACGCTGGAGCACAAGGTGGCGCAGCGCTTTGCGCATCACCGCGGGCCGCAGTCGTCGTGGGAGATGCTTCTTGGCCACCGCTGGTTCCAGGTCAACGACCGCATCCTCGCCGACGGCAGCGTGATCAGCCTGCGCACGGACATCACGGCGTTGAAAGTCGCCACGAGTGCGCTCGAGGAGCGCCGCGAGCTGCTGGAGATTCTCGTTCACGCGTCCAATGACGGCCTGTGGGACTGGGATATCGAGGGCGACCGCTTCTACGCGTCGCCGCGCCTGAAAGAACTGATCGGTTACGGGGAAAGCGAGTTTCCCGACGACTGGTCGGCGTGGCTCGCGATCATCCATCCGGATGACCGTGGCAGCTTCGACGCGGCGGTGCGCGCGCACCTGCGCGATCGCGCACCGTTCGACATCGATCATCGTGCGCGCACGCGGAACGGCCAGTGGCGCTGGTTCCACTCGCGCGCCGAAGCTGTCCGCAATGCCGATGGCTGGGCGCGTCGCGTCGCCGGTTCCACGTCGGACATTCATGAGCAGAAAATCAGTGCGCTGGAATCGCAGACCGCCCGCCAGCAGTTGAACGAGGCCATCGAGGCCATGGACGCCGCGATAGTCCGCTTCGATGCGTCCGACCGCATCGTGTTCTGCAACGAGCGCTATCGAATCATGTACGGATTGTCGCGCGCGTTGACCGAGCCGGGTGTCGCGTTTCGTGACATCCTGCACGACTTCTATGTCAGACGCCCCGACTGTCGCGGCGAACTGAGCGCCGAGGCGTTCGTCGAGTACCGGCTCAATCTGCATCGGCGGTGTCAGGGCGTCTTCGAACAGCAGCTCGGCGACCGCTGGGTGCTCGTCAGCGATCGCGAGACTGCAGATGGGGGCATCGTCAGCCTGCGCACCGACATCACGAACTTCAAGCGCATCGAAACCGATCTGTCGCTGGCGAAATCACGCGCCGAAGCCGCCAGCGTCGCGAAGTCGCAGTTCCTCGCCAACGTCAGCCATGAGCTCAGAACGCCGCTGAACGGCGTTATCGGCATGCTGCAGGTGCTGAACGAACCCGCCATCGGCGAGCCTTATCGCGACTACGTGGAACTCGCACTCCGCTCGGGTCGCGCGCTGCTGGAGCTCATCAACGACCTGCTCGACAGCTCGAAAATCGATGCCGGCAAGCTGGTGCTCGAGCGCATTTCGTTCGAACTCGCCGAGGTGCTCGCCGATGCGCGGGCGGTGGTGGCGCCGCAGGCGCAGGACAAGGGCCTGGCGTTGCGCGTCGATGTCGATCCGGCGTGTGCGCCGCGGGTCTGCGGCGACCCGACGCGCCTGCGCCAGATCCTGACCAATCTGCTCGGCAACGCGGTCAAGTTCACTGCCACCGGTTCAGTCGTGCTGACGGTGGCGCCTGCCGCGCGCCCGGACATGCTGTGCTTTGCGGTCAGCGATACGGGGATAGGCATCGCGCCCGAGATGATCGAGCGCATCTTCGAACCCTTCACGCAGGCAGAAGAAGCCACGACCCGCAGGTTCGGCGGGTCAGGGCTCGGGCTTTCGATCTGTCGCAGCCTCGCGCGCCTGATGGGCGGCGAACTGCGCGTCGAATCGACGTCGGGTGTGGGCAGCCGTTTCAGTTTCGATGCGGCGCTGCCACCGGTCGACAGCGGTCCGGTGCACGCGACACTGCCAGCGTCGGTGCCGGCCATTGCAGAAGCGCTGTCGACTGCGCGTCGCAGGCGGGTCCTGCTCGTCGACGACATGGACGTGAACCTGCAGGTCGCGAGCGCCATGCTGCGCCCGATGGGGCTCGAGATTGACTGCTGTGGCAGCGGTGAACAGGCGCTCGCGGCCTGCGACGCGACGCCCTACGACCTCGTCTTCATGGATTGCCAGATGCCGGGCATGGACGGCTTCGCGACGACGCGCGCGCTCCGCGCCCGGCTCGGGCCGCGCTGCCCGCCGATCGTGGCGATGACGGCAAATGCCGGGCCCGGCGACCGCGCGCGGTGTGCCGAGGCGGGCATGGCGGATTTCCTGACCAAACCACTCGACCTGGCCACGTTGACGGCCATGACCCGCCGGTGGATGACCACGCTGCCGTCGGCGGCCGCGGACGGGCTGGCCCAGTCCACCTTCGATGAGTTGCGCGAGACGCTGGGCGACTCGGCGTTCGATGCGCTGCTCGACCTGTTCGACACGACCGTCAGCGCGCGTCTCGCCGCCCTCGAAGCAGCGTGGCGCAGCGGTGACGCCGCGAGCATGGCCGAGATTGCGCATGCGATCCGCGGCGTCAGTGCGAACATCGGCGCCGAGCGGGTGGCGGTGCTGGCGTCGCGGGTCGAACGCGATGCCGCCACCATCGACGCCTCCACCATCAGTGCGCTGCGCCAGGCGCTGCACGACGTCAGTCAGGCCGTCGCGGCCCAGCGCGCGGCCGCCTGACGGTCTGCCAGCCAATGGGTGCGCTCGCGCCCGGTGCGGGAGAGGCCTGGCAGTGAGGCCCGAGCGACCGAGCCGCCGGGGCATCGCAGGCGGCGACGGGAAGCACGCGCAAGCACCGCGCATCAAGCTTTGACCGCTCCAATCGCTATAGAACGCATGCGACCCTCACTCGACCTCGCGGCGCTCCTGCTCGTCTCCGTACTGCTGCTGGTGGTGGCCGAACTCGCCCACGCCCTGCTGCCGACCGGATGGCAGGCCGGCCACAGCCTGGGCACGATGCTGCTGCACGCCCTGCTGCTCGCCTGCGCCCTACTGCCGATTTTCATTGCGCTGTTGCGTCAGCAGGCTCGACTGCAGCGCGCGCTTGCGGCCAGCGAGCAGCAGCGCGACGAAGCGCAGGCGCGCGAGGCGCGGCTGGCGAGCGGGCTCAACAGCGGCGACTTCGTGGTCTATGACTGGTGTCTCGGGACGGGCGAGATTCTGCTGCATGGCCAGGCGCCGCTGTTCGGCGGCCAGTCCGGCGTGACCGGTTTCAACTCGACGAAGTGGCGCAGTCTCGTGCATCCCGATGACCTGCCGGGCGCGCAGCGCGCCCTGCGCGCGCATCTGTGCGGTGAAACCCCGGCCTACGCCCATGTGCATCGCATGCTCGACCAGGCGGGCAACTGGCGCCAGGTCCGTGAACGGGGACAGGTCGTCGCGCGCGACGCCAGCGGCCGCGCGCAGCGCCTGATCGGCTCGGCCTGTGACATCACGCGTCAACTCGAGGCCGATTTGCAGGTGCAGGCCGGCGAGCGACTGCTGCGTTCGGTGCTCGACCTGCTGCCGATCGGCGTGTTCTGGAAGGACTGCGACGGACGTTACCTCGGCGCCAACCAGGCGTTCCTCAGCCATTACGGCGTTGGCCAGGTGATTGGACTCACCGATGCCGAGCTCGTTGATCCCACCACCGCGGCCGGATTCGGCGCGCACGATCGGGCGGTGCTCGAAGGCCGTCTCGACGAACGCAACGCGCTGCGTCAGGGCGTGGGGCCCGACGGCGAGCTGCACTGGTACACGTCGAACAAGGTGCGTCTGCTCGACTCGCGCGGTGTCACGACCGGTGTGATCGGCACCTTTGACGATGTCACGGCGCTGAAGCGCACCGAGCAGAATCTGCGTGAGACCTCCGAACGCTACGAACTCGCGCTGCGCGGCTCCAGCGACGGGCTGTGGGACTGGAATCTCGAAACGAACGACGTCTACTACTCGCCGCGTTTCGAAGCGCTGCTCGGTTACGCCGAGGGTGAGTATGGTCGACACTTCTCGGTCTTCGAGGAGGGTCTGCATCCCGACGATCGCGCCGGGGTGCTCGCCGCGATCGAGAGCCACCTCGCTGACAACGCGGAAGTCGACATCGAGTACCGGCTCAAACATCGATCCGGCGAATGGCGATGGTACCGCACGCGTGGTCTGGCGGTGCGCGATGCGGGTGGCGTCGGCAGGCGCATGGCCGGCACGCTGTCCGACATCACCGAACGCAAGGAGCGCGAACTGGAAATCACGCAGGCGCGCGAACACCTGTCGCATGCGATCGAGGCGACCGATTCCGCGCTCGTGATGTTCGACGGCCAGCAGCGCCTGGTGTTCTGCAACTCGCGCTACCGGGAGTTCTACGCGCTGCCGGTCGACCTGGTGCAGCCCGGCGTCACTTATTGCGAACTGGTCGGCGCCTTCTGCGAGAACTTCCCCGCCTTCCGGCAGGGGCGCTCGCTCGACGAGTACGCCAGCGAATTGTTCACGCGGCATCGGGCCGGCGGCCGCCCCTGGGAACTCGAACTGCCGGGCCGCTGGCTCCTGATCAGCGAACGCCCGACGCCGGATGGCGGCGTGGTCTGCCAGCACACGGACATCACGCGTTTGAAAGGCATTCAGCGCGATCTCGAGCTCGCGCTCGACCGGGCTGAAGCCGCCAGTCGCGCCAAGAGCCAGTTCGTCGCCAATGTCAGCCATGAGCTGCGAACCCCGTTGAACGGGGTGCTCGGCATGCTCCAGTTGCTCGAGGATGCCGGTTTCCATGCGCCGCATGACGAGTATGTCCGAGTCGCGGCGCAGTCGGGGCGCGCGCTGCTCGAACTGATCAATGACGTCCTCGATTTCTCGAAGGCGGACGCCGGCGCCGCCGACATCATCGAAGAGCCGTTCAGCGTGCCCCTGCTGATCGATGAAGTGGTGGCGGCGAATGCGCGGCGTGCACAGGCCAAGCAGCTGCAGCTGCTGCCATACGTCGATCCGACGGTCCCGGAGCGTCTGCACGGAGATCCGACGCGCATCTCACAGGTGCTCGCCAATCTGATCGGCAACGCCATCAAGTTCACCGACCGCGGCGAAGTCCGGATCGAGGTGTTGATGAGCGCTGAAGTCGACGGTGCCGTCAGCTTCAGCGTCGATGACACCGGTGTCGGCATTCCGCTCGAAGCACAGGCGACGATCTTCGAGCCGTTCACGCAGGTCGACGGTTCGCACACGCGGCGGCACGGCGGCACGGGACTCGGGCTCGCGCTGACACGCCAGCAGGTCGAGCTGATGGGGGGGCGCATGAAGCTTGCGTCCGCGCCCGGCCGCGGCAGCCGCTTCGAGTTCACGCTCGCGCTGCGGCCCGCGCTGGCGAGCCCGCGGACAGGGACGGGCCAGGTGCTGCTCGCGGTCGGAATGACGGACTACCGCGCCGGCCTCATCGCGTGTCTGCGACGGCTCGGCGCGACGCTGCGCGTCTGCACCGATCCGGCCATGCTGGAGTCCGTCGACACGCCGCTCGATGCGTTGATCATCGACACCAGCCTGCCGCTGTCGGATTCGGCGCGTCTGCTGCGCCAGGCCGCGCGGCGTGGCGCGCGGGTGGCCGCGGTTGGCAACGCAGCCGATGACAGCCTGCCGCCGGCGCTGGCAGGTCACGCCGTCACCCGCGTGCGGCTGCCGATTTCGTTTACGGCGATCAGCGACTTCCTGCAGCCGCGCGTTGTACCGCAGGGCGCAGGCCTGCCCGCCCGCGAGCAGGCCGTCGTGCGTGGCACCCTCGAACAGTTGATCGACTGTCTGGGCGCCACAGCGTTCGAGTCGCTGGTCGACACCTTCTGCGACACCATGGCGCAGCGCCTGATCGACTATCGGCACGCGGAGGTCGCAGGTGACATCGATCGCATCAGCGCGCTCTCCCATGCGATGAAGGGCGTCAGCGCGAACCTCGGTGCGGCGCGCTTTGCCGAATGCTGTGCCGACATCGGGCAGGCCTGCGCCGCCGGCCGGGTGCCCGAGGCGCACGCGCTGTTGAGCCAGATGCTGGTGGAAGTCGCGCTCGATCTGCGTGAGTTCGCGCGCGAGCACATCGCGTCCCATCGACAGGTCGGCACCTGAGCGACGTTTCGATCACGTCCATCGGCCCTGCTGTTGGCCAGCGCTGCGACAATATGTCGCATTCCGCCGTCGATTCGGTTCCCGTATAAAACTCCCGCCAATAAACAGAGCGGCATTCGCCGCCAATCCGGCGCCCATCGGCGCCAGATGAAAACGGGCAGGGGACACGCACATGACTCGACACGCACGGCGACCGCATCGTGGTCGCGCCCTTGTACTCGCCAGCGCCTTGTGCGCAATCACCACACCGGCACTCGCGCACCGCAGTTACAACGCGACCGGCTTTGCCGGCACGCTCGATCCGCTGTTCACGCTGAGCGGCCAGGACGGCTTCGGTCTGCCGTCGCCGACGCATGTCGGGGGCAGCGGCCCCAACAGCACGACCGCCGGACAGAGCTTCTACCAGGGCGGACTGCCAGTCAGCTGGATGACGGCGATGCACGAGAGTGCGAACACGGCAGGAGAAGTCTTCACGCTGAGTACGGCTGACGCGCGCGCCGGCAGCGCCAGCACGCCTGCCAATTTCGTCCTTGGAGCCGGCGGCAGCAGCTTCGGCACGCAGTTCGATTTCGGTGCGATTCGCGTCGATCACCCGCAGGTGGCGAACGGCCACGGCATCCGCGTCACCGTCAGTGCCGACGCTGCACTCGGCAGCCAGCTCAAGCCCTACGTCGCGCTGTACTCCGGTTGGGACGCGTCGTGGCAGGGGGCGGACGGCACCGTGAAGAATACCACCGCGGTGTCCACGGCAAATCGCCAGGCAGCCTATGTCGCCGGCGACCACGCGCTCGGCAGTGATCTGATCTTCGTCACCGAGGCCAGAAACGAAGCCGGGCTCGACAGCGTCACGCTGTTCTTCACCGCCGCCGCGCTCGAAGGCATCGCCTCGGCGCATTTCACGCTGATGATCGGCGGCGTCAACGGGACCGCCGGCGCCTATACCGCGACCGTCGAGACCGCCGTGGTGCCCGTGCCCGGCGCCGCGCTGCTGTTCGGCAGCGCCCTCGCCGCGCTCGGCCTGCAGCGTCGCCGTCGCGTTTCGAACCACGACTGAGCAAAGGAAAGAGCATGTCACTTGATCACAGCTTCAAGCCGCTGTTCGCAGCCGGCCTCTGCGCTGCCGCCTTTGGCGTCCAGGCGCATGTCGCGGAGACCGTCACGCTGGATTTCCAGACCATTCCCTCCGCGGTGTACGGTGAAGCGAACACCGCACTCGTCGGGCCGGGGCAGTGCGCCGGGTCGTTCACGGGGGCGAACTGCTACTTCGAGGACGATTTCATCATCGGCGTCGTCAGCGATCCGGTCGGCGAGGGCGAGCACCTGCATCGCACCGGGGCGACAACCAACCGCAGGCTGTCGTACCACGCCGATTCGTCGGGCATCTATGTGCGCGCCGAAGACGGCCACGAGTTCGGCCTGTTCTCGCTCGATTTCGATGCCCGTCTGAGCGACGACTCCAATCCTGATTCGGGTCCTGGCGAAGTGTGGGAAATCCTCGGCTTCAATACGGCCGTGAATCCCGATCTCTCGTCCGGTGATGGCACGAACTACGCGACACGCGTGGCCTATCAGACGGTCGACAACGGCTTCAACGGTGTGCTGACGCTGAACCACGACTTTCACGACATCAACGCGTTCTGGATCCACTACAAGGGCTTCCCGGGCGTGCCGGATGGCAGCAAGGACTTCGCGGTTGTCATCGACAACATCGTGCTCGGGCCGGCCGAGCCGGCGCCGGTGCCGGTGCCGGCCGTCGGCCTGTGGATGCTCGCCAGCGGCGTCGCCGGCATCGCGGCGCTGGGCCGCCGGCGCACGCAGGCCGCCTGAGCCTTTGCCCGGGTTGCGCCGGCCACTCACGGCGGCGCGACCCGCGCAGCGATGAACTGGCTACCGTTGTTCGCCGGCCTGCTAGCTGCCGCGTGCGGCAGCGCAGGCGCAGCCGTGCCCGGCGATCGCCTGCCCGATTGCCCGCCGCTGCACGCGCTGCCCGTCAGCGGACTCGACGGCCACGTCATCGTCGTCGACTTCTGGGCTTCATGGTGCCCGCCCTGCCGCAAGCTGATGCCGCTGCTCGATGAGTGGCAGACGGCCCGCCGACATGAAGGCTTGCGCGTCATCGCCATCAATGTCGACGAGTCGCGCGCAGACGCCGAGGCGCTCCTCAGGCGCGTCGCCGTCCGCTATCCGATCGTCTACGACGCCGCGGGCGTGTGCCCGGCGAGTTTCGGCGTGCAGGGCATGCCCTCGACCTATCTCGTGGACCGCCAGGGGGTGATTCGTCACGTGCACAGCGGATTCCGGCAGGGCGATCGGGAAGTGCTGGAGACCCTGATCGATGCGCTGCTCGATGAATAGACGCGTCTGGCAGCGGCTGGCGGTGCTGGCGACCGCACTCGCGCTGCAGGCCTGCACGCACGTCGAGCCGTGGGCACGTGGCACCCTCGCCGCGCGCGAGATGCGCGTCGCGCCGAGTCCGCCGCTCGCCCGGTTGCGCGATCACATGCACATCAGCAAGGAAGCAGCGCAGGGCGGTCATCAGGGCGTCAGTGGCGGTTGTGGCTGCAACTGACACCTCGCGCGCGCTGCTGGCGCTGACCTCCGCTGCGCTCGCGCTGCCGGGGATGCGCGCTCAGGCCGCGCTGCCGATCGCACAACCCGAAGCGAACGCCCAGGTCGGCTTCTACGAAGAGAGCGACGCGCGGATGCGGGTCGAGGTCTATCACGGCGATCTCGTACTGCCGGTGCACGACCGCCTCGAACTTTCATTCAATCTCGATCGCGACACCTACAGCGGCGCGACGCCTGCCTACAGCCTGCCGCAGGCGATGACGAACCGGTTCAAGTTCAGCCAGAACGACGATGGCACGCCGGCCGCTGCGCTGTCGCTGGCCGACGTGGTGTCAGCGGCTTCGCAGACAGTGACCGCCGGCGAACTGACCATCCTCGGCGGCCTCAACGCCTTCAAGGATTTCATCGACGCGCGCGCCGCTGCCGAAGCGGACTTCATGGCGCGCAATCCGCGACCGGCCTCGCCGCTGCCTCCCCCCACGCTCGCCGGACCCGTGACGGTGGATTTCCAGGGCATGACCTTTGCCACGTATTCGGGAGCGGCGAACGTCGCGCCGCTGGCCGATGGCAGCTGTCCCGGCAATGCGGCGCTCGGCTGCTATCTCGAAGACGGCATGGCGATCGGCATCGTCGCCGACAGTTCGAACCCGGTCGCGCATCTGCATCGCGCCGGACCCGCAGCCAATCGCAGCCTGTCGTATCACGCGGACTCCAGCGGCATCTACGTGCGCGCGATCGATGGCTCGGTATTCAATCTCGACGCGCTGCAGTTCACTGCCCCCCTCAGCGGTGCGAATCCGGATGCGGGGGCCGACGACGTCTGGGAAATCCTCGGCTTCAATGCCGCGATCAATCCCGCCCTCGATACGGGCGACGGCGTGAACTATCCGGCGCGCGTCGCACTGCAGACCGTTGCCAACGGTTTCAACGGTCTGCTGAACCTCGCCCCCGGGTTTCAGAACATCAGCAGCTTCTGGATCCACTACCGCGGCTATCCGCAGACACCGAGCGACGGCAAGGACTTCGAGGTGCGGATCGACAACGTGCAGTTGAGCGGCGTGACGGCGACCACGGCGGAAACGCCGGCGCAGGTCGCGTGGAGCGCGCAACTCGAGCGTGAAGTCGCCATCGCCCAGTTCCAGGCGGTGCTCGACCGCGTGGTGCCGGCCGGCGACGTGCCGGTGCAGCGCTTTCAGCAGCAGCCGCGCGAGTCGCGTACGCAGCCGACGCTGAATGCGCGGTACTTCTGGGACGAGACTACGCTGTCAGTGGCCGCCGGCATCTCGGACGAGCCTGACTTCGAGTCGTCGTTCGGCTCGTTCAACCTGAGCCGCGAATTCAATGACCGGCTGACGACCCTGTCGCTCGGTTACGGCTACACGCACAACGCGATCACGCGCAATGTCGCGCATGGTGGACATGCGACGCACGGCGACGCGCACAATCCGGCGGAGTATCCCAAACTCGATGGGACCAGCCACTTTCACAGCGTCAACGCGAGCCTGGCCCAGGTGCTGGACAAGGATCGCTGGCTACAGGTGTCTGCGAGCTACACCGATCAGCGCGGCTACCTGAGCAACCCCTACAAGTTCGTCTATGTACGCGGCGAGATCACGGCCGAGGAATACTACGCGCTGTGGCAGGCCGGCGATGGCGAAGTCGACTGGGCCGCGGTCACGCCGCTCGAAGTGGCCGGCATCGAACTGTTTCGCGAGCGACGGCCCGAACTGCGGCGCCTGTGGTCGGTGTCGACGCGGCTCAATCAGCACCTGCCGACGATCGACGCCACGGTGCATCTCGACTATCGCTATTATCGTGACGACTGGGACATCGATGCGCATACGTTCACGCTCGAGTGGTATCAGTCACTGGCAGCCGGTGTCGCCGTCACGCCCTACCTGCGCTATTACACGCAGTCGAGTGCGGCGTTCTTCGCCCCGTACTTTCTGGCGCCGCGCGCCGATCACTTCTACTCGAGCGACTTTCGCCTGTCGGGCTTTGGCGCCGTGAGCGGGGGGCTGCGCCTGGCGCGACAGCTCGGCGCCGCGCTGCGCTTCGAAGCCGGCATCGAGTACTACACCCATCAGGGCGATCTGAAGCTCGGGTCGGACGGCGCGGGAGACTACGCCGATTTCAGCAACTATCTCGCGCACGCGTCGCTGAACATCGATCTGTCGGCAGGCGGCTACGCGCAGGGTCATGCACATCATGCGCACGTGCGGGTCCCCGCGGGCGTGATGTACGCCCATCGTCTGCCGTCGGCAGGGCAGGTGATGCTCGGCTATCGCTACATGGACATGCGCCAGGGGTGCGACATGCGGCGCGGCGAGACCCTTCTCGCCCCGGCCGCTGTCATCGATGCGTGCGGCGACGCCGCTTGCCGGCAGCGCCCGACCTCGATGACGATGGCGATGCACATGCTCGAACTGATGGTGGCGCCGACGAACTGGCTGACGCTGATGCTGATGCCGCAGATCACCGACAGCGAGATGGACATGACGGGCCTGCCGGGCGCAGCCGATGCGACACATACCGGCGAGCACGTCAGTGACGGCCTCGGCGATACGACGCTGGCAGCACTGCTGCGCGTATTCGAGCGTCCGGGGCAGCAGATCAATCTCGCGCTGGGCCTCACGGCGCCGACCGGCGAATCCGCGGCGGTGCTCGCTGACGCCGTGCTGCACGAGTTCGGCATGCAGCGCGGCAGCGGCACCTGGGATGCGCGCCCGGCCCTGAGCTATCTCGGCGAGCAGGGGCGCTGGTTCTGGGGGGCGCAGCTCGGTGGGGTGTTCCGGCTGTCCTCGCGTAACGACAGCGGTTATGCGTTCGGCGACGCGTGGCAGTTCAGTGCCTGGGGCGGCGCGCAGCTCGCGTCGTGGCTCGCGACGAGCGTGCGCGTGCTGACGACGACGCAGGATGCCGTGCGCGGCGATCTCGCGCGCGTGGTGGCCGCCGAAGCCCCCGGTGAACTGCCCGCGAACCAGGGCGGGCGCTTCGTCGATGTCGGCTTCGGCGTGCAGGCCACGCCGCCCGGGCGCGCGCTGACCGGCCATGCGTTCAGCGCGGAATGGCTGCAGCCGGTCGTCGATGATGTCAACGGCGTACAGCTCGAACGCAGCGGCGCGCTGATGGCGAGCTGGTCCTACGCGTTCTGATCCGATGCAGGGGCAACCGGTCGTGATGAGGTTCCGCGCGATGGGCAGCCCGTGTGAGCTCGTCCTTTACGCGGCAGAAGACGCGGGCGGGCAGGCGGCGAATGCTGTTCGCGCCGACATCGAACGCCTCGAAGCGCGCTATTCGCGTTACCGTCCGGACAGCCTGCTGTCGCGCATCAATGCGATTGCGGCACAGGGCGGGCGTATCGAAGTCGATGCCGAAACGGCGAGCCTGCTCGAGTACGCGGCGACCTGCCACGCGCAGAGTGACGGACTGTTCGATGTCACGTCGGGCATTCTGCGTCGCGCCTGGCGATTCACCGATGACGCGACGCTGCCCGATGCTGCACACATCGACGCGCTGCTCGACTTCGTCGGCTGGCACAAGCTCGTGTGGCGCGCGCCGGTGCTGGAGTTTCCGCTGGCAGGCATGGAACTCGACTTCGGCGGCATCGTGAAGGAGTACGCCGTCGACCGCGCGGCAACGCTCTGCATGGAACACGGCGTCACGGCCGGCATCGTCAATCTCGGTGGTGACGTGCGGGTGATCGGGGCACGCCCCGATGGCGAACGCTGGCGGGTCGGTGTCGCGCACCCGCGCGCTGCCGGCGCCGCCGTGCGCACGCTGGCGCTGTGCGGCCAGGCGATCGCGACCAGCGGCGACTACGAGCGCTGCATGGTCGTCGATGGCGTGCGTTACGCGCACCTGCTGTCGCCGCGCACGGGCTGGCCGGTGCGCCAGCTTGCGGCGGTCAGCGTGGTGGCCGATCTGTGTGTGCTCGCGGGCAGTGCGTCGACCATCGCGATGCTGAAGGATGCAGAGGGCCCGGCCTGGCTCGAAGCGCTCGGCCTGCCGCACCTGTGGGTCGACACGGCGGGGCGCGTCGGTGGCAGCCTCGCGGCCGCGGCGACGAGTGATTGCTGATTGAAGCCGCCGGCACGCGCTGCCCACCGACCACAGCCCGGAGGCAGCGGCAGCGGAATCCGGGGACAGGGGTGGCCAGATGCTCGATGTCACTGCGCACGCAGACGTGCAGTGGCACTGATGCCGAGGATGAACAAAGGGCCGGCGTCGATCCCGGATTTCGCTTGCGCTGTCTCCGGGCTACGACAGGCAGTCGCCGTGGCGATCTGGTTGACGATGGCTGAGTGACCGCCGCCTGCGCGGGTGCGCGACAGGCGGCGGCAGAGGTCGGGGATCAGCCCTTCATCTTCACCTGGGCGGACGCCGGGTGCAGGCTCGAGGTCGCGCTGGGGCGCGCGTCCATGCGGGCGAACCACGCGCCGATGTTCTTCAGCTCGGGATTGATCGGCTGGCCGACGTCACGCGCAAAGTCCATGCAGCAGTACAGCGTGATGTCGACGAAGCGCAGTTCATTGCCGCAGATGAAATCGCGGCCGGCAATCAGCGCGTCGAGCTTCGTCAGCCAGTCCTGCGCCTTCGCCTTCAGACCGGGCGACGCTTCCGGGATGCAGTACAGGCGGTTCTTGAACAGCTCGTAGCCCTCGGCATAGCGGAAGCCGTTGTAGATGTGCTCGGTGATGTTCAGTTCGACGCGGCGCTGCCAGGTACGGGCGACGGCGCGTTCTTCGGACGTGCGGCCGATCAGCACCGGTGTCGGATGCTTTTCTTCGAGGTATTCGCAGATCACGGCCGTCTCGGCGATGACCGTGCCGTCGTCGAGTTCGAGCGCCGGCAGCTGGCCGCCCGGATTGCGCTTCAGATAGCCTTCCTGCCGGTTCTCACCGCCGAGCAGGTCCACTTCTTCACGCGGCAGGGTCAGGCCTTTCTCGGCAAGGAACATGCGCACCACGCGCGGATTCGGGCCAAAGGAATCAATCAGCTTCATGTGAGCCTCCTGGTCTGTTGTCGTTGGGGGTCGGGCGCCGCGCGTCAGCGGGTGACCGGCGGGGGCAGCGGTGCGCGATGGACGTGCCCGCAGGCACGGAAGGCGTCACGGTAGGCGGCTGGCCGGAGGCCGTCAACCGTGACGCGGCGCGGCCTGTCAGGGCTTCTTGACCGGCCGTCCCGGCGGCAGCGCGTTGTCGGCGCGCGCGAGCAGATAGCTGTAGATCGGGCCCATGTCCTTGAGCACGGCATTGTTCTTCGCGAAGCTCGGCATCGCGCCAACCTTGCCGGTGTAGCCGTGGTGCATCACGTAATGGAAGCGCAACCAGTCGACGCGCGTCTTGAGGCGCTCGGCGAGATTCGGCGCGAAGGTGCTGCCCATCGCACTGCCGCCGTGACACTGCACGCAATGCGTCGCGAACGAGCGCCACCCCACATAGGTGTCCTTGCCGACCTGACACTTCTCGGCCTGCGTGGCGCCCGCCGGACAGCTGACGTCATAGACCGGCGCCGGCCCGGCCACGGCCGGATCCGCTTTGGGGTCGGTCGTCGACGGTCCCGTGGACGCGTCGGCGGCGGGCGTGGACGGCGCAGCAGGTGCCGTGTCCTGGACAGCGTCGGGGGCGGGCACGGGTTCTGGCGCAGGTGCTGATGCAGGTTCAGGCGCCGCCACGGGTTCAGCCGCAGGTGCTGGTGCCGGTTCAGGCGTCGCCGCGGGTTCAGCCGCAGGTGCAGGTGCAGATTCAGGCGCCGACGCGGGCGCGGGCGCCGCTACCGGTGGCGAGGCTGGCTGGCCCGAATCGCAGGCGGTCAGAGCGAGGGTGAGCAGGAACACGGCACACAGGGCGAAGGTGCTGGCGCGACTGAGGTTCATCGGGTCTCCTGAAATATGGGCTGATGCTGCAAAGGGCACGGTGGCCTGACCCACCAGTGTAACGATAGCCGACACCGCGCAACATGCGGCATTACGTCGCGGCGACCCGTCGCGGCCGAGCCCGCAGGCCTGCGTGCTACCATGCCAGACACCCCCATCCCCCCTGCAGTGACTTGACCAGCGTTTCCGATCTCCAGTTGCAAACCCTGGCGTGGCGCCACTACGAGGAGGCGCGCGGTGCGCCGCTGCGCGACCCGCAGATCGAAGCCGGTGTGCTCGCCGCTGCCGCCGACTTTCCACACCGCGTGGCGCTGCGCGCGCGCGCGTTCTGCGCCCGTGTCGGGCTCGACCCGCTGCTGCAGCGGGCCCATCGACGCTCGCGCCAGGCCGCCGTGCTCGCCGTGTTCGCCGGCGCGGTGCTCGGCGTCGGCACGGCAGGTCTCATCCCGGACGGCACGCCGGCGCGTGCGAACCTGATGGACATGCTGGCGGCGCTGCTCGTGCCGAACCTGCTGGCGTTGCTGCTGTGGCTGCTGCTGCAACTCGGTGGCAGCCTGCGCGGGCGCGGGCCGGCCGGCATCTGGTTCGGCAGCGTCCTGCAGCGTCTGGTGGAGCGGGTGTCCGGCGACCCGGGTCGCGGCGCACCGGCAGACGTCACGCGCGCCGTCCAGCGCGGCCTTGTCGATTACTACGCCACCACACCGGCCGGTCGTCTGCACCTCGCCAGTCTGTCGCACCTGTTCTGGCTGGCGCTCGCCAGCGGGGCGATGCTCGGCTGCTGGTGGCTGCTGGCGCTGCGGCAGATCGATTTCTACTGGGGCAGCACGCTGCTCGGGCCGCACACCATCACGCAGGCGTTCGACTGGCTGGCGCGGCCCGTGGGCTGGCTCGGCCTGCCGGTGCCGGGCGCCGCGGACGTCGCCGCGAGCCGTATCGACGCGAGCGCACAGGATGCGGCGCTGCGCGCGCGCTGGGGCTGGTTTCTGTTGAGTGCGCTGGGCGTGTTCGGCGTGTTGCCGCGACTGGTGGCGTTCGCCGGCTGTCAGGCGCTGGCTGCCTGGGCTGCCCGTCGGCCCGTCATCGATGCCGCCCAGCCGGGTTACTGGCGCCTGCGATCGTTCCTGCTGCCGACGCCGACCGCCACGCGCGTGCTCGATCCCGATGACGGCGCGTCGCCCCGCCCGGCGCGAGGCGCTGCCCCACGCGGCGGCCTGGCTCGCGCTCGAGCGCGCGCTGCCGGTGCCGGCCACGGCGACCGATCTCGGCGTCGTCGTCGATCGGCCGGCCCAGCAGCGTGTGCTTGCCGCGCTGGCTGCCGACGCCCCCTGGCCCGCGCTCGTCGTGCAGGCACCACTGGCGGCGACGCCGGATCGCGGCCTCGCGCAGTTCGTCGCGGCACTCGTCGCGGCGGCCGGGCGTCCCGTTCATCTGCACATCGCGGGCGCCGCTGCCGCCGCGCTGTCGCCGGTGGACCTGGCGGCGCGCGTCGAGGACTGGCGCGCGCTCGCGCAGGCCGCCGGCGTGTCGTGAACAGCACGGCCAGCACCATCCGCATCGCGGTGATTGGCCACACCAATGCGGGCAAGACTTCGCTGTTGCGCACCCTGATGCACGAGCGTGGTTTCGGCGAAGTCTCGAGCCGACCGGCCACGACGCGTCACGTCGAGGCCACGACGCTCGACCTCGGCGGCGGCTGGTCACTCGAACTCGCCGACACGCCGGGCCTCGAGGACTCGATGGGCCTGCTCGACGCGCTGCACGCGGCCGATCCGTCGCCACGGTCCAGCGGCGCGGCCCGCATCGAACGCTTCCTCGACAGCCTGCTCGCGACCACCGATTTCGCGCAGGAAGCCAAGGCGCTGCGCCAGTTGCTCGCGAGCGATCTGGCGCTGTACGTCGTCGATGCGCGCGAACCCGTGCTCGGCAAATACCAGGACGAGTTCGCAATTCTCGCCTCGTCCGGCAAGCCGTGCCTGGTCGTGCTGAACTTCACCGCGAGTCCGGGCGCGGATCCGGCGCGCTGGCGCAACGCGCTGCAGACGGCCGGCATTCACAACGTGACCAGTTTCGATACCGTGGTGTTCGATGCCGCTGACGAACGGCGCCTGTGGCAGCAGGTCGGCCTGCTGCTGCCGGCGGCCGAGGCGCACTGTGCGCGGCTCGTCGCCAGCCGCGAGCGCGAACTCGCCGCGCGCCAGACGCAGGCCGCGCGGCTCATCGCCGAGGCCTTGATCGACTGCGCCGCGTTGCGCGCGCCGGTGCACGACGCTGCCAACGGCACCAGCGGCAGCATGCTCGGGACCCGCGTGCGGGCGCGCGAAGCGGCGCTGAGCCGCGATCTGCTCGGCCTGTTCCGCTTCATCGAAGACGACTACGAAGCGCGCGATCTGCCGCTGTCGGGCGCCGCCTGGTCACTCGATCCGTTCGACGGCGAACTGTTGAAAGAACTGGGCCTCAGTCTCGGCACGTCCGCGGCCAAGGGAGCGGCAGCCGGTGCCGTCGTCGATGCGTTGACCGCGTTTCACTCGCTCGGCGCTGCGACGCTGATTGGCGGGGCGCTGGGTGCGGGCCTCGATGCAGCCACGCGCCTGGGCCGTCATGTGCAGGCCCGCGTCGGCGGTGAGCGCTTCGAACAGATCGACGAAGCCACGGCGCTGTTCATCGCCCGCCGCGCGGTGATGCTCACCCACGATCTGACGCAACGCGGCCATGCCGCACAGACGCCCGTCGCCGCGCGCACGCAGCTCGCGGCCGCAATGCCCGGCGAAACCGATCTCCGACGCGAGATCGCGCGCGCCGGCCGGCATCCCGAATGGTCCGAACTGGGCGCGGACGCCGACACCGACGATACGGCACGCGCGCGCTGCGTGCTGGCCATGCAGGCACCGCTGCTGTCCGCGCTGCGCGCGCCGACGCAGTCGCCATCTTCCGACGCTCATTGAACCGCCACGCAAGCAAAGAGGGGAACAGCATGCCGATACCGACTCCCGACGCCGCCGAAGTCGCGCAACTCGCCGCCCGCACCGGGTTCAGCATCACTGCCGACGAAGCGGAGCAGTACGCATTGATGATGGCCGGCATGCTCAGTGCCTACGACGCCGTCGACGGGCTGCCCGACGACGCGCCGGCGGTGCGTCACGCGCGCGGTGCCTGGCATACGCCGCTGCCGGCGGAGAATCCGCACAACGCGTGGTACGTGCGCACGTCGCTCAGGGGCGCCGCGACCGGTCCGCTCGCCGGGCGACGCATCGCCGTCAAGGACAGCATCATGGTCGCGGGTGTGCCGATGATGAACGGCGCGTCGCTGCTCGAAGGCTATGTGCCGGGGGTCGACGCGACGGTCGTCACGCGCGTGCTCGATGCGGGCGCTGAAGTGATCGGCAAGACGCATTGCGAATACTTCTGCCTGTCGGGCGGCAGCCACACCGGCGCTCTGGGCCCCGTGCACAACCCGCACCGTCACGGCTATTCCGCGGGCGGCTCGTCGAGTGGCAGCGCCGTGGTGCTGGTGACCGGCGAGGCCGATCTCGCGCTCGGGGCCGACCAGGGCGGATCGATCCGGATGCCGTCGTCGTTCTCCGGCACCGTCGGCATGAAGCCGACCTACGGCCTCGTGCCGTACACCGGCATCGCGCCGATCGAAGGCTTCATGGATCACGTCGGGCCGATGACGATGACGGTGCGCGACAACGCACTGCTGCTCGAGGTCATCGCCGGCGCCGACGACTACGATCCGCGTCAGCTCAATCTGAAGGTGGCGCGCTATACGGATGGCATCGATCGTGGCGTCGCGAATCTGCGCATCGGCGTGGTGCGCGAAGGCTTCGGGCTGCCGTCATCGGAACCTGAGGTCGATGCGAAAGTGCGTGCCGGCGCGGCCCTGTTCGCGAAACTCGGCGCCAGCGTCGAAGAGGTGTCCGTGCCGATGCATGCGCTGGGGCCTGCGATCTGGTCACCGGTCGGCATCGACGGGCTGACGACGACCGTGCTGTCGACGCAGGGCTTCGGGCTCGGCCGCACGGACTACTATCCGGTCGACATGATGGAATGGCTGCACGAGCGCCGCGCGCGCATCAACGAGGTGCCCCCGAACATCAAGCTGTTCACGCTCGTCGGACGGTATGTGATCGAACGCTATGGTTACACCTACTACGCGAAAGCCGCGAACCGCGTGCGCAGCCTGCGCGCGGGCTATGACGCCGCGCTCGCGCATTATGACCTGCTGCTGATGCCGACGACGCCGATGAAGGCGCAGCCACTGCCGGCGCCCGACTGCTCGGTGATGGAATGGTGCCGGCGCGCGACCGAGATGCTCGTCAACACCTGCCCGACCGACGTGTCGCACCATCCGGCGATCAGTCTGCCGTGCGGCCAGGCGGACGGCCTGCCGATCGGCATGATGCTGATCGGCAGACACTTCGACGAGGCGACGATCTACCGCGCCGCCTATGCGTTCGAACAGACCGGTGCCGCTCAGACCTGAACGGCGAAGCCCTTGAGGTATTCGCCCTCGGGGAAGGCGGTGGCGATCGGGTGATCGGGGCCGGCGGCCAGGTGATGCACGATGCGCGCGTCGACGCCGGCATCGAGCGCGGCGCCGGCGACGATCTTGTGAAACAGATCGCGATTGATGCCGCCCGAGCACGAGAACGTGAACAGCAGGCCGCCCGGCTTCAGCAGCTTCAGCGCTAGCAGATTGATGTCCTTGTAGCCGCGCGCGGCCTTCTCGGCGAAGGCCGCCGTCGGCGCGAACTTCGGCGGGTCGAGCACGATCACGTCGAACTGCTTCGCCTGATCACGCAGCAGGCGCAGCTTCTTGAACACGTCGTCGGTGACGAAGTCGACGCGCGACGCGTCCAGCCCGTTGGTCTCGACATTGAAGCGTGCGAGGGCGAGCGCATCGGCCGAGCTGTCGATCGCCGTCACGTGGCGCGCGCCGCCGGCCAGCAGGTTGGTGGTGAAGCCGCCGGTGTAGCAGAAGCAGTCGAGCGCCTCACTGACATTCGCGTACTGGCGCACCAGCAGGCGGCTGCTGCGCTGATCGAGATAGAAGCCGGTCTTGTGACCCTGGCGGATGTCGACGCTATAGCGCAGATCGTTTTCTTCGATGACGCGCGGCAGGTCCGGCTCGTCGCCGGCGAGGGCTTCGTTGCGCGGGCTCAGGCCCTCGAGTGCCATCACCTCGGTGTCCGAACGCTCGTACACATGACGCAGGCCGGTCTGGCGTGTCAGCTCCGAGACGATCGTCGCGCGCCAGCGATCGGCGCCCGAGGACAGCAGCTGCACGACGAGCTGATCGCCGTAGCGATCGCAGATGCAGCCCGGCAGGCCATCGGCCTCACCGTGCAGCAGGCGCAGGCTCGTCGAGGCGGGCAGCACGCGTGCGCGGCGTGCGAGTGCGCGTTCGATGCGCGCGGCGATCAGGGCCTCGTCGACGCGCTCGGTCGGGGACCACGACCACACGCGCGCGCGAATCTGCGAATCCGGGCTGACGATGGCCCAGCCGAGAAAACGTCCGTCGAGGGCTTCGACCGCGACGGTGTCGCCGGCCCGCATCGCGCCGTCCTGGCGTTCGATTGCACCGGAGAACACCCACGGATGTCGCCGCAGCAGCGACTTTTCGCGCCCGGCCTTGACCAGCAGGCGGGGACCGGTGCCATGGGTGCCGGCGTGCGGGGCGGTTTTGGTTCTCTGGGCGGCATTCACGGGGGGGCGGGCCACGGCATCACCTGCAGACGGAGGGGGACGCGGAGAGTAAACGTCGCGCCGTCCCCTGACCATCCCCGGCGCGCGTTTCGCCCAAATCGCCGATAGCGAAGGAATGAGTGGGACAGTCCACATTAATGAACACCGGCCACAAGTTGTGACTTGACGGCGGCAAAGGGCGGCTAAATAGTGACGCAGAGGCCTGAAGTCAGGCGGCCCACGGCATAAATAACGAACAAAGCAGACGGACCCGGCAGCCTATCGCTCGCCCAGGGGCTGGGGACATCGATGGAACGCATCAAGAAAGCGTTGGAGGAGGCACGCGCCGCGCGCGAGCAGGCCCTGAAGGCTGAACTCGAGCGGCTGGTGCAGCACAAGACGCAGGCGGAAGTCGCCGCCGAGGGGAGCATCCCGCGCTTCGACCCGCCGACCGAACGTCGCATCCGCGAGTTCATGCCGCTGCGAGGGCTGCCCGCCGACAAGCTGCAGGCCGCCATTGCGCTCGGCCAGATTTTCGGCCTGGCCTCCGGCGAGATCGTGTTTGCCGCTGGCGATCGCCACGAATACTCCCATTTCCTGCTCGAAGGCGCGGTGCAATTCCTCGACGACGAGCGCGCCGTGCGCCATCTGGATGCCCAGGACATCGAAGCGCTGCGGCCCCTCGACGAGCCGGGCACGCAACGCTACACGGTGTCGGCCGAGGGGCCGTCGCGCATTTTCCGGGTGCCGCGCGCCCTGCTCGGTGCGCCGGACGACCTGTCGGCGACGATCGCGCCAATGCCACCGGCTACTTATGCCGACACCCACTCCGGTGAGGAGCTCGCCGAACTCGTGGCGCGCATCGACGCCGAACGTCACCGGGCGCCGCCGCCCGAACAGGGCGCGGCCGACCAGACCGGCGCGCAACGTCTCGAAGCGACGAGCTACGATTTCGACATCAACGGGCTCATGGGCGAGCCGCCGGCTGACGAGGCGTACGAGCCACCGCCGCCGCTGCCGCAACAGCATCACGCGCAGGACCAGGCGGGCAAGGATCGACTCGCCGAGGCAATGGGCATCCTCGAACAGCGCCTGCGCCGGCACATTGCCGAAGTCCGCGCGCAGGAGCGGGCCAACTATGAGACGCGGATGCGCGCACGGCTCGTCGAACTGAAACAGAAGGCCGAAGCCGAACTGCGCCGCAAGATCGTCAAGATGCGCACGCGCGACAAGGAAGTCATGGCCGAACGCGAGGCCCTGCTGCGCGAACGCTACGCGCAGTTGCAACGCATCGCGAACCGGTTCACGCATCAGAAGGCGCAGATCCAGCAGGCCCGGCGTGAACTCGAAGACAAGCTCCGCGCGGCGGACACCATTCACCGCGAACTCAACGAAATCGGCCAGCACGTTTCCCGCCAGCTCGACGATCTCGACAGCGTGTTCGGATCCGGCGCTGGCGACAATCGCGACGGGGAACAGGCCGTTTAGTCGACGGGCCGCGGCACGGCGCAGCAGGCGCGATGTTGGCTGTTGGCTGTTGGCTGTCGGGCGTCCTGCGTCAGCCGGCCATGAGGGTCCTGCCGCACCCGGCCTCATTGAAGCCCGGTGTAGCCCGGGTGGAACGCAGTCGAGCCCGGGATCTGAAGAGTCTGACAGGCCGCTGCCGGGCTCCACGCTGCGCGCTCCACCCGGGCTACACGAGCGCGCCGGAAATGCACTTTCACAGCAAGCTTCGATGCTGTGGCCATTGGCAACACCGAGTCCAGCGATTCGGTTGTCCCGATCTGGTGTTCTGACCTCCCGCCACAGCCCACGCGCGTCCAGATCTTCCCATCATCGTTCTCGGTGTTCTCGGTGGCTACTGTCACCTCACTGCATGGGTCACACCTCTAACGTCCGGCACTGCCGACCTGACCGCGGCGCACGAATCTCCTGCTGCGAGGCTGCGCATGGCACGATAGAACCCTCGCGGCGGTCGCGGGGACCCACCACGAGCCGCATCACAAGAAGAATCGTGGCGAGTCGCGCCGGGCGCGGACCTCGTCGGGGGGAAGGGCATGAAGCGAGGGGTCGTGATCGTCGTGGGCGTCGCGTCGGTGGCGCTGGCCGCACTGGGCTTCGCGGCCAGGGAGCTCGCCTATGGCGAGCGGGGATGGCAAGCGCTGCATGCGGCCGAGTTCGAATCCGATTCATGTGCGCTGTATCACGTGATGCGCGGCCTCGAGCAGGATCCGGCTCAGGACCCCGCGAACGCCGCGCTCGTCGAACGCTGTCGACCGCAGTCACAGGACATCATCTGGAGCCTGTCGCAGGTGGGCGATGCGCTGCGTTTCGATCGCCCGTCGATGGTGCGCATGCGTATCGACGGGGTCGACATGAACGTCGAGCATCACGAAGACTATCCCGTCATCGTCGTCGAATTTCCGTATCCGCCGATCGCCGTGGAAAAGGGTGCGCACTGGCGCCTGCCCGGCGGCGGCGGCCGGCAGATGACGGACGAGGAGTTCGAGTCACTGTCGCGCTACTGGAATCCGAGCTGGGCGCCTCTGCTCGCCGAATGGACGCTCGGCCGCGGCAATCACGAAGTGTGGCTCGGACGCGCCGCGATCCGCGATGCACGGCACTGCGCGGCCGTCGAACCGCATCCCGCGCGCGGTGAGCGCATGTGCGTGATGCACGTGAGGAATCATCTGGGCGCGCCGATCACGGTGCGTTTTCCGCTCGACGAGGCCGTCGAGTGGCGGCTCGAAGTGCTCGACATCTGCCGCTTCGGCGGGCGCGAGCGGCGCTGGGAGAATCCGCTGTTGCAGGCCTGGTTCGGTCGCGTCGAATACAGCGATCTCGGCTGCAAGCCCTATGTCGACGAAGCGTCCTGAGCGGCAATCGCGCGCGACATCACCGTCACCTCGAAGCCGCCCGCGACGCCGCTGCCGAAGAACGTGAAGCCGTGCCCGGCGAAGTAGTCGGCGGCAGATTCGGTGAACAGGTACACCCGCGATCCGGCGCTCGCATCGAGACGCTGCAGCGCAGCGCGAACGAGCGCCGCGCCAATCCCGCGCTTTCGATATTGCGGGGCAACATAAAAACTCGCGAGCCATGGATTGCAGTGCGACCAGCCCGGCAGGTCGTCCATGATCAGGCTCACCGAGCCGAGCAGGTGATCGCCGTCGCGCGCGATCAGCGTCATCGGCAGTGAGCCGTCGGCCGGTTCGCTGAGCAGATCGCGCAGCGCCACCGCTGCGTCCCAGCCCTCGTACAGATGCGCCCACTCCGCGGCATGCCAGGCCGCGAGCTGCGGCGCGTGTTCGCGCGCGTCGCACAGCGGGAGCAATTCGCAGCCAGGCGCGGGAGAGTCGGGATGGGTCATGTCGATCAATTCCGTTACGATGCGGTTCATCGGTGGTCAGGCTTGCACGCGGCGCGCGCCGCGGATGGGAGCGCGTCCAGCGTGCGGCACGCGTTGTCGCGTGCGGCGCGCGGATGCTACCGCAGATCGACCCGCGCCCGCGCTGTGGGTCGTCTCGCGCAATTCCGTTACGATGCGGCAGTCTCCGGCACCCGAAGTTCGGAAGGTGAAAACATGCAATGGCTGATCGTGGGCCTGACGGTGTTCCTCGGCGTGCACTCGGTGTCGATCGTGGCGCGCGGCTGGCGCGATCGCATGGTGCTGAGCCTGGGCGAACTGCCGTGGAAGGGGCCCTACACCGTCGCGTCGCTCGCCGGCTTCGCGCTGCTCGTGATGGGTTACGGTCTTGCGCGACAAGACCCTGTGGTGCTCTATTCACCACCGGCGTGGACGCGACACCTGATGATGCTGCTGATGCTGCCGATGTTTCCGATGCTGCTGTCGGCGCATCTGCCGGGGCGCATCAAGACGGCGCTGAAGCATCCGATGCTCGCAGCGACCAAGCTCTGGGCGGTGGCCCATCTGCTCGCCAACGGCGGGCTGCACGATGTGCTGCTGTTCGGCGGCTTTCTGGTGTGGGCCGTGGCCGATCGTATCGCGGTCAAGAAGCGCGCCGGCGGCGACGCGCCGCCGGCAGTCGGGCCGGCGCGCAATGACGTGATCGCCGTGGTCGCGGGCCTGGCGCTGTATGCGCTGTTCGTCGCCTGGGCACACGGCGCGCTGATCGGGGTGCCGCTGCTGCCGGGCGGACAGCCATAAGAACGGGATCACAACCAGGACAACAACAGGGCGGGGCGATTCGTCGCCCCCCAACGAGGGGAGTGTGCATGAAGAAGTTTGCGTGCGTCGCGCTGGCCGCGACGCTGACTGCGCAGGTCGCCGCTGCGGCGACGACCGTCGACAATGCCGCGATTGCGAACGAGAAGGACGGCGCCAACTGGCTGTCCTACGGCCGCACCTACAGCGAACAGCGGTTCAGTCCGCTGGCCGACATCAACGCGCAGAACGTCGGCAATCTGGGCGTTGCGTGGTACATGGATCTGCCGGAACACAAGTCCCTGCTGTCGACCCCGCTCGTTGTCGACGGCGTGATGTATTTCACCGGCAGCTTCGCCAAGGTGATCGCGGTCGACACGCGCACCGGCAAGGAACTGTGGACCTACGATCCGAAGGTCATCGACGCGGCCGGCGATCGCGGCCGCGTGATGTGGGATTCGAACCGCGGCGTCGCTTACTGGAAGGGCAAGGTGTTCGTCGCGACCGGCGACGGCCGCCTGAATGCAATCGACGCGGCCACCGGCCAGGAAGTCTGGAGCGTGATGACCGTCGATCCGAAGCTCGCCTATTTCATCAACGGCGCGCCGCGGGTGTTCAACGGCAAGGTGATCATCGGCAACGGCGGCACCGAATGGGGCGGCCTGCGTGGCTATGTGACCGCATATGACACCGAAACCGGCAAGCAGGCCTGGCGTTTCTACACCGTACCCGGCAATCCGGCCGACGGCTTCGAGGACGATGCCCAGGCGATGGCGGCCAAGACCTGGACCGGCGAGTGGTGGAAGCACGGCGGCGGCGGCACGGTGTGGAACGGCCTGACCTACGATCCGGCGTTCAACCGCATCTACATCGGCACCGGCAACGGTTCGCCGTGGAACCAGAAGATCCGGAGCCCGGGCGGTGGCGACAACCTGTTCCTGTGTTCGGTCGTCGCGCTCGACGCGGACACCGGCAAGTATGTCTGGCACTACCAGACCGTGCCGGGTGAAACCTGGGACTACAACTCGAACATGGACATGGTGCTGGCCGATCTGACGATCGACGGCAAGCCCGTGAAGGCGATGATGCACGCGCCGAAGAACGGCTTCTTCTACGTGATCGATCGCGCCACCGGCAAACTGATATCGGCCGAGAAAATCGGGCGGGCGACCTGGGCCACCCATGTCGACATGAAGACCGGACGGCCAGTCGAGGCGCCGAACGCGCGCTACGAGGACGGCGAGGAACTGGTGTATCCGGGCCCGCTCGGCTTCCACAACTGGCATGCGATGTCGTTCAGCCCGATGACCGGCCTGACCTATATCCCGACGCACGATCTGCCGGCACTGTTCACCGACAAGGGCATCAAGCCGACGAGCTGGCAGTCGCCGAGCTTCCAGTTCGACCCCGGGGTCGATCTCGGGCGCGAGGACATGCCGCTGACGATCGACGCCTCGGTGCTGATGGCCTGGGATCCGGTGAAGAAGGAGAAGGTCTGGGAGCAGAAGCTGCCCGGCGCCTGGAACGGCGGCACGCTCGCGACCGCGGGCAATCTCGTGTTCCAGGGTCGCACCGACGGCAAGCTCGTGGCCTATCGCTCGACCGACGGCGTGCCGCTGTGGATGTTCGACATGGGCGTCGGCATCTCGGCGCCGCCGATCACCTACGCCGTCGACGGCAAGCAGTATGTCGCGCTGCTCGCGGGCTGGGGCGGCGCCGCGGCGTCGATGGTCGGTTCGATCACCGCCCAGCACGGCTGGACCTACGGCGTGCATCCGCGGCGACTCGTGGTGTTCGCGCTCGATGCCGAGACGAAGTTGCCGAAAGCGCCGCCGCCGACCTTCGCGCAGCCGCTGGCGCAGGACGACTTCAAGGTCGATGACCTGCTCGCCGAGCAGGGCAGCTTCCTGTTCCAGCGCAACTGTTCGAGCTGCCACGGCGGCGGGGCCGTGGCCGGCGGATATGCGCCCGATCTGCGGGCCTCGCAGGCACCGCTGTATCCGGAAGCATTCAAGGAGATCGTCATCGACGGCAGCCGCCGTCAGCAGGGCATGCCGCAGTTCAAGGAGCTGTCGGACGCCGATCTGAACGCCATCCACCACTACATCCGCCGCCAGGCGAGAAAAGCCACTGCCGCGGCGCAGTCGGGGAAATAGCGGAGCGCTTTCGTTTCGGCGTTGGGGGATTTTGGCCACCGAGAACACAGAGAACACCGAGATAAGAAAGGGATGGGACCGCTGCCCCGTTGTGGGTCCGGACAGCATGCTCGCCGTTTTTTGACCGATTAGGTGTGAGACCAACATTCTTCTCGGTGTTCTCTGTGTTCTCGGTGGCAAATCCCCCCAATGCCCACACTCGCACCGCGCATCAAAAACTGATTGAAGAAGGAGAGAGCACACATGGCCAACTGGCAGATACAGCAGGACGGCGGGATCGTGACGTGCGCGTGGGTCAATCCGCCGATGAATTACATGACGGCGGACGGCATGCGCGAGCTCGCCGGGCACATCGAAACCTGGCGCGATCCGTCGGTGCGCGTGGTGATCCTGACCGGCGGCGTCGCGAACCGCTTCATCACGCACTACAGCGTCGAAGAACTGGTGGCGAGCGCCAGGGATCGCGCGCTGATGATGAACGTCGGCCGTTCGTGGCTGCATCAGCACAACGCGACGCTGACGAATCTGCGCGATCTGCCGAAGCCGGTGATCGCGGCGATGAGCGGCAGCACGATGGGCGGTGGCTTCGAGACTTCGCTGTCCTGCGATATCCGCATCGCGCAGAAGGGCGACTTCCGTTACGGCCTGCCGGAAGTGACGCTCGGCATTCTGCCGGGTGGCTGCGGCACGCAGCGCCTGTCGCGTCTGCTCGGCGCCGGCAAGGCGATCGACTTCATCCTGCGCGGCCGAATCTGCAAGCCGGAGGAAGCCCTGGCCCTGGGGCTGGTCCACGAGATCGCCGAGGATGCAAAGGCGCGCGCGATGGAGATTGCGAAGGAACTCGTCACGCTGTCACCGGTGGCGATCGCGGAGACGAAGCGGGCGGTGTATGAAGGCTCGGAAGTGCATCTGCAGGCGGGCCTCGAGATCGAGGGCGATGCATTCATCCACACGATGCTGACCGACGAGGCGGTGGAAATCATGCAGGCCTATGTCGACACGCCGCACGATCAGCGCATTGCATGGCTGGAGCGCAAGAAAGGGTTGCTGCACCCGGCGCGCTGAGGCGCCTGACGGCGTTGAGCGGGCTCGGCTGCGGCCGGCAGCGCGATGGCCGCGACGCTCGGTGCAGGCGAGGGCTCAGGGAGCCGATAGTGGCGGCAGCGCCGGGTGAACCGGGCCGCCGCCTGCGTGTGCACCAATGCCAGCGGGGTCCCGCTCACGCCGTGGTCGGGGCCTTCACCTCCGCTTCCAGCATGCTCGCCAGCGCCTCGGGCAGCTTCAGCGCGCTTTTCAGCTCGCGCAGGTAGGCTTGCTCTGCCCAGTGGTCGACGTCCAGCGCGAGCAGGGACGCGGCATAGATTTCGGCCGCTTCCGTTTCGCTCTGCGCGAGCGCCGCAATCCGGTACGGGTCGGCCGCGCCGTTGAGCGCTGACATCACGTAGTCGAACTCCGTGTCGTCGAGACCGGCCGCGCGCAGCCGCTCGGCGATCCGTGCGCGCTCGGCAGCGTCCATCGCCCCGTCGGCGTGCGCCGCGGACAGCATCGCCTGCACGACGAGGGATGCTTCGCGCTCCAGCGCTGGCGCCGACACGGTGTGCAGGCCGGCCGCTGCAGGAGGTTGCTGTGTGCCGGCCTGCTGGGCCTGGTAGCGCTGGAGGGCGGCCAGTGCCAGTGCGCCCACCGCTGCCGCGCCGCCGAGTTTGGCGGCGCCGCCGAGCGCTTTGCGCGCCTGCTTGTTGCCGAGGGCGCCGATGAGGCCGCCGGACAGCAGGCCTCCGGCAGCGCCGCTCGCGAGCGGACTGGCGAGGATCTTCTTCAGGACTTGATCGAAATTCATCATCGGTTCCTGTACGGGGAGGCAATCAGTGCCGGGGTGCACGATAAGGCCCCGTGCCGGGTGCGGGACATTCGCTTTGTCGCGACGTTCTCGACGTGAATTCCGACGCTCGTCCCGACCGCTGCCGGATTCCGGCCTCTGCTGAACTGCCCGCCACGCCGCTGCGCAATCGCTCAGGCCGCGCCGACTGGAGACACTGACGCGCTCGCCGTCCTCATTGGGCCGGCTGACATCCTGCGCAGTAATAAAGGCGACGGGACGACACCGTGATCCGCTGCACGCCTGCTCCGCACCGGTAGCAGGGCTCTCCCGCGCGATCGAACACCGCGAAGCGAAACGCCGAATAGGAAGCGCCGCCCGCTATCAGTCGCTGCACCCGCGTGGCCTCGTTGGTGATGCCTTTCGCGCGGTTGGCGCGCAGCGTGACGGCCAGGGTCTGACGGGCGAGTTCATTGATGTCGCGAGTGCCGAGATCGACCGGCCGCCGTGCCGGATGCAGGCCCGCGTAATGCAGTATCTCCGAGCGCAGATAGTTGCCGATGCCGGCGATGAAGCCTTGATCGAGGTAGAGCCCGCCGAGCGCGCGCCCGCTGAACGCCGGGCTGCGCAGGCGGGCGGCTATCGCACGCCAGCCGAGGCCGGGATCGAGCACATCCGGGCCCAGGCGGCGCAGGAACGGGTGTATGGCGAGTTCGTCGTCGGTCAGTACGCGCACGTCCGTGGCGCTGTAGAGCAACGCACTCCAGTCCGCGGTGTGCAGGCCCACGCGGAGGGAACGGTTGGTCCTGGGGGGCTGTCCACGCTTGCGCACATACCAGCGGCCGTAGAGCTGATTGTGCGAATAGATCGTCAGGCCGCAGGCGAAACGCGTCAGCATCGCCTTGCCGTGCGTGTCGACGGCCGTGACGTGGCTGTCGAACAACTCGTCGTGAAACGGTCGCAACGCCGGCAGACCGAGTTCCAGTTCGACGAGCGGCTGGCCGACGACGGCCTTCGCGATGGCGTCTGCCTCGCGGCGGATTTCGGGACCTTCGGGCATGGGTGCTCAACCAGGGTGTGCCAGTGGCTACGCTCGCGGGCCGGCACCGGATGAGGCCCGCGCAGGTCTGGCTCAACTCACCCGATGCGGCGGGCACATGTCGTGCTGCCCGTGAGCAGCGCATCCCGCGATCTGTGATGCTCGAATCGAAGCCGGCGCGTCACGCGCTGCGTCGTGTGCGTTCCGTCCGCCGCCGTTACGCCAGCACCTTCTGCATGCACACCGCCGAGTCGGGACAGAGTTGCCTGAACTCGGCCGTCTCCTTGAGTGCAGCCGGTGCCGCGGCGCGCGGCAGGACCGTGTAGCCGCGGGCCGCGAAGAAACGCTCTGCCGTGTTCGTCAACAGGTAGAGCGTGTGGATGCCCAGGCGGGTGGCTTCTGCTTCGAGGGCCGCGACGAGCCGCGTCGCGAGCCCTGTGCCGCGCCGGTCGGGCGCGACCGCCACGGAGCGCAGCAGGCCCGCACTGCCGAGCGGCTGCAGACCCGCCACCGCCACGATGCGCTCGCCGTCGCGGCTCACCCGGAAGTGCGCCAGCGCGGGCAGCGAGAGATCGGCGGTCGGCAGCCCGCTCGCGCCGAGCAACGCGGTGATCGGCGCGAAGTCCCCGACCGTCGGGCGCGGATACTCGCGCGGCGCGTTCAACAGCAGCCACTCTTCGGCGGCGCGGTGTCGGCCGGGGCACAGCAGGACGCCGCGGGCGCTTCGCGCACTGCGACGGGCGCGGGGCCGCAGCACGCAGCGCCGGAGGCGGCCGCCTGCGGGGCGTGCGGGACGTCGTCGACGCCGAAGACCGGCACGCTGTCGAGCGTGTGATAGGTCTCCCACGGGATGCCGGTCGGATCGGTCACCCAGTACTTGTCGGACTTTGCGTAACAACAGGTGGTGCCACTCTGCTCGACGAGACTGGCGGCGTCGGCGGCTTCGACCTGCTGGCGCATCGCGCGCAGGGCTTCATCGGAGTCGAGCTGAAAGCCGAGATGATTGACGCCGGCTTTGCCACCGCGCGCGGAGATCGCGAAATTGACGCGCGGGTCTTCGAGCATCCACTTCGCATAATCGGCTTTGAGGACGGACGGCTCGGCGCCGAACATCGCCGCATAGAAGCGGGTGGAGGCAGCGAGGTCGTCGACCTGGACGTGCACATGGAATCGTTTCATCGGGGTGCTCCTGGGTTGGTGGGGCGCTCAACGCGCTGTGGGACGGCGTGCGCGCCTGGGCGCCGCGTCAGGGGTCGTGCAGGGTTCGGCCGCGCAACGGCTGGCATCGCGCGCGCAGCAGTTCTCGGTCAGGTAGGACAACAGCGCGGACATGGTCTGGAAATTCGCGCCGTAGATCACGTGCCGGCCGTCCTGCCGGGAATCGGCGAGGCCGGCGTTCGCGAGTTCCTTCAGGTGGAAGGACAAGGTGGCCGGTGCGACGCCGACGGCCTCTGCGATCTCGCCGGCGGCGCGGCCGCCGTGCCCGGCTTCGACGAGCAGGCGAAAGACCTCGAGGCGGGTGCCCTGGGCGAGCGCGGCGAGGGCGCGGACGGCGGCTTTTGTTTCCATGTTTTGACCATAGTCGAAATATCGAATGGCAGCAAGGTCCCCGGGCGGGCCGCACACCGCCCTGCATCTCAGTCCTTCAGCAGTCCGACCTGGCGCAGCACCGTTGCCTGGTCCCAGTAAATGCGCTCGCAGGCGAGCTTGTCGCCGCGGAACTGCACGATGGCGACGAGATCGATCTCGACCTTCCTGTGCGTCGGGGCGACCCCGGGCAGGAACCACTCCATCGGGCGGCTGTGCGTGAACGTCAAATGCATCTCGTCGACGACCCGGCCGTTGCCGACGGTGCGGCTGACCGGCGTCATCACCAGGTCGTCCGGCCATGACGGAATGAAGTTGTCGCGGTAGAACGCGCGCAGTTCGGCCTTGCCGCGGCCGCCGGTGTTGACCGGCATGTGATTGACGTACGCATCCTCGACCATCGTCTCGAGGGTCGCTTCGGTGTCCTTGGTCTGGAATTCGCCGGCGATGTGCTCGACCCACAGGGCTTCGAGTTCGGCGGCGGACAGCGTGGTCACGTTCTCGGTCATGGCAACAGGCTCCAACGGGGGCGCTCAGGGCGCAATTTTCATTTTGTGGGTGGCGAGCAGGATCTCGCCGAAGAACAACAACAGCGCGACGATCAGGCACAGCATCGCACCGATGAACAGCACGGCAACGATACGGGTGAGTTCGAGTTCGATGAAGAGCGCGAGAAACAGCGTCACGATCATGCTGCACACGAGCAGCGCGCAGCCCGTGCAGAGGCCGAGCGCCCAGTTGATGAGGGTGGCGCGCCGTTGCAGGCGCTTCAGTTCGTGCCGCGTCCGTTGATCGAGCAGGGCAGGATCACGGGTCTGCAGCACACGTGAGCGGTCGATCGTGCGCCCGAGGCGGCTCGCGAGCACGTTCAGCACAGCGCCGACGCCGGTCAGCAGGAAGACCGGCGCCGTCGCGAGGCTGATCGCGTGCGCGATGCTGGTGACCGGCGCCTGGAGGGCGCCGGCCGCCTCGGCGACGAGGGACACCGGCATCGGCTGCGCGCGCCTACTCTGGCAACGTCACGCCGGAGCCGCCCATTTCGGCCGGCACGTCCTGCATTTTCGGCAGGCCATCCTTGATGTGCAGCTTCGTCTCGCCGTAGAACACGTGCAGGGCCGGGCTGAACTCGACGCTCGGCAGGATCGCCGCGTAGACATCGACGAGGCCCATCTGCGGGTGGTCGGTCATCAGATGACCACCGCAGGTCTTGCACCATTTGCGCGAACTGCCCGGCGTCTTGTTGTAGGTGCCGATGTGATCGGCACCCTGCGTCACGCGCACGCTGTCCGGCGCCCAGAGTGAAAAGGCATTGACCGGGCCTGCCGACCAGTGCCGGCAGGATTCGCAGTGGCAATAGCCCTGCGCGACGGGCGTGCCCGTCACTTCGAGCTTTACTGCGCCGCAAAAGCAGCTGCCCTGGTGAGTCTGTTGTGCGTTCATGTGGCTTGCTCCCCTGACGCCGGCGGGCGCGTCACTCGATGTGTTGTTTGCAGTGCCGTCACTGGCGTGTCATGACCGCTGTTCCCGCGGTGATCGCAGTGTAGCCTCGACGCGCACCCGCGTGGCAAGATTCGACGACATTCTTCACCGACCGCGGGAGCAGACCGGATGCCCAGACTCGCAGACAAGATTGCCATCATCACCGGTGGCGCCGCCGGCATCGGGCTCGCCTCGGCGCGACTGTTCGTCGCCGAGGGGGCGAAAGTGCTGCTGGTCGATGTGCAGCGCGAGGCGCTCGACGCCGCGGTGGCCGAACTCGGCGCGGCCAACGCGATGGCCGTCGTCGCCGATGTCAGCGATGCCGCGCAGACCCAGGGCTATGTCGATGCCGCGCTCGCGCGCTGGGGACGCGTGGACGTCTACTTCGCGAATGCCGGCATCGAGGGCAAGGTCGCCACGCTCGTCGACTATCCGCTCGAGGAGTATGAGCGCGTGATGGCGGTGAACGTGCGCGGCGTGTGGCTGGGGCTGAAGTCCGTGATCCCTGCGATGACGAAAGCGGGGGGCGGCAGCATCGTGATCACGTCCTCGCTCGGCGGCCTGAAGGGCACGCCGAGGATCTCCCCGTACATCGCATCGAAGCACGCGGTGGTCGGCATCATGAAATCGGCGGCGCTCGAATGCGCCGCGCTGAACATCCGCGTGAACACCATCAATCCCGCCCCCATTGCCACGCGCATGATCCAGTCACTCGAGCAACAGTACGCGCCGAACGCGCCGGAGAAGATCAAGGCCCGCATGGAGACCAGCGTGCCAATGCATCGTTACGGCACGCCTGACGAAGTGGCGAAGCTCGCGCTGTTCCTCGCCAGCGATGACAGCAGCTACTGCACGGGCACGACGTTTTCGATCGACGGCGGGATGTCCGCGTCATGAAGTTCGGGCTGTTCTATGAACACCAGCTGCCGCGGCCATGGCGGCCGGACAGCGAATATCAGCTGCTGCAGGACTCGCTGGCACAGATCGAACTCGCCGATCGTCTCGGCTACGACTACGCCTGGGCGGTCGAACATCACTTCCTCGAAGAGTATTCGCATTCGTCGGCGCCCGAAGTCTTCCTCGCCGCGGCGAGCCAGCGCACGCAGCGCATCCGCCTCGGGCACGGCATCATCCAGCTGACGACGAACCACCCGGCACGCGTCGCCGAACGCGTCGCGACGCTCGATCTCCTGAGCAAGGGCCGCGTCGAACTCGGCATCGGTGAAGGTTCGAGCACCACGGAGCTGCACCCGTTCGATCGACGCTACCGCGACAAGCGCGCGATCTGGGAGGACGCGGTGCGCTGCATGCTGCCGATGTTCTGGGAATCGAACTGGGCCTACGACGGCGAGCATTTCAAGTTCCCCGCGCGCAACGTCGTCCCGAAGCCGATGCAGCAGCCGCACCCGCCGCTGTGGGTCGCCTGCTCGCAGATGGAGACCATCCGCATGGCCGGCCGGCGCGGCATGGGCGCGCTCGCCTTTCAGTTCCTGAACGCGAACAGCGCGCAGGCCTGGGTGCACGCGTACTACAACGCGTACACGAAAACGCTCGACCGTTTGACGAATTACCAGACCAATCCGAACCTTGCGATCGTCGCCGGCTTCATGTGCGCGCCGACCGACGAGGAAGCCCAACGCCTCGCCGACGGCTGGACCTTCTTCCAGTTCTGCCTCGCCTTCTACGGCAGCCACGGTCCGGTCGCGCCGGGCAGTCTTTCGATGTGGGATGAATACGAGAAGTGGCGGGCCACGACCGAAGGGCAGGGCGCGGGCGGCGTGTCGCTGATCGGCTCACCGGAGACGCTGCGCCGTCGACTGCACGAATTCGAAGAGAGCCACATCGACCAGGTCATCCTGCTGAACCAGGCGGGCAAAACCACCCACCAGGCCATCTGCGACAGCCTCGAACTCTTCGCGCGCGAAGTGATGCCGGAATTCCAGGCACGCGACGTCGCACACCAGGCGTGGAAGCAAGACGTGCTCGACGGGCGCATCGAACTGGCGGAGATCGACACCACGCCGTATCAGAAGCGGGCGATTGCAGATCCGGGGCAGAAGAACCAGGCGCTGTTGTCGCGCTGAGCGCTTCGAAGGGCCGGCCTCAGCCCCACTGCGGTGGCGGTGGGATGCTGCTGACGAGATTCGCGAGGCCCTCGGCGTAGCGCTGTCGCAGTTCGATCCAGTAGGGGTCGTCTTTCTCCACCGTGGCGAGATTCCGGGCTGAAAAGCTGTCGGCCGCGTAGCGCAGCAGATCGATCGGGGCGTCGACGGACAGGTTGCTGCGCATCGTCGCATCGAAGGACAGCAGGGACAGTTTCGCCGCTTCATCGAGCGTGGTCGCGTTGGTCAGCGCACGGTCGAGAATCGGCTTGCCGTACTTCGTTTCGCCGATTTGCAGGAAGCGCGAGCGGTCGGAGGCTTCGACGAAGTTGCCGGCCGAGTAGATGTGGAACAGCCGCGGTGGCTCACCGGTGATCTGCCCGCCCACGAGAAAGGTGCCGTGGGGGTCGCCGAAGGGCTGCACGTAGTGGCCGTCACGCGCGATGACCTCACGCAGCTTGCCGCCGATCAACTGGGCCACGTCGAACATCGAGCGCGCGGCATGGAGGTCCTGTCCCGGCGCACCGCTGCCGGCGCTCTCGCGCAAGGCCGTGACGACCGCTTGTGTGGTGGCCAGGTTGCCGGCCGACAGCACCGCGACCACCTGCTGGCCGGGCACTTCGAACACCGCGAGCTTCTTCACCAGTGCGACCTGATCGATGCCCGCATTCGAGCGCGAGTCCGAAGCGAGTACCAGGCCGTCGGGAAGCAGAATGCCGAGACAGTAGGTCATGTGAGCCTCCGGTGTGAGTCGGATGAGCGGGGGCGCAAGGTCGGCGACGGCCGGCGATGTACGGGCATCGTCATTGCCGGACAGGCACCACAGCCCGGAAAACGCACGGGTGGGAGCTCGAACTGAAGACGCTTCCCAGGCAATCAGGTATCGGCCGCGGCAGGCCGAAACCACAGCACCGCCGGTGAAGCAGATCTGGTAGCGGGAGGAGACGACGCGTTGCGGCGACTATCGGGTGGCTGCGATCACGCGTTTCGCTGGCGGGCTGGACAGCGACGGACGTCCGATCGCCTGGCAGAGCCACGCGGTGTTCGGGCGCTCGCCGTTCCAGCCCTACGGCGTCAGCCGCGTGCCGTTCGCCATTCCGAACGTGCACGTCAAGTACAGCAGCACCGTCACGTCGCCGCCGTTGGGCTGGCTGCCCATGTCAGCCCAACGGATGACCTGCCTACTTGCCTTCGAACTTCGGCTCGCGCTTCTCGAAGAACGAGTTCACCGCTTCGATGTGATCGTCGGTACGTTGCACGAGCACCTGCATCGCGGCCGACATCTCCATGATGGTGTCGAAGCTCGCCGTGAGCCCGTCGCGCATCAGGCGCTTCGTCATGCGCAGCGCCTGCGGCGGCTGTTGGCAGATCTTCTTCGCGAGCTTTTCGGCTTCGGCCATCAGTTGGTCGTCCGGGTAGACTTCGGACACGAGGCCCCACTCGCAGGCGGTCTTCGCATCGACGACGTCGCCGGTGAAATACAGCTGTGCGGCGCGCGACCAGCCGATCGTGCGCGGCAGGAGCCACGCGCCGCCGTCGCCCGGTATGAGGCCGATCTTCAGGAAGGTCGCGCCGAACTTCGCGCTGGCCGCCGACAGGCGGATGTCGCACAGCGACGCGACGTCGCCGCCGAGGCCGATCGCCGGGCCGTTGATCGCACCGACCATCGGCACTTCGATGCTCCACATCGCCTTGATGATGCCGTGGATGCTCTCGCGGTAGTGATCGCGCAGGCGCAGGTTGTCGCAACCGAACTCGCCGGTGCGGTCGCGCATCGCTTTCAGGTCGCCGCCGGCGGAGAACGCGCTGCCGGCGCCGGTCATGATCACGCAGCGGAGGTCGAAGTCGCCGTTGATGCGCGCCGCGGCCGCGCGGAACGCGTCGCCGTCGCCGGCGAGGCCGAGCGGGTTGCGCTTGTCAGGGCGGTTCAGGGTCAGGTAGCCGATGTGGCCGCGCTTTTCGAAAAGCAGGAGATCGCTGTCACTCATGATGCTGTGTCCGTGTGTCTGACTAATTGGTGAGATAGGCCCAGATGCGATCGCCGCCCTGGTCGATGGCCATGCGGCCCAGTGCCTCGCCCCATTCGCCGTTCGCGCCGAACTCGGCGCGCCACGACCACAGGCGGCGCGTCAGGAACTGCAGCGCATACTCGTAGGTGAAGCCGATCGCGCCGTGCACCTGGTGGCTGAGACGGGTCAGCATCTCGACCGATTCGCTCGCGCGGCACTTCGCCGACGCGATCTCGAAGCGGGCATCGCGGCCCTGCGGCCTGAAGCCGAGACTGTCGAGCGCGGTGAACGCGGTGTGGGCCATCGTGTCGACGGAAGCCATCGCACCGGCGAGTTCAGCGAGGTGGTGCTGGATCGCCTGGAACTGCGACAGCAGGCGTCCGAACTGTTCGCGCTCCGAGGTGTAGCGCACGCTCATCTCGAGGCAGCCGGCGGCGGCGCCGGCAATCTGCGCGGAGCGCAGCAGCGCGCCGAGCCAGCGGATGCAGTCCGGCGGCAGATCGAGCGGGTAACGCCCGAGCGGCCGCGCATCGCGAAACGACACGGTGTCGCGCGGCTCGCGCGCAAGGTTCAGATCTTCGTGCAGGCTGACCTGTGCGGTGTCGAACACCACGAGGGCGCCGTCGGACGTCATGCCGACGAACTGCGCAGCGTCGCGACCCCACGGCACCCGCGCGATCTCGGCGCTCAGCGTGCCGTTGGCGCCGAGGTGCAGCGTCTCGGGCAGGAGCCCGATCACGCCGTCGGCGATGGGCGCGCCCGCGCGCTCCTGCAACCACCGGCCGAGCATGGTTTCCGGTACCGGCAGCGGCACACCGTAGCGACCGCAGGCGCGCACCACGACATACGCGTCCGCCCAGCCCGCATTCATGCCGCCGGCCTCTTCGCTGACGAGGACCTGCGTCAGGCCCTGTTCCTCGACGAGGGTCCAGAGCTCCTGCGAGAAGCCCGCTTCCTCGACGCGCGTCAGGAACTCGCGGTCGACCCTCGCTTCGAACAGCTTCGTGACGCTGTCGTCGAGTATTGTCTGTAATTCGTTCATCGGACCCCCAGGCCACGCGCGATGATGCCGCGCAGAATTTCGAGCGTGCCGCCGCGCAGCGAGAACGACGGCGCGAGTTGCGTGAGATTGCCGAGCACCTGCTGGTAATCGGTACCACTGCCGGACAGCGTCGGCTCGAGCGAAACGAGTTCCTGCGCGAGGCCCGGCAGGCGCTGCTCGAACTGGCAGCCGAGATCCTTGACGATCGAGGCCTGCAGACCCGGATCAATGCCTTCGTTCAGCATGCCGGCGACGGCGAGCGACATGTTCCGCAGCGTCGATGCCCACGCGACTTCCGCACCGATCTTCGACAGCACCGCGGGACTCGCGTGATCCTTGACCTGATCGATCAGTCTGGACAGCAGAATGAAGCACGACAGGTAGCGCTCCGGCCCGCTGCGTTCGAACGCGAGTTCGGCCGTCGCCTGCTTCCAGCCTTCACCTTCCTTGCCGAGCAGTGCATCGTGCGGAATCAGCGCATCCTGGAACACGACTTCATTGAAATGGCGGCGACCGGTCAGATCCTGGATCGGACGCGGCGTGATGCCCTTGGTGTTTTTCAGATCGATCAGGAACTGCGACAGGCCGCGATGCTTGCTGTCGGGACTCGAGTCCGTGCGCAGCAGCGCGATCATGTAGTCCGCGCGATGGGCGTTCGTGGTCCAGATCTTGGTGCCGTTGATCAGCCAGCCGTCAGCGGTGCGCTCGGCCTTCGTGCGCACGGACGCAAGATCCGAACCCGAGTTCGGTTCGCTCATGCCGATGCAGAAGCAGATCTCGCCCCTGGCGATGCCGGGAATGATCTTCTGCCGTTGTGCTTCGGTGCCGTAGCGCGCGATCACCGGACCGCTCTGGCGATCGGCGATCCAGTGAAAGCCGACCGGCGCGCCGGCCGCCAGCGTCTCTTCGACGATGACGTAGCGTTCGAGCGCCGAGCGTTCATGGCCGCCGTACTGCTTCGGCAGGCTCATGCCGAGCCAGCCGCGCGCACCGAGTTTGCGGCTGAATTCAGGGTCGAATCCGTCCCAGGTGTTGCTGCGGACGAGGGCGGAGTAGGGCGCGAGTGCGTCTTCGAGGAAGGCGCGGACCTCGCGGCGCAGGGGCTCCAGCGAGGCCGGCAGCTCGTAGCGCGGAAAGCGCAGACTGTCGATGTTCAGCATGATGAGGGGACTCCCGTCGCGCGGCTCAGGCCGGCGCGCCGTGTTTGCGCGCGTAGCTCCACGCGATGTCAGCGATGTTGCGCACGAGATCCGGGTTGGTTTCGGCGTGCTCGTTCGCCGCCGTGCCTTCCTCGACGCGCTTGATGATGCCCTGGTAAATCGCGGCCAGCCGCCACAGCGTGTACGCGCGGTAGTAATCGATGCCGGGAATCTCCGTGCGGCCGGTCAGTTCGCAGTAGCGTGCGATGTACTGCTGTTCGGTCGGGATGCCGAGCGCCGGCAGATCGAGCCCGCCCAGACTGCTCAGTCGCTCGCCCATCTGTGGCAGCAGCCACGGCAGCAGGTGATAGGTGAAATCGCCGAACGGATGACCGATCGTCGAGAGTTCCCAGTCGAGCACCGCGACGACGCGTGGCTCGGTCGGGTGGAAGATCATGTTGTCCATGCGATAGTCGCCGTGGACGATCGACACCGCGTCATCCGACGGCACGTTCTTAGGCAGCCACTCGTTGAGGCGATCCATCACGGGAATCTTCACCGTCTCGGACGCGATGTAGTTCTTGCTCCAGCGCGTGATCTGGCGCGCGAAGTAGTCGGTCGGCTTGCCGAAGTCTTCGAGGCCGACGGCCTTGTAGTCGATCGCCTGCAGCTTCGCCAAGGTCGTGATCTTCGCATCGTAGACGGCGCTGCGTTCGGCCGGTGTCATGCCCGGCAGATCCATTTCCCAGAACACGCGGCCTTCGACCATCTCCATCACGTAGAACATGGTGCCAATCACGCTGTCGTCGGTACACAGCGCGAACGGTTTCGGCACCGGGAAGCCGACATCGGACAACGCCTTGATCACCTTGTATTCGCGGTCGACCGCGTGCGCCGACGGCAACAGCGGGCCCGGCGGCTTGCGTCGCAGCACGTAATTGCGGTTCGCGGTGAGCAGTTGATAGGTCGGGTTCGACTGGCCGCCCTTGAAGCGACGAAGCTCCAGCGGTCCCGCGTAGTCGGGTATCACCTTCTTCAGGTAGGCCTCGAGTCGCGTGGCGTCGAGTTGCAGATGCGCCTCGACCTGCTTGGTGCCGGAGAATTTGTCCTGTCGGGTTGTGCTCATGCGCTATTTCTCTTTCATCGTCGGGAAGGTGGCGTCGGGTGCCGCGCTCAGCGCGGACCGGCGACGACGCCCTGGTCGTGCAGACGGCCGATTTCGCCGGCACTCAGGCCGAGGAGATCGGCGAGGATCTCGTCGGTGTGTTCGCCGAGGCGCGGCGCGCGCCGCGCGGGCTGGCGCTCGACGGCACCGAAATGCATCGGTTGTCCCGGCACCGGGTAGGTGCCGATGTCGGGTTGCTCGACGAGATGATAAATCGGATTCGCCGGCGAGCAGTCATCGTCGTGGTCGATCAGGTCGGCCATCGACTGGTAGCGGCCCCAGCACACGCCGTTGGCATCGAAGGCGCCGGCCAGTTCGCCGAGCGCGCGGGTGCCGATATGGGCCTGCAGCACGTCGGCGATGTCGCGCCGCGCGCGATAGCGGTCGCCTTCCTGGTCGAGATCGAGGCCCAGCCGCGCGCCGAGCGCGCGCATCGCGTCCTTGAGCCCGGTGGCGGCCAGCAGACCGCTCCACATCTTGGGGCTGATGGCCATGACCATCACGCGCGCGCCGTCGGCACAGACGAAATCGCGGCCGAAGGCGCCGTACAGATAATTGCCGCCGCGCGTACGCTCGGCACCGTTGATCTTGCGCTCGCCGACGAAGCCGAGATGGCCCACCGCCGCGAGCGCGACATCGGCGAGCGCCAGATCGATCTTCTGGCCCTGGCCGGTCTGGTCGCGGTAGCGCAGCGCCGTCAGCAGACTGGTCGAGGCGAGCAGCGCGGCGGTGATGTCCCAGGCCGGCAGCACGTGATTGACCGGCCGGTCGTCGTCTTCGGGACCCGTCAGGAACGGGTAGCCGACTTTCGCGTTGACCGTGTAGTCGACGGCGGTGCCGCCGTGACGATCGCCGACGATGGCGAGCTGGATCACGTCCGCGCGGTGGCGGCACAGATTCTCGTACGCGAGCCAGCCTTTCGCCGGCAGGTTCGTCGACATGATGCCGCCGTTCGGGCCGGGCAGCGCGATCAGGCGCGTGATCAGTTCGCGCCCCTCGTCACGCTTCAGGTCGACCGCGAACGAGCGCTTGCCCTTGTTCAGATCGGCCCAGTAGATGCTGTCGTTGTGCTCGGTGACGGGCCAGCGACGGTAGTCGATGCCGCCGCCTATCTGATCGAAGCGGATGACGTCGGCGCCGAGCTGGGCCAGCGTCATGCCGCACATGGGCGCCGCGACGAAGGCCGAAGCCTCGACGATGCGTACGCCCTGCAACAGGTTCTGCATGTGTGTCTCCTGTCAGGCGCGCAGGTCGATGCGGCCGTGACTCAGTACGGTGAGCCCGCGCTCGACGACGTCGGCGCTGAAGGCGATTGCACGCCCGTCCTGCCACAGGTTCACGCGCAGCGTTTCGCCTGGAAAGAACGGCGCGGCGAAGCGCGTCCGGACGTCGGTGATGTCGTCGGCCGTGTAGTCGCAGAGTTGCGCGAGCGCTTCGCGTAGCGCCAGACCGAGCGTGCAGCGTCCGTGCAGCAGCGGGCGATCGAACCCGGCGAGCGCGGCGGTCGCCGGTGCGCCGTGCACCGGGTTGCTGTCGCCGTTCAGACGGTACAGCAACGCCTGCTGCGCGAGCGTGCGGCGCGTCGCGACGTGATCGGGCGCACGGGCGGGCGTGGGCTGCAACGGTGACGGCGGCTCGCCCCCGCCGCCGTGACCGCCATCGCCGCGGGCGAGCACGCAACTGCGCACGGTCGCCAGGTGCAGGCCGTCGTTCTCGCTGAACAGTTCCTTGCGGGTATGAATGAAGACGCCGCGACCGGCGCCGCGATCGACGAGCGCATCGAGCCACACTTCATCGCGCACGATGCCTGCCGGCGGCAGCGGGCGATGCAGCTGCAGACGTTCCTCGGCGTGCAGCATCTGCGGGTAGTCGAGTGCGCGCGCCGCGCACGGCATCCAGATGCCCTGCCAGCCGAGCACGAGCGGCAGCGTCGGCAGCGCATGCAGACCTTCCTCGTAGACGAAGCGCAGCTGGCGGGTGTCCAGCGGTTCGTCGCCGAAGCCGAGCGACAGGGCGTACAGCATCGTATCGGCACTGCTGTAGGCGGCTTCGCTGCGTTCGATCCGGGTGCCGACGAGGCGATTGAGGCTGGCGTTCACGCGGGTCTCAGACTGCGGCGATGTCGGCGCGGCCGTGGCCGAGCACCGTGACGCCGCGCTCGACGCTCTGCGCGTCGAAGAAGGCGGTGTCACCGTCGCGCCAGATGCGGGTGCGCAGTGTTTCACCAGGGTAGAACGGTGCCGTGAAGCGCACGCGCATCGCGCGCAGGCGGCCTGCATCGTAGCCGCAGCAGGCGCGAATCAGCGCGTGATGCGCGATCGCCATCGTGCAGCGGCCATGCAGGATCGGGCGCTCGAAGCCACCGGCGCGGGCGACGGCCGGATCGGCGTGCAACGGATTGAAATCGCCGCACAGGCGATACAGCAGCGCCTGCTGCGGCAGACTCGGCAGCTCGCACACGAGATCCGGGGCGCGCTGCGGCAGTTCGACGGCCGCAGCGCGCGGCCCGGTCGGGCCGTCGAAGCCGCCGTCGCCGCGCGCGAGGCTCGTCGAATGCACGGTCGCCAGCAGACTGCCGTCGGCCGCATTGCGGACTTCCTTCGTCGACTCGATGAAGGCGCCCTTGTCCGCTCCGCGGTCGATGATCGCCGTCACCGTCGTGCGGCCCGTGACCGTGCCGGCGACCGGCAGCGGCCGGTGGATTTCGAACGCTTCTTCGGCGTGCAGGACGCGCGGCCAGTCGACCTGGTATTCGGGCCGCTTGAGCCAGAAGCCGGGGTAGGCGAGCACGAGGCTCATGCACGGCAGGGCCGCGAGGCCCTCTTCGTAGACGAACTGCAATTGCGGCGGGTCGCACGGCTCGAAGCCGAATCCCGTCGCCAGCGCGTAGAGGATGGTGTCCTCGACGCGGTAGGTGGTGGTGCGCTCGTCGACGAGGCGGCCGACGAGTTCGCGGTGATCGATCAAGCGGCGTTCCTCACCGGGCCTGGGCGGTGGCGAGTTTCTCGCGCGCCACGACCTTCAGTGCCAGCGTTTCCTCGGCGCCTTCGAATATCGACAGCACGCGCGCGTCGACGAAGTAGCGGCTGACCGCCGTTTCCTCCGAATAGCCCATGCCGCCGTGGATCTGCAGCGCTTCGCGCGTCAGGTATTCGGCCGCGCGGCAGGCGTAGAGCTTCACGAGGCTCGCCTCCATCTGGCCCTGGCCTTCATCCATCAGCCGCGCGACGTGGTAGGTCATTTCCTGGCAGGCGCGCAGCGACGCGCCGAGCAGGCCGAGTTTGGCCAGCGTCAGCTGGTAATCGGCAAGGCGCTTGCCGAACACCTTGCGCTCGCCGGCGTAGCGCGCGGCGGCGTTATAGGCCGCACGCATCAGGCCGCAGGCGCGCGCCGCGGTCTGCAGCCGGCCGCCGGCGAAACCGGCCATCGTCAGGTAGAAACCCTTGCCTTCCGAGCGGGGGCCGCCGACGAGGTTCTCGGCCGGCACGAACACGTTGTCGAAGAACAACGTGAACGAGTGCATGCCGCGGTAGCCCAGCGTCGGGATCGCCTTGCCCGACAGCACGCCGCCGTGCGGCTGACGGAACTCGAACGCGTGCTCGTCGGTGGCGGGCTTTTCGAGCAGGAACAGCGACAGGCCGCGATGGCCGGCATCGGCGTCGGTGCTCGTGCGCGCGAGCACCAGCAGCAGTTCGGCCTTGCCGGCGAACGTGCACCAGGTCTTCGCGCCGTTCAGCAACCAGCCGCCGTCGGTCTTCGTCGCCTTCAGGCGCACGGCCGCGACGTCCGAGCCGCAGTCGGGCTCGGTGACCGAAATCGCACACAGCGGCTGGCCCTGCGCGATGCCGGGCAGCCAGCGCGCCTGCTGTTCGGCGTCGCCGCCGGCGAGCAGCGCGCGCGCCATGATCTCCGGCCGTGTCAGCGGGCTGCCGGCGGCGGCCAGCGAGCCGCGCGACAGCTCTTCGGTGACGACGACCATCGCGAGGTTGTCGTGGCCGCCGTCCGGCGCCGTGCCGCCGAAGCGCTCGGGTATCGACAGCGCGAAGCAGCCCATGTCGGCAATCTCGCGCAGGATTTCGTCCGGGATCGTCAGGTCTTCGCGGTGGATGCGCTCGGCGAGCGGCGCGACGACTTCTTCGGCGACGCGCGCGAAGCTCGCGGCAATGATCTGCTTGTCCTCGGGCAGCAGCGAGCGGCCGCCGTTGCCGGCGTCGAGAATACGACGACCCGCATCGGCCAGGTGCGCAGGCGCGAGCCAGCGCTGGCAGAACGTGAGCAGATCGTCGGCTTCGAACACCGCGCAGTAGCGGGCGCTGTCGATGCCGACCGCATGGCGCACCTTGTCGATCCGGTGCCGGACCTTGACCATCGCGTCGGCGGCGAAGGCGAGTGCCATCGTTTCCTCGAGCGGCGCGGCGCTGCCGCCACAGGCGATGGCGTAGTCGAGCATCGAGCGCATCGCGTGCAGTTCGGCGCTCGCGAACACCAGTTCGTAGCTGACGACCTGCGCGTCGTCGAGGCCGTCGGCCAGTTCACCCTGTTGTTCAATCGTGCCGCGCAGGCGGCCCCAGGCCTCGTCGCAGAAGGCGTCGAGGCGGGCGTGGAGCGCGAGGCCGTCGGCCAGGGCGCGGTCGCGGAGGGTATCGGTCATCGTGCTTCCTCATGCCGCGCGCGGCGCGGTCTCAAACGGGATCCCAGGACCATACGTCGGGCGAGCGCGAGAGGTCCATGAAGCTCGACTTCAGGGCCGGGATCGCGTGCTCGGCGATCGATTCCGGCGTCCAGCCTTCGCCGCGATGCACCGAGCGCACGGGCCGCGGCTGGTTCATCAGGAAAATCTCGTTGTTGCGCACGCCGAACACCTGCGCGTTGACGTCGTGCGCGGCGTCGGACAGCAGGTAGACGGCCATCGGCGCGATCTTGTCCGGGGTCATCTGCTGCAGGCGACGCACGCGCGCAATCTCCGCTTCGTTGCGCGCAGGAATGGTGTTCGTCATGCGCGTCCACGCGAATGGCGCGATGCAGTTCGAGCGCACGTGGAAACGGCCCATGTCGAGCGCGATGCTCTTCGACAGCGCACAGATGCCGAGCTTCGCGGCAGAGTAGTTGGCCTGGCCGAAATTGCCGACGAGGCCGGACGCGGACGTCATGTGCACGTAGCTGCCGCCTTCGCGTTCGCGAAAGTGATCGGCGGCCGCGCGGCTGACATAGAAGCAGCCGTTCAGATGCACGTTGATCACCAGATCCCATTCCTCGACCGTCATCTTGTGGAAGATGCGGTCGCGCAGAATGCCCGCGTTGTTGATCACGCCGTCGAGGCCGCCGAACTGATCGATGGCCTGCTTCACCATCGCTTCGGCGTCGCTCATCTTCGCCACGCTGCCGTGATTGGCGACGGCCTTGCCGCCCGCAGCGCGGATTTCGTCGACGACCTGCTCGGCGGGCGAACCTTCCGGCGCGGCACCGTCGGCCGTCACGCCGAGATCGTTGACCACGACACTCGCGCCGGCGGCGGCGCAGTGCAGTGCGAAATCGCGGCCGATGCCGCGGCCCGCGCCGGTGATCAGGACGACCTTGTCTTTGAGCATGTGCATGGACCGGACTCTCCGTTCTGTTCGTGACCCGCGGCGGGCCGTCGTGCCGGGGGGAGCGTGGAGAGGCAGGGCGGGCGGGATCGACGGCCCCGGCTGGCGGGCGGACCTCGGCCGGCGACCTCTCCTCTCGTCGCGACTTACCGGTAGAATGAATTTCGAGGCGCGGCGCCTCAGAATCCCCGCGATGGTACTGCACAAGGCACGGGGCAGGGAATATCGTAGCCCGGCACCGCCATTCCCCCAACTGATTGAACGAGGAGCCCCGAACCCGCATGTCCACCCGCGCCGATATGGCCATGCACGTGCTGCCTGGCATCCCGTTGATTGAGGCCGGTGACGACCTCGCGGCCATCCTCCACGCGGCGCTCGGACGCTTGCCGGTGACCCTGGCCGACGGCGACGTGCTGGTGCTCGCGCAGAAGATCGTGTCGAAGGCGGAAGGGCGGCTGGTGCGACTCGCGGACGTCACGCCGTCCGCCCGCGCCGTCGCGCTCGGCGCGGAGACCGACAAGGATCCCCGGCTCGTGCAACTCATTCTCGACGAGTCGACCGAAATCCTGCGCCAGCGTCCCGGCATGCTGCTGGTCCGGCATCGGCGGGGCTTCGTCGGCGCGCATGCCGGCATCGACCAGTCGAACATCGATCACGCCGACGGGGAGGGCGCGCTGCTGCTGCCCGTCGACCCCGACGCCTCGGCGATGGCCTTGCACGCGGCGCTGCTCGAGCTGAGTGGCAAGCGCATCGCCGTCATCATTGCCGACAGCATGAATCGCGCGTGGCGCCTCGGCACGATCGGCGGCGCCATCGGCTGCGCCGGGCTGCAGGTGCTCGACGATCTGCGCGGCAGCAGCGACATGTACGGGCGCGAGCTCAAGGTCACCCTGATCAATCGCGCCGATTCGCTGGCCGCAGGGGCCTGTCTGCTGATGGGCGAGAGCGTCGAGCGCACGCCCGCGGTGCTGATCCAGGGCTTGCCGTGGCGGCCCACCGCGCAGACCGCGCGCGACATCATCCGGCCCCTGGCCGAGGACATGTTCCGATGAGCGGCAGCGAGAAATTCCTCGCGCTGACCGGCGGCGTCGGTGGCGCCAAGCTGGCGCTGGGGCTGCGCGAACTGCTCGGCCCCGAACAGCTCGCATTCCTCGTCAATACCGGCGACGACTTCGAGCATCTCGGCCTGCACGTCTCGCCCGATCTGGACACGCTGATGTACGCGCTGTCCGGTCTGTCGAATCCGGACACCGGCTGGGGGCGGGTCGACGAGAGCTGGCAGTTCATCGACACGCTGCGCGGCCTCGGCGGCGACACCTGGTTCAACCTCGGCGATCGCGATCTCGCGGTGCACGTGCTGCGCAGCGCGCGGCTGCGCGCCGGGCAGCCGCTGTCGGCCGTCACGCGCGAACTCAATACCGCACTCGGCACGCGGCATTCAATCTGGCCGATGAGCGACGATCCGTCGCCGACCATCGTGCACACCACCGGCGGCCCGCTCGCGTTTCAGCACTACTTCGTGCGTGAGCGCTGCACGCCGACGGTGACCGGTTTCGAATTCGCCGGTGCCGCCGCCGCGCGCCCGCTGCCCGAGGTCCTCGCCTGGCTTGCCGACCCGGCACTGACCGGCATCATCGTGTGTCCGTCGAACCCGTTCGTCAGCATCGATCCCATCCTCGCCGTGCCCGGCCTGCGCGAGGCGCTGCGCGCGAGTGCCGCGCCGGTCGTCGCGGTGTCGCCGATCGTTGCGGGTCTCGCCATCAAGGGCCCGACCGCGAAAATGATGGCTGAACTCGCGGTGCCGTCGACCGCCGCCGCCGTTGCAGCGCACTATGGCGATCTGCTCGACGGTTTCGTCCTCGACGTGCAGGACAGCGGCCTGCTCGACGGTTTTCGGGGAGGAGAATTGGTGGCTATCGCCGCCCCAACGGTCATGCTAACGTTGCCCGACAAGGTGCGGCTCGCGACGATAGTCTGCGAGTTCGCGCGTGAACTGCGGGCCAGCCGACGTGCTGCGCCGGCCTGACCCAGATCGCCAACCGCGTCGCTGACGAAGAGGCCATACAACCGTGTGGGTGGTAGTTCCGGTCAAGCCGTTCACGCTCGCCAAGCGACGCCTCGCCGGCGTGCTGTCCGAAGCCGAGCGCGCGCTGCTGGCGCGCGCGATGCTGTCCGATCTCCTGGCGCTGCTCGCGCGCTGCAGTCGCGTGAGCGGCGTGGTGTGCGTCACGCGCGAAGCGGCAGTCGACGCGCTGGCCGCGCAGATCGGCGCCGAAGTCCTGCCGGAAGCGCAGGCCGGCCTGTCGAACTCGGTGACGCAGGCCGCCCGGCATCTGACCGGGCGCGGCCAGTCCTCGATGCTGATTCTCCCGACCGATGTGCCACTGGCGACCAGCGACGAAGTCGACATGGTGATCGCCAAGCACGGCTGGGCACCGGCGGTCACGCTGGTGTCCGACGAGGACGGCTACGGCACGAATGCGCTGGCGGTGTCGCCGCCTGAACTGATGCCGTTCCGCTTCGGCCGCCACAGCTATGTCGCGCATCGCGATGCGGCGCTCGCGCTCGGCGCGCGCGTGCAGACGCTGCGCGCGCCGGGCCTCGCGCTCGACGTCGACACACCCGAAGACATCCGCCGCCTGTTGACCTGCGATCGCGCCACGGCGACGAGCGCGTTGCTGTGCGAACGCGATGTAATCTCGCGTCTCCAGCCGCGACCGATCGTCAGCATCGGCGGGCAGTGGAATCTCTGACGACCGCCCGTCCAACCCCGAGTACAGCCACGCGTATGAACGAAGCAATCCTGGCCCGCGCCCGCGCCGGGCAGCGACCGACCGACTCCGAAGCCCGCGCCCTGGCCGACGCCCTCGACCTGCCGGCGCTGCTCGCCGCAGCGAGCGGGATCCGGGACAGCGGCTTTGGCAATCTCGTCACCTATTCGAAGAAGGTGTTCATCCCCCTGACGCAGTTGTGTCGTGACGTCTGCCACTACTGCACGTTTGCCAAGGCGCCGAAGCGGCTGGGCCAGGCCTACCTGTCGATCGAGCAGGTGCTCGAGGTCGCGCGGGCCGGCGCCCGTATGGGCTGCAAGGAGGCGCTGTTCACGCTGGGCGAGCGCCCGGAAGCGCGCTACAAGACAGCGCGCGATGCGCTCGCGAAGATGGGGTATGGCTCGACGCTCGAATACCTGCGCGCCTGCGCGGACGCGGTGTTCCGCGAAACGGGGCTCCTGCCGCATCTGAATCCCGGTACGATGAGCGCCGCGGAAATCGCCAGCTTGCGCGAAGTGTCGGCCAGCATGGGCATCATGCTCGAGTCCGGCGCCGAGCGGCTGTGCGGCAAGGGCCTGCCGCATCACGGTTCACCCGACAAGGTGCCGGCCGTGCGCCTCGACACGCTGCGTGCAGCGGGCAGGGCGCGCGTGCCGTTCACCACCGGCATCCTGATCGGCATCGGTGAAACGCGGCTGGAGCGCATCGAGTCGCTGCTTGCGATCCGCACGATCCACGAGGAATTCGGGCACATCCAGGAAATCATCGTCCAGAACTTCCGCGCAAAGCCGGACACCCGGATGGCGGACGCGCCGGAACCCGATCTCGATGAAATGCTGTGGACACTGGCGCTCACGCGCATTCTCTTCGGCGCCGACATGTCGGTGCAGGCGCCGCCGAACCTGAGCCCGGGCGTGCTGCCGCAACTGGTCGCCGCCGGCATCAACGACTGGGGCGGCGTGTCGCCGCTGACGCCGGACTTCGTGAACCCCGAAGCGCCGTGGCCGCACCTCGATGAACTTGCGCGCGCCACCGCGGCCGCCGGCAAACTGCTGCACGAACGCCTGACCCTGTATCCGCGCTACGCGCTCGATGGCGCGCAGTGGCTGGATGAAGCGTTCCGCACCCCGGTGCTGCAGGCGATCGATGGCAGCGGCCTGCCGCGCACCGACGACTGGTCGCCGGGCGAACCGCTGCCACCGTCAGCCGCGGATCTCGCGCTGATCGGCCGCCGGCCCGCACGCGTCAGCGGCGACGTCGCTGCGATCTGCGCGCGCGCGACACGCGGCGAGACGCTGGCCGAGGGCGACATCGCGCGCCTGTTCGCGGCGCGCGGCGAGGATTTCAGCCACGTCTGCGCGGTGGCCGACGGGCTGCGCGCCGAGGTGGCCGGCGATACCGTCAGTTATGTCGTCAACCGCAATATCAATTACACCAACGTCTGTTACTTCAAGTGCCAGTTCTGCGCGTTTTCGAAGGGCAAGCTGTCGGAGAACCTGCGCGGCAAGCCCTATGATCTCGAGCCCGACGAAATCCAGCGCCGGGTGCGCGAAGCCTGGGCGCGCGGCGCGACGGAAGTCTGCATGCAGGGCGGCATCCATCCGCAGTACACCGGACAGACCTATCTCGACATCGTCGCACTGGTCAAGGCCGCCGAACCGTCGATGCACGTGCACGCGTTCTCGCCGCTCGAGGTCTGGCAGGGCGCGGCGACGCTCGGCATGCCGCTGCGCGAATTCCTGACGCGGCTGCGCGAGGCGGGGCTCGGCACCCTGCCGGGCACTGCGGCCGAGGTGCTCGACGACGAGGTGCGCCAAATCCTGTGCCCGGACAAGATCAACACCGCGCAGTGGTTCGAAGTGATGGAAACCGCCCACAAGGTCGGCTTCCGCACGACGTCGACGATCATGTACGGGCATGTCGACCGCTACGAACACTGGGCGCGCCATCTGCTGCGCATCCGCGCGCTGCAGATGCGCACCGGCGGCTTCACCGAGTTCGTGCCGCTGCCGTTCGTGCACATGGAGGCGCCGCTGTACCTGAAGGGGCGCGCGCGTCGCGGGCCGACATTCCGCGAAGCGGTGCTGATGCACGCCGTGGCCCGACTGGCACTGCATCCGGTCATCCCGAACATCCAGGCGTCGTGGGTCAAGATGGGACATCAGGGCGTCGTGGCCTGCCTGAACGCCGGCGTCAACGACCTGGGCGGCACCCTGATGAACGAAAGCATCACGCGCGCGGCCGGCTCCACGCACGGCCAGGAGACCGGGCCGCAGGAAATGAGGGCGATGATCGAAGCCGCGGGCCGCATGCCGCGCCAGCGCACGACGGCCTACGGCGAGGTGTCGGCGGAGCGCATTGCGGCGGGCCTGTCCGCGGCGGCCCTGACCGATATCGTCAATACGCCTGCGCGTCGTTACGAACGCAGCGAGAAACGTGAACTGCTGCGCTCGCGCGCCGGCGCCTGAGTCCAGCGAGGAAAGTCCGATGTCCATGCAACACATCCTGTCCGGCTTCAAGGTGCTCGATTTCACGCACGTGCTCGCCGGCCCGACTGCGACGCGGGTGATGGCGGAGATGGGCGCGGAGATCGTCAAGGTCGAGTTCCCGCCGCTCGGCGACATCTCGCGTTTCCTGCCGACGATTGTCGACGGCCGCAGCGCCTACTTCGTGCAGCAGAACCGCGGCAAGAAGAGCATCTGCGTCAATCTCAAGAGCGACGAAGGCAAGGCGCTGATCTACGACCTGATCAAGCAGGTCGATGTGGTCATCGAGAATTTCTCGCCCGGCGTCGCCGATCGCCTCGGCATCGGCTGGGACCAGGTGCATGCGCTGAATCCGCGGGTCGTGATGTGCTCGATCTCCGCCTTCGGTCAGAAAGGGCCGCTCGCGTCTCTGCCGGGCTTCGATTACATCGCACAGGCCTACGCCGGCGTCACCGGCATGATCGGTGAACCTGACGGCGCGCCGAGTCTGCCGATGCTGGGGCTCGGCGACGTCAACACCGGCGTGCATGCGGCGGCCGCGATCGGATTCGCGCTGTTGCATCGTGAGCGCGGCGGCCTCGGTCAGCACCTCGACATCTCGCTGCTCGATGCCTATTTCCACTGCCACGAGATCAATGTCTCGCTGCACAGCCTGACCGGACGGGTGCCGACGCGCGGCGGGCATCATCACTACGCGGTGTGTCCGCTGGGCCTGTTCCGCCACGGCGATCGCTATGTCTGCATCATCACGCTCGACAACCAGTGGCCGAGCCTGTGCAAGGCGATGGGCCGCGCCGAACTCGGCAGCGACGAGCGCTACAACAGCAACGCGAAACGGGTCGAGCGCGCGCCCGAGGTGATCGCGCTGGTGCAGTCGTGGGTCGACGCACAGGCGTCGGTGGAGTCGATCGTCGCCACGCTCGCCGAGCACCATGTGCCCTGCGCGCCGGTGATGTCGATCGCCGACGTCGTCAACACGCCGCACATGATCGAGCGCGGCACGGTCCGCAAGATCAGCGATCCGAAACTCGGTGAAGTGAACATGCCGGGCATGCCGCTGCGTTTTTCGGGCTTCCCGACCAACATCCCGCTTGAAGCCGCCCACCTGGGCCAGCACAACGCGGAAGTCCTGTCCTCGATGCTCGGCCTGTCGCCGGCGCGGATCGAGGAACTGCGCGCCGCAGGCGTGCTGCACGCGAACCCGGCCACCTGACAGGAATGCCGGCTCGCGCCGGCACCCGCCGCACGCGGCCCGCGCGGACACGTCACGACGACGCGACCGCGCTCCACTGCTGACGCCGGTTCAGCCTGTGCGCCAGTCTTTCAGACCACGGCGGGTGACGCGTCAGGCAACGACACACTCACCATTGCGTATTGCCCGGTGCAGACCGGATGGTCGCATCACGCGCAGGCAGTGCACGTGTGTCGTGAAGATCGCGGTACGCGAGAGTGCATGCCGCACTGCGCCATTTTTCACGTCCACCACGTTGCTCTCCTTCATATGAAGGAACGATCACGCATCAAATCGCGATCGTTCGCGCGCAGATGAACGGCTTGCCGATGCTTGCTTGAGTTTTGCGAGCGCCCCTCTTAGCCTGCCAGTACTCAATGAACATTCTGCGGGGGTCTGCGATGCAAGTCGGTTATTTCATGATGCCTCTTCATCACATCGACAGGGATTATCACCAGACACTGAACGAGGACATGGAAGCAATCGTGCTGGCCGACGAACTCGGCTACAGCGAAGCCTGGGTGGGCGAACACTATTCGTCGAAAGTCGAGCAGATCACCTCGCCCTTGATCTTCCACGCGAACCTGATCGCGCGCACGAAACAGATCAAGCTCGCCACCGGCGTCATCTGCCTTCCGCAGTACCATCCGGCCGTGGTGGCAGGCCAATGCGCGATGTTCGATCACCTGTCGAACGGCCGATTCATCATGGGTGTCGGCCCGGGCGGACTGCTGTCCGATTTCGAGCTGTTCGGCGTGATGGACAAGGACCGCAACGAGATGATGATGGAATCGATCGACCAGATTCTGAAGTTGTGGAGTACCGAACCGCCGTATCACATCCAGGGCAAGCACTGGACGATCGACATGAAGGACTGGACCCATCACGACATCAAGCTCGGCTACGTGCCGCGGCCGCTGCAACAGCCGCATCCGCCGATCGGCGTGTCGGCGATGAGCCCGAACTCCTCGTCGTTGAAGTACGCCGGCTCGCGCGGCTTCATGCCGCTGTCCGCGAACTTCATCGCGAAGTGGTCGCTCGCGACCCACTGGCCGACCTATGCCGCCGCGGCGATGGCGGCTGGCCACCAGCCGGATCCGGAGAACTGGCGCGTCGCGCGCAGTGTGTACGTCGACGAGACCGATGCGGCGGCAGAAGCGTTCGTGCGCCAGGAAGGCGGCGCATTCGACTACTACTACGAATACCTGTACGCGATTTTCGATCGCGCGAACTTCAAGCAGCCGTTCGTCGTCAACCCGACCGACGACCCGGCCAAATTACAGCCGCGTGCGCTGCGCGACGCCTGCGTCATCCACGGCAGCCCGGACACCGTGGCGCGCAAGATTCTCGAACTGCGCGAGCAGATTGGCCATTTCGGGACCTTGCTCTACGCCGCACACGACTGGCAGGACGAGGTGCGCATGAAGCGCTCGATGCGCCTGATGGCGCAGGAAGTGATGCCGCGCGTCAATCGCGCCCTGCGCGACAAGGCGGCCTGAGCCGCCCGCCGACGATACAACGAGATACACGGAAGGGGAGATTGAATGGTGGTTTCACTGAACGCGAAGAGGCTCGGCATCGGTCTGGCCGCCACGCTGGCGGCAGGGAGCGTCGCGGCGGCGGACATCCCGCGCGCAGACGTCGAAGCATGGCTGGCGGCGGCGCCGGCCACCTTGCCGGCACCGGGCGCCGTGCTGACAACGGCCGATCTCGAGTCGGTGCGCGCGCTGATCGCGCCCGGATACTTCGACTACGTGAACCACCCTGACGTCCAGTTGGAGATCCAGGAGACCGGCGACTACCAGGCGCACCCGAGCTATGACGCCGCCACGGCGGCGTACGGCAGCAAGGCGACGCTGAACGCAGCGGGCGGCATGGACGGATATGTCGCGGGTCGTCCGTTCGATCCGGAACGCTTCGATGACGTGACGCCGGAAGAGGCCGGCCTGATGGTAGCGTGGAACCATGTCTACCGCTGGCAGTACTTCGGTTACAAGGTCGATGCCCTCGACATGACCTACGTCATGCCCGGGGCCGCCACCAACAGCGCCAACGACAAGGGCGTCGAAGGCGGCGGCACCATCGATCGCTCGCTCGTGCAGGTGTATCACCGTGTGTATCTGAACCACCTGACGATGCTGCCCGACAGCGCCTACAAGGTTGACGTCGACGGCAGCGATACGCGTTACTTCAAGGACTTCATTTCCTTCGTCGAACCTTTCGACGTGGCCGGAACGACATTCGTCGTCGAGCGCGCGCTGGATCCGAACGAGGAAGACCAGGTCAATTCCTACCTGCCGAGCCAGCGGCGCGTGCGACGCCTGTCGGCGAAGGAACGCGCCGACAACTTCATGGGGTCCAACTACACGCTGGACGATTTCGAAGGTTTTTCCGGCCGCGTGATGGACTACGAATGGGTGTATCGCGGCCAGCGGCAGTTGTTGCACGTCGCGGATTCGAAGCAGGAGAAGATGCGCTTCAGCGGCACCCTGAGCAATGTGGCTATCGATCGCTGGCAGGTGCGGCCGACTTTCGTGGTCGAACTCAAACCGCGCTGGGACGGCCATCCGATGAGCGCCAAGTACCTGTTCATCGATCAACAGACCCAGAACCCGGTGCTGGCGCTGACCATCGACCGCAACGGGAACCTGTGGCGCATCATCCTGCCGCACTACCAGCGCGCGGTACCCGATCTGAGCACGCCGGTCCGCGCGCTCGAAACCTCGCCTTCGCGCTGGCGCGGCAGCATCGCGCTCGATCTCAAGACCAACACGACCAGCATCGCGCGCGCGACCTCGCCGACCGAGTTCCCGACGATGACGGAGCGCGAAATCGAACGGACATTCTCACTGTCCCGCCTGACCGAAGGTCGCTGAGGAGCCGTTGCCCGTGACCAAGCCACTGTTCGGTGCCGCGGCCTGCGTCATCCTGGCGCTGTGTCTCTCGCTGCCGCTGGCGGCGGCCACGCGCGAAGACGTGATCGCGTGGATTGCGAATCCGGCAGCGGTCGTGCCGCCGGATGCCGGCACCACCCTGACGCAGGCGGACATTGCGACCGTGGCGGCGTATCTGCCGCCCGGTTACGCGCAGGAGTTCGATTTTCCCGCGCTGAAGATGGAGATTGAGGCGGTCACGCCGTATGCGCCGCATGCGTCCTACCTCGAGGCGAGCGCGAAGTTCGCGGGGCAGGCCACGCTGGCCGCCGACGACGCGCTCGAGAACTACACCGCAGGCAAGCCGTTTTCCGATGAGCAGGTCGCGGCCGCCACGCCGCAGCAGGCGGGCGTGATGATCGCGTGGAACCGCATTCACCGCTGGCAGTACTACGGCTGGTTCGCGGACGAGATTTCGCAGTACTACCTGCGCGGCGGCCATCCGGACGCGCGACCGGCGGTGCCCGGTCTGAACGGCGGAGGCAAACTCGATCGCCACATCATCCAGAACTACAAGCGCGTGTATCTGAACCGGCTGGCGATGCTCGCCGATCACGACTACCGGACCGACGCGGCCGACAGCGACGAGCGTCTGTACAAGGACCACGTGGAATTCCTGGAACCCTTCGACGTCAAGGGTACGACCTTCGTGATCGAGCGACCGCTCGACGCCCACGAAGAGGACCAGGTGAATTCCTACCTGCCGACGGAACGGCGCGTGCGGCGTCTGTCGGCACAGGAGCGCGCGGACGTGTTCATGGGTTCGGACATGACCATCGACGACTTCGAGGGCTACTCCGGGCGCGTGCTCGACTTCGAATGGACCTACCTGGGCCAGCGCGACGTGCTCTCCGTCGTCAACGCCCGTTCGCCGCAGCAGCAGATGTTCGGCCCGTCGAGCCGGGTGCCGGACGACCGCTGGCAGGTTCGCCGCTGCCATGCCGTCGAACTGAAGCCGAAGTTCGCCGCGCACCCGTATTCGAGCAAGATCATCTTCTTCGATGTCGAGACGATGAACTCGCCGGTGGCGATCGCGATCAACCGGGACGGTCACGTCTGGCGCATTTTCAGTGCGCTGTACACCCTGCCGATCCAGGCGGCCGGAGGCGTCGAAGCGCTCGAAACCTCGGTGCCGCGCTGGACGGCGACGATCGCGACCGACGTGCTCAAGGACACCTCGACCGTGTCGGTCACGCGGGTCGGCACCGTGAATCCGACGATGACCAGACGGGACATCGAGCAGCAGTTCAACGTGTCGACGTTGACGTCGGGTCGCTGAGCCAGCACGATGAACCGCGCCATTGGCGCGGCCATCGGGGGTATGCCTGCCACCCCGGTCGCGATGACCTTCGACGGCGCCAACGTACCGGGGCTGACCAATTTTGACCAACGACACCAAGCCGACGCGCCTGCGCGTGACGGAAGGCGCCCGCGCCGCGGGCCGCAGGCTGCTCGCCGTGTGCCTGTGCGCCCTCGCACTGGGTGGCTGCGCGCGCCCGGCGAGCGTTGAGGAAGCGCTCGACCGCCATGACTACCGGACGGCCCGGTCACTGCTCGTGCCGCTCGCGAAACAGGGTGACGCGGCGGCGCAGAACCGTCTGGGCGTACTGCACTATCTCGGCCTCGGCACCCCGGTCGATTACCCGCGTGCCGCCCGCTGGTTCAAGCGCGCGGCACTCGCCGGCGACGCCAACGCGCAACGCAATCTCGGCAGCCTGTTCCGCCAGGGGCTCGGCGTACCGCGCGACGACATCCGCGCGTTTGGCTGGTACGACGCGGCGCGGCGCAACGGCCACGGCCGCGCCGAGGACTACATGCAGTGGATGACGCAGTTCGTCGGCTGGAACCAGCAGGCGTTCGCCCGGCGCATCGTCGCCGACGATCTGAAGAACGGCAAGATTTCCGAGTGTGGCGAGGGACTGTTGATGTCTGCGTGCCCGCCACCGACCACTCCCTGACAACTGGCCGGCGCGTGCCGGCCGCAGCCGCGAGGAACGATGTCCGTGAATACCCAACGTCCGCTCAGTTTTGGCCTGTGGTACGACTTTCGCAATCCGCCGCAGTGGAAGCGCAGCAATGTCGAGCTCTATCGTGCCGTGATCGAACAGATCGTGCAGGCCGAGGCGCTGGGTTTCGATGACGTGTGGTTGTCCGAGCATCATTTCTGCGACGACAGCTATTCGCCGTCGATGCTGGCGATCGGCTGCGCGATCGCCGCCAGGACCCGCCGCATTCGCATCGGCACCAGCGTGCTGCTGCTCCCGCTCCACGACCCGGTGCGCGTCGCCGAGGACGCCGCGACGCTCGACGTCATCTCCGACGGCCGCCTCGAACTGGGCTTAGGCGTTGGCTACAAGGTCGAGGAGTTCACGGGCTTCAACATCGACCCGAAAGAACGCGCGCAGCGCATGGAAGAAGGCATCGAGATCATCAAGCGCCTGTTTGCGGGTGAACGTTTCAGCTTCCAGGGACAGCACTACACCTACAATGACATCCAGCTGTTTCCAGAGCCCGTGCAGCGCGAGCCGAAACTGTGGATTGCGGGGTTCAGCAAAGTGGCGGTGCGGCGCGCCGCGCGCGTCGGTTATGGCTATATCGCCACCGGACCGATCAGCCCGTTCGCGAAACTGTTCTGGGACGAAGTGAAGGCGCAGGGCAAGGATCCGAATCAGCACGAGATCGCCGGCGGCTACATGTGGTTGCAGGTCAGCCGCGATCCGGAAAAGCGCTGGCACGAGGCGAAGGACCATATCGCCTACCAGCAGAACTGCTATGCGAAATGGTTCAAGGACGCCGGCATGGGGTACGTGCAACCGGTTGGCGCCGATCCGCGCGAACTCGAGGAGAAAGGCTGCTACATCGTCGAGCCCGCAAAGGCGATCGAGATGATCAGGCAGTATTGCGCCGAAACCGGTACCACGCGCTGGTACACCTGGGCCGTGCCGCCGGGTCTGCCGCCGGCGTGGGCCGAGGAACACCTCGAACTGATGTCGAAAGAAGTCATCCCGGCGTTCCGCAAGTGAATCCTTGCATGAATCCTGGCACCACTGGAGAGAAGCGATGAACGAGAAACTGGGCCTGCTGCAGTTCACCGAAGGCGTCGACGGGGCAACGCTGACCGCGAACGCGCGGCGGCTCGAAGCGCTGGGCTACGACACGCTGTGGCTACCCGAGGTATTCGGCCGCGAACCGGTCGCGACCTGCGGCTACCTGCTCGCGAAGACGGAGCGGCTGCGCATCGGGTCGGGCATCCTGAATGTCTATGCGCGCGATGCGCATTCGGCGGCGCAGGCGGGCAATACGCTGTCGGAGATGTCGGGCGGACGTTTCACGCTCGGGCTAGGGGTGTCGCATCCCGTGCTCGTCGAGCCGCGCGGCCATGCGTTCCAGCCACCGGCGCGCAAGATGCGCGAGTATCTGACAGCGGTGCGGGCAGTACAGGTCGACGGCGTACGCGCACCGACCCCGGCGCCGGTGATCATCGCCGGTCACGGCCCTAAGCTGATGCAGGTCGCGGCCGATCTCGCCGACGGCCTGTTTCTGTACCTGCAGCCGGCGGAGAAGATTGCGCAGGCCCGCCAGTTGCTGGGGCCGGAGAAGGAGATTCATGCGGTCGTGCGCACGGTTCTGTGTCCTGATCCGCGCCGCGCGCGTGCGGTCGCGCGCGCAGCCCTGGGCTTCTACCTGCAGCTGCCTGCCTATCATCGCGCCTGGCAGGCCGCGGGCTTCAGCGCTGCCGACTATGCAGACGGCGGCAGCGACCGCCTGCTCGACACGATTGCGCCGTCGGGTGATGCGGCCGCGCTGAAGCAGGTGGTGGCGCGGTATTTCGCGGCGGGCGCCTCACACGTGAGCCTTTATCCAATCCACCCGGACGACGACTACGATCCGGGCCGCGCCGGGGGACTGCTCTGGGACTGGGCGACGCTGGAGGCGCTGGCGCCCGCGGGCTGACGGGGAGCGGGTGCGGAAGAACGACGGGCGGCGGGCTTCAGGGCACCACGCGCGCCACCGGCGCCGCGCGCAGCGGGGTGACAGGGCGGGGCGGCGGCATCACGCGGTTGCGGCCACTGTGCTTGGCGTCGTACATCGCGCGATCGGCGCCGTCGATCAGCGCTTCGAGATTGGCGGGGCCGCCCGGTGCGGCGGCCATCGCCCCGATGCTGACCGTCACGCGGATCTGTTCCCGCTCGACCCGGATCGGGATCTGCTCGATGGCGACCCGGATGCGTTCGGCGGTGTTGATCGCGCTGTCGATGCGCGTGCCGGGCAGGACCACGAGGAACTCCTCCCCGCCGTAGCGGCCGACACTGTCGACTTCACGCAGTGCGCTGCGAATGATGCCGGCGACGCGCCGCAGAACGTGATCGCCGGCGAGGTGGCCGAGGCGGTCGTTGATCGACTTGAAGTGGTCGACGTCGACCATCAACACCGAAAACACCGAGCCATAGCGCTGGAATTCGGCGTAGCGTCGCGACAGTTCGGTCATGATGCCGACGCGATTGAGGATCTGGGTCAGCGGGTCGGACTCGGCCAGGTGGCGCAGCGCCGCCTCGAGTTCCTGCTGTACGTTCAGGTAGTGATAGGCCATGCCGGCGATTGCCCAGATCACGAACAGCGCGAGCGCGCGGTTGATGAGGCCGACGGCGGTGTCGTCGAGCGCCGGATTCAGCAGCCAGCCCAGCGCAATCAGCACGGTGCTGGTGCAGGCGAAGGCAAGGACCATGCGCCGGGCGCGTGCCAGCAGGCCGAACAGGACCACGGTGGTGTACAGCACGCCGACGATCACTTCCGGCGTGTAGTGCACGTCCAGCGCGAAATACACGCCGCTGCTGATGATGCCCAGCACCAGCGCGCAGATCGTCGCCGCGTTCGTCGATAAGCTTTTGAGCATCCATTCCCGATCCGCGTTGGCGCGAATCGCCCGATCCAATGTCAGCGTCCAGTGGCTTCAATCGTGCGCCGCTTGTTCGCCGACGCACATGACATGACCGTCATCCTGCGACAATGTTCACATAAACCCTGAACTTGCACATCATTTGGCGACAGCGTTGAACGCCCGGTCGGCATTGCGGCCACGGCGTGTAGGAGAACGGGAATGTCAGCAGTCAGTTTGCAGGCCGTCCTGGCGGACATCACCCGCCTGGCGGTCGATGCCATCGTCAATGCGGCCAATGAGCGCCTGCTCGGGGGCGGCGGCGTCGACGGCGCCATTCACCGTGCGGCAGGGCCAGCACTGCTCGCCGCCTGCGCGCGCCTTGGCGGGTGTCCGACGGGCGAAGCGCGGATCACACCAGGCTTCGCACTGCCGGCACGCCATGTCATCCATACCGTCGGTCCGGTCTGGCGCGGCGGTTCAAACGGCGAGCCGGCGCTGCTGGCGTCGTGCTATCGACAGTCGTTGCTGCTGGCGCGCGACCATGGTTGCAGGCGGATAGCGTTTCCTTCCATCAGCACGGGCATCTATGGCTATCCCGTCGCGCTGGCGGCGCCGATCGCGATCGACACCGTGCGCCAGGGTGTCGCCGCTGACGCGTTCGACGAAATCGTGTTCTGCTGCCATTCCGCGCCGGACCTCGCGGTGTACACCGCGCTGCTCGACCCTTGAGCCGGCCCCCGTGCGCGCCGTCGCGGACGACGCCCGGGGAGCCGGGCGGCGCCGCGGGGCTCCCCGCTACTTGCGCAGTTCGCGGCGCATGATCTTGCCGCTCGCGGTCTTCGGCAGTTCGGGCAGCACCTCGACTTCGCGCGGCCGTTTGTAGGCGGCCATGCGATCCTTGCAGAACTCCACGATGTCCTGACCCGTCGCGTCCATGCCGGGGCGCAGGCTCACGTAGGCTTTCACCGTCTCGCCCCGATAGGCATCGACGACGCCGACGACCGCGCACTCGCGGATGGCCGGATGCGTGTAAAGGACATCTTCGACTTCGCGCGGCCACACCTTGTAGCCCGAGGCGATGATGAGGTCTTTCTTGCGGTCGACGATGTAGAACCAGCCGTCGGCGTCCATGAAGCCGACATCGCCGGTGTGAATGCCGCGGGCCTCGAAGGCCTGCGCACTTTCCTCAGGCTTCTCCCAGTAGCCCGGCACGACCATCGGCCCGCCCGAGACGAGTTCGCCGATCTCGCCGGTCGGCAGTTCATGGCCTTCGTCATCGCAGATCCGGACGATCGCCCCGCACACCGGCACGCCGACCGACAGCGCTCCCGTGTTCGGATCGACCGGTGCCTGGCCGCCGAGCGGCACGGCATGCGTGGGGCTGGTCGTTTCCGTCATTCCGTAGATGTTGTGGATGTAGGCGCCGAACATGTTCTGGAACGCCTCGACCTGTGCCGGCGACACCGGCGCACCTCCGCTGTAAACCTTCTTCAGCGTCGAGAAATCACGTTTGCGTGCCTCTTCGTTGTTCATCAGCGCGATGAACACCGTGATCGAGGCGACCACGAAAGTCACGCCGTGCAGTTCGACGAGTTCGGCGGTCGTTGCCGGGTCGAAGCGGAAATACAGCACCAGCGGGCACGGCAGCAGCATCGCGGTCGTGACGCACGCAATGAGCCCGGTGATATGGAACAGCGGCGCGACGCCGAGGATCACGTCAGCGGACGACAGCTTCATCCACTCGCGATAGACCTGCGTGTTGTAGACGATGTTCCGGTGCAGGTTCATCGCGCCTTTCGGCGGGCCGGTCGTGCCCGAGGTGTAGGTCAGCAGCGCGACGTCGTCGCCGCTGATCGTCACCGGCGCCGGGCGCTGGCCGTTGAACTCGGCGATCAGCGTCATCAGATCGGTGGCGCCGTCGCAGGGCTGGCGCGTCGAATCCTTCAGCAACGCCGGACGATTCGGGCCGAGGAATTCGAGTTCGGACGTCGTCAGCACGAGTTCGACTTTGGAATCCGGCACGACGGCGCGCGCGACTTCGTGATAGAGGGACTCGAGCGTCACCAGCACCCGGGCGCCGGAATCGTTGAGAATGACGCCGACTTCCTTGTGCCGCAGCATCGGGTTGCACGACACCAGGATCGCGCCGAGTTTCCACGCGGCGAGCATCGTCAGCACGAACTGCGGCACGTTCTGCAGGTAGGCCGCGATGCGGTCGCCGCGCCTGATGCCGCGCGCGGCGAGTGCGACGGCGAGTGCATCGCTCATGCGGTCGATGTCGCCGACGGCAATGCTGCTGTCGAAATAGTGGATCAGCGTGCGGGACGGATCGCGCGCGAGCGCGTGCCGGAACATCGACAGCGCATCCGGAAATTCGGGCCGGACCTCGGCGGGGACCCCGGCGCTGTACTGGCCGAGCCAGGGCTTTTGATCGTAAACGCTCATGTTTTCCTCTGCGTACTGCTGAGAGCGGGCGTCACGATACACCGAACCGGCGCCTCCGGCACCTCGCCTACAGCAGCGACCAGCGCTGCTGCCCGTCGCTGATTTCGATATCGCTGAATTCCGCGCGCAGCCGTCCGTGCTGGAAGCTCGCGACGGCAATCAGCCACACCCGCACGATGCGCCCGGGGGGTGGCCCCATCGCGTGCGCGACGTCCTCCCAGACGGGCCGTTCCTCGCGCTGCCAGTGGCCGAGGCCTGCACGTCCGCTGCGCACGACGAAGTGTGTTTCGCGCGCGGACCAGTATCGGACCGGGCAATCGAAGTGCGCGTCCGGTGCGAGACAGGTGCTCCAGAACCAGGTCAGATCGCGACCGTTGTCGAATTCGGCTGCGATCGAGATGTAGTCGTGTGCGCGCACCGAATTCTCGGCGACCGCGCTCGGCAACTCGTGCAGGCGCCAGCGCCAGCGCAGGCGCGTGTCGGGCGACAGCGGGATGTCGCACGGGCGGCACAGAATGCCCTGATCGTCCTCGCCGCTGATGCGGATGGCCGGCGCACCTTCGTCGTTGTGCGCTGCGCTGAACAAATGGGTCTCGCCGATTTCGACCAGGTGCTGCCAGCCCTCGGGTACGGCTACGGGCGTGCGCAGGTGAATGGCTTCGGTGGCGTAGCAATCCCCGGGCGTGCGCGTCAGGGCGTCGAGACCGTCGAGCGCCGAGCCCTGCCAGGCGACGACGAGCACCTCGAGCGCGCCGCTGAGTCGTGCGTACAGCGCCGCATCGGTCGCGAGCTCGCCGTAGGCGTCGCGCCACATGCCCATGTACAGGCCGAGTTCCAGTTCACCGTCGACATCGGCCTCGAAGCTGTCCGTCTCTTCGCGCAGATTGCGGATGCGGCCACCGGGACTGACGCGACACCACAGGTGAAAACGGGGGCCTGCATGCAGGTCGGGCACACCGTTGGCCCAGTCTATGCGCCCGCGCGCGAACACGCTGTAGGCCTGGCCGCGTGCGAGTCGAATGCCGCTGCGCTGCCATGGCGGCTGGCGGGCGTCGAGGACCATTCGCGTGGCAGCGTGTACGCAAGGCGCGTGCGGCAGCGTGTCGGGCAAGTCGATGTCGCGGTCTCTCGAATGAAGTGCGTCGGTCATGATTCGGGTCGAATTGTGCCGGGTGTTCAGCGTAGGATACGGCGAGTTGAGGCGGTGACAATCGGCTGCGCGTGGGCGCGCCGGCCTCTCATCCGAACGGGGTAACTTCGATGCTGAATTATCTGCCGCTGGCCGACCTCATCGCGCACCCCGGCCTGCGCCTGGTGCTCGTGCAGGGCTTTCCGAGCCCATGGGGCCAGGCCGCGAAAGCGATCTTCGAATTCAAGGGGCTCGACTACGTCGTCGCCGCGCAGCAGGCGGGCGGGACGAACGACGAATTGCTCGCGTGGGCGGGCGTGAGCAACGCGCCCGTGGTGGCGTGGCAGGACGAACGCCCGCTGCATCGCTGGGTCGACATCCTGATGCTCGCCGAATGACTGGCGCCGGTGCCCTCGCTGCTGCCGTCCGATGTGCTCGATCGCGCGTTGATGCTGGGACTGTCGAACGAACTGTGCGGGGAACTCGGGCTCGGCTGGAACCGTCGCCTGCAGATGTTCGCATCGATGCTCGACGCGCCGGACCCACCGGAGGGCGTCGCCCGCATGGGAGCCAGGTATCGGTACAACCAGGCCGACGCGCGGGTGGCGGGCGAGCGCACCGCGCAGCAGATCGCCGCGCTGGCCACGCAGCTCAAAGCCCAGCATGCGCGCGGCCGGCCGTTCTTCGTCGGCGAGACGCTGACCGCGCTCGATCTGTACTGGGTCGCGTTCATGAACCTGATCGATCTGTTGCCGCCCGCGCAGTGCCCGGTCGCGGAGGCGATCCGGCCGATGTTCGCGCTGCACGACGAGACGATCAGGGCCGCGCTCGATCCCGTGCTGATCGCCCATCGCGATCGCGTGTTCCAGGCCTACTTCCGCCAACCAATGGAACTGTAATCCACGTGCCCCGCAGACCCGACCGGAGGATCCCCCGATGATCGAATGGCGTTCGCTCGATGAAGTGATTCATGGGCACGGGCTGCGCATGGTGCTCGTGCAGGGCATTGCGAGCCCGTGGGGCGTCGCGGCGAAAGCCATTTTCGACCTCAAGGCCGTCCCTTACGTTGCAGCGCCGTGGGCAGCGGGCGAGACGAACGAGGCGGCCGCCCGGTGGTCGGGCGCAGACAGCGGACCGGTGGTCGTGTGGAACGACGAAGCACCGATCAATCGCTGGCTCGACATCCTGATGCTCGCCGAGCGAATTGCGCCGACGCCCGCCCTGCTGCCCGCCGACCCGCTGGCACGCGCCCTGACGATAGGCCTGTCATTCGAGATCTGCGGCGAGAACGGGCTGGGCTGGAATCGACGCCTGCAGCTGTTCGAGCCGATGATCGAGTCCGGCCAGGCGCCCGCAGGTGTGCTGCACATGGGGCGCAAGTACGGCTACAGCACCGCGGCTGCTGCAGCGGCCAAGGGGCGCGTGGTGGCGCAGTTGCGCGCGCTGACGAGCCAGCTGAAGCAGCAGTATGCGGCTGGCCGGCATTTCTTCGTCGGCGACGCCCTCAGCGCGCTCGATGTCTATTTCGTGTCGTTCATGAACCTGGTGGCGCTGCAGCCGGAGGCCGAGTGCCCGATGGTCGAGATGTGGCGCAGCGTTTACCGGACCGGCATGGACGACCCGGCGCTGGCCGCCGCGGTCGATCCGATCCTCGTTGAACATCGCGATCGGATCTTCCGATCCCACTTCCGCAATCCGATGGAGTTCTGATCATGGCCATTCGCGCCGGTTTCGGCATCGCCAGTTTTCCGTTCGACAAACCCGGCAGCTGGTTCGAATGGGTGCAGCTGCTCGAACGCTACAAAGTCGATTCGGTGTGGCAGACCGATCGCCTCGTGTCCGCCGATCCTTACCTCGAAGCCGTCAGCGTGATGGCGACGCTGGCGGGTTGCACCGAGAAGATCAAGTTCGGCATGAACGCGATCGTTGCGCCGCTGCGCGATCCGCTCGTGCTCGCCAAGCAGTGCGCGACGATCGACTTCCTCAGCAACGGCCGTCTGTTGCCGATGTTCGGCGTCGGGTATCCGAATGCAATCGAATGGCGCACGACGGGCCGCAGTTCGTCCGACCGCGGTGCGCGCTCGACAGAAATCTTCCAGCTCCTGAACATGCTGTGGACGCAGGAATCCGTGACCTTCGAAGGCAAGTTCTTCCAGTACAAGGACGCGTCGATCACCCCGCGCCCGATTCAGCAGCCGTTGCCGCTGTGGATCGGCGGCAATGCCGAGCCGGCGCTGAAGCGCACGGCGAAGCTGGGCACCGGCTGGATCGGCGGCATCGCGACACCCGAGCAGGTCGGCCATGCGATCACGACCATCCGCACCGAGTCGGCGGCGCTCGGTCGCCGCATCGACGACGACCACTACGGCACCTCGCTCGCGTTCCGCATCGGCTCGATCGATGACCCGGTGATTGGGCAGGTGCCGCTGGTCCGCCGTGCAGGTATCGGCGACGAGATCGACCTCAGGCCGCTGCTCGCGGTCGGCAGCGTCAAGGACATCATCCGGCGCATCGAGGAGTACAAGGCGGTCGGGGCCTCGAAGTTCGTGCTGCTGCCGCTGGCCCTCGGCGACAAGGACATGTTCGACCAGACGCGTCGCGCCTGCGAGGAGATCCTGCCGATGATCGAAGACCGGAGGGTCGCATGAGCGAGGTGGTGTTGACCGACCTCAGCGAGGGCGTGCTGACGATCACGCTGAACCGGCCCGAGGTCCTGAATGCCTACAACATGACGCTGCATCACGCGCTGCTCGCCGCACTCGAGGCGGCGGACGCCGATGACGCGGTACGCGCCGTGATTCTCACCGGCGCCGGGCGCGGCTTCTGCGCGGGCATGGATCTGTCGGGTGGCGGGGAGACCTTCAACAACAAAAGCCATCAATCCATCGACGAACATCGCGACGGCGGCGGCGAGCTGACGCTGCGGCTGTTCGACATGAGAAAGCCGGTGATCGCCGCCATCAACGGACCGGCGACAGGCGTCGGGCTGACGATGACGCTGGCCTGCGATGTACGGCTCGGCGTGGCCAAGGCCAAGATGGGTTTCGTGTTCGCCCAGCGGGGGATCGCGCCCGATGCGTGCAGTTCGTGGTTCGCGCCGCGGATCGTCGGCATCGAACAGGCGCTCAAGTGGTTCATGAGCGGGCGCGTCTTCAACGGTCAGGAAGCGTTCGACAAGGGGCTCGTCAGCGAACTGCTGGCCCCCGAAGAACTGCTGCCGCGCGCCCGCGCGCTGGCGCGTGAGTTCACCGCGAGCACCAGCGCGGTCTCCGTCGCGATTGCGCGGCGCCTGTTGTGGCGCATGCAGGGCGCGGCCCATCCACGGGACGCGTTTGCGCTGGAGTCCAAGGCGCTGTGGTATGTCGGTGGCGCGCCGGATTCGCGCGAAGGGGTGCTGTCGTTTCTCGAGAAGCGCGCCCCGCAGTTCACGATGCGCGTGTCGCGCGACTTTCCGGACTTCCTGTAGCGCGTCGTGCGTGCAATTCGCGCCCGCGTCTTCGCGCGGACGCGTCCGGTCACATTTCGAGCTGGGTACCGAGTTCGACGACCCGGTTCGTCGGGATGCGGAAGAACTCGTGGGCGGGCGTCGCGTTCTGATTCATCACCGCGAACAGGCGCTCGCGCCACAGTGCCATGACCGGCGCGAGGCTCGGTACGATCACTTCGCGGCTCAGGTAGAAGGTCGTGTCCATCATGTCGAACGTATGGCCGTGGCAGCCGCAGGCCGCCAGGGCCGCCGGAATGTCCGGTTGCTGCATGAAGCCGTAATGGCAGATCAGGCGGTAGAAGCCGTGGCCGAGGTCGGTGTACTCGATCCGTTCGGCTTCCGGGACATAGGGTTTTTCTTCGGTGACGACCGTCAGCATGAAAATGCGATCGTGCAGCACCTTGTTGTGTTTGAGGTTGTGCAGCAGCGCGGTCGGTGTGCCGTCGGCATCGCTGGTCATGAACACCGCGGTGCCGGACACGCGCAGGATGTCGTCGATCGATGACAGCAGCACCTCCAGCGGAATGCTGTCGGCCTTCATCCGGCTGAACACCTGGGCGCGGCCCCGCTTCCAGGTGGTCAGCAGCGTGAAGGACACGATGGCGACGACGATCGGGAACCAGCCGCCGTCGGCAATCTTCAGCGCATTGGAACCGAAGAACGCCAGGTCGATTGCGATCAGCGTGCCGGCCAGCGCGTGCGCCACGAGCGGCGGCCATTTCCACAGGTAGAGCATCACGAAGCCGACGAGGATGGTGTCGATCATCATCGTTGCCGTCACCGCAATGCCATAGGCGGCGGCGAGACTGCTCGAGGAGCCGAAGCCGAACACCAGCCCCAGCACGGCGGTGCAGAGGATCCAGTTGGTGAACGGCACGTAAATCTGGCCCGCCTCGCGACCCGAGGTATGGATCATCGTCATGCGCGGCAGGTAGCCGAGTTGCACGGCCTGTCGTGCGACGGAAAAGGCGCCGGAGATCACCGCCTGCGAGGCGATGACCGTGGCACAGGTCGCCAGGATCACCATCGGCACCAGCGCCCAGCCCGGCGCCAGCAGGTAGAACGGGCTCCTGATCGCCTCCGGATCGGCGATCAGCAGGGCGCCCTGCCCGAAATAGTTCAACAGCAGGGCCGGCATCACGAAGCCGAACCAGCTGAGCCGGATCGGACGTCGGCCGAAGTGTCCCATGTCGGTGTACAGCGCCTCGCCGCCGGTGACGGCGAGCACCACGGCGCCCAGCGCGAAGAACGCCGTCATCGGATGCGCGCTGACGAACGCGAAGGCGTGCGTCGGCAGCGCCGCGAGCAGCACGCCCGGGTGGGCGGCAATCTGGATCACGCCGAGCAGCGCGAGCGTCGTGAACCAAAGGATCATGACGGGCCCGAAGACGAGGCCGACCTTCGCGGTGCCGTTTTTCTGGATGGCGAACAGGGCGAGCAGGATGCCGGCGGTCACCGGCACCACGACCGGTTCAAGACCCGGGGCAATCACCTTGAGGCCTTCGACGGCGCTCAGCACCGAGATGGCGGGCGTGATCATGCTGTCGCCGAAGAACAGCGCGGCGGCGAAGATGCCGAGCAGCGGCAGGCCCCACTGTTGGACGCGCCCACGCATGACCGAGGACACGAGCGCCAGCAGCGCGAGGCTGCCGCCTTCGCCGCGGTTGTCGGCGCGCATGATGATGGTCACGTATTTCAGCGTGACCAGCACCATGATCGACCAGAACACCAGCGACAGCACGCCGAGCACCGTTGCCGGCTCCACCGCGATCGGATGATGGCCGGCGAAGGTCTCCTTCAGCGCATAGAGCGGGCTGGTGCCGATGTCGCCATAGACGACGCCGATCGCGCCCAGCATCAGGCGCCGGGTCGGCGTGGTGGAGGTGCTAGCCGTAGACATGTGAACGAATCCTGGCTCGCGCGCGACAGGTCCGCGCCGAGGCGTTGGTCATGGCAAGATGGCGGGCATGATATTCGATGACGACCTGCGACTCAGCATCGTGGCACGGCTTGCCGCGTTCCCGCGCCAGGACGGCGGCCCGGGCCTCGGGGCGGCGGTGGCCGTCGTGGTGACTGACGAGGGCACCGGCGCAGACGTCCCTGGGCTGCCGCCGGGCACCGGGCATGAGCCCCGCGCGGCGCTGCTGCTGACGCGGCGTGCAGCGCATCTGCGACGCCATGCGGGGCAATGGGCGCTGCCCGGTGGTCGCATCGACCCCGGCGAGTCGCCGGAAGAGGCCGCGCTGCGTGAACTGTTCGAGGAAGTCGGGCTGTGCGTGCCGGACAGTGCGATCCTGGGACGCCTCGACGCGTACCCGACGCGCTCGGGCTTCACGATGACGCCGGTGGTCGTGTGGGGCGGCGCGCAGCCCGCATTGCAGATCAACCCGCACGAGGTCGCCTCCGTCCACCGGATCCCGCTCACCGAGTTCCTGCGTGGGGACGCGCCGCTGCTCGAGGACGGGCCGGAGGCCGGCCGCCCGGTGCTGAGGATGCCGATTGGCGAGACCTGGATCGCGGCGCCGACGGCCGCCATCCTGCTGCAGTTCCGGGAGGTCTGTCTGCGCGGCGCGCAGACCCGGGTCGCACATTACGACCAGCCTGACTTTGCCTGGCGCTGACGCCGTCAGGGCGTGAGACCGAGGCTTTCGTCGACGCCGAGGTGCAGGTTCATCGACTGCACCGCCGCGCCGCTCGCGCCCTTGCCGAGATTGTCCAGCCGCGCGACGAGCACGGCCTGCGTCTCGCTGGCAAACACCATGATTTCGCAGTCATTGCTGTCGTTGCAGGCCTGGACGTCGAGGTAGCCGTCCTGCTGCGCGCCCAGTGGCAGCACGCGTACGAAACGCTCGCCGGCATAGCGCGCCGACAACGCGCGATGCAGGCTGGCGCCATCGGTGCCGGGCGCGAGTTGAGACAGGTGCAGCGGCACGCTGACCGCAAGCCCCTTGTAGAAGTTCGACACGATCGGCATGAACAGCGGACGGTGTTCGAGCCCGGTGTGCGTCATCATTTCCGGCACATGCTTGTGCACCAGGGACAGCGCGTACTGGCGCGGGGCCTTCAGCCGCGCGTCGTCATCCGTTTCGTACTGTTCGATCATCTTCTTGCCGCCGCCGGAATAGCCGGTCACAGACGTCGCCGTGACGAGCGCGCCAGCCGGCACGAGGCCGGCGTCGATCAGCGGCCGCAGCAGCAGGATGAACGCGGTCGCGTGACAGCCGGGGTTCGCGATGCGCTTGGCCGCGCGCAGTCTTCCACGCTGTTCGGGTGCGAGTTCCGGCAGACCGAAGGTCCAGCCCGGCGCCGTGCGATGGGCGGTGCTCGCGTCGATGATGCAGGTATCCGGATTCGTCACCAGTTCGACCGCCGCGCGCGCGGCGTCGTCCGGCAGGCACAGGAACGCGATGTCGGCGGCGTTCAGCAGGCGCGCGCGGGCCGCCGGGTCCTTGCGCTCGGCGGCGTCTATCGTCAGCACGTCCAGATCGGTGCGACGCGCGAGCAGGGCGTGGATCTGAAGGCCCGTGGTGCCTTCCTGTCCGTCGACGAATACGCGGTGTGTCATGGGCTGAAGCCGGGAACTGGGGCGGGCGGCGAGGATAAGCGATGCGCTGCGGTGTGCAAAGCCCGCCGTCAGGACAGGCCGACAACGGGGATCAGGGCGCCGTGGACCGCGCGGGCGGCGTCGCTGCCGAGAAAACAGATCACGCTCGCCAGGTCGATCGGCTGCACCCAGCGGCTGAAATCGGCCTCCGGCATGTCGGCCCGGTTGCGCGGCGTGTCGAGAATGCTCGGCAGCACGGCGTTGACGTTGATGCCGTGCGCCCGCAACTCGCGCGCGAGACTCTCCGTCAGCCGCATCACGGTGCTCTTGGCCGCGCAGTACGCGCTCATGTCGGGCAGTCCCTCGCGCGCGGACTGGGCGCCGACATTGACGATGCTGCCGTGACCGCGCTCGATCATCATCGGCACCGTCGCGCGCACCGCATTGCGCATCGTGTCGACGTTGAGCCTGAACATCAGGTCCCATTCGGCGGTCGCGGTCGAGTACGCGCTCGTGCCCATCGCGAAGCCGCCGGCAACGTTGAACAGCGCGTCGAACTCGCCGGCGTGACGGAAGGCTGCGAGCACCGCGGCGGTGTCGGTCAGATCGACGCGCAGCCAGGTCCCGGGCAGCTTTTCGATGTGTTCGTCGAACTCGAGATCGACGCCGATCGTGTCCGCGCCCGCGGCGCGCGCCTGGGCGGTGACGGCGCGGCCCAGCGCACCGTTCGCGCCGGTGATCAGCACGCGCTTGCCGGTGAGATTCATGGATATCGCAGCTCCTCGTGCGGTGGTTCTGGCGGCGGTGATGCTGCCGATGCCGGGGGCCTCGGCCTGCCTCGACTGTGATGGGCCGATTTATAGCAGAAATCGGCGCCGCCGCGGCGGACTCAGGCGAGACGCCGCTGTGCGGCGCGCTGTTCGAAGCGCCGGCTGTCGGGACTGGCCAGCCAGGCTTCGAGCTGCTCCGGCGGCAGCGGCCGGCAGATATGGAAACCCTGCGCCACGTCACAGCCCCATTCCCGGAGCAGCGCGAGCGCCCGCTCACTGTCGACGCCTTCGGCGACGACGGTCAGGCCCAGGTTGTGGCCGAGTTCGATCGTGCTGCGGACGATCGTCGCGTCGTCCTGATCGCGGTCCATCGTCAGCACGAATGCCTTGTCGATCTTCAGTTCGTCGACGGGCAGGCGTTTCAGATAGGCCAGCGACGAATACCCGGTGCCGAAATCGTCGATCGACAGGCGCAGTCCCATGCCGTCGAGCGCATTGATGACCTGCTGCGCGCGCACCGGATCTTCCATGATCGCGCTCTCGGTGATCTCGAGCCAGATCAGGCCCGGATCGAGTGCGAGTTCGTCGAGCAGCCGCCGGATCACGTGCGGCAGATCGGCATTCATCAGATCGCGTGCCGACAGGTTCACGCACATGCGAAGCCCGATGCCGCGCCGCTGCCAGGCCGCGCACTGGCGCAGCGCCGCGTTCAGCACCCACAGGGTCAGCACGCGGATGTAGCCCGTCTGCTCGGCGAACGGTATGAACTTGTCCGGCGGCACGAAGCCGCGCACCGGATGTTGCCAGCGGACGAGCGCTTCGACGTACGCGGGTTCGCCGCTGCGCAGGTCGAGCTTGGGCTGGTAGAACAGCACGAGCTGATCGCCTTCGACAGCCCGTCGCAGTTCGCCGAGCAGCGACAGGCGCTCGGGGCTCTGATCGAAGCCAGGCTCGTAGACCGCGTAGTCAGTGCGCGCGCGGCGCGCGACGGACAACGCCAGTTCCGCGTGCTGGAGCAGCGTTGCGACGTCCTCGCCGTGCGCGGGAAACTCGACCAAGCCGATGCTGACGCCGAGATCGACGATCTGCTCGTCGATCCGGAAAGGTTCTTCGAGGGCCTGCAGCAGGCGGGTCGCCATGACGCTGGCGGCGGCGGTGTCGGCGCCGTCGAGCAGCACCGCGAACTGCTCGCCGCCGACGCGCGCGAGGGTGTCGACCCGACGCGGGACCAGGCCATCGAGGCGCAGCGCGAGCGCGCCGAGCAGGCGCTCTCCGAGCTGGTGGCCCAGCGTATGCGTCACGTAGCGGAAATTGTCGACACCGAGCAGCAGCACGGCGACCCGGCCGTCGCGCCCGCTGGCCACGGTGAGCGCCTGCTCGGCGCGCTCGAGGAACAGGGCACGGTTCGGCAGCCGCGTCAGCGGGTCGCGATACGCGAGATCCATGATGGTAGATTCGCGCATGGCGATGCCTTCGCGCATCGCGTTGACCGCGCGCGCCAGCGCGCCGACCTCGTCGTCGCGTTCGACGGTCGCCGCGCGACTGTAATCGCCATTCGCGATCACGCGCGCCACCTCCGCGAGCTGACTCAGCGGGCGCGTGATGCCGCGCGCGAGCAGCGCACTGCCGGCTGCGGTGGCGGTCAGCGCGCCGATGGCCAGCACGAACAGGAAGCGTTGCAACGGCGCAAACGGGGCGAGTGCGGTGGCCAGCGGCAGTCGCAGGACGGCGGCCGCCGAGTCGCTGTCGGCGTCGAGCATCGAGGCCAGCAACAGGTCGTCGCCGACGGCATGCGGAACCGCATCGCGCGGCCGGTCGCTGCGCAGAGGCGTGAGCAGGGCCGTCCTTGCGCCTTCGGTGTCGCCTGCACCGACGACATGCCAGTCGCCCGCGGCTGATTCGAGCACGAAAACCAGTTCGGTCGAGGTCAGTTCGCTCAGTTCGCGTGCCATGCGCGCATCGATCTCGAAGCTCATCGCCACCCAGCCGATCGTCGTCGGCGCCTGCACCGGCGCCAGCACGGTCTGGTACAGGCGATCGCCCCGGATCATGAAACCTGCGGCACCGCCGCCGTCGCGTGCGCGCTCGAACAGGGCCGGCTTCGGAAACGGACTGCCGGTGGGCGTGTCGCTCGATGTGCTGGCGGTGACGAGCCCGTCGCGATCGATGATCATCATCAGGTCGGCATCGATCCGGTCGCCATGATTGGCGAGCGCGGAGATCACCGTGTCGCGATCGCCGGTGGCGACCGCCGTCCGGAACGCAAAGTCGGCCGACAGGACCGAGGCCGCCTGTGCGAGCCGCGCGGTGCTGTCGGCGAGAATCCGGCGAAACACGCGTTCGCTGGTGGCGAGCTCCGCGGCCAGTTGTTCGCGGGCGTTGTGCCTGATCGCGTAGTCGACGACGCTGAGGCCGAGCGTGGTCACGATCAGCACCAGGCCGAGGAAGACCACGACGAAGCGGCTGCGCAGACTACGGGTGGCCACGCATCACTCCAGCGGCGGCGGCGCTGTCGGGAGCGGCTCGAGCGTGAGCACGGGTTCGAGCGCGCGCGCGGCGTCGCCGAGATCGAGCGCGGCGTCGATGATCGCGGGTTCACGCAGACGGGGATGCCAGACTTCGAGCTGGTAGCGCGCGGCGGCGAGTCCCTCCAGCGTCGCACGCCCTTCGCGATCGGACAGCGCCGCGTAGGGTGTATCGACCACGTAGATGTAGGCGATCATCCCGTCGTGGATATTGCAGCCGAGCACGACGAGTCCCGGCTCGGGAAACTCGACGGGGGCGGATGGCACGCCCGAGTACAGCTTCAGTTCGAAAGTCCTGGCCGGCGAGAACGAGTACACGTGATGGCGGATATTGTCCTTGTTCGGAAATGAAATGGCCGTGCCGGTCGGCACCAGCGAGACTGCCGGCACGAAGCGTTTGTCGATTTGATCGATCTGCGCGCTGCCGGCGACCGGCATGCCGGCCGTGTCGGCGCGCAGGATCACCGCCGCGTCAGCGACGGCTGCACCGGTCTGATCGCGCAGCGTCACCTGCAGGTTGCCGGCGCGCGCAGGCAGTGTCGCCGTCAGGGCGACGCCCAGCACGACCAGCCAGCCGCGCGTCATCAGCCGTCGTCTCCGGGGGGGGCGGTGGCCGCGGCGCTCACGATGTCCCGACGCATCGGTGCCAGCCTGCGCAGCAGTTCGTTCTTCGCGCCCTGAGGCACGTCGAGCGCGTCGAGGGTCGCGCGCAGATGCTCGACCAGCGCATTGAATTCACGCTCGCTGATGTTCAGGCCGGCATGCACGACTTTCATGTCGTCGCCCGAGTAGTGGCACGGACCGTCGGCGAGGACACACAGAAACTCGCCGAGACCGCGCTTGACGCGCGGTAGCTTCACGCGGTCGAAGGCCCGCGCACCGTCGGGAGCTGTGGCGAAACCGTCGATGACGCGCGCTGCGATGGCCTGCACCGTCACGGCCCCGCCGAGCCTGTCGTACAGCGTGACGGTGGCGGGCGGGGTGCTGGCACAGGCCGTTAAAGCGCCCGCCAGCACGACCGTTAACAGGCTTGTGACGAACCGGAAGGCAATCGACATGACATTCGCTGCAGCGGAAGAGCACTTCTTATCGGCGGCGCGGCGGGGCTCCTTGAAGTGCCTGCTAACGGGGACGGCGCTGCTGCTGGCGGTCCTGACGCCGGCGTGGGCGCCGGCGGCGGGCGGGCGCCTGCTCGCGACCGGTGGCGTGATGCAATTCGAAGGCGCGGGGGGCGGCGGCCTCGTGCCGTGGGCGCTGATTGCCGGCTACGGCACGCGCGACGAAGTGGGCGGGGCGGCGTTCGCGACCCATCTCGACACCGGACATTTCGCCCTGCGCAGCGTCGGCGGCGCGGTCGGGCTGTACGACCGCCTCGAACTGTCGTTCGCCCGCCAGCACTTCGACCTCGGCGATACCGTGCCGGGCCAGGCCATCGAACAGAACATCGTCGGCGCCAAACTGAAACTCTGGGGCGATGCGGTCTATGACCAGGATCGGCCGTGGCCGCAGGTGGCGGCAGGCGTCCAGTACAAGCGCAACCTGGATTTCGCGGTGCCGGCGCTGCTCGGCGCTGCCGACCGGGATGGTGTCGATTTCTACCTCGCCGCGACCAAGGTCTACCTGGGGGGCGCACTTGGCCGCAATCTGCTCGTGAATCTCGCGACGCGCGCGACGCGCGCGAATCAGTTCGGCATCCTGGGGTTCGGCGGCGACCGCGAAGACGGTTACCGGCCACAGTTCGAAGGCAGTCTCGGCATGTTCCTGACGGACCGGTTCATCGTCGGCGGCGAGTACCGCACGCGTCCGAACAATCTCCGCTCGTTCGACGAAGAGCATGGCTTCGACGTGTTCGCGGCGTGGCTGCCGCACAAACAGGTCGCGCTGACGGCCGCCTATGTCGACCTCGGCCGCATTGCGGACAGGCCCGACCAGGACGCGTACTACCTGTCGTTGCAGCTCAGCTTCTGAGTGTCGATGCTTGGCCCGGACCGGGCGTGGCGGCTTTCAGCCCGCGCCGCTCGCGATCTGGCGCCGGCGATAGCCGGGATCGTCGAGTCCGTCGATCGGAATGAAGCGTGGCAGGGCCTTGAAGCGTGCAATCCACGCTTCGACCGCCGGATACGGGGACAGTGAAATGTCACCCATCGGCGCCAGCGCCACGTACGGAAAATTCGCGATGTCGGCAATCGTCGGCTGTGCACCGGTCAGCCATGCCTGGTGTTCGAGATGGGCATCGAGGATTTCGAGCGAGCGCCGACCCCGAATGCGCGCCTCATCGAGGCTGGCCTGAAACGTCGGCGGCAGTCCGTTGGCCGGAATGCCGAAGGACAGCAGCGCGCGCGCCGTGAACACGCCGTACTGCACCCAGCTCGCGGCGAACGCGAGCCATTCGGTGATCTCGGCCATGGCCGCCGGCCGCTGGGGATACCAGGGCTCCGCGCCGTGGCTCGACGCGAGGTAGACCAGGATCGCCGCCGAATCGCGCAGCGTCAGCGTGCCGTCCGTCATGGCCGGCACTTCGCCGCGCGGATTGATCGCGAGATAGGCCGGTTGATGTTGTTCGTCGGTCATCAGGTCGACATCGACGAGGCGATGGGGCAGGTCGAGAAACGACAGGAGCAGGCGAACCTTGTAGCTGTTGCCCGACTCGGGATGGGAATAGATCGTCAGCATGCTCGGATGTCCGTCGTCGGGGAGCGCCGCGGCAGGCGCGGGGTGGGCACGTCGCGTTGCCTGACTGCGGGCCGCGACAACGATGCGCCACGACGGATGGCCCTGCGGCCGCCCGCCGTGGTTGTCTGGGTCGTTGGCGTCAGCGCGGGCGCATGCCGCCGCCACCCCCATTGGGACGACGCGGTCCGCCATATCCGCCGCCACCGCCGCCACCCGGGCCCGGGGTGCGGGGCTTCGCCGGATTGACGCGCGCCGGACGGCCGTTCAGCGGCGCGCCATCGAGGGCCTTCACGGCAGCTTCTGCCTCATCCTGTTCCGGCATCTCCACGAAGCCGAAACCCTTCGAACGACCGGTCTCACGGTCCATGACGATCTTGGCCGAGGTCACGGCGCCATAGCGCTCGAAAGCGCTGCGCAATTCATCCTCGGTAATGGTGTACGGCAGATTGCCAACGTAGATATTCATAGGAAGCGGGTCCCCTCACGCTGCCATTGCTTGCACGACAATCGACCTGCACCCAACCAATGGCAGTGAAGTTGGGCATCGGCCCTGCAGCGCGAGGATGGCAGGTCTTGTATCGACGCTGCCCATCCCGAAACCTTGCGCGCATCGCGCCGGTTTCAGCTACCCGTTAGCGGTTGAATTGACTGTAGCAATTGAATCTGGAAACGACAATGAAATTCCACGCGGCCCGCGCGCGAATGCCGGCACGCACGGCGCGCCCCGGGTCACCCGTGCCGACGCCGTGTTGGCTGAGCACAGGGATGTGTTCAGGCTGAAGCGCCGACGGCGGCTGGCGCGCTGCGGCGCTGTTCCGCGGAACAGCGCCGGTCTCAGCGGCCTTTCTTGCCCGGCAGAGGCCGGCCGCCCGTCGCGCTGCGCGGCCCTGCGGGCCGACCACTGCGCTCGCGCGGCGGTGTCGGCATCCGGGGCAACCCGGTGTGCTGGGTGCGCAGATGACTGCCGGGCTTGCGCTGTCCTTCGGCCTGTTCCCCCATGCCTCGCGGCTGGAATGCAGGGACCAGTTTGCCCGGCCCGCTGCCGATCAGATCGCTGCGACCCATGCGCTGCAATGCCGCCCTCAACATCGGCCAGTTGTGTGGATCGTGGTAGCGCAGAAAGGCCTTGTGCAGACGGCGCACGCGCAGACCTTTCGGAATATGCACTTCCTCCGAGCGTCGGCTGACGCGATGCAGCGGATTCTTGCCGGAGTGATACATCGCGGTGGCCGTGGCCATCGGCGAGGGCAGGAACGCCTGCACCTGGTCGGCGCGAAAGCCGTTCTGCTTCAGCCACAGCGCCAGTTCCAGCATGTCTTCGTCACGTGTGCCGGGGTGCGCGGCGATGAAGTAGGGGATCAGGTACTGCTCTTTGCCGGCTGCCTGAGAATACTTGTCGAAGAGTTGTTTGAAGCGGTAGTAGGTGCCGACGCCCGGCTTCATCATTTTCGACAGCGGACCTTCGCCGATCGCTTCCGGTGCGATCTTCAGATATCCACCGACGTGATGCGTCGCCAGTTCGCGCACGTAGTCCGGTGATTCGATCGCCAGGTCATAGCGCACGCCGGAGGCGATCAACACCTTCTTGATGCCCGGCAGTGCACGTGCGCGTCGATACAGTTTGATCAGCGGCGCGTGATCGGTATCGAGGTTCGGACAGATGCCGGGATACACGCAGGACGGTTTGCGGCAGGCGGCTTCGATCTCGCGGCTCTTGCACGACAGGCGATACATGTTCGCCGTCGGCCCGCCGAGATCGGAGATCACGCCGGTGAAGCCGGGGACCTGATCGCGGATCGTCTCGATCTCGCGGATCACTGAATTCTCCGAGCGACTCTGGATGATCCGGCCTTCGTGTTCGGTGATCGAACAGAAGGTGCAGCCGCCGAAGCAGCCGCGCTGGATCGAGATCGAAAAACGGATCATCTCGTAGGCGGGAATTTTGGCGTCGCCGTAGACCGGATGCGGGCGACGCTGATAGGGCCGCTCGTAGACGCCGTCGAGTTCCTCGGTGGTCAGCGGGATCGGCGGCGGGTTCAGCCACACATCGATATCGCCGTGCGCCTGCACGAGCGCCCGCGCGTTGCCGGGATTCGCTTCGAGGTGCAGCACGCGCGAGGCGTGCGCATACAGCACCGGGTCGTCGCGCACCTGTTCAAAGGCCGGCAGGCGGATGGCGGAGCGCGCGCGATCGGCATTTCGCACGTCCCGTGCCGCGCGCACCATTCGCAGCGGAATCTGCGTGACGCCGGGTTCGGCGTTCTGCGGCGCGGGGCCGGCGGCCGCCGGCTCTTCCATCGCGTACGGGTCGACCGGCGGGTTCAGCTGGCCAGGTGTGTCGAGATGGGTGGAGTCGATTTCGATCCAGCCCTCGCGCGGGCCGCGCTGCACGAACGCGGTGCCGCGGATGTCCATCAGCTCGCCAACCGCGGCGCCACCGGCCAGCCGGTGCGCAATCTCGACGATTTGGCGCTCGCCGTTGCCGTACACCAGCAGGTCGGCTTTTGCATCGAGCAGCACCGAGCGGCGCACCTTTTCGGACCAGTAGTCGAAATGGGCGATGCGACGCAGGCTTGCCTCGATGCCGCCGACCACGACAGGGGTGTCCGGAAACGCTTCGCGTACGCGCTGCGAGTAGACGATGACCGAGCGATCCGGTCGTTTGCCGGCGATGCCTCCCGGCGTGTAGGCGTCGTCACTGCGCAGGCGGCGGTCCGACGTGTAGCGGTTGACCATCGAATCCATGTTGCCGGCCGTGATGCCGAAGAACAGCCGGGGTGCGCCGAGCACCTCGAACGCGCTGGTGTCCCGCCAGTCCGGCTGGGCAATCAGGCCGACGCGGAAACCCTGGGCTTCGAGCATGCGGCCGACGATGGCCATGCCGAAACTCGGATGATCGACGTAGGCGTCGCCGGTCACGATGATCACATCGCAGGCATCCCAGCCGAGCTCGTCCATTTCCTCGCGACTCATCGGCAGGAACGGGGCCGTGCCGAAGCGGGAGGCCCAGTACTTGCGGTAACCGAACAAAGGGGGGGCGCTGATCATGCGCGGCATCTTAACGGAAGTGTGCGGTGCAAATACCCGCGGGTCTCAGAGGTATGGTGCCGGACGGGGCAGGTTTCTTCGACCTGACGGCACTGGCGCGCGGCGCGGGCACGGCGCGGGCGACC
>LNEL01000065.1 GCA_001464935.1 Gammaproteobacteria bacterium Ga0077536
CGAGACCGAATTCGGGAGTCGAACTCAGTAGGACTGCCGGCGCGGGGGACGAGCCGGGCGGTCTTCGCGAGGTTTCGCCTCGTTGACACGCATGTTGCGGCCTTTCAGCGGCTTTTCATTAAGCGCCTTGATTGCCTCGTTCGCTTCCGCGTTGTTTGGCATCTCGACGAAGCCGAAACCCTTGGACTGTCCGGAGAACTTGTCCTTGATCACGGACGCGTTGGCCACAGTGCCATATGCGCCGAAAGCCTGGGAAAGGTCGGCGTCAGTTACGCTGTAAGCCAAATTTCCAACATAGATATTCATTCAACATCTCTCACATTAACGTGCGTCGTTTTCATACGGTGACGGGAAACCAACGCACAAATT